>PMCS01000004.1 GCA_003154195.1 Candidatus Omnitrophota bacterium | reverse complement strand
TTTATCGGTATCGATACCGATAAAAATATCGTAATCACTGGGCCTGTAGGTATGTATCATGTGACACCTCCCTTTGGATATAATTATATCCCCTTAGGAGAAGATTGACACATTAACATACCATCTTAGTGATAAAGCTTTACGGTTTTGAATCGTTTCTTAGTGCCTTGGTGGTGAAGTTTTGGGTTTTATTATGAATTTATCTTAACCATTTTTCAGAATTTATAGGCAGATAAAAAAATGAAAAAGCAGAGTCAAAAAAGCAAAAAACAGGCAAAAAAAATCGACCGCCGGGCGATGGTAAGCCGCAAAGCTGTTATCGGCAAAAATGTTACAATCGGCCCCTACGCGGTAATCGGCGATAACGTCCGGATCGGCGACGGGACTTTCATTGATTCGTTTGCCCATGTTTTAGAATATACTGAAGTAGGAAAAAATTGCCATATTTTCCCTTACGCGATGGTCGGCAATATATCACAGGATTTAAAGTTCGACGGCAGCCGCAGTTTCTTGGTAATCGGCGACAATAACATCATCCGCGAATTTGTTACGATGAACCGCGGCACCCGGCCCGATTCTAAAACTATCGTCGGCCGGGGCAACCTTTTTATGGCCTATTCGCATATCGCCCACGATTGCCTGGTCGGCGATAATAATATTTTTGCTAATAACGCGACGTTAGCCGGTAGTGTCGAAGTAGGCAATAAAGTAGTGATTGGCGGGTTGACTGCCGTGCATCAATTTTGCCGGCTGGGTGATTATTCGATTGTCGGCGGTTGCTCCAAGGTTGTTCAGGACGCGCCGCCCTATTCGATGTGCGACGGCCATCCCGCGATTGTCTGCGGCCTTAATAGTGTCGGTTTAAAACGGGCTGGGTTTTCCGCCGCGACGATTCAAGCGTTGAAAAAGGTTTTTAAGACGCTTTTTTTTGAAAATCATACTTTTGATAAAGCTAAAGAGATTATCAAAAACGAATATCCCGCTGTAAAAGAAGTTGACATTCTTCTTGATTTTATTTCTTCGTCGAAACGTGGAATCGGCCGGTAATTTATAGGATAGCAGGGGATTAGGATATCAGGATTTGGGGATTAGGAAATTGGGAGGTTAGGGAAAAGGCCGACGAGGTTATGACCTATAACCAAATACCCGATATCCCAATTTCCAGATCCCGATTCCCTGATACCCCAATTCCCTTAATTAATGGATAACAACAACAATCCTCCCAAGATTAATAATCTGCGTCTCGGCGTTATCGCCGGCAACCGCCTTCTTCCTCTGCTTCTTATCAAAAGCATTAAAGAAAAAAATAAAAATTCTTTTATCGCGGCGGTAGCTTTTCGGGGTGAGACCAGCGTGTCGATATCGCGATATGCCGATAAAGTTTATTGGGTGAATCCCGGCCGGTTGGGTGAATTGACCGCGGCGATAAAGAAAGATGGTATCCTGGAATGGGTTATGGCCGGCCAGGTCAGCCCCGTGCGTATTTTTCGCAAGAAGCTTTGGGATGATGACTTTCGCGCGCTTGCCGCCGGCATATCGGATTTCCGGCCCCACACGATTTTTACCGCCCTCATCGGTTATCTGCAAAATCAGGGAGTAATATTTCTGGATTCTACGCTTTATTTAAAAGATCAACTGGCCGGTGAAGGCGTCATGGACGGCCTGTTTTTATCCGTCGATTTGGCGCGGGATATTGATTTCGGCGTAGCTATCGCCGGCCGTTACGTGGAGCTTGATGTCGGACAGACTATCGCCGTTAAGCAGGGGGCGGTGGTTTCTCTCGAATCGTTCGAAGGTACCGACCGGGCAATAAAACGCGCTTACTCTCTCGGCGGCGCCGGCTGCGTGATTTTAAAATTCTGCAAACGCACTCAGGATTTACGGTTCGATGTCCCCGTGGTAGGATTATCCACGCTAAAACTCCTCAAAAAAATCAAAGCCGGCGCTCTGGTTCTGGAAAAAGGAAAGGTTATTATTCTGGAAAAAGAGCGTTTTCTTTCCCTGGCTAAAAAATTCGCCATCCCCGTGATTGGAAAGTAAAAACAAGCACTTCCCTAAAAATAAAACCAAAAGCTTTACCATGAAGGCACCAAGGCACGAAGAAAAACTAGATTGATAATTTCAGATGTAAAATATTCAGAACATGTAGGGGGATTTTTAGAATTACCTAAAGGTATATACTGAATTTCTTTGTGAACTTAGTGCCTTCGTGGTAAAGTTTTTGGTTTGCTGTTTTGGTTGTTTCGTGGTTTATTTTTCGTCGTTGCAAATTTTCTAGTTAATGCTAAAGTAAACCCCGTTAGAGAACTTTGTTCTCTAATAGTATTGCGCAACGGCGGTATAAACCGTTGTCCGCTTCTGGATATATACCATCGGCTCTGTCGGCTTGTCCCGTTAGAGCGTACTTCTAACGGGGGGAACTTTCTCTAACGGGGTAAAAACATGCGTGGATTTTTTGTATTTTCTATTTTTTTACTGGTTTTTTCTGCGTCGGGATACGCCGATAGCCGTGAATGCCTCGACCGGGCCGCTTCGTATAAAGAGGCGGGGAATTACTCGCGAGCCATTGAAGTTTTATTGAGCGCTAAAACCGGGGATGAGCGGGTAAAAAAGTACCTTGCCCGTATTTATTTCCTCGGCGGTTACCCCCGGAAAGCGTTACGGATTTTTAGCCGGATTCGGCAAAAAGACTGGCTTGATTTTGTGTATCTCGGTTTAGCCCTCGAGGATTTAGGCAAAACCGTCCCGGCAATAAAAAATTACTCCCGTTCCCTGGCCCTGGAAAAAAACAGTATCGCCCTTTACCGGCTTGGTAAAATTTATTATCATCAAGGCGCTTACGCCGAAGCGAAAAATTATTTCATCCGCCTTAACGCTTATGATTCCAGCATTCGTGTTGTCAATTATTATCTGGGCGATTTATTTTTAAAAGAAAAGAATTACGGACAAGCGTACAGCTATTTGTCGAAAGCGGCTAATTTTTATCCGCGCAATATACCGATCATGAAAGCCTTTGAGGCGGCCCGGAGCCTTCTGGGGAAAGGTTTTTTCTTAAAGGAAAGGGAAGAGAAAGAAGCGCGGCGGGGTGGCATTAAACTGCTTCCCTATGCGCCGGGGAAAGGCATACCTTATGTTACGGTCGGCATCGCCGCTGGATTGGATGATTTTGTCTTTAGTTCGGGAGCCGCTACCGTGGTCTTGGGCGGCAAGAGTTCTTTCCCGGTAGCGCCGGATAAATTTTACCTGGTTTCTCTTAACGGCAGTGAAATAACAATCGCCGATTACAAAACCAAAAAAGAATACGCGCGGTTTTACGGGCCGGTGGAAATCAAACCGACGGCTTACCCGTTATATATCCTGGACTTGATGTTTGGTAAAAATAATTTCTGGCAGGCGCAGGCCGACCGGGCCTATCGGGGCGGGATGCGGGTTGTCCGGGATAAGAGCGGCATAACGTTGATTAATGAGCTTACGGTTGAGGATTATCTCTACGGCGTTTTACCGTCGGAGATTAACCCCGGCTCTCCCGAAGAGGCGCTTAAGGCCCAGGCGGTGGCCGCTCGTACTTTTGTTTTTAAAAATTCAGGCCGTCACCGCAGGGAAGGTTTTGATTTTTGCGCGGAGCCGCATTGCCAGGCTTATTTAGGGTTTTTATCGGAGAATAAACGAGCGAGCCTTGCTGTTGACGAGACCAGGGGGGAGGTTGCCGAATACAACGGCGCGCCGCTTGAAGTATTCTACCACGCTAATTGCGGCGGATGCCCGCGCTCGTCTTTTTTTGGTAAGCAAGCTTATCCAAAGAATAAGTTCGATTCTGAGGATAACACGCCGGTGTCCCTGTCTCCTTATGAAGAAGAGGAATGGGTCAGACGCCGCTTTCCGGCTTTCTGCGCGGGAGAGTCGAGCGGGAGCAATTTTCGTTGGCAGAGGATTTACGACCGCGAAGATTTTTTTCTTGTTTTCGGATACCCCTTGGCGGATGTAAAAAAGATTAAACCTGGCGCCCAGGGCGAATGCTTTCGCTATGAGCGTGTCGATGTGGCAGTCGGTAAGGAAAAAATCGCTCTCGACGGCGGCCTGAGCATCCGGAATTATTTCGATAAATTACGTAGTAGTTTGTTTAAAATCGAAATTAAATATTCTTACGGGAAGCCCGCGATGGTTATAATCTGGGGGGCGGGGTTCGGCCATGGCGCGGGTTTATGCCAGGATGGGGCAGTGGGGATGGCGCGGGAGGGATTCGGCTATAAAGATATCCTGGAGCATTATTACCCCGGCACGGTCATTAAAGAGAAGTATTAACCTATCCGGTGCCCCGTTGCCTTAAAAAATATATAGTCCACAGATTTCTCAGATTGGCGCAGATTGAAAAGAAAATTCTGGCATGGACAAATCTGGATAATCCGCGTAACAGCGAATTACATATTATATTAAAGCAAAAATTAAATCAAAATATCAGTTTTTGTATTTTCCACAAATCTATAAAAATCTGAGCAATCTGTGGACAAAGGTTTTTATTGAGAATACGTATGTTTTCTAATTTTCCCGCGTTACGACTTTTAAGAATCAGCATCGTTTTTTTAATTTCATTGTTCATCGTCTCCAATGTCTCTGCCGGGATATTGGGGGCAATGGAGAACAGCCTGATCGTTTCGGTGTTGAGGGCTGCGGCCAAAACATATTTAGTATTTACCGGACTGGAAAAAATAAAACAGGACAGCATCTATCGAATCCAGAAAATGGATGACAAAAAATTTAATAAAGATTACGCGGCCGTCCAGCCTTATTTCGCTAAATCCCGGGGGAATGATGGATTTAAGCCGGGATTGAGCAAGGTGGAAGCCGCAACAATAATCAAGTCGCTTACCAAGAAGAGGATATCTCTGTTGATTGATTCTGTCCCGCCGCCGGTCGTCGCGGCGATGTTCCGCCGGTATATTTTAAATCGTCAAAATTTAACGTCGCCGCATCGCAATCAATAAAGGCAAAGCCATTTTCACCACCAAGACACTAAAATATAAAACCAAAAACTTTACCACCAAGGCACAAAAAACCAATGATTAATTCATTTTAAAAGTATCATTGGGCATTGGACATTTATCATTTTTTAAAAATTTAAAATGGCAAATGGCCATGAACAATTTAAAATTAAATCATGTATTTTTTTCTTTGTGTACTTTGTGTCTTGGTGGTAAAATCTTTATGGGTTTGTTGTTACATCTAGTTTTTGGCATTACTTTTTTAAGGGAGCAAAGATGAAAGTTTATTTAGCGGGTTATAATGTAGACACGCAAGTATTGGAAGAGCTGCAGGCAAAAACCGGCCGGCGTGATGATGTCACCCCGGAAGTAATTTCCGCGGCTTACGCGCGGATCAGCCGAGACCCCAAACCGATTAATGAAATACGGCAGGAAGCACGGTTGGAAGTCGAACGTTCGCGTAAATCGAACCAGACGATTATCTTTAAAATGGGCCATCATTCGGTGGCGGAACACAGCGTTTTCAATCTCGATATCCTGGGCGCTTCGCGTTTGGCTATGGAAGAGCTGGAGAAATTCCGGCTTTGTTCGTACACAGAAAAATCCCAGCGGTATATTACCCTGGATAAGGATTTTGTCGTCCCCAAGGAATTGGTCGGGACGGGCTTGGAAAAGAAATTTATCGGTATGGTTAAGCGGCAGAACGACGCTTATTTCGAGCTCCTGGGAAAGTTAAAAACTTATGTTTTTAAAAATAACCCCCGTCTCGCCGAAGACCAGAAAAAACATAATTTACTCGAAGGATGGGCTAAGGAAGACGCCCGGTATATCACCGCTTTGGCGACCCAGTCCCAGGCCGGCCTTACGATTAACGCCCGTAATTTGGAACTGATGCTTCGGCGTTTTGCTTCTTCGCCGCTGCTGGAAATTAAAGATTTGGGCCGTCTTATTTATAAGGAAACCTTCGAGGTAGCTCCTTCGATTGTTATTTTCCACCAGGCCAACGACCGCGACCGGAAGACTTATCCGCAGTTACGGGAACTTGCTGCGGGCCTGCCTCGCCTGCTTAGCCCTCGGCTTCGCCGCGAGGCGAGCAAGGCGGGCCTGACGGGGACGAAAACCGGCCGTAAGGGCGCCGGAGAAGTTGAAATAGTCGATTATACCCGGGACGCCGATTTGATTATTGCCGCCGCGATATTGCACACCTCATCGGCCGCGCCATTTAAACGTTGTCTGAAGATTGTCCGCAAAATGCCCCGGAAAGATAAAGAGCTTATTTTTAAAACCGCGTGGCGCAATATGCAGTTTTACGATTCGCTGCTGCGGGAATTCGAATACGCGGGCGTTACCTTCGATATTGTTTTATCGGCCGCCTGTTTTGGCCAGTTGAAACGCCACCGTATGTCGACCATTACCATTCAGGATTATGACCCGCGGCTGGGCTTAACGATACCCCGGTCGATAAAAGAAATCGGTATGGCTAAATATTTTAAAGCAATCGCGGATGAATCCGCCGAAGTTTATAATACAATCAATAAAACTGTTCCTCTGGCGGCGCCCTATATTTTAACCAACGCTCACCGGCGCCGTGTCCTGATGCGCGTCAGCGCCCGGGAACTTTGCCATATTTCGCGCCTGCGGGAAGACAGCCACGCCCAATGGGATATACAAAACATTTCCCGCGCGATGAGCAGCGCCGCGAAAAAAATCATGCCGCTTACCTGCGCCCTTATCGGCGGTAAGGATAAATATAATGAGATTTACCAAAATGTTTTTGGGGAGTTGCCTAAAGTAACCGAGTCGATTTTGCCGGAAACCCGGCAGATTAAGTAGGGCATTAAGAAAATAAAACCAAAAGCCTTACCACGAAGGCACGATTAAAAACCATAAAGTTTTATCACCAAGACATAAAGGGGACAAAGAAAAGATATAATCTTTAAATCTTTTTTAGTGTCTTGGTGCCTTGGTGGTGAAGTTTTTGGTTTTGTTGTTATGGTGTCCTTGTGGTTAAGTATTTTAGTTTTTAGGGAAACTGATTTGTCCAACTGGGAGGCGTTGACTTCATGGAGCAGGAAAAAATATATAAAATATTAGCGGTTGATGATGAGCCGACTATCTTAAAAGTTATCCGCCGTATTCTTGAGGGCGAACCTTACGAAATAGTTACTTTCAGCGATTCCGGCCAGGCGATATTATTTTTAGAAAGCCATGATTTTGACCTGGTTATTTCCGATTTCCATATGGGTAGGATCAACGGGTTTGACATTTTTCGTAGGCTGGCTGAATTAAACAAAACCCCCGCGAAAATTCTGATAACCGGCACTCCCGATCCTTCACTTACAGAAAAAAACCTTGAGTCGGTCGGTTTGCATGGATTTGTCTTGAAGCCGTGGGACGACGATGTTTTTAAACGAATGGTAAAGAAAGCGCTGGGTTGATATGAAGGACAAAAACCTTTTTGATGCCATTGCCCGCCGTTACAGCTACCGCGAAGGTTTTAAAAAGAAAAAAGTTCCGCGTAAAGATTTGGAGAAAATAGTAAAGGCGGGGTTGGCGGCGCCTTCCGGAAAAAACGAGCAGACGACAACTTTTGTAATTGTCGATGACCCCGCTTTGGTTAAAACGATAGGGAAGATGCATAGGATGCCGGCGATGCAAACCGCCGGAGCGATAATCGCCTGTATCATCGACCGTCAGCCCGCGGCTGTCTATGAAGGCCATTCTTTTCAGGTAGAAGATTGCAGCGCGGCGGTAGAAAATATGCTCTTGGCGATTACCGCGTCAGGGTATGCCGGCGTTTGGATTGACGGCTGGCTGCGTTTGGAAAATCACGCGCAGATTATCGGCGATTTGTTGGGCGTGCCGCCGAATAAAATTGTCCGGGTTATCGTGCCGCTCGGTGTGCCGGCGCGAGAAGTGCCGCGTAAACCTAAGAAACCGTTTGCTGAGCGGGCGTGGTTTAACAAATATAAGGTATAGTAATTTTCTTTTAGGATATCAGGGGATCAGGATATCGGGATTTGGGGATTGAGGAGTTGGGAGATCAGGAAAGATTTCGAAGAGACGATAAGTAATATCCCAATACCCTGATTTCCAAATCCCAATTCCCTAATATCCTAATCTCCTTAATTTAGAGGGAGGGGATTATGACGATAATTAGGAGCAGGATAAAAACCTTTAAAATCAAAAACCGCAAAGGTTATGCCGCGCTTTGCCTTGACCGTCTTACCGAGGGCGCCAGCACGACGCAGGCAATCGAACGCATGATTAAAGCGCTTCGCCGCGGCGGTATTGAAGTGAAGTAACCGGCGGTAGGTATGCTTTAAGCTTGTAAGGAATATCTAAATAGAAAAAATGTTTAGGGATTATTCTAGCCACGGATTAACACTGATTGTCGCGGATAAATAATGTATTTGTTAAGTTCTTGGAATAAAAAACTTTAAAACTAACCATGTTGTTTTTTATCTAAATCCGTGTTTATCCGTGTCAATCAGTGGCTAAACAAAATCGTTATGCAATAGCCAAATGCAGGGTATTTTTATGAAAGCAAATATTTTTTCATTTTTACAAAACAAGAAGATAAGCCGCAAGGACTTCTTGAAATTTTCTTTTAAAACGGTTCTGTCTTTTATCGCCGCCAATGCCCTGTTCAAATTTTTTCTTCCTAAGGCCTACGCTTCCGCCGGCCGGCCGAAGCGAAGCATTAAAGGCAGCTACGATTTAGTCGTCGCCAAGGGCAGCGATCCTTATCTATCGACGATAAAAGCCGTTGCGGCGATCGGCGGTATGTCCCGTTTCGTAAAAAAGGGCGATACCGTGGTGGTCAAGCCGAATATCGGCTGGGACCGGACGCCGGAGCAGGCGGGAAACACCAACCCCATGGTTGTGGCGGCGCTCGTCGAGTTATGCTATAAAGCCGGCGCCAAACGGGTCAATGTTTTTGATCTTCCCTGCAATGACGCCCGGCGCTGCTACGCGACGAGTGGCATCGAGGCGGCGGCTAAGGAAAAAGGCGCCTATGTCTATTTTGCCGATAAATGGAATACCCTGGAAGCCGGTTTTACTTATAAAAGCCCGATGCAGGGCTGGCCGATTTTGCGCGACGCGGTAGAATGTGATACCTTTATCAACGTGCCGATTCTCAAGCACCATGGCCTTACCGGGTTGACCCTTTCGATGAAGAACCTGATGGGCGTGTGCGGCGGCAACCGCGGTTCGATGCACGGCGATATTGGCGTCAAGCTTGCCGATGTGGCGGATTTCATCAAACCGGAATTAACCGTAATCGACGCCCACCGGGTTTTACTGCGTAACGGCCCGACCGGAGGCGATCTCGCTGACGTGGAAACTCGCAATACCGTTATCGTCGGCACCGATTTCGTCCTGGCGGATGCCTATGCCGCGCAATTTATGGGTTACGACCCGATGGCGATAACCTACATCAAAGAAGCAGCCGGCCGCAACCTGGGCAGCGCCGATATCGCCGGTGCCAACATCACCAATATCGTTGTTTAATTCCAGAATGTGTGCTTGATTTCTATTTTTTAATATGCAGGATATAGGGGAACCAGGATATCAGGATTTGGGTATTGGGGAATTAGGTGATCAGTATTTATATATAAATATCCCAATATTCTAATTTCCTAATCCCAATGCCCTGATACCCCAATTTCCTTGATTTGTTATGCGAAAGTTGATTGCCGCCCGAAGATTATCCCAGGCTTTCTTTCTAAGCCTCTTTATTTATATCCTCTGGTCAACGACCTACCCGCTCAAGGGATTTTTCCACCCCTCGCTGTTTTTTCTTTTTGACCCCCTGATTATGATTTTTACCTCGCTAAGCGAAAGAATCGTTCTGCCCGGGCTGCTATTCTCTTTCTCTATGCTTGTTTTAACTATTATTTTAGGAAGATTTTTTTGCGGCTGGATTTGTCCGATGGGCACGATGGTCGATATGGCGGGTCTGCCGCGCCGCAAGAGCCGCGGCAAGCGGCAGCACAAAAAACTGCGTTGGGTTAAATTTTATCTTTTAGCCGCATTTTTCGTTTTGGCTTTAGCCGGCTTCCAGGCCGCTTGGTTTCTTGACCCGGTAGTCGCGGCGGCGAGGTTTGTCTCGCTTAACCTCATTCCGGCAGTGACCTCCGGTATTGACGCCATCTTTGTTTCCCTGATTAAAACCCTGCGCCTCTATGGGCCGGTTTATGATTTTTACCGCGGTTTAAAATCGACGATTTTAGGGATTAACGTCTATTATTTCGCTCATTCGCCGGTTATTTTCTTGTTTTTTGCGTTAATCATGTCCCTGACGTTTATTTTTTCCCGTTTCTGGTGCCGCGCGTTGTGCCCTCTGGGCGCGCTCTACGCGCTTGCGGCACGTTTTTCTTTACTGCGCCGCTATGTTACCGATTGTTCACAGTGCGGTAAATGCCGGGCTGATTGCCGGATGGGCGCGATCAACAGCGATTTCAGCTATGACGCTTCCGAGTGTATTCTCTGTATGGATTGTGTATACGGTTGCCCTTCTAAAGCCACTCTCTTTAGGATCGGCCATCCTGGCGGCGAAGCGGGAAAGGGCGGGGTTGACCGCCGGCAATTTCTTCTTTTACTCTCATCGTCTTTTTTACTCCTGCAGGGATTCAAATTTAAAAACATCCGGGCTAATGCTTCTTCTAAAGTCATTCGGCCGCCCGCGGCTTTGCCGGAGGCTGATTTCGTCGACCGCTGCGTGCGCTGCGGCAATTGCATGAAAGTTTGCATCACCAACGGCTTACAACCCTGCGTATTCGAGGCGGGCGCGGAGGGTATCTGGACCCCGCGCTTAGTCCCGGAGATCGGTTATTGCGAATACAGCTGCACTTTATGTGGCAATACCTGCCCGACCGGCGCGATAAAAAAAGTCAACCTTATTGAAAAACATGATGCCCGTCTGGGCTTAGCGGTGATCGACCAGACGCTATGTCTTCCCTGGGCGCACCAGCAGCAATGTATCGTCTGCCAGGAGCACTGCCCGGTCGCCCAGAAAGCGATTGGCCTTTACGAAGAAAATGTCAACGGGATGGTTTTGCATAAACCCTACATCGACCCTGAGCTCTGCGTCGGCTGCGGCATCTGCCAGAACAAGTGTCCGGTGCGTCCGGTCCGGGCGGTTATAGTAAAACCACTGTGAAGAAATTGAAAAATGATGGATGAGGGATGAAGGAGGAAATTAAAGGGGACAGACACGTTTTTATTTTAGTAATAAATGCAAGCATTAACCCCTCGCGTCTGGATATCGGGCTAAACGCGGAAAGGGGGATAGGAGAAAGGGGAGAAAGGGGAGGATAAAGGGGGCAGCGCCTTTTAAGGAAAAGGGGTTAGTGCTTTTTATCTAGAAGTTCCGGAAACGCTCGGGACTTCGCTTGCGCTTCGCCTTTGCCAGCCTCGCCTATTTCGGCCCTCGGCTATGCGGGTGGGAAACATGTATTTTTCTATGAAGTTCCGGGTATACAAAAGGAGCGGGTATGAAAAAAACAGTTATTCTTTATATTTTTTTTCTGGCGTTTAGCTTATCCAGCATGCATGCCTATTGCGGGCAGATAAGCAGGATAGAATTGACCGACGGCAGCGTGATTAACGGAGAAATAATCTCTTTTGCCGATGGGATGTATGATATAAGCACCGACAGTTTAGGGGAGATGAAAATTGAGGCGGCTAGGATTTCTAAAATCGAATCCGTAAACGCCCGGCCGCCCCTCACTCAGCCCAACCCAGATGCGCAACCAGCCAATATCACCCAGCCGCAAATTGATTTTTACAAGGAGAAGTTGATGAACAATCCGGAAAGCATGGCTGTTGTCGAGGATATGGCCAATAATACACAGATCCAGGAATTAGTTAATGACCCCGATACGCAGGAAGCTTTAAAATCCGGTAATGTCCAGGCATTGATGCAAAACGAAAAGTTTATGAATCTTACGAATGACCCGGAAGTGCAGAGGAATATAAAAAAATTGCAACAGGGAATGAGTAATTAGAAAGGGGAGATAATAAAGGGGACAGACACGTTTAAATAAACGCAGATGTCTACTCCTGGCTCGCTGGATACATGAAATTATGGATAAAAAAGAATAACAATATTTTTTTATGTATTTATGTATTTCATCCCGAACGCTTGATAATTACATTAAAGAGCTTTGCGGAATTAAATTCGCAGACGGCCTTGGTGTGAAAGATATCAAGGCCTATGATTTATGAAAATAGTAATTTTCATAAATCATCTGCTCATTTAAGGAGGTTTTATGTCCGACGGCGGATTTGTGGTAAAATTTGACGGTAAAGAAGCAGCGCATTGCTACGTGGTTTCGTTTGATTATGACGAGTGGCAATATACGGTTAACAACGAAAAGACTCAACCCCTGCCGGAGGGGTTAGGCAAGATAGAAATCAAACCGGAATGAAGCGCAAATGTACCCCTCCCCTACCGCGCGGCACGCCTCTCCCGCGCTTCTTCGAAGCTTCGGAGAAGCGGAGAAGAGCGCGCGAGGTATTCAGCTTCATTTCTCCGAAGCTGAATAATCTTTAGTAAGCCGCGGTGTATTCGGCGAAGGAGAATAACGCATGGTGTTGAAAATTAAAAGAATATTTTTCGCCCTTATCCTGCTTTTCGCTTTTATCGCCTGCCCTCTGAATTCTTTCGCCGGGGTGCTTTTCGGCAAAGACTATTCCGATACCCTTCACCAATATTTTTCCCGCGCCGAAAATTCAATTGTCGTCGCGATGTATTTTATTATCCTTGAACCGGAAGGCCAGGGGCCGGTTAACGAGTTAACCGACGATTTAGCCGCGGCAATAAAGCGCGGGGTAAAGGTCAGGGTTATCATGGAAGATTCGAAACTTGCCGAAAACCGCCCGGCTTACCAGAAATTAAAACAGGGCGGTATTGAAGTATATTTCGATACGCCGTCCAATCTTTTGCACGCCAAGGGCGTTGCCGTCGACGGCCGCTATCTTTTTCTGGGCAGCGCCAACTGGTCGCGGGCAGCGTTCGAAGATAACTATGAGGCTACGTCATTTGAGGATTCCCGGCCGGATGCCGCCGCGTTTGAAAAATACGTCGCGGCTATTCCTTTACAAAAAACCGACATCTTTATCCCCGCTGCCGAAGGGGTGGCGGTCCCCGCTGATTTTTTACTCTCGCCGAAAACCGGCCGCCGCCTTATCCATGACGATGCGGATAAGCAGCTTGACCTTTATCTGCTTCTGCTTAAAACGCGTCCCAAAAGCCCCGCTGACACGCTTGCGGTCGATTATGACGCCTTGGCTAAGGAAATGGGCTATGCCGCCCCGCAAAATTTAGGCCGCTATCGCGATGTTCATCAGTATTTTTATGAGCGGGTCCGCCATTCCCTGGCACGCCTGGGCCATTCCGGGCTTATCCAGTATAAAAAAAGTATTGTTTCGTTTAATGACAATCCGTCTCCGGATAAATCGATATTGGTTCCTTACGCCTATTGGGAATATGGCTATCCGGCTAAACTTTCTACGCGGGCGAAATATATGTATCTCATCTGCCTCTACGAAGCCGGTCGTTCTACCAAATACCCCTTCTGGTTTCGCAGCCAGCAGGATATGGCAAAACTCTACGGGATCAGCGATACGACCATTTCCCTGGGGCTATTGGAATTGGAAGGGAAAGGCGTGATTGAGATTACCCGCGACAAGCCAACCCCGCCCGATTTTTCCAACCGGAAGGCTAATGTGTATAAGATGCTGTTGCTGAAAAAAAGGGGCATTTTTCCCTAAAAATTTTTTGCCACGGATAAACACGGATTGAGCACGGATAAGATTTAGAAAGTTTGGAAATTCGGGAAAAAATTACAATATAGATTAGGTAAGATTGAAATCAAAACGGGATAATGAAAAAACACCGATATCTAGTTAAAAATAACTTTCTCGCCATTTTAATCCCCCAGAAAGGCCGGCCTGTGGCAGAAATACCGGTCGATGGTAAATTTGTGATTGATAAACGCAACCGGCTTGTTTACACGGTCGATGAGCCGCCGGTTTTTAAGAAAAAATACCGCCTCCCCGATAAAATCACTTTCGAAGGAACCTGGTCGCTGGATGCCGCGCATAATCTGGTATTATCCGGGATAAAAAACCATAACCTTTTCAAAGGGGATGCTATAACCATTGAGTGCGAAATAATCGATACAAGCTCTAATGCTTTAAGCGTAACCGTGGCGGCAAAGAGTAAAGACGGCACGGAAACAATAAAACTTTTACAGCTTGCCGGAGCCTGGCAGGCCGATGAGGCCAACCGTATCTGTTTTCGGGTAAAAAAATCCGAATCGGCCTACGATATTCTTACCTTTGAAGGGGAGTGGCAGGCTGGCGAAAACAATCAGCTGGTTTACCGCTATACCAAGACCTATCTTAAGCGTAAACCGAAAAGCGAAAGAACCCTTATCTTTAAGGGGTATTGGGATATCACCGGCCAAGACCGGCTGGTATATATTTTAAATTTGTCCGGCCCATCGCTCTTTTCCTTCAAAGCCCAGATGCAAAGCCCCAGCCTCGTCGGTAAAGACGGCGTGATTAAATATCAATTGGGTATCGGTATCCAGGCGAAGCTGGATAAAGTTTACGTCCTGTCCCTGTACGGGGCCTGGAAAATCGAAAAGAAAGGGAGCATCTCCTTTGATATCGATTACGGCGCGGCCGGCGTGAAAGCTGTTACTTTCGGCGCGAGCGCCAACCTGGACGCGAATGACGAAATAACCTTTGAATTGCGGGCTAAAACCGGCAAGCCGATCGGCGCGTCGGTTGCCTTTAACCGCGATTTCTGGGACGACCAAGCAAAAGCCTTCCTGCGCCTTTCCCGGGACGGGAAGGAATTAAAAGCCGAGGGCGGTGTGGCTATTTTGTGGTGATAAAAAATACATTGTCCACAGATTGCTCAGATTAATCGGATTTTATAATTGAGAATTAATAAAAAACATGACAATTTTTTGCCACGGATTGTCACTGATGAACACGGATTAATTGTTTCGGTGTTAAATCCAATTGCTTATAGAGATGGCCTCTATAATTTACGAAGAAAGGAGAAAATATGACTAAGACAAAAATCTTAATCGTCGATGACGAGCTGAAATTCTTAAAGGCGCTGGAAACTTTGCTCAAACGCGAGAATTATGAAGTTGTCTCCGCTAACAACGGCGAATTGGCGCTCAAGAAGGCAAAAGAAGAAAAGCCATCCTTGATCATCCTGGATATAAGGATGCCCGGCATGGACGGCAAAGCCGTTCTCCGGAAACTGAGAGAAGAAGATGGGACGATGTTTACCCCGGTCATTATGCTGACTGCGGTGCAGGATAAGGAAGCCATCACCGATACCATCATCGAGGGCGGAGCGGTAGATTATATCACCAAGCCTTTTGAGGATAAAGAATTGATCAAACGGGTCAAGAATGTTTTAGGCAAGAAATAGATAATAAGCGAAAAATTGTTTTTATGACCGCGGCAGATACCCGCGCAAACGCTTATTGAGCCTGGAGTAATACAACTCACTGCTTTGGCTATGGCCGCAAAAAAATCCGCGATACCCCGCCCGTTAGTGGATGTACTTTCCAGCTAAAAATAGGTTTCCGGTTAATGTTTCAATAGCGCCAGGATTTTCGGAGAAAAGATGATTATTCCGATGGCTAATGAGCTTAAGGAGGCGAGTAATACCGCGGCGGAGGAGATGTCTTTTAATATTTTGACGTGAGGGTCGGTTTCCGGCTGGATCATGTCGAGGATGCTTTCCGCAAGGGTGTTAAATACTTCGCATAAAAATACAAACGTGACCATGATGAGCAGGAACATAAATTCGATTTTAGAAACTTCCAGGATAAACCCGGCGGTCAATACGCCGATGCCGATGACGGCAATAATGCCGGCATTGCGTTCGGTGCGCAGGACGATCCATAGCCCTTCGCACGCTGCCTTAAAACTATCCCACATATTGTTATGCTGCCAGAGTTTTTTTAGCATTTAATCAAGTATTGTTCGATTTTGCCCGGCGCGCTGAATCCATCCCCGATTACCCGCCAGTTATCCGCGTTTTCCATACACAGGTAAACCGGCGTTTGTTTGTCGTATCGCCTAATCCATTGTACCATATTTTTATAAATTTCCTTACGTAAAAATTGCGGATAACGTAATTTTTTATCTTCGCCGGGGAGCAGTTCCCCGTAAAAAATATCGCTTTGGGGAAAGCGCAATTGTGAGGCGATTTTTAATTCCCGCGTGCCGCGCAGGGTCCCGATACTGATCCAGGCGAACGGCGGTTTAAGCCGGGAGTAGAGCAGGCGGATTAATTCTTTATAGGCGTCCTGCCATCCCGGGTAAAATATTACCGGATCGAAATGAAAACCGATTTTATACCCTTTATCCTGTATTTGTTTTGCCGCTTCCAGGCGTTGGGCTAAATCAGCTACAGAAATCTCTTCAACGGTGATGAGCGGCTGGGGATTGAGCGACCAGGAGATAACGATATTGGCGGGAGGATTGATCTCCAGAAGGTTTTTTATATTGTTGCTTTTTGTTTTTAACTCAAAGATTACGTTTTTATCCCGGAAATAGGGGATAAGTTTCCGGGAATACCCGGTGATGTGGTCGAGGGCGAGCGAATCGCAGAATTCTCCCGTACCCAGCCGTATCGGTGCCTGCAATTTTTTATGGAACGTGTCGAATTGGGTAAAGAAATCGTCAAGATTAGCCGGTAGGATTATTCCGGGAAAATTAGTGTAGATTTGCAAGAAACAGTAGGAGCAATCGAACGGGCAGCCGAAACCAAGGTTCAGTATCCAGTAACCGCAGCCTAAATGCCCGCTGGTGCAGGGGCATGGTTTAATAAAATCCCAGCCTTCTTTTACGATAAAGGCCAGCGGTTTTTTAAGCAATCCGAGATTAAATTTTTCTTTTTTCAGATAGGAGCCGTATTGATCGATTTCTTCTACCGCAACACCGGGGAAATGTTTTTTAAAGTCAGCGGCCAGCTCGCTGTCTTTAACCGATTTTTCAATAAATATTTTCAGGGGTTTGAATATTTTCTGCGTTTGCCAGTTATCCGCTAATGCCGGGCGCTGTTTGGGCAGGAATAGGTCTTTCGCGCCGATTTTAGCGGTTGCCGAGGTAAGGGGAAAACGTTTTTCGATGAGGGTTTTTTTCAGATAGAAGAATTTTTCCCGGCCGCAATGCTTTTGCGCCCGGGATTTTTCTTTCAGGTATTTAACGATTTCCTCCGGCGAGGAGCGGTCGCGCCGCATAATCTCAAGCAGTAGGCATTCGATATCCCGCCATTGGTTCTGGTTGAGCCGGAAACCGAATTCCGTTTCGATAAGGGTTTTGATCGGGTTTTCCATAGTAAAACCAAAAGATTTACCAGTGCAAAGCCTCCCCGAAGGGGACTAAGGCACAAAGACACTAAGGCATGAAAAGTAAATTTTCAAACTTGATGGAAATATATTTAATTTGCGCATTAATTTTCCGTGATATTTTTTTATCTTTCTTGGTGCCTTAGTGGTAAGTTTTAGGTTTTTATTATTTAGTTAATTTATCTATTAATTCTTTACACCGTTCAGCCTCACTTATTTTGCCCCGTTTTTGCGCGCCCTGCATATAGATCGCGCATTTACGTTTTAGTTCTCTAAGAGCAGCGCCGTGCTGTTCGTTGTCTAAAGTATTACTTTCCAGTATTTTTGTCAACGAGTAAATGCGGAATTTATCCATGGCCGGGTAGTGTTTCGAACGCTGGTCGCTATGGCCGCCTTCTTTTATCGTTAAAAATTGCGGGATCAGGTATACCGGGTATCGCGCGCTTGCTCTCAGCCAGAAGTCGTAATCTTCGCAGGCCGGCAGGGATTCGTCAAAATTGCCCACAGAGCTAAAGACGGTTTTATGCGCGGCGGCAGTGGAAATGCTGATACAGCATAGCTTTACCGCTTGCGGGAAGACAAAGCCGTGCGGTTTTTTGTGGCAAGCTCTTTGCGTCAGTAATCCGCTGTTGCGATACCATAGTTCTTCGGTATGGAAAATTTTATAATCGGGATATTTTTTTATATAATCATTGGCTGCGGCCAGTTTATTGATGCGGAAGCGGTCGTCGGAATCAAGGAAGCAAATCCATTCGCCTTGGGCAGCCGCCAGGCCGGCATTGCGTGCTGCTGCCGGGCCTTTATTTTCTTGATATATATAACGTATAGCGGATGAGGTATCGATATAGGTTTCGGCGGTTTTTTTGGTACCATCCCGGGAGCCGTCATCGACAATAATAATCTCAAAGTCGGTATAGGTTTGTGCCAATACCGAATCTACGGCGATCTTTAAAAACCCGGCGCGGTTATATGTGGGTATGATTATCGAAAAAAATGGATAAGGTTTCATTTCAAGATATATTTTTTTAAATAAAATACCGTAACAAAACCATAAAGATTTTACCACCAAGACACTAAGAAAATAAAACCAAAAGTTTTGCTAAGAAGACACCAAGGCACAAAAACCAATGATTAATTTATTTTAAAAGTATTATTGGGCATTGGACATTTATCATTTTTAAAAATTTAAAATGGCAAATGGTCAATGAACAATTTAAAATGAAATTACGTATTTATAATCTTTGTGCCTTGGTGGTAAAACGGTTTTGTCTTCTTTTTTATCTTTATTTTATCTCTTGTCGGCAAAATTGTCATCCCGTAGGGGGGATTCGTAGTCCATCTCCGGCGTGTAAAATTTGCCGTATTCAGGGACGAGATAGAATATCTTAAAAGGATATTCCTGTTTTAATTCCTTAAGTTCATCTTTCAACGCCTGCGCGAAGGCGGTGTAGTTTTGCTTGTTTTTATATATCCGGTTGATTTCTTCTTTGTCTCCCGCCGGCAGGTTAGCTTCTACCCGTTTCAGGATTTCCCGGAAATTACCCATTTCGTGGTGGTATAGTTCGACGTCGACCTCTTGGACATTCGCGGGAATGAGCGAAAATATCCCGGCAAGGTGGGAGATTCGGGGGATGTATGGCCCGACGTGGACGCGCAGGTCTATTCCGCCGGCGATTATGTTTTTAATCGTTTCCTGGCGGCGCGCCAGATCCGGAGAGCTATTCTCGAATATTTTTATTATTTTATTGGAATCAAAATTAAACGTGAAGTATATTTTATTAAGATGGTTTTCCCGGATGAGATGAAGGTAACCGTTGATAACGTCCGATTTAGTAAGTATGGTATAGGGGATTGAATTGCGGTTCAGGATTTCCAGTATTTTTTCGGTCACCCGGTATTGAGGCTCGACGCGGGGGAAACATTCCGTGGTCGAGCCCAGAAGCACCCGTCGGGGATTTTTGTAGCGCAATTCTTTTTCCAGGGTTTCCGGCGCGTTTATTTTGACGCCCAGGTTGGCGCTGCCTTCCCGGCGCAGGTTTTTATTCTTTTGGGCGTAGCAGTAGGCGCAGCCGAATTCACACCCTTTATAAGGATTAATCGCGTAATCGGCAAGTTTTATCTGGGTGCGGGATAAGGTCTTCTGCGTATTGATTAACTCTATAGTCATAAGATTCCAGAGAATTTTGCCGCTGATTGACAGTGCAATGCCTCATTATGTTTTTTAGCCACTGACGATCACGGATAAAACAATGATTTCAATAAAAAAGATTGTTAATAAAACTTTTTGTGTATTTCATTTTTTCGCGTTCGATAAATTTCATGACGGCTTTGACCCGCTTTTTACCATCCCGGCCGGGGAAGTGTTTCCCGGGATATTCGCCTAAATAATCCACAAAGGGGTTTACCTGGGCGATTTTAGGGATATTTTCTTTATTCTTCGCCAGAAATTCCAGGGTTTCGGCGAAGTCGCTTTCCTTTTCGCCGGGATAGCCTGTGATCAGGCTGATCTCAAAGTTCAGGTTTCCTTTTTTGAGTTTTTGGAAAAATCCGGCCGCCGCGGCAGCGGTAAAGCCTTTGTTCATATTTTTCAGGGTGTTGTCGCACCCGCTTTCCAGCCCCACGAATAAATTGAAGCAGCCGCTGCGGCGCATCAACTCCGCCAGGGCGGGGGTGAAATTATCGTCGACGCGCATCTGGGCTTCCCAGTGGATTTTAATATCTTCGTTGATGAGGCGCTCGCAAAGTTCGGCCAGCCAGTCATTGCGAAAATTTATCATCGAATCGCAAAAGACAAAATTATTTATTGTGTGCCGGCGGGCCAGGGATTTTATCAGTTCGGCCATATAACCCGGCGAATGATAGCGGAATTTTTTTGCCAATAGCCTTTCCGAACAAAAGCCGCAGCGGTAGGGGCATCCCCGCGATGATAAAAGCGGTATGGCCGGCAAGTAGGCTTTGAGGTTTAACGGGTTGAAGTCAAGAAAGGGGAGGGTATCGAGATTTTCGATTTCGGCGAAACGGTAAATATCCTGCTTGTCGCCGGCGGTGATTTTTTCTAACGGTATTTCGCCTTCGCCGATGACCCATCTTCCGCGGCTATCGAGTTTATTTTCTTTTTCCAGGGAAATTACCTGCGGGCCGCCGTAGATGATGGTTTTATCGGGAAAACGTTTCTTGATTTCCCCGGCCAGGGCGAAGGAAAAATGAGCGTTACGCCGGAAAAGAGAGAAGCCGATGTATTCCGCCGCCGCGATCTCGCGGTAAAAAAAATCAAAAAACGGTTTAAACTCCCGATGCGCTTTAGCGAAAATACTTTTTTCCCTCTTTTCGTCCAGGGCCAGCCATTCGCGCGGGGTGAGCCGGAATAGTTGGAAGAGCGCCATATTGAGGTCGACCACTTTGACATCGGCGCCCTGATCACGCAGATAGGTTTTGAGATAGACAAGCGAAAGAGGCGGGTTTTTGAGCCAATGCGGCGGCGCTTGAATAATATAGACTGTTTTGTTCATTGGGATATAATATTTTAACATATTAAGGTGCAGATTAAAAGGCGCAACGATAATAATTTTAAATTTAGCATTGTACATTGATCATTTTACAATGGAAGAAGAAAATGGAAGAAAAAACAATTTTAAATTTGGCATTTACCATTGGCCATTTTAAATTTTTAAACGATAAATGCCGGATGCCGATGCTCAATTTAAAATGAATAAGGCCGTAAGTGGTTACAGGTTTTTCCAATGATCATTGATTAATGGCCAATGTTCAATTTAAAATATTATGGCTAAAACATTATATATACATATTCCGTTTTGCCGTCAGAAATGCTTCTACTGCGATTTTTGCAGTATCCCTTACGATCCTGCTCTGGCCGGGCGTTACGCGGATATTCTCTGCCGGCAGTTTAAAAGCCTTAATGGTTCGTTTTCGAGTATTTATGTCGGCGGCGGAACGCCGACGGTTTTAGGCCTGAAACTCCTGCGGAAAATTTTCGGCGGTTTGCGGTTATTTTCTCGCGGGTGCCGGGAATTCAGCGTTGAGGCCAATCCGGAGAGTCTAACTGCCGACAAGCTCGCGCTTTTCAGGGATAACGGTGTTAATCGAATCAGTATCGGCGTCCAGTCGTTTGACGACGCCAAACTAAAGAAATTGGGAAGGTGCCATGACAGCGCGCAGGCACGGGCGGCGGTCCGGCTCGCGCGGCAAAGCGGTTTTAAAAATATCTCGATCGATCTTATTTTCGGCGCGCCGGGTGAATGCCTGCGGGAATGGAAAAAGGACTTAGCGCAAGCTTGTTCTTTGCCGGTCACGCATGTCTCCGCTTACGCGCTTAGCTACGAACGCGGCACGCGGTTATGGGAAACTTTCAAAAAAACTGCCGTTGATCCGCCTGAAGATGATATGGCCGCGGCGATGTATGAATATACGATGCAATATTTACCGCGAAAAGGGTTCCGGCAATACGAGATTTCCAATTTTGCCATAAAAGGTTTTGCCTGCCGGCATAATCTTAGTTATTGGCAAGGCGATGAATATGTGGGGATCGGCGCGGCGGCAGTTTCCTATGTCAACGGAAGGCGGATAACCAATGACGACGACGTTTCCCGCTTCATTAAAAAAGCGGCAGCAGATAAAAGCGTTGCCGTTGGACGCGATTCTTTACCGGTTTTATCCCGGGCCAAAGAGGCGGCGGCGGTAAAAATACGCACTCGCGAGGGAATCGACTTCGGGTGGTTCAGGCGGCGTTTTGGCGTTGATTTTATGTTGTTGGAGAACGAAGCGGTTGATGGTCTTTTAGGAAAAAAGCTTATTGCGTATATCCGAAGAAACGGTAAAATAAAAGGGGTGAGGCTCACGCGTAAAGGTTTTTTGTTCGGCGATGAAGCGTCCAGCGCGTTGGTGTAGCGTGGAAAAGAGTGAGAGATGAAGTCCGCCAATTTGGTTAACAAATTGGCGAGACCTCGCCATCTCGCCACCTCTGGTGACGGATGGCGGGAAGAGAAAAACGAGGCGAATGAATCTCTGCGCCGCTTGCGGCGAAGTTTCAAGGCAAGCTGCGGGAAATTTTTCCGGCGGGACTGCCGGCGAAATTTCCGGCGAGCCGGAAAAATTAAAAATATGAAATTAAACCAAGTAGCGATTTCTACAATTTGGAATATTGACGTGCGCAACAATATAAAAGACGCGCTGATCCAGATAAAAAAGCTTGGTTTTTCTTCGATCGAAGTTGCCTACAATTTACGTGAAATAAGGCTGGAGGAACTGATTGCGGCGACGATTGACCTTGGTATTCAGGTTGTCAGCGTGCATAATTTTTGTCCGGTTCCGGTGCAGGAAAATTGGGGAAGGTTTTTTACCGATTACTATCGTCTTTCTTCGCCGAATAAATCCGAACGGCAGCAGGCTATTGATGCTACAAAAATGACCATCGATATTGCCAACAGTATCGGCGCGAAAGCCGTAGTCATCCACGCCGGAACCATCGAAATGGACAACAAATATATAAAAGGCCTTTTCCAATTATATAAGCAGGGGAAGCGCGCGACCAGCGAATACGAGTTTCAACTTGAGCAATTTAACGCCAACCGTTTTTCTTCGAAAGACACCTATATGGATGCGGTGGTCAAAAGTTTCGAAGAGATTGTCCCACATGCCGCCGGCTGTAATATAAAATTAGGGATGGAAAACCGGTATTATCCCAATGAGATTCCCGATATCAACGAAGCGGAATATCTGCTGGATATATTCGGCAAAAAAGGCCTGGTTTACTGGCATGATACCGGGCATGCCGATGTCCAGGGAAAATTAGGCATCGAGATGCCGGAAACTTATCTTTCCCGGTTCAAGGATTTTAAAGATTATTTATATGGTTGTCACATTCATGACGTTAAGGGAGTTGATGACCATCTCCCGCCCTTTACCGGAGAAATCGATTTTGTAAAAATGAAACCATACCTTGAGAGTTGTACCGTCAAAGTTATCGAGGCACACCAGCCGGCAACCCCCGAACAGATTAAAAGCGCGGTGGATAAGCTTTGCTCCTAAAACAAACGCAACCGAAAAATTGCGTTTAGAATATTTTTCGGTTGCGTTTGTTTTAGTTATTTTGGGATTGTTTTGGGCTGATATTTTGGTATAATTATATACTTCCGGGAGTTTCCGTTTAGGATATCGGGGTTTAGGATATCGGGATTCGGGGATTGGGCAATTGGGAGATTGGGAAAGATTTCGAAGAGACAATAACTAACGGCCGAATACCCCAATACCTCAATTACCGAACCCTAATTACCCAATACCCTGATAGCCTTGATTTAAGAATTAAACCTATTATCGGGAGGTTCTACAATGGAGCTTTTAAAAAAAATAATTTGCGCGGCGGGCGTTTCCGGTTCTGAGAGCGAAATCGCTGCCATTATGAAAAATGAGCTGGCTAAATGTTGCGACGAGGTCTTTATCGACGCTTTCGGCAATGTCGTTGCGCGAAGGGGGAGCGGGAAAAAAAAGATAATGCTGGCCGCCCATATGGATGAGATCGGGCTTTTAGTCAAGTACATCGGGAAAGACGGGTATTTGAGTTTTATCAAAGTGGGCGGTATCGATGACCGGATTTTGGTCGGACAGCGGGTGGTGGTAAAAGCTAAGAATGGGGACTGCCTCGGCATTATCGGGGCTAAGCCGCCGCATTTGCTGAAGGAGGATGAGCGTAAACAGCCGCTTAAATACGACGATATGTTTATCGATATCGGATGCGGTGACGAAAAAAGCGCGCAAAAAAAAGTCGGCATCGGCGACCCGGTGATTTTTGAACCTAACTTCGGCAAGCTGGGCGGCGAATTATATTACGGCAAAGCAATCGACAATCGGGCGGGCTGTTACGCGCTGATAAAGATTATGGAAAAAATAAAGACGGACGGCGCGACGGTCTATGCTGTGGCGACGGCTCAGGAAGAAGTGGGGTTGAAGGGCGCGCGTACTGCCGCGTTTAAAATTGAACCGGATTTTGCTATTGCCGTCGACACGACGGTTGCCGGCGACATGCCGCAGGTCAAGGAGAAGGAATCCAACCTTAAGTTGGGCCGCGGCGCCGGTATAACGATTATGGAGGCGTCCGGCAGGGGCATTATCGTTGCCGAGCGGATAAGGAATATTTTTATCGAAACCGCGAAGAGCAATAAAATTAAATATCAGCTCGATATTATTGACGGCGGGATGACCGATGGCGCGATTATTTACATGAACAAAGAAGGTGTCCCTACGGGAGTGCTGAGCATACCCACGCGTTATATCCATTCTCCCACCGGTGTTTTTTCGCTGGCCGATTTAAACTCGGTGGTAGCCTTGGCGGTGAAGGTGGTCGAGCGGGTAGCTAAAAAGGGAATATAATAAATAGGTTAAGGCTATGGATAGGAAGCCGGTATAATTAATACTGGGTTAAGGTTATGGTTACGAGGCCGGTTTGGGTAAGGGTGAGGGTTAGGGTTTAAAATAATTTCTTAAGCCGTTTCCCTAGCCCTAACCCACCCCGGCATCTTTACCCTGGCCCTTACCCAGTTCTTAACCCATACAGGCTTCTTTACCTTTACCCTAACCTGGTTTTTAGGAGGGTACATGTCACAGGATAGTTTCAGCAAAATTGTTTTTTCCAGTAAATCGAAGGCCCAATGGGAAAAAATTGGCGGCCAAAGGCGCGCGGGGATAGTAGCGCCGTTGTTTTCGCTTTATTCAAAAAAGAGCGTTGGCATCGGCGAATTTGATGATTTAAGGCTTTTGGTCGATTGGTGCGGGAAGACCGGCAATTCCATCATCCAGCTTTTACCGATGAATGAAGTGGGGCCGCTTTTCTGTCCCTATGATTCCCTGAGTTCATTTGCCCTTGAGCCGGCTTATTTATCGCTTCGGCTTATCGAGGCCGGCCTGGAAAGAAAGTTCAAAACAAGAATTATAAAACTTCATAAAGCCTATCCCGTCGGTAAAAATTATGTTAATTACTCGATTAAGGCGGCAAAACTTGAACTTTTATGGGATATGTTTCTTGAATCAAAGGGCGCCGGCAGCCTCGACTTTAAAAATTTTGCCGCGCACAACGCTTATTGGCTGGATGATTTCGCTTTGTTCAAGGTAGCGAAATTCGTTTTTAGCGAGCGCGCCTGGTACGATTGGCCGGTGGAGTTAAAAGATAGGTACCCTGAGGCGGTCGAACGTTTTAAGAGAGACAACGCGCGGGCCCTGAATTTTCATAAGTGGCTGCAGTGGCAGGCATTTAAACAATTCGGAGATTTAAAAAACTACGCCGCCGCGAAAAAAGTTTTAATCAAAGGCGATTTACCGGTATTGGTATCGCGGGATAGCGCCGACGTATGGGCAATGCGCCGTTTTTTTAAAATGGATTTAGCCGCCGGCGCGCCGCCCGATATGTATTGCGCCAAAGGGCAGCGTTGGGGTATGCCTACCTATGATTGGCCGGCGATAGCGGATGACGGCTATCGTTATATCAAGGCGAAGCTAAACTATGCCCGTAATTTTTACGATTTGATAAGAATCGACCATGTTGTCGGGTTATTCCGCATCTGGAGCATCCCGGTTTTTGATTCTCTCGACGCGTCCGGCTTACATGGAAAGTTTGACTCTTCCGACGAAGCGCAATGGGGGCCGCAAGGCAGGGATATTTTATCGGCGATGCTTAAAGCGAGCGATATGCTTTTATGCGCGGAGGATTTGGGCGCGGTGCCGCCGGTTTGCACGCAAACTCTTTTCTCGTTCGGTATGCCGGGTAATGATGTCCAGCGGTGGACGAAAGATTGGAAAGTCCGCCATGATTGGCTTGATAAAAATGAGTATCGTAATCTTGCCGTAACTATGCTTTCCACCCATGATACGACCAATTGGCCGGCGTGGTGGGAAAATGAAGCCGGCACAATCGATGAGCCGCTATTTATGGCCAAGTGCGCCGACCGGAAAATTAATTATGGGAGCGTACGAGACAGGCTTTTTGATTTATCGCGTTCCGGCTATGGCCGTTTGCGTTGGCGCGCCGATATCGCTTCCGTAAATGAACTGGCGGCTATTCTGGATAAACCCCGGGAACAAATCAAGGATTTTATCGAAATGTATGAAAACACCTATAAAGAAAAAGAGAAGCTTTTTAAGCTTTTAGGCACAAAAGGAAAGTTTACCGAAAAGGCCGATACGAAGATTATCGCTGCGGCAATGGATTTTAATTTAAAGACCAACGCGATATACGCGATACAATTATTTGTGGATTGGCTTGCTTTTTGCGGAAAATTAAACGGCGATCCCTATCAATACCGAATCAATCGTCCCGGCACGATCAGCGAAAAGAATTGGTCTCTAGTTTCCCCGGTCTCGCTGGAGGAACTGCTGGAAAATAAACATAATGCCGTTATAAAAAAGATGATAGTTGTAGCCGGAAGGATTTAACCTAGCTGTAGCATAGGCTAAAACTAGTTAAGGTTACGAAGCCGGTTTGGGTTATGGTAATGGTTAAGGTTTAAATCAATTTTTAGCCCTTACCTTAACCATAGCCTATACTGGCATCCTTACCTTTACCCTAAAACAATTTTTATTTACCTATGCCTGACGAAACTAAACCGATATTGCCGGAATACCCGAAATCCAGGCCTTTAGCGTTATCTGATAAGCCCTTGTTTGATGAGGCGTTTAAGGTCGACCCGCCGGAAATCTGCGAATATACCTTCGCCAATCTTTACGCTTGGCGGGATTATTACCAATTCACCGCTTCGGCGTTTAACGATTTGCTGATTGTTCATTGCGATGTGGCGAAGGCCCCGGAATTTTTTTGTCCCATCGGGCATTTTGGCTATAAGAAGGATATTATAAAAAAGATTATTTTTGAAACCGGAGAAAAAGTTACGCGAGTTTCCGAAGACGTAAAGGGCTTGCTCAGCGAAGAGGACTATTTTGAGATTGAGCATAGCCCCGATACATCGGATTATCTTTACAAGGCCAAAGATTTAATCGAGCTTAAAGGTTCAAAATATGACGGCAAGAGGAATTTAATTAAAAAATTTAAGTCTAATTATAAATATGATTATGTTAAAATCGATATGGGCTATGCTAAAGAATGCCATGAATTTGAAGAAGCGTGGTGCCTGACGAAAGATTGCCATGAAAATAGAGGGCTTTATAATGAGAAAAAAGCTTTCGGCGAAATGGTTGCTAATTTCGCGCGCTTAGAGCTATCGGGCGGCGCGGTGCGCGTTAACGGCAAGATGTGCGCGTTGGCCATCGGCGAAAAATTAAAAAACGATACTTTTGTCGTCCATATTTTAAAAGCGTTACCGGATATGGCGGGATTGTACCAGCTTATGCATAATGAATTTCTGGCGCGTGAAGCGGCCAATTTTGAATATGTCAATATGGAAGAGGATCTGGGGTTGGAAGGCTTACGTAAGGCGAAGTCGTCGTACCATCCGGTTAATCTGGTAAAAAAATATACCGTGAAGCTTGCTGCTAAGCCTTAGCGCCGGCAAACGGCAGATTTTTGCGCCGTAAAGAATGATTATGGATAAACAACACCTGAAAAATATAATTTCGAAATTTAAAGGAAAAAGAATTCTCGTCGCGGGAGACCTTATCCTCGACCACTATATCTACGGCAAGGTCGACCGTGTTTCTCCGGAAGCTCCCGTTCCCGTGGTGTGGGCGAATCGGGAGAATTTCGTTTGCGGCGGATCGGCTAATGTCGGCCTTAATCTAGTCGCGTTAGGAGCGTATGCCGGCCTTTGCGGCGTGGTCGGCAATGATCATTTCGGTAATGTTTTGTTTTCCCTGATGAAAGAAAACCGTATCGATACTCGATATGCGGCTAAGGTCGGCGGCCGGCCGACCACTTTAAAAACAAGGATTATCGGCAACCATCAGCAGGTGGTGAGGCTTGATTGGGAATCGTTGGAGCCTTTGGCGCCGGAAACCAATAATACTCTGGCGGGAAAAATTAAAAAGCATATCGATGATTTTGATGCCCTGATTATCGAAGATTACGGGAAGGGCGTCGTTAATCCGGTTTTTTTGAGCGAAGTTGTCGGTTTATGCAAAAAGAAAAAAAAGATTATTACGGTTGACCCCAAGGAAGAGCATTTTGATTATTACGAGAACGTGACGGCGCTTACCCCCAATTTAAAAGAAGCGGAAAACGCCGCGGGGGTGAAAATTAAGAATAAGAGCGATATCCCCTTGCTGGGCGATATGATCATGGCTAAGCTGAAACCGTCCGCCCTGTTGATCACTTTAGGCGAAGACGGGATGATGTTGTTTGACGGCAAGGGCCGGCATCATATCCCTACTTTTGCGCTGGAGGTTTTTGACGTTACCGGCGCGGGCGATACGGTCATTGCCGTTTTCACTTTAGCCCTGGCATGCGGCGCTTCTTTTTTGGAGGCTGCGACGATCGCTAACTTTGCCGCCGGCATTGTTGTCGGCAAACGCGGCGCCGCCACCACCAGCAAACAAGAGTTGTTCAAGCGGATTGATGAAAGCAAGCTATAGCATTAACCCATTTTAAAATTATCATTGACCATTGGACATTTGTCATTTTTAAAAATTTAAAATGATAAATGCTCAATGACCAATTTAAAATGAAATCCCGAAAATGATCGCTTAGTTGTCTTTACGGCTAAAGGGTGTAGGTTATGAACATAATCGGCGTTATCCCGGCGCGTTACCACTCAACAAGGCTTCCTTTTAAGCTTATCCGCAAAATCGGCGGCAAGACGATTCTCCAGTGGGTTTGGGAAGCGGCTTCCCGGGCTCATTCCCTGGACCATTTGATTATTGCCTGCGATGACGTCAAAATCAAAGAAGTCGCCTTGGAGTTTGGCGCCGAAGTAATGATGACTTCGCCAAAACACAACTCCGGCACGGATAGAATTGCCGAAGCGGTGCGGGATATTGACGCTAAGATCGTGATCAATATCCAGGCGGACGAGCCGTTTTTGCATTATTCGCTTGTTGATTCGCTCGCGCAGGAGATGCTGGGTAACGACGGCCTGGTTATGGCAACGGCTAAAAAGAAAATTGAAGATAACAGCCAGATTGATAACCCCAGCATTGTAAAAGTTGTTTGCGACCGGAATAATTACGCGCTTTATTTTTCCCGGTTTCCCATACCCTATTTGCGGGACAAAGATATTGCCGGGGCGTACTATAAACATATCGGTATTTATGCTTACACGAAAGATTTTCTTTTCATGTTTAAAAATCTTCCTCATTCTGAATTGGAAGCGGCGGAAAAACTTGAACAACTCAGGGTTCTGGAGGCAGGGTATAAAATAAGAGTCATCGAAACAAAATTTGATTCCCACGGCGTGGATACCGAAGCTGATCTAGCGGCGGCGGAAATAATCATGGCGCAGCGGGAATCATCCGCGGCTAAAATCTAGGAATTCCCTTCTAACTATGATCGAATATAAAGACAAATTCATATTTATCGCCGGGCCGTGCGTGATGGAAAATGAAGCGTCAACGATGGATACGGCTTTTTATCTCAAAGATTTGACCGCCGCTTATCCGGACGTACTTTTTATTTTTAAAGCCAGTTTTGATAAGGCAAACCGTACCTCGGTCGGTTCCTACCGGGGGCCCGGTTTATCACGGGGGCTGAAAATTTTGGAAAAAGTGAAAACTAAGTGTAACGTTCCGATTTTGAGCGACGTACACTGTGTCGATCAGGTAAAAGCCGCCGCCGCGGTCCTGGATATTATACAAATTCCCGCTTTTTTATGCCGGCAAACCGATTTGATTCTGGCCGCGGCTAAGACAAAAAAAATTATCAATATCAAAAAAGGGCAGTTTCTGGCTCCCGGGGATATAAAGTATATCGTGGAAAAGATAAAATCAACGGGGAATGATAAAATTATTATTACCGAGAGAGGGAGCTCCTTTGGCTACAATAATTTAGTCGTTGATTTCCGCTCATTTTTATGGCTAAGGAAATTAGGTTATCCGGTTGTCTATGACGCGACCCACTCTCTGCAGCGTCCTTCCGCCGCCGGCGGTATTTCCGGAGGCGACCGGGAATTTGTCGCGCCTTTGGCAAAAGCTGCGGTTGCCTGCGGCGTGGATGGGTTATTTATGGAAGTACACTCTAAGCCGTCGGCCGCCCTTTCCGATAAGCATGCGGTATACCCGTTGGGTAAAGTCGGGGCGTTGCTGAAGACTATTTTTAAAATTCGAACCGCGATAAAATAAAAAATGAAGACGACGGTATTTATGTTATTGATATTAACCATGGCGACAGGGCACGCTTGCGCCGCTGATTTCAATATCACTCATTGCGAGGAAGACAAGTATCACGAATCGGGGCCGGCTAAAGTAGACGCCATAGGTTTGATAAAGGGATCATCCGTAGGTAATATAAAGGAGTTTATCGTTTATCGGGATAAAGATGATAAAGATAACCATTACTCTTCTTCCGGTTGGATGGGCGACTACGGAGATATCAGTCTTAACGACCAGTCCACTGGCAATCCCTATCGCGGGGCGACCTGCCTTCAGTTTGTTTATCGTGCGAACAAGAAACAGGGCAACGCCTGGGCCGGGGTGTATTGGCAGAATCCGGCGAACAACTGGGGGTCGAAAACGGGCGGTTTTGACCTTAGCGGTATGAATAAGGTTACCTTTTGGGCCAGGGGCGCCAAGGGCGGAGAGGTAATCCAGAAATTTATGGTCGGCGGCATAAAAGGGGCTTATTCCGATTCTACGGCAGTAGAAACAGCGCCTATAGAATTAACGAATACCTGGAAACAATACACCATAAGTCTGGTTGGCAAAGACCTTTCCTATCTAAACGGAGGATTTGCCTGGATGACTTCTACGGCTTTCAACCCCCAGGGGTGTACCTTTTATTTGGATGAAATAAAATTTGAATTCGACCCGAACTTAAAGGCTGAAACAAGATCCCTTCAGGATATGCCTTTTTATGTCTATGCGGACGCTAATTCTGTAAAGAACCATTTTATTCCCTCCGGATGGATGGGCGATTACGGCGATATAAAATATGAGGGAGCCTGTCCGGAGAATCCTTATTCGGGAAATACCTGCATTAAAATTAATTACTGCAGCTGCGGCTATCAGGGCGCGGGCTGGGCAGGTATTTTTTGGCAGAGCCAGGCCAATAACTGGGGTTATGTTGACGCCGGATATAACCTCTCTAAAGCCAGCAAGCTGACATTCTGGGCAAGGGGCGCTAAGGGCGGGGAATGCGTAGAGGGATTCAAGGTAGGCGGCATTTCCGGAGCATTTCCCGATTCGGATATTGTCAGCAGCGGGCCGCTCGTGTTGAACAAAGAATGGACGCAGTATACTCTCGATTTAAAAGACAAAAATATGTCTTATATTACAGGCGGTTTCTGTTGGGTAGCAAAAATCAATGAAAATAAAGAAGAATCCACTATATATCTGGATGAGATTAAGTTCGAATAGATAAAAGATAAGAGGTAAAAATGAAGCGTTTCAAAAATGAAGAGATATTAGATTGGGCGCGGGATGTTTTTGATATCGAAGCGGAAGGGATTTTGGGGTTAAAGCGAATCCTGAACGAAGATTTTCTGGAAACTTTGAAAATTTTATCCGATTGTAAAGGAAGAATTGTTGTTACGGGTATGGGCAAAGCCGGGATCATCGGCCAGAAATTTTCCGCCACGCTTTCTTCCACGGGGACATCCAGCTTCTGGCTGCATGCCGCCGAAGCCGTCCATGGCGATCTAGGACGGATTAAAGAGGATGATGTGGTCGCGGTTTTATCCTATAGCGGGGAAACCGAAGAAGTTAAAACCCTTATACCGTTTGTAAAAAAAATCGGCGCCCGGATTATAGCGTTTACCGCGAATAGTAATTCCAGTTTAGCGCGTTATTCCGACAGCGTGGTAAATGTGAGAATAAACCGGGAAGCCTGCGCCCTGGGGTTGGCGCCTACAACTTCCACTACGGCGATGTTGGCGGCCTGCGACGCGATTTCCGTGATTCTGATGAAAATAAAAGGTTTTCAGGAAAAAGACTTCGCCCTTTTTCATCCCCGCGGTTCTTTGGGCCGGCGGCTTTTATTGAAAGTCAGGGATATAATGCGCAAGGGTAAATTTAATCCGGTGGTCCACGAAGAGGCTCTTGTAAAAGACGTGCTGGTGAAAATCACCTCTTCTCATGCCGGCGCCGCGGTCATAGTCGATAGTGCAAACAGGCTAATCGGGATATTTACGGACGGAGATTTGCGGCGTAATCTGGAGCGCTTTCCCCATCTTTTAAAAAATAAAATAAAAGACGTAATGACGAAGAATCCGGTCACGGTCAACGATAATGATTTGGCTTCCGAGGCGCTTAAGGTTTTAGAAAAGAAAAAGATTGACGAAGTGCCGGTCGTCGATGACTATAACCATCCCGTGGGCATGCTGGATATCCAGGATTTGATTGCGGCCGGCATTATTTGATAGCGCAGATGATCGCGGATTGGAAGAAGCAGATGATCGCGGATATCGTAGGGACAGGCCTGAGTCCCGTCCGTTTTGAAAACAATAAAATATTTTGGTATAAAATAATATGCCGCGTGGAAAAAGCCGCAATACTAAAGATTTATTCAAAAAAGTAAAACTTCTTTTGCTTGATGTCGACGGGGTTTTGACCAGGGGCGAGATAATTTATGACAGCCATGGCGGTGAATCGAAGATTTTTAATGTTAAAGACGGCCTGGGAGTAGTTCTTTTGGCCGCGGCCGGTATTAAAACGATAATCATTACCGCCAAGGACGGCCCGGTTGTCCGCCGCCGCGCGCGCGATATGAAAATCGCGCAAGTTTTTGCCGGGATTTTACCTAAGGAACAGAGCCTGCCGCTGATAAAGAAACAATATAAAGTCAGCGAAGGCGAAATGTGTTTTATGGGCGATGACCTGCTCGATCTGGGGTTGATGAAAAAAGTCGGGGTTCCGGTTACGGTCGGCGATGCGCCGTCGGTTATAAAAAAAGCCGCCGCCTATGTGACTGAACGATACGGCGGAGAAGGGGCGGTGAGGGAAGTCGTCGATCTTATTATCGAGGCGCGGGGACTTGGGGATATAATTAGTAGGTTTCTGAAAGTTTGAGTCTAAATTTTAAAATTTTTGCAATTTGACTTTACCCGTTAATTTGGTATATTAATATGTTTTTAAAACAAAAAATATCCTTTTTACTTTTTAATATTTTATTTGCCCTAACGGCATTCGGGCAGAATCTTACTGCCGTGAACGCGACCGGCGCTGCCAAGCAGAGGATTAAGGATTTCTACCTTTCTAATTATAAAGAAAACGGTTTGCAGGATTGGGAGGTGAGGGGTGATTACGCTACGATTTACGATAAGGATATCGATATCGATGTGATGAAGGCTACCTATTACACTACCAACGATGAGGTTAAGATAATGTCCGATGTCGCCAAGTTGAGTAAGGAAAATATGAATATTTTTTTGAGAGATAATGTCCATATTGAAAACCGCCAGGGTATTTCTTTTGACACGAATCGTTTAAACTGGCACCGCAATGAAAATATTGTTGAAACCGACGATTGGGTAAGGGTAGGAAATAAGAGCGTCGAGGTGAAGGCGAAGGGTTTCACTGCCGATACCGCGCTTCAAAACGCCGACTTTGAGGAGGATGTAAACGCCAGATTTGTCCCCGGCGGCAGCGATAAAAAACCGGTTATTGCTACCAGCGTAGGGCCTTTGAAAATCGATTACAACAAGGGCCGGGCTGTTTTTATAAAAGATGTCGTTATCGAGAGCGAGCAAGCTAAGATTTTTTGCGATAAGGCGGTAGTATTTTTTGACGCGAAAAACAAACGGATGGTAAAAATAATCTGCATCGGTAAAGTGAAGATATTAAAAGAGGAAAACGTTACTTACGCGCGCAAGGCTACCTATTTCGCCGTGGATGACCGGCTTACGCTTGAAGGCAGGCCAAAAGTTATATACTTCTCTAAGGAAGGGGATAAGTCTCCTCATTTATGAAATTACTTGAGGTGAATAATTTAATCAAATCCTACGGCTACCGGACGGTAGTGCGAAACGTATCGCTTTCGGTAAACCGGGGAGAAATTGTGGGTTTGCTTGGGCCCAACGGCGCCGGTAAAACCACTACTTTTTATATGATTGTCGGTATTGTTTCTCCCGACAGCGGGGAGATTTTATTTGATAATCAGGATATAACGTATTTGCCGGTTCATACCAGAGCGCGTTACGGTATCGGTTACCTTTCTCAGGAACCGTCGGTTTTTCGTAAACTTACCGTCGAAGAGAATATCATGGCGATATTGGAAACGCTTGAGCTGAGTTCGACGGAACGCAACCGGCGGCTCGAGGAACTGTTGAAAGAACTTAAGATCTCTCATTTGAGAAAAAATAAAGCCTATACGCTAAGCGGCGGCGAAACACGCCGGCTTGAGATTACTAGGGCTTTGGTGAATAATCCGTCTTTTCTTTTGCTGGATGAACCATTTTCCGGAATCGACCCGATTGTGGTCGGTGAAGCAAAAGAGATTATTGCCGACCTTAAACAAAGAGGCATCGGAATACTGTTGACCGATCATAATGTGCGCGAGACACTTTCCATAACTGATCGGGCGTACCTGATCGCCGAGGGAAATATTTTTATTTCCGGCACCTCGAGCGATTTGATAAATGATACCAAGGCGAAAGAGGTTTATCTGGGTAAAGATTTCCGGATGTAAATAAATTCACCTTGCGGCAAGCCGCAAGGTGAATTTATCGGCAAATCCGCCCTGGGCGGATTTAAATAACAGACATATTAATATTGAGGAGAATCTATAATGAAAACGGAAGTAAAAAAAATTGATAAGCTAAAAAGAATCATAACTGTCACAATCGAAGAAGAGAACCTGTCCCGGGACAGAAAAGAGGCTTATGCCGAAATCGGCAAGTCTTTAAAAGTTCCCGGGTTTCGTCCGGGGAGCGCGCCGCTGGATGTTTTAGAGAAAAGATATTCCGGGTCGCTTAAGGAAGAATTTTTAAAAAAAATGCTTCCGGTGTATTATAAAAATGCCCTGGATGAAAATAAGCTTATTCCCGCCGGCAACCCTGATATTTCCGACATTGAATTTACCGATAAAAGCTTAAAATTTTGCGCTCAGCTTGAAATCAAACCGCAACTGGAGCTTGACGAAGCGGAATATCGGGGGATCAAGGTTAAGGATAAGGCGGCTGAGGTCAAGGAAGAGGAAATCGAGAAAGTTTTGACCAATATTAAAGAAGAAATAAAGAAAGCTACCGAAAAAGATTTAAATGACGATGATTTAGCCCGATGGGCGGGCTATCCTAATATCGCCGGATTTCGCGAGGCGGTAAAAGCCGAGATTTTTGTCGAAAAACTGAGAGAAAGGCGGCGTAAGATCGACAGCCAGATTTCCAAGCACCTTTTAGATAAAATTAAAACCGATATCCCCCGGCATGAGCTGGAAGAGCGCCATAAAGAATTAATGGATAGGGAGTTGTATCATCTGCGTTCAAGAAATATTCCGGAAGAGGATATCGAAAAATATAAAAAAGATATCGAGGAAAAGCTGAAACCGCTGGCCGAAGAAGAAGTAAAATTATACTATATCTTAGAGGCAATCGCCAAAAAGGAAGGCCTAAAACCCGAGCATAATCTAGGCGAGGTTGTTTTGGGATATTTGTTGAGCCAGGCTGATTATACAGAGTGAGAGAGATACGTTAATCGGTTAAGGCTAGGGTAAAGAAGCCGGTTTGGGTTAAGGCAAGGGTTAGGGCCGATACTAATTCTAAGGCCTTCACCTTAACCCTAACCCATACTGGCATCGTTACCCTTACCCTAACCAAGTTTTTAAGGAGGTTGATATGAACAATCAATACGTTCCTATTGTGATCGAAAAAACCGGCCAGGTTGAACGCGCCTACGATATCTATTCCCGCCTTTTAAAGGACAGGGTTTTATTTATCGGCACGCCCATCGACGATATGGTTGCCAATGTTATTATCGCGCAGCTGTTGTTTTTGCAAATGGACGATGTAACTAAAGATATTAATGTCTATATCAACACCCCCGGAGGGGCAATTACCGCCGGATTAGCGATTTATGACACGATTCAATTTTTAAAGTGCGATGTGGCGACTTATTGCGTCGGCCAGGCCGCCAGTATGGGCGCGGTTCTGCTTTGCGCCGGGACAAAAGGCAAACGCCGCGCTTTGCCTAATTCGCGGATAATGATTCATCAGCCCTGGGGCGGGGTGCAGGGCACGGCGGAAGATATTTCCCGCCAGACGAATGAGATTTTACGTTTGAGGCAAAAAGTCAATGAAATCATGTCGTTTCATACAGGGAAAACTATCGAACAGATTCTTAAAGATACCGACCGGGATTATTTTATGAGCGCCGAGGAGGCGAAGGATTACGGCCTGGTCGATGAAGTTATAATTTCGGCAAGGGATAAAAAGTAAGTTATTTTATTAATCCGGGAGTATCAGAATTTGTAAATTGTGAAATCTGCGGACGGAAGTTTTTTGTTTTGGTAATGCCGCAAAAGGGAGGAGAAATTTATGCCAGCGATTATTAAGGCCTGGGTTAAAATACAAAAAAATATTTTTATTATAATGTTTTTTGCGTATCCCTTCTGCGTTTATGCGCAAACCGAAAACGCGACGATTGCCAATGCAACCGAGGCGGCTAAAACCGTTGCGCCGGCTTGCCGCCAGGATAGCGACTGTTCGCCCAGGGAAGGCCTGGTTAACCGGTGCCTTAACGCGGGTAAACCCGAAGCGGTTTGCGCTTATTTTGACGTTAAGAAAACAAGCGGGACGATTATTACGGACAAAGATTGCCTCTTTTGTTCCGTGGCTCTGCCCCAAGAAACCCTGCGCTCGATATTTCTTGGTTTAAGTTTCAATACGCTGGACTACCGCGAAGCAACAGCGCAGGAATTATTAAAAAAATATAATTTTGATACTTTGCCGGCTTTCATTCTTCCTCTTGAATTGAAGGATGACGCTAGATTTGCCAAGGTATCGGCAATCTTTGACGAAAAAAATGGCGCGCTATTATTGAAGAATAATCTGTCCGGTATTTTCTATTTTATCGGACGCAGCGAAAAACCGGGCGCCACCGATCTTTTTGTTGATTTTTATAATCCTAAGGCATGGGATGTTTTAAACGGGTTGGCTAAACTTTGCGGGGAAAATAAATATAAACTAAATGTCTGGTTTGTCACGCCGGCCCGCTCATCTCCGGAAATTGAATACGCCAAAGAAGAAAAAATCGTCGCCCTGGCAGTCAAGCGCGTTTATCCGGAAAAATTTATCGATTATGTCGGCCGGCGCCTCCGGGATATTAAAAACAATACGTGGGTTAATACCGCCGATGCGCTAAAGTTTGATTATAAGAAAATAAAAGAGGCCATCGGGTCTAAAGATGTCGAGGCCGACACCGCTATTAACGACAAAAACATTAAGGAATTATATATCAGCGAAGGCAATGTTATTCTGGTTGATAATAAACGGATGTTTAAGATATTTGAATTTAATGCGGACAACGCAAGGGAGTTATTCAAAAAGCAGGCTGACGCGGGTAAGCCGGTGCGCAAACCCGCTGGCTTCAAACCGAAAACATTCTGATGATTGTAGCGGTAGGGTCGGGGGTGAAAGCTGATTGGTAGATAGTGTCAAAAGTTTTATGAAAAACGAAAAAAACCCATTTTTACCACGAAGGCACAAAGGGCACGAAGTTGATAAAAAAAGGAAAAACAAAATAGTTTTCACCACGAAAAGATATAATCTTTAAATCTTT
>PMCS01000015.1 GCA_003154195.1 Candidatus Omnitrophota bacterium | reverse complement strand
AGATTGACACACTACATAACAGGCACAAAGGTGCCAAGAATATATAAATATTACGAAATAAAAATCCCTACGGGGCTCTCGAAAACAATTCACCAAGGCACTAAGAAAAAATTAATTGTCTTTCTGGTAATCTTGTGTCTTGACGGCGACAATTGCTTTATTTTTTTGTGTCCTTAGTGCCTTCGTGGTAAATTTTTTGGTTCTGTATCATATATTTTAATGTGTCAATATTTAGTGATATTCCCCTTAGATATTTTCTTCTGTAAAGCCAGCAACTCCGCGTGGCGGCGTTTTTTTTCGGCCAGCGGCACGTCGTCGGCTAATTTTGCCGCGGCAGTTCCCGGCCGGGGTGAATACATGAAGATATACGCATAGTTAAAACCTACGGTTTTAACTATATCTACTGTATCTAAAAAATCCCGTTCGGATTCCCCCGGAAAACCGATAATAATATCCGTGCCTAAGATGCCCTCAACGATGTGCCGGTAATCCGCCGCCAGTTTTAAGTATTGCTCCCGGCGGTAGCCGCGATTCATCGCTTTTAATATTTTATCAGAGCCGGACTGAATTGGAAGGTGTAATTGCTTTTTAATTTTATGGCTTCCCGCCATAAAATTAAAAAGTTCCGACGAAGTATTTTTGGGATGGCTGGTCATGAAGTCCACCTCTTCTATCTCATTGATGTCTGCCGCCATTTTTAGCAAATCTATAAAGTTTACGTTTGATGGATGAAAACAATAGTCGTTAACATTTTGCCCCAAAAGCGTGATGCGTGTAATTCCTAAATCCATATTGCGTTTGACTTCGTCAACAATATCTTCCGGTTTACGCAGGCGCAATTCTCCCCGGACCGAGGGCACAATACAATAAGTACAGTGGTTAGAGCATCCCGTGGAAATGACTACCTGGGCGTGGTTTGCGTCGATGTTGAACGGCGCTTGGTAGAATTCTTCATCTCTCTGCCGGTCTTCTAAATCGATGATTCTTCCGCCGTCTTTTTGGATTTTTTCCACATATTCTAAAATCCTGTCTTCGCTTGCCGGCGAACAAATCAGGTTAACATGGGGCATCTGTTTGGCGATTTCTTGCCCCCGCGCTTTGGCCATACAGCCGATTAAGCCGATGACCCGAGGGATGAGGGATGATGGATGAGGGATGAGTTTTTCTCGTCCTTCGTCCTTCATCCTTCGTCCTTCACGGGATATCTTTTTTAGTGAACCTAAAAAAGATATCTCACGCTCCTCCGCGTGTTCTCGCACCGAACAGGTATTGACCAGGATCACGTCGGCGGTTTTGGGGTCGTCGGTTAAAGTATAACCATTCTGCCTGAAAAGACCGGTAATTGCCTCCGAGTCGCGGTCGTTCATCTGACAACCGAACGTGCGGACAAAAACCTTCTTTTTCACTACCTCTTTATTGTTCATATTGTTATGGAAATTTTGCACTACATCGTTTTTCTATCTGCGCCTTGTAGTGTAAGATCGAGCTTCTCTATTTCTTCATTTAATAAAGGTAATTCTGTTTTTGATTTATCGATCATTCGCATTATTGCCGCTTTCCATTTCCTGGGCAAAGAATTGAATAATTTCAATAATTCTTGTTTATCTAATACCACCGATGTGCAAATTGCCTGTTGCAAGTCTTTTATGCTTTTATCAATTTTGCGTCTTCGTGAGGCAATGATCAGTTTGTGAAGACAAAAATTGGCAGGATTGGGGACCCGGATTTTAACTCCACCATCAACAATCGTAATCGGATTATCCAGCAAAAAAGCAACAAATCTTAAAGGTATTGCGTTTATACCAAGCTTGCTGATTTTTGTCGAACCATCAACCCCGCGCCCTTTTTCCGGAGTGATGAATTCAATCTTCAGCTCTGCGTTCCAGAGGTAAATCGAGCCATCTCGTTTAAAATCATGGCTGAATCCGAGTTTTTCAAGCTGTTCGATAAAATCCGAATGTTCTTTGCCGCGAAACGGGTTGGGTATAAGAAAATCGATATCTTGAGTTCTTAGTGGGAAACTTTTGGCGCCTAAATGCTTTTGATATAACTGAAAACACCAACTGCCGATGAGCTCGACGCCTTCATCGAAAAGGTGATTGTCGGAAAAGACTTTCAGGATTTGGTCAATAAGCTTAACCACGTTTTTTACCTTCAGCTCTCTTTAACATTAGTAATGCTTCATTAACTTTCTTGAGTTCTACTTTTAAAACTTTCCGCTGCTCGAGCTGCTTCATAAGGCTTTCCGGCTTATTCTTGCCTAAATATTTGTGCACTATTTTTTTACCCGCTCTTGATTGGAGATAATAATATTTTTTACCGGCTATTTGCCGTTCTTTAACACTACCTTGGGGGAGGCTTGATATTTTTTTTTCTATCTTCTGTCCAGTGTCGAGATAATATTCTTTGCTTTCCGATAATATTCCTTTTAATATCTTCATTGCCAGTTCTCCTTTTACACTACATTATATCATAAAATTAAAAATGTAGTGTAAAATATTTTACCCAGCATATATGGTATACCATAACGGTCGCATGGCTTACCGTGCCCATTCCTTCACTTTGGGGCGAGTTCGCCGAACCAATAAGCCGCCGTTACTCCGCCATCCATGAGGAAATCGCCGCCGGTGATAAACGCTCCGTCAGGCCCCATGAGGAGTGCGCCGACGCTTCCTACTTCGTCCGGAGTGCCGGCTCGTCCCGCCGCGCAATCGCTTGGCCGATCGATCCGGCCCCTATTACGACGATAACATTCGTTATATTTCCAGGTTTGCGCTTTTGCATGGCTAATTCCCTGCGCGCCTAAATTATTTCGTGATTTTAATTTTTCGCAACCACTCGGATACTTCGCTTTGTGCAGTCTTTACGTCACTTCCCGGAATTGCAAAACTATCCAGCAATGTCGATTGTGGGCAAAGCTTTGAGATATCCGAAACGCTTCTTCCTAAGCCGCCTCCACCATGCGTGCAAAATGGGATAATGGTTTTCCCCGATAAATCGCATTCCGACAAAAAGGTTTTGACCGGAGCGGGAATCGTGCTGCACCAATTAGGGTAACCTATGAATATTAAATCATATGACTTGATATCCTCAACTTTTGTTTTCAATGCCGGCTTGTAACCGGAACTGAGTTCGTGCCTTGCCTGTTTTACAACCGCATTGTAATCATCGGGGTATGGATTTACGGCCTGAATTTCAAATATATCGCCGCCTACGATTTTGTGAATTTGATCGGCGATCTCACGAGTGTTGCCACTGTAGGAAAAATAAGCCACCAAAATTTTTTTGGTTCCTGAAGGTGCCATGGCTTCCTCCTTGTTTTTATTTACTGTATTTGATGAATTAAGCTCTTCTGCGGCAAAATTCATTTGAGCCAACGCTCCCATAAATACAAGAAACGCAGCGGTTAGCGGAAAAGCAAAAATTATCTTTTTCATATCAGCCTCCATATCAACCTTATTCTAGTACCATTAATGCGTTAGCTATTTTTTCCATTCTTGCCTGTTCTGCAACTGTGTTGTAGTTATCAGGAAAAGAAGCTCCCAATATCTTTCCTATTTTCACCATATCGTAAAATAAACCAATCGCCGCATAAAATAAAAAACACGCTTTAACAGCGAGTTTTTTATTTTATGCCGAAATTGCCTTAACCGGTTTGCCTATCTTTCCTTTTGTGACTCGTCGGAAAGAATGCCGGATATGCCTCTTTTGTCGAGCCTTTTTTCCAGCTCTCGCTTCTTTTGCGCTTCCTCTTTTTGCCGTTGCGCCTCTGCCGCCTGTCGCTGCGCCTCTGCCGCCTGTTGCTGTGCCTCTTCCTGCTGCCGAAGCTCGGCCTCTTTTTGCTTTCCGGCATCCGCCTCGGCGCTGACAGCCGCCGGGCTGATCGTCGGGCTAACCGCCGCCGGCTCTTCTTTTTTGCCTGCTTCCTTGCGCGATTCTTCCTGGTGCTGCGAACGCTCAAGTTCCCGTTCCGCTTCCCTTGCCGCGCGCATTTTTTCTATGCCGTCGGCGGCCGACGCGACTAAAACCATCGCGGATGATTCGTTGTTACGCTCGTTAGAATCCCCCTTGCATTCTATACGGCAGTGTATCTTTTGCCGGCCTTCAGCCTTTGGCGTCCAGGTAAAGGTTTCCCGGCCTCGTTCATTCGCCGCCAAAGAAATATCTTTCTTTTCCGCCAAACCGTCTTCGCTTTCCACGAAAACAACACAGCCTTGAGCAGCGGCCGTCCCGTTATTACGCACGGTTACAATTATATTGACCCGGCTGTCCTTTTCCACTCGCCGGGGAACATCTACGTTTTCCACGCTCGCATCCGGCAGCGTTTCTTGTGATACCTCGGTTGGCCGGGAAATCACGGCATTCTGAACTGCCGCGCCGGTTTCTTCTTTCTTCCGGACTTCGATAGATTGCGCCATTTTATTATTGCGAAGATTACCGTCGTCAGACAGCTCAATGACTGCGGTTAATTTTTGCCGGCCTTCGCGTTTAGGCAGCCAGATAAATTCAACCGTCTTACGCTCATTAGCCTGCAACGCGATCAGCTGTTTGTCGACAAGGCCATCTTCGTTTTCCAGCCTTACCGCGCACCCTTCAACGCGCACCGGAGAATTATTTTTCAGGAAAACTTTTACCGGTACCTTATCGCCTAAGCCGGCCTGACGTCCAACATCAATATTTTCCACGCTGACGTCGATCTTCTTTTGCGCCGCTTGCGAAGCAACCGCTGGGCCTGCCGCTGCCGGTAAAGCTGCTGATACTGACGGCAAGGCCGCTGACGCTGACGGCAAAGACACGGCCACTGTCGGCAATGCCGCGGCGGCGGCGGATTCACGCTCTTTTGCCCGCGCAAGACGTTCCTCTTCACGTTTCTGGCGTTCAGCTTCACGCTGCGCCTTGTCGGATTCCTGGTTTTGTTGGCGCAGCGCTTCATGCCGTAACGCTTCCCCCTCCCTAATCTTAACGCGCTCAATAGCTTTCACGAAAGCATTGTTATTACTTACCGGCTGGTTGGCCGCGGGATTGCCTTGCGCCGGCTGTGCCGATTGCCCCGATGGCGGTTGCCCCGCCTGTCCTTGTTGTTGCGCAGGGGTTTGCGCCGGTTGTCCCGGTAGAGCCGATTGCGCTGGCTGAGCAGATTGCTGCGATTGCGCTGTTTGCGCCGGAATATCGGCTGAATAGATCGGGCTTTGACCGCCGGCCTGGTCGGAAAAAGTCACATAGATTTTTGTCGCGCCGGAATGGCCTTCCAGCGATATCTGTTTGCTGGTTTCAAAAGGTATCCATCCCGCCCAATTTTGTCCGTCAAACGAAAACGCCATCTGGTTGATAAAAATCGCCCAATCATTGGACGCCGATAAGTTCAAGGAAAGATTGTTGCCGTCGCGCTGGGCGATCGTGATCGATCCATGCGGCATTGGCGCATTATGGTAGGCGCTGTTTAATACCGGTGGCGGGGGCAGGCTGCCCGCGGCGTTGATTGCGGTGGCAGTCAACTGGACCGTCGCGGTAATCGGTGCTGAAATGTTATTTGCCGCATCTTTGACCTGGGCATAAACGGTCTTGGTACCCGCGCCGTCAGACAGCATCCAGGCTATTGTCCTTACGGCGCTTGGTTGCGGCCGCTCATCTAAGGATGCAAACCGCCAACTGTCCCAATTGTTACCGTCATTAGAAAATCTTACCTGATAAACTCCCGAGCCGCTGTTTGAGTCACTGGAGCTGATCGTAAGGCCGGTTTCCTTCACTGCGGTTGTCGCCGCTCCGCTGCCGATCGTTAAAGTTCCGGTAGGCGCCGTTGTATCGTTAAGCGCCGATACCGGCTGGACCACAATCTGTTTTGTTACCTGCGTTGAACGATTATTCACATCTGTTCCTGTAAGCTTCATGGTATATGTTCCGGTCTGTGTGTAAGTATGAAAATAGCTGCCGGGCCAATGGGTCTTACCGCTTAAAATCCCGCTATCAATATCCAGGTCTAAAACATTATCGCCAAACTCAAGCAGGATGCGCTTTAAGTAATCCGAACCGGTAACGTCAAACGAATAATCCACGGGAATATTGGCTACGCTTGTCGCATTGGGCACGTTCAGCGTTACTTCCGGCGGCGTAAAAGCGATCACATTAAAAGGTGCCTGAACCAAATCAGACCAAACCTCTATGTCCGGGCCGCATTGTTCTTTGACCTGAAGCCCGATCTTGTAATTTCCTTTTTCGTTATAATCCTTAGTCAGCGTAGCCGGGGGTACACCCGGAAAAGATTCTTCAGTCCATGCCCCGTTATTTTTAGAGAACAAAATCTTATACGCAGTGATCGTCCCGGCGGGAACCAGGGGCTCGTTCTGCGGATTGCCCACCGTAGCGGAAAAATGGAAAACGAATTCTCCGCCGACTTCCACTGACGGCACCGAGCGGCCGCCTATCGCGCTGCGGTTAGTATAAACAGTGGCCGTCGCCTGCGGCTTTTTCGGCGCCGCGACACGCGTACTCTTTATAATATTGACGATGGCCTCGCTGCTTAAAAGTGAGGAATTTTCCGAAGGCTTACCGGCTTCAAAAGCCTTCGCTTTAATCGCTACGCTGCCTATCCCGGAACCGGCTTTCAGCTTTATCACTGCTTTGCCCTGGCTGTCGGTTGCCGCATAACCGACCCCTGCTCCGGCGCCGGCACGATCGTAACTGGAGAAGGCAAAACCGCCGATATTTCCTTCTTTGGGGGTAATATCAAAGCGGACGTTCATTCCGGGAACCGGATTGCCGCGGATATCTTTAACCTCTGAAGTCAACGTAAGTTCTTCCTGCGCGCGTTGGTCATTAAAGTTTACTCCGCCTGCTTCCAGGGATGTTTTATCCGCGGCAAGACTGACCGAATGGGCGCTGGTCGGCATGACCGCGATATTGAACGATTTCGTTTCCATACCCGCGCCGCTAAAAGTCGCGGAAGCGCTGTCGGGATTAAAAGAATAACCATCTTCCGCGATAGTTATTGCTTCCTGGAGCTTATCCACAACCGGAATATTTACCGTTTTGTCGGATTGCACGAAGCTGATGAACGGCTGGCCGCCCTGGCGTGTAATATGCACAAATCCGGGCAGGGTTTCTCCCGGGCCGGCGGCAAGGGTAAGTTTTATCGAACCGGCCAATTGCGCGGTCGTAGCTTTAATATTAGCGGTAACATTTTTGTCGGCAGGGCCGATTGATACATTTTTTGTTTCAAACATGTAGCCATTTTTTTGCGCGAACAAAGTAATCGTATCACTCTTGACCGCCTGGGGGAATTCATAATGCCCCTGGGCGTTGGTCACAACCATCTGCTGGCCTTTGCCCCAAGCTGAAACCGCTACGCCTTCAATAGGTTTATTACTTAAGTCAGAAACGATACCCGATATTTTTACCGACTCGGCCGCATCCGTCGGGCAATATACGATCATCGAACCATCGGCATTTTTTGTGATCAACGAAGGCGCTAAAGTAACCGGCGAACCGCCCGGTTTAATCACAAAAATATCATAAGGCGGAATATCTTTGCTGCCGCTGGGTGAAGGGACATAGAGATCATCCCAAAACATCCCGGAAGGGTGAACGCCGACTTGCGTCGAAAACGTTCCGTCTCTCCCGCGGATACCGACATCCACCCCGCCTAAACCGCTGCGCGGGTTGCCCGTTTCGACTGTGCCATGAAACGGCACATAGACTAACGTATCGCCCTTGATCTTCATCTGCGGCTCATAAGTCGCTTTAAGGGTATGATATCTAGGATCCATAAGGCCCGCAGTCAAGACTCCGGAAGTTGCGCTAAACAATGGCGTACGCAAACCTACCTCAAAATTACCCTTTTCACTGTAATAATACGTAGGATTGGTTGCCTCCAGGGTCAACTCTTTAATCGGCGGGCAATTGGCAGGCAAATCAGCATAAACAATAACTTCTTCCTTCTCATCCTTAATCACAATATGCTTACTGACATCATCAAGGGTAATCAGCACGGGCTTACCGTCCATATCCTTGGCGGATACTCGCAGGTCAAACTCCATGCGTCGGTCATAGGTAGTTTGCGTCACTTGCACGCCTAAAGAAATTTTTAAGGCACTCTGCAGGGTATCCTGCAGCGCCGATTTTGCAAGCGATCCCGCAGCGCCTTTCAAAACGCTGCTGCCTTTTTCTACGAAATCCACGACCACCTCCGCCCCATCGCTGACCAAACCCGCCAGGTCAGTAATATTCACCGTATCGCTGTGAACATACTTATCGGAATAATCTCCCGGATCCTGCCCGGCGCCGGTATGCGGACCGATTTTTTCATTCGCTGTATCGTTGATATTTACGCCCAGGTCCGCAACTGTGACACTACTGACATTATTGTGCCAATTGCCCTGGATATTAATATCCAGCCCCACGTCAGCGCTAAAACCCAACTGCCGGCAAAAATGAAATTCCTTGGTTGATATCTTAATCTTTCCTAAAGGCACATGAGGGTAGAGTTCTTTTAATGCTATATGCTGGTTATAGCCATTAAGGTCGTCTTTGGTAAAATCCCAATCCAGCTTCATGGTAATATCGGTTGTGAGCCGCCCGTTGCCGGGAGCCCAAAGGGTATCCAAGGCAACGCCTACGCCGATCCTGTGCAAGCCAATCACATCGCCTACATCGCCTAAGCCAAACGAACCGCCTAAACGGCTATGTTGGCTGGGTTCTTTAGTCAGGTTGGTGCCGCCTTCGCTAAAAGGTATCAATTCGGTCTTTATAGTACTGGTTTGCGCCCAGAGATGAGAGACGGGAAAGAATAAAACAGCAAAAAACGTGATGAAATATTTCTTCCAACAGTTCATAAGCCCACCTCCTGGTTTTTATCAACCTTATAGGAACCGGTTATCTTTTTGCATACAAGGCAGCCTTAACCCGTCATGATAATTTTTCTGTCTTTTTCTATGCTACCTGAAATACTCTTGTTGTTCTTTCCGCAAAAAAACCGAAACCTCTTGTTTTCAAGAAATTTCGGTTTTAAATACCTCTTTTTTATGAAGCGGCTGGATTTAGCATTTCATGTTTCAGTCACGAATGACCACGAATTTTACGCACGAATTTCCACGAATTCTAGTTGCCTCCCGGTATTATTCGTGGCAATTCGTATCTTCCAATTAGTGGCAATTTGTGTCTCATTGTCTAAAATCTGAGGTCGCGAGTACGCTTCCACGATTTTAGATAGTTCGCTTACGGCCTCGCTGCACATGCGTACATGCTTACTCGGCTAAGTCTCACTAAAGCGGGTTATCGCCGTTTATCTGCGAAAGTAAATACCTGCCGGATTTAGTCGAAAAAATAAATTCTGCCGAGCCTTTTGTCTTTAAAATCGTCCCGGAAGAATCGGTCGTTTTTTTAAGCCAATGGAGCTTGACTTCAGTTTTATCCGGGGCAATGAGGTATGAATCGATAATAAAATTAATACCCAGTGTTTTGTAAGCAGCAAATTGTTTCTGGAGATAGTCCTGGAGAGAAAGTAATGCCGGGTATCCGGAATCAAAGCAATCAAGCATCTCTTGAAGGTTACGCGCTTCATAAGCCGTTTCAACTTGGGATAAAGACTTCTCAACCACGCCTCGGGCGTCATCCACGGTTTTAGGCGCTTTTGCCATACCTAAAACGCAAAGGGCTACCAGGAACAAGCCTGCGACTGTTAAGCCCGGCTTGTTAAATCGAGTAGGTATTTGATGCCTGGTTATTTGTCTCATCGCTTTCGGTAATCGTGTTACTCGGATCGATTATTGCCTTAAAGTAATAGGTGCCCGGGCCGCTGTTGGTGTAGCTGAATTCTCCGGTGTCTGCGGTTGAGCCGGCGGAAATCGAAGAAACTGTCGTTGTTGTTAAGACATCGCTGTCGGCCGGCGCCGAGCCGTATTTGAAAAGAATCTTCACGCTGACATTGGTAAGATTCAGCGTACCGGGATTATGCACCGTTACCTTAACCGTATGCGTTCCGTAAGGGCTGGTTATGATTATATCGGACGCGGAAACGCTCAAGTCGACTGTTGCCGTGAGGGAAACTGTTTTAACGGCGCTGTTGTTGGTCTCGTCGGATTCGGCAATCAAATTATCATAATCAACAACCACCTTATAGTCGGCAGTAACGCTGGTAGCCCCAGAAAAGTTATAAGTAACCGTTTGCGCTGATTCCTGGGATCCCGGCAATATAGACGAGATAGTTTTTGTGGCAATTTCCACGAAATCGCTGTCAGTAGCGATACCGCTCGCGGAAGTAACTTTTTTATAATACTTCAATTTAACGCTGTTGGCCACTGAATTACCGTCATTATGCACGTTTACCGAAATCGAAGCGGTAAGGATTCCCGTTCCGGTATTGGTAACCGATATGTCGCTGGAAGATATTTTCAAATCGGGATTGGAAGCTGACGCGTCACCTGCGGATGTGCTGTTTGCTGTCAAAAGGGAAGAGCCAAAAATAGTATTATTCCTAAACCCGGTAATCAACCATCCCGAGTCTTCCTTGTCGAAACGAATATTAATTGTCGCGTTATCGCTGCCGGAAGCACCGTCACGATTCTCGTATTTTCGCTCAAAATAGACGTCGCAAACCGCTCCGCCATAATCATTATCGAATACTTTACGGTCAACGCGATAGCTAAAACGGATGTTACGATAATTATAAAAATCATTCTGAATCGACTCTTTAAACTTTACCCGATCGGGAAATTGCGAAGAAAACAGGTTGATAAAATTATCGATTTTTTGATTTTCGTAATACGTCTCCAGCTTTTCTAAACACAACGCTATCGCCTCATCCGGCTTATTTACGCAATAAACGATTTCCGCGTTGGTTTTATAGATCTTCTTGACGTTGTCGGTGGTAGTTAAAAGTAAAACCGGATTAAATTTATCGTCGCGTAGCGGCCGATATCTTAATATGAACGCATCATCTTCCTTTTTTGCTGTCTCCCAACTTCTGCCGCCGTCAAGGCTGATCTCTACCGCGGAAAGGTTATCGCCATGAAATTCAAATTCGATCTTACTGGCCTCCAAGTCACTTTTAAACAGCGTTGCTGAACCGCCTTCTTCCAGCTTCTGGCCGTTAACCTTAAAAATGCTTTCGCAAAAACCGGCAGCAGGTAAAACGATAAACGCCAGACATAAAAAAAATAATCGCTTTTTCATTAGTATCTCCTAGAAAGTACAGCTTAGCTTTCCCTTGATGAGAGTTTCGCCATAATCCTTTGATTGATCGGCATAGCGATAACCCTTATGTTCCCAGCTTATTCCACAATTTAAATTATCCCGTATCGGTTTCGATAAAGCAATAAGATAACCGTCGGTGTTGCTGTCGGAAGAGTTAGTGTAATAGTTGTTATCGCCAATCGTTACCTTGGCTTCGGCGGAAACTTTTCCGGGAAGATTACTGAAGCGCAGGCGAGCGGAACGCGCGATAGTAAAATCAACCCCCTGGTTTTCGCCATATTGGTCATGGTTGAAATCCTGAGTCAGCCCCCAGTTAATTTTAATTTTTTTAATGGTGAAATCACCGTCAAAACCGACAGAATAGGTATCGGTCACTCTTTCCTGAGAAGGACTGATCATATCGGAAACGATTGTCCGGGTATAACCGCTAGTCAGGTAAAAAATACGCAGGTCGCGGCTTAAATTAGTCGAATAGGTATAAGTTTTTTGTTTAGTTTCCCGGTCGGTAGCAAAGCGCTTGCGCAAATCAAAACCGGCATCGCCGGTTATTTCCCAGGGGAGATTAAAATTAAACCGGCAACCGGGGTTGGTCTGTTTTGTCGTCGTAGTTTTTCGATTGCTGAGGTTATCCCGGTCAAGATGAAGATAATGGGTAAACTTTACGCGTTTCGGTAAAAACCATATTCCGTCAAAATTAACAGCTTCTAAATCCTTGGAACTAAAACCGCCGGCGCTGTTAAAGTTATACCCCGCCCGCGAATAGGCGCTGGTTAAAGTGTAATCGGTAGTGTTTAAATCGAGCGCGGCTTTATATGCGCTGTCATTTTTAGTTTTGTTTTTGTTATTTTCCCGGTCGGTATCGGTAAAACTTGAGGCTGCTTCGAATGTCGAATTTAAAATACTGTTAATTTTATAGCTGCCGCTTAAACTCCCCACATTTACCAGCGCCGGAGTTCCGGAAGAACTTAAAAATGCCTTATCATCGCTATACCCGGCGTAGTTAATATTCAGTTTTAATTTTTTGTCCAGAAAAGAATCACCGGCCTGCGCCCCCCAGACATGCCGGCGGGTTCCTGAATTTTCCGCATGCTTTTCCCAGAAATCTTCCCATTTCGCAGTATCCACGCCTCCGGCAATCTTAAAGTGCAGGCTATCCTCTGTACCGCTTTCCAGCTTCAGGCCCTTAAGCGCGTTGCCGAAAGTATAATCAGAAAAGTTTGAATAAAAATCACCGGCAAGAATTTCCCAGCCAGGCTTCTTGAGCCCGATAAACATATTTTCGATACTGGCATTTTGGACATCAACCAAACGGTCGTTAGTGGCGCGGTAAGAAATTGACCCAAATAATTCTTTGTCTTTTAGCTGGCCATCGAAATTAACCTTGCCGTCGTAAAGAAAAGTAGCCTTATCGCGGGGATAAAATGAATTGGCGGTATTGCCGGAAACGTGATAAGAAGTAACGCTGAAATCCTGCGTGCTCGTAACCTCGGCAAAAACTGGTGGGCAACCTATTACAATAAATAAAAGACCGATTAAAAATTTAATATTTTCCATATTGTTGTATGTTATAACAACGCCTAAGCGGTGTCAATAAAAATCCCAAAAAACAACCGCTCGGAGAGGTTCCGCGCTTAACCCGTTGGCTAGTCAAGTACAAAAAGGTGCCCGCGTCCTCTTTTTTTCTACAATATCGATATCGCCGGCCAATCTTATCAGCCGCCGGTTTTTAACATATGCCGCCGCTCCGCTGCGAAGGCCATACCCGCGCGCAGGCTTTTTCGATAACTCTAGCAGTGCTTTCAATTCTTCCCACTCTGGTTCATCGTGTGTATCGCAATATACCGGCGCTATGCCGAGGCAATCGAACATAACCGGTGCATCTTCATTCTTACCGGTCCAGCGAACCCACGCTCTTGCCAGTATGATGCTGCCGGCCGATACGCCGATAAAAACTTTTCCGGCTTGATGTATTTTTTTAAATTCGATAGCCAACCCGCTTTTGGCCAACCGGCGCATACCGGCGTCAACATCTCCGCCGGATACAAAAACCATATCCGCCGACCGGCAGGCGAGGACAGCGCTTTGGGGCTTGCGGCTGTCGGCATGCCGCACGTCCCGCGCCCCGGCTTTTATCAAACTGGTACGGGCCCAGGTAAAAAAATCAGCGCGCTCATTATTGGCCGCGCCGGAATACGCGATAACCGGGTTGCGCGCGCCTGCCCGGCGGTATATCTGCCGCAAAAGGGGGCAAAAGGAATTCCCCTTGCCTCCGGCAATAAGATATACGTTTTCCTGCATAGTTTTAGCCTCTGATAACAGCCCTTATCGTGTGCGTATAAAATGATTGATATCCGGCAAACACTTTGACCGGCTGTAACAAAACTTTCCTGAAGGCTCCGGTTGTATCGCATCGCAAAACTCAACAAAAAACTTAGCCTCAATACCATATACTCGCTGTAGAGCGGTAACGATCTCCTCTCGAGCCTGGGAAAGCGGCTTGTCGGCGCATACGCGTATAGCGTACTCTCCGGGTGCTTCCTGGACTAAGCTGTATCCTGAAATACCGTCAACGCCCTGCATTGCGGCGTCAAGGCGGCGAGGCGTAATAAGCCTGCCCCGGTAATCCTGCGTACAGTAGGCAAATCTCCCCTCTATCGCCTCAAGCACAAAACCTTCCCGGCCGCCGCACGCGCAAGGGGCTTCCGATAATCGGACAATATCTCCTGGGTCAAAGCGTACGATCTGGTACCAGGGATTACCAAACGTAGTTACTAATATCCTTCCCATATCATGGCCGCCATGCTCAGGTGCCAAGGGCTGGAAATCGACCCGGACAAACCGCGTATTTTGATGCAGCCTGCCGTAAGGGCATTCCATAAATACATATCCCAATTCCGTTGAGCCATAGGAACTCGCGCACGGGCAATCGAATACGCGCTGTATCCAGCGCTTTTGCCAGGCGAACGGCAATTCATAGGTGTATATGATCGCGCGCGGCTGATGCAAGCTTACGTTATGCTGCGACGCATACCGGCATAAGTGCCATAAATATGAAGGATTCGCCTCAAGGATATCCGGTTGAAATCTGGCCAGCTCTTCGATCATGCGACGGTAATGCTTTTCCTGCCACAACAGGGGCGAGCTTTTTTCGTTAAGGAAAAGATAATTTTTCCATAGCCGGTCTTCGTATGCGATATCACCGGTATCATCGATATCGCCGATACTTAACGCGCTGCCTAACAATGCCTCGCGATGTTCACTCTTGGTAGCGTCAGATAATACGCGATTCAACTGCCACGAGGCGCGCTCGCTGGCATCCCACCATTGCTGGTTCCAGATATTGGTGACCTGTTCGCTGGTCGTGCCGCTGGTCGCGACATATTCGATAATCCCGCGCGCCAACGCCGTGTCAAAGTCGGCGCCTTGCGGTATAAACCCGCCGGGAAAATACTGCCGGATATCCGCTTTGCCTAAAACCGGCAACGCCTGGAACCGCTCATCGACCGGCCGGCCGGCGCCCGGGTCAAGCGCGCGCCACGCGCGGTAAAAGGGGATGTCTTTCAATGACCGCTCAAGGACTTCCAGCGAAGATGCGTGATAGGCCGATGAAAAATTATTTGTCGGCAATTGCATAGGGAATACTCTTACGTATGCGCCGGGTTCTTACCTGCCTGCCTTAACTGTTTTCGTATAGGCTCCATTCGCTCCCGGAGAAGTTATGGTGAGGACTATTATAACAAAACCGGCGGGTTTGGGTAGGGGCAAAAACTTGTTTAGGGTAAGGATGCCGGTATGGGCTAAAAAAACTCGGTTAGGGTAAGGGTAAAGATGCCAGTGTGGGTCAGGGTAAAGGTTAGGGCTTAAAATTCGTATCAGCCTTAACCCTCACCTTTACCCAAACCGGCTTCTTAGCCCTAACCTTAACCTATCTTTTTTATGGTATCGACGCAAACTGCGCCAACGATGCAATGTGTCTCATCGAAACGATCCGAAATGTTAGTCTATCGAAAAAGTCCGGGCCGATCGCCGCGAATTCAATCTTCTGCGACGCCGCCGAAGATATCACCGGGATGTTGGACATTTTGATACCGCCGGGCGCATCTGCATTAACGGAAGATGAGGAACGGGGATTAGCATTCGTTCCGCTTCCCGCAGCTCCGTTCCCCGCGATTCCCCCGGCCGGTGGTAAAATCGTTACGCGAAACCCCCTGATACTGTTCTCTTTATCGCGCGATATGAAGTCAACTTCAATCTGCTCCTCAGGGACATTGTTAAGCGCAGCCGCGATGCTCTTAACCTGGGATAAAATAGGCCTACCTTTCTCCACCGGTACCCTATATCCGGAGCGAGGAGTGATTATCTTCCCTGCCGCGTAGTCATGAGAATAAGTGCCGGCGTCCCGTGACGCCAACCTGACACCTGCCAACCCTTTTGCTACCAGGCCGGCATCTCCCTCCCTTGGTGTGGCTAACATCATATGGAATGGTTTAGGGATTCCTCGCAAATCAAAATTTTTTCCCTTAACCAGTATTCTTTCCCCGGAAGGGTCATAGGAAACTATTATCTTGGCCACTAAACCCGTTTTTTGGATATTTACCTCCCACGGATTTTGACCGGTTACGGAGGCCTTTGGCGCCTCAACTTTTATTTTTTGCGCCCGGGGGTCCGGCTCTCCGGGCAAAAAATAACGCACTACTGCCAGGGCCTCATTGCTGTTTTCACCGTAAATATGCAAAACTTTTCTCCCTGCTTTAAAATCTGCCCTTTCCGGCTCAGTCATGGGAAACCAGACCCAATTACTGTTTTGACGGCTGGGAATATCGACAACCTTTCCCTGTTCCAGCGGGCTGGAAAGCGAAGCTTTCCGTCCCGCTGCTTTAGCGTTATCATCCAGAAAAGCGGGGCTGGAAGCGTCGGCCGGTTCGGCAAAAAATGTTATAGTTCCTTTGCTTTGGTCGAATTGCATAAATGAGCCGAGTGGCGCGCCGCCTTCCCCCAGCAAAGTAATCTTATCTTCCGATACTTTTATCCCCGTCAAAGAAGCCATTGCCTGGTTTAAAGCATAAAGATAGCGGGAAAATCCCGGTTTGCCTATCAATTTGGCTATTTCTACATTGTCCTTGCCGAGCGTGACAATGCTTGAATGCCCGGGAAAAATACGACCGGCCAGCAACAAGAGAGCCAGGAATTTAACCGCGCCGGGGTTAACGGAATGTCCTGCCGTTATTTCCTGCCAGAAATATAAAGTCTTCGCGAAATCTTCTTCGCTCCCGGCGGCGGCAGCATCGGACCAGGCCAGTGCCGGAAATATAACGCCGAATCGCTCAATATTTGCCTCTTTCCCTAAAGCTTCATTGATAAATGACTGGATATCTCTGTGGCCGGTAACGGTTTCTAAAATTTTCATAAACGCTTCCTGGGCCTGGACGGCTTCTGCCGCTTTTCCCCATTCGCCCATATAACCGACGCGCCGAGAACTATCCATATTATTATCTCTCCAGGAAATCAGGTGCTCAACGCGCTCGGGGGATTTTTCCCGGTCTAAAGCGGCAAGATTTTCTTCCAAGTTTCCGCCGCGGGAAACCGCAGCGGCTACTGTTTCGGCCAAATCAATGTATCCTTTTTCCCTCGACGACTGCAGGGAATTTTTATAGGCCAGAAGATCAAATATGCCCATTTTTGCGATGAGCTCAAGTAAAGTGGATAAATCGTTACCGGCGCGCCACGCTGCTACCGCGCTGTCTTCAAAAAATTCCTTCCACGTCACATAACCTTTTTCACCAATCCAGTTTAAGCCGACAAAGGTATGGTAGCGCACCGCGGTCTCAACCAACGCTCCTTCGTCTTTACTTATGTAACCACTGTCTACCAATTGGCCGATAATATTATGGTCGGTTAAAACCTTTACCCCTGACTCTTCATGGCCGACATAAGTAATTACCTTACCGATATCGTGCAACAACCCGATGATTGGAAGCAACTTTTCTTTTACTCCTCTTATCCGGGTGTCCCTTGATTTCATCGCTTTTAAAAATTCTACGGTATGCTCGGTTAACTGCTTTATTCTGGCCAAGTCAGCCTCATCCGGTTCAGGTTTATAACTACGCAGAAGGCCGTCGGCAAAAGAGTTAAAAGAATCTTTTATCGTATCTAATTTTTCGGTATCGGCTTGGCTAAAAATCTCAATCGTCTTATCTAAAAGGCCGATCGGCAAAGATACCGGCGACCCTGCTGTCTTCATAGCGGTTGATGTCGGGCTGGAACCAATTTTCACAGGGACAAGCGTGCGAGTAACCTTCTCGGTTGGCGAATTATACACCAAACCTCTTTTTTCCAAATAAAAATAATACCCAACGGCGCTGCCCGATCCTATGTATGAACCATCCGCCGAAATATCTGTTATACGATAACCTTGATCTAAATACTCCTGAACATTATCATTATTATCAGTAGGAAAAGACTTAATCTGCTCATCGACTACACCTTCATGGCCTACCTTGTCAATCACAACTTCCCGTTTTACCTCAACTTTGAATCCATACCCTGCTGCCGCTAATCGAATGGCTTCGGGCAATAAACTAAAATCACCGTCTTGTCTTTTTAATTCAGCGTAGATATCTTCGACAGATCTTCGCATTTTCCCATTAATATTAACAAGCGCGTTATATACTGCTACGGGATTGGTATTAGAAAAAGCGGCATAGACGGCGTCTTCATACGATGAGTCTCTCATTTCCCCAAGAACCATAACGGCAGAAACGCGGATATCCGGATCGCTGCCCCTGAGAGCGTCGACAAGCATAGGGCCTGCGTAATTGTTGTTGTGCTTAAGGGCTCTAATGATCGCACTCCTGACACCAGAGGACCGTTCACCGCGATAGGCTGCAAATAATATATCCATTATATCTCGGCCGCCACGAAGGGCTAACTGGTTGGCTGCCTCAATTCGTGTCTCCAGTTTATAGCTTTTTAGCTTGCGCAGATTCCACCACAAGGGGCTGGCACTACCTTTTTCCCTCTTCCCACGTCCCAGCGGCGAAGCCGCGGACGTTCCACGGCCCACGGCAGTATCGTCATTTCGTCCTTCATCCCTCATCCCTCGTCCCCGCCATCCGGTGGATGGCGAGGTCTCGCCAATTTGTTTTGTAAATTGGCGGACTTCATCCCTCGGTCTTTCCGCACTTGCCGGGCTGGAACCAACAGTACTTTTCGATTTAGTTAGAACTTCACCGTTACCCCAAAGTGCCTTACCTTTGGGACGAAGCCCTTTAAACGGCATTCCTTGAACTTCAGTCGGTACCGTAGGATCATTCCCTAGCAAATATGTTCCTATCCCCTCGGACTTTTTATATGCCTTGCCAACCACTTCTAAGCTATGCATGGCCGCCGACATACGTGTATCCAGCCCAACTCCGTCGTGTTTCTTAGAACCGTGCAAGAATAACATGAAATCCAAAAATGTCCTCTTATACCCCAGGCTTCCTTTTGAAAAACGATACATATCGACGCTGCTGTCTTTATGCGTTACCTTAATATAAGGATCCAGGGTTTCTGTTCCTACAAATACCTCTACGCTTCCCTTGTCGCCGGTTATGGTGATTCCATAATATACCCGGCCTACACCTTTACCGCTGTCTACATAAAATTCAATATCGCCTACTCGCCCTTTAATCCAACCATACGTCTCGGTTTGGCTGGGAACAATCTTATCGGCAGGGTTATTTACATACCGGGCAAGCCGGCAATCCTCAACCTCCGCTTGCCCAAGCGTCATCCCTTTTGTTGTTAAGACCGACTCGATCATCGCGAGGGGGTGGACCGCAGTGTCTATCATCAATCCGCCTCCGCTTATCGCGGGATCAAGGAGCCACTTCCTGGGTTCGCGCTCAACCCCCCATGTCTCAACGCAGCGGCCGTCGATACGCTTAATTTTTCCTATGCCGCCTAAAATATCTTTATCTTTTAAGACCGACATCAACGCATCGCTGTCCATAAAAAAATCTACCGCGAATATTTTTCCGGGATGCTGGGTATTCAGTCGTTTTAAACCGGGAATTTCGTCAACCATCGTAATGGGTTTTTCCATCCATACCGGTATGTTTCTCCTGACCCATGTTTGCGCGTACTTGAGGTGATACTTAGTAGGTACCGCAGTGATAACTCCGTCGACTTTAATATCTCTTCCTTTTATGCGAATCGTTCCCCGTGCCTTATCCAGCGCTTTACCAAAATTTCCGATAGAAAAATAAGCGCTAACCGGCAAACCCGCATCTTTAAGCACTTGTTTACGTTTTTTTATAAAACGCCTGTCGGCTTCCCGGGAAGGATCTTTGGTGTCCACCGCGATGAAATCTACGTTAAATGTATCGTTCAGCTCGCGGATGCCGGGCCCCAGAAATCTCTCGCCTAACGAACCCAGCCCGCCGTATATGACTATCGTCTTTTTTTCTTTGGCATTTATTCCTGCGAGATATTCAGGATCGACGCCGTCCTTCTTTTTTATTACATGACGCCGAATCCTTTGAGGTACCGCGCTTGAAACCAATCCGACTTTCGTCTTGCCTTCGGCCGGGCTGGCGGCGGAGATAAGATACGCCTCTAATTGACGGGTATTGCTGAGGTTACGCGCTTCGACTGTCAACACATCCCTGACGGCATCATAAGCAATGCTATGCGTAAGCCCATTAGTTTGAGCACTATTGGTTATTTGCATCATCCGGCCGTTTTCAATCCAGATATTCGACCATAATGCTATGAACATGCCCATCGACAGTATGCAGATTTTTGCTTTACCATTTTTCGCGTCCTCGGGCACTATAATTTCACCCTTCACCGTATAAGGATCGGAAGAAGCAATAAACGTCACGGGAATTCTTGGCGCGTTCCCGGGAATTGCCGGGCTCCCCGCCTTCGTCCCGCGTTCCGCGGCAATATCATCTTTTCGTCCTTCATCCTTCATCCCTCGTCTTTCGGTTTTCATTTCCATCGGGCTCGCCGCGGCCGCCGCCTGGGTTAAAGTAACAATCGTCTTTTCGGCATCTTCGTAATATCCCTCGGCAGTTAAACCAAAAGTTTCGCTGATGAACTTTGCTTCGGAAATATCTCCCGCGCAAAGTTTCTGGAATTGCCCTGCGATATCCGGCACTGTCTTAGCCACAATCGCGACTTTTTCTCTCTCCAGCTTTCCGATATACTTTCCGGCAAATAAATATGGCCTGTCTTTTTCCTGGGCGGTTCTTCTACTCCATAAAAGAGCCAGGGTATAAATAAATTTTACAAACCCCGCCGCCCCAAAATCAACCCAGCGGGCGGTATAGTTCAAGCGTACCGTATTGGCGCGGCTCAACCAATCGATCAGAATCTGCATATGGCCGGCTTGGTCGATCTCGCGAAGCGCGTCATAAACCTCCTGATGCTGGCGGCTGTATTGCTGGTCTTCCGTGATTAAATCCCGGGCAATACTTAAGAGCAGGTCCTTAGGCTCTTCGTTCCTGTTTTCAAACTTAGGCGCCATGCTCTTTAAATTAAACATCTTTTCGCCTCTGACCACGCCGTTTAAAAGGGCATATAACAAACGGATTACCGGCCAGTGCTTTGCAAACATCCTTAAGCGGTGGATTTCGGACAAATTATACATAACTAAAAAGTTGCCCAGATGGTCGTCGGTAAGCGTGCCGACGCCGCGCGAAGCGTAATAAGCCAGGGTATTTATCGCCGCGGCGCTGAAATAACGTATAATATGGGTTAAATACTTATTATTGTAATACACCGTCCCTTCATCGCCGCTCAGATAGGTAATCAATCCCATTTCGGTCAGATAGCGGACGGCATCATGAATGGGAAGCTCGGCTAATCTTTCAAAATCTACCTCGGCCAGCCTTTCATGAAGCGGCTGGAAACTTAACGGGGCCAGCCGGCGGGAAGCGGTAAAATCAAAAGTGCGAGCTTCGGCGTTTTGGCCCGGCGCGCGGGATATAATATAGGATAGCCTCAATAATCTCCCGACGTCGGTCTCGGAAAGATTAGCAAATATTTCCTTAGAATGGCCCATTTCAGCTGACCCCAGAAACGGCGCGAATCCCCGGTAACGCTTCTGCAGTAATCGCATTGTCTTGCCTAAAACATCAAGCCTGAATTCGTTTACTACTCCACGCTCGTTGCAGGCGTATCTTAACCGGCGGAACTCTGCGGCGTCGAACCTTACCAGTTTCTCCAGGCTTAAGTAACCCGCCATTAGCTCGGCGTCGTCTGCGGTAAAAAATACTCCGTCCTGATAAGACATAACGTCCGCGGAATTGATTGCTACCGTAAGTTTCAAAAGCATATCCGCCTCGGCCGCTTCTCCCGCGCTTTGCAAATCAAATTCCTGTTTCAGCGCCTCTAAAATCGGGGCGTTGGTCTTTTCCGCGATATTCATACCGCCGAATTCAGAATGGTACCTGATGATAAACCGGAACCAGTTGGCAATGCGCCGGTCATTAATGCCCAGGATCGCCAGCACAGGCTCGATCATCGCCGCTCCCCTGGTGGTGTGGTCGCCGTAATTGAAGATATCCCCGATATCATGCATAAACGCGGCCAGGTAGATAAGCCGATTCGCCGTTTGCTCGTCGTATAATCCGGCGATATAATCCCGCGCCTGGCGCAACGCCCGGCTTAAACTGCGGAAGTGACTTTCAGGGATGTAAGGTTTACCTTTTCTCAAAGCAGAGAATCCGGCAAAATCGCCCTCATCGACTGCGGCCATCCACCGGACGACTTGTACGCAATGCTGTAAAATAGTGACCCCTTTTGTCTTGGGCCGGTCCAGCAGGGCAAGATAAGATATCGCTCTGGCTAAATCTCCGCTTTGGTATAACGCCTCTAATTTTCCTGCGACATCCGCGCCGTTTCCGTTGAATGCTTCTTTTAATTTAGCTGCCGCCGGCGCGTCGTAAGCCGGCTCGGGCAGCCGTTCTTCTTCCTGCTGGGGAGGTTCAACTGAAAGCTTTTTAACAAATGCCTCGGGGCCGCGGCTATCGCCAAGCCCCAGGGTCCGGTAATCACGGTGTTCTTCGGCAAGAACAAGCAGCAGCTCCGTATCTTCCTTTTCAATCGGAAGCATTTTGTAAAAAGGCCACAGCACCGGCCTTACGCTGGCGTCATCATTACCTAAAAGAATCTTGGGATAATCCATAGTAAGGTTGGATAAGAATATTATTTTTTTTATTGTCTCGTCTTTTCCTCCCTGCTCTATCCGGTCGTATCCTTCCTGCATTGCTTCTAATAGTTCTCTATCCAACGGCTCCTCTCCCGCCGCTCTTCTGCTGTTTAGATAATCATACCAATGGTCATTGCTTTCTCCCGTCCGGTGAGATTCCAAAGCTTCAAAAAACTTACAGGATTGGTCAATCTTATCCCAGCGGCTGCGGCCTGCCCAGAAACCATCGCCGCTGTCAACCACATAATCTAAACACCCGACAATGGTGTTTCTCTGTACCCACTGCCATAGCTCCCGGATTGATGTATTCCGGGATTTCCATAAAGTATTAAAATAATCTATCTCATGCTGGGGGATAGCCCGGTACGACCGGGATATCGCGTCTAACAATGACTTCTGGACAGAAGAGTAATGGTCTTTGGACGCAATGTCGTGCACCATCAATTCAGTCAACGAGCTTATCGGCCCGGCCAACACTCTTAACGCATGGAAATAGGCTATCGCCTCGGATTTATAATCACCTTTGTCGCGAAAATCCTGGGCCTTAGCGAGCAAATATTGGTGCAATGCCTCTAAATCCACCGGCCCCTGCGCATCACCTAATTGGGTTCTGATAAGATCCAACTCCTTGACGATATCTCCTCTTACTTTGTTTGCCGAGCCCCGGGCTTTAATTTTTTGGTAAATCGCGGGATGCGCGTGCTGGAGGCTTTCATCGTTTAAGATAACTCCTAAGAAAACGTCAAAATCCTTAACGGGGCTGGCGGAAGCCGGACTGGCGCTTGCTCCTTTCGTCCCACGTCCCACGTCCTCACGTCCTACGGTATCTTCCCCTCTTCCTTCATCCCTCATTCCTCGTCCATCGGTTTCCATCCCCGCCGGGCTTCCCGCCACCCCTATCGAGTTATCATTAGCTACCTCATTGGTCAAAAGCGTCCCCACGGCGTTAAACTTACCCATTCTCTGGGTCGCATCAAACGTGGCCGAGGGTACGACTGAGGAGACAACTCCGATCAGAAAGTTTATTCCTCCGGAGAAGTACCTACGTCTAACGGTTTTAAAACTGTTAGGCCGGTTGAGTCCGTTAGAAGATTTTAACCCTGCAACCGGCATAACCGGCTCAACCGGTACAACTTCTTTTTTTATATAGTCATAGATACCCTTCTTAAAGGCCTGGGTATAGAGGTTATAGATCTGCTCTTTAGCCGTAGGGTCATGGATATCGATGCCTTTGATCTTCTTCTGGTTGATATAGTGTTTATAGAAGGATTCTTTAAACTTCTCTTTAAACCATTTAGCTAAGATCAGAGAGTAGTATATCTGTCTTAAAGTGGCAAAGTTCTTGCCGGAATTGATATCTTCGGTTATTTTAGGTACTACGACTTCACGCATTACATCCGAAGCCACCTTGTTGATTTGTCCTGCTTTTTCGTCCTTCATCCCTCGTTCCCGCCATCCTGCGGATGGCGAGGTCTCGCCAATTTGTTTTACAAATTGGCGGACTTCGTCCTTCGTTCCTTTCTGCAATGCGAGAAAGTCTTGTTCGAGCATTGCCTTAAGAGTAGCCTGGTTGACTACGGCGGTATTCTTATATTCATAGACTTCGGCTTTATCCGGAGCGATCCATATCTTATTGAAGGTATCTAGTTTGATATCAGTAGTACCAAAGGCCTTGGCCGCGGCTTGATAGGCTTTCTGCCAGTAGCTTTTACCCACTTCACTCTCCGGATAGGTCAAAGAGGAGACTAATTGCTTTAAGACATAGTCCTGGGCTAACATATCCCGGCCTACGTCGGTAGCAGCGGCAGATTCATTGATTATATGGTCTTTTTCATATACGGATAGGTTTACCCAGAGATCGTCTTCCGGGATAGTCAATCCGGCTAAGAAGTATCTTATCAGTTTTGATGCTTCTTCTTTACTTACCGTATCCTGGTTAGCGCTATCGATAATGAATTCTATCTGTAGCGGGTTAGCCGGGTTGAGTTTTAATCCCTTTAATATCGGAAAGGAGTAGCTTGGAGACAGGCCTAGCAACTGGGTAGGCTCAGGGAGGGCTAAAGCGGCGTGGGCGTAGTTGGTGCCCAGGCTGGTACCTAAAAAAGAGAATAGTACCAGTATAAGAGTTAACTTAGAGAAGAGTTTGCGTTTGGGTTGAGCGAGAAACGAAAGCATCATTCCTCCGTTAAAAAATATTGTTTTATATAGTTTTTTGCTGGCAGAAACGATTATATTATAGTAGGAAGATATAACATATTTTTTAGGGAAAAACAAGGGGGGATTCCGAAGGTTTTTTGGGGAATTTTTTGATAATACCGCCGGTTTTTGCCCAACAACGGCCGTGTGGGTGGGAGTAGCAAAACCGCTAGTTTGGGTAGGATTTTAACCCCATAATGTTAGGTTTTATGTATCCGCCAGAGTCTAATCCAACAGCCGTATCGAATCCGCCCCCAGCTGTCCATTGGTGATGATGTTGCCGTTGGTGATCGTCGGATATTGCACCTGCGCGCGCTGGCCTCCGTAAATCTCATGTTCTCCGGTAGAATAGGTGACTTCTACTTTTTTGCCTACCTGGGGACGGTGACAATACCCCGGTTTATCCATCGGCTTGCCGTCGAAATCCGTGGCCGAAGTCGGAGAGGTACTGGAGCCGCCTAATACATAAATCTCTATTTCCTCTCCGCTATCAGAAACCGCGGTAAACCGCGCGCATGGCCACTTGGGCGGACGGCTCATAACCGGCCGGAAAGATTTGATCGTGCCGATAAATGTCCTGGCTTCATCGGCTTTCGCTGACGGCAGTTGAAAAGAACAAAAAAGACCGATAGCGGCTACAGCAATTAAGGCAAAAAGTATTTTTTTCATCGTCCCACCCTCGTTTTTAATTATCCTCTTTTATCCTGCTTACCGTCTTTACGGGTTTTTATTACTAAGGCTTGAGTTTTTCAAGCCGTAGGCGCAGAAAAACGATTAGCCGCATAATAAAATCAAGTTTCGCCGGTTACGGCGAACCAGATTTTATTACCTGCGGCTTGCCGCAGGGTTGTACCTTATCCAGGGTTACCTTATAGATATTTGATACCCTGCAGCTTGCTGCAGGGAGGTTCATTATCTTCTATCGTTACAAATACAACCGATGTTTTCACTCTTTACCGTTTCTCTCATCCTTCGCCCATCATCTTTCATCCCTCGTCCCTCACTCCTTCGCTCCCGCCTGCTTCAGCAAACGGGCGATTTCGGTATATCCCTTATGTATTGCCAGCTTCAAGGCGGTTTTGCCGTCTTTAGTTTTAGCGTTGACTTCCGCTTCCCGGGATAGCAAAGCATTGATCATCAGGGTGTTCCGTGCCCGCGTTGCTGACATCAAGGCGGTCAATCCATGGTTATCTTTCGCGTTGACATCGGCGCCTTTGTCCAACAAGGCCCTGACGGTTGAGGCGGCCGTAACACTGTCATCGGTAACCACGCCGTTTTTTTTCGCTCCCGGGAAGCATTGCCCCGGTTCGTTTGCCGCCCAGATAAGGGCGGTCTTGCCGGTTTTATCTTTCGCGTTGGCATCGGCGCCATGGGCCAGTAAGGCGGCGACGGTATCGGCGTGCCGGCTTCTTGCTGCCCGCATCAAGGCGGTTGTATCGTTGATATCTTTCGCGTTGGCATCAGCGCCCAGGGATAATAAGGCGCTGACTGTTTTCGTGTGTCCTCCCTGCGCCGCTCTCATCAGGATTGTTACGCCGCTGTCGGTTTTTTCATTGGCGTCGCCGCCTTTGGCCGCCAGGGCGGTGACGATCTCGGTATACCCGTTCTCCGCGGCCTCGACTAAAGCGCTCCGCCCGGCGATAGTCCTGGCGTTGGCATCGGCGTCCCGGGCCAGCAAGAGCGTGACGATTGGGGTATATCCGGTCTTTGCTGCCCACATCAGGGCAGTCCGGCCGTAGTTATCTTTTTTATTGATTTCCTCGCCCCGGGCCAGTAAAGTCTTTACGTTTTCGACAGTTCCGGTAAATGCGGCCATCATCAGCGCGGTTACGCCGCCGTTATTTTTCGCGTTAGCATCGGTGCCTTTAGCCTTCATGGCCGATACGGTTTCCGTATGGCCTTTTTTTCCTGTCTCAGCCGGTTCCCGGTTCAAATCCTGCGCGAAAGCGACCGCCGGAACCAACATCATGAATAACACAATCCCACCTTTTATTTTTTTGTTTTTCATTTTTAATCTTTATTTTCAACTTCATTTCTCATCTATCTTCCCTCATCTTTCGGTATTTTTCGCTGCTTTCGACTTCCCTTACCCCTCATCTCTCGTCCTTCATCCTTCATCCATCGGTCTTTCTGGCTGCTCGCTGTTTCCTCTCACTCCGCCGCCGGGGTTCTTCGCATAATTAAACCGGTATTCTGCTTTTGAAAGCTTGCGGAAAAGTATTCCTTCCTGGGAACTGCCGGGAGACGCGTTGACGATTTTCGAAAAACCTTCCCAGATGCCGAACCAGCCCAGCGGCACCAGTACTATTTCCAGGATCTTAATCATGAGTACCGGGAAAATATTAAAATAAGCCAGAAGCGTGATGGAAGTTAAGAAAAATATTCCTCCCAGGACAAACCCGCCGCCCTTTTTCCTGGTGCGGAATAATTCCTGTTTCTTTTGTAATGCCCGGTCGCCAAAATATTGCTTAAGCCTTTGGGTAACCATTCGTTCCGAGTCTTCATGCTTCAGGGTTCTGGGAGCATAAAAAGATATCAAAAGGTCTCCCCGGGGAGTCTCCCGGTATCGTTTTTTGAGCTCGCTGATAAAATCTTCCGATAAGGCTCTTTCATCCAGCGGCCGGGGGTCAAAATCGGAAAAAACATCATCCCAGACATCGATGATTATGGATATTTCTTTTAGTTTTTCGGTCATATATTTTTAAAAAGGCTCCTTCTCCCTTTTTATAAAAAAATTCACCGCAGAGAAAAACAGGAATATTTTACCACGAAGGGTAGGAAGTTCACGAAGAATATGAATAAATGTCGGGGGGTATTTTGGGAGGGAGATTTTCCCGCGAAGGACGCAAAGGAAAAATAAAAAAATATTGTCCACAGATTTCACAGATTTTTACAGAGAATGATATAAAAATAAAACCTATGCCTACCACGAAGAACAGTGCGGAGCGAAGCGTAGCCTCATCGCAGGGGACGAAGTCTACGAAGAAAACAAGAAAGGGAAAATATTTTTACCAGAAGGCACGGAGAAAAAATAAATGTGTTTCCCTTTCTGGTTTTTTAACATTTCACTTAAGCAAGGAATCAAGCAGATGGGAAGTCCTTTTCCCGTATTTTTGAACTATTTCTCTCAACAGGCTTGTATTAATGCGCGGGCGGGAAATATCTATGGCGGCGCGGGCATCGGCAATGTCCTTGGTACTGCCGGCGAATAGCTTCATTGCGATAAAATCTTCTACGCCGATGAGGCAGATTTTATGTTTCAGGAAAGAAGTTACGGCGGTACGATTAAAGGCGTTATCATCCATGCCTTTGATGCCGGTTATTAAATCTACCCGGTTGCCGTATTTGTCCTTAACGCTGATTACGCCCTGAAGGGGATCGTCGCCGTCGCCCCGGCGGTATCCTGCCGGCATGCCGCTTTGGGATAAAAGATGGGCTAAATCCCCGGCGCTAAGAGGCGATGTTGCAAGAGAAATAATCGCGTCGGCATCAACGCTGGCCCTGACCGTGCCGTAAAAAGAAGCGGCAAGCGCTCCGATGATCGCGTAAGGTATTTTCTTTTCCGAGAGTAAGTCGATAACATCGAGAAGGAGTAACGCCGATTGGCCGCTGTTTTTAGCTCTCATTTTGCGTTCCTGCGGGGTTTAAAGCGCCGGCGGTATCTTTCCCCGGCTTCCGACAACTGCACCATCAAGCGGGAATGGTTCACGAAAGCCCGGAGACGTTCCTGGGGAGTCATCTTCCTCTGGTCATCCCGCATCTCTTCTTTGATCGCATTCATTATTTTTGACTCTTTCATGAACAAAGTATATCATTCCGGGGGGTAAAAATCAAGGCTGGCTGGACTACGAAGGAAAAATTTTCACCACAGAGGACAGTGCGGAGCCTGGCAAAGCCGGGCGGAGCCTCCTGGAAGGACGGAGGGTACGGAGAAAACAACGAAAAAATATTGTCCACAGATTACACAGATTTTCACAGATGAGAGATGATCAATCTTGATTCTTGAGGCCTGACCCCTCTATCTTCTCTCTATCTTCTTTGCCGGGGCCGCGCCGGGCTGGGATACGTAGTTCTCGGGGACATAACGCATCGAAACCGTCTCATATTGGCCATGGTCGCCGACGGAATACTGGACTTCAATTTTTTTACCTTCCCGGGGAGGCGCGCCGTATACCTGGCTGCCGTTAAGACCGGTAACGCGCATATTATCCCTGGGTATCCAGAGATCTTTCTTCTCGCCGTTGTCGGTCATGATCACGAACCAGTAAGGACAGCGCGGGTTGAACGTGATCCCGCCTTTTACGACTTTCCCTACAAAGATATTATTCGCGGCCGCGGGAGCGGCAGTCGTCGAAGACGTCGGGCTGCTTACGCTGTTCCCGGCAAGATAATGTATGGCAACCGCTTTAGCCGGTTTATAGGGATCGTAAATCGAACCGTCGGCTTCCGAATAGATCACCTCTACTCTTTCATTTTTGAGGTTTGACGAATCGCAGGCAAGGGCAGTGCCGTTTGTATCGCTGATCAGGGCATCTTTGGTTTCGAAATAGGCGTCTTTACCGCTGTCCGGGATGACCCGGATCTTGCAATCTTTGACTTTCAGCGAGCGCGGCACGCCCGGCCAAACCTCGTTGATCCGGCCGGTAATAAGATTTTTCGGCTCGGAGGGGACGTCAGCGGCCTGGCTGCCGGCTGGTGCTGCTGGCGCCGGGACATAATCCGCGGTGACATAACGAATTGAAACCGCGTCATTGCGGCCGTTTTCTGCAATTGTGTATTTAACTTCGACTTTTTTACCTACTTGTGGCCGGTGATTGTATCCCAGTTTGTCCACCGGCTTACCGTCAAAATTCGTGACCGAAGTCGGAGCGGCTCCGGAAGCGCCTAATATCCAGATTTCTTTTTTCTCGCCGTTATCGGCAACCGCGGTAAACCTGGCGCAATACCACTTTGACGGCCGGCCCATAACCGGCCGGAAAGATTTGATCGTGCCGATAAATGTCCTGGCTTCATCGGCTCTCACTGACGGCAGTTGAAAAGAATAAAAAAGACCGATAGCGGCTATAGCAATTAAGGCAAAAAGTATTTTTTTCATGGCCAGATCCTCCCGGTGTTGTTTCCTTTATGCTTAGTTTCGTGCCTAAGCGTTCATTCCTTGGCCCCCGCCTGCTTCAGCAAGCGGGCGATTTCGGTATAGCCCAGGGCACGAAGAGAAGCAAAATATCTTTAACAACGAATCACAGTGCGAAGTGAAGCGTAGCCTCCCCTTGGGGACGAATAACACGAATGGAAAATTTAATATAAAATAGTTAGGTATCGTGTCCCCGGAACTTCCAGAGGGCACGGAGAAAAAATAACTAACTCAAGTTTCAAGGGCTGACCCCATTATTCTCCAATCAGAGCCTAGCCGATCGATAAAACTTATAAGCTCGCCATATTCTTTCGGCCAGGCGCAACAGCTTCCGCCAATACTTTTTTCCACCCCATTTAAGGTAAACCTGAGAGATGACGTTGAGCCATCCATGCAGTCCATGTTTACATCTTTGCTGGTAATATTCATGTTAAGTTTCCCTAAATATTCTTTGATTTTAGTGATTTCTTCCGGGCTAAGCTGCCGGGAAAATTCGCGGGGGATTATTCTATATTCCTCTTGTTTTATTTCTTTGGGATAGCCTAAGCTATATTGATACCACCCTCCGGTTGTTATGGTTATTTCAGTCTGCTCCCAGCTCCAGCCGACGCTGTTATGCGAATACGCTATCCAGACGTTATCCTTTTGATTTTCGGCGCGGGTAAAAGGTATGCATATAACCAAAAACAAGAATGGTAAAATTAGTTTAAGCAGCCTGGTCATTTTTATCTCCTGTTTTAAAGATCAAAGGGCGCTGACCCCTTTGTCTTTTTAAGGCCTGGCCCAAACATTCTAAGTAATACCGCGGTTATCGATTAGCGCCGGCTTGCTTTAATAATTTTATAGCAACGGTGTTTTTATTACCAATCGCGACCATTAACGCAGTTTGGCCATCATTATATGCAGCGCTGGCATCGGCTCCGGCATCAATTAAAAACTTTATTGTGTCGGTTTTTCCCATATAACAGGCGCGGATTAAAGCCGTGCCTCCATCGTAAGCTTTGGTGTTTACATCGGCTCCGGCATCAAGCAGCATCTTAACTTCATTGGCCTTGTCGCGCGCGGCGGCTTCCATTAAAGGGGTAATGTCGGTATAAAAAGATTTAAAATTTACGTCGGCTTTAGCGTCAATCAGAAACTTAACCATATCATCATGCCCCAAAGCATTCATTAGCGGAGTCGGCCCGTTATTAATGCGCGCGTCAACATCGGCTCCGGCCCCAATCAGAAGCTTTGCGGCTTCGATATTGTTGGTACGCGCCGCCGAATCTAAAAGCGTAGCACTATCTGCAGTTATGGTATTAAGGTCTTTCCCTTCTTTTATCCTGTTATTGATATTCTGTATCAATTCTTCATCTCGTTTTTTCTCCTCCGCTTTTAATTTTTTGGCATATTGGGAATCTGGACCGAAGTTATTAATCAATAGTTTTAGAGGGATTCTTTTTTCTTCCGTGATGTTCTTTTTTCCATCATAAGTCCTGAAAACTAAAGTATTGTTTTTATCTAAAAATCGTTCCTGGCGCAATAAACCTTGCTCATCAAAATATTGAACCAGTTTTTTCCCTCGGTCTGCTTTATAACTAGCCATGCCCGGGGGCAACCGATCGCAATTTAAGAACAAAATCATTTCCATCGCCAAGTTTGCATGCCGCAGGTTATCAAAAACCTGCTTGAAGACATAACATAGAAAACCGGCTATAAAAACCTGCGCTGCCAGCAATAGCGAGAATAATAATCGATTCCTATGCTTGCTCATTTTTCCCTCAAATGACAATACGCCCTATCTAACTTATGTATTACTAATATTTTATAAATCAATTTGCCCCTATTGAGCGCTTACTTCTTTTACCTCAGTGGGCAGGCCTTTATCTTTCAAATAATCTCTGACATAATATAAAAGTTTGGCGAGTTTGTCGTTATCATTTAAGGCTTTCCCTTCATCGAATAAATTATTAAATTTTTTGAATCTCTCTATTATCTTTTTAAATTCTTTACTCTTTTTTATAACTTCTATATTTGGAGAATCATATATTGCCGTGTCTCTTCTAATTAATTCACCGATATCTTGTAAATTATACGTTGCAAATTGGTAAAAAGGCTCGATTAGGTTCCATTTATTTTCAACAAATTTTTTGGTCATACTTTCATCAAGCATAAGTCGCAACACAGCTCTTGCCGTAGTAAATACATTTGAATAACTCAAATGGATGGATGCGTCAAAAACAGATAATCTAATTAAAGAGGCGGTGAGATCTTGTGCATCTTGAACGCATGAGGTATAAGTTTTTTCTCTTTGTCCTATATCCCCGATATTACATTTATCGTCGCAATATAGCATTAAAATTGTACATACCTTCATAATATAATGAGACATTTCAGAATTTGAAACATCAATATTGTTATCTAAATAACGAACAATGACCTTTTGATAATTACCTTCTCTTCTATAATCTTCATATTTAAAATAAGTGAAAATACCAGCAGAAAATACAGAAACAAGGGTTAAAAAAGAAATAATAAATTGAACTCTACTAGAGAAATCTTTTGCCATTACCCAAATAAAGTACACACTAGCGATTGTCAATAATAAAAGAATAATAAACAGAACGTATCTCATCATATCGTCTTCCTTCTTGTAAAAAGGAAAAAGGGAACACCTTTTTCTTTCCCCGCTCCTTTTATTCTTCTTCCGTCTTCACTTCTATCTTACCCAATCCCTTCGGCAAAGCCTGATCAAGATTTGATGCTTGGGCTTTTTAGCTTGCCAGAATTATCCAAGACCGTTTTTATCTTAATCAGAAAGTCATATAAGTCCGTATTTTTTATCTCTTCAAGAGTCATTTGTTTGGCTATTTTTCTGGAATTATTTTTCACATTTACCTTGATTTGGGATTCAACTTTTTGATCGGGTTTTATCTCGGTAATATCTTTTGAAATCTGAGCTCCAAAAACAGCCTTTATTGTGTTTATCGAAAAAGGACACAAGACGTTCTATTTAACTATTTGCAATATAATTAGTTGCGCAACAAATATAAAAGATACTGCTCAGCTTTTCTTGTTGCATTTGATTAATAAGCAATTGACCCTGTTATCTTTTCCACACATTCATTTCTATCTTTTTCCCCATTAAGAAAACTAATAAATTCTTGTAATATATTTTTCCTGATAGTGTTTTTTTCTGAGCTTAAAAATAACAACGCATCATCAAAAACCCAATTCATTCTTTTGCTTTTTCCTATAGCAAACCCATTAACGCATTTGATAACATTATTTTTAAATTCGCTATCGTTATCCCGCAAATAGCTTTTTAATACTCCAAAATATTGCAGCAGGACTCCTGACAAGGAATTCGGGGGACAGCTACCATAACTCCCCGCCTTTTTTACCCTTGGGGGTGGATCCTAAAAAGCGCCGGCGCGAATCTGCCGGCCATAAATACCAAAACCGCCGCTAAAATACAAAGTAAAGCGTGAAAATACTTTTTGGCCCGTAACATCCGAAAGGCTTGGCGCAGAAACCAGGCAATCCCGAATAAATATAAAACCATAGCGGCAAGCAACAATAAAAGCGCCGCCAATAGGTGACTGAAGACTGGGCTTGTCCAGCGCTTCTAAAGATATTTAAAGAGCGGTCGGATTTTTACTAAATGTTTTTATTTGATTCTTTTACAACGAGGAACCGTCAGGGGGGGGTATTTTCTCTGTTGACTTTTATTTCCATAGGTGACCCCGTTATTCTTTGAGTTTGTGCTTCGAAAGTTCAATGAAATCATAATGATATTTTCCTAAGTCTAATATTACTTTTTCTGCTTGGTTGATAATGTTTCTCTTTTCTTCTTCCGAACATTTATTTTGTATGCACCAGCATGCTTTTTGAACTTTTTTATGTGTTAACAGCAGATAACCATGAAGAGATATGGGCGTTTTGCTACCCCAAATTGTTTTACCGTCTTCATCGTTATTGACTAAATGCCATGGCAATTACCTCCTTTATGTATGGAGATTTTTACCGTATATATTGGTGTTGTTTTACGCTATATTGTCAAAGAACAGAACCCGGCGCAGATTGATTTGACCCAATCTGCAAGCCACGGGGTATTCGGCGAAGAGGAATAAAAAACTGCCCCTTGCGGAGCGGTTTTGGGATTGTCCGGGTCGCTGGGTAGACGAGGTTAGAACCTGTTTAATAGTACCTTAACGCTTGCCGCCCTAGAAAGTGCCTATTTTCTTACCATCTAAAAAACGTGTATAATTTTTGTACCAGTCGATTGTGTCCCCAGAATTCCGGGATTCCTTTTCTTACTTGGGTGACTCCGCAATTTTTTGAAGTATGCGACCGTCTAGATCAACATACAGATAGCGATCCTCACTGCGAGGCCTCATCCGAAACGTAGCGCTTTTTCCTGTTTCAGCCGACCTGATTACCAGTTCCACATCCGAATCGCCCCGATTAGACAAGACATACCGAAAATAGGGATCCTGGGAATTATACGGAAAATCCGAAAAAGTAGAAGACCCCTTGGGATCCTTACCATTGACTTTTATTAGAACATCCCCTGGTTTTATACCGTGTTCGGCCGCCACTGAAGAGATCTCTACATAACGGATGACGCGCCAGTCCGAAGGATCAAACCCAAGCCCTAATCTACCGTAACGAAAAAGGCGCACATAACAGTTCGAAGAATTGGCGGATTGATCCGAAAAGTGCTTCATAAGCTCATCAAACATGACCGGCGCAAAACCACGGATATCCGGATCAAACCCTCCATGTTCCGCTTCGCCGAGCCAGATCAATGGCGGAATTTCCGGCTTTACGCCTCCTACCAATTTGGCGTGGTTTAGAAAATTGAGCCGGATATTAGTGTAATAACTAGTTATGGTATATCCGGGATCGGTTCTGGAGCTTGTGATAGGCACCGCTGAAGAAAACCCTACTATATTCCAACCGATTGCGGCGGTGTTCCAGACAGACTTTATTTCTGTGCTAGTGACCGTGGTTGGCGGCGCATACTGTTCCTTCTTACCGACAAAAAAGTCCATACTAATCGTAATCTGCGGATTCTCTTTTACGCGTGTCAACCCATGTGCCTGCAGCACTTTTTCCAACTGCCGAAAGAGCTCTTTTTCCAGAAGCGGGTTCATCTTACTGGTGTAGTCAAAATCAAAAGTCTTATAGGCAGCGAGGGATTCATCGACATCCCTGTAGACCCGAACACTGATTTCTTCTGCGGATGAGGCAGATCCGGGAAAGGCTTGATCACTGAAGCCATCCTTAGCACTCCACCCCATCTTGTTTACAATGTCAGCCTCGGTTATCAATTGGGAGGTAACATCAGTTCCACTATACGGCGCTGTTACGCACCCCGCAAAGCTTAGTACAAGACAGGTAAACAACAAGAAGCCTATAATGCTCCGTGAATTGTTCTGTGTTTTGGTTTCACAAAAAATACTCATATGACTTCCCTCCTAATAATAAAAACCCAAGGCTTCAGACTCTTCCATTATACAAGGGAAACGATATCACCAAGTCCCTCTCGCGCTACGCAAGTCCACGCGTACCCGATTATTCCATTTTCCTCAACCAATGCCCGCAACAAACATCAACACCCATCATTTTAGCACTTTTATCGTAAAAAAGATAAAAAAAATTCCGGGGACACGTACCGAATCATCCCCGCCCCTTTATTATCTTGTTTTTCTCCGCGAAAACTGCGGGGTCAGGCACTGAAAGCTGAAAATTTTGGAACAGCCTGTCTAATCCCCCGCTCCCTTTATTCTTCTTCCGTCTTTACCCCGTTAGAGAATGCCACAAACAAGATAGGGAATTCGGGGGACAGCTACCATAACTCCCCGCCCCTTTTATCCTTGGGGATGAAAACCAAGGGGTCAGACCCTAAAACTACAATCTTCCTCAATCATCCCCGCCTTTCTAATCTTCTTCCGTCTTAACTTCTATCTTTCCCAACCCCTCCGGCAAACCTTTAGCTTCGCCGTTATTGACCCTGTATTGCCATTCGTCATAATCGAAAGAAACTGCGTAGCAACGCACTACTTCTTTTCCATCAAATTTTACCACAAATCCGCCGTCAGCCATGGCAAACCTCCATTTTCATGGTCTAAAAAGGGGACGCCTTTTTTAATCTACTTGTTGTGCTGTTAAAAATATAGCTTTTTCTAGTGCGGTAAAAAAATCTTGATACGTTTCCGGGTCCTCTACCGATTTAATTCCGTATTGGGCATTTGCTCTTACTAGCAATTGTTTTTCACCTCTAGACCTAACGGTTACAGTCATTACAACAACTGCATTTCCAAGAAACTTGGAACCGCTAACAGAACCCAATATCAAATCAGCCTTATCAATCACAAACTCTAAGTCTTGCATTGTGCTAATTACGGTCTGCATCATTTTTTGCTTATCTGTTGTGTCAAAAGCTCTTGTCTGCATGCTTCTTAATTTAACTTGGCTTTCGCTGGTCTCAAAAGCCTTACTGGCTGTGCTTGCGCATCCGGACAATGCAACAAAGGGAAATAAAATCATATAAATACCACAACGTTTCATTATTTTTTTCATATTTTCTGTGCCTCCAAAAATATTGCCTTCGATAAACCATCGTAAAATTTCTGATATATTTTCGGATCATTAATGCTTTCAACTTTACTGATTTGGTTATCCATGTTCCAAACAATTCGCTGAAACGTGACCCTGACGGTTATTTTTTTCCCATCAAGGCCTAACCTTGTGATTATCGATGCCTTGACTACTTGTGACCTATCGCAATTAGCCATAGCGTTACTATAGCTGCCGCTTAAGGCAGCCAGAATGTCAAGAACCGCTGCGCCTGCTACTTGGCCTCCGTTCGTTGCGTCAGCCTTTTTGGAGGCGGCTACAAATCCTAGCTTAGTTTCGCTGCTATCCAAGGTAAAGCCCAAGTCTTGCAAAACACCAGCAATTGCGGTTAGAATTTGTTCTTCATTTGTTGTGTCATATTGCCTCATCTGCAATTGTCTTTTCTCTAAAGATGTTTCGCTGAGTTTTAAAAAACCTTTTGGCATGGTAACGCAGCCCATTATGCATAGGCATAAAACCGCAAGAAATAGTTTTAAAAATCGATGTCTTTTTCTCATACTAATATCTCCTTTAAAAACTGGAAGTATGGTATGCGAAATCGCGCACTTTACCATCTTTATCAAATTTGATGATAATAGTTAACGTTCTCTGATTGGTTGATTTGGCGCCTGAACTGCCAACTGTTAAAAACTTTATACCTGCATCGCTATTTGAATATACTGTGTCTGTTGCTATTTTGTCGTAAATCCAAACTTCCCTGCGCTCTTCGTCCGTTGATACGATATTGGGCGATCCCAACGTTTGAGCTACTTCTGCGGAGCTCATCCCTACATTAATTTTGCGCTGAACTGTGCCTACGGTTATTCTGTCGCCTTTGTCATCTTGCACTTGTTGTCTTTGATAGCTTGCTGATGCGCAACCAGAAAAAAACAAAAGACTCAAAAGCAAGCAAATTGTTTGTTGCATAAATCCTCCTTTTTAGAATTCCGGGGACACGTACTTGATTATCCTGTCCCTTCTCTTTCGGCTTCCCCGCTTACCCATTTTTTAATCTTCGCCTATCTGCTTAGTATGTTATTATGTCACTTATGTTTTTGGCTTAAGAATAAGTGTTTCATTGCCATTCTTATCAACCGAAACTGAATAAACGCGGCCATTCTGGCGTAGAAACCCAGGCTTAGGCATAACCGCTTTATTGTCATTTGTAATAATAAATGTTTCTCTTGCGAATTTACCCCCCATGTCGATTCCTACTAAATATTCCATATTTCTCTGCAATTTAAGTGGCCCTGTTGCCTCGGTAAACTCCTCAAACTTCTGCCCATATTTTATCTGTTTCAGCCTCGGATATTTCCTGTCTTTTACCGCGGTTGTAAGGTCGTGGCCAAGGCCCCACATTGGCTTAGGCTTTTTCCTTGTATTGGGATTGAACGCAGTCACCCATATACCGCTGATCTCATGCGGCTCTTCCAGCACAAAGAACAATTCATCGCCCATCATCACCACATCAACAGGAACTGGGGCTAAGCAGGAACAAAGGCTCATGCCTAAAATCACCAGAAGCATTATTCCTGTGAAATACTTTACTGTTTTCATGGTTACTTAAACTCGCATCGGAGAAAAGGGATCAACGCCATTTCCCCTTTACACTACTACAGTAGACGGTAGATCTAAAGCTTCTAATGCGGCACCTTGCGGAATAATTAATTATAATCGGTACCCCTGCAACTGTGAATATTTTTCTGCTTCCGGATAAGACTCATAAGTATGTACGGTTACCCGGGCGGAATAATGGAACAGGCTCATTATATTAAATCCTATATCCTTTTCCGGGTCGGGAATAATTCTTACAACCCTCGAGATTCCGCTCTGGTTTAATAAATCCATTACTTTTTCAATAAAGGATTTTGCGTTTACGTCCATCCGCTCTAACGAAGACAGGTCGGTTAATAAAATAAAACCTTTCTTCAGCCTGGGAGCGGCCTCCTGGATTTTTGCATAAAATTGTTCCGCTTGTGGGAGATCAACAAGGCCTCCAAAAATAATAACTAATTTATTCCCGTTATCGCTTATTTCTACGCTAAACATATTTTTTCCCTGGAGTTCCGGGACATACAACGTCCCTCTTCTCTCTTCCCGCATCCATCATCCCCGCCATTTGCGATAAAACGGCAAATGGCGGGGTCTCGCCAATTTGTTTACCAAATTGGCGGACTTCATCTTTCGGTATTTCTCCGTGCCCTCTGTCCCCTTCGGGGAGGCTACGCACTGGTGAGAATATTTCTTTATTATTGCTCTTTCCCGGGGGTTTTATTCCCTTCTTGCCGGGCCTCGGATATCCCGATGGCGATGGCCTGTTTCCTGCTCTTCACAGTTTTTCCGCTGCTGCCACTTTTTAATTTGCCATGTTTATATTTGCGCATGGCTTCTCCGATAATTTTCTGGGATTTCGGACTGTATTTTGTCATCTTCACTTCTATCTTACCCAATCTCTCTGAATTTGTTACGGTCAATATTTAGGTATCGTTTTGTTGACGCCAACAAAACGGTCAAACAATTTTACTATTCTCCTTCGCCGAATACCCTGTGGTCTTGCCACAGGGATTGAAGGCTATAATCTTTGGCTTCGGAGAAATGAAGCTAGATACCCCGCGGTTTTGCCGCGGGGAGAACATTGGTGCTTCATTTTTTCTTTTTTTTACCGGATAATTTGGCGGTTTTTTGTTCAAGTTGTTTTAATGCCCGGTCATCGTCGATTGCTTCCGCTTCGGCTTCTTTTTGCAGGCGGTGTTGGTTGAGAATATCATATTGTTCCATGGCAATCCTATCCGCTACTTCTTTTTCTACTTTTCCGGCGTTTTTCAGGATATCCCGCTGGTTGAATTTTAAAAACGCGTCGAGTTTCTCGCGCCAACCGCGCATAAAAATCTGCCGATGCCGCCGCGCCTGGTCTTCGGCGTAATCAAGGTACATCGCTACAATCCGGTTTAGTTGATCCAATTCATCCTTGTTGAGGTAATTTTTCGCTACGGTCACGTCCGGCGGCCGGACCTTACCGCCTTTCCATGAAGTAAGCCCCATGTTGGGTTGGGAAGCGTCGGCGCGTTGGGCGATCAGCTCTGCCGCGGTCTTCCCGGATACGGCAAAGTGCAGTTTATTCTGGACAATCTTAAAAAATTCCAGAGTTTCTTCGGCTTCGGGGTCGTAGTCTACGGCAAGTTTATAAATATCTCTTATTTTTTGATAGAATCTTTTTTCACTGGAGCGAATGTCCCGTACCCGCTCCAGCATCTCGTCAAAATAGTCGGAACCGACATTAGCGCCTTGCTTAAGGCGTTCATCGTCGATAGCAAAGCCTTTGACCAGATATTCGTTGAGCCGCTGGGTAGCCCACTGCCGGAATTGCGTACCGCGTTTTGAATTAACCCTGTAGCCGACTGCGATTATAACCGGCAAGCTATAGAACAAAACTGAACGCTTAACTTCGCGCGCGCCTTCTTTTCGAACTATTAAGTTTTCCTTAATAGTTCCCTTTGATCCCAATTCGCCTTCGGCGTAAATACTTTTGATGTGAATATTGATATTCGCTATGGTAGTCTGAAATAATTCAGCCATTGCCGCCTGGGTCAGCCAAAGGCTTTCGTGTTCAAGACGGACTTCCAGTCTTGTCTGTCCGTCATCGGTTTTGTAGATAATTATCTGCGATGGAAAATTTTTCATTCAAATGGGGGGTATGATACTTAATCCCCCGCCTCTTTTTCAGTAACTTATTTATATGTTATTTTTCTTTAAAATTTTTACGCTCTGAATTACGGGGACCTGATCATCCCCGCCCCTTTATCTTTTTATGTTTCTTTTTTGGATTGTTGCTCTCGCAGTCTAATTTAATTATTTTTTCCACTCCTTTGTCAACCTGGTTAACTCGTACGAATATCCCGCTATCCCTATAACCGCTGCGATTGTCAAAAATATTTCCGTGCCGCCAAACGCCGAAAAGTCGAGCTTAGGAAACCTGAATAACCGGACGACAAGAATATATAAACAGCACCACCCGGCGAACGAACCTATAAACTCAGAGATAAAAATTCCGATTCGTTTTGTAAAATACATCTTTCTTGTTTTCTTTTCGGCCTCTTTTTCTACTTCAATATCTTCTCTTATTGTTTTACACCCATAAATTCCCCAAAACATGCTTAACGGAATTGCCAGCCAAAGCCAATAATTGATTAACCAGATAACCATTGCTACACCTCCTTTGAATTTCCGGAATTTCCGGGGACACTCAACTTATATCCCCGCCCCTTTCTTATCTTGTTTTTCTCCGTGGGCTCTGTGTTCTCTGTGGTGAAAATTATTTTCCATCTTCTACTAGCTACTTTCTACTCGCTGCCTCCTGCTTTTTTTATATCTTTACTGGCTACTAGCTACTCGCTACTTTATACTTCTTTTAACGCCTGGATTGCAACTTGCTCAACAGCCGCAATATTTCCATATACAGCCATACCAGGGTGACCATGAGGCTGAAGGCGCCGTACCATTCCATATATTTCGGCGCGCCCTGTTCGGCTCCCTGTTCGATGAAATCAAAATCCATCACCAGGTTGAGTGCGGCGATGATGACGACGACTACGCTGAAGCCGATTGCCAGCGGGCCGTTGCCGTAAAGAATGGAAAAATGTACGCCGAAGAACCCGGCAATCATGCTGACCAGGTAAAAAATACCGATACCGCCGGTAGCGGCAAAAACGCCGAGTTTAAAATTTTGCGTGGGTTTTATCAGGCCGGATTTATAGACGGCTAACAGGCTGAATAATACTCCAAAGGTAAGCAAAATGGCTTGTTTGGCTATCCCCGGATAGCTTCGTTCGAAAACCATCGATATTGCGCCTAAGACCACTCCTTCCAGTATCGCGTATATCGGCGCGCTTACCGGAGCCCATTCTTTTTTAAAAATCGTTACCAGCGAAGCGATGAAACCTAAGATCAATGCCGGTAAAAGCAGGGTCAGCCCCATTGACGGCCGGCTCCATGCCCAGGCAAAGGCAATCGCGGCCACCCCTAAAAGGATCAGGGCTTTATTGGCCGTGCCCTGGATGGTCATCGCGTTTTCGCCGGAAGCGGCGCGCGTACTGATAAAAGCATCGTTGCGCAGTGCGGGATTTCCTGAACGTAACATAAGTCTTCTCCTTTTTTTGCAGGTCTTTAAAAGTCACAAAGACAGCATATCGCAAAGTCACAGGCAAAACCAACAGCCATGAATCATCATCTTTTATTCTTAACCCGCCTTCGCGGAATTCCCCACTTGTGAGGGTGGGTAATTTCGCTTCGGCGAGGTTTTTCCGTCCAGCGCCGCCCTGGCGGCGCCGAGACAAGACCTCGCCGCTGCGGGCGCTTCGCCGAAGCTAACAACAAGATTCCACCGGTGTAAGCCGGTGGAGCTTCAATTTTTTTAGCTGTTTTATACTTCTTGTCAATTGCCCGTTACTGCCGCTGTGATATTCGCATTGATTCTTTTTGCCGTTTCTATTTTATTTTTCTGCATCGCTTGCTGATTCATCTGTATCTTGTCCTGCAGTTTTTTAAAATTAGCCTCGCTCATTTTAGCATTTTGCACCGCCATAGCTTGGTTATTAACTATCGCCAATCGTGCCTTGACTACACCATCAAGCTTTGCTTCCAGGGCTTTACCGGTCAGCTTCTGGGCTTTCGCTTCTTTTATGGCCTGGTCGACGATACTTTTTGCTTCCTGGGAGTTGACGCCGTTATTTATCAATTCCGTGAATGCTTTTTTTGCCACGGGATCGTCCGCACCGCCCAGCATGGCCCAAAAGTCTACCCTCGACACTCCAGCGCTAAGCTGCGCCATCGCGCGCTTGGCCGGCCCGAAGGTAAGAACAACAAAACCAACCACCACTGCAACAATAAATATTTTCTTCATTTTTTCCTCCGTTTAACAGGGTCAGAAATATTTAATCATTTCGTTTTAGCCGCAGCTTGCTTTAACAAATTGGCAGTTTCGATATAGCCGTTGGCTGCTGCGTCATCGTTATTTTCATACCAACGCTTATTGACGTTGCCCCTGAGGTTGTTCGCGATGCCCCTCGGATTTATCGCGTAAAAGCCTGAGCTTGTCTCTTTTTACTTTTATTTCGTCATTTATCAAGCGAACCTGGTCTCTAAGCGGTTTAGCCTGCGCCTCGATCTGTTCGATCTGTAAACGTATCGGTTTAGCCTGGGCCTCGATTTGCGCGATCTGTAAGCGTATTGGTTTAGCCTGGGCCTCGATTTCTTCGATCTTTTGCCGTAAGGGTTTAATCTGGGGTTCAAGCTGTTCTTTAATCTGTAAACGCAATGGTTTAGTTTGAGCTTCAATCGGTTCGATTTGCGAATATAACATTTTAAGTTTTTGCTCTAATGATTCGATTTCCTTGCGTAATTCATCGCCTCCATCCTGTCCTTGAGAATAGCGCCCATGGTGTTCGCGTTTTTCTCCTATGGTCCCGGAAGCTTTTTGGGCTGTTGCTTGGGGTGAAGTTTCTGCTAAGACATGCGGCATGAAACACAAAGAACTGGAAAACGCTACAGCAACCAATGCGCGAAGTATCTTTTTCATATCTTACACCTCCCCTATTGATCTTTTCCCTCAATTTATAGGCTTTATCCTACCTTTTATTGCCGGAGCTTCCCTTATATCACATTTTGAGGAAAAGTAAACCCCGTTAGAAATAGGTTATCTTGAATAACCGTAATTTCTAACGGGGTAAATACACCAAATGGTGCAGAATGGCGGAAAAAAGGGGTATTTTTTGGGTTTTTGGCCAAAATCTGCGGGATTATTGGTCTTATGCGTTCGCGCCGCCAAAATCGCACCTGAATCCCCGGTTTTTGAGCGGTTCATTATTTAAATTTATCGGGGAATTGTTTTATGATGCCGTCAGTGAGGGTGTCGGCAAGCATGATAATATGGTCATGGCCCCGGTCGTAACAGCCGATATCGGCTATCCAGTCTTTTTTGAGCCTTGATACAATTTGTCCCGCGGTAAGGTTAAGGTGTTCATGCAGGATTTCAGCCATGTTTTTTGTGGGCCAGTTCGGGTTGACTTCGTTTAAGAAAACAGCAATTTCCTGCGCATTCGCGTGCCATCTTTTGTTGGCTTTGTTTAGGCTTTCGTTATTGTTTATACTGGCTACTTTCATTATTTCGATGATAATCGAGACGTGCTGGCGCAGTAACGCGGTTAATCTCTTTCCTGCCGCGTCTCCATAATATGTTTTCAGGGCATTTCCGATATCATTCTGGTTGCTGAGCAGCCTTTGGGCAATCGTGGCGGTGTCTTCGGTATTTGCCAGGGCACTGGTAATATAGTTTCGCGTATACGCGATGTGCTCTTCCCAGAGTTTTCGCATGGCCAATTTTAAATTTAGTTCCGGCTTGCCGGCCGTCATCGCATTGGTCGTTTTGGCGCTGGTGCCCTGCGAGCATGAAAGGCCGGCCGCAACCCCCGCGCAAAACAAAATCAAAATTCCTGCCGCAATTAATTTTTTCATATTTGCCTGCCTGAAAGATATAAGCCCGGAATTGCTTTGCCACAACAAATATATACTTTTTGTGACAAGGCAATTCCGGGAACGCAAAGTGACTTTCGCTTCGTGATAAAAAACCTGAATTATTTAGCGATGTCCTTAATCTTATCTGCAGTCTTGTCAACGCCTTTTTCAAAGCCGGTTCGATTGTCGCACCCGCTTAAAATGCCGAATAACATAACTAATGCGATTAAAGAGAAAGCAAATCGATACTTGAGCATCTTAACCTCCTTGATTTATCCCCGGTATTTTGGGCGGTTAAAATTCCGGGGGTGCGTACCTGATTATTTCCGCCCTCTTTACTTTTTTCTCTGTCCCCTTCGGGGAGGCTCCACGTCCTCCCCCTACCGCATATTATTTATTATTTTATTCCGCGTATCCGACTCTGCCTTCATCATTTTTTGCATTGTCTTCATCAACTCACTTTCGTTCTGCATATTTTGCTGAAGCTTCATCTGGTCAGCCATCAGTTTTTCCTGGCAAACCTTTATCTTTTTTTGGTCAGGCTTCTTTTGGGCCATCAACTGGGTTAATTCCCGGTTGAGGCTGTTTATTTCCTCGATCAGCCTTGCGTCTTCTGCCCGCAGTTTGTCTAAACCATTGCCGGGGTTGTTTAAAGATGTTGCCGCGCCGCCCTTAAGAGAATTAACCGGTTTATTCTGCGCCATAACCTTGGAGATAAACCATGGCGGCGATGCAGCCAGGCAGACCAACGCGATGACTAACGCTTTTTTCATTTTTTTCTCCCCTTTTCTTGGAATTCCGGGAACATGGTTTCCTCTCACCCCGTTAGAGAGCTTTGTTCTCTAACTAGGGTTTACTAGTACCCCTTTTTACTCCTGATCTCCCGGCACTGCTTTTTGATTATCCCCATTTCCTCCGCGTCGATTAACTTGGCCATGGTAGCCATGAAGTCAGGATACTGTTTCTCAATCCCCTTAACCACATCATTTCTATTCCCGGTGTTCAGAAAATCCGAGATAGTGTCAAAGTTGCCTTTTTCCTTAGGACGAAAAGTACCCAGATGTTGCGCGCTAAAGCCGGATAAGGGAATGACTTTCGACCACATCAGCTCGCCGGTGATGATCTCTTTCAACACGATAGTGAATTTTCCACTGACCGTATATTCAAAATCTTTTCCCGGGGTGCCCCATAATTCCAACACGGGAATTACGTACATGTCGCTCATCTTTTTATCCTGGAACGGAATTAACTCGTAAGAATCAAAAGAGCCGCGCACGCTAAGGCCCTTTGCCTCAAAAATTTTGGTTAAATCCCGTTTTAACGCCGCATTGAAATCGGCAAATTGCGGCCAGGCAAGCCAGGGCGCAAAGCCCTCGGTTTGATAAAGGTCTACAATCGCAAAAGTTACTCCCGCCGCGGCAGGTGTTTCTTGGGCGGGGGGCGTATAACTAAAATTTCCCACGTAAGGAAGCTCTTGCCACTTTTTTGCCGCCTCTTGCTGCTTTTGCGACGTCGCCAGGGCAAAATCGGCATGAATGAAGGCTAAGAGGCCGAGCATTAAAACGACCAGGTGTTTTTTTGGCATATTTTTCCTCCCGGATTTGATTTCGAATTAAGGGGACAGTGTCCCCTTAATTTAAATTTTCCGTTTTTTATTACTAAGACTTGAGTTTTTCAAGCCGTAGGCGCAGAAAAACGATTAGTCGCAGTTATACCCTGCGGCTTGCCGCAGGGAGGTTCATTTTCTGCCATCGGTAGGGTATTATAGCAAAATATGTTTAGCGAAAGCAACTATTTTAAAGGGCGCTGGCCCCTTTATCCTTAGCAAGGCTGGGGAGCTTGATTTTCTGCTCCTCCGCGTTCTGCCTACTGCTTTTAATTGTGCCTTCCGGACCTGCGCGTTCTGTCTACTGTTCTTAACTGCGCCTTTCTGAGCCGTATATTAAGCGGGGTGATCTCGACCAGCTCATCATCATCGATGAACACCAGCGCGAATTCAAGAGTGATTTTCCGCGAAGGTACCAATTGAACCGCAATGTCGCAAGTTGAAGAGCGCATATTGGTTAATTTCTTCTCCTTCTGCGGATTTACAATTATATCGCCACCCTTATTGGTCACACCTACAATCATACCTTCGTACGCCACATCTCCCGGCTCGACAAAAATCTCTCCCCGTTCCTGCAGGTTCTCAAGCGCGAACGCAACTACTTTTCCATCGCCTTTGGAAACCAAAACACCTTTTCGGCGCGTCGGCATATCGCCCTTATAGGCCTGGTATTCGAGAAAATTCTGGCACATAATGCCGCTGCCATGCGTCATCAACAAAAATTCGCTCCTGAATCCCATCAACGCTCTTGAGGTAATATTAAATTCCATCCGTATGGTGTTAGAGGAGGTAATCTTCAGGTCTTTCATCTCCGCTTTGCGCTCTCCCAGCGTCTGCACCACCGCGCCCTGGTATATGCTGTCTACTTCGATTACCACTACTTCTAACGGCTCTAAGACCTGGTCGCCCACCTTCTTTAAAATTACCTGGGGCCTTGAAACTTCCAATTCATATCCCTTGCGGCGCATTGTCTCGATGAGGACTTCCAGATGAAGCTCCCCCCGGCCGGAAACCTTAAATCTTTCGCCCCGGTCGATTGCCTCGACCTTTATGCCGACATTCACCATCGCTTCATGTTCAAGGTATTCGCGAATATGGCGCGAGGTCAGGAATACGCCCCCGTCTTTACCGGCAAGAGGGCTGGTGTTATGGGAAAAATTCATCGATATCGTCGGCTCGTCGATCTTTACCGCCGGCAGGGCCTTGGGGTTATCAACGCAGGCAAGAGTTTCTCCGATCGACACGCCTTCGATGCCGGTGATCATGATAATATCGCCGGCCATCGCCTCATTGGCGTCCACGGGAACCAGGCCTTTATACTTCATAATTTTGGTTACTTTAGTCGTGATAACCTTACCATCGCATTTCACGCGGGCAACGGGATCGTTAACCCGTATCGTTCCATGAAAGATGCGCCCGATGGCAATGCGCCCAAAATATGAATTATGGTCAAGCATCGTCACCAGCATCTGGAAGGGAAGGTCGGGATTGGCAATGGGGGGCAACACCCGGTGCAGAATAGTATCCAACAGGGGCTTGATGTTATCGCTGGGTTCATCAAGGTCAAGAGTGGCATACCCTTCCCGTCCGGAAGCATAAACTATGGGAAAATCGAGCTGTTCATCGGAGGCGTTAAGCTCGCAGAAAAGGTCAAAGGTCATATTGGCGACTTCATCCGGACGCGCGTTGGGCCGGTCGATTTTATTGATCACCAGGATCGGCCTTAAATGGAGTTCAAGAGATTTTTTCAGCACAAATTTTGTCTGGGGCATCGGCCCGTCTACGGCATCGACCAGAAGGAGCACCCCGTCGACCATTTCCAGGATGCGCTCCACTTCGCTTCCGAAATCGGCATGCCCCGGCGTATCCACGATATTACATTGCACGCCTTTGTAGTTGAATGAGGCGTTCTTTGAAAAAATCGTAATCCCCCTCTCTTTCTCGATAGGGTTTGAATCCATGATCGTTGCCTCGCCCTCTTCGAACTTATAGGCGCCCGTATACTTAAGCAGCGTGTCGACCAGTGTTGTTTTTCCATGATCAACGTGCGCGACGATCGCAATGTTGCGCACATCTTTTCTTCTTTTTTGATTCGGCATCAGTTCCAACCTTTTTTATTACTAAGACTTGCCTTTGACAATTTTTACAAAAATTATCAAAGGCAAATCATTTTTACCATCTCTACGCAACGCATCCAGCGGTCAGTCGAAGGTTTTAATGCCGGGGGGAATTCCGGGGACACTGGACTTGCCCCGCTTCATAAATACAGCCGGGTGTTGCTTCCCCGGCTGTTCTGATTAGCGATGGCGTGTTATGTAATTCAAAATTGACATTTTTTCTTAATTTTAATGAGACTTTGCCAAACTAATGAAACCTGGCCCGCCGTAAACGGCGGGACTTAGTTTCATTACGCGCGAAGCGCGTTTAGTGAGGCGGTAGTCCCGTTTCCTTGAATAAATTAATTTAGGTTCGGGACATCCCGCACCTAAATTATAGTTATTTTAGGGTAACGGGATAGTCGAATCAGGTATTATTCTACCTCTGAAAATTATATTGGGCAATGGAATATTCCCCCATCCTTCACCCATCATTTATAGGCCTTCTGCTGCCGGACAATATCTTCCACGCATCATTTAAAAATAATCCGAATAATATCAAATAAAATGGGTCGACCATGAAGCGATATCGGTTCTGCCCATCTATTACAAATTGCGTAGGAACCATTAAAAAAAATATCGTGGTGATCATGAAAGTAATAACCATTTTCGGAGGATGGATTATTTCTTTTGTCGCGAAGGGCCAAAAAAGCAAAAAAAATCCGTAGATAAGCAAAAACTGCAGTCCCGTGGTAAGTAACAATGATTTGCCGTCGCTGGTTGCTCCCAGGAAAAACTTTTTGTACCAGTCTCTCCATGCTTCCCATCGTGGCGTGCGGTCATAGACGGGCGGATTGATCTGGTCGGTGGTTAAATAATAATTTTCAACCAGATTTTCTATACGATTGCGCAAGATCGGCATTGGATAATGGGCTAAAAGATAGGCTGCGTCCTTAAGATCGCGTCTTCCGGCGTCAAGGTAGATCAAGTTATGCGCATTGACGAATCCGGTTGATTTTTTAGTTTCATCCAGAATCGGTATGCCGGTTTTTTTTCGGTGAATCCCATAAGATTCATACCGGGGAAAATCCAGGGAAAATATATCCCAGCGATTTAATCCGGTGATTTTGCCCTGTGCGGTTAAAGCACCTATCGTGTTTCTAGGCAGCGCTTCGGTTGCGGTACCGATTAGATTTTGTCCGATTAGCGCGTCGCTGATGGAAAAAGTGTCAAAAATTACGTATTGTTTAGTGTATAAAGCCAGAATCAAGATAAGCGGTATCGCGCATCCGTTAATGATTTTTTTCCGTTGGCCGGAATTAAATGCCAGTAGAATTATCAGGACCAATAAGAACCAATACAAACTGAGCAACCCTCGGATATAGACAATCAGGGCCAGGATCAGAAAAAAAATAAAACTATCCGAGGTCTTTTTGTTGACGCTGAATCGATGTAGGAATAGCGCCCCTGCAATTAAAAGGGCGGCGGTGGGATATTCGTAAAAAAGCCAATTTTCATAATCGACGACCAGGGGGCTTGCGGTGAATAAACATGTTAATCCCGCGCTTAAGGATGGCCGCATGCCCATTTCGGTCATTAGTATAAACAACGTGACGCAAAACAGAACGCCGATGGCCATATATATCAGATAAAACACTGTCGGGTAATTTGCAGGAAATAACTTCAATACGATTCCCAAAAAGAGATTAAACAGCGGGGGCTGGCTGTGAAGATAATAGACGCTCTGAAGTAAATTATTTTTTAGAAGTTCCGGGTCGATGAATTGCCAGAAGCAATACAAAGGAACGCAATCGAAACGCACGCCGAAATAAAAAAAATAAATTACCCGTGAGGCGAAAAAAACAAATATCACCAGGCATAAGGGGGAATGATTTTTTAAAAACTCTCGCGCGGTTTTTGTTGCTTGGTTCATCGGTGGACGCATCCTTGATTTTCTACTTCGGTACGCCGTCGGCGTATAAATAATACGTTTGGTTTAGGCAATTTACCCCGTTAGAGAAAGCCACCGATGGAGTCGGTGGGATATATCCAGAAGCAGACGGCGGTTTAATGCCGCCGTCGCGCCATGCCGTTAGAGAACGAAGTTCTCTAACGGGGTTTACCGGAATGTGAACTTATGTGTTTTTCTCCAGTGTCGGTACGTTATCATAACCCAAAAAATGCGATTTAAAATCGCATTTTTTGAGGATTAAGAAGACAGCTGAGTGCTTCGACGGCCGGCCAACATATTCCCGGCGTCATTTAAAAATAATCCGAATAATATCAAATAAAATGGGTCGACCATGAAGCGATACCTGGTCTGCTCCGACATCAAAAATGGGGTAGAAACAATTAAAAAAAAGATTGTAGTAATCATAAAAATAATAACCATTCCCGGAGAATGGCTTACCCCTTTTATCCCGTTAGCGGTAATAAAACCTGGCCTGCCGTAAACGGCGGGACTTGGTTTTATTATACCCCCGCCGGTAGGTGAGGGATGAAAGCGGGACGGGACGTCGCCCCGTGGGGCCCCGGTCGTGAAAGGCCGGAAAAGCGAAAAAAAGCCGTATATAAGCAAAAACGGCAGTACCGCGGTAAGAAATGCCGATTTGCCGTTGGCGGTTGCTCCCAGGAAAAACCTTTTATAAATATTTCTCCATGTTTTCCATCGCGGTGAGCGGTTCTCAACATATGGCGCGCACTGGTCAGTGGTTAAAAAATAATTTTTAACCAGCTTTTTTATACGCTTGCGCAAAACAATCACAGGGTAACGCTTTAAAAGATAGGCCGCGTCCTTTAAATCGCGCCTTCCGACATCAAGATAGATTAAGCTGTGAGTATTGACTATCCCGGTTGATTTTTGAGTTTCGTCCAGAACGGGCACGTTGGTCTTTTTTCGGTGAATTCCGTAAGAGGCATACCGTGGAAAATCTAAAGAAAATATATCAGTTCGGCTTAATCCACTTATTTTATTCTGTGCGATTAAGGCATTCAACGTTTTCTTGGGTAGCGAGCTGGTTGTGCTGATCGCTAAATTTTGTCCGATTTGCGCGTCGCTGATGGAAAAAGTACCGAAAACCACGTATTGTTTCAGGTATAAAGCAAGAATCAGGATGAGCGGGAATGCGCATCCTTTAACGATATTTTTCCATTGGCCCAAATTAAATGCCAGCAGGAGCATTAGAATCGATAAAAACCAATACAAACTGAGTAAACCTCTGATGTAGACGACTAAGGTTAGAATCAGAAAAAAAATAAAACAATCAGAAGTTTTTTTGTTAACGCTGAATCGATGCAGGAATAGCGCCGCCGCGGTTAGAAGGGCGGCAGTCGGATATTCATAAAAAAGCCAATTTTCATGATCTACTACCAGGGGGTTTACGGCGAACAAACATGCCAATCCGGCGCTTAAGGGAGGCCGTACGCCGAGTTCCGTCATCACCATAAACAATGTGACGCAAAACATGGCTCCGATAGCCATATAAACCAGGCAAAAGGCCGCGGAATAGTTTTTGGGGAATAACTTCAATACGATTCCCAAAAAGAGATTAAACAGCGGGGGCTGGCTGTGAAGATAATAGACGCTTTGAAGCAAATTATTTTTTAAGAGCTCCGGGTCGATAAATTGCCAAAAGTAACTTAAGGGAATGCAGTCAAAACGAACACCGAAATAAAAAAAATAGATAATTCGGGAAGCGAAAAAAACAAATATCACCAGGCATAAGCTAAAATTATTTTTTAAAACTTCTCGCGCGGTTTTCCATGCTTTGTCCATCATCGAACCTATCCCCGATCCCCTGCTTCCGGTGTTTCCCAGGATTAAGCTGTTTTTCGAACTTCTGCGCAATGCGTATTTTTTCTCATTACTCTGTTATCCCTGCCTGCCCGCCTCCGGCAAGCGGTCTCGCCCTCTACTTTCTTCCGGCTACTCTCCAGCCCCGGCCTGCTTCAGCAAATCGACGACATCAGTGCGTTCATTACCTTCTGCTTGCATCAGGGCGGTTAAACCGGCGTTATCTTTCGCATTGACCTCGGCGCCGTTGGCCAGTAAGGCCGTGACGATTCCCCTATGCCCTATTCCTGCCGCCATCATCAAGGCGGTCGTGCCATCGTTAGCTTTCGCATTGACGTCAGCGCCTTGGGATATCAAGGCGGCAACGGTTTCAAGATGCTCTCCCAATGCCGCCGTCATCAAGGCTGTCCAGCCATCGTTGTTTCCGGCATTTACCTTAGCGCCCTTGGCCAGTAGTGCCATGACGGTTTCAGTATGCCCATTCAGCGCCGCCAACATTAAGGCGGGGGTATTTTTAGTTTTATCTTTCGCGTTGGCGTCAGCGCCTTTAGCCAGCAAGGCCATGACGGCGTTAGTATCTCCGGTCCGTGTTACCTCAAGCAACCGCTTGTTTAAATCCTGCGCGAAGACGGTAACGGAAATAAATAACATAAACAATACAATTCCACTGCCTATTTTGGTTATCCGCGCCATTTTTCCACCTCTCTTTTTTTAAGCAAGTATAATGGAGGGACGTTTGCATCGGGTAATATACCCTTGCCAATAATGTATTATAGCAAAACCGGCGGGTTTGGGTAGGGGTAAAAAACTTGGTCAGGGTAATGGTAAGGATGCCGGTATGGGCTAAAGACTTGGCTAGGGCAAGGGCCATGATGCCGGGGTGGGCTAGGGTTAAGGTAAGGGCTTCAAAAATACACCGGTCATTTTAAATTGAACATTGATCATTTGCCAATGATCATTAACGCTTCGGGATAATTTTTCCGCTTCCTAATTCGGCTACGGCCTCAATCGGCGTCCTGACGGAACTTGATTTCGGCCAAGCCTCATTAAATTCTGTCGGGCGGAAAAATTAAAGGCCGGGACGAGGTCGTTTCCAATAAGTTGGAGGGTAGTTTTTCCTCAATCCCAGCCTTTATTTTTTTTGCTTCGCAAAAAAATTACTATCGTTCGCAATAAAAATAATTCAATATACACATGTGGGCCATGTAGCTAATGTAGATAATTTCTAAAAATACCCCCTACATGTTCTAAATGCTCTACATGTGAAATCCTTAATCTAGTTTTTCTTCGCGTACTTTTCGCTTTCACGGCAATGACGCAAACTGCGCCAACGACACGATGTGTTTCATCGAAACAATTCGGAACGTCAAACGGTCGAAGAAATCCGGGCCGATGGCGGCGAATTCGATCTTCTGCGACGCCGCTGAAGATATCACCGGGATGTTACTCATTTTGATACCGCCGGGAGTAGTCGTTAAACCCAAATTAGAACTCGCGACTTGAGTGAACTCTGCTCTATTAAAATCGGGATACTGTCTCGAATCAGTCATGTGATTTTTTTCTTCTGTTACAATACGGCCATTTTGCACAAAAAACATCGATAGATAATCCCTGCTGGCGCTTATGGCCTTGAGGGCGGTATACACTGCTTCCGGAGTTAGGGTTAGTCTTTGCATAATAGCCGTAACCGGCATATTCTCATAATTGAGTGTTTTTATGCGTCCCCACTCTTCGGAAAGGCTGCGTCTTCCGTCAGGGTCATTATCTGAAGGCAAACTGATTACCCCATCGTTGCTGACTTCATATAGCGATGCCCCCGGAAACTCTCCTAGGCGATGGTTTATCGCCGCTACGGCATCCATGACGTTTTGACGTGTTGCCTCTGCGCCATGAAGCCTCTCGGTGACATCGGCCATTACCGTGGTAATATGCACATGCATAGAACGCATGCCGATGTTTCTAAGAATCCTATCGGCAGTATCTCTTAGATCATCCGCTGTTACTGCCGGACTCCCCGCGGTAGCCGGGCTGGGAGAAGAAGATACCGGCTTAACGCTGTAGATGACATAATACCTGCGTTTTACTTTAAATAAGCTGCGGTCGACTTTGTGCATTTGTATGCCGCCTGCCGCAAGGGCATTTTGGAGAACATCTAATTCCGATAACCCTATCGGCTGAAATCCTTTTTGTCGTAACGCAAAATTGACTTTCCATAATACCTTTTTATCTTCTATCCCATTTTTCATAGGGAAGCCCTTTTGAGTATGTTTTTCCCAATAATTCCGGATTACCTGTGTAAATTGGCTGGTTATTTCTTCATCACTCGCGCTGGAGGTGCCGGAAGGACTCTCTGTGCGAGACGACTCCCCGCTCATCACGCTTTTTACGTCGCCTGAACTGGAAGGGCGCCTCTGTAATATTAGCATTTTCCTACCAAGGTCCAAAGAAACGGTAAGGTCTAAATCTTGGGCAGAATTAACTGTACGCATCCAACTGTCCCCAACTATCTCCTCACCTGTTACCTTCAGATAACCCAATTTGGTGTCTTTGAAATGTACTCTCGTTTTTCCTGCGCTTAGCAGTTTCTCTAAATACTGGCCGAATTCCACCGCGCTGGACGCACCGCCGGCCAAAGAACCAAAGCGGGAGAACAGGTACTCTTCCGCCGCCAGCCAATGTTCATCATCGGTAGCTTCCGGCCCTTGGTAATTTTGGCGAAATTCACGCGCGGTTGCGGCCACAGTTTTTTTAATCTCTATCGGTATTGCTCTTAAATATTCGCTCAGCGCCGGGATAAGCCTATCGCCGACAATAGTAGTAGGATGTCCCGATAGGGTCAGGACGATGCGGTTTCCCTTTATGCGATCATCGTAGTGGTAATGAAACTGGCGCAGGAGCTCTAACAGGGGCTTATTGCGCGCGGCAAGTATGGTCAAGCTCAATCCACCGATGATTTGCGCTATTCCATCGGCGGCCGGGCTGGGCTCTGCCTGATACGCATTGAAAACTTCGATTGCCTTTTCGATTCTCGCCTCGAGATTAGGCAAATTGATCAGCGGCCGGGTTTCGGCGAATTCGGCCAGTTCCCGCGCGGCGCGGGTGTGTTCTACCCTGGTAAGCATGTCGCCAAGGGTATAACCGCTTTTATCAAGCCTTTCGGATGTTAGGAAGAAACCGTGCAGGAGAGAATTCATTTCCCTTCCGGTTTCCCTATCTCGATAGGAAAATGTTACCGTCATACCTGGATCCCGGCGTCCAGCTCTTTCTTGTGCTCTTTGCTGGAGGCTAAAAGTAACTCCGGCCGGGTCGCGAAACGACCTTGCGATTTCTTCCGTTAAACGGTGAGTTGTATCTAGATTCCCTTCCGCGCCCCCTGTGCTTCGAAAAACAAGGTTAATTATGGCATGCGCAATATATGCCGCGGCATCTTGCGCGGCGGAATCGAACGCAGTTTGCGCCTGCTTCAGATAACCAGAAACCGGTTGCAGCAGTTCGTGTTCCGCCTGTATCCAGTCAGCCCGCGCTGCCGTCTCTTCATCCGGGCTTATCCCCTGGTCATTGTGGCGCTGTTGAGATATTTCATAGGCGTGGGCCCTTACTCTTGATTGGGCCGCTTCTCCGATTCTTCCTAAATAAGCGGCATAGTTTTCTTCCCGGCCCTGCGTCCCTAAAACATCAAAGAGACGGGTTTGGCGTAATCGGGAAACTACATCCTTCATCGCCCCAATATTACCCTGCCCCTCAGTAGCGCTCTTAATCTGCGAATCGAGCGCGGGGAGGTTTTCTATCGGGCTGGCGGCGGTGCCGGTTTGCGTTAAAGCGATTCCCTTAGTATTTCCCCAAACAACTGAAACCCAGCCACTGGTAATTTTTAGCTTAAGGTCATAACCTACAACAAGCGAGCCGTCATCAGTCGGCAAGAATTTTATGTCTAATTGCCAATCTTTATCGCTTAAGCGCCGGTTTTCTTCTTTTTCCAGCGTTTCGCCTTGCAAATGCCTCATGATTATTTGTTGGAGAGCATCACTACCGTTAGGGATATAATGGTGTAGAGGGTCTAAATCGCTACCATAAAGCGCCTTACTTACCTCTTGAGCCACTTTCCGCGCTACTTCAGAATTGTTAAGCGGGCTGCCGGCAATACCGCGTCCGGAGCGTTTTAATTCCCTTTCTAATATTCTAAAGTTATTAAGGGCCGCTGCATCCCTTTCCTCCCTTCTTAGCGTAATCAGCTGGGCTTCACTTCCCGGGGTTGTATGCATTGACGAAAGCGGTCCCCCGGTAGCCCCTAACTCTTTAATGGCCCACTGGACATCCGACAAGCTGAATTTTCCTATATCACCAGTAGCGCGCATATCCTCTAAGCCCGCTATTATTCTACTCGCCCAGGGATTGCGCAAAGAACGCGTAGCGTCAATGCATTTTCCTATCTGTCTCGGATCCAGCGGGCTGGCGCTTGCGCTATCCTTTGCCTCGATCCCGACCACTCTTTCCGGTTGGCTTGTGATACGTGCGGCCTCGCCTTGTCCATTTCTGCCGTAGTTAGCCTCAACTACCGTAAGCAGTCTAAGCAGTTCTGTTCGAAGCGTCTCGATATCTCTTTCATTTACCAATAAGATATCTGCCACATCGGTTTCTGGTATGAGCGCGCTAAACGTCGCCTCAAGTAAATTTAAATTTTCCCTTACCTGTGCTTCCGTGGTAAGAGAATCAATCAGTATCCTTAAATCCGTAACGTCGCCGGCCATTGCGGTAGCGACTGCGACGGTATCGGCTTCTTTTTTGGAATCGATAAAACTCGAATCAGCAACCCCTGCGGCGCTTAATTTTCTCCTCAGCGCCGCTTCCTTTCCCGATAACACTTCACCGAAGGTCATTACGGCTTGGGGATCCTGATGTTGGACGGTGGCGGCCTTGCTATTAAGACCTCGCACTTCTCTTGCGGCTGCTCTAATATCGTCCAGCAATTTCTGCCGGGCCTTCAATTCCCTGGCCGGGCTCGCCGCCGTCGTCTCACGTTCCTTGGCCGCCGCCGGGTTGGCCGCGGCGCGAGCAGTTAATTCATTTCCCAGTCTTCCAAGATTGGTAAGCGCATTACTGATGACCACTATCTTATTTTGAGTAAGCTCGTCGTCATAGGATCTTTGGGTTATGAGTGTGCTTGGGAGTGTGCTAATGAGGCTACTCCGATAACTGGTCAAGCTCTTGGTGGCCCACCCGATATCACCTTGGTTGATTCCTTGCGTATTATTAGGATCGCGCAGAGCCAGTAAGTTCCTTGCCAGCCTGCGCGCATCAGGATTACCCAGATACCCCAAAGCAGTAATGCATTCATTTAGCTGTTTCGCGCTTAGTGGGCTGGAACTGATGGTCGCCGAACTGCTTAATTTTTCCTTTACACTGAAAAACGCTTCTTGAACTTTACCTAATTGTCGATCAAGCATCAGGATAACAGAATAATATCTATCGTCTGCGCTCCCTTCGGCTATTATTGCCCCGGCGAATTCATTCCGCACATTTAAAATCTTTTGTCCGTAATTAAACAGGGCCCGGTAGGCAATGCGCAAAACTTGCGGGGTAGCGCCTTCCAGATCGGCCAGGGTTTTTATTCCCGCATCGATATCTTCTCTGGAGTTCGCTTTGCCTTTCCCCTCCAGGACATCGATATGTTTTTGTATCGTTGCCAAGCTTGAACGGTCGGCGCTTCGCTGGTCAGCAGCAGCTGATCCGATAATCTTCTCCATATGGCTAAGGGCATCAAAAAACCTATTCCGATTTCTTGCCCAGCCCACTATAGTGTCGGCATAAACATGGTAACCGGAACCGGAACGAAATTCTACGATTTCCTTACGGGCATTTAACCCGATAAGGGCAATACCGCGCTGGATCATCTCCTGGGCATGGTCAGCGTTTTGGGCATGCGCGCGGGCAAACGCCTCCAAACTGTCCATCCACCGATCGATTATTTTCTGTTTATCCTCAGGAAATAAAGCGTATATGTCTTCGGTGACGTGCCCTCTTCCTTGCACCCAGGAACCCGGCAAGGCCAGCATCAGCTCACTACTGAGCTCTTCCCTATTCGTAATCCCCATGCCAACTTTCGCAGGGCTGGACGCGGGGCTGCTTGACTTTTCTACTTCCCTGACGCTAATCACCGGACGATATTCATTAGATCTTCGTTTCGCGTCAATCCAAAATTCTCCGGTCTCACTATCGTAAGACAACGTTATCTTTCCCAACCCGATGTCCTGAAGGTTGAACAATTCCCAACTGCCGCGGACAATATGCTTTTTAGCGGTCTCGCTATCTTCGCTAAGGCCTACCGGCTTGGTGGCATCGGAATCGCTCCAATGCTCCAAGCCAAAAACTACCGGCTCATTTTTACCATTGCCAATGCTCTCAAAACGGAGACGGCCCAAGACCTTTTCATTAGCGTCAACAAGAACTAACTCCGTTGTTCCGGCTAAAATTCCGGGAGAAACTTCTTTTGTCTCTCCCCGCGCGGCGGCGCTTTCCTCATCGCTTCCGGCTCGGGCGTTAAGATTAATTTTTTCTGAAGATGCGCTCAACGTATTACCGGGCCATCTTACAATCGTCACCGGCTGGACTCTTTCTTTCCCTTCTTTTTTTTCTGCGGCAGGGAAAACCTGCACCACAGTACCTATCGTTGACGGCTTAGACCCCCATTCTTGGAATACGATGCGCACATCCGCGCTTCTGGGGGAGCGGCGCAAAGTAATACCGGGAAGGCGCCATATTGGTACGCTGACTTCGCTTATATCCGCCTTCTTATTTCCATTATGGCCAAATGTGTTCCTGTATGCCTTGCCTAACTTATCTAATGCCGTTTCGACATCGCTATCAAAAACTTCGCCTCGGGTTTTTAGAATTCCCGCAATCTCTTTAACTTTTTCCGCGCTGACCGGGCTCGCCGCCGCTAGCAACTCTTCATACATCTCCTGGCCCTTAAGCGCCGCCCCCATAGCCGCGGTGGTCTTTCCTCTGGAGAGGATAATCTCGATTTTTTCTTCAATGCCTAATCTCTCGCGGTATTGCTTCAGGTATTTGTTCATTAATCGCACTCTAAGCGTTCCGGTATCTCCGGAAGTCGTACCGCCGCCGAAAATAACATTAGGGACCTTTGTCAGTTTATACATAAAAATAATATGTTCCGCGTCGATCCGGGCAATCCTGTCCCAGACCTTTATGGCAAGTTCTTTCATCCGCTTGTCGTCTGAAGAATCTGATAGCGGATTACCGGTAACAGGGTTGGTCCCGGTAGCCAACAATCCTATTTGTTTGGGCGTTACCTCACGTTTAAAACCGGCTTTTTTCAACATGTCGGCTAAGCCAAGCGCTTCAGCGTTATGCATTATCGCTCTTTCACTGCCGCCGCTTTCTTCATAAGAACCGATCGGTGAATTTAGACCGGTGACAACTGCTTCTTCTGTTTTAGTATCCCAGATAAGATGTCCGCACTCGTCTAAACCGATAACGACCTTGCCGTCTATTACCAGGCAAGTGCCGATGCCGCCGCCGTCGAAAAGAATGTTAGCGGTTTTAAATTTTTCCGCGTCAGCGGCGCTTAGCGAAGCAAGCGCGTAATGCATCAGGGCATTACCCCAACCCAATTGCATATCGTTACCGAATAGCACTACGGCATTAGGCAAAAGTTTGATTAATTCAGGAATAAACATGCCGGCGTCACTTATTTCTTGGGCTTTATCCACAACAAAGCCTGCGGATAAAGACCCTAAGCTTGTCATCCGCCCCTTGGCGTAATCCGGAGTCCCGGCGCTATCGATAGCTACACTGACAACCGAATCCGGGCCATACATCTTTTCTGCAGCCGCTCTTAATTCCATGACATAAGCTACCACTCTATCCCCGAATACCTTGCCGGCGGAACGGTCATTTCCGGCGGGATAAGACAAGCGGTAGGCAAGTGTTTTATCCGCGGCAACGTCCTCATCTCTTGTGCTATCCTTACCGGAATCTTTTAAGACCTCGGCAGTGACATCTTTGCCGTTGCGCGAGATATACGGCTTCATCCCCTGTCCGCCGATATCCAAAGCGATTACAACCGGGTTTTCGCGCCTGGTTATTGTTTTACCGGCGTATTGTTTGGCCACCCATTCTTCCAGAGTTGTGGGGCTTTTTAAAACAAGATCATCGGGTTTCTTCAATATCTCTACGGGATTCCCGCTGTTGATTTTATCGAATAGGCGGTCGCCGGTGATCGTGAAATATTTTTCAATCGCGCTTACTATCTTGCTTTCAGTTCCCGCATCGCGGTTTCCCTTGCGGTTGCGGGCTTCTACGTATAAATGCTGCGAAGGCCCGGTCCGTAATGCCTCGGCCTGGGCATAGAGCATCGCGACATATTTAGCATAGATTTGCTCCATTAAATCCGGTTTTTGAGCGCGGAAATCCGGGACTGCAATTTCTAGGGGTAAACCGTTATCATTGCTGAGAGTAATTCTTATTACATCTTTCCCTGCCGACTTTAACATCGTTCTGAGCGCTTCTTCCTGGGAAACAAATGACCGCGCCTTAGGATATACAACCGAAAATGTTGCCAACTTAATCGGGCTGACCGGGTTGGGGTTGGCAAACACATCGAGAACCCAGAAACGTGTCGCTAGCTCAGGCTTTGCCGCGGTCTTTCCGCTTTTGTCATGATACATTGCCGTAACAAGAATACCGGTGGGGTTGCTATCATCCACTTCAAAAGATAACTCCCAAATATAGGTATCATGACGGTCTTCCCAGCGGGCAACGCCTGTTGTCGTGCTGTCGCCGGCTGCATATTCGGCATATTGCCTGAAAGCATTTTTCGCTCCGTCTAAATTAATTGGCCGGTACTTAGTTCCGGTATTAAACAGCCCCATCGTGATAGCAAACGTATCTATTCTTTCTTCGAAACCCGGCGCAATTCTGCGGTTCGTCACCGGTGCTGTCGGGCTGGCGGCCATCTTCGGTCTTAAGTCGTATTCGACAAAGCCTTTTTTCTTATTGCCCGCACTTTGGCGCGCATTCGCGATCAAATCTCTGGCTTTCTGACTCCCCGCAGGCACAAACAGGAGTGCGTGGTTAGGGTCAGGCTTACCTACGTCACCTACATACCCATAGGCAAGATACTTAACCTCTTCATCCTTTTCTATTTGTGTATGCAGCATTGGATCAACGATAAAATTTACTCCCCAGTCATTGACGATTATCGCACCTGGCCATATTGTACCCATATAGTCAAAAACATATTTGGCTGTGCGATAGATATTGTCCGTACCTCCTAAAAAGTACCCCCTGCTGCCTACCCAGTGCTTTTGCCTGACGGTCATCGTGCAGCCTTTACCACTATCTTCTTTCTCAATCGTCAAGGAAGCCACTTCGTCACCATGATCGTTAGCCCATGAAATAACGGCAGTTCCTTTAGCTGTATCGACTTCGTATTTCACATTTTCAGACTTCCCTTTGCCGGTTACTTGGTCAGCAATGCTTTTGATAACTTCCGACATTTTCGCGTAACTTACCGGACTGCCGCTTCTTCCGCCCCTTCGGGAAGAATCACTGCTTGATGGCCTGCTGCTCGGGGTTGTTCCCGGCCGTGATGTCCGGTTTCCGTTACCATCATAATAACGCCGGTTATTATCGTAGGCAGTATTCAAACCCCGGAGCCCCGGGCCTCCGTTATCCATTACGCGATCATACATAGTGTTCCAACCCCGAAGCCCGGGCCTTTTTTGGCCCATTGGGCTCGCCGCCAACGCAAACGCGTTATCATTCGCCGCTCCCGTTGCAAGTTCTGCCCCCGCGCTGATGAAATTCGTTCCTTGCACAGCATTCAACGGTAAGCTGTCGGCTAGGCCGCTTACCACAAATCTGCCCGGCTCAAAGTTAGAAATTACTCCTCCGGAAAAGTATCTCCGCCTTACTTGTTTATGCGTCGCCGGGTCGGATTCTTTCTTAATATAGTCATAGATACCCTTCTTAAAGGCTTGCGTATATAGGTTATAGATCTTCTCTTTAGCCTGGGGGTCATTAGTATCGATACCTTTGATCTTTTTCTGGTTGATATAGTGTTTATAGAAAGATTCTTTAAACTTCTCTTTAAACCATTTAGCTAAGATCAGAGAGTAGTAGATCTGTCGAAGAGTAGCAAAGTTCTTACCGGAATTGATATCTTCGGTTATTTTAGGTACTACGACTTCACGCATTACGTCCGAAGCCACCTTGTTGATTTGTCCTGCTTTTTCATCCTTCGTCCCTCGGACTTCATCCTTCGTTCCTTTCTGCAGCGCCAGGAAGTCTTGTTCTAACATGGCTTTTAACGTTGCCTGATTGACTACCGCCGTATTCTTATATTCATATACCTCAGCCTTATCCGGAGCAATCCATATCTTGTTGAAGGTATCCAGTTTGATATCGGTTGTACCAAAGGCTTTAGCCGCGGCTTGATAGGCTTTCTGCCA
>PMCS01000034.1 GCA_003154195.1 Candidatus Omnitrophota bacterium | reverse complement strand
AAAAAGGGTAAGATTTTGACAGAACCAAAACGCTAATAAGGAGGCGGTATGGATACACTGGTAAATATATTCAAGGCTCTTTCCGATAAGACCCGTTTGCGGATAATATTTTTACTCTCCTTCGTCGAGAATCACGGATTTAAAACTGAAGATGAAGGTGAGGAGAGAACTGCTGCGAAGCCCGGCCGGCGGTTAGCTGGCGCAGGGCGGAGTAGAGTATCGCTCACGGCAAAAAAAGAACTTTGTATCTGCGAGATTATGGACGCTTTGGCCTTGGCGCAGTATAACATTTCCCGCCACGTGCGGGAATTGCGGTTTGCCGGCCTGGTACGGGAGAGAAAAGAAGGAAAGTTTGTCTTTTATTGCCTTTGTAAGCCGGGGGATAAAGCGCACGCGCTTTTATTGAAAGCGATTGCCGGGGGCGATAAAGAAGTTTTTAGCCGGGACATTCAGCGTTTAAGGAAGCGGCTTGATTTACGCGTTGACGGTAAATGCGTCGTGGGAATAAAACGATGCTGTTGACAAAAATACTGTCCACAGATTGCGCAGATTTTGCGGAAAAATATGAACAGAAAATACTTTTTTTACTTTTCGATTGTTTAGCCACCAATCCGAATAATCTGAGAAATCTGTGGACTATATTGTTTTTAATATGTCAAATTTTATATAGGTGAAAAATGAGTCTAAAATATCTCGCGGGAGGTACGACATTAAAATATGACGCGCAGAGATGTACCGGCTGCGGTAAATGCGTGGAAGTCTGCCCGCATGCCGTTTTTACTATGGAAAATGGCAAGGCGAAGCTGGTCGATAAGGACGCCTGTGTCGAATGCGGAGCATGCCGGAAAAATTGTCAGTTTGAAGCGATTAGCGTTCAGGCGGGAGTAGGCTGCGCCGCGGCGGTTATCGGTTCCCTGGGAAAGAAGAAAAGCCCGTGCTGCGGAGATGGCGGTTGTTGTGGGTGAATCGCAACGGTTAAAAAATTATGGACATTTTTAAGCCGATACAAATATTTGCCGATTTTATCACATACAAATGTTTTTATATTATGCCCCATTCTTACTGGGGCGATACGATTAACTTTTTTATCTATGACACGATTAAGATTGGCCTTTTATTAATTGTTATCAATTATGTGATGGCCATTATCCGTTATTATTTTCCGATGGAAAAAGTGCGGGACTTACTTGTTAAAAGGCGTTGGTTTGGTTTGGATTATCTTTTAGCCGCCCTTCTGGGAGTAATCACGCCTTTTTGTTCGTGTTCATCCATCCCGCTTTTTATCGGTTTTCTCGGAGCGGGGATTCCGATAGGAGTAACATTCGCTTTTCTTATTTGCTCACCGCTGGTTAATGAATCGTCATTATATCTTTTTCCCGCGATGTTCGGAATGAAAGTTACTGTTTTATATAACGTGATCGGAATTTTAGTTTCCGTGGCGGGAGGGGTGTTGATTCAGAAATTGCATGTTGAGAAATACGTAAAAACTGAACTTTTAAAAGTTAAATCCCGCGCCCAGGTTGAAATTGATTATGGCGGTGTTCCTTTGTCTTTTGTGCAAAAAATTTCTTACTTTTGGAAGGAAGGGATGGGTATCACCAAACAAATATTCCCTTATATGCTTTTGGGTGTTGGAGCAGGGGCGCTCATCCACGGTTTTGTCCCCAGAGATTTGGTTGAGCGGTATTTCTCCGCAAAAACGTGGTGGAGTATTCCATTGGTGACTCTTTTGGGCGCGCCTTTTTATGCTAATTCAGTCAGCGTTATTCCAGTAATGGAAGCATTGGTTGGTAAGGGGGTACCTATCGGCACTGCCCTTACCTTTATGACATCGATCGTTACGATATCTATTCCGGAGGCGTTAATTCTTAAAAAAGTAATGAAGTGGCAATTGCTGGCAATATTTTTTGGCATTACCATTGCCGGAATTATGATTATGGGCTATATTCTAAACGCGATTTTTTAATTATCGAACAGGAGGCAGGATATGAAAAAGAAAATAGAGATTTTAGGGATGGGTTGTTCGAAATGCAAACAGCTTACCGCTAACGCCGAAGCGGCGGTAAAAGAATTGAGCATCGAAGCGGAAATTTCCAAAGTAACCGATATTGATAAAATCACCGGATATGGGGTGATGATGACGCCGGCGCTGGTAATCGGTGGCAAGGTGTTTTCTACGGGAAAGCTTTTGAGTAAAGACGAGATTAAAAAAATTATTTTAACGGGAGAAAAAGGTGAAAAAAATAATTCTTGCGATTGCGGCGGTTGTTGCGGTAAGTAGCGCTCATTTTCCTGCTTTTGCCGTAGAGGGTAAATCTTCGGCCCGGGTTATCGCTTATTATTTTCACGGTTCGTTTCGCTGCCCGACTTGCCGTAAACTTGAGCAGTATTCCAGGGAAGCGATAGAAACTAATTTTAAGGATGATCTTGCTTCGGGAAAGCTGGAGTTTAAAGTAGTTAACGTAGAAGATAAGGGCAATGAACACTATGGCAGCGATTATCAGCTTTACGCCAAATCTCTTGTTCTGTCGCTGGCGAAGGGTGGCAAGGAAACGAAATGGAAAAATATGGATAAGATTTGGGAATATGTGGGCAATAAGCAAAGGTTTCTTGATTATGTAACGAGCGGCGTTGCTGATTTTATAAAGGAAGCGCAATAATGGAAATTTTAATCGGCTTTGGTTCGGCGCTGTGGCTGGGCATGTTAACTTCACTCAGCCCTTGTCCCCTGGCGACAAATATCGCGGCATTGTCGTTTATCTCTAAAAAGATAACCTACCCGGTAATGGTTTTTATTTCCGGGTTTGCCTATACCTTAGGTAGGATGGCGGCTTACGCGGCGCTCGGCCTGATTATTATCAATTCTTTTTTAAACGTGCCGCAGGTGGCGCAATTCTTGCAAAAATATATGGGCAAAGCTTTAGGCCCGATTCTTATCATTACCGGGCTGTTTTTGTTGGAATTAATCACGATACGTTTGTCTGGCATGACACTCTCGGAAAAACATCAACATAAACTTGCCGAATCCGGCGCGCCGGGAGCTTTTGCTTTAGGGTTTATTTTCGCTTTGGCGTTTTGTCCGGTTTCCGCGGCGTTATTTTTTGGCAGCCTTATTCCCTTGGCGCTTAGCAGCAAAAGCGGAGTGTTCCTGCCTTTGATTTATGGCATTGGTACGGGTTTGCCGGTTTTGGTTTTTGCCGTAGCGATTGCCTTGGGGGTTAAGTCATTGAGCCATTTTTTTAAAAAAATCAGCGTAGTTGAGCTGTACGTGAGAAAAATAACGGGGATAATTTTTATTTTTGCCGGGTTCTATTATTTAGCGGTTTATTGGCTAAGGCTATTTTAGAAGGAGTGAAAATGGGAGATAGTGTTATAAAAAAGTTATCTTTTCTAGACCGGTTTTTAACCTTATGGATTTTTTTGGCGATGGGTCTGGGAGTTTTATCCGGTTATTTTTTTCCATCAATCGTCGGGTTTTGGAATAAGTTTCAGGTTGGTACGACCAATATTCCTATCGCCATCGGTTTAATCCTGATGATGTACCCGCCGTTAGCCAAAGTAAAATATGAAGAGTTGGGCGATGTGTTTAAGAACAAGAAAATATTAGGGCTTTCCTTGGCGCAGAACTGGGTGATCGGCCCGATTTTGATGTTTTTGCTGGCAATAACCTTTTTACGCGGCTATCCCGAATATATGGCTGGCTTGATTATGATCGGCCTTGCCCGCTGCATTGCCATGGTCATTGTATGGAATGAGCTGGCCGGAGGCGATACCGAATATTGCGCTGGGCTGGTGGCGTTTAACTCGATTTTTCAGGTCTTGTTTTATTCGGTATACGCCTGGGTATTTATCACGATTTTGCCGGCGTGGTTTGGGCTAAAAAGTACGGTGGTAAATATTACCATGGGCCAAATCGCCCACAGCGTTTTTATTTATCTGGGGATACCGTTTTTAGCGGGAATCATCACGCGGTTCGCCTTCATCAGGATGAAAAGCAAAGCGTGGTATCAGGATAAGTTCATCCCCGCGATCAGCCCCCTGACCTTGATTGCTTTATTGTTTACGATTATAGTGATGTTCTCGCTCAAAGGTGAATATATCGTAAAGATTCCCTTGGATGTTGTTCGTATTGCTATTCCGCTTTTGATTTATTTTGTGACGATGTTTTTGGTTTCTTTTTATATGGGTAAGAAATTTAAAGCCGGCTACGCCAAAACCGCGACGCTCGCCTTTACCGCGGCCAGCAATAATTTTGAGCTGGCGATTGCCGTGGCCGTGTCGGTATTCGGCATCAATTCCGGCGCGGCATTTGCGGCAGTGATCGGGCCGCTGGTGGAAGTGCCGGCCTTAATCGGCCTGGTGAACGTGGCGTTGTATTTTAAAAAGAGGGAGATTGGCAGTCGAGCCGGTTGATTATCGTTGAGTTCGCATCGAAGGAAAAGTTTTAGGCCTGGCACCGCATCAACTAAATTTTTATCAGCAGTATGCGGTACAAGTGCATGTAAACATTAATTTTTGCATTAAGCCATTACCGGCAAAATTAATGTAACAGTGCACTAGGGGGATTCGCCGGAATACCGGGCAATCGCGCCGTTGCGGGAACAATCCGCCCAGATGAACGCAGTGGCGGCGGAAGGGATTTAACAAACCAAATATTTTTAACCGCTAAATGTGGGAAGCCCGTGAATTATGGTTTTTTGGCGGTTTGTGAGGAATATTTTAAACCGATTACGGGGCAAGGCGAAAAAACCCCGGACCGGCCGGCGTTTTTCCCGGCGGCGTAAGAAAAAAGCCGTTTTAGCGCGCGCTAAACCCGGCCGTAAAAAATCACCCCTCAAAAAACGGACGGTATCTAAACCGGCAAAAAAACTTAAAAAGAAAAAAGCAAAATCCGCAGGTAAGCGCAAACCGCTAAAATCTAAAACCGCCAAGCTTAAAAAATCTCGGGCAAAAAATAAACCCGCCGCCAAACCCCCAGAAAAAGAACTGGGCGTGGTCACTCATTACTTCGACCGCATCTTCGTAGCGGTAATAAAGTTAAAGGGGAGGCTTAAAATCGGCGACACTATCCGTTTTTCCGGCAACCACGGTGAATTCGCCCAGATGGTCGTTTCCATGCAAATAAATCGTAAGGATATTTTAAAGGCTTCATCCGGCCGGGAGATCGGCCTGCGGGTGGGTAAGCCGGTGCATGTTAACGATAAGGTTTACATGGCGATGGAATCGTAATGTGATACGGTGAACTTGTAGCGCGTAGATGAAGACCAAAAGCTTTACCACCAAGACACAAAGACACCAAGATATAAAGGAATATAAAACAAAGATAAGACCATATTTCTAGGAAGGTGAGGGGTATAAAAAAGTATTATTTCAAAATCTTTTTAGTGTCTTGGTGCCTGTTATGTAGTGTGTCAATCT
>PMCS01000018.1 GCA_003154195.1 Candidatus Omnitrophota bacterium | reverse complement strand
CATTAACATACCATCTTGGTGGTAAATATTTTGGTTTTGTTTTTATTTTGGTGTTTTAATGGTAAGGTTCGGTTTTAAGCTTTTGTCTTTGTGGTAAAATCTTTACGGTTTTGTATTAATCAGGTTTAAAAATGCCACAAACATTCTTAAGGAGAAGCGAATATGACTGAATTAAAAAGCGCGGGGATAAGAAAAATCGAAGAACGGATCAAAGACGCCGACCCGGATTCACTGCGTGCCCTGGTCCTGAACAAAGCGAAAGATTTTAAAACTTCCTGGATCGCCCTGGGCCAGGCGCTTTACACAATCTGGAAAGATAAAATTTACCGGGAATGGGGCTACCAGCAATTCGAAACCTACGCCGCCAAAGAGATCGGCGTGCGCAAAGACACGGCGATGAAATTACTTAAATCATATTGTTTTCTGGAAAAAGAAGAACCGCAATATCTCCAGAAAGATTATATCCAGGATCAGGAAACTTCATCCGTCCCCAACTATGAAGCGGTAAACGTCCTGCGCATGGTTAAAGACAAAAAAGTATTGGATCCCGGGGATTATGAAAATCTCCGGAAAGATGTTTTCCAGCGGGGAAAAGACGCTAAAGAAATAAAAAAAGGCCTTACTCAGCTTATCAAGCAGCGCCAGGAACTCGACCCCGAAGAAGCCCGGGAAAAACAAAATGAGATTATCATAAAAAGATTTCTCGCAACCCTTAAATCGATAAAACACGACGTAGAAATATTAAAACTGCTTCCCGCGTCGATAATCGAAGACACGGAGAAACTGATTCAAAAGATTGAAGCGGAAATAAATTAAAAAAACAATAAAACTGTAACCACATGATTGCACAGATTTCACTGATTTCCGGATTGATTTTATAATTTTTTTGCATTATCGGAATTTATATTTTTCAGTGTAATTAGCGAAATCTTGTGGTTAGAAATTGTTTTTAGAATTAGCTTTTTGAATAGAATCTTGTGGTTAATTATTTTGGTTTTTTAAACAAATTTTTTCTGGGATATCGGTGGATAAAATTAGTTTCTACGGAAAGGTTTAAGGAAAATATCTATGGCTTCTGTGGTAAGATTGGTTTTGAAATAACCAGCAAAGCAAGGAGAATACGATATGAAAAAAGCTTTAATCGCCTTAGTGCTTTTAGCATCAGCATCGTTATGCCACGCTCAGTTGTTTAAGCCCACCGCGCAAGTCGACAATAACGCCGGCACGGGAGAAATGGCACAATATAACGGCCCTAAGGCAAGGATTGCCGTGGCGGATTTTGACGTTAAGGCCGCGAAAGCCACAGGTGAAATCGGCACAGGATTAAAAGAAATGCTTACAACCGCGCTGATGAGCTCAAACCGATTTTCAGTCGTCGAGCGCCAGGTTTTAAAAGCTCTGATGCAGGAACAGGAATTGGCGGCCAGCGGCGCGGCGGCACAAGGCCAGGGCGGCGCGCAGCGGGGAAAGATTAAAACTGCCGACTTGGTCATTACCGCGGCAGTTACTGAGTTTGAGCCTAACGCCAGCGGCGGTTCTGCCGGCATCGGCGGTGGAGGAAGAACGGGAAAGGGAATATTAGGGGGAATGCTGGGCGGCTCGATGAACAAAGCGCACATGGCTCTGGACATACGCATCGTCGACGCCTCAACCTCGGAAGTGCTGGCGTCAACGCGCGTCCAGGGACAAGCCACCGACGCCGAAGGCGGCATCGGCATCGGGTTTCTGGGTAATTTCGGCCTGGGAGCGGGGCTTTCCGGATATTCCAAAACCCCCATGGAAAAAGCAATACGGGTTTGCATCATCGAAGCGGTAAAATACATAACGCAAAGCGTGCCGGCGGATTATTATAAATATTAAAAAACATTTGCACTAAATACAAGTTGTGATAGATTATAATACTTTAGCCATACTAAGCCGACAAAAACAAAACTAAGAAGGGGTGGAAAACCCGATTCCGGCTCTGTCGAATCAGCGGATGTAATTATTTTTTGTGCGTAGCAAAAATAAGGAGATATCATGAAGCACTCGTTTCGATTTATGGGGTTTCTCGGAATATGTTTCTTATTATTAACCATTAGCGGCTGCAACAACTCGACGCAAGCCTCAGCGCCAAAAGAAAAAAAACTAGTCATCTGGCACTGGATGAATGACCGCCAGGCCGCGTTCAACACCCTGGCGCAAAAATATAAAGCCGAAACCGGCGTAACCATCGAATTTAAATTATTCTTCCCCCCCGACATTTATTCGCAAAAAGTAATCGCCGCCGCCCGAGCGGGAAGCCTGCCGGAGATTTTCGGCATCTTAGGCGAAAAAAGCACGATGGGCTCTTTTATAAAAGCTAAGCATATCGCGGACTTAACCCCCTATATGGAAAAAGACGGCGCTTCCTGGAAGAACAGTTTCTACCCCCAGGCTTTAGACGTAAACGTATTTACCACCGCAAACACTTACGGTGTCATTCCGGGAATATACGGCGTCCCTATCGATACTACCATCATGGGTTTTGTCGCCAGTAAAGCTTTGCTGCAAAAAGCCGGTTTAGACCCAAATAAATTACCAGGCACTTTCGATGAATTTGTGCGCGAAGCGAAAACCGTCCAGGAAAAGACCGGTAAAAACGGTTTTGTCTGCGGCTGGGGAGAAGGCTGGCTGGTGAACTGCATGGCTACCGAATGGGCGATAAATCTGATGGGCGAAGATAAATTCATAAAGACCATCAAAGGCGAAGTCCCTTATACCGACAAAGACTGGTTGGAAGTCTTTACCCTGTTCGTTAAATTAAAAGACGCGGGGATCCTTAACGCCAATATCACCACAATGATCAATAAAGAATCGGAAGACGCCTTCTCCAAAGAACAAGCGGCTTTCTCCTTTAACGGAAGCTGGTCGGTCAATGTTTACAAACAGCTGAACCCCGATCTGGAATATTCATTTTTCGCGCTTCCGAAAATTTCCAATAATTTCCCCGTCAAACTGTGGGGCGGAGCCGGTTCGTCGTTCATGGTTAATAATACGTCCCCCCTGAAAGAAGAAGCGGTAAATTTCCTGAAGTGGATTACCGCGAAAAACCAGCAGGATTTCCTGATCATCGAAACCAATAATCTTCCCTCGATAAAAGGCTGCGAAAAAACATTGCCGCCGATCTTAAGCGAACTGAATTCCCGCATGGGGCAGCTCACTCACCCCAATATCTGGCCGTGCAACGAAGATTCCCGTGTTTTAGAAATAATGAACCAGAACCTGCAGCAAATCGTGATGGGCGTAAAAAAACCGCGAGACGCGGCAAAAGAAATCCAGGAAGTCAAAGAGAGGGTAAAAAAACAGTGACCGAATCGAAAAAATACGCAAAGCGTATTTTTTTTCGATGTGGGAAAAATTCCGTTTATAATTATTTTATGGATAAAGCGAAAAATTTCGGTTTTATTTTACCGGCGCTGCTGATTTTTTCGATTTTTTATATTTACCCGTTTATTTATACTTTTGTCTTAAGCTTTCAGCGCGGGGACGGGATCTATACATCGGAATGGGTAGGCCTGGCTAACTTCAAGGAAGTCCTTTATTACGATAAAAACTGGGGACGCGCTCTTTATAACGGCGCGTTCATAACCTTCTGGGCATTGACTTTCCAAAACCTTCTCGCCTTCGCCCTGGCTCTGGGAGTAGACAAAGCGACACGCACGGGAAAAATTTACCGCGTTGTATTCTTCATTCTGCCGGTGCTTTCGGAAATCATCATCGGATTGCTGATCCGGGAAATTATTATTTCCGACCCGGGAATCCTCAACCAATGGCTTAGCCGAATCGGCTTAGGATTTGCGGCCAGGGATTGGCTGGGCAGCGGCCTGGTACTTCTTACCACTTCTCTGGTACATTGCTGGAAAGGATTCGGCTGGGCATTTGTGATCATCCTGGCTGGGCTGCAAACCATACCGGAACAACTCTACGAAGCCGCGCGCATTGACGGCGCCAACGCCTGGCAGCAATTTTGCCGGATAACCATACCGTTGTTGATGCCGGTCATCGCCATGGTCCTGGTTCTTACTATTTTAGGCACAATGCAGGCGTTCGCGATGATCCTGGCTTTGACCCGGGGCGCCGGAGGTTTGACCGAGGTGCCGGTGATGAAAATATATAACCATTTGCGCGGCAATCAGGTCGGCCTGGCCTGCGCTGAAGGCGTTATCCTGGGGATCATTCTGATTGCCGTATCTTTTACCATGCTGCACATTTCCAAACAGGTGCGAAAACGCTGGGGCGTGGTGAGTAATTAGAGAAAGGTTACTACTGGTTAATAATAGTTACCATTAGTTACTAATGGTAATGTGTAATTGCTGTCGGTAGTTTTGTAACCTTTAGTAACTATTAGTAACCCTTAGTAACCGTTTAATCGTTATTTAAATAGGGAGTATTATCGAAATGTACTACCGGGTTAAAAAAATCATCACCCTGATTATATTGCATACCTTTTTATTAAGCATCGCGCTGAGCTGCATTTTCCCTTTGCTCTGGATGGTCAACGCATCGTTCAAACATGAGACGGAATTCCGCAGCGACTACGGCCTGAAATTAGCGCAAAACCCCACGATAGAAAACTATAAAAGCGCGATTATCGAAGGTAAACTCGGCTTTTACTTCCTGAACAGCGTCTGGTACACTTTCATCACGGTGCTCCTTATCGTGGTGATTTCCTCTTTAGCCGCCTATGGTTTCAGCCGTTTAGAATTCCCCGGAAAAAATATTATATTTTTTATGTTCCTGGCGGCGATGATGATACCCTTACCCGCCGGTTTTGTCCCCGTTTATATTTTGCTTAATAAACTTCATCTGGTCAACCGGATCGGCTATGTCTTCGCGATGACCAATATGGGTTTGTCGCTCAGTATCTACCTGCTTAAAACATTTTTTGATCAGCTGCCACGCGATATGGAAGACGCCGCGCGCATTGACGGCTGTAACCGCCTGCAGATATGGTGGAATGTGGCTCTTCCTTTAATCGCTCCGGCCCTGGCGGTAGTGATAATTTTTAACGCCCTTACCGTATGGAACGAATTTGTTCTGGCGTCATTGATGTTCACTGAAGATAAACTTATGCCGCTGCAAGTCGGGCTGATGGAAGTTTATAACCGCAACATCATCGCTCATACCCGCATTATGGCGTCGTTGACCATCGCGGCTCTTCCCATAATTCTTCTCTATTTAAAAATGCAGAAACAATTCATCAAAGGATTGACCGCGGGAGCGGTGGTGGGATAAAAAGGCAACAGAACCATTTTAAATTTTTAAATTAACAGTTACCATTTTAAATTTAAAAGATAACAACAACAATCATTCGTGAAAATTAACAAGGTCGGTAGTTTAAAAAGCCTTATGAGATTAATAACAAAAAAGTGTTTAATATTTTTAGTAGCCTTATGCAGCCTCTGGCTTGGGGTATGTTTCGCCCAGGCTAATTCCACCGCAATCGCTCCAACGGGCAACGTCACGGCGGCAATTTCTCCGACCGAAGAATATGTCGGTAAAGCCTGGGCAGCCAAACCCGAAGAGCGTTTAAAGGTCACCGACGAATGTATCGCTAAATTCGGCGTCGACGCCGATACGATGGCAGCAACGGTAAAAAGTTTCCCACCGATCGGCGAACGGAAAAAATTCACTACGATGAACGATGTCGCGGCGTGTTACTTTATCAAAGGCGAGGCATTACGCGACCTTGGGAAAAACGAGGAAGCGGAAAAAGTATTAAATACGGTTATCGATAAATACCCTTTCGCTAAAGTCTTCGACCCGAAAGGATGGGAGTGGTCAATAAAAGAAGTAGCAAAAAAAATAATAAACCAAATACATACCGGTGAAGTCGATGATGACTCCGATTACGGCTCAACTAAAATTTCTTCAGTCACGCTATCCGACGAAGGAACGGAATTCCCCATAGATTACGCAAAATACGGCGAGTTTACCGGAAGCGGCACGAAAGATTATAAGTACACGATTAAAGACACAGTCGGCCTGGCTAAAGCGGTTGGCGAAGGCATTTACCCCAATACCGCTTCGGTTCGGCAAGACCCGGAATTTACCCGGATAAGAAAAGAACTCGCCAAATACGACCACTGGAAAATTTTCGATAGCCGCGATATGAACGCGGCGTTTTATAAGTGGAGCATCGCGCCGGAGCCGGATAACGTGCGCTTGTTTTATATGGCGGAAATACTGGAGCGCAGCGGCTTGGTAAAGCAGGCGATAAAAGCTTACTACGCGTTGCTGGTGCACTTTCCCAAAACCATCGCCTGGACCTGCTGGCATACTCCCTGGTATCCCGGCAAAAGCGCGATTTACCGCATCAAATATCTTTTAAAAGAGAATCCTGAGTTAGGGTTTAAATTAGACGGCGCTTCCCTGCAGATCATTAACGATTTTGACGCCGATATTACCAATGATGTATTTATCGTAACTCCGGGAAAATTCGTCAAAACTACTCCCCAGGATTCGAATCCCCAACCGCGCGCTTTAGGTAAAATTGTACAAACGCGCGGCGAAGGAAAGGTAAAATTCGTCAAATACGAAAGCGGCGACTGGCAAATGCTGGTCGATGAAAAACCGTTTATGATCCACGGCATAACTTACGACCCTACCCGAGTCGGCGAATCTCCGGACAAAGGGACGTTGGATAATTGGACTACACAGGATGTGAATAAAAACGATATTATCGATTCACCGTTTGAAACCTGGGTCGATACTAACGGTAATAATACCCGTGACCCCGATGAAAAAATCACGGGCGATTTCCAATTGATGAAAGAAATGGGCGTCAATTGCATCCGCCTTTATCAGAAACCGTTTAAGGATAATCCTTCATTGCTGAATAATAAAGAACTCCTGCGGAAACTTTACGAAAATTACGGGATATATACGGCAATGGGCGATTTTCTGGGCAAATATGCCATCGGCAGCGGCGCCAGCTGGGAACAGGGAACCGACTACGACGATCCCGTCCAAAAAGCGAAAATGCTGGAATGCGTCAAAGCAATGGTCGAGGAGTTTAAAAACGAACCTTTTATTTTAATGTGGCTTTTAGGCAACGAAAATGTTTATGGTTATGGCTGTAACGCCAATAAAAAACCGGAAAGCTTTTTTAAGTTTGTCAACGAGGCGACAAAGCTGATAAAATCGCTCGACCCCCAAAAGCGTCCCGTTGGTATCGCCGGCGGCGATACGCTCGATTTGGATATCTTTGGCGCAAACTGCCCCGACGTCGACGTCTACGGAGCAAATTCCTACCGGGGGAAATATGGTTTTCTTGACTTCTGGGAAGAGGTGAAGCGCGCTGCTGACCGGCCGGCGATGATCACCGAGTACGGCGCGGCTTCTTACGCAAAGAATTATACCCTGCCGGAAGCGGAAGGGTTCCAGGCCCAATACCATCGTAACGCCTGGCAGGACATAAAAAATAACTCCTGCGGCTTTGGCGCGGGTAATGCCGTCGGCGGATACGCCTTTGAATGGCTCGACGAATGGTGGAAAGCCTACGAACCGTTTTATCATGATAAAAAAGGATTATGGTCCGGGCCGTTTCTGGACGGCTATATGCATGAGGAGTGGCTGGGTATCTGCGGCCAGGGAAACGGCAAAAACTCGCCCTATTTACGCGAGCTTAAAAAAGCGTACTTTACGTATCAGGAGTTATGGGCAAAAAGTAAAAACGAGGGATATTAGGACATCAGGGTATCAGGATTTGGAGATTTGGAGATTAGGAAATTGGGGATATCGCCTAATATCCCAATAGGCTAATCACCAAATCCTAATTACCCAATACCTGGATATCCTTAAAAAGAAGGAGGTCGGAAACAATGCATAAGATTCTTGGGTTAACACTTTTAGGATTGGGGCTATTCAGCTTTGTGGCTTTCGCGCAAGCCGTAAACACAACCACGCAAACAGGAAATATAGCGGCAGAAGCCGCTCCCGCGGCGGCTCCCGTTACCCCCCCCGCGCTGCCGGAGAAAAAAGCGAAAAAAGTAACCGGCGAAAAGTTTGATATTTTCACCGAAAAAAGCGCTACGGGAAATCATTTTATCCCCAGCGGTTGGATGGGCGATGTCAACGATTTACAATTTAGCGATCAGTCCACCGATAATCCGGCCAGCGGCGCTACCTGTCTTAAGATTGTTTATAGCGCAAAAAAATCAGCCGGACAGGGCTGGGCGGGTATCTACTGGCAATCGGCCCAAAATAACTGGGGAACAAAAAATACCGGTTATGACTTAAGCGGTTTTAATAAACTTACATTTAAGGCGCGCGGGAAAAACGGCGGCGAAGTCATTACTATCGCCAAAATCGGGGGCATTACTAAAAACCAGACGACCAACGAACCGCTTCCTTACGCTGACTCCCTGAGCGTAGAAAACGGCCCCTATAAATTAACCAAAGAGTGGCAGGAGTTTTCCCTTAACCTGGCGGGAGAAGACCTTTCTTACGTAAACGGCGGATTGTGTCTCGTTTTTAATGCCGACCAGGCCGGCGGAGAACAAACCATTTACCTCGACAATATCGGTTACGTTTATGAAAAAGATTTAAAGAAAACGGAAAAGAAGATAAATTTCCCGTTTTATGTCTATTCCGACGCCGGTTCGCTGGACAACCACTATATCCCCAGCGGCTGGATGCCGGCGACGGCGGCCAAAGACTTAAAGTTCGACCCTAAATGGAAAAACCTTCCCTTTAGCGGCCAAACCTGTATCCGCGTCGAATATGAAAATAAGTCGGGAACCGGCTGGGCAGGAATTTTCTGGCAGCAACCGGCCAATAACTGGGGGACAGTTCCTAAGACGGGTTTTAATTTAACCGGCGCGAAAAAACTTACCTTCTGGGTAAGAGGCGATAAGGGCGGGGAAGTCATCAACGAATTCAAAATCGGCGGCATCTCCAGCGGCGACTATATCGACTCCGACAGCAACAGCATCGGGCCGATTACCTTAACGACCGAATGGAAACAATACGAAATCGACCTGACCGGCCGCGACCTTTCTTACATAATCGGCGGTTTTTGCTGGGCAACCAACACCGACGTTAATGGCGGAAATGGTATAGTATTCTATTTAGACGAAATTAAGTACGAATAAAAATATTGCGGTATGCCGCAATATTTTTATAGCCTATCCGCCTGCGGCGGATTTAAGAAAATAAACACAACAAATTTTCCAGATTTTTAGCCACAGATGGACACGGATTGAACACGGATTAAAAATATAACATTTTTCGTTATTGAAATCTGTGCTTTATCCGTGTCAATCAGTGGCCTAAAAAACATTAAAGAAGCTGACATCTTAGAACGAATAGGAGTCATATATGAAACGTATCCGGCAAATTTTTGCTATTCTGACAATAGGAACAAGCATAATCAGCGGCCTAGCTTACGCCGAGGAAGCAATCATCAAAACTTCCAAAGAAGGCGGCTATACTCTCTATGTCAAAAACAAACCGTTTTTGATGAAGGGCGTGATTTACAGCCCGCGGCCGATCGGCGCCGGATATGACGAAGATTTTTTTCTCGACGAAAAAAAGCCTTGGCTGGTTGACGGAAAACTGATGAAAGAAGCAGGCATCAACTGCGTCCGGATCTACTCCGTGGACAGCGACCTGGAAAAAGTCAAACAGTTTATCAAAGAGATGCATGATAAATACGGCATTTACACCTTGGCCAGCGACTGGTTAGGCCTCTGGAGCTATCCCGGCGCTAATTATGCCGACCCGGAATTTCAAAAACAAACCAAAGAAAGGATACTCAAAATTATCGCCGCCCTGAAAGATGAAAAAGGCCTTTTGATGTGGATTCTCGGTAACGAAAATAACTATACTTTTTCCGGAAAAATCGGCTTCTGGACGTCTCCGGAAATAGAAAATCTGGAAGAAGCGCAAAGGGTAATGGCCAAAGCAGAAATTTATTATAAATTTATCAATGAACTGGTGAAGGAAATCAAAAAAATCGACAAAATCCATCCGGTGGTTATGAGTAACGGCGAAGAAAACTACCTTAATATCGCCGCTAAAAATTGCCCGGACATCGACGCCCTGGGGATTATCGCTTACCGCGGCAAAACTTTCGCCGGCTTGTTCCGGAAAGTTAAATCGTTTTTTGATAAACCGCTGTTTCTTTCGGAATTTGGCTGCGACTCTTACGACGCTTTCAAAAATATCGAAGACCAGGATACGCAAGCTAAATACCTCCTATCGCAATGGAATGAAATCTACAACAGCTCTACTTTCAGCGGCCAGAAAGACGGCAACTGCCTGGGCGGGACTATTTTTGAGTGGACCGACGAATGGTGGAAACATAACGAAGGCTACCAGCCGGACTGGAACATCCATAACAAAGAAGCGGGGTGGTCCAACGGCTCATACTTTAACGACGTCCGCGCCAAGGATAACTTAAATATGAACGAGGAGTGGTTTGGTATCGCAGCCTTAAGCAGCGAAGAAAAAGAAGTGTCCTGGGGCACGTTCTATATCGACAAGCGCCTGCCAAAAACGGCGTATTACGCGTTGAAGGATTATTTCGCCAAGCTCCCTAGAACGCCTTTGAATAAAAAAGTCGTGCCTAAACCGAAGAAAGAAACAAAGAAAAAGTAACGACAACCAGGCAAACGTCGATATTTATAAGGGCTGGATAATGTATCCAGCCCTTTGTTTTCTGAAAATTTACGTTTTTCGGGTTGACATTAGGGTTAAATCGGATTACAATTCTTTGATTATGCTGAGAAAAGCTGCAATCGACGATGCTAAGGGAATTTACGACCTTCTTGCCTTTTGGGCAAAAAAGGGAAAGCTGCTGGAGCGTTCGCTAAATTATATTTATGAACATATCCGCGATTTCTGGGTGTATACTGATAAAGGCAAGGTCTGCGGCTGCTGCGCCCTGCACATCATCGGCTGGGAAGATTTAGCCGAAGTCAAGTCGTTGGCGGTGGCTAAAAATTATCAAAAGCGCGGCATCGGAGTAAAATTAGTCCGGCAGTGCCTGGAAGAAGCAAAGCAGCTCGGTTTAAAAAATATATTTGCCCTTACTTTTGTAGACGGATTCTTTAAAAAACAGGGGTTTACGGAAGTCGACAAGAAAGATTTGCCCCATAAAATATGGAGCGACTGCATCAACTGCGTCTCGTTTCCCAATTGTAACGAAAAGGCGGTTATTTTTCGTTTTGCAAAACAATAAAACAGTGTCAAAGCAACATCGAAATTAAACTCTTCTCTGATCTGACGCTCTGATGCTCTGACACTTTGACGCTATGGCGCTATTAAAAGGAGGGACCGAATGTTTCTGGTCGATTATAATTTAACCGAAGAGCAACAGATGCTAAGAGACCTGGTGAGAAAAATCGCTGAAGAAAAGATCAAGCCAGTGTCGCGCGAATACGACGAAAAAGAAGAATTCCCCGCCGAAATTATGAAAATCCTGGGCCAATCCGATTTATTCGGCCTGTGCATCCCGGAAGAATACGGCGGTGTGCCCGGTTCAGGGCTTATGGAACTATGCATCGCCACCGAAGAAATCTGCCGCGTAGACGGCGGTGTCGGGACCGCTTATGCCGCGTCATTTTTAGGTACCCTGCCGATTTTAATCGGCGGAACCGCAGCGCAAAAGAAAAAATACCTGCCGGATTTAGCCGGCGGCCATAAGCTGGCCGCGTTCGCCTTGACCGAACCGGAAGCCGGTTCGGATGCCTCCGGCATTAAAACTATTGCCCGCAAAGAAGGTGATTACTATATCTTAAACGGTACCAAGTGCTTCATCACCAATGGCGGCGACGCGCAAACCTACAGCGTGGTTGCCGTAACCGATAAAGCCCGCGGCCCGCGCGGTATCTCGGCGTTTATTTTAGAAAAAGGGATGGAAGGATTCAGTTTTGGTAAAAAAGAGGCGAAGCTGGGGATTCGCGCTTCTTCCACCCGCGAATTGATTTTCACCGACTGCAAAGTGCATAAAGACCAGCTTTTAGGCGGTAAAGAAGGGGCTGGTTTTATCGCTACCATGAAAACTTTTGATCACTCCCGGCCGGGAGTCGGCGCGCAGGCTTTAGGCATTGCTCAGGGGGCAATGGAAGCGGCGGTCGAATACGCTCATACCCGTGTTCAATTTGGTAAACCCATAAGTTCATTCCAGGGAATACAATGGATGCTTGCCGATATGGCCACCAAGGTCGAAACGGCACGCAGTTTAATTTACACTGTAGCGCGAATGGTAGACCGGGGGTGCAAAGATGTTTCCGCCCCCAGCGCCATGGCCAAGATGTATGCTTCGGATGTGGCGATGTCTGTTACCACCGATGCCGTGCAGATTTTTGGCGGTTACGGCTACACGCGCGATTACCCGGTAGAAAAATTTATGCGCGACGCCAAAATCACCCAGATTTATGAAGGGACAAACCAGATTCAGCGCAACATCATCGCGTTGGAATTGATTAAAAAATACACAAAATAAACAATCCTGTAGGGGCCGGGCATGCCCGGCCCTCTAAAAAATAATTGCAAAATCAATCATAGATTAGAGGGCGAGGTAATAAAATTAAGCTTTGCCGCTTTGCGGCAAACCAAATTTTATTACCTCGCCCCTACGGCAGCATTTTGACAAAATATAAAATTCATGAACAATATCTATCTCGTTGGTTTCATGGGCACGGGCAAGACTACCGTGGGTAAATTTCTTGCGCGAAAAATGCGCCGGGAGTTTATCGAAATGGACCGGACAATCGAAAAAAACGAAAAACAGACAATAAGAAATATTTTCAAGGCTAAAGGCGAAACCTATTTCCGTAAGTTGGAAAATAAATTACTCAAAAAAATTTCCCGGAAAAACAAGTTGGTAATCAGTTGCGGCGGCGGCGTAATCTGCAATAAAGAAAACGCCGAGATTATGCGCAATACCGGAATAATCGTTAACCTTACCGCTCCGGCATCGGTTATCTGGGAACGGATAAAAAAAACAAAAAGACGCCCCTTGCTTGATGTCGCAAATCCGTTGAAGCGGATACAGCAACTATTAAGATACCGCAAACCTTATTACCGGAAAGCGCATTATTTTATAAACACAAAAAATAAAACTCCGCAAAAAATCGCAAACGAAATTATTTTTATTTTTTGCGGAGAAAAAAATAAAAATGGCTAAGACCGGTTCGATACTTTTAAATCTCGTTGATTTAGCACCTCAAAAAACTGAAGACATAATAAAGTTTTTTGACGATACCGATAAAATACTCCAAGCCCAGGGGCCGGAATTCAAATCAATCGCCTCTCTCGATGAAAAAGATATCGAAAAAATCCTGCAGGTACGGGATTCCGGTTCTCTGGAAAAAGAATTAAAGCTCATTGAAAAAGAAAAAATTAACGTTATTGATATTTTTGACGTGGATTATCCCAACATCCTGAAAGAAATAAGCCGGCCGCCGCTTGTTTTATACGTAAAAGGCAATATTGCGGCGTTAAATAAATTTTTATTTGCGGTCGTCGGCACGCGGCTTCCTACGCTATACGGGATTTCCATGGCCGAGGAATTCTCCTATAAATTAGCATCGTTAGGCATTACGGTTGTTTCGGGATTGGCGCGGGGGATTGACACCGCGGCCCACAAAGCGGCTTTGCGTAACGGTGAAACCGTCGCGGTTTTAGGCAGCGGATTACTGAATATATATCCGCGAGAGAATATCCGCTTAGCCGGACAAATATGCTCTCAGGGAGCCTTAATCAGCGAATTCCCCCTGGGTACGCCGCCGTTAAAGGAAAATTTTCCCCGGCGTAACCGCATTGTCAGCGGCCTGTCGCATGGAGTTTTAGTCGTGGAGGCAGCGGCCAAAAGCGGCGCGCTCATCACCGCGCGCCTGGCCATGGAGCAAAACCGGGAGGTTTTCGCTCTTCCCGGTAACGCCGATTCGCCGTTAAGCAAGGGCGGCCATAGCCTTATAAAAGACGGGGCAAAATTAGTCGACTCCATAGAAGATATAATCGAAGAGCTTAATATTGATTTTAAAAAGGAAGATGGCGGGCAAACAATAAACATCGACAAGGATGAAAGAATAGTTTTCGATACAATTTGCTCCAGCGGGACATATATCGAAGAGATCATGCGTCAAACTAAACTAACGCCGGCAACGATAAATAAGATCATTCTGGGCCTGCAGTTGAAAGGATTAATAAAAGAAGCCGCGCCGTCGCGTTTTATCAAAACGCCGGTCGGCAGAGAATAAAATATAAACTACAGAATATGGATAAAAACCTAAAATTTACCACCAAGGCACTAAAGGCACAAAGAAAAAGATAGTTATTTATATTTTAGTATTTCTTGGTGCCTTGGTGGTTAATCTTTTGGTTTTGTTGTATGTTTTCAACAAGTTTCCTGAAAATCATCTTAAACAATTTTAAAGAAAAAATAAAATCTTAAAATATTTTTAGTGTCTTGGTGGTAAAATCTTTACGGTTTTGTTGTCGTATTCAGTTTGAAAAATTTATCTTAAATATTTTCCTCTCCGTGCCTTCTGTAGTAAAAATTTTTTGTTTTAAATTAGAGCGGCATTTACAATTAAGGGAGCATGAGAAAAGAGAATGAGTAAATATTTAGTAATCGTCGAATCACCGACTAAGGCCAAAACTATCCACGCGATATTAGGCCCAGACTATGATGTTATCCCTTCTATGGGCCACCTCATCGATCTACCCGTAGCTAAACTCTCGATTGACGTAGAAAACGGCTTTGCCCCCGACTATCACGTAATCAAGGGTAAGGAAAAAATAATATCGCAATTGAAGAAAAAAGCGAATGAATTAAAGACGATTTATATCGCTACCGACCCTGACCGGGAAGGAGAGGCAATCGGCTGGCACATACAACAAAAACTATCCAAAGAAAAAGGAGAAAAAACATTTTACCGGGTCGAATTTCATGAAATCACCGAAGACGCCCTGCGTGAAGCTTTTAAGAAACCGGCGCAAATCGACATGAATAAGGTAAATTCTCAGGTTGCCCGGCGCGTCCTCGATCGAATCGTCGGTTATTTTCTCTCGCCGTTGCTCTGGAAGAAAATTGTCAGGGGCCTTTCCGCGGGAAGAGTCCAATCGGTCGCGTTAAAATTCATCGTCGACCGGGAACGGGAAATAAAAGCTTTCATTCCGGAAACAACCTATTCGATAAACGCAAAATTCAGCATAAGGGGGGATATTTTCGAAGCCGAACTCCAGAATTATAAAGGGAATAAGGCAGTTTTTGCCTCCCGGGAAGAAGCTCTAAAATGCATCGAAGAAATAAAAACCGAAAGCTTCAGAGTTAACGATATCGTAAAAAAAGAAACCAGACGAAAACCGCCTTCGCCCTATATAACGTCGCTGTTGCAGCAGGACGGCTTTAACAGCCTTCATTTTTCATCGCAGAAAACAATGTTGGTCGCGCAAAAACTCTATGAAGGTATCGATATCGGGGGAACACAAGCCGGACTTATTACCTACATGCGTACCGATTCCTTCCATATCAGCCCCAAGGCAAAACATGAAATCAAGGATTTCATCGTCAGCCAGTACGGGAATGATTACTTGCCGGCTCAGGAACACCGCTATAAAGAAAAAAAGGGGGCTCAATTTGCCCATGAGGCTATCCGGCCGACCAGTATCCAGCGTAAATATGGCGACATTCAAGAATATTTAGACGAAGATGGGCTAAAACTTTATGAATTAATCTGGAAGCGCACTCTTGCCTCCTTCATGAAAGAAGCGGTATATGAAAATACAAAGGTATCGTTATCTTCTAAATCAGCGGAATTCGAAGCGTCGGGACGCCGGCTCATCTTTGACGGATTTTTAAAAATCTTAGACCGGGAAGACAATGAAATCGCATTACCATCTATGAGCAAAGATGAGACTGTTAGAGTAGAGGGGATGGAAGTTATCGAACACATAACTAAGCCGCCGGCGCATTTTAACGATGCCTCCCTGGTAAAAATTATGGAAGAGAAAGGAATCGGCCGGCCTTCTACCTACGCGCCCACCCTCTCGACCTTGATACGGCGAAATTATATCCGCCGGGAAAAGGGATACTTTACGCCTACAGAATTAGGCATGAAGGTCAACGATTTCATCTTTGAGCATTTTCCCACGATTATGAACGAAGACTTTACTGCCTCAATGGAAGAAAAGCTTGACGAAGTCGAGGAAGGCAAAATAACCTGGCAAAAGATTATCGAAGATTTTTATCCTTCCTTTAAAGCTAAAGTGGATGAAGTAGCGTTAGTCGCCAAAAAAGATGTCGTCTACTATGATAAAGAATGCCCGCAATGCCACAGCCCCATGGTGATAAAATGGTCGCGGCGGGGGAAGTTTTTAAGCTGCTCCACTTTTCCCAAATGCAAATACGCGGAAAGCATCTTGACCGATACGGCATGCCCCCTGTGCAAAGAAGGCATGCTCATCGAGCGCCGGAATAAAAGAGGCCAGGCGTTTTACGGGTGCAGTAAATTCCCCGCCTGCCGCTACACGTCACGGAATCTACCCACTTTGGCTTCCACAGAAGCCAAAGTGCCGCCTTCCGAGGAAGCCGGAACGTCTGCCGATACAGCCGGGCCACCGATCGCCGCAGCCGGAACCCCGATTGCAATAGACAATGCGCCGACGACAACCGAAACCACGCCGGAAAAAAACAACGAAAGTAACACGCCGGCGCAATCGCCGTCTAACTAACATAAATCGCCTCACTAACCGTACTAACGGGATAAAGGCCCTATTCTATCGATAACCGATATTGATATCGCCGGTATCCCCCAGCAAAATAGGCTGCCTTTTCATCCGCGAAGCATAAGCGGAGTCCCGAAAGCTTCGCGAAAATGTCTGAAAGAGATTTTCGCGATATTCAGGCGTATCGGGGCGAAGCGGATGAACAGATTTTTTTGCGGAGCAAAAAAATGATACCTTTCTCCTATTACACCGACAAATTCCTCAATTACCTCAATATCGAGAAAAATTACTCATCCCATACCATCATAAACTACGAGATCGACCTTCGCGGATTCAATGCCTTTCTCCAATCTTCCGGCGGGAAAGACATAAAAGATATCGATTATTTTCTTTTACGTAAGTTTTTGAGTTCGTTGAGCGAAAAAAAATTCAATAAACGGACCTTATCGCGAAAAATTTCCACCCTGAAAAGTTTTTTTAAATTCATGGTAAAAGAAGGGGAAATGAAAAATAACCCGGCGGTATCTTTAATTTACCCTAAACTCGACAAACCTTTGCCGAAGTTTTTAACCGAAGAAGATATCTCTCGGATTCTAAACGCCCCCAAAGGCGACGATATCATGACGCTAAGAGATAAAGCGATACTGGAAACGCTTTATTCTACCGGCGCGCGAGTCGCGGAGCTGGTATCGCTAAAAATTAACGATGTTGACTTAATCAGCGGAATCGCAAAGGTTATCGGCAAGGGAAAAAAAGAACGGCTTTTGCCCCTGGGGGAACCGGCAATTATAGCGTTAAAAAAATATATCGACCGCCGAAATGATAAAAATCCTTCCTTATTAGTAAACAAACGGCTGGGAAGCCTGACCGACCGTAGCGTACGAAATATTGTTAACAAATATATACACCAGACGTCAATCACTTTGAGTATTTCACCGCATACCTTTCGCCATTCATTCGCCACGCACCTGCTGAATCACGGCGCGGATTTGCGCAGCGTCCAGGAACTATTAGGCCATTCCAGCATCGCGACGACGCAAATCTATACCCATTTAACCATGGATACGTTGAAAAAAGTTTATGACAAGGCACATCCGCGGGCTTAAAGGAAACCTTTCCCGCAAAGGCGCAAAGTACGCAAAGAAAAAATAGAGGCAAAGAAAGTTTTCACCAAGGCAGGCGTAGATTGATGTTCTAAAATTATAATTATTCAATGCCCGATATAACCGAAAAAAATCAATCCCAAGCTTTTATCGAAAATATCGTTTTCTTTTTTTACGATATTATTTTTTTTGCCGGGCTAATCGTATATCTCCCGGTTTATTTCTGGCGCAAAAAAATAACTTTCGCCGCCCTGAAGGAAAAATTGGGGTTTACCGATACCAAACCGGCGCCGCCGCCGGGAAAAAAATGTATCTGGATTCAGGCGGTAAGCGTCGGCGAAGTCAATCTTTTAGACGGTTTACTGAAACAACTGAAAGAATACGGCGATTACGAGATTATAATTTCTGCCACCACTTTAACCGGCAATCGCTTAGCTAAAAAAAGGTATCCCGGCCGGGCGAAAATAATTTTTTTCCCTTTCGATATCTCGTTTGCTATCAGGCACGTTATTAAAACGTTCAATTTAAAAATTTTCATCGCCGTGGAAACAGAAATATGGCCCAATCTGTTTTTTCGCTTATCGCGGAAAAACATACCGATTGCGATTATTAACGCAAGAATTTCCGATAAAGCTATCAATCGCTATAAACGTTTTAAATTTATCGTGCAATACGCGTTAAAAGAATGCGCCATAGTCGCGGTTCAAAATGAAGAATACCGGCAACGCTTTATTGACTTAGGTTGTCCCGAAAGTAAGATAAAAATTACCGGTAACATGAAGTTCGATAATATAAATCTCGATAACAATACGCTGACCAAAGTTAAAGTAAAATATTCCGGGATTATCGCTCCGCCGGGGAATATCGTTTTAATTGCAGCCAGCACCCATTGTCCGGAAGAAGAATACGCACTGCGAGCGTACAAGGAAATCCGGAAGAAGCGCAGCGATATTAAGCTGATTATCGCGCCGCGTCACATCGAAAGAACGCCGGAAATCGAAAAACTGATAATCGCGGAAGGGTTAAAACCCCTACGCCTGAGCGCGGCAAAAAAAAACGAAGTTAATAACGATACCGTATTTTTGCTCGACACTATCGGCGAATTACTCTATTTTTATGCGCTGAGCGATATTTGTTTTGTCGGCGGCAGCCTGGTAAAGCATGGCGGGCAAAATATTTTAGAACCGATATCGTTAGGAAAGCCGACGATTTTCGGACCGTTCATGGACAATTTCAGCGATATCGCCGAAATTGTCCATGCGGAAAAAGCGGGGATTCAGGTAAGAGATACGGAAGAATTAACATCAAAACTAATATTATTGATCAACGATAAAGACGAACGCGAAAAATTACAAAAGAATTGCGCTAAGGTGTTTCGTGAGCAAACCGGCGCCACGGAAAATAACGTTAAATTAATAATATCATGCTTAAATCTGGATTAAAACAATGGTATGTGGATTTCCTCGCCGGTGATGACAAAAACATTGCCGCGGTATTATTCCGCGCTTTGTTGATATTTTTATCCGGGATTTACGGCGCGGTTGTCGGTATCCGCAATTTCGCTTACGATAAAAAAATAACCCCTATTTTTTATTCGACAAAAAAAATAATCAGTGTCGGGAATCTTTCGTGGGGAGGAACCGGTAAAACAACTCTCACGTTATATTTATACCAAAAATTATCCGCGCGCTATAAAATCGCGATATTGCGCCGCGGATACGGCGACGATGAAAATAAATTAATCGAACAAAGTGGGGCGATAGTCTACGCGGATAAAAACCGGGCGGCGTTAGCCGGAAAATTATCGGAAAAGTACGGCGTTTTTATTCTTGATGACGGTTTCCAATACCGCAAGCTCGCCCGGCAATGCGATATTGTAGTGATGGGCGCGCGAGAATTAAAACTTCCCCGCCGGTTGATTCCGGCGCAAATCTTTCGCGAACCGCTGTCTTCGTTAAAGCGCGCGAATATACTTGTTATTAACCACGCTGAGCAAGCGGCCGGCCTCAATGAATTCAAGTCCGAAACAAAAAAGAAGTCCCCTCATTTAAAAATATTTACCTCCGGGTATAAAATAAAAAAATTTTGCGATTTGCGGGATAATATCGTTAACTCCGGGGATTTTAGCGGCCGCCCCACAGCGGCGCTTACCGCTATCGGATACCCCGATGGTTTTTTCCAGATGCTTAGCAAAGAAGGGGTAAAAGTGGCGAAAAAAATAACTTACCCCGATCACTATGAATTAAGCGAAAAGGAATTCGAGAAAATTCAGAATGAGCTGGCAGATGAAGGAATAAACGATATAATAATAACCCGCAAAGATAAATACCATCTTCCCGGTTTACCGCCGGGGAAAATACGGGTAATCGTCATGGATATAGAGATGATAATCGAAGACAGCGAAAATTTCTTACGAGAAGTAGAAAATTGTTTAATAAAATGATTAGGCTAAAGCTAGGATAACGAAGCCGGTATGATAAATACCGGGCTATGGCCAGGGTTAGGATGCCGGTAAAAAACCGGCTAGGGCTAAGGTTACGAAGCCCGTTTAGGTAAAGGTAATGGTTAAGGCTAATACGAATTTGCAGCCTTAACCGTAGCCATAACCCATACTGGCATCATTACCTTTGCCCTAGCCAAGTTTTAACGGCATCATTGCCTTTGCCCTAACCGTTTTTTAAAAATATGTATACTTTTATAAAATTAGCTCAAAAAATTCTCCTGAAAATGCCGCTGTGGTTTTCCTTTCTTTTCGGAAAAACAATCGGACTGGCCATTTATGCCAACCCGCGCAAGCGAACCATAGCTTTCCGTAATATAAAATCATCATTCCCTGATAAAACTAATAAAGAAATAAAACGCATCGCCAGAAAAAGTTTTTCCAATTTGGGGTTGATCATCGTCGAGAATCTAATTGCTCCCAAATTATTAAAATACACGCATTTGCAAGGCCTTGATAAGCTTGGGAAAGAAGGCGGCGTTATCGTAGGTATACATACCGGAAATTGGGAGTTTTTTAATTTTGCCTTGGCGCAAAAAATACCCTATGCGATCCTGGTAAAAAAACAAAAGAATGAAAAACTTGATAAATTTTTAAATGAATTAAGGCAACAGAACAAACTACAGGTATGCTTTTCCCTGAAAGATATAATAAAATTTCTGCATCAGGGCTGGCTTGTCGGGTTAATGGCCGACCATGGAGCAGAGGATAACGCCCCCCCGGTAGACTTTTTTGGCCACAGCGTGCCGATGCCTACCGGAGCGATCCATATCGCCAGAAAATTTAACAAAAATATTTTTGTCGGATTCACACGCCGTACCAAATTCTTCAATCATGTTTCCGAACTGAAAGGGCCGCTGGATGTGACCAATAAAAACGATAATGAATTGCTGCGGGAAATCAACAAAATGTATGAAGACCATTTAACGCAGTACCCGGCAAATTACCTCTGGCAGCATAAACGCTTCAAATATAAGAACGACCGTGATATTCTTATTTTAAGCGACGGCAAACTAGGCCACCTTAAGCAATCGCAGGCGTTGCTGTCATTCCTGAAAGAAGAAGGTTTGGCCATGCGCAGCAAAATCATCGAAGTGAAGTATAAGAATAAACTAACCAGAAATCTTTGCGAAATATGCGCGCTTCTTTCTTCCCGGGGCTGCCTCGGCTGCGGCCGCTGCCTTAAATACCTTTTGACTCAAAACACATTTGAACAATTAGAACGCACTTACGCCGATGTCGTGATAAGTACCGGCAGCTTCGTTTCGCCGGTCAATAGGATAATCGCTTCCAGCCTGGGCGCGAAAGCGATAACGATACTGCGTTCGAATATCCCCTTAAGGCGGTTCGACCTATGCCTTATCCCGGAGCATGACCGGACATGGTCGGATAACGAAGTCAAAGTGAGAGGCGCGTTGTCCTATCCGGCCAACTTCAGCGAAAAGATACTCGAATGTAAAAAGCAATTCAATATTGCCGACGGGAAAAAAATTTCTCTTTTTCTGGGTGGCCCGCGCAGCGATCGAAAAGAATTTGTCGACAACCTGGGGATATTTCTCGGCCAATTAAAAAAATTTGCCGAACTGAATAACTATAAAATTCTCGCCAGCACTTCCCGCCGCACGCCGGAAGCGGCAGAAGCGATCATCAACAAAGAGCTGGCCGCCTCCGGAGTTGTGGAAAAGATTGTTTACGCCAACCGGGAAAATTACGATTTCGTTTTCGAAGGTTTCGTGGGAATGTCCGACGCCGTTTTTGTCACCAGCGAAAGTATTTCCATGATTTCCGAAACATTATCGTTAAAAAAACCGTGCGTTTGCGTCTTGCTGGAAAAACATGTAGACAAGCATAAGGTTTTTTTGCAATCAATAGAAAAAGACGTGGACTTTTTATATCACCCTTATAGTATCAGGGGCATAAAATTGAAAACCTCGACTATCTTTGAAGACAACCGGGAAGCGGTTAAGGCGGCGATTAAAAAGATATTGTAATACTGCTAGGTTAAGGCTAAGGTTACGAAGCCCGTTTAGGTAAAGGTAATGGTTAAGGCTAATACGAATTTGCAGCCTTAACCGTAGCCATAACCCATACTGGCATCGTTACCATAACCTTTACCGACATTCAAAATCATCAAAGAGGACATAACTAAATGCGTGTCTTACAGGCCATCCCATTCCTGAACGTAGGCGGAGTAGAGAGGGGAGTCGTAGACCTGGTACGCTACTTCAAGGGCAGCGATATCGAGAATATTGTCATTTCCGGCGGCGGAACGCTGGCAAAAGAAATACAAAAGGAAAAAGTAAACCATTACTGCCTCGGGATATATAAAAAATCGCCGTTTTCGCTGCTTTTAATAAATCCTTTAAGAAAAATAATCGAAAAAGAAAATATCGATATACTTCACGCCCGCTCCCGCGTCCCCGCCTGGATAGGATTTTTCGCCTCGCGCGCGACCAACGCTTCCTTTATTACCACCGCGCACGGAGTTTACAGTAATCGGTTCTGGAGCGAACCGATGGCTTGGGGAAAATTTGTAATCTGCCCCTCTAAAATTGTCGCCCGCCACATGAAGGAAAATTTCGGCGTAGCGCAGGAAAAAATAGTTATTATCAACCGCTGGGTGGATTTGAATAAATTTAAATTTACCGATTACCGGCACCGCCTCAACAACAATACTATCGTCAGCATCGGCCGCATCGCGCCGGCAAAAGGGTATGAGTACTTAATTGAAAGTTTTAAAAAATTGGTACGCACCAATCCCTATTTAATATTAAAAATCGTCGGCGCCCCGGATAAAACCAAGATGAATTACTATAATTACCTAAAAACACTTACGAAGCGTTTTTCCCTGGAATACAATGTTCAATTTTCAGGATTTCGCGAAGATGTTGAAAATGTCCTGAAAGACGCCCGCATGCTTATCGCTTCATCGATCGAAGACGAATCTTTCGGCAGGGTCATTGTGGAAGCATTTGCCTGCGGCGTGCCGGTTATCGCCACACGCGTCGGCGGATTCAACGAGGTAATCGAAGATAAAGTTGACGGTATCCTCGTTGACCCTAAAGACAGCAACGCGCTAACCGATAGTATCCTGAGCGTTATTAAAGATGACGCTCTCGCCAATGGTCTCGTCCTGAACGGAAGAAAGAAAGCGGAAAATCTATACAGCATGGATAAATGCCTGGAGCAAACGCGCGATGTTTATAAAAAAACAATCAGCTTTAAAAGGATTCTCGCGGTTAAGATATCGTCGCTGGGAGATATTATTCTTTCTCTGCCCTCATTGAAAGCAATAAAAGAAAATTTTCCCGACAGTAAGGTAAACCTCCTGACTTCAAAGAAATATTCTCCCTTCTTTTACGGCTGCCCCTATGTCGATGAAATAATCACCGTCGGCGACGATTATAAAAAACTCAAGAATATCCTGGAATTATCCAAAAATTTACGCCGTAGATCTTTTGATTACATCATTGATCTACAGAATAGCCGCGCCTCTCATCTTATTTCTTTTTTAAGCTTACCGTCTTTTTCCTTCGGTTTCAAGCTGCGCTGGGGAGGGCTGCTTACAAAAAAAGTACCTTACGATACTAAAGATAACCCCTTAAACTCACAGGAAAAAATATTAAAATTATTAGGCATTACGCTAAAACAAAAAAAACTTGTCTTCTGGGAACAAAAACAAGAAACAAAACCATTATTACCCGACGGCAGCTACATCGGCATTGCCGTATGCGCCTCTTCGCGCTGGGAATCGAAAAATTGGCCGGTAGACAACATTACCCATTTTATCGATATGGCAGAAAAAAATTTCCCCTTGTTTAAAATTGTCCTGATCGGCGACAAGACAACAGAAAAAACTGCCGAAAACATCGAAGCGAACATATCGAACAGAGTCATAAACCTGTGCGGTAAAATATCGCTATCGGAACTCCCGGGAGTAATAAAAAAATTAAAAGCGTTTATTACCCCGGATACGGCAACTCTGCACCTGGCCTGCGCTTTAAATATTCCGGTGATTGCCCTTTTTGGCCCTACGGATCCCCGACGCCACACCATTCAATCCGACAATCTACGCGTATGTTTTAAAAAAGATACGCCGTGTTTATTTTGCTATCAACCCGAATGTCGGCAACAAAAAGAGCACAACGCCTGCATGGAACACATAACACCCTCTGAAGTTTTTCATATTCTGAAAGAAATATTGGCGAATATGTCTGACTAAGCTCTAAAAGAAGGGGATTGGTAAATCGGGAAATTAGGATTTGGGAATTAGGCGATTAGGGTATTAGGAAATACCTAATATCCCAGTCCCCTAATATCCAAATCCTGATACCCCGATATCCCGATAGCCTTATTTATGAAGAACTAATGAACATTCTTATCCTGACCACTCATCTGAATACGGGGGGAATCTCGCGCTATGTAATTAATTTAGCGCGCGGACTTAAATCTCTGGGGCATACCGTCTGGATCGGCAGCGACAAGGGCGAATGGCTAGATGAATTAGCTAAAAACGGCATCGGTTATAAATTCATCCCGATAAAAACCAAAGCAATCTTAAGCCCTAAAGTATTTTTATCATTTTTTTACCTGGCGGGATTCCTGAAGCAAGAAAAAATTCAGATTGTTCACGCCAATACCAGGGTTACGCAATTTCTCGCCTGGCTTATTTTCAAAATATATAAAACTCCTTACGTAAGCGCGTTCCATGGATTTTTTAAGCCCGGCCTGACGCGAAAATTGTTTAAATTAGCCGGGAATCGTTCGATCGCCGTAAGCAAAGCGGTAAAAAACTATCTGGTTAATGATTTGAAATTCGACCCGGAAAACATACGCGTTGTTTACAACGGCGTCGACGAAAAATACTTCTCGGTAAAAAATAAACGTAAGGCCGATTATGGGTTCAGCGATAACGATTTTCTCATCGGAATCCTGGGGCGTATTTCCGAAGAAAAAGGGCATTTCCTCGCGCTCGACGCGATAAAAGAATTATCCGTAGAACACCCTAATATCCATCTCATCGTCGCCGGCAGGGGCCGGCTGGAAAAAAATCTGAAAAAATTTATCGAAAAAATAAATTGCCGTGATTTTGTAACATTTTATTGCTTGGACGCCGGCGATTTTTTAGATATAATTGATGTATTGATAATGCCTTCCCGGAAAGAGGGCTTTGGCTATGCCGTGGTCGAAGCATTTTTTAAAAAAGTCCCGGTGGTGGGATTTAACGTCGGCGGAATAGCGGAAATAATTAAAAACCGGGTAAACGGCCTCCTGTTTTACGAATATACGGCCCCCGCGTTAAAAAACGCGGTAGAGGAACTCATCGCGAACAGAGATTTACGCGAAGGTCTGACCCGTCAGGGATATCAAGACGCGTTTAAGTTTTCCCTTGAAGCAATGGCGCGCGGCGCGGAAAATGTATATAAGGAGATTCTCGAACCACTTCGCTAGTGCTGGGTAATTCAACTACCACCTCGCTCTACGCCCCCTGGGCTTGAGCTCGGTGAAGTTTCATTATGAAAAAAATTATAAAAAACTTTATAAAATCAGCGTTAATACTTTTCGTCGTCTGGTTTGGTTATTTTTATTTTCACCTGCACTCGACATATGCTCCTCCCATATTAATGTATCATTCGCTGGATGAAAATATGGTAACCAATTACGCCGCGGTAAAACCGCAGGTATTTTATAAACAAATGAAGTTCCTGAAAGATAAAAATTACAAAGTTATACCCCTCGACGATTACTGCCGGATGCTCAAAGACAAAAAACCGATACCGAAAAATATCGCGATTATAACCTTCGACGACGGTTACCGCGATAACCTAAAAGCCATAGAGATTTTAAAAAAATTCGATTATCCCGCTACAATATTTGTAGTGGTCGACGAAATCGGCTCTCCCAATTACTTAACCAAAAACAACATTAATTGGCTCCTGAAAAATACGAAAGTAACCGTCGGCTCCCATACCCTGACGCACGCGTATTTACCTGATTTAAACAGCACTATCCTGCGCCGGGAAATTTTCGATTCCAAAAAAAGCCTGGAGGAACTATTCAAAACGCCTGTTGAAACTATCTCCTATCCTGTGGGCGGTTTTAACGAACATACGCTGAAGGAAGTGAGGAGCGCCGATTACCTATGCGCCTGTACCACCAACCGCGGATTCTCGGAAAATATCGACCGCTTTGCCCTCCGGAGGATTAAAATAACCAATGACGACCGGGGTGTCAGTTTATGGGTAAAGCTGAGCGGGATTTATAATTTTTTTAAGAAACCAAAAAAACCCTACTAGTAGACTTCAGGCGTCAGACCGCAGGCTACAGACCAAAAATCACAACAGAAATAAATCAAACTACTTTTGTCCACAGATTGCTCAGATTTTACAGATTATAAGAAAAAAATTTATTTAGAATATTTTAAAACATGAACATCAAATTTTTTATTTTTTAATCGTCTTATTCTTTTAATCAGAGTAATCTGAGAAATCTGTGGACTATATTATCTTTTAGAACCAGTTTTATCCATAACAGTCGGTGGCTGAATAAAAGTATTTTCTCTGTGCGCTCGGTGTTCTCGAGCGAGCAAGGCGAGCGGGTGGTGAAATTTTTTAGTTTTACCTTCGCCGATCCAACAAATCTGCGCCCAATTTTTCCCTACACTTTTAGGTTCAATTTTTCTTCGTGAAACACGGTGTCATTCGTGGTAAAATATAAATATGATTTTTGAGCGGATATTCAGAGAATTGGCAAATAAAAAAATTAAATATCTCGTTATCGGCGGGGTTGCGGTAAACCTTCATGGATTTTATCGAGCAACCGGCGATTTAGATATTATACTTTTTTTTAATAAAACCAACCTGAATAAATTCATAACAATGGCAAAAGCCTTGGGCTTAAAGCCCGGGGTGCCTGTTAAAATTGAAGAATTAGCCGATGTCGCCAAAAGGCAAAAGTGGGTAAAAGAAAAACACATGAAGGTATTTTCGCTTTACAATCCCGCCGATCCGATAGAACACATTGATATTATGGTAGTTAAATATATTGACTTCGATCAAGCCTATAAGCGGCGGCAAGAAGTCTGCGCCGACAAGATAAAAATACCGCTTATCTCAATAAATGATTTAATTGTTTTAAAGAAAAAAGCCGGCCGGGAAAGAGACAAGATTGACATTAAAGCTTTAATGAAAATACGGGAGCTAAAGAATGAAAGCGAAAAAGAAAGAAAAAAACGCAGATGATTATTATAATCTTGATGATTTAAAGAATTATATGGCTCTGCCGGCCAAGGAAAAACTCAATTCTTTGGAGCGGCTTAACGCTTTTTTTGTAAAAGCCGTGCCGGCGCAAAATAAAGCAATATGGCAGCGGTTAAAAAAAATCGGTTGGTGAAGCTCCACCGCCTAACGGCGCTGGCCTCTTGTTATTCAGGGTTCCGCTCCCTTGGAGCTTCACCCTGAGGCAGCCCAGTTACCCTAAATAAAAATGAACAGAATATTAGTCGTCACGCCCAATTGGCTGGGGGATTGCGTTATGGCCACCCCGGCGTTTCGCGCGCTTAAAAATAAATATCCGGATTCTTATGCAGCGGTGATGACTCCGGAACGCACGCGGGAAGTTTTCCAGAATAACCCCTTTATCGATGATATAATTACTTTTGACGAGCGAGATAACGGCCGGAGTCTGTTCGCTAAGATAAAATTAATCCTTACCCTTAAGAAAAAGAAATTCGATACCGTATTTTTAATCCATCGCTCATGGACCCGTGCTTTTCTTTGTTTTCTCGCCGAGATAAAAACGCGCGTCGGCTACAACCGGAGCAAAAACTTCTTGCTGCTGACCAACCGGATCGATCCGCCGGCAGAAAATATTCACCGGCAAGATTACTACCTTGGCCTTTTTGAAAAATACGGCATACCTGTAACGGATAAATCCGGCGAAGTTTTTATCACTGCCGACGAGCAAAAAAAATACGCTGATTTTTTTGGCGAAACGCGTAAGCGCAATGCTTTTATCGTAGGGCTCAACCCTTCAGCCAATTGGGATTTAAAACGCTGGCCGGCGGAAAACTTTTCAAAATTAGCCGATACTCTTGTGAAGGAAACAAATTGCGGGATTGTCCTCATCGGCGAGGAAAAAGAACGCAAACTCATCGAGGAAGTCAAGTCCGGTATACGCATGAAACCCTATGATTTATGCGGTAAGACAACTTTAAGAGACTTAGCCGCTATAATCAGCGGCTGCGACATTTTTATCTCTAATGATTCCGGACCGGCCCATTTAGCTGCTGCCATGGGTATTAATACCCTTGTCTTATTCGGGCCTACTGCGAAAGAATTAACCGGCCCCCGGGGCCAAGCGGTAAAAATAATAAACTCGAGCGTTGGCTGCAAAATCCCGTGCTATAAAACAAATTGCGCGGATAACCTATGCATGAAAAAAATTACGGTGGAGGAAGTGCTGGCGGAAACAAAAAAAATATTGGCGGCGAAAAAATCACCGCAACAATAAAAGTGTTTCAGCCACTGATTAACACTGATTATCACGGATAAATTCGGCCACGCGCCGAAATGTTATTTAGGCCGAATTTATGGATAAAAGAATTTTGATCAATTTTCCCACTAACCTCGGCGATGTGTTTATGGCGCTGCCGGCGCTCGATTTTATTAAGGTGAATTGCCCCGGTGATAAAATAACGGCGATTGCGTCCCAGGCGACAAAGGATATGCTTTCCCGCCATAGCCATGTAGACAAAACAATTCTATTCGATAAGCGCGCCGGCATCGGAAAAAAAATTAAATTTGTCCTGTCATTATGGGGAAAATATGAGGTCGCCGTCGATTTTAAGAATACGGCGATTCCGGCGCTGATCAATTGTAAAAACCGGACGCCTTTCCGGCGTAATAAGTACCCGAAAAATATGCACCTGAAAGATAAATATTTAAAACTTGCCCAGGAATGTGTCCCCGGCCGGCAAAGCTCTTTGCCTGGTAAATTCATCCTTACAAAAGAAGAAGAGAGCAGGCTCGACGCATTAAAATTACCGCAAGCAATCTTTATCGCCGGCACATCGCTTTCGTCGTTAAAACAATATCCTTACGAATCGATAAAAGCGCTGGTCAGCCGGATGAATAAAAAATATCCCCTTGTCATATTAGGGAAAAATAGCGAGCGGGATTTCTATAAAGATATTCTTTCGATAGGTAACGTTATCGATTTAGTAGGTAAAACGCAGATGTGGGAATTACCCCATCTCATTTCGCGATACGCAATGGCCCTGGTAGGGGTTGACTCCGGCATTTTGCACCTGGCGTCTTACCTGGGCACGTCCTGCGTAGCGTTATTTGGCCCGACCCCGCCGGAACGAAGCCGTCCCAGCTCAGATAAATCGGTAGTTTTGACCAATCGCGATTGCCCCATCGCGCCGTGCGATATGATGTCCTGCGGTTATAATAATGTCTGCATGAAAATAGACGCCGAACTTGTTGCCACCGCCGTGGAAAACATTTTAATGTAATTTCATTTTAAATTGTTCATTGACCATTACACATTTTAAATTTTTAAAAAATGATAAATGTCCAATGCTAAATGATAATTTTAAAATAAACCCAAAAAAAGACCCCAAACGTATCCTGATCGTCCGCACCGACCGGATCGGCGACGCGATTCTTTCCACGCCGGTTATCAAAAATATACGCCTGGCCTATCCAAAAGCGTATGTCGCATTTATGTGCCGGCCTTATGCTAAAGATATCTTTGAGGCTAATCCCGATTTAAATGAAGTAGTGCTCTACGACAAAGATAAAAAACAAAATAGTTTATTCCATTCCTTTTTATTCTCGTTTTATTTACGCAAAAAGAAATTCGATTGGGTGATCATCCTGCATCCTACCAACCGCGTTCATATCATCTCCTTCCTGGCCGGCATACCTCAGCGGATCGGTTGGGATAAAAAAAACGGCTGGCTCCTTACAAAAAAAATCCCTCACCTAAAACAGGAAGGGGTAAAACACGAAATCGAATACACGCTGGATTTATTACGGGCCTTAAACATACCCATCAAAGACAAAAATATTTTTTTCCCCATCAGGGAAGATTCAATTAATAAGGTAAATGCCGTACTGGAAGAAAAAGGCGTCGCGCCTCAAGAAAAAATAATCATCATCCATCCTTGCGCTTCTTGTCCCTCGCGACGTTGGCCGCAAAACTATTTTTTACAATTAATCAGATTGTTACAAAAAGATACTAAATACAAAATAGCGGTTATCAGCGCGGCGGAAGATAAAAATTTGGCTGAACGTTTAGTAAGCGAGTGTGGCGTGATTGACTTGCGCGGCCGCTTAAGCCTGGCGGAAACCGGCGCCCTGATGAAACGCGGCGCTCTTTTAATTTCTAACGACTCAGGCCCGGCGCATATCGCCGCGGCGATGGAAACTCCGGTAATCGCTATTTTCAGCCGTAAGAACCCGGGGATTTCGCCGACCCGCTGGAAACCAGTCGGCATACGGTCGTTTTATCTCCATAAAGATGTCGGCTGCCGGAATTGCCTCGCCCACAACTGCGTAAAAGAATTTCTCTGCCTGAGCGCGATTACCCCCCAGGAAGTTTTCAAAAAAGCACAGGAAATACTAGTTTCGATGTGATAAAAATCACAAAAAATGCTTGACTACGCATAATCATGTAGTATACTTTATCCAATGTTGTGAAAAAAAGAACATATAATACCCACAATGAAAACCAACAAAAATTGTGTAATTCGCCTATCGCGGTACAAAAATGCTCTATACCGGCTTAAATCTTTGGGATTTGTTAAAATCTTTTCCGATAATTTAGCCGATGCCGTGGGGGTTACCGCGACACAGGTACGTAAAGACTTTTCTCAATTCGGCATTTCCGGAACCCGCAAGGGCGGCTATCAAATCGACGACCTTATCAATAATCTAAATAGGCTATTAGGAAAAGATGAAATCCATAAAGTCGTTGTAGCCGGCATCGGTAATATCGGAACCGCTCTGCTGAATTATAAAGGTTTCGAAAAAGAAAGTATTAAAATTATCGCGGGATTTGACATCAATACCGTAAAGCAAAACGCGGCCGGAGAAATACCGGTTTTTCCCATCGCCGAAATGGAAAATTTCATCCGCCAGAACCAGATTAAAATCGGGGTCATCGCGGTTCCCGACTTTGCCGCCCAGCAAATTGCCGATACCATGATCCAAGCCGGTGTAAAGGGAATATTAAATTTCGCGCCCATGCGTTTGCATGGCCCCGAGAATGTCGTAATCAATAACGTAAACCTGGTATTGGAATTGGAAAATACGATTTATTTTGCCAACGCGGTGATCAAAACCGGAGTCGTCGGACAATTAACCGCCTCCGCGCAACCTGACGGGGTATAAACAGGAAAATCGTGCTATATATAGCTACGAATAATTTATACAAAATGCTCGATAAACTGGGGGACGATTTTTTAGTTTATGCCCCCGTAAAAAAAGGCCGCCAGCGTTATTACCAGCCTTATCGCAGTTTAGATAAAAATATAACCCTGGGCGAAGTCCGGCCGTTCGAACCGATGAAGGCATTTTTTTCCCGCGCCCGGGAAACCATCGCGCGCGATTTTCGTCCGGAAATGCCCGAGGATGGGAAAAAACCTTTTTGCATCGTCGGCGTAAAAGCCTGCGATTTAAAAGGCTTCAAAGTTCAAGACCATGTTTTCCGCAACCATGATTATCCCGACCCGTTTTATCTTAAAGCGCGGCGCGATAATCTGATATTATCCTGCGATTGCACCTGCGCCATCGATACCTGCTTCTGTCTAGCGTTAGGCATAAAACCGTACCCCCAGGAAGATTATGATTTAAATCTTTCTCCGATTGCCGGTGGTTTTATTTTAGAAATCGGTTCAACGAAAGGACAGGGCGTCGTGGATAAATTTTCCGCGCTGGTATCCCAAGCCGGCGATAGCTTGTTAAAAGAAAAAGAAACCTTGAGAAGCAATATGATAAAACAAGTGGAAAAAAATATCGAAGAAAACAGCATACCCGATCAAACGCGGTATAAACAAATCATCGATAAAAACTATGACGCTTCGTTATGGCAGGATGAAGCGAAGACCTGCGTCGAATGCGGCGCCTGCAATACGATTTGCCCGACTTGCCACTGTTTTTTGCTTTACGACCAGAAAGACGAAAAGAATATGGATCGTTTACGCATCTGGGATTCATGCCTGATAAAGGACTTTGCCCGGGTCGCCGGCGGCGCTAACCCGCGTAAAAAGTTATGGATGCGGCTGCGCAACCGGTTTGAGAAAAAGTTTGATTATTTTCCCAAGGTTGCCGGCGTTTACGCCTGCACCGGCTGCGGCCGCTGTATTTCGGCCTGCCCGGCGAAAATAGATATACGTAGAATATTAAGGAAACTGGTGGATTTAACAGTATAACGTTAAAGCAATAAACCCTGTCCACAGATTGCCCAGATTTTACAGATTAATTTTTTAATTTCGCTTTTTAACATTACCTTGATCCATAGTTTCTGTGAAAATCAGTGAAATCTGTGGACAAAAGTTTTGGTTTCTGATTACCTTTTTTTATTCTTAAATTTAAAATGTTTTGATGGAGTAACGCTGATGCCCAGCAAAGAAGAGAATCCTTATCGGCCGATCGAAGCGCAGGTGCTTGAAGTTATCCCGGAAACGCCTACGATTATAACCATTCGTTTCCGGCCTAAGGAACTAATGGAATTTCGCACCGGCCAATTTGTCGCGATTACTATTCCCGGGTCCGGAGAAGCGTTTTTTACGCCGTCCTCGCGGCCGTCGGTAAAAGAAATCATGGAAGTGACGGTGATGAAAGTCGGTAAGGTAACATCGAAAATCCACTTGCTGAAACCCGGCGATATTATCGGAGTGCGCGGCCCCCTGGGCAACGGTTATCCTACCGATAAATTCAAAAACCGGGAAGTCCTGGTCGTAGGCGGCGGCTGCGGTTTTGCCCCGATCCGAAGCCTGATGTATACTCTTTTTGAAATGCGCGGCGAATTGAAAAATCTTATTTTTCGCGGCGGCTGTAAAAATCCCAGAGAACTGGTATATAAGAATGAGATCAGCGAATGGCCGAAACAGCACGCGCTGGATTTTAAAATTACGGTCGATAAAAGCGAAGAAGGATGGCAGGGCAATGTCGGCCTGGTTACGACAATTTTAGAAAATTTGGAAATGGATTGCCCAGGCGGCATAGCTATTGTTTGCGGGCCGCCGATCATGATGAAATTTGTAACCCTGAAATTACTGGGGCTCGGTTTTAAGGAAGATAATCTTTATCTTTCGATGGAAAAAAATATGTCCTGCGGCATCGGCAAATGCGGCCACTGCCGCCTGGGAACATACTATTGCTGCAAAGACGGACCGGTGTTTACCTATAACCAGATAAAGAATTTTCATGAGCTCTGGGACTAAAATGATTATGCGGTAAACCGCATAATCATTTTAGAAATAAATCCGCCTACGAGCGGATTTGCAGAAAACGAAAACTGAAAAAAAGTTCAATAACAATTTTAATGTCTCTCCTCATCCCTAAGGGGATGCGGATAATTTTTTGCGGAGCAAAAAATTATGGATAATAGCGCGCAGCAAATACACGAAGGAAAAACCAACGTAACCCCGCAGAAAGGAAACGACGTGCGGCTCTATGTCGATCTCGATATCTGTTCCGGCAGCCTCTGTAAAGAATGCGTGATAAAATGCAGTTATTTATATCACCGTCAAAACCAGGGCAATAACGGCATTACTTCTATCAGAGAGCTGGCAACGTATTTTCTGGTTTGCCGCCGCTGCGAAGAACCGCACTGCGTCGCGGCGTGCCCCCGGGAAGCTCTTGAACAGCAAAAAGATAAAAACAAATTACTGATTCGCCATAATATGCGCTGCGTCAGCTGTAAATCATGTTCGCACGCCTGCCCCTACGGCACGATTTATCCGGAGAGTGTCCCGTTTTTAATCCACGCCTGCGACTTTTGTCTTGACCGGAGAAATGAAAAAGACGAACCGCTGTGCATAAAGACTTGTCCCTATAGCGCGGTAAAACTAGTTAAGGCCGATAGCGAGTTGGATAAAAATACATTTTTAGCGGGCGATAACTTGATCGTTCATTCGATACACTGGGATAGAGATAAAGCGTAAAGCGTTAAAGGGTTGCGTAACTCGAATCGTTAATCGTTATTCGGCTATCGGCAAAACACGATAGACGATAACCGTAACGAGCTACGCAACCGATTAACGGTTACCGAAGCCGAGTAGGTTCTTATGGTTTACCTAATATATTTATTCATTTATGGTTTTATATTAAGCGCGGGAATTGGACTATTCGCCAGCTGGGTTGACCGCAAGGTTACGGCGCGGCTGCAATACCGCGTCGGGCCGCCGTTACTGCAGCCGCTGACCGATATCGTGAAACTTCTGGGTAAAGAAACTCTTATCCCCGAAAGTGCTTCGCGCGCGATATTTCTGGGCGCGCCGCTGATCGGCCTGGCGAGCGTCATGGTGACGGCAACTATTCTCTGGATAAACACTATTAACCCTCAGCAAACGTTTTTGGGCGATTTAATCGTTACGCTATATCTTTTGACGATACCGTCGCTCGCTATTATCGTTACCGGATTTGCCTCAGGGAATCCCCTGGCAAGTTTAGGCTCATCGCGGGAAATGAAACTTATTTTAGGTTATGAACTTCCCTTTATACTGGCGATATTTGTGCCGATAATAAAAAGCGGCTATTCCCTGAAACTGGGGGAGATATTAACGATACGGCACCACGGGATGTTTATATCCGGCATTTCGGGGCTGTTGGCATTTTTGGCAGCCCTGCTATGCGTCCAGGCAAAACTGGGACTGGCGCCTTTCGATATCGCGGAAGCGGAAACGGAGATCATCGGCGGCCCGCTAATCGAATGCTCAGGAAAAACCTTAGCCGCTTTTAAATTAACCAAAAGTATCCTTTTTTTTATACTGCCGTTTTTTCTGGTATTGATGTTTATGGGCGGCTGGCAAACACAAAGCGCCGCGGGAATTGCGTTAGGTTTTTTAAAATATCTTGCCGTCGTCGTCCTGATAACCGTCATCCGCAATACCAACCCCCGTGTGCGGATCGATCAGGCGCTGAGATTCTTCTGGGGGCCGGTGACGGCTATCGCGATAATCGCGGTGGCGTTAGCGATGATGGGATTGTAATATTTTGATTGTAGGGGTCGATCCATGTATCGACCCGTTACAAAATATCCGATAATCATAAAATAGATCCTAGCGGGCGGATACACGAATCCGCCCCTACAATATAAATTTTGGTACATATATGAACATAAAAACAAAAGCGTTGTTAAAGTCTCCTTGGATTTTTCATTTATCGACCGGCAGCTGCAACAATTGTGACATCGAGTTGTTGGACTGCCTGACGCCGCGCTTCGATGTCGAGCGTTTTGGGATACAACTTGTCGGAAGCATCCGCCACGCGGACATTCTGGTAGTCACCGGATCGGGAAACCGGCAAGCCATGGAACGCGTAAAGCTCGTTTACGAGCAGGCGCCCAAACCGTGTTTCGTCGTAGCCATCGGAGAATGCTCGCTATCCCGGGGTATGTTTATTGATAGTTATAATTGCCCGCTGCCGATCGATAAGGTAATTCCCGTGGATATTTATATACCGGGCTGTCCGCCTAAGCCGGAAGCGATTATCGCGGGGGTAGTTAAATTAATCGAAAAAGTAAAACAGGGCGCGGCGAAAAAATAAATATCGTAGGGGCCGACCTATGTGTCGGCCCGTTACAAAATAATAAAATATTCAATGATAATAAAATAAATCGTAACGGGCGGATACACGGATCCGCCCCTACAATATTCTATAATGATTTAAAAATTTATTCGTACTATTTATGCAAAAACAAGAAATTCTCGACAATTTAAAACAACGGTTTAAAGACGATATTATTGATTTTTTCGATAAATCGCCCCGGCGGTTATATGTCGGGATAAAACCGGAGGCGTTAGTCAAAATCTCTACCTATGTGTTTAAAGACCTGGGGGCAAGATTCAATATCGCTTCCGGGATAGACTGCCGCCGGCATATCGAAATACTTTACCATTTCACTTTTGACGATATAAACCTGACCGTTTCGCTGCGGGTAATACTTTCCCGGGATACACCACGAATCGATTCCCTGGCTAAAACTTTCGAAGCGGCAAATTGGATTGAACGGGAAATGCACGAATTGCTCGGCATCGATTTCACCGGGCATCCGGATTTGCGAAAACTGCTTTTACCGGAAAACTGGCCGGATGGTTCTTACCCCTTACGCTACGATTATAAGGAATGGGATAAAGACGCGATAAGGGACAGGGGAGTATAAATTCTGTAAGCGCAGATGATCACAGGTCAAAGGAAGCAGATGACCACAGATAAAAAATAATTATCAATTGCCTTTATTTTTATCAGCGATCATCATCTAGAACATATGTCAAAAAAAACTATAGTACCAATCGGGCCGTATCATCCCTTACAGGAAGAACCGGAATTCTTCACGCTTACCGTGGAAGGCGAGCGCGTCGTGGATATCGACGTCCGGATAGGCTACAACCATCGCGGCATCGAAAAACTTTCGGAATCCAAGACTTTCGACCAATCTACATTTTTAGTCGAACGTATTTGCGGCATATGTTCGACCAGCCACCCCTTCGCGCTGGTCGAAGCCGTCGAAGATATCTCCGGAATAGAAATACCCTTACGCGCGCAGTATATCCGCACGATCATCGCCGAAGGCGAACGAATACATTCCCATCTCTTATGGCTGGGGCTGGCCGGGCACTTTTTAGGATACAACACTGTCTACATGTGGGCCTGGAAATTAAGAGAAGAAATTTTAGACGTCATGGAAATCCTTTCGGGAAACCGCAATAACTACGCGATGTTCAAGCCCGGAGGAGTACGCCGCGATATTAAATCCGAGGATATACCGGTTGTCCTTAAAAAAATCGATTCAATCATACCTACGCTGGAAATGCTTAAAAAAGCCATAGCTGACGACCCGGTATTGCACGCGCGCACCAAAGGCGTAGGAATACTGACCAAAGAAGAAGCGATAGATTATTCGGCGCTGGGCCCAGTCGCAAGGGCAAGCGGCGTCGCTAAAGACGTAAGAAAAAATTCACCCTATGCCGCGTATGATAAAGTAGATTGGCAAATAATCGTTACTCCCAACGGCGATGTATTCGACAAACTTTTGCTCCGCGTGCTGGAAGCATTTGAATCGATAAAAATATTAAAAGCCTGTTTGACGGCGCTTCCTCAGGGGGAAATCGACGCCGGCATAAAAAATATACCGTCGGGTGAAGGCATCGGCCGCATCGAAGCTCCCCGGGGCGAATGTTTTCACTACGTTCGCAGCGACGGCACCAACCGGCCGGTCCGGCATAAAGTCAGGGCGCCCACTTTTATGAATCTCCCCACCTATAAAGCGACCGTGGTAGGCGAAACCATTTCGGACGCGACGATAATCCTCGCCGCGATTGACCCTTGCTATTGTTGCACGGAACGACTGGCAGTGCGCGACATAAAAGGAAAACATCTTTATAACGGCCAAAATCTGGTCAAGCTTTCTCAGGAAAAAACCGAGAGAATCAGAAAAAAATACGGCCAAAAGTAATTATGGACAATTTCTGGCAATTATTATTACTGGACAATCTTTCAATTTTTATAGGGCTATTCGCGGTTTTGTTTACCCTATTGACTGCGGTTTACTCTTTTGATTTTATGCGGGGAAGAAAAAATATTTTTCCCTACTACCTTTATATTTTATTGACCCTTATCGCATCTTTAGGTGTTATATTTTCAAGCAATCTTCTGGTGTTAATAGTGTTCTGGGGATTTTTAGGCCTGCTTTTATATCTTCTTATCAGTTTTGGAGAAAATAAAAATACTCCGGCCACTGCCAAGAAAGCTTTGATTATCATCGGCGGTTCCGACGCGATAATGTTATTGGGCCTGGCAATGGTCTGGAAAATCACCGGTACCCTGGAAATCTCTAAGATTAAGATAGCGTTAGATTCGAATACGGCAATCGCCGCTTACCTGTGCTTAGCCTGCGGCGCTTTCGCCAAAGCCGGATTAATGCCGTTCCATACCTGGATCCCCGATACCGCCCAGGACGCGCCGGCTCCGGTAACGGCGTATTTGCCGGCATCTTTAGACAAACTTCTGGGTATTTATCTGCTCTGCCGCCTGTCGTTAAATCTATTTATAATGAACCCGGCGATGAACACCCTGCTAATGGTTATGGGGAGCATCACTATCGTAGCCGCAGTAATGATGGCGCTGGTCCAGCATGACCTGAAACGCCTGCTGGGATACCATGCCGTAAGCCAGGTCGGTTACATGGTCTTAGGTATCGGTACGGGAACCGCTTTGGGAATCGCCGCCGGTTTGTTTCACATGCTCAACCATGCCATCTATAAATCATGCCTCTTTTTTTCCGCCGGCAACGTGGAACAAAAAGCCGGCACGACCGATCTGGATAAACTCGGCGGTTACGCTAAATTTATGCCGGTTACTTTTATAACTTTTTTAATCGCTTCGCTGGCCATCTCGGGCATTCCGCCTTTTAACGGCTTCGCTTCCAAATGGATGATTTACCAGGCAATCGTGGATTCCGCCAAAACCGGAAATACCCTGTGGATGATATACCTCGCGGCGGCAATGTTCGGCAGCGCCCTGACTTTAGCCAGCTTCATGAAATTGATTAACGCGGTGTTTTTAGGCCAACCTGCGGATAAAACCAACGCGAGCATAAAGCAGGGAGAAGCCCCATTGCCGATGCTTGCGGTCGGAATCGTCTTAGCGGCGCTATGCGTATTATTCGGCGTCTTCGCCTACCAACTGCCGTTAAAAAATTATATCATCCCCAGCGTCGGTCCCGGATTAGTTTTTCCGGGGGTTTGGAATTCTCCGCTTGCGACGATTTTATTATTGTCGGCGATTATTATCGGCTTATTATTTTATTGGCTGGGCGTAAACAAAAAACCGAGGGAAACCCGGAACTTTATCGGCGGCGAGATCCTGGAAGACCATCCTCAAATGCGCGTATCCGGGACCGAATTCTATAACACAATAAGCGATGCGCCGCCTTTTAAAAATATTTACCGGTTAGCGGAAGAGAAAAACTTTGACTTGTACGAATCAGGCAAAAAAATTGTTTTTTGGCTTAATGGAATACTAAACCGTATGCACAACGGTATAATCTCCAATTATTTGGCCTGGTGCCTTCTAGGGATGATTATATTGTTTTACGCGCTGAGCATTAAATGAAGCACAAATGTACTCCCCGCGGCAAGCCCGCGGGGTATCTATCTTCATTTCTCCGAAGCCAAATACCAGAAGCCTTCATCCCTGTGGCAAGCCACAGGGTATTCGGCGAAGGAGAATAAAGGGGCGCTTATGCTGGATTTATACATCTTATTGATTTTCATCATCGTCGCCGCGGCGATCGCCGTCGAAACGAAAGATCTACTTTCCTCGGTAATCGCGCTGGGCGCAACCGGGCTGGGGCTTTCGTTAACCTTCCTTGTCCTTAAAGCTCCCGATGTGGCAATCACCCAGTTGATTGTGGAAATATTAAGCCTGATAATATTAATCCGGGCCACGATGAAAGAAGACTTGCCTTTTTCCACCAGCGGCCGGTGGTTGGTAAATACCGTCATTACCGTTTGTTTTATCTTTGTTTTTATTTTCACCGCGGTTAAATGTTTCAAAGAGCTGCCGCAATTCGGCTACCCGACGATAAAAACCTCATCGGCATATTTAAAAGAAGGATTAAAAGATACCGGGGCAACCAACCTGGTATCCGCGGTAATCCTTGATTTCAGGGCTTACGACACTCTGGGCGAAGCAGCAGTTCTTTTTACGGCAGTAATCGGCGTATTAACTATTTTACGGCGAAAGGGAAGAAAAAACGAAGAAACAGGGCTGGACAATGAATAACGAAAAAGATAAAGGGATGTCTTTAATCGTAAAAACCGTAACCCGGCTTACCGCCGGCCCGATTTTCTTATACGGCATATACATCCTTTCCCACGGCCACGTTTCTCCGGGAGGAGGATTCGTGGGCGGCGTGATTATCGCCCTTGCGTTTATCCAGTTGATGCTCGCTTACGGTAAAGAATCAGCCTTTAAAAAATTACCCCGGGCGGCGGCATCATTCATTGAAAATCTAGGCGCGTTGATGTTTTTAGCCCTTGCCGGCCTGGGCTTTACCGGCGGTTATTTTTTACTGAATTTCATCGGTAAAGGCGAACCATTCCGATTGTTCAGCGCGGGGATTATGCCTTTATATAATATCGCCATCGGCGTCAAGGTAGGAGCAGGGCTTTTTGCTATTTTTATCGCCCTGATACTTTTACGTATAAATCGGGAGGATGACCGGTAATGATTTATCTATTGTGCCTTATTCTTTTCTGTCTGGGCATCTATTGTATCGTGCGCAAGCGCAATATCATCAAAATAATCATCGGGACGATCATCGCGCAATACGCGGTCAACCTATTTTTCATAATCCTGGGCTACCGCCGGGAAGGGCGCTCCGCGATTCTTTCGCCGAACGCGCGTATCGAAAACATGGTCGATATGCTTCCCCAGGCCCTGGCCTTAACCTCAATTATCATCGGCCTGGCGTTTACCTCGATACTTATCGCCCTGGCTTTGCGAATCTACGAGAAATATAAAACATTCGACGTTACGAAAATCAAGGAGCTGCAAGGATGATTGCTGCCGCGAATATCGCTCCGCTTTTTATCGTCATCTCCTTAGGGGGAGCTTTCCTGATCTCTCTTTTAGAGAAAAGGATGAAACATTTTCCTTACGCGATGGGGCTGATTGTTACGGGAATGCTGCTGATATTGTCCCTGGCCGCGGTTAAAGCAGTCGGTCTTTACCGGATTTTAATCTATAACGTGGGCAGCTGGAAACCGCCGCTGGGCATAACTTTGGTGATTGACGGATTTTCGGCGTTTATGCTGGTCACGGTAAATTTAATCGCCTTTTTAATCGCAATTTACAGCGGGCCGTACATGGAACGATACACCTCAAAAGGAAAATTTTTCGCTTTATTCTTATTGATGGTCGCAGGAATGAACGGTGTTGTGATCACCGGCGATATTTTCAACCTGTTCGTCTTTTTAGAAATTGCTTCAATCGCAAGTTTTGCGTTAGTCGCCTTCGGGACAGGACGTCATGAATTGGAAGCTTCCTTTAAATATACCCTGATGAGCGCAGTCGGGTCGTTATTCATTCTTCTCGGCATCGGGCTATTATACAGTTTTACCTCAACGCTCAATATGGCGGATATCGCCTGCGCTCTGCTGCAAAAAGGCAAAAGCAACATCTCGTTGATGGTAGCCGTCATGTTTATAATGGGATTCGGACTTAAGGCGGCGCTGGTACCTTTTCACGGCTGGCTTCCCGACGCACACCCTTCTGCCCCGGCGCCCATTTCCGCGATGCTTTCCGGCGTACTCATAAAATCCTTAGGCGTATATACATTATGCCGCTTATTTTTTAATGTGCTGGGGATGGACGCGAAGTTTTCCGCTGTCCTGATGTTTTTAGGCGCGTTATCGATGACAGTAGGAGTATTCTCGGCGATCGGCCAGTGGGATTTTAAACGCCTGTTAGCTTATCATTCGATAAGCCAGATCGGCTATGTTTTTTTAGGTATCGGACTGGGGACGCCCCTGGGCATCCTCGGTGGCCTGTTCCATCTTTTTAACCACTCGGTATTTAAATCTCTGCTCTTTCTAAATTCCGGCGCAGTCGAATATGCCGCGAAAACACGCGATTTAAGAAAGATGGGCGGTTTGGCGCAAAAGATGCCCGTAACCGGCGCCACGGCTTTGGTCGCGTCGATGTCCATCGCCGGGATCCCGCCGCTCAACGGTTTCTGGAGCAAACTAATCATTATCGTAGCGTTAGTCGATGCCGGCCGGTTCGGTTACGCCTTCCTGGCGGTTTTAGTCAGCATCATGACCTTAGCCTCATTCGCCAAGGTCATGAAATATGCTTTTGGTGGCGAATTCAACACAAATTTAGGCGACATTAAAGAAGTGCCGGGGCTGATGCGCTTGTCCATGACCATCCTGGCGGCCATCTGCGTCATCGGCGGAATACTGGGCTTTGCCGGCGCTCGTGAAATTTTTCTGGGCAAAGCCGGCGGAGTCCTGCAGGAAGGAATAAACCATAGCTTAATGATTCTGGGAGGAATAAAGTGAGGCGCAGGTTAGCTTTATTCATCGCCGCTTTAGCGATTTGGATGCTTTTATCCTGGCCGCCGGACAGCCAGCATCTTTTAGCGGGCATTGCCGCGGCCGGCTTGACGGCTTTACTCTGCGGCGATTTATTTATCGACGGAACGCGATTGTTCACGCGCCCTTCTCGCTGGGGGTATTTTTTAATCGGCTACTTACCATTATTTGCCTGGCAGTGCCTCAAAGCCAATATTGACGCTGCCTGGCGTATTCTGCATCCTGACCTGCCGATTAACCCGGGGATCGTTCAGATAAAAACATCGTTGACCAGCGATATCGGGCTTACTTTTTTAGCCAATTCAATTACCCTTATTCCGGGAACGATGTGCGTCAATATCGATAAAGATAAAGGTATTTTATATATTCACTGGATTAACGTTAAGGCCGAAGACAGCGAAACCGCGACACGGCTGATTGCGGGTAAGTTCGAACCGCTGTTGAAAAAGATTTTTGAATAAAAAAATTCCCTCCGGAATTTTTTTATATAATTATTTTTTTGCTAAGCAAAAAAATAAGGGGAATAACATGAAAAGATTGAAGTGGTTTATCGGAGCAATAGCTTTAATGTCGGCAATCGGGTTGATCATTATAAAACCTCTGCCGTTTCTTTTTTATCACGACTTGCCTCATGTCGCTTTTTTCGGCCGGGCGCTGTTTATCCTTTTGCTTTGCTGTTTGCTGCTGCTCTGGCGCCTGATTAAAGGCCCGACGGGAGCCGACCGGATCGTCGTTCTGGATATTTTAGGCGTTATGCTCGTGGGGCTATGCGCGATCCTTACCATCCCCACCGGACGGTCATGGTATATTGACATCGCGATTGCCTGGACGCTGCAAAGCTTTATCAGCACGCTGGCCCTGGCAAAATACCTGGAAGGAAAGGGCTTCGACGAATAAATCAATTCCTGCGAAGCAGGAATTGATTTATATATTTGGAAACCTGCGGTTTCTCCGTCAAGAGCGAGACTCCGCCAAAAGTTGGAAACTTTTGGCGAGCAAACCTTCCCTTCGAGAAAATACCTTGTGGCAAAACCACAAGAAAAAAACTGGAATATAAACTATGGTTATCGCAGGTTTTATATTTATAAGTATTGGGCTGGCATTTAATGTGATCGGCTGTATCGGCATCATCAGGCTGCCCGACGTTTATAACCGCATGCAAGCCGCGACCAAATGCGTCACTGCCGGGACATGCGGCATATTATTCGGGACCTTTCTGGTAACCGGCCTTAACGCCGCCGGTGCGAAAATCATCATCTGCATGATTTTTATATTATTGACGACTCCGACGGCGGCCCACGCAATAAGCCGGGCGGCCCTCAAGAACGGAATAGAGCCGTTTAAAAAAAACGGGGATAAATGAGATTGCCTAAACTGAGAGAATTAATCGAAGCGATAAAAGCGTTGTGGAAAGGGCCGTATACTTCAAAATTCCCTTACGAAACGCATAGGCCTTATCCCAGTTTCCGGGGGCAACCTAAGTTCAACGAAGCTAAATGTGTCGGCTGCACCGCCTGCGAACAGGTCTGCCCGGTCCGCGCGATAAAATCAGTCGATATCATCGATGACAAATCGCCACGGCGTAAAATGATCCACTATACCGACACCTGTATTTTTTGCGGCCAGTGCGAAGCCGGCTGCCTTGCCGATAAAGAGGGGATTAAATTATCCAACGACTGGGAATTGTCGTTTTTTGACCGCAAACTTTCCCAGGAAGAGATTGAAAAAGAATTACAGTTATGCGAAATTTGCGGCGCGGTCATTGCTTGCAAAGACCACCTGAAATGGATCGCCGAAAGAATCGGGGAACTTAGCTTTTCTAACCCCACCCTTTACCTGTCAAAGCTGAAAGGCCTGGGTATAATCGACGAAAATATCACTTCCGCGTTAAAAGACTTCGGCCGTTCCGACCGGGTAAAAATCCTCTGCAGCCGCTGCCGCCGGGAAACTACCTTGACGACGAAAGAATAAAAAGCAAAACATCTGCCACCAAGCACTAAGATTAGACTAAAGACAACAGACCAAAGACTAAAGACCAAAATTTTCTTTCAGAAAATTTTGAAAATACATCAAAGGTCTTTGGTCAAACTTTAATATGGCAAAAAATATATTTCAGGATATACTAAAGGGCAAAATTGTTTTTGTCGGGATAGGCAATACTTTACGCTCGGACGATGGATTGGGTCCGGCAATTATCGAAAGATTAAAAAATCATACCGCCGCAGTATGCATCGACGCGGGAAGCGCCCCGGAAAACCACAGCGGCAAGATAATCAAAGAAAAACCCGATACGGTAATACTCATCGACGCGGCGCACTTGGGTTTAGAGACTGGGCAATACCGGATCCTGAAAAACGAGGAAATCGCCAACTCGGGATTCACCACGCATAATATTTCGCCGAAACTTTTTATCGAATATTTACAAAGCCGGATCAAGGCCGATATATATCTGTTGGCGATACAGCCGGAAAATATTTCTTTCGGGGAAGAATTGTCGGAGCCGGTTAAAAAAGCCGTCGGTGAAGTTTCAAGATTGATAATCGAAGCGACTAAAGAAAAACCAAAAACTTACCACCAAGACACTAAGGCACAAAAACACTAATCAGGCATTTATAAAAAATTTCTTCGTGACCTTCGTGACCTTCGTGGTGAATCTTTATGGTTTTCTATATCTATATTTTTTCTATATTCTATGCACGAAACGCACATCATCGAACCGATAATCAAAGGTATCGTCGAACACGCGAAACAGGAAGGCGGCCGGCGCGTAACCAAAATACGCCTGAAAATCGGTGAATTAACCGGCATAAAGGAAACTTCGTTTCGGGAAACATTCAGCGTTTTAGCTAAAGGCACGATCCTGGAAGGGGTGGAATTAGAGATTACCTGTTTCATGGCGGAGAGGGTGGACGTGGTTTCGTTTGATATAGAATAAACAGAACCAAAAGATTTACCACGAAGGCACAAAGACACAAAAAAATAAGACCTAGAATTATTGGCCACAGATGAACACGGATGGACAGGATAAAAAATTGGGAAAATAATTTTCACCACCCGCTTGAGTACTCGCTGAAGAGCACGAAGCTCACGAAGAAAAAATAAAAACAAAAATTTTTTGTCCACAGATTACGCAGATTAAGAAAAAGAAAAGATAAATAAAAAATAAGAAAACTAGGGGAAAATTTTAACAACGAATCACGCAAATTGCACAAATAAGAAAAGGCGATAAAATAAGTTGCCTATCTCCAGAATATGTGGAATCGGAAGATACAAACATTTTTTTAAAAATAGAGAAAAAGAATAAAAAATTGGTTTAATAAAAATAGTGCAAAACGGGGCAGATATATTTTTTCTCTGTGAACTCGCCCAATCAGGCGAAATTTTAGTTTTGTTTTTCTTTGCGCACTTTGCGCCTTTGCGGGAAATACCTTGAAGCTTTCTTGTATCCTTTGTGCCTGCGGTAAAGATTTTTATTTTCTTCGCGAACTTTGCGGGAAACATTTTTTTATATTTATCTGTGTCCATCTGTGTTAACCTGTGGCTGAAAATTATTTTTTGTTTTCTTTCGTGAGCTTCGTGTCCTTCAGCGAACAAAGCGAGCGGGTAGTAGAAAGTTTTTTCTTCTTGGTGTCTTGGTGATAAAAATCTTAGTGCCTTGGTGGTAAGTTTTTGGTTTTATTTTTGAGGTTTAAACAATGTGCTACGCGATACCCGGAAAAATTAAAGCGATCAACGAAAAAACCGTCGTTGTCGACTACTTCGGCGAAGAGAAAAAAGCCCGGAACGAATTCTACGACTTGAAAATCGGCGATTATGTCTGCGCCCAGGGCGGTTTTATAATAAAAAAAGTGCCGGAAAAAGAAGCGGGGGAGATCATCGAAGCCTGGCGTGAGATTTTTTTCCAGCTTCAGGACACCGATCTGCGCCTTTCCCGGCTGGATCTCGATAAAAAAAATATTAATAAGAAAACCGGCACGATTTTAGACCGGGCGATGGAAGGATTAACCCTTAAAAAAGACGACCTTGAATATTTATTCCGTCTCGCCGCCCCCCAGGAAATAGAATTACTTTTCAAGACAGCTAATTTCCTGCGCCAAAAGTACCATAAAAATTCCTGCTGCGTGCACGGCATCATCGAAATATCCAATCACTGCGCAAGCGCCTGCCAATATTGCGGCATATCCCGCCACAATAAAAATATTACCCGCTATCGCATGACGCCGGAAGAAATCATCGCCGCGGCAGTCGAAGCCTGCGAAGAATACGGATTCCAGGCGTTAGTCTTACAAAGCGGGGAAGACCCCGGCTTCACCGCAAAACAATTATCCGGGATTATCAAAGGAATAAAGAAAAAGGCGGCAGTTTTGATTTGCGTAAGCTTCGGCGAACTCGGCATGGAAGGATTGGAGGAACTATATGACGCCGGCAGCCGGGCAATGCTGATGCGCTTTGAGACTTCCAACCCTGAGCTTTACGCCAAGCTTCATCCCGGGCGCGCACTCGACACACGCCTGGCTCATATCCGCCGGGCTTACGAATTAGGCTACATCATCATGACCGGTTCTTTAATCGGCATCCCCGGGCAAACCGTAGCCGATATTCTTGACGATATCAAGCTGGCAAAAAAACTGCGGCCGGAAATGTATTCTTTCGGCCCGTTCTTACCACATCCCGGTACGCCGCTGGCAGCATGCCCGCCGGGACAATCCACGGATGTCCTGAAAGTCATGGCTTTAGCCCGGCTGGTTGACGCCGCCAACGCGAAGATCGCCGTAACCACGGCCCTGGAGACGGTTGATCCTTCCGGGATGCGGCAAGGGTTGCTAAGCGGCGGCAATACAGTTATGCTTAATGTTACGCCGCTTAAGTACCGCCGGCACTACGAGATTTATCCCAATAAAGCGCACTCCGGCGATAGCATATCTTCACAAATAGAAACGACCGTCTCGCTCCTAAAATCCCTGGGAAGGGCGCCAACAGATTTGGGAATCAGAGAAAACGCAGAGGATCACTGATTAGAAAATGCTGATGATCGCAGATAAAATAAAACCAAAAGATTTACCACCAAGACACCAAGCCACCAAGAAAATTCACCTTTTCTTTATGCCTTGGTGTCTTGGTGGTAGGTTTTAGGTTTTTATTCAAATTCTACAGCCGAGAACTTATGATAAAAAAATCAATCGACGTGAAAAACTGGGCGAAGAATCGAATCAAAAAAAACGAGTTTGAAAAATACCTGGTTAACGGCAAGGATTTTATCGATGATAATGAAATAATTAAAACTCTTAAAGCAAATAATCATCCCGGCCCGGAAAAAATAAAAAACATCTTAGCGAAATCCCTCGCGATTGAAACCTTAACCCTCGACGAAACGGCAGCGCTATTAAACGTCACCGATACCGGCCTCCTGCGGGAAATGGAAAAAACCGCCCTACAGATCAAGAAAAAAGTTTATGATAACCGAATTGTCACTTTCGCCCCGCTTTACCTGAGCAATCTTTGCCTGAATGACTGCCTTTATTGCGGATTCCGGCAAGGCAACAAGGAAGCAAAGCGAAAAATATTAAGCCTCGAAGAAGTGCGGAAAGAAACCGAAGTCCTCGCGGGAAAAATCGGCCACAAACGCCTGATTGTCGTTTACGGCGAACACCCCCGGGCTGATGTGAGATACATGGTCAAAACGATAAAAGAAATCTACAAGGTTAAGGCCAAAACAAAACACGGCTTTAGCCGGATACGCCGGGTAAACGTCAATGCCGCGCCGATGCCCGTTAACGAATTAAAAATTTTAAAACGGGCGGGGCTGGGCACCTACCAGGTGTTTCAGGAAACTTACCATCACGATACCTATGCCACTCTGCATCCCCGGGGAACATTAAAATCAGACTACCGATGGCGGCTTTACACGATGCACCGCGCTCTCGAAGCAGGAATCGACGACGTAGGCATCGGCGCGCTTTTTGGTTTATACGACTGGAAATTCGAAGTAATGGGCCTGGTCGCCCACGCCCGGGAACTGGAAAAACAATTCGGCATCGGGCCGCACACGATTTCTTTCCCGCGCCTTGAGCCGGCGGCCAACGCGCCGTATACGATAGATTCACGCCATAAAGTATCTGACCGTAATTTTGAAAAGCTCATCACGGTAATCCGCTTAAGCGTCCCTTATACCGGTATGATCATCACCGCGCGGGAAACGCCCCAGATGCGCCGCCGCTCGATACAATTAGGCGTTACCCAGACCGACGCCTCGACGCGTATCGGCATCGGCGCCTATAGCGGAAGCAGCGGTAAACAAGAAACCAAACGCCAGCAATTTTTGCTGGGCGATACCCGCAGCCTCGAGGAATTAATCGCGGAATTCTGCCGCATGGGTTATATCACTTCTTTTTGCACCGCCGGCTACCGCTGCGGCCGGACAGGAGAATGTATTATGGACCTTTTAAAAACCGGACAGGAAGGAAAATTCTGCAAACTCAACGCGATCCTCACCTTCCGAGAGTGGCTCGACGATTTCGCCGGGCCGGCGACGAAAAAAATCGGAGAAAAAGTCATCAACCGTGAACTGGCGGAAATAAAAGAAAAAATGCCCAAAATTTATCCGAAGTTGATCGAGTATTACGAAAAGATTAAAAAAGGTGAACGAGATCTCTATTTCTGAACCAAAAACTTTGCCAGAAAGACACCAAGACACTAAGATTAAAAAATAATTCTTTCCTCATCTAATGTCGCTTTTTTGTGGCTTAGTGCCTTGGTGGTAAATCTTTTGGTTTTTATTTTATATGATTGAAGCTATTGCCTTTGATTTAGGCAGAGTATTATTTGATTTTGACTACGCAATCGCCCTGCGCCGGTTAAAAGGGAGGATTAACGCGCCCCATGCTCAGGTGATCGAAGAATTATTCTATAAGAATTTCGCCCTTGAGTTTGAAAAAGGTTTAGTTTCCGGCAGAAAATTTTATGAAAAATTTAAAAATAAATTCGGCGTTGACATCGGCCATGACGAATTCATCGTCATCTGGAACGAAATATTCTTCCCCATGCCGGAAGTAATCGACTTTGCCGCAAAACTTTCACAGCATTACCCGCTATATATGATTTCCAACATCAACGAATGGCATTTCAATTATCTTTACGCAAAATATCCCGCAGTTTTTGATATTTTTAACAAACTCGTTCTTTCCTATAAGGTAAAATCGGTCAAGCCGGAAAAAAAGATATACGCCGAACTGAAAAAAATGGCAGGATGCAAATATTCCCAAATCGTTTACATCGACGACCGTCCGGATCTGATTACCCCCGCCCGGAAACTTTCCCTCAATTGCGTCCAGTTCAGAAATTTAAAACAAGCCACGCAAGAATTAAAAAAATACAAGATTGCCGTTTAAAAAATACACTTGTTTTTTTACTTAATTTTTGTATACTTTTTATATTGCTATAGCAATATTTTTAATATACTCCTAAAAAAACAGTTCCTATGGCGTAAATATTTCATATTTTCCAGCGCTATCGCAACAACACATAACCTTGGCACAAAAACATGAATAAAACATTAAACAGAGTTAAATACGGCATGAACGACGCGACGGATTTTTTATTAAGAGAAAGTTTGGAAATGTTATATTTTTGCCTCTTTTTTTCCACCCCGCCTTTTTGGCCGAAAGCCCTGCACGGTTCGCAATTATTCGAATTGTATTCGCGGCAAAGATTACACAATAGAACCGCATCGTTATGCCGAAAAGGCTATATCCGTAAAATTAAGGCAAAAAAACTTCAGTTTTCTTTTAATAAAGACCGGCGATACAGTTTTCTGTCGGATGCCATAGACATAAAAGCGCAACAGTTTCAAAAAAAATGGGATAAAAAATGGCGCCTCGTTATTTACGATATCCCCGAGCGAAGCAAAAAACACCGGGAGTGGTTACGGCATAACCTGCAGGCGCTGGGATTCGGGATGATTCAGGACAGCTGCTGGGCTTCCTGCTACGACTATACGCATCAAATCAACCATCGATGCCGGGAATATGGATTACTGAAATATCTTTGCATATACGAAGGTAATTTTTTTGCCGGAAAAAATATCGATGAGATTGCTGACCGGGCATGGAATTTACAAAATCTCGATAGCCGTTACGACAAACTAATAGAAAGCTGTAATGACTACACCCGTATTATAGAAACAAACGAAGTCAATTTTAAAGAGTACTACCTCAAAGGCGGGGAATTGTTTCATGAATTCAATCAATTATTGGTAAAAGATCCGTTTTTACCCAAAGACTTTTCCGGCCTCTGGCGAAAACGCGTAGAGGCAGAGCGCTTGATTGCCCGGCTCCCCCAAAAACTGTTTTCTACCTGCAATATAAGATTGTGATATTTCCCTGCTTAATCCGCATACCGCCGATATAAAATTCCGCCACATTGGGGAACACCTCATTTTCGCCTAGGGTTACGTTTTGACAAACATAACCAGGTCTAATCATCCTCGGCGGACAATATTCTTGGTAAAACTCTAACAAGCAAGCATTTCTATTCCACAAGTTTGTATACTTTTTATATTGCTATAGCGATATAAAAAGTATACATAATTTATTTAATTCCTGACTGTTTATTTTTCATTCCCCAAAAAACAGGTCAGGCGACAGAAGTTTTTACCGGCAGCAGGACAGTTTGTTAACAAGACTCCGCTGAGGTTGAAATTTTGGGTATCCCTTGAATTTTTACGATTTATAGGTTATACTTTAAGTGAGCTCGGTTTTGCGACAACGACCTAAGGGGATAATAATTGCAATTTACGAAGGGGGTAGGCTATGACTATAACCACCAGATTAATCAGGTTATCCGCTTTTTGTTTTCTTCTTGCTATTTTTTCCCTGATCGCTTATGCCCAGGAAACCATCACGATTACCACCTACTATCCCGCGCCGTTCGGAGTTTATAATGAACTCCGCGCGAAGAAAATAGCAATCGGCGATAATTATTATAATCCTTCCCTGTATACCTGGTCAGGCGGTGCAGGAACACCAATAGACGCCAACGCCGATTTGATAGTTGAAGGTAACGTGGGAATCGGGACGGTAACTCCCGCCTATCCGCTTGATACATCAAGAAGCACGGACGGCGATGCGATTCATGGTACGGCTACCGGGCTGAACGGGTACGGCGTGTATGGCTCTGGGCCATCGGCTGGCGTATATGGCACTAGTACATACGCCGGTGTAAAAGGATATGGAACAGCAGATTCCTCATCCGGTGTAATGGGGTATGGCACAACCACAAACACCATGGGCGTGTATGGCAACGGAAACCCCTATGGTGTATATGCTTATGGAACTACATATGGTGTAATGGGCCGGGGCGGCGGGGCGCCCGATATTCTGCCCGCCAGCAGTGGTGTGGCCGGCGCAGGAGCGACATATGGCGTGTATGGCAGTGGACCGACCGGTGTGTATGGCGATGGAACAGCGACATATGGCGTGTATGGCACGGGGCCAATCGGCATGTGTGGTGAGGCTGCTGGGGCAAGCCCTATTGGCTATGATGTGAGCGGCAGTGGCATAGTCGGTAACGGAGGGCCCGGGGTGTATGGTATCACTGCGGCGGCCGGTATGATTATCGATGGTTTAAGCGACACCGGCGTGGTTGGCAATGGGGGGGCGTATGGCGTATTTGGCTTTGCAACATCCGGGGATGGCGTATGCGGCCGCGGAACATCGTATGGCGTGAGCGGTTATGGCGAAGGTACCGGTAACGGCGTATATGGCATGGGGACGATCGGCGTTTATGGTCATAGCACTAGTATTGACAATAATGATTACGGTGTAAAGGGAGACGGCGGTTTCAGCGGCGGTGTTTGGGGTGACAGCACCAACGCCCTTGGTGTTTATGGCAGCAGCACTAACGGTGTCGGAGTTAAAGGCTATAGCGAGACTCACGAAGGTATCTATGGTTGGAGTTTCACCGACCTTGGCGACGGCATTTTAGGATATAACTCGAACGGTAAAGGCGTTGACGGCCGGTCCGACTCCGGCTTTGGTATTTATGGCGAGGCTAGCGGGTCCACAGTTGATCATAATATTTATCCCTATACCGGCGTGGCCGGTACGGGACTTAATTATGGTGGAGTTTTTCAAGGGGCAATCGGCGTAGTAAGCAATGGCACCACCCTTGTTTCATTTTTATCTAATGGAGACGGGACTAACTTTCTAGCGCAGGGGCCAGGCGTCAAGTATGCCACTTTTACCGGCGCGCACGATTGTTTACTACCCAAAGATTATTCGGCATTTAAACCGGGGGTGATCGTCTGCGTTACCGGAGAGACGCGCTTGCGCAAGGACAGTAGGGACGAAATATCTTTGTCCTATACTTTGCCCACGGTAAAGCTGGCGAATTCGCCTAATGATAAAACGATCCTCGGCGTTTTTGTGAAAAAATTCGATTTAGACAGCCACTGGTACAAAGGTAAAGAGCAAAAAGGCTTTGTCAATGCGGTAGGCGAAGGCCGGGTGTGGGTATGCGACATTAACGGCCCAATCGAAGCCGGCGACTACATCACGACTTCTTATGCCGCCGGTTACGGCCAGAAGCAAAACGACGACTTGGTGCATAATTATACCCTGGGCAAGGCCACGGAAAACGTCGATTGGAATAAAGTTACCGATACTGTGGAGTACCAGGGTAAAAAATATAAAGCCTACCTGATCGCCGCGGTTTATACGAGCGGATAATTCAAAAAATGCGTTGGAAAACGCATTTTTTGAATTATAAGTTGACGAAAAAAAGATTAAGAAGACGGTCTATTTAACCCAAAGATAATCATACATTATGAAAAAAGTATTTCACTGAATTGGTTGGTATAATTTTGTTGGTAAAAACGGAAGAGTGATTATTTTTTTGCCAGCAAAAAAATAAGGAGGTAATTTTTATGAGACTATTTGTGTTATCAGTATTCGTAGCGGTAAGCGCAATCGGCGTATCTCTTGCCTACGGTGAGAACGTAGTCATTAAATCAAGCGGTAAAAAAGTGACCAGCAGCACAACACCTGCGGCGTCAACGACAACGACACAAACTAAAACGTCGACAACTACCAGCGTTTTCCGGACAATGCCGTCTTCGGCGATGCGCCAACCATCCAACCTTAGCAATCAAAACGCGATGGAAGAACGGATGATGCAGCAGATGAAAGAAAAAGACCCGGCCGCTTATCAAAAGTACCTGGAAAAAAAAGAACTAGGCAAAAAAATATCCGCGATTGTCGCGGCGTACCACAGCGGAAAGCTGCCGGAACAAGACGCGCGGCAGCAGCTTACCTCCCTGGTCGAAGCAAGCATCGATGTGAATAATTACGGCAAAAATATCGATGCCCAGATAAATTTGCTGGGAGCTCAGCTCGAACACCTGAAAAAAATAAAAGCCAACCCCCGGCTCATCATCGAAGAACGCGTCAACGCTTACCTGGGAAAATCATCGCCGGGCATTAAAAGGTAACCGGCAGCGAAGAAAAAACAAGCGCATAAATAAGGGTAGCAGGAAATCAGGACATCGGGATTTGGGGACTGGGAAACTGGGAATCAGGCACTACCCAATCACCCAATATCCTGATTCCCAAACCCCAATTCCCCGACCCCCCGATCCCCTTAAATTTTCCTATTGACAACATTGTATTTCTAATATAAATATAATACATGCTCGGTAGAATTTTCCAGGCGTTAACCGCCGGAGCTTTAACCTATTTATCCCTCGGGGTATTTCCCTATTTCCCTCAATGGTGGACGTTGGCCTTTGTTCTGCTGATAACTCTTTCGGCATACTGGTTTATCAAAACCGCTATTTTCGCCGCGATGGCGGTTTTCGGCATAAGTCTTTTGTATCAATCCCCGGAACTTTTTACCCTGTACCTGCTTGCCGCCGTGATCGCGGTAATATTTTCCGTTAGAACACAGCCTTTCCCTAGAATCTTCCTGCTTATCGTTGCCGCGCCTTTTCTGGCCGCTTTAAATATTTTTGGCCGGCCTTTGCCCATTGAATTTTTGATAATCTTTCTGGCGCCGCTGTTGGCGGAAACCCAATTGGCCGCCGGCACTATAGCAAGCATCGCCTGCCTTGCCTGCTGTATCGCGGGGATAATCGGACAGCAAGAGCTTATGGGCAACCTGGTTATCGGGATACCGCTCTATAAATTTATTGCCCTGAATTCTAAACCCCAGTCGCCTTTCTATAATCTTTCCTGGCTGAAAGAAGCTTTTTCAGCCTTCGACCTGAGCGGCGCGCTGGTCACTGCGGTTAAGCTGTTAAAATTCATGCTCTACCAGCCCCTGGTCTTTCTGCAAGTCGTCGCCTGGGGAGTAACCAGCTCCCTCTTGCACTTTTTAATCGCGAAAAAAAAATGGCCGCTCGACTTACTTGCCGCCGTTATCGGCATCGCGATGATTACCGTATTGCAATTTATTGTGCTGACGCTTTACCAGGAAAAAATTCCTTTTAGCCTGACGGATTTCACTCTGCGCGCCGCGATTGCCATGCTGATCGCGCTAGTTATATGGGAAACGAAGCGGGCCGCCGCCGGAAAAATCGCCGCGGACGATACGGAAAATCCGCGAGAATCGGAAAACGCGGATGATACCCCTCCGACGCCGCCGGACAGGGAAAAAATCGCCGTGATCCAGGGGCTGACCCTTGAAGAATCGCTTCAGATGCAGAAAAAACTTCAAGAATACATTAATCGAAAATTTGTCCGTGAGATAACGGCGCTGGATATCGACGTCGCCGACAGCGCTAAATTAAAATCGGAAGAACAAGCGGAAAATGTACTCCTGGCGTTTCGTAAGTATTGGAAAATAGTTGATGACGCCATTCAGAGACGCCGGGGAAAAATCTTGACCCGCTCGGGAGACGGCGCGATCTATATTTTCGAAAGCGCCGACCAGGCGGTAATAACCGCCCAGGAAATACTTAAAGAAATCGACCGGTTCAATAAATCGATCAATACGTTAAAATCGGGATTTCGTGTCCGGCAGGGCATCAATACGGGAAAAATTGTGGCGGATACCTCTCAGAAAAACAGCGAAATCTTCAGCGCCGCGCTGGACATCGCCGGACATCTCCAGAAAATGGCCAACCCCGGAGAAATACTGATTTCGGAAAGCACTTACCAGAAAATACGCAGTAAAAATGAGTTCGCGCCGGCCGGGATATGCGAAAAAGACCAAGTACAAACGTACGCGCTTAAGAAAAAAGAGCCCAACCGAAATATTCCCTTTTAAATGGAGCCTAGTCTATCCCTCAAATCAATTATCAAAGAATTACGCTTCGGCGAATTAACCGGCCTTATTATTCTCTTCGCTTTCCTGGCCGCGCTATACTTTGCTGAATCAGTCTTATTAATAAAATTTCTCGTTAGTTTGCTGCGCAAAAAACCACGGAAAAAACCGGCTAAACCTATCGTTATCCTGCACGCCCTGACCCTTGCCAGCGTTTTATGCCTTGCCTACGGTTTTTTTATCGAACCCTACTGGGTGGAAACAAAAATAATAGAAATCGCCACTCCCAAACTAAATAAGACGAGCTTTCGCATCGCTCAGATCTCCGACTTGCACTGCGACCGGGGTAGCGTAAACGAAAAACGCATCCCTGACATCATTAACAAACTTAAACCGGATATCGTAGTTTTTACCGGCGATGCGCTTAACACCAGCCTGGCTTTGCCGGTTTTCCAGGATACGCTTAAACGCATAAACGCCGGGATAAAATACGCGGTGCGCGGTAATGTAGACGCAAGATACTGGCCAAAAATAAATTTATTTAAAAACTCCGGCTTCAAAGAACTCAACAATAAACGCGCCGCCGTAGTAAAAAACGGCGAAACGATCTTCCTCTACGGCATGAATTACACTTATCAAAAAATAAATCCGGCAATGTTACAAAACTCCGCCGGTAAAAACTTTAAAATATTTCTTTATCATTCGTCAGCCCTGATCGAATACGCCAGGAACAACGTCGATTTATACCTCAGCGGCCATACTCATGGAGGACAGGTCAGCTTGCCGTTCTACGGAGCGATAATCACTCTTTCCAAATATGGAAAAAAATACGAATCCGGGATCTACCATATCGGCAGCACGATTCTTTATGTCAATCGAGGCCTGGGAATGGACATGATGCCGGCGCCAAAAATAAGATTTTTCGCCCGTCCGGAGATAACTATTTTTGATATAAAACCAGTATCAGATAAACAGGTGTCAGATAAATAGATAGGCAGATGCCCGATAAGCAGAACGACAGATGGCGGATACCTGTTATCCGATTATCTGATATCTGATTATCTGACATCTGTCTATCTGACGTCAAATTCCCTCCTTGACCGCCAAGGCCGTGTAAGTTAAAATAACTCTCATGACTACCGCCTTTTTAATAATCTTACTCGCGCTTAGCGCAATAAACCTGGTATTTTTATTTGTTTCGCTTAAACGAAATCCTGCCGGCGAAATTATAAAGTTCCGGGAAAAGTTAGACTACGCGGAGCAAAGCCTTGCCCGGTTAGAGAACGCGATAAAAGATGAGTCGGGAAAAACCCGCCAGGAGACCAACGCGACCGCGAAAGATAACCGCCAGGAGATGAGCGCTAATTTAAAATCTTTCAACGACTCGCTTCTTGCCGCCATGAGCAACATCGCGAACCTGCAAAAAAACCAGCTTGATGTATTTTCCGGACAATTAACGTCGCTTACGCGGATGAATGAGCAGAAGCTGGAAGCAATGAGGGCCACGGTCGAAGAAAAACTAAAAAATCTTCAGGATGACAATAATACGAAACTTGAACAAATGCGCGCCACGGTCGACGAAAAACTGCACAATACCCTGGAAAAAAGGCTGGGGGAATCGTTCAAATTGGTAAGCGAAAGGTTGGAACTGGTATCCAAAGGCCTGGGCGAAATGCAAAGCCTTGCCAATGGAGTCGGCGATCTAAAAAAAGTACTCACCAACGTAAAAACCAGGGGGATGTGGGGAGAAGTCCAATTGGAAAATCTCCTTGAAGAGATTTTAACCCGCGAACAATACGCGAAAAACGTCGTTACAAAAATCGGGAGCAATGAACGGGTGGAGTTCGCGATAAAACTCCCCGGCAAAGACGGTACCGCGACATGGCTGCCGATTGACGCTAAATTTCCTCTCGAAGACTACCAAAAGCTCGTCGAAGCGCAGGAAAAAGGCGACATCGAATCAATTGAAACAGCGGCAAAGGCGCTGGAAACAAGGATAAAATCCGAAGCAAAAGATATTAAGGAAAAATATATCGACCCGCCCAACACTACTGATTTCGGCATACTATTCCTGCCGGTCGAAGGCCTCTACGCCGAAGTATTACGTAAGCCCGGGTTATCCGATACCCTGCGCAAAGACTACCGCGTTTCACTGGCCGGGCCGACGACAATCTCGGCGATTTTAAACAGCCTGCAAATGGGATTCCGGACCCTGGCAATAGAAAAACGCGCCAGTGAAGTATGGCAGCTCCTGGGGGCGGTAAAAACAGAATTCGGTAAATTTAACGAAATCCTGGAACGCACACAAAAAAAATTACAGGAAGCGGCCAATATCGTTGAAGACGCCTCAAAAAAGTCGCACACCATCGAAAGAAAATTAAAAAATGTGCAGGAACTGCCGGTGAACGCGCCTGACGAGCATAAACTGATTGATACCGCCGGACAAAATGGCGGGAATAATAATAATGGACAATAAAAATATTATAGAAAAAAAAATTTACTACCACGATACCGACGCCGGCGAAGTAGTTTATTACGCCAATTACCTGAAATATCTGGAAGAAGGCCGGACGCAATACCTTATCGACAAAGGCCTTGACCTGAAAGGCCTCGGCGACAAGGGGATATGGTTTGTCGTAGCCAAACTTGAGATCGACTATAAACTGCCGGCGCAATATCAAGATACTTTACAAATCGTTACGGAAATTGAAAAAATAAAATCGGCGTCAATGGTATTTATGCAAAATATCTACCGCGGGGATGCTTTGATCGCCCGGTCAACGGTAGTCCTGGTATGCGTAAACGACGGCTTTAAGCCAATGGTTATTCCCGACGACATTCGCGCCGCCTTAACGGCAGAAAACACAAAGTAGAAAGTAAATAGAAAAAGAAATATGTCTTCTTGCTTTTCCGTTTACTGGCTACTTTCTACTAGCTACTTAAATTATATGCCGCAGATACTCAACGCCGGAAATAAAATCCTTTTTGATGACGCAAGGATGGCCGACTCACGCCTCAAACGCCTCATCGGATTAATGTTTCGAAAAAGTATCCCGGATAATCAGGCTTTAATTTTTTATCGCGCGGGCGAAATCCACACTTTTTTTATGCTGATGCCGATTGACATCATTTTCCTGGACAAAAGCATGGAGGTAATCAAACTACGCGAAAATGTCCCGCCGATGCGAATAGTGTTTTGCCGCAAATCGTTCTATACCATCGAATGCGCCGCGGGACTATCAGCAGCGAAAGGGATAAAAGAAGGGGATACGTTAATAATTAAAAACGGGTAGGGTAATAAAACTTGGTTAGGGTAAAGGTAAGGATGCCAGTATAGGTCAGGGTTAGGGTTAAGGCTGTAAATTCATATCAGCCCTAACCATTACCATAGCCCAAACCGTCATCCTAACCTTAACCTTAGCCGATTTGTTACCGGCTTCTTAACCTTAGCCCTAACCTGTAAAGTATTTATGTTTAAAATAGCAGTTTATGCACTGGGAATATTCGCACTATTTTTTATTTACGTGAAATATATTGAATACAACGGCGTATTCTTCCCGTCAAAAAGAATAGAAGCAACGCCAAATCTGATAAACCTGGCCTTTGAAGATATCGGCCTCATCACCCCGGATAAAATTAAAATAAACGCCTGGTTTATACCGCACAGTAGCGCTAAATTTACCTTGTTATTTTTTCACGGCAATGCCGGAAATCTATCGCATCGTTTGGATAAAATAGCGATGCTCCAATCGCTGGGGCTAAATATATTAATCATCGATTACCGGGGTTACGGCAAATCGCAGGGAAAACCTTACGAAAAAGGTATCTATGCCGACGCGGAAACTGCCTATACCTACCTGACCGCCGAACGAAAAATAAACCCGGAAGATATCATCCTTTACGGGGAATCCCTCGGCGGAGCGGTAGCAATCGATTTAGCCGCAAAAGTAAAAACGGCGGGCGTAATAACCGAGGTAACCTTTACCAGCGCCCGGGATATGGCAAAAAAAATCTTTCCTATCGTGCCGGGATTCTTTATCGCCGACCGGTTTAATTCTCTCGATAAAGTGAAACGGGTAACCGTTCCTAAATTATTTATCGCCAGCCGCGACGACGAGATAATACCGCCGGCAATGGCGCTCAAGCTTTATCAGGCGGCGGCCGCGCCGAAAGAATTTACCGAAATAAACGGCAGGCATAACGACGCCTTCCTGGATTCTAAAGAAAAATACCTGGCGGCAATAAAATCATTTTTAGAGAGTTTAAAAAACGGAAGGTAAAAAATGAAAGAAAGAATATTGGCGGGAAAACGCCGAGCAACGACCGGTAAAAATCCGATTGCATACCTCGTTTTGTTTTGCCTGATAACCGCCCTGCTGTTCAACGGGTGCTTGAGGAAACGCAATAATTATGCCTACCTCGACCCCTATGGAATGTTTTGCCTTGATATCCCCGGAGGCTGGGAAAAAATCATTTCCAATACATTTTCTCCTTTTAAAGATAAAGGCGATCCCTCGCGGGCAATGATGCAAATCGTGACCATGCCGACTAACCTATCGGGAGCATGGGAAGAAGGAAAAAAAATGGTTATCGCGCACAAAAATAAAATCGGCGATAAAATATTGTCGCAAACAATACGCAAAATCGGAGGTGTGGAAGCCTGGGACATAGAGGGGCTTACCACAGCGCTGGGCGGAATCAAAAGGACTCATGAAATTATATTTATTTACACCCACAACTATTATGCAATATTTTTTGCCGCATCGCCGGAATTCTATAGCAAAATGAATCCGCAATTCGAGGATTCCCTCAAAACATTCAGGCTGATAAAATCCGACCCCAACCGGAACGAGCCGGAACCAAAAAGATAAAAAAACTTCCAAATCATGACGCGGTCAAAAATTTTATAACAAAAAAATTTGATATTATCCCATAAATTGCTTTTATTTTTTTGCTTAAGGTGTATAATACAAAAATGCCGCATCGAATAAATAATCCCCAAAATATTCCGCGCGAGAACAAAGAAACCGGAGCAAGTTTTTACGGTTTAGGCATTGCGCCGAAAATCCTCGAAATCCTGGAACGGATAAAATTTAAAATCCCCACGCCAATTCAGCTTAAAGCTATCCCCTTAGCGCTTACCGGCAAAGACGTTGTCGGTATCGCGCAGACCGGCACCGGAAAAACCCACGCTTTCGCCATCCCCATCGTGCAACGCCTGGCCGTGGAAAATGGCAAAGCACTGATCTTTGCTCCCACCCGAGAGCTGGCCATGCAAATCGACGAAGCCTTCAGGGGATTAACTCATGCGTTTGGGATGCATACGGCCTGTCTGATCGGCGGCGCGCTGATGAACCCGCAGATACAAGCGTTGCGCAAACGCCCGCGCGTAATCATCTCCACGCCGGGAAGATTTATCGACCACATCTGGCAAGGAAATATCGCCACCGATGACGTGCTCATCCTCGTACTCGATGAAGCCGACCGGATGCTGGATATGGGGTTTGCCCCGCAAATCGAGCAAATACTGAAATTAATGCCCCGGGAACGCCAGACCATGCTTTTTTCCGCGACGATGCCTAAAGAAATCATGGCGATCGCGTCCCAGCATATGAAACTTCCTATTTCCGTGGAAATCGCGCCGTCCGGCACTACCGCGGAAAATATCACTCAGGAATTATTTATCGTCCGGCGCGACGCGAAATTAAAACTGCTGGGAAAATTACTTAACCAATACCGCGGAGCCGTTCTTTTATTTTCCCGCACCAAACATGAAGCGCGAAAAATCACCGCAGCCCTCAAAGACATGGGGCACCGCGCGGCGGAAATCCATTCCGACCGGTCATTAAGCCAGCGCTGCCAGGCCCTCGAAGGCTTCAAGTCCGGCCGGTACAAGATACTCGTCGCCACCGATATTGCCGCCAGGGGAATCGATGTCACCGGAATCGAAGTGGTAATAAATTACGACATCCCGCAGGACTCCGAAAATTACGTCCATCGCATCGGCCGCACGGCGCGAGCCGGAAACAAAGGACACGCGATTTCTTTTGCCACACCCGACCAGAAACAGGATGTGGAGAATATCGAAAAAATCATCAAAGCGACCCTGCCGGTTTCCAAATATCCCGAAATCGCCTCCGAACAATACAGCGACCATCCCCGGCAACAGTTCAGGGGATGGCGGCCAAGAAGGCCTTCCGGGCAAAAACCGAATAGATTCAGATGAGCGCTCCCGATAACCCTGATTCTCGCCTTGTATATTCAACGGAATGCGGCGATATCTCCCACGATTGCAGGACAACAGGTAAAAACCACGCCTTCCCTAAGTTTACAAAAAACACAATTATAAAAAATGACGGAATTGTCAGGGTCTCAAGAGAAACCAAAGGCCGCAAGGGAAAGGGAGTTACTCTCGTAACCGGCATACCTTTAAATCACACCGGGCTGGCGGAACTGGCAAAAGAACTTAAACGGAAACTGGGCGCCGGCGGCGTCATAAAAAACGGTACAATCGAACTCCAGGGCGACCATCGAAATGTTTTATTGGCAGAATTGACCCGAAGGGGATTTACCGTAAAGCGCTCCGGCGGTTAATCGAAAACACGGCAATCCAGTTTATTTTAGCCACGGATTAACACTGATTGCCACAGATAAGCAATATATTTGTCGAATTTTTTGAATAAAAAATTTTAAAACTAACCATGTTTTTTTAAATTTTCTAGTATTTTTTTATTCAAATCAGTGTTTTACCAGTGACAATCCGTGGCTAAAAAAGTTTTTTACGGTAAATTAAATATTTATATTTTTTTAATAATCGCTTAGCATTAATGCCCGCCAACGTTTGCGGGTGGTTATCAATCGGTGGCTAAACTACAATGAGCAAAGACAAAGCCAAAAAAAACACCAATCACAGAACAGGCATTAAACAATGGCCCGAAGAAGACCGGCCGAGAGAAAAAATGATGCGCCACGGGGAGCACACCCTAAGCAACTCCGAATTGCTGGCCATCCTTCTGCGCACCGGGACAAAAGGATGCAGCGCCGTCGACCTGGCGAGAACAATATTAAAAAAATTTAAAACATTCCGCGGCCTGTCATGTATCGATCCGGCGCGCTGGAAAGAAGTCAAAGGCCTGGGAACGGCAAAAATAGCCCAGATCAAAGCTGCGGTAGAAATCGGCCGGAGATTCACCGAAGAAGAAGCCAAAGAAAATAATTTTAAAATAACATCATCAAAAAACGCCGCGGAAATTTTTTTACCGAGGATGAGAGACTTTAAAAAAGAAGTTTTTAAAATTTTACTGCTTAATTCAAAAAATAAGATCATCGATACCGTGGAAATCGTCGAAGGAACGGTGAACAACGCCCACCCCGTGATCCGGGAGATTTTTCATAAAGCCCTGCAGAATTTCGCGGCCTCGGTCATCTGCGTGCACAACCATCCTTCCGGCGACCCCTCGCCCAGCCGGGAAGATATCGAGTTTACCAGAGAATTGTGCCGGGCGGCTAAAGCTCTCCAGATAAATATGCTCGACCATTTGATCATCGGCAACAACCGATACTACAGCTTCGCCGATGAGGGCAAATTAAGTTTAGAGTAACTATCATCTGTCTATCTGACGATAGCCTTAATATAATAAGCGGCCAGACAAAAAGGGTAACCTGGAAGCAAATCTTCCATTTGAAACAAAAGAGGAATGTGAAAAAGAATGCCGGGGAATATGAAAAACAAATGATTTAACTTTTCGGTATATCGGAGTAAAATAGAATGATGAAAAGAAAAATTTTGACGATGTTTCTTGCGTGCGCCTGCTCTGCGGTATTTTTTTATTCAAACCCAGCGTTTGGCATGGACTGGGAACAGTGGCGGATCCCCCGCGACGGACAAGACAATTCAGGGAGAGATGAAGATAGAGCTGATCGGCTGCAACGAGCGGCGGAGTGGAGGACTGAACAGGCTGAAGAGACGGCTAAACAGAGGGCTGCGCAGATGGCCGAACAGAGAGCGGCGCAGGAAAAGCAGAAAGCATTAAAGGCTGAACAGGAAAGGCAGAAAGAAGAAAAACGCAGGGCTGATGTATATGCCCTGAATGAAAAAGGCAATGCCGCTTATCAGAATAGCGACTGGAATGCCGCTATCGACTGTTACCAGAAAGCGCTGAAGCTGAACCCCGGCGACAAGGTCATACAGCAGAATCTGAAGCTGGCGAAAGATTCCCTCAAGCAGAAAGCCATGGTAGAAGCGCAGCAAAAGCAGTTGGAGAATGATCCCGCCGCCTGGTCGCAAAACCAGAAGAAACTTGTTCAGCAGCGGACCAAAGAACCAAACCAATATTGCAGCGCGATTTGCGCGTCTTTAAAGACGAAAGCCCCGCCCTTGCCTTATAAGCAGGTTGCGCAACTTAAGTCCGGCGACATGCTGCTTTTTGAGCCGGATGACGTAAAAAGTAAGCTGATCCGTTTTGGCGACCGGCTTGGCTCCTGGGAATGGAAATCGCCGGCTTCCCATGCAGTGATCTACCTCAAGACGGTTGACGGCAAGAAGTTCTTTTTGGACAATAAGGGAGGCGAAGGCCCGCATATTATTACCGAAGATGAGTTACAGACGAGGTATGGTTCCCGCACGGTTTACGCGGCCGCGGTTGCGCAGCCGCTGAACGATAAGGAAGCCAACAAGCTCTTGGCCGCGGCCAAGGAACTGGAAATCAAGGAGCTGGCCAGCGAGCCGGAAAAGAGATATAACTGGATCGACAATACCAACTATGGCCTTTACGGCGATGACAATCTGGTCTGCTCGGAGGCGGGCCAATGGGTTCTGGCCAAGGCCGGCCGCAAGATCCCGGAAAATAGTTCCCCGGTAAAGAGACTCCTGGGTATTACCTTTAGCCCGGCCGACGTTTATAGCTCGGATTACTTTATTATTACCCCCATGGACATGTCCAAATAAGCAGGAAGAACAGATGAACAATCGAACCATAATATCGGTGAAAAGATCAAGGCTTATGTGTTTGGCTGCCGTCATCTTTGCGATGATTGGTTTTTGCTTTGTTGATCAAAGCTACGCCGAAACGAATGCGTCGTCCACAAAGGAAAAAGAGGTTTTCGAGAAGTTCATCTGCTATAACAATTATTTTACGGCAAAAATTCCCAAGAGTTGGGCCAAGTATGAGGAGATCGGCGATGCTGACGTGTACAAGGAATATGGGGTCGATCTGAAGGGGCCTAAGAATAAAGCCGGCGGATTTCCATACATAAAGATCACCTATTATGGGCCCGACCATAGAAGGTTCAAGTCGGTGGAGGATTTTCTGAAATTCGATGTCGGTCCGGACGGCAGCTGGAGTTTACCCGCAGAGAAGGTCGGGACCGCCAAAGCCGTATCTATTGCCGGAAGACCTGCCAACCAGTTAGACAAAAAAGCATTTATTTTTATGCCTCCTGATGCCGTCAACCCCGTAAAGATCCCGATGTTTGAGCGCCTCATCATCCTGAAGGGCGATAAGGGTTTCTATGTTATCATGTACTCAGCTCCTGAAGACATGGTCGATGAGTCGATGAAAATTTTCGACCAGGTTATCGCGTCTTTTAAGCCGAATGCATGAAGCTATGATGGTGAAAAGAAAAATTTTGACGATATTCCTCGTAGCATTGTCCATGGTAAGCTTGCCGGCGGCAAAAGCAGCCGCTGAAAAAGAGCTTCAGGCCAGAGATGTTGCGGCTGTTCTGGATGCCGGTGATGTAAATGGCCTCCAAGCTCTTATTGCCCGGTATCCCAGGCTGCCTGAAGCCATCATTACCGAAGATGGGATAATGGTGCTGGCATACGCCGCCGCGACCGGCAATACAAATACTCTCCGGATACTCATAGAAGCCAAAGCCCCATTAAATTCGCAGGATAAACTCAAACGCACCGCCCTTTATATGGCAGTGGCCTTTGAACGCCAAGACGCCGCGCTGCAACTTATTGCCGCCGGCGCAGACACAAAACTCGGGGATGTCGATAACACAACCCCCCTGCACCTGACAGCCAAGCTGGGTTTAACGAATGTCGCATCCAATCTTATCGCCCATGGCGCAGACGTTAATGCGCGAACACTTCAAGGATCGACACCCGCTGGCCACAGCGGCGTATTGCGGCCATCTTCCGATTGTTCAGCTCCTTTGCGAAAAGTCAGCCAACATAAACGACAAGAATGCGAATGATGTCACGCCGCTTCACTATGCCGCGCTAAGCAAGAAACCTGAAATAGTTCGTTATCTCCTGGGTAAAGGGGCCAACAGGGGCGCCAAAGACAACGAAGGAAAAACCCCGGCCGACTGGGCCAGGAGCGCAGGCAGCCCCGAAGTGGGATCCTTACTGGCCGAAACGGAAAAAAATCATAGCGGAGGGAATAGATGAGCAGAACAAATAATTTAGCGGTTTTAAAGACAGTCTTTATAAACATCAGCAAAATATTAGCATTAACAGTTTTAATTCTACCCGCCGGCGCGTCCGCCCAGGCCGGCGCAAAGGAGGCGGCGACGGCTTATACTGAGGATGGGTATTTTACGGTGAAAATCCCGGCGGGCTGGTACAAGGCTGATGCCGCGTTCGGGCTGTCCCAGGAAGAAAAGAAAGTCTATGGCGCGGAGTTCCTGGGGCCGGAAGACGCCGACGGGATAGTTTCAAAAATATCGGTGCGCTATTACGCCCCCGGCAATATGCTGCACAAGACAGCCGAAAAATTCATCGCAACCCACTCCCGGCCGGTGTTGGGCGCCGCCCTGGACGGCGAAAAGTACGGCCCCGTGGAGAACGGGCTGGTGGGCAAGTATTACGCTAAAATTTTTGAGCGCAGGATTTTTGAGTTTGTCCCGCCGGAGACCATCTCGCCTAAAAAAATTCCCATCTACGAAAAGTTTCACGTCATCCCGGTAAAGAACGGATTTTATGTCCTGAGTTATTACTCTTCAATGGCGGCGGCCGAAACCGGGCTGGCAGAGTACGAATCCGTGCTGGCCTCCTTTGCAGGCAATGAGGCGGTCAAGATAAGCGAGGATGCTCAAAAAGCAATTATCCCGCAAAATCCTGAAGAAGTTGAGTTTTGCTGCTATAAAAATTATTTTATGGCAAAAATTCCGAAGAGTTGGGTAAAGTACGAGAGCATCGCCAGCGGTGAGGTAGCCAAAGAATATGGGGTCAATCTGAAAGGGCCCAAGAATAAAGCCGGCGGATTTTCAAGCATAACGATTACCTATTACGGCCCTGACCATGGCTATTTCACGTCGGCGGAGAAGTTTTTGAAGCTCAATGCCGATCCGCGTGAAAGAATGAATTTGCCCGGAGAAAAGGTCGGGCCGGTCAAAACCGTAACCATTGCCGGAAGAGCTGCCAGCCAGTTCGACCAAAAAATATTTATCTTTATTCCTCCCTATGCAGTCGATCCCGTAAAAATCCCGATGTTTAAACGTCTCATTATCCTGAAAGGCAACAAAGGTTTCTATGTTCTCGAGTATTCAGCTCCTGAAGACATAGCCGATGAATCGATGAAAATTTTCGACCAGGTTATAGCGTCTTTTAAGCCGAATACATGAAGACAGCGATGCGCCGCATGAACAAAATATACAAAGTAATGTCAGAAAATTAAGCAAGAATAGGGGAAAAATAATGATGAAAAGAAAAATTTTGACGATGTTTCTTGCGTGCGCCTGCTCTGCGGTCTTTTTTTATTCAAACCCAGCGTTTGGTATGGACTGGGAACAGTGGCGGATCCCCCACGATGAACAAAACAATTCAGTAAGATATGGCGAGAGGGATGGCGGCGCAATTATAGATTTTCTTCCTCCGCCCGACTTTCCTTTGTTGGAAGCTGTTAAGAAGGGCGATATTAAAAAAGTAAAATCAATTCTTAAGGCACTGGAAGCTTATAAAAGTAGCCAGGCATTCCAAGACCTCAAGGCAAAAATTGCTGCGCAGCCAGGTGATGCTAAATATAAAAAGGCATTCCTTAGGGCAGCTCTTTTAGGCCTCAACGAAGATGAGATAAACGAAAAGGGACGCTCGGGAACGCCGTTATCCACTGCCGCCATGTATGGAAATCTTAAAATTGTAAAGCTGTTAATCGAACATGGCGCAGAAATCGATTTCGGCAAAGAAGACGGCGATAGAACACCCTTGATAGAGGCGTCGGCCCAAGGGCATGTTAAAGTTGTAAAATACCTTATTTTAAAAGGCGCTGATGTGAATGGTAAAAGCGGCGGCGTTACCCCCTTGCTTGAAGCATGTAAACATTATTCCTCTCGCTTTGGCCCTGAAGGGGATAAGACAAAAACGATATATGTCCTGCTTGAAAAAGGCGCTGATGTGAATGTGCAGGAGGATGCGCAAAATGAAGGGTGGCTGAATACTGGAAGAACACCGCTTATCGATGCTGTTATCGATGGGGATGCAGCCATAGTACGGGCGCTTCTTGCAAAAGGCGCAAAGACGGATTTAAAAGATAAAGATGGAGATACTGCTTTATCTTTAGCTAAAAAAAATGGGCTTGAATACATTTCTCAATTACTGGAAAAATCGGGAAGCGGCAAAAATGAATCATCGCAACAAGAAAAACCTTCGCTTCCTCCTTTATCTAACGCAGTAGAGGGAGGGAATCATGGTAAGGTAAAAGCCTTGATACCGGAAGGCGAAGGCTTCAAGGCCTTCTCTCGGGACGGCTATTTTTCATGCGAAGTGCCTGAGAACTGGCGGTTGGAGAAAAAGGCCGATCAGGAGAGGATGGGGGTTTTTCAGATAGAACTTATTGCCCCTGACGCGGAAAAGGTTCCGGTGACCTTATATGTTTCGTACTTTTCCAAAGGCAACAAATATTTCAAGGATTACAATGACTATGTGGACAGCAATTCACAAGATGACATGGCCGCGGCGACGGACAAATACAGCCCGGTAACGACCAAAACCCTGGACAAAAGAAAAGCGTTTGAGTTTGACCGCGAGGAAAAACACTATCTCCATCCTGAGAGCAAATCGGACGAGAGCGTAATACTCAAGGAAAAGTTCTATGTCCTGCCGGCTAAAGAGGGTTTTTTTGTTATGCATTTCTCGGCCCCCAAAGATATTTTTTTAAAGCATCTTCCGGTGCTTGAGCGCGTGGCCCGCACCTTCAAAGGGCTCTCCTGAGCTGACTCAAAACGCAGCCTGAATGTAAACGGGCCGCCTGTGTTTCATTTCCTAATAAGCTTTTATTGATTAAGGGGAAAAATATGTTTAGCCTAAAAATAAGCGATAAGGGCAATAAATTAGATATCGTCCTTGGAGGCTTTTATGATCTCTTACAGGCAGAGCAATTCTATGCCCAAATTCAGGAGATTGCCCCTAAGCTAAATAAAGGTTTTATTGTATTCACCGACTTATCTTCCTTGGAGCAGATGGACATAAGCGCGAGTTCTTTTATTGAAAAGGTAATGGATTTATTAAATAAGAGCGGAGTTTCCAGGGTTATAAGAATTATTCCCGACCAAGAAAAGGATATAGGATTTAATATAATGAGCCTATTCCATTATTCTGACCAGGTAGCCGTACATACTTACAAGTCTTATTCTGAAGCAGAAAAATATTCACCACGGAAAACCTAACGCTCGCTAATGTGAGCGACGGCTTTGCCGTTCTAAACCATAAAATCCGAGTAAAAACCTAAAATTTACCACTAAATACATTTTTATTTTAGGAGAAGAGTAGCCGGCCAACACAAGGAAGCGCGGTCAAATCATTAAAAAATCCGCTCAAGCCCTGAATCCCAAAACAATTATTTCCCTACATACTTTTTAAGCTAAAAAATATCCGAATTTATTCAGGAATGTCAGGGTTTTAGACGATAACGAGGAGTTTTGTGTTTAGTCTGTTAATTTCATTGCCAAAATTACCTGCGGGAGTAGAATAGTTTCCAGAAGTTAGCGCGACTGAAGGGCTGACGCCCGTAGGGAGTGCCGGAATATTCTAATGAAAAAATTATTTTTTGTTTTATACCTGGCCGGATTGTCGGCGTGCGCCACTGCTAACAATAGTTTAAAAACTATTGAGGTAACGCCGTTAGCCAAAAGTAGTTTAAGCTGGGATGGCCAAAAGCTCCCCGCTTATCCCGCCGGAACGCCGGAAGTCACGATTTTGAAAATAAGAATACCACCCAAGGCGCAACTGGCTTTGCACAAGCATAACGTGATCAACGCCGGAGTGGTGTTGGCGGGTGAATTGACGGTCATCACCGAAAAAAACGAGACCCTGCATTTAAAGGCCGGCGATTCGCTTGTTGAAGTCGTAAACAAGTGGCACTACGGTAAAAATGAGGGGAATAAAGTTACTGAACTTATTGTGTTTTACGCCGGGGTAATCGGCGAGCCGATTACCGTTACAGCAGAGAAGGGTCAAGAATAAGGAGGTTTTATGCGAAAACTTTTAGCTTTTCTGGTTTTGTCTTTTTTGGCCGCGGGGGTTTACGCGCAGGATAAAACAGCCGAGTCGCGTATCAATGCCGTTACCGTTTATAACGATTCGGCATTTGTCAGCCGCGTCGCCCAGGTGAAATTGGAAGCCGGGGATAACACGATAGTCTTCGATAATATCCTGTCGCAGGTAGAAGAAAATTCAATCCGCGCCATCGCCGGGGATGATCACGTAAAAATAATGGGGGCAACGTTAAAGAGCCAATATTTGACCACCGCTTCAGCCGAAAATATCCGCAGCGTTGAAGCCGAGATCACGGCAGTGGGAGATGAAATACGCGGCTTAAGGGATGAGCAGACGGCGTTAAGGGATGAAAAAAAGTACCTCGATTCGATACAGCTTTTTGCCTCTGGCCAATTGCCTAAAGACCTGGTGACCAAGATGCCGTCGGCGCCGGAGCTGGAAAATACCTTAAATTTTTTAAGCAGTAAGTTGAAACAAAATTACAAAGACAGCGCGGCTTTGGATATCAAGGGACGTGATGCCGATAAACGCCTGACGGCACTGCGGCAAAAACTCGATGCCCTTTCCGGTTCAAACAATAAGGTAAAACGTACGATTACAGTCGAACTACAGGCCGCCAAGCCGGTCACCTGCGAAGTCACGGTTTCTTACATGGCCGGCGGCGCTTCCTGGCAGCCGCTCTATGACGCCCGCGCCGATGTAGAAAAAAGCCGCGTTGAGCTGGTATCGTATTCGCTTATCCGCCAGGCAACCGGGGAAAAGTGGCAGGACGTAGAGATGACGGTATCGACCGCCAAGCCGGTTACCGGCGGCCGTTTGCCTTATGTAGCGCCGTGGTTTTTAAAACCCGTGGAAATCCACATGCAAGATAAGGTGTCGATACTTAAAAAAAGAAGCTACATGGATAGCATGAAACAGGCCGAGGCCTTTAACACAGCCAGCCTAGCCGGCGCAGGGGCAGACGAAGGCGTCGAGTACGCGGTTGCGCCCGCTGCGGCTCCGGCGCCGCTCAGTGTAGTGGCGGACAACGGCGTAGCCGTCACTTATAAGTTACCGAAAAAAATCACCATCGACACCGACAACAACGAAAATAAATTGGCGATCTCAACCCAACAGCTTACTGCCGACTTTACCTACTCTTCTTTCCCGCGCGCTTCAGCCCTGGCTTATTTAGGCAGTCGGGTAAAAAATGCCGCGAACCTTCAGCTTTTAGCGGGAAATATGAATATCTTTTTAAACGGGGAGTTTGTCGGCAGTTCCACAATCGATAACGTCGGCCCCGGCGAAGAGTTCGACCTTTACCTGGGCGCCGACGAGAACGTCAAAGTAAAACGCGAACAGCTGGAAAAGAAGGTCGACGAGACGATCATCGGTAATATCCTGTCGCCCAACAAGAACACCGCGTTTAAATACAAAATCAAAATCGAAAATTACAAGTCGCGCAAAATCAAGATGAAGCTCTTTGAAGCGATGCCGATATCCCAGGACGACCGTATAAAAATAAAACAGCTAAAGGTAAGTCCCGACGCTTCGCAGAAAGACTGGCAATCGCGCAAAGGTATTTATCTCTGGGAGTTCGAGCTGGAAGCGGGTAAAAATAAAGAAATAACCTTCGATTACACCATCGAACATCCAAGGGAAATGGCGGTGGAGGGGTTGTAAAAAGAGAGAAAAACCAAACCTTTGCCACAAAAACACCAAGACACAAAGAAGATAAAAACATAAAATAAATTTTCACCACAGAGCGCACAGAGTTCACAGAGAAAAACAAGAAAAGAGGACTGAAGAAAAAAAATAAAAAAAAGAAACAAAAAATTTTTATCCACAGATTACGCAGATTTTCACAGATTGGAAAAGAGAAAAATTGGAAAGGAGCGGGGATGGTTGAGGGTAGATTGTAGTTTTAGGGTCTGACCTCGTGACCCTGTAGTTTTTCTGCGGGATAATACATATGCGATTATCTTTAAAAATACTTGTCATTTTTTTATTGCCGCTGGTTTTTTTGGCTTTGATCTACGCGGTTGTCATTTCTTCCGATAAATTCTGGACATCCATCGGGCCCTTTTATTTCTTTTGCGCGGGAGCGGCTTTGTATTTATATGATATTTTCGCGCGAAGGCGCAAAAAAATTATCGACAGTGCCAAATCTTGCACTATTGGTTCCATGCCGCAGGGTATGGTTGAACTTCACGGCCAGGCAGTAGCTAAAACAAAACTAACTGCCCCTTTTAGCCTTACCGATTGCGTTGCTTATTCTTTTTTGGTAGAACGCTACCGCCCTTGGGCGTATAGGAATTCCAATTGGGAATTGGTTCTTGAAGGAAATAGTTTTGGCCAACCTTTTGAATTGCGCGATAATACCGGTGCGGCTGCCATTTTACCGCACGGTTGCGATTTTGATATAGGGATACACTATACTTACTCTTCGGCAGAGGTAGATTCTTTTCTGCAAGACTACAAATGTAAAGTCGGTACGTTAAAAATTAAGCCTTTGCCGGAACATATCGCCAGGCTTTTGGATCAAAACGGCATCGCGCGCCGCGGGATTTTTGTGGAATACCCTTTTCATATCACCGAAGGGGCGATAAAGGTGAATGATGATATTTTTGTTTTAGGCGATGCCTGTACAGATCCAGTCAGCGGTAATCTGGTTGTCAAAAAAGGCGGGCTGGGAAAACCGTTTATTATTACCGAACACCGGCCAAAAAAATTTTCTGTACGTGAAGCCAAATGGGAGTCGAGCCTCGCGGAAAAGTTAGGTTTGGTATTAGTGTTGATCGGGATTGTTATTTTTTTATTCAAGCATAAATAAGCAACCGCGCAGTAACGAAAAAACCAAGTGGTATCTTACATATTTGTTGCGTAGCTAATTATATCGCGACTAGTTGGATAGAACGTCTTGTTTATCTTTAAAAGAGAATAAATATGCTTACTTTCAAGATTAAAAAAGCGCGCTTAGCCTACTTTTGTCTTTTATCGTTAACTTTTATTTTTTGCCTGGCGGGGTGTTCACCGGAAAATCAGACCGAGACCTTGTTGCCGATGCCGGAATTTTTAAAAGATACTACTCTTACTATGCAGGCTGATCAATATGCAGCGGTGGGGCGCGACAATGAAACGTATTGTGGATTTTTCAGCAAGACGCGCACGCTAAACAATGTCCGCCATAATATTGTTACGCAAAGATATATTGATAATTATGGCGGAGAGAAGTGGTTTGTTGACCATGGTCTTACCTTGGAGCGTTTGTCGCGCGGTAAGAAATTTGTGCCGATTCAGTTTGTTCGCTATAAAGTCTTTTATGGATTTTGGGTGATACAAAGCCAATTTTACTTGGTGCTGAAAGATGAGCAGGGTGTGCTTTATAAGGTAGTGACTGTTAGAGTCGGCTCTGCAAGCGACGACGTTAAGCCGTATTTTTTATGTGAAAAAAATAATCAAAAGGCAAGAATGCTTGCCAGCGAAGATTTTTGGCCGATTTACCCGCTTTATGATAAAACAAGGCGGGCAATAGAAGAAAGCAGATAATCGTTATTAGCGTAATTCTTCTATATTTTTCCCTGTAAAGATCTGCGTAATCTGTGGACAATATTTTTTTCTTTGCTTTCTTCGTAAACTTCGTGTCCTTAAGCGAGCAAAGCGAGCGGGTGGTGAAAATTTTTTTTGATTTTGTTTTCTTAGTGTCTTGGTGGTAGGCCCAGGTTTTGTCTTTTCTCACTCGATGTTCTTTACCAACGCCGAAACCGGCATCCCGAACGCTTTAGCTAGTTTTTTCAACGTGGACAACTTGATATCGCAGGGTTTCTTACTTTCCAACCGCTGAACGTGCTTATATTCTATATCGGACAATTCCGCAAGTTTTTGCTGGGTGTAGGCGTATTTCTTCCTCAGCTCCCTTAACCTTACCGCATAATTCGCTTTAATATCTTTCTTCCTCATAACTACAATTTAACATAAAAAAATACATTTGACACCTTACGCGTAAGGTGTTAGAATAACTGCGGCATAGAGCATTATTTTATAATCGTTGCTTGTGTGTTTCGGTTAGATTGTGTATTTTAAATTGATCATTGGCCATTTTACATTTTTAAAAAATGATAAATGCAAAATGTTCAATGATACTTTAAAATACATCCCTGGCTTTTCTTTGTGCCTTGGTGGTAAATCTTTTGGTTTGTTTTTACATAGGAGGCCGCATGGACAAAAACAAAAAATGGACGATCCTGGTCGTTGACGACGAAGAAGAGATAAGACGCGCGACGAGCAATATGTTTGAACGAGCTGGCTTTGAAGTAAGCCAGGCGGAAAATGGGGTAGAAGCCCTGAAAATCATTAACCGGGATAAACCGGATATGATCCTGCTGGATGGGATGATGCCGGAGATGACCGGCTTTGAAGTTTATAAAGCAGTAAAAAGCAATCCCCAAACACGGGATGTACCGGTTATCTTATGCAGCGCTGCCGATAAAGAAGAAATCCTCAAAAACAACGTCAACCCGGACGACTATATACAAAAACCGATCCAGTTTCAAAAACTTTATCAAAAAGTCATTAAAATCCTCGGGCTAGACTCCGTATCGCCTTGATGAGCCGTAAAGCGAGGCGGCCTGCCCTGACAGGTGTGGCCTTCTGTCGAATGGGTAAAAATATTTTTAGCCTCCCTTGACTTTACAACTAAATTGTTGTATGCTTTAGGTGAGCCGGATGAATAAATATAGTTGCATTTACTATACGCTGCCAAGCGGCAGGGTGCCGGTTCAGGAATTTATTGAATCACTGCATACCGATACTCAGGACGCTTTCTTTTACAAAGTGGAGCTCCTGGAAACTTTTGGGCCGCAGCTGCGCAAACCGCACACCGACAATATCGGCGAAGGAATTTTTGAATTGCGTTTTGTGGGCAAAGAGGGGCAGACGAGAGTATTGTTTTTCTTTTATCACCATGGAAGAATAGTATTTACCAATGGATTCATCAAAAAAGTCAAGAAAACTCCGCCCAGAGAAATAGAGCTGGCGGGACAACGAAGAAAAGACTACTTGCAAAGGGGACATTAATCATGAAAAAAGTCAGCGACCATATCGCGGAGAAACTTAAAAAAGATCCGACGTTTAGAATCCGCCGCGAACTTATTCAACAAAAGGCAAACGTTGCCAGGAAGATTATTGGATACCGCATTAAACACAACTTAAGCCAATCCCAATTAGCTTCGGAAATCGGCGTAAGCCAGCAATATATTTCCAAGATCGAGGAAGGGCATTTTTCTACTTTAGAAATGGTAGAGATTGTCCTTTCGCGAATTGGGTATCGATTGAAGTTAAAAGTCGAACCGATATTTGCATAGCGCAGTACATAAAATGTGAAGCGAGGGTGATAAAATATTTTTATTCATTCCCGCAGACAATAAAATCTGGCTCGCCGTAAACGGCAAGACTTGATTTTATTGCCCGCTTTTTAAAGCGGCTCGTCCCGCCATGGGCGGGACAGGAATGCGGGAATGAATAATCCCGCCGCAGTTTGGCGGGATTATTTAGAAGAAGCCTCGCGTTTTAACGCGGGAAGATTCACTCGCGCCATTCGTCCCTAAGGGGAGGCTTCGCACCGTAATTCGTTGTTAAATTTTCCCTCGTATTCTCCGGTGAAAATTATTTTTTCTTCTTTGTGACTTGGTGCCTTGATGGTAGGTTTTTGGTTTTTCCTTTTTCAATCTGCGACAATCTAAGCAATCTGCGGACAAAAAGGTCTTTATATTTTCTCTGCCCGCGCTCTAACTTCTTGCAAATTATCCCAAATTGTCTATAATAATTTTTGGCAGTCATAACTATGAAACGAAATTTTTGGTATATCCTTATATTCTTACCGGTTTTAATCCTCCTGATCTGGCTGGCACCGCTTTTTTTGAACGAGCTGCATGGCCAACGCCGCATCATCAAACGTAAAGACTTCAACCTGCCGGCTTATGAACAACCTAAGCAAATCAACTGGTTGTCGATCTGGAAAGGCGAAAAAAGTAAAGAAGATTTTCTGAATATGGTGAAAAACGATTTTGAGTTTCAGAATCCCGGCGTAAAAATTAATCTTAAAACCATGACCCGCGAAGAAGAACGTGATTTTAACACCCGGGCAATCATCGACATGATCCACACCGGCAATATTACCTGGGATATCGTAGTAATCCATCCGCCTAACTATGTCAGCATCGCCGAAGAGTTGAAAGACCCCGACTGGGTAAAAAAATACTGCGTAGACTTCGAAGAAACACCCGGTTTTTCCCAAACGCAAAAACCGTTTATCACCAGCAACCCGCTTTATCGCCAACAAATAGGCGGAGTCATGGCCGGGCCGCATATCGAAGGTTTTTACTGGGCGCTTTATTATAACGCTGAAGTCGCCGAACAAATCGGCCTGCAGATACCTTTAGAAGATATGACGTTCAACGACCTCCTGCACTGCGTAAAAGCCGTAAATAAATATAACGAGACCAACGGCACCCATATCGCGCCATTCTATGAATCAACCGATTGGTGCACAATTTACATACTTTTCCAGCGCCTCTTCGATTCCCAGATCCCGGATTTTTCCGAAGCCCAGGCGCAAGCCGGCTCCCTCAAAAAGAACGCCGCCCTTTTAAAAGCCTTGCAAGCGTTCGAAGAGCTCGGCAAATATAAACCGTTGGCGCCGGAAAATTTACGCGGTAAATGGAGCGATACTTTCAGCGATATCCTTTCCGATAAAGCGCTTTTTTTTGTCAACGGCACTTGGATGTTTACCTACTGGGAATCGGCCGATAAAGCCAAAACCGGCAATATGGTTCCGGTAGAATTACCGTCCCTGGATAAATGCGGCCATTACCTCGGCAGTTATAAAACCGCGTGGGGAGTCATGAAAAATTCAGGCAACCGCGACCTGGCGATAAAATTCTTAATGTCGTTTACCCTGCCTAAGATCGCGGAACGCTGGGTCAGGATAACTAAAAGCCCTACCGGTATCCTCGGTAATATTTCCGAACCGGCTGCCGGCAACGACCAATTCGAAAAATTTCAATATATGATCGATAAAAAATATGGCGGCCAGCTGTTTTACCCGGAAACTACCGGATATATCCTCGGTAAAGAAAATGACGGATTAAGAGGGGTTATCGAAACAAATCTGCGTAAATTATTTGACGGAAAAATCTCCGCGCAGGCAGCCTACGCGGAGATTATGGCGAAAACTAAGAAGACAGCGAAAAAACAGTAGCGCAGGGATAAGAGTTTAGCCGGTTGAGCCAGTTGAGTCCGTTAGATTTTAGCGCTACAACTGGCCCAACAGGCCTAACGGGCTAAACTAACCTATAATTATGACTAACATCAAACGCTCCGGCTACAGCCTGAAAAAAAAGATATTCTTATTCACCATGGTGCCGTTCCTGACGGTAATCCTGCTGATCAGCGCCCTGACCATCCAGAATAAGATAAAATACGAAAGGGGATTGGTCATCAACCGCATCGCTTCTTACGCTAACCTCCTGGAAAGCGGAGTAATAAATTTCGAAAGCGTTAAGGATAAAGACGAACTGGAACGATTATTCGACGAAGAAGTCTTAACCGCAAAGCTCGTGCGCCGGGACGGCAACGTCGCCTACAGTACCGGCGGCAACGCAGTTTTGCCCCAGGAAAAACAATCCATCGACGAAGCCCTGCAAGGGTACATGATCATCTCCAACGAAACAAGGAATAATAAACCGATTTTAGTCTATTCCTATCCGATAACCGTCAATCATAAATCAGTAGGCGTATTTTACCTGGAACTATCGTGCCGGCGGATCAATGACCGGATAAAAGTATATTTTTACTTCATTCTGCTGCTAAACATCATCGGGCTGGCGATTTCATATTTTTTTACGCATATGTTCGCCCAGGCCATCATCTTAAAGCGCCTCGATGAACTGACCAAAGCCGCCGCCCAGATCGCCCGGGGAAACCTGGATTACCGGCTGGCCGTGAATTCCGGAGATGAGCTGGGCATCGTGGCTTCCTCATTTAACAATATGGCGTCGGAATTAGGCAAAACGGAAAAGGAACTAAAAGAACAAATCCTTATACGCAAAAAAGTAGAAATCGCTTTGGCAGAAGAATCGCAATGGCTGGAAGTAACCCTGGGGTCTATCGGCGACGGAGTGATCGCCACCAATACCCAGGAACAAATCATGTTGTTCAATAAGGCCGCGGAAGCGATAACCAGCCAGCCGTATTCGGAAGCAATCGGCAAACCGTTTAATGAAGTATTTAATATTATCGACGAAAGAAACCGGGTACCCTGTCCCAACCCGGTGGAAACGGTTCTGAAAAGCGGTAAACCATGCGAACTTTCCGCGCATACCGTCCTACTCGCTAAAAACGGCGCCGAAAAGATCATCGCCGACAGCGCGGCGCCGATCCTGGATAAGAATCATAATATCCTCGGCGTAGTTGTGGTGTTCCGCGATATTACCGAAAAACGGAAGATGGAGGACGAGCTGTTAAAAACATTGAAGCTCGAATCGCTGGGAGTTTTAGCGGGCGGGATCGCCCACGATTTCAATAACCTCCTGACGGGAATCATCGGAAACATCTCGATTGTCAAGATGTATCATAAGCCCGACGAAAAAGAATATAAGATTTACAGCTACGCGGAACGCGCTTTACAGCGCGCCAGCGAATTAGTGCACCAGCTTTTGACCTTCGCTAAAGGCGGCGCCCCCATCAAACACCTGGCGAAGATTTCCGACTTGCTGAAAGATACCGCGAAATTCAGCCTGGCCGGCTCTATGGTAAAACCCAGCTTCACCATCGCCCTGGATTTATGGCCGGCGGAAGTAGATAAAGGAAACATCTCGCAAGTCATCCAGAATCTGGTGATTAACGCGAAGGAAGCGATGCCTAACGGCGGCCAGATAACGATCACCGCGGAAAACACTGTTCTCGAGGACGGCTCGAAAATCCCCCTGAAACCGGGAAAATACCTTAAAATAACCGTGCGCGACCAGGGCACCGGCATAAATCCGCAGTACCTCGCGAAGATTTTCGACCCCTACTTTACCACCAAACAGACCGGCAGCGGACTGGGCCTTGCCGCGGTATATTCGATTATTAAAAAACATGACGGCTATATCGCGGTAGAATCACAAATCGGGATAGGCACAACTTTTAGTATTTACCTGCCGGCCTCGGAACGCCAGCTGGCGGAACAGAAAGAAAAAGCCGACATCAAAACCTATAGCGGCAGATGCAAGATATTAGTCATCGACGACGAAGAACTGATACGGACCACCGCCGTCAATATGATCAAAGCGCTGAATTACCAGGTAGAAACTGCCCCTAACGCGCAAAAAGCGTTTGAAAAATTTCTCCAGGCCCAGGAAGCCGGCGAACCCTTTGACGCGGCGATCATCGATTCAAACATCCCCGGCTCGCTCGACGGGAAGGAAATCGTGAAACGATTGCTCCTGATCGACCCGAACCTGAAAACCGTTATCTCCAGCGGGTCTTTCGACAGCCCGGTAATGACCAATTTCCAGGAATACGGTTTTAAAGCGCGCATGCCCAAACCTTACGATTTACAGATGCTTCATGATGTTTTATCTCAGTTGATGAAAGACAAATAGATTAATATTGCAATACCCTCTTATCATCGTATAATATCGTATACGGAAAAATATTATATATGATATACAAAAAACCTCCGCAACTCTTTTATGGATTGTTGATTTTGTTTTTATTTTCCTGGCCCCTGTCTTCACCCTGCGAAGAAGCTAAAGTTGTAATTGTAAAGCCCAGCGTCAATGCCCCCGTTTTTGCCCAAATAATAAAAGGCTTCTATAGGTTTTTTGAATCGCATCCCGGCGCGGCGTCAATCAGCGAAGAAATATTTACCGGAGACAACAGGATTTTTAATAATACCGGCGCGGTTAATCCCCGCGTTATTTTTGCTATCGGTAAAGACCAAATCCTGACATCATTAAAAAATACTGAAAACATCCCCGTCGTAGGCTCGGAACTTGTCCGAAAAAATAAAACGGTCGAAGAAAATAAACGCCTGGCCATAGTGAGCCTGAGTATCGAGCCGCTGTTACGCCTGCAGTTTGTTAAAAAGGCCTTGCCCCGCGCGCAAAAAATAGGGATAATCTACGAACCTCAGCAAAATAGCGAAACGATTGACGAATACGGCAGCGCCGCCGGCGCGCTTGGTTTAAGCATAACCAAATTTTCGGTTACCACTATAAAAGAGATCAATAGTGTCGAATATGGCAATATGGATGTTTTATTGCTAATACCCGATACTTTTGTTTGCCAAGCATTGGTCCTTAAAAATATTATCTTATCATCGTTTCAATGTAAAGTCCCCGTTGTGGGTATTTCCCAAGCTTATGCCCAGGCGGGAACAATCCTGGCAACCGAACCCGACTATGAGGATAACGGCGCCCAAGCGGGAGGGGCGGCTTTACGTATAATAAACGGTGAAAAACCCGCAGACATACCAATGGCTTTTTGCCGTAAGCTAAAGCATTATGTTAATAAAGCTATGGCTAAACGGTTGGCAATAGAAATATCAAAAGATATCGAAAACGACGCCTCGTTCGTTTTCGGAGAATAACTCGTGCGTTTTAATCTAACCACTAAGATTATCCTGATTACCATTTTCCTGGTCGCGCTTTCCACCTCTTTTCTGGGTTGGTATTTTGTCAAACATGAATCCAGAGAGATCATGAACAACGTAAATAGCCTGGGCAACACTTTAGCCAGACAGGTGGCGGTTAACAGCGTCTGGAGTGTGCTTGCCAGCGACAGCGAAGGCTTACGTAAGATAATATCGGACGTAATGAAAAATGAAAAAGATGTGGTGTATGTCCGCATCAAAAATACGGAAAGCTTAGACGTAAACATTGACCATCGTCGTGACCGCAATGTCAATATTTACAATATTCCCATTCTCGTCGAAAAAAAATCAGCACCCGGCGAATCTTCCGCTCTCGCGGAAAACGACAAAAATATGGATAAAATCGGCGAAGTAAGTTTAGGCTTTGCCCTCGATGTAGTTAAACGTAAAACCGCCGACGTCAAAATGGTGAGTTTCGCCATAGTCCTGGCGGTTATCTTTCCTGCTTCGCTGAGTATATTTTTGGCGGTTAATTATGTAGTCCGGCGGCCGCTGTTACCGCTCCTGAAAGGTATTGAAAAAATACGAACCGGCGATCTTTCCTACCAGGTTAAAATTAAAAGCCGCGACGAAATCGGCCAGCTGGCGTTATCCTTCAACAGCATGGCCCGCGAGCTTGATCAAACGCACGTTTCCAAAGAATATCTGGATAATATTTTATATTCGATGTTCAACAGCCTTCTGGTTTTAAACCATCAGCGGGAGATTACCCTGGTCAACGCGGCCACCGTCAATCTTTTAGGTTATAACACACAAGATCTCATAGGCAAATCGATTGAAAATATTTTTGCCGGGGCGCCTCCCGCAAGGGGAACATTCAAAAATATTAAAAACGTCGAGACTGCTTTTCTGACTAAAAACAACAGCGTCAAACCGGTTTTATTTTCCGTATCGCTGATGAAAGACAAAAGCGGCCGGCCGGAAGGTTATGTTTGCGTGGCCCAGGATATCAGCGAACGCAAAATTGCCGAGGAAAAAATGAAAATGTTTACCCAGGAACTGGAACGCAGTAATGCCGAACTTGAACAATTTGCCTATGTGGCTTCCCACGATTTGCGAGAACCGCTGCGTATGGTTGCCAGCTACGTCCAACTTTTACAACGCCGCTATCAGGGTAAACTGGATGATGATGCCGATGTTTTTATCGGCTTTGCCGTAGATGGAGTCAGCCGCATGCAGAGCTTGATCGACGCGCTTTTAATGTACTCGCGCGTGGGCCGCCATCGCGAACCCATGACTGCCGTTAACTACGAAACAGTTTTACAACGAGCCTTGAGCAATTTAGAAGTAGCAATTCAAGAAACCCAGGCGCAAATAACCCACGACCCTTTGCCCACGACAATCGGCGATGAGATTTTGCTGGTCCAGTTATTCCAGAATCTCATCAGCAACGCCATTAAGTTTAAAGGCGCTGACGCGCCGCGCATTCATCTTACCGCGCGCGATGACGGCGCGCAGTGGCTCTTTTCGGTAAAAGACAACGGAATCGGCTTTGATTTGCAATATAAAGATAAGATTTTTGTTATCTTCCAGCGCTTGCATTCCCGGGAAGAGTATCCCGGTACGGGAATAGGCCTTGCGGTATGCAAAAAAATAGTAGAGCGTCACGGCGGAAATATTTGGGTGGATTCCGCGGTCGGCCGGGGAGCAACGTTTTATTTTACTATCCCCAAAAAGGGAGGATTGATATGAACAAAAATGATCATGGCGAACCGATAAGAATTTTACTGGTCGAAGACAACCCCGGAGATATACGATTGACCGAGGAAGCGCTTAAGGAAGGTAAGGTTAAAAATGAACTGATTGTGGCGAAAGACGGCGAAGCCGCTATTGATTTTTTGCTTAAACGCGGCCAACACGCTGCGGCGATAAGGCCTGATTTAATCCTGCTTGATTTAAATTTGCCAAAAAAAAACGGCCATGAAGTATTAGCGGTAATCAAAAATGACCCCGTTTTATGTTCCATCCCTACTATTATCTTAACCAGTTCGAAAACCGATCAGGATATTCTGCAAACCTACAATAATCATGCCAATTGCTATATCGTTAAACCGGTCACTCTGGACGAGTTCATAAAAACTATAGGCAAGATAAAAGACTTTTGGTTTATAATCGTTAAACTGCCGGTAAACAATGAATAACGCCAATATACGAATATTGCTGGTCGAAGATAACCCGGGCGACGCGCGCCTTATCAGGGAAATGCTTAAGGAAGCAGGAAGATTTTCTTTTGAGCTTGAATGCCTGGGCCGCCTGGATGAAAGTATCGGACGCCTTGAACGCGGCAATATCGACGTTGTTTTGCTCGATTTGAGCTTACCCGACAGCCACGGCCTCGATACATTTTTACGCCTAAAGCAATTGGGCCGCGAACCGCCGATACTTCTCCTTACGGGTTTATCCGATGAAAAATTGGCTGTGGAGGCGGTGCGTTGCGGCGCTCAGGATTATTTAGTCAAAGGGCAGATCGACGCGAATCTCCTGGTTCGGGCGATTTTATACGCCCTGGAGCGTAAACGTTATGAACGGGCGGTCGCGGCGGAAAAGAAACGCCTGGAAATAACCCTGGCGTCAATCGGCGACGGTGTTATCGCCGTCGATGCCGACGGCAAAATAAACTTGATGAACGGCGTTGCCGAAGAGCTTACCGGCTGGAAATTTTCCGAAGCATCCGGCAAGCCTTTTACGGAAGTTTTTAAAATCGTTAACAGCTCCGACAATAAACCGCAGGAAAATCTTTTCGAAAAAGCAGTAAAAACCGGCGATGTCACCTTTCTTCCTTTGGACAGCATACTTATTTCCCAGAACGGTTCGGAATTATTTATTGAAGACAGCGTAGCCCCGCTTCGCGATATGGACAACAAGATTATCGGAGTGGTTGTGGTTTTCCGCGACGTGACGGAGAAACGTAAAATAGAAGCGGAAGCGATGAAAGTTCAAAAACTTGAAGCGCTCAGCGTCATGGCCGGGGGGCTCGCTCATGATTTTAATAACATCATGACGGCCATTTTAAATAATATTGCCTATGTCAAATGCAACCTTGACCCGAATCTTCCGGTTAATGAAGTTTTAACCGAGGCGGAACAAGCAGTCATCAAAGCCAAAAGCCTCACCAACCAGTTAGTTACTTTTTCCAAAGGCGGAATCCTGACCAAAAGATCGGTTTACCTTACGGATATCGTAAAAGAACAGGTAAAGTTTGCCCTGCGCGGCTCAAGGGTCAGTTATAAAATTTTTGCGAAAAACGATTTACATCCGGTCGAAGTAGATACCGGCCAATTTAACCAGATTATCGATAACCTGGTGATTAACTCCCTGCAAGCCATGCCTTCCGGCGGTACGATTGAGATACGGTTGGAAAATATTGAAGGCGGGAAAGGCAAATTTTCTTTCTTAAGAAATGACCGCTATGTCGGCATAACCGTACACGATGAAGGGGTGGGGATCCCCGAAAAGCATCTCACTAAAATATTTGACCCTTATTTTTCCACGAAAAGCACCGGCTCAGGCCTCGGCCTTGCCGTGACCTATTCGATTATCAAACGCCATCACGGCGAGATCCGAGTGGAATCTAAACCGGGAACCGGGACAACCGTTTCGGTTTATTTACCGGCATCTCAGGTTATACCCGACAAAGAAAGAAAATATTCCGGCGAGATCGTAACCGGAAAAGGAAGAATCCTGGTCATGGACGACGAAGAAATAGTTTTACGCTCTCTCGGGCATTTAATCAAATATATCGGTTACGACGTTGAATTTTCCCGTAATGGGACGGAAGCTCTTGATTTGTACAAAAAGAATAAAGACGCAGGCACGCCTTTTACTTTACTGATCATGGATTTAACCATCCCCGGGGGGATGGGCGGAAAAGATACGCTACGGGAAATAATTAAAATAGACCCCAAGGTTAAAGCTATCGTTTCCAGCGGCTATTGCGACGACCCGGTCATGGCTAACTACCGGGAGTATGGTTTTAAAGGCATGCTGCCTAAACCATATAACGTAATCGATTTAAGTGAGGTAATCAACCGGATAATATCTGAATCTTGACATAATTTTTTTCTGCTATAAACTATACCTCCTGAAGAATAACGGGATAAAACGCTACCAGGGCACAGCTAACCTCATCGGCCCGAAGAGGAGAATACCACCAGAGGAAATGCTCTCTGGTTTTTTGTTTTCAGCAAATAATCCGACTGAAATCGGCGCGCATGCCACATCAACTGCCGCCTCGACCTACGCGCCTTGCGCTTGATTTCGGCGAAGTATCAAACCCAGCACTAATTTTGCTACGGCAAAATTAGTGCTGGCAATAAAACTAAGCCCTGCCGTTTACGGCAGGCCAAGTTTTATTGATTCGACTACAGATTTTCTCTGCGCTCTTCGAGTTTGAGAAAATCTAAGTCTCATTATATGAATTATGAATAAAGAACAGGCATTATTTTTACTGGTTTTCCTTCCCTTGATCGGCGCGGCCATTTTGCCCCTGATCGACCGAGCCTCGGTAAAATTAAGAAACCTGACGGCATTTACCCTGGTTTTCGCGTCATTCTTGCTTTCCGCCTTCATCCTGCCGACGGTTATCGGCGGACGGGAAATAAATATCATCCTGAACCTTCCTTTAGGCTTTAATTTTATCCTCACCGCCGATATCCTGGCGGTATTTATGGCAATGGTCTCTTCATTCATCAGCGCGATAATCATCTTATACTCTTTTGAGTACATCAGCCATTACGAAAACCAGCGGGAATACTACTTTATGGTTGTTTTGTTCCTTGGCGCGATGATGGGCCTGGTTTTTGCCGCTAATTTAATACTCCTGTATGTTTTCTGGGAAATCACCGCAATCACCAGTTGGCGGCTGATCGGTTTCTTCAGGGAAAAACAACATGTTTTGCGCGCCGACAAAGCGTTTTTAGTTACGGTATTCGGCGCCCTGGTAATGCTCTTGGGCTTTATTAAACTCCATAGCGAAACGGGCTCTTTTGATTTAGCGGCGATAAAAGCGGCGGTCAAGGCCCACTCTATTTCCAACTTGGCGATCGGTTTGATCCTGACGGGAATATTAGCTAAATCGGCAACGCTGCCGCTGCACACCTGGCTTCCCGACGCCGGCGTAGCGCCTTCACCGGTTACCGCCCTGCTGCACGCGGCCGTCCTGGTTAAAATCGGCGTCTATGTTTTTGCCCGGTTGTTTATCGCCACCATGCCGCTGGGCGCCCTGTGGCATGCTATTTTCCCGGTCATCATCGGATTAAGCGCTTTAGTTTCGGCAGGCGCGGCGCTGGTCGAAACCGACCTGAAACGAATCATCGCCTATTCTACCGTCAGCCAGATCGCGTTTATCTTCCTGGGATTCTCCATGGGCAACGAGATCGGCATTGCCGGCGGTTTATTGTATATCCTCATGCACGGCTTAGGCAAAGCCGGCCTTTTCTTATGCGCCGGGATAATCGAGCAGAGGACTAAAACAAAAGATATCACTCAAATGGGAGGGCTGATCCACGTTATGCCGGTTACCGCCATATCGTTTCTTTTTTGCGCTTTTTCGGTGATGGCCATCCCTCCTTTTGGAGGATTTTTCAGCAAATACATGGTCATCGCGGGAACCCTTCAGGCCGGACATTTAGCGATTGCCGGCATATTTCTATTCGGGGCGCTCTTAACACTGATGTACTTATTCAGGACTTTTAATATGATTTTTCTGGGAGAAATGAACAAAGTTCCCGTTTCCGGAAGTTCACCGTTAATGGTGTTTTGCGTCGCCCTGTTCGCGTTCTTATCATTAGCGGGGGGGTGTTTTATCCAATATCCCAACAGAATAGTTGCGGCAGCCGTTCAACAGATGACGGCTAAACCTTTATGATGGAAACATTAATGATCTCACTTATCCTGATCCCTCTAATTGCCGCCGCCATAACTTTTGTCTTACCGGTAAAATGGCGGGGCGTTTGCGCTTTTTTAGCCGCGCTCGTTAATTTTTTGATTGCCGTGCTATTGTTCCGGAAAGAAACTACGATCATCTTCCCTTGGATAGGATGGGGGATAGACTTCGCGCTCCGGCTTTATCACTTCAGCGGTTTTATTATCTTAGCGGTTTCCTTTTTCAGTTTACTGATCAGCTTATATTCGCTTGAATTTCTCAAAAATAAAAGCAGCGCGCGGCAATTTTACGGTTTTTTTCTGCTGGCTCTCTCTTTCGTCAACGGCGCGGTCCTGGCGAATCACCTGGTGACCCTGCTTTTCTTCTGGGAAGGGTTACTGCTGACGATTTACGGCTTGATTGCCATCGGAGGAAAACAGGCATTTAAAACCGCGACTAAATCATTTATCATCGTGGGCGCTTCCGATCTCTGCATGATGGCGGGGATTATTTTAACCGGGTATATCGCCAAAACGCTGATCATACAAGATATCCACCTTGGCCTTGACCGGCTCGGCAGCCTCGCGTTTATTCTTTTAATCATCGGCGCGATCGCGAAAGCCGGTTCCATGCCTTTTCACACCTGGATCCCCGATGCCGCGCAGGATTCTCCGCTTCCCTTCATGGCTTTTTTCCCGGCGGCGCTGGAAAAACTTTTAGGAATATACTTCCTCACCCGGATTACCCTGGACATGTTCAAACTCGACAGCCATAACTCGTTGAGTGTCGTCCTTATGGCCGTAGGCGCCATAACGATACTTCTGGCGGTGATGATGGCTTTGGTCCAAAAAGATTATAAACGGCTTCTTTCCTATCATGCCATCAGCCAGGTCGGCTATATGATTCTGGGTATCGGCACCTGCCTGCCGGCGGGAATAATCGGCGGTATTTTTCATATGCTTAATAACGCCGTATATAAATGCGGCCTGTTTTTGACGGCGGGAACCGTAGAAAAACAGGCCGGCACTACCGACCTTGACCAGCTCGGCGGGCTGCGTTCAACGATGCCGGTAACGTTCTTCTGCTTTTTAGTAACGGCCGCCTCCATATCCGGGGTGCCGCCGTTTAACGGTTTTTTCTCCAAGGAATTGATCTACGACGCGGCGCTGGAACGGGGAAAGATATTTTATCTGGCGGCGCTGATCGGCTCATTTTTCACCGCCGCTTCGTTCTTAAAATTGGGGCACGCCGCTTTTTGCGACAAGCCGCGCCGGGAGGATAAAGGAATAAAGGAAGCGCCCCTTTCCATGCTTATCCCGATGATCATCCTCGCGTTAACCTGCGTTTTTTTCGGCGTATTTAACCGTATACCAATTAATGATTTTATTCAGCCGATCCTGGGGCGGGCGTCGGAAAACCACAATTTCGCGGGCTGGCCGTCCAGTTTACCGCTTGTCCTCATCACGATAGCGGTATTAGCCGCGGCTCTTATCCACCATTATGCCGCGGCAAAGATAAAGGGGAGCGGGCTTAAGGCCGCCGACCACATCCATCACGCTCCGGTATTATCGGCGATATACCGGTGGGCAGAAAAGAAATATTTCGATCCCTATGAGTTGGGAGTAAAACTGGTAAACTGGATTGCCGGTTTGCTGAGCGGCATCGATAAGAGCATCGATTGGTTTTATGATTTTTTTACGGTAAAAGCGGCTTGCGGATGCTCGATGATAATCCGTAAAGCACATGCCGGTTACTATATAATTTACGTTGTCTGGGCGCTGACCGGCGCACTTTTGGTAACATTATTTGCTATTAAGTAAAATCGCTGCCAATAATAGTTGTTTTAATTCATAGAAATAAAGGAACTTATGACTTCGTTATTTATTTTCGCGCCATTTTTTCTTTTGGTTATTATCAATTTCCCCCTGGGGTTTCTCAAAGGGCGTTGCGCTTTTTGCCTGGCCGCGTCCTTACTGCTGGCTCAGGTTTTGCTGGCCGCGTTTCACCCCTGGCTCTTCTGGAGCGCTTATCCGGATTGCTTAAGGCAGTTTTTTGGTTTTCCCTTAGCCGTCGACAATCTGGCTTTGATCATGCTTTTTGTCATCGGAATCGTAGCGTTAGTCTCACTTTTAACCGCGCAAGATACCCTTGCGGGGGAAAAACAAAAATTCAATTTTATCAATCTCCTTTTAGTCGCGCTTATCGGCATGAACGCTACGGTGCTGGTGACCGATATTTTTTCCCTCTACGTGTTTATCGAAGTCACGGCAATGGCGTCATTTATTCTCATTGCCCTGGAAAAAGGAAAATTCGCCATTGAGGGAGCTTTTAAATACCTCATGCTTTCCGCCATCGCCAGTGTTTTCATGCTGACTTCCGTAGCTTTTCTCCTGCTTACCGCGGGCGACATATCTTTCGCCGCCGTTCATCACGTATTGACAAATGTTCCCGGTAGTTTTTTTCTTAAACTGGCAGTAGGATTATTTTTATGCGGCCTGCTGATCAAGTCCGGTGTCGTTCCTTTCCATGGCTGGCTGCCGGACGCCTATTCAGCAGCGCCGTCTTGCGTATCCGTACTTTTAGCCGGAACGGTGACTAAGATTTCCGGCGTCTACATATTGCTGCGCCTCTTCAGTTCAGTATTCACCCTGACCCCGGCGCTGCAAAACGTACTTTTATTCGCCGGCGCGATATCGATAGTCTTTGCCGCGCTGGCGGCGCTTACCCAGGACGATTTCAAGCGGATGCTGGCCTATTCCAGCATCAGCCAGGTAGGCTACATCATCCTTGCCTTGGGCTGCGGCACGCCGCTCGCCTTCGTGGGCGCGGTATTTCATTTTTTCAATCACGCGATCTTTAAAACACTGCTTTTCGTGAATGCCGCTTCCCTGGAGAAACGGTTCGGCACAACCGATATTAATCAATTAGAAGGCCTCGGCGAAAAATGCCCGGTTACCAGCGTTACTTCTTTAGTCGCTATGCTTTCTACGGCGGGAATCCCGCCGTTGTCGGGATTCTGGAGTAAACTCATTATCGTCATGGCGCTATTCAGTAAAGGTAGATTTATTTATGCCGGGACGGCTCTTATCGCCAGCATCATTACGCTGGCCTATTTTCTTTCTCTGGAACGCCGGATTTTTTTCAATAAAGGCAAACCGGCGCCGGCGGCAGGCGGGACGGCAACACAAATTTCCCGCGGCCTGAATCCGGCAAAAAATTTTTCCGGGATAGCCTGCGCCGAAATATTACTTGCTGTCTTTACCATCGCCGGCGGCCTTGGTTACGCGTTTATGCTTAATACCTGGTTTTTACCGTTAAAAGCCATCTGGCATTAGATGATCGGTAAATATTTTTTCTTCTTACGCCTTTCCTTCGTAGCTTTATAGTAGAAAGATTCGGCGAAGAAGAATAATCGAGTGTGACAATGTTGATTAATTTAATTCTTTTATTTGTTTTACTTAGCGCCGCCGTATGGACCGTGATGACGACGCGGCTCATCCGCTCAATCGTAGGGCTGGCATTCACCAGCGCGGTCCTTGCCGCGGTAATCTACCGGCTCAATTCGCCGCTGGCGGCGGTATTTGAGCTTTCGGTCTGCGCCGGGCTCATTCCGGTCATTTTTATTACCACGGTAAGCTTTACGCACCGGATCAGCAAAGAAGAATTGCCCGTTGCGCGCAAAGAAAGACTGGTCAGGTTCCGCTACTTACCTTTTATAATTATTGCCGCCGGCTTGGTCTTAAGCTGGTGTTTTAAAATACCCCAGTTTAATTTACCGGCGGCAGGGCCGAAGGAAGATGTACGTAACATCATCTGGTACCTGCGGCACCTGGATCTTCTCGGCCAGATCGTGATTCTTCTGGCCGGCGCCTTCGGCGTAGTAGTCTTATTTAAGGAGGACAAATGAGCCCTGACCTGGCAGGATTGTTTTCCTATTTTATGATTTTTATCATCCTTTTGTTCATCTGCGGAGCCTATTGCATCGCCGCAACTTTTAACATGGTCCGCGCCATGATCGGCTTGGAGCTCCTGATCAAAGCGGCAACGCTTTTAATCATCCTGGCGGGTTATCTTTGCGGCCGGTCCGCGCTGGCGCAGGCAATCGTCATCACCCTCATCGTCATCGAGATCGTGGTCATGGTTGTCGCGGGCGGCATCATCCTATGGGCGTTTCGCCATAACGAAAGCATTGACCCGAGAAAATTAAGTAATCTGAAAGGCTGATCGGGAAAATCCCTGCCGAAAGGCAGGGATTTTCCCGATCACTCCTGCCTACTCGCCTCGCGTGACCCGTCTCGCCTTCGGCTTGCCGAAGCGGACGCGAGTCGAAGCGGGTCGGCAGGAAAGAAATTCATAGAATTAATAGAGCACCAAAAAAACATTGAAATAAACTATGGAAAAAATAATTTTTTGGCCGCCGGTAGCTTTTATAATAATATTTTTTACGATCATCGCCTTGTCCCGGGTTTGTTCATGCTACGCTTTCCGGAAAAAAAAGAAACCGTCCGGAGCGAATGAGGCCTACGCCTGCGGCGAAGATTTCAAAGGCCACATGATCCAACCGGACTACAGCCAGTTTTTTCCCTTTGCTTTTTTCTTTACTATTTTACACGTAGCCGCCCTGACGATTGCTACAGTTCCCGTAGAAACTACCGAAATATTTGCCATCGCCGTAGTCTATATAATCGGGGCAATCACCGGGTTGATTGTTTTATTACGAAAGTGAAACGTGATATTTGAAAACAATAAAAACATAAATCATATCAATTGGAAAAAATGATAGAAATTTATGCCACCAAGGCACTAAGATTATAAATGCGTGATTTCATTTTAAATTGTCCATTGAGCATCTGCCATTTTAAATTTTTAAAAATGATAAATGTTCAATGCCCAATGATAATTTTAAAATGAATTAATCGTTGGTTTTGGTGCCTTTGTGTCTTGGTGGTAAAATCTTTATGGTTTTGTTTTTAAGAGAAACAGTAATTTTAAAATAGGGTAGAAAATGAGTATCGCCACCAAAATAATCAACTGGTCCAGATTAAAATCTCCCTGGGTCTTACATTTTAATACCGGCGCCTGTAATGCCTGCGATATCGAGATTATCGCTTCGCTCACGCCGCGTTACGACATCGAACGCTTCGGAGTAGTCCTCAAAGCGACCCCCCGGCACGCCGATGTACTTTTGTGCTCCGGCCCGGTAACCAAACAAATCGAATCCCGGCTGTTGCGCATCTATGAACAAATGCTTGAGCCAAAATTCGTAGTGGCAATAGGAACCTGCGCCTGCACGGGAGGCGTTTTTGACGGCTGCTATAACGTAAAGGGCGGAATAAATTCGGTCATACCGGTTTCGGCGTATATCCCCGGCTGCCCGGCCAGTCCCAAAGCGATTATTGACGGAGTAGTCAAACTGCTGAAGAGCCTGGAAGAAAAATAAATGTTATTACGAATTTCATTTTAAAGTGGTAAAATCTTTACAGTTTTGTTACCGTATTTAGTTGGGAAAATTTATCGTAAACATTTTCTGGGAGGATTTGAATGATGCTCGACGGAGAAAAAATAAAAGAAGAATTAGAAAACCGGTTTAATTACCTGAAAGACGCAGTAATTATCAAAAGAGAATCACGCATTTTCGCGCAGATACCTTTAGAAAAATTCGAGGAAGTATTCCGCTATCTCGTGAAACAGTCGCGCTTTGACGCGCTTTCGGCGATAACCGGCCTGGATTCGGGAAACGGTTTTACCGTAATCTACCACCTTCACCGGGAAGGTAAAATCCTGGTAAACTTGAAGGTTGACTTAAACAAAGAAAAACCAGCAGTTAACACCGTCACTTCCTATTTTCCCGGGGCGGACAATTTCGAAAGAGAATTGATCGATTTACTGGGAATCGCAGTCAACGGACTCGCCGCGGGAAATAGCTATCCCTTGCCGGACAACTGGCCGAAAGGCGAACACCCGTTGCGCAAGGACTGGAAAGGCCGGCCTTCGGCAAGCAGTGTTTAAGGATAGGATTAACAAAAGCGTCAGAGAGTCAGAGGGGCAGAGAGTCAAAGTAATTCAACTATGACGCTGTGACACTTTGACACTATGACACTATAATAGGAGAAACAATATGCATAATTCCGGTGACGTACAAATTCCTATCGGGCCGCAGCATCCGGCGTTAAAAGAACCGGAAAGTTTTTTAATAAGCCTGCACGGAGAAAAAATTACCGCCGCCAGCGTAAAACTGGGCTACAACCATCGCGGCATCGAAAAAGCCTGTGAAGAACGCACTTACATCCAGGATTTATACCTCATCGAACGTATTTGCGGTATTTGCTCGCATTCCCATTCGACCTGCTTTGCGCAAACAGTAGAGGAAATCGCCGGAATCGAAATACCGGTCCGGGCAAAATACATCCGCACACTGATTGCCGAATTGGAGCGTATTCACAGCCATCTTTTATGGCTGGGCGTAGCCGGCCACGAAATCGGCTTCGATACGCTGTTGATGTATACCTGGCGCGACCGCGAAATCGTAATGGATCTTCTGGCCCAGCTGACCGGCAACCGGGTGAATTACGGCATCAATACTATCGGCGGGGTAAGGCGCGATATTAAACCCGGGCAAAAAGAAGCAGTTTTGAACGCGATGGATGCCCTGGAAGAAAGGACAAAATATTATATCGAACTCGCGCAAGCCGAAACAACATTGATAAAACGCTTGTCGGGGGTAGGCGTATTGTCGCGCAAGGACGCTCAGCATTTAGGCGCCGTAGGGCCGACCGGCCGGGCTTCCGGCATTGAACGCGACGTGCGTAAAGACGACCCCTATGCCGCTTACGCCGAGCTTGATTTTAAAGTTATCACCAGCGATAAATGCGACGTCTACGGCCGGACCCTGGTGCGCGTGGGAGAACTGATGGAATCGTACAGCATCGTGCGCCAGATCATGAAAAAAATTCCCGACGGCGCCATTACGGTAAAAGTACCGCGCAAAATTCCCCCGGGCGAAGCAATCGGCCGCTATGAAGCTCCCCGGGGAGAAGACTTGCATTATGTCCGCGCCAACGGCACGGAAAAACCCGACCGGGTAAAAGTAAGAGCGCCGACGCTGGCTAATATCCAGGCGGTTTCCAAAATGCTGGAAGATCGATACCTGGCGGACATGCCGATTGTAGTAGCGGCGATCGACCCTTGCTTTTCCTGCACCGACCGTCTGGTAGCGATCCGGGATACTCAAGATAAAAAACATAAACATACTATGATATGGGAAACTTTGCGCCTAAAGGGAATCGAGTGGCATAAAGAACGGGGGATAGATTTCACGCTTTTGAATAAGAAGTTGGCAGACATCTTTAAAAAGTGAAGTACCACCGACTTCGTCGGTGGTTTACGTTGACCCCGGACTAATTTCTACGAAATTAGTCCGGGCTAATTCGCCTACCGCCTCATCCTGCGCCCTTCGGGCTTGGATTTGGCGAAGTCTCATTAATGAATTTAGCATTGACCAATTATCGTTTTAAAATGAAAAAAAACTGATATACTAGATTTCCAATGATAATTGCGGAATGATATTGGTATATCAGCACTAATTGTGCCTTAGCAAAATTAGTGCTGATAATTCGACTACCGCCTCAATCTACGCACCCTGCGCTTGATTTCGGCGAAGTCTCATTAATAAATTATGCTCAAGGCCCTTTTCCACATCCTGGTTTTTCCCGGATTTTTATTTCTCTTCATCTTTGGTTTTGTCGTCGAATATGCAGACCGGAAGCTCTATGCCCGGCTCCAGAATCGAGTCGGCCCGCCATGGTTCCAGCCATTTGCTGATTTTATAAAACTGGTAAGCAAAGAAGAAATAATCCCCGGGGAGGCTGATGCGTCTTTTTTCAAAGCAACGCCGGTATTCGCGCTGGCCGCATCGATTACCGCTATTTTTTATATACCGGTTTATTCGCCTCAAGCTGCATTTCATTTCAGCGGGGACATTATCGTAGTCCTGTACCTCTTGACCATTCCCACGCTGTGCTTTTTTTTAGGCGGGTGGTACTCACGCTCAGTTTTTTCAATGATCGGCGCGATACGCACGCTCACTCAGTTATTCGCTTACGAAATACCGCTTTTTTTATGCGTTCTGGCTCCGGCCTTACTCGCTGACACATGGTCAATCAGTGAAATAGTTTTATTCTACAACCGTCATCCCGGATATTGCTTGTTTAATCTTCCGGGGTTTGCCGTAGCCCTGATCGCGCTCCTGGGAAAACTGGAAAAGGTACCTTTCGATATACCTGAAGCAGAAACGGAGATCGTCGCCGGCGCGTTCACGGAATACGGGGGAAAACCGCTGGCATTATTCAAGATGGCGATTAACATTGAAACGATTGCGGCGGCCTCTTTGCTGGCGGCGGTATTTATGCCGTTCGGCCTGAATCTACCGCCGGCCCCATTATTCATGGTTTACCTGGCGCAGATTTTTTTAATTGTCGCGATTATCGCCTTTTTACGGACTCTTTTCGCGCGCTTGCGCATGGATCAGATGACCAGTTTATGCTGGAAATATCTTGCGCCGCTGGCGCTGGCGCAGGTTTTATTAAATCTATTCCTAAAAGGAGCATTGCCACGATGAGCTGGCCGGGGAAAATAGCTTCACAACTCATAAAATCTTTGTTTAAAAAACCGGCGACGATAAACTATCCGGCGCAAAAATCCGGCATCGCCGAAGGTTTCCGGGGGAAATTAAAATTTGACTCAAAAAAATGTGTCGGCTGCAAGATGTGCATGCGCGACTGCCCGACCGGCGCGATCGAAATCAGAAAAATCGGCGATAAAGAATTTGAAGCGGAAATCAATTTAGGAAAATGTATTTATTGCGCGCAATGCGTCGATTCCTGCTTTAAAAAAGCGCTGGAGACTACGGAAGAGTTTGAACTGGCCGGCTTAGACCCGGAAAAATTAAAAGTTGTTTTTAATGCCAAAGGGGACAATGCCCGGACTGATAACGACTCTAAAAAATAGGCTGGGAAACGCGAAGCGGGTTGCCTTATTAGGTATTGGCTCAGAGATCAGGGGAGATGATGCAATCGGCATTGTTATCGCGCAAGATCTTAAAACATACATAAAAAAAAATAAGCTAAAATATGTTAAGGTTTTTTTCGGGGGTACCGCGCCGGAAAATCTAACCGGCGAGATAAAAAAATTCAAGCCGACGCATATCATCATCACTGATGCGGTGGATTTTCACCAAAAACCGGGCACGGTTAAAATTGTCGATATCGACAAAGAAACAGGCGCATCTTTCTCTACCCATCGGATACCGATAAAGGTCATGAACGATTACCTTTATAAATCGATTGCTTGCGAAACAATCATCATCGGCATACAACCGCAAGCATTGGGTTTTTACGCGCAATTGTCGCAAAAAACCCGCGCGGCGGCGGCATCGGTGACAAACGCGATAGGGCGCGCTTTACCCCGCGCCGGAAATCCCCGGGCTTCTGCCCGGTGATAAAAGCGCTGAATCAAAGGGTTTTCGGCGAATACGAATACATAGAAAGGCAACCACGGAGGGCACAGCCCCGTTTCCTAAATATGTAGATTAAGGTTCGGGGCGTCCCGCACCTTAATAAGTTATATCGGGTACCGGGACAGAGAAAAGATTGAATCTCTGTGGTTAGTTTTTGACAGAACAAGCAAAAGTTGGGGGGCACAATGGAATTAACGGTATTGCTGAAATCAGGGGGAATTACCATAATCGTCCTCGCGGGATGTTCGATTCTATCCTTGGCGATTATTTTCGAACGGATTATCTATTTCTGGCTGCGGTCAAGGGTGAAACGGCCGGACTTTATCGCGCGCATCAGCGCGGAAATACAAAACGGAAGAATAAAACAGGCAGCGGAAATCAGCAAAAATACTAAAACTCCTTTTGGCCGGGTCGCTTACAGCGGCCTTAGATTACACGGCTACGAAGAAACCGTAGTCTCCGGCGCCATGGAACGAGAAACCACCATCGAAACAAATAAATTAGAACGCTACACCGTCATCACCGGAACCATCGCCAGCACCGCAGTTTATATCGGGCTATTCGGCACGGTCTTAGGTATTATCAGGGCGTTCCACGATATCTCCGAAGCCGGTTCCGGCGGGATAAATGTAGTGCTCAACGGCATCGCCGAAGCCTTAGTCTGCACAGCAGCCGGTCTCGCGGTAGCTGTCCCGGCGGTCGTTTTCTACAACTATTTCGTTAAGCGGATAAATAATTTTGTTATCGACATGGAACTCTGCGCCTCGGAAATCAAAGATATTATTTTCTATGGGTTAAAAAGGTAAATGAATAAAATCCATCGCCGCGAAAAACCGGTTGCCGAAATAAACATTACGCCGTTTACCGACGTAATCCTGGTTTTATTGGTAATCTTTATGATCACCACGCCGTTGCTTTCCCAGGCGGGATTTAAAGTAAGATTGAATAAGGCCGCGGCCGCGAAAATGGCGCCGCCGCTTTCCCAGCCCGGCTTTAACCTGCCGCGGGCTTCCGCCGCTAAGCCGATCGGCGCGCCCAAGCAGGTTTCGATTGTGATAACCAGCGAAGGAATCACCTATCTGGAAAATAAACCGATGACCGCCAAAGAATTGAAAAATCGGATGTCGGCCCTATACAAAAGTAATCCCGACATTTCGGTAGTGTTATACGCCGACAACGAAAGTTCTTTCCGGGGAGTCGCCAATGTCCTGGACCTGTTAAGCGGTATCGGCGTTACCCGGCTCAGCATCGCTGCGGCTAAGGTAGAGTGACAACATAAAGGTCGGAAAACCGGTAATAATACTCGGCTAGGGCTAAGGTAAGGAAGCCAGTTTGGGTAAAGGCAAGGGTAAAGGCTGATACGAATTTGAAGCCCTAACCATAGCCATAGCCCATACCGGCATCGTTACCCTTACCCTAACCAAGTTTTTAAGGAGGAATTATGGTAATGTCCAGTCTGGCTAATGCGTCAACGTTCGAGGTTGTTTCCATCTGGTCGGTTTTATTTATTGCTTTTTTAGGTTTGGGTTACGCGTTTATGCTGAGAATCCAAATCATGCGCCATGATAAGGGTTCCGCCCCGATGCAAGAAGTCTGGAACGCGATACGCCTGGGAGCGGATGCCTACCTGAAAAGGCAATTAAAAAGCATTTTACCGCTTATTTTTATTTTGACCGGCGTCTTGTTTTTTTCGGTATATGTCATTCCACCGAGCGAAGAAGCGCTGAAACGTTTCAGCACTTTCACCCCGGATATGGTCCGCCTTATAGTAGGCCTGGGCCGAGCCGCCGCGTTTGTGATGGGCGCGTTTTTTTCGCTGATCGTCGGCCAATTCGGTATGCGCATGGCGGTCGAAGGTAATGTCCGCGTGGCCAGCGCCGCAAGAAGAAGTTTCGGAGAAGCCTTAAAGATCGCCTACCGGACCGGCACGATTACCGGTATGCTTACCGACGGCCTGGGGCTTTTAGGCGGAACGTTAATTTTTATGATTTTCGGCATTGCCTCGCCGGATGTCCTCTTAGGTTTTGGTTTCGGCGGCACGCTCCTGGCGTTGTTCATGCGCGTCGGCGGTGGTATCTTTACCAAGGCCGCCGACGTAGGGGCAGATTTAGTCGGTAAAGTCGAAAAAAATATCCCTGAAGACGATCCCCGTAATGCCGCGGTTATCGCTGATTTAGTCGGCGATAATGTCGGCGATTGCGCCGGTATGGCGGCGGATATCTTCGAATCATACGAAGTCACCATCGTCTCCGGGTTGATTCTGGGACTGGCGTTGATGGCAATAACCCACGAATTAAAGTGGCTTATTTTCCCGCTTCTGGTGCGCGGTATCGGCGTCGTCTCTTCGATCATCGGTACTTACCTGGTAAAGGGGAGCGAGAAAAAGGGCGACGAAAAAAATATACAATCAAGGGACGCCTTCAAAAGTATCAATTTTGGTTTCTACGCCTCAGCGGCAATTTCCCTGGTGGCGTTCTTCTTCCTGGCAATGTTTTATATGCACGAATGGAGAGCTTTTTTATCCGTGGGAGTAGGCCTGCTGCTGGCGATCATCATCGACGAAATCACTAAATATTTTACCCATACCCAGCACGCGCCGGTCAAGGAAATCGCGAAATCTTCCCAAACCGGTTCCGCCACTTTAATTCTAAAAGGCTTATCCATCGGATTCGAATCGTCAGCCTGGCAGTTTATTGTCATTGCCCTAACAATCCTGACGGCAGTCCTGATCTACTGGGGTATGCCGACAGTATTTGTCCTTTACGGCGTCGCCATGACCGGTATCGGTATGCTTACCCTTACCGGAAACAATGTCGCCATGGATTCTTTCGGCCCGATTTCCGACAACGCCAACGGCATCGGGGAAATGGCCCACCTGGAACCGGAAGCACGCCAGATCATGGCCGATTTAGACGCAGTAGGCAATACCACTAAAGCCATCACCAAAGGAGTAGCAATCGGCTCCGCGGTAATCGCCGCAGTATCCCTATTCGGCTCGTTTCTCACCGACGTAACCAAAGTCCAGGCGCAAATGGGTATTCTGGAAAACCTGCGCCTGTTAGCCACGGGAATACGTATTTCTGAACCAATGGTTTTTATCGGTATGCTCCTTGGCGCGGCGGTACCATGTTTATTTTCCAGCCTTACCCTCGACGCGGTGGCTAAAGCTTCCGGGTTGATCGTCGATGAAGTCCGCCGGCAATTTCGTATACCCGGTTTAATGGAAGGCAAAGTCAAACCGGATTATAAAAAAGCGGTCGACATCTGCACCATTGCCGCCCAGAAAGAATTAATCAGCCTCGCTTTAATCGCCGTAGTCAGCCCTATACTGATCGGATTAGTCTTAAACGTCGAAGCCTTAGGCGGATTTTTGGCCGGTGTAATTATTGCCGGGCAGCTTTTAGCGGTATTTATGGCCACGGCCGGCGGCGCCTGGGATAACGCCAAAAAAACAATCGAAGACGGCCTTTACGGCGGTAAAGGCTCAGAAGCGCATAAATCGTCGGTTATCGGCGATACCGTGGGCGACCCGCTCAAGGACACATCCGGCCCGGCGCTTAACCCGATGATCAAGGTGATAAACCTCGTGTCGCTTCTGGCGGCACCGATCATCATCCATTGTCGCCGCACCGATCCCGGCGTAATCGCCACGATTATTATTTCGTTTCTGCTGGTTTCCGGCGCGATTATTTACTCTAAACGCGGAAGCCTCAGCTTAGCCGGAAAAACGCCTGCCTGCCGTAGGCAGGCGTAACGCGTTTTTCCGGCTCTGCCCTGCCTGCTCGCCTCGCTCGACCCGTCTCGCCTTCGGCTTGCCGAGGCGGATGCGAGTCGAAGCGGGTCGGCAGGGAAAAATTCTGCTTGTTGTTTGGTTAAAAATATTTTTTAGCAGGCATTTTTTGGATTAACGAGAAAGACGCGGCAGGAATGACCGAGAAAAAAAAAGAGATTTATAAACAGATCAAAGTTGGGGGATTTGCCCTGTACATCCCTGTAATTTTAGCAACCGGGCCGATGGCGGGACATTTTGCCGGAGAGTATTTAAAAACAAAATTCAATGCTCCGGGTTTTGTTTCCATGATTTGTATTGCCGTGGGATTTATTGCCGGCGGCATTGAAACCGCGCGGACTATCAAGTTGATTAGTAAAATAAGCGATAGCTGAATAATTAAAAATTATAGGAATTTACTTTTAGGATATCAGGATAACAGGGAATCAGGATTTGGAGATTGGGAAACTGGGGAATTAGAGGAAACGGCAGAAGGGCGAGAGGTGAATGCCCCCAAGCCCCAATTTACTTAATTTATTTTAAAATATAAAAAAATATGCCGGAAACTCATTCAGTTTCAACCCATTTTGAACTGCCCAATATCATAAGCATCCTTGGCAAAAGATTTGGCGGAGCGAAGTTTCCCGAATACGCGCCGATCTTAGAAAATATTTTCTTTTCTTTGCTCGTGGGATTTATCCTATCGTTTATCGCCTACCGGGCTTCTCGCAAACACAGCCTGGTTCCCGGCCGGCTGCAAAGCGGCGTAGAGCTCATCGTAGGTTTTTTTGACGATTTTGTCTGCGGCATTATCGGCCCCCAGGGAAGAAAGTTTACTCCTTTCATCGGTACGTTATTTTTATATATCCTGGCAATGAATCTTTTAGGCCTTATCCCTTTTATGAAATCACCGACTTCCAGCCTATCGACGACCGCCGCCCTGGCGCTTTGCGTTTTCTTTTACGTGCAATATACGGCAATCAAGGAAAACGGCCCGCTCGGCTACATCGACCACATGATGGGTAGGCCGCGCGGAATCATCGCCTTTACCGTATTTATTCCGCTTCTAATATTTTTAATCCATCTGGTAAGCGAAGTGATACGGCCGTTAAGCCTGGCGCTGCGCTTAAGAAGCAATGTCTGGGCGGAAGACGCGCTGCTTACAATTGCTACGGGTTTCGGCTTTGCCGGCATCCCCTTAGCTGTTTTCAGCATGTTCTTAACAATTCTATCTTCAGTTATCCAGGCGGTGGTTTTTTGCCTTTTGAGCACAATATACTTTACCCTGGCAATGCCGCACGAAGAACATTAATTAAATTTTTTGCTAAGCAAAAAATTTAAAGGAGGGAATATGGACTACAAGATAGCGCTTTCCATTTGTATCCCTATCGGATTGGCGATAGCGGCGTTTGGCTCGGCGATTGGTTTAGGAAAAGCGGTTTCCGCCGCTATGGAAGCAACGGGACGCCAACCGGAAGCATCAATGAAAATATTAGTTAATATGATTGCCGGCTGCGCCTTGATCGAAGCGCTGACGATATACGCGCTCGTGCTTTCCTTCCAGCTTATGGCAAAAATATAGTTAGTGTCGGCTTCGCCGTTCTAAACCATGAAATCTAAAAAACCTAAAACTTGCCACAAAGGCAGTGCGGAGCCTCCCCGCAGGGGACCAAGACACAAAGGAAAACTGTAGGGTAAATATTCATTTTAAAATCATCATCAAACATTGTACATTTATCGTTTTCAAAAATTTAAAATGTTAAATGTCCAGCGAAAAATTTAAAATAAAATTATGGATTCATAATCTTTGTGCCTTAGTGTCTTGGTGGCAGATCTTTTGGTTTTATTAAAGGCAATCTATGGAACTATTAAAACTTTTAAGCGCGCCGGAACTTATCGCGCAAATTATAAGTTTTCTCATCCTTTTTTTTATTTTAAGGGCTTTTGCCTGGAAGAAATTCTTAAACATCTTAGACCAGAGGAAAGAGAGAATTGCCGCGGAATTCAATAAAATCGAAAGCGCTAAAGCCCAGCTCGAGAAACTGAAACAGGAATACGAAGGGAAACTTGCCCGCATCGAAGAGGAAGCGCGTCAAAAAATCCAGGAGGCAGAAACCCGCGCCGACCAGCTTTCCCGGGAGATAAAAGATGAGGCACGCAACCAGGCTAAGGCGCTTCTGGAAAGAAATAAAGAAGATATCCAGATAGAACTCTCCCAGGCGCGCCAACAGTTAAAAAACGATATCGTCGACCTCACTTTAAAGGCAACGGAAAACCTGATCATGGAAAAACTTACCGCCCAAAGCGATAGGAAACTGGTAGAGGATTTTTTAAAGCAGTTGGAAGAAGGGGAAAAAGCATAAAACTATTTTAAATTGGTCATTGGCCATTTTTCATTTTAAATTTTTAAAAAATGATAAACGATTAATGGCCAATGACCAATTTAAAATGAGATTACGTATTTATAATCTTAGTGTCAAGGTGATTTAGCGACTAAAGCATTTTATGCGCAATGAGATTATTGTAAAGAGATACGCCCAGGCATTCATGGAGTTTGCCGATAAAACAATCGGCCCGGAAAAAGCGCTTGACGACCTCCAGGAGTTAAACGGCGCGGTTGTCCACGACAACCCTGAATTTTTAAAAATTTTAGAAAATCCCAGAATAACTTATGCCGAAAAAAATGACTTTATCGGCCGGGTGTTAGGAAAAAACATTTCCCGGGAAGTCGTGAATTTTATAAAGTTGCTCATCGCCAAAGAACGGATTGCCCGATTCGGCGATATTGTCGACTTTCTCATCATAAATTATATTCACAAGGAAAAAAAAGCGTTATTGCTGAAAACCACCTCGGCGCTTGATTTAGAATTAATAAAAAAAATCGAAGCGGGGTTGGAAAAAAATTTTAACCGAAAATTTAAATTTTATATCCATTTAGACGGCAATCTCCTCGGCGGCATAACGGCGCAAATCGGCAATATGGTTATTGACGGTTCGATAAGAGGAAGGCTGCGGGAACTAAAAAACCGGCTGGAAGAGCTAAAGGTATAATATGGCATTACATCGGGAAGAAATCACTTCGGTAATAAAAAAAGAATTGGAAAAATACCAGACGCAGCTGCGGTCGGAATCCACGGGAACCGTAATGCAGGTTGGGGACGCCATCGCGCAAGTTTACGGCCTGGATGACGCGATGATCGGAGAATTAGTGGAATTTTCTTCGAATGCCCTGGGTATGGTTTTTAACCTGGAAGAAGACAGCGCCGGCATAGTGATCTTCGGCGACGATAATCCGGATAAAGATATAAAAGAAGGCGATATTGTAAAGAGAACCGGAAAAACCGTCCAGGTTCCGGTAGGAGATGCCCTGGCCGGCCGGGTAGTTGATGCCCTGGGTAAACCGATTGACGGAAAAGGCCCTCTGCAAACGGATAAATACCGGCCGGTAGAATCACCGGCGCCTAATGTCATCCAACGCCAGCCGGTAAAAGACCCCCTGCAAACCGGGATTATGGCAATCGATTCCCTGACCCCCATCGGCCGCGGCCAGCGCGAATTGATTATCGCCGACCGCCAGACCGGCAAAACCGCCATCACAATCGATACCATCATCAACCAGAAAAATACCGGCGTACATTGCATCTATGTCGCCATCGGGCATAAAACCTCCGATGTTGTGGAAATCGCCGGGACTCTCCGGAAATACAACGCGATGGAATATACGACCATCGTCAGCGCTTCCAGCCGCGCCTCGGCGTCATTACAGTACCTGGCGCCCTACGCGGCTTGCGCGATGGGAGAAGAATTAATGTACGCCGGCAGGCATGTCCTGGTGGTTTACGATGATTTATCAAAACACGCCCAGGCTTACCGGCAATTATCGCTCCTGTTAAGGAGGCCGCCCGGACGCGAAGCCTACCCCGGCGATATATTTTACCTGCACTCACGTTTACTGGAAAGGGCGGCAAAATTAAATGACGCCTTGGGCGGGGGGTCGCTGACGGCGATACCGATAATCGAAACCCAGGCGGGCGACATCACCAGTTACATCCCCACCAATGTGATTTCCATCACCGACGGGCAGATTTATTTAGACACCGATCTTTTTTATGCCGGCGTGCGCCCCGCGATAAACGTAGGGTTGTCCGTATCCCGGGTCGGAGGCAAAGCCCAGGTCAAAGCCATGCGCCAGGTGGCATCAAAATTGCGTCTTGACCTGGCGCAATACCGGGAATTAGTCTCGTTCACCCAGCTGGGAACCGAAGTGGATAAAAACGCGCAAAACCTCTTGTCCCGCGGCGAAAGAATGGTAGAAATATTAAAACAAGAACAGTATAGCCCTCTTCCGGTATCAAAACAGACGGCGATGATTTACGCCGGGACTCAGGGTTTCTTAGACAGCCTGCCGGTAGCGTCAATCAAAAAATTTAAAACCGATTTCTTCAAAGATATGGAGAAAAACCACGCCGGGCTTGAACAGGAAATCGAAACAAAAAAAGAGCTGAGCGGCGAATTAATGAAAAAACTGGACGACGCCATCAAGCTTTTCCTGAAAAGCTTTAAGCAGGATAATAAAATATAAAGGCAACCACAAATAATAACAAAACCATAAAGATTTTACCACCAAGGACACTAAGATTAAAATTTAAAAAATGATAAATTTAGTTTTGCAGGAGGGACATGGCCGGATCGCTTAAAATTATAAAAAATAGAATCCGCAGCATCGGCAATACCAAAAAGGTGACGCGCGCTTTAGAGATGATTTCGGTATCTAAATTAAACTCCGCGAATAACTTTCTCCCGGCGCTGAGAAATTATTACGCGAAATTAGATGCGGCATTGAATAGCTTCTTTGGCAACGCCGGGAAACTGTCCAGTCCTTTCTTGAGAGAAGGAAATCCCGGGGGCAAGATTGTTCTTTGCCTGATTACTTCCGACAGCGGCCTGTGCGCCGCCTATAACCATAATATTATCCGCGTCGCCGAAGAATTTATCGGTAAATGCGGCAAGGACAAAATACAGTTGGTTGCCGTGGGAAAAAAAGGCTTGACCTATTTCCGGAAACGGGATGTTTTGATATTAGATTCATACACGGAACTGCGCGGGCGATACGCGGAAGAAACCGCCGGGAAACTGGCGAGCAGCCTTATCGAAGTTTTTGCGGCCGGACAGGCTTCCCAAATCTATGTCGCCTATACGCACTACAAATCCGCCATGGTCTACATCCCCACCATAAACAAATTACTCAGCCTGGACATCCCATTGGTAGAAGATATGCCCTGCATCCTGGAGCCGGATAAAGACAGGGTCGGCGAAGAGCTGATTCCCAAATACCTCTCGGCCAGAACGAAGCTTATGCTTCTTGAAGCGTTTACCTGCGAACACGCGGCCAGGACTATCGCGATGAAAACCGCAACCGATAACGCCGAAGAGTTGCTTGAGCAATTGATTCTTAAAAGGAATAAAATACGGCAAGCCACGATTACGCAGGATATCATGGAAGTTACAAGTTCCTGTGAAGCGTTGAAAAATGCGTAAGAGACGTTTAGCCGGTTGAGCCGGTTTTGCCAGTTGTAGCGTTAATTAATGAGACTTCGCCGAATCCAAGCCCGAAGGGCGCAGGATGAGGCGGTAGGCGAATTAGCCCGGACTAATTTCGTAGAAATTAGTCCGGGGTCAACGTAAACCACCGACGAAGTCGGTGGTACTTCACTTCCTTAACGGACTAAACGGGCATAACGGGCTCAACAAACTAAGCGGAAATTTTGGAGTAAATCATATGGCAGAAGGACAAATCGTACAAATTATCGGGCCGACGGTGGATTTAAAATTTCCGGAAAAAGAATTGCCGCGGCTTCTCAATGCCGTAAAAATTACTTATCCGGAAAAAAACATCGATTTGACTCTGGAGGTCGCCCAGGAAATAGGAAACAATACGGTCCGCTGCATCGCCCTGGGTTCCACTGAAGGACTGGTAAGGGGTATGCTCGCCCAGGATACCGGCGCGCCCATTATGGTACCGATCGGCGAACAGACTTTAGGCCGGATCTTCAACCTGCTGGGGCAACCGATCGACGAAAAGGGAGAGCTGGCTGAACCAAAAAAAAGAAATTCTATCCATAGCCCATCGCCAAATTTTCAGGAACAGCTGCCGGTTACGGAAATATTGGAAACCGGCCTGAAGGTCATCGATTTGCTAGCGCCCATCCCTAAAGGCGGCAAAGTAGGACTATTTGGCGGCGCCGGTGTAGGCAAAACAGTTATCGTAATGGAACTCATCCGCACTATTGCCACCGAACACGGCGGGGTTTCGGTTTTTGCCGGTATCGGTGAACGCAGCAGGGAGGGAAATGACCTCTGGCTTGAACTTAACGCCTCGGGCGTAGTAAAAAACAGCGTACTCGTTTTCGGCCAGATGAACGAACCGCCGGGAGCGCGGCTGCGCATCGGCCTGACCGCGCTGACGATGGCCGAATATTTCCGCGATGAAGAAAAAAAAGACGTACTTTTATTTATCGACAATGTTTTCCGGTATATCCAGGCCGGTTCGGAAGTTTCCACGCTCCTGGGGCGCATGCCTTCCGCCGTAGGGTATCAGCCTAACCTGGCCACCGAAGTAGCCCAGCTGGAAGAGAGGATTGCCTCAACACGAAACGGCTCGATTACTTCAATCCAGGCGATATACGTACCGGCCGATGACATAACCGACCCCGCTCCGGCAGCGGTATTTTCTCATCTTGACGCTAAAATCGTACTGTCCCGGCAAATCTCGGAGCTGGGGATATACCCCGCAGTCGACCCCCTTGACTCCACGTCCCGGATTATGGACCCCCGGATCACCGGAGAAGAACATTACGATACCGCTTTCGGCGTCCAGAAAGTCTTGCAGCGTTATAAAGATCTGCAGGATATAATTTCCATCCTGGGAATCGATGAATTATCCGATGAAGACAAGCTGATTGTTTCCCGGGCCCGCAAAATTCAGCGCTTCTTTTCCCAGCCTTTTTTCGTCGCCGAGGCATTCACCGGGTTAAAAGGAAAATACGTGAAGCTTAAAGACACGATCCAGGGATTTAAGATGATTATCGAAGGAAAATTTGACCAGTTGCCGGAACAGGCATTCTATATGGTAGGCTCAATCGAAGACGCCATAGCAAAAGCCGAAGCAATCGAAAATGGAAAAAATATTTAAACTTGATATCGTAACCCCCAAAAGAACCGTTTACCGGGGAGAAGCCGTTTCGCTGATCGCGCCGGGCGAATTGGGATATCTGGGCATCCTGGCCAACCACGCTCCGCTCATCACTAATCTGGTTCCGGGAAAAATCATTTTAAAAGAAACGGGGGATCGCTATCTTAAGTTTTATTCTCCCGGCAAAGGGTTCCTGTATGTCATTAACAATTCCGCCAGCCTGATTCTGGATTCGATAAGTTAAAAGTATAGGAATTTCTTTTTAGGATATCGGGGAATTAGAGTATCAGGATTTGGGGATTGGAAAGTTAGGAAATCAGGGGAAACGGCAAGGAAGCGATAATCGGTAACCAAGTAACCCAATACCCTGATTTTCCAATCCCAATTACCCGATATCCCGATTTCCTTAATTTAAGGAGAAAAATCATGTTTAGCAAATTTTTACCCCATGAATTCAGTTTTTTTAACCTCTTCGACAAACAGGTCAATATCGCCGTCGATGCCGCCGCTTATTTTAAAGAATTGGTTGCCGGGGGAAATATCGATGAAAAAGCCTTGCAAAGAATGCACGATATCGAGCATGAAGGAGATAATGTCGCGCACGAAATCATAAGCCGGCTTGATAAAACCTTCATCACGCCTTTTGACCGCGAAGACATCCATACTCTTACGATGGAACTGGACAACGTCATCGATATGATCGATACGATTGTCAGCCGGATGAAAGTATATAAATTAACGGGGATCGACAAAAATATGATAAAATTTGCCGAAGTCATCGGACAATCGGTACAGGCCGTTGTTATCGTAATAAAAGGCCTGCGCGATAAAAAACATTTGAAGGCAGTTACCGATGCTTGCGTCGAGATCAACCGCCTGGAAAATGTCGGCGACAGCCTGCGCGACGATGTTTTAGCCGAGCTTTTTGAAACGGCTAAAGACCCGATCATGGTAATTAAATTAAAAGAAATCTATCAGGACTCCGAAACGGTCCTCGATATATGCGAAGACCTGGCTCATGTGGTCAATTCCGTACTGATAAAACAGGCTTGAATTAAGGGAATTGGGCGACCGGGAAATTGGTATTTGGATATCAGGATATTAGGATATTCGGCAACAAGCCTGATCCTCCAATTTCCCAATCCCCAAATCCCGATATCCTAACCACCGGATTACCGTATTGTAAAAGCGGATATTGGTTTATTGGGAAATCAGGATTTGGCAATTGGGGAATCAGGAGCTTGGGGATATTTGCACCAAACTTCCCGATACCCTGATACCCAAACACCGATATCCTGGTCGCCGGATACCCCAAATAATATATTTGACTATATGCCTATCGAAATCATTTTTTTAATATTACTCGCCCTGCTTTTCGACTTTCTTAACGGCTTTCATGATTCCGCTAACTCTATCGCCACCGTTGTCTCGACGCGGGTGCTTTCGCCGCGCCTGGCGGTGGTCTGGGCGGCTTTTTTTAATTTTATCGCTTTTCTTTTTTTCGGGCTGCACGTCGCCAATACAATCGGCAAAGGAATTATCGATATCACCATCATCGATAAAGCGATTATCTTTGGCGCGTTGATGGGCGCCTGCGGCTGGAACATCATCACCTGGTATTTCGGATTACCTACCAGTTCTTCCCACGCTTTGATCGGCGGACTGATCGGCGCGGCATTAGTTAAAGCCGGGCCCAAGGCGCTGGTCTTAGGCGGAGTTTTTAAAACCGTCGCGTTTATCTTCATCGCGCCGGTCTTAGGCCTTATCTTAGGGTCGGTGATCGGCGTTGCCGTCTATTGGATATTTTCCCGGAGCGCGCCGACGAAAGTAGACCATATTTTCCGCAAGGGGCAGCTTGTTTCCGCCGCTTTTTATAGCTTAGGCCACGGCGGCAATGACGCCCAAAAAACCATGGGCATCATCGCCAGTTTGCTTTTTAGCGCCGGCCTGTCCGGTAAAACCTTTCACATACCGTTATGGGTAGTAATCTCATGCTATTTATCCATCGCCTTAGGCACGATGTTCGGCGGCTGGCGCATCGTTAAGACAATGGGGCAAAAAATAGCCAAGCTCAAACCCGTAGATGGATTTTGCGCTGAAGTTGGCGCGGCAATCACTCTATTTTTTTCCTCGGCCCTGGGCATACCGGTAAGCACAACCCATACGATCACCGGCTCGATCATGGGTATCGGTTCGATTAAACGCTTAAGCGCCGTGCACTGGGGAATGGCCGGAACAATCGTCTGGGCGTGGATCTTGACAATACCCTGCGCCGCAGCAATATCAGCCGCCGCCTACCTTCTGGTCGGCAGGTAAACCCCGTTAGAGAACTTCGTTCTCTAACGGGTAAATCTCAAAACAACATATTCGATGATTATCGCGGGTTTATTTATTATTTTAGCGGCGGCTTTATTCCTGCCTTTCCTGGTAAAAAAGGTCGAGGAGGAACTGGAGATTTTTCTCTTCGTCATGGGCTGCCTGGGCGTTACCATCACCTCGCAATGGAGCGCCGCCCTGGCCGGAGAAGCCTTAAGCGAACCGATAAAGATAAGTGCCGCAGTTTTTATCGCCGGATACCTTTTTAAACTCAGCCGCAAACCCATCGCGCGTAACCTGAACCGGATAGCCGAAGCGCTGGGGCTGAAACTGTTCGTTTTCCTGCTCATCATTCTCCTGGGATTCTTATCCAGCGTGATCACCGCGATTATCGCGGCCCTGGCGCTGGTAGAAATAATCACTCTCCTGACGCTCGAGCGAAAATATGAGATTTACCTGACAATACTTGCCTGTTTTTCCATCGGCCTGGGCGCGGCGTTAACGCCCATCGGCGAACCGCTTTCTACCATTGTCACGGCTAAGCTTAAAGGAGCGCCTTATCATGCCGGCTTTTTGTTCCTGTTCCGGCATTTATGGCTTTATCTCGCGGCCGGGATCGTCATGTTCGGCTTACTGGGCCTGGCCTTGATCCCCGCCAAGTGCCGTAATAAACACGGCTTGGCCTTAGAAAAAGAAGAAAATTTAAAAGATATCTCCCTGAGGGCCGGCAAAGTTTACCTCTTTATTATCGCCCTCGTGTTTTTAGGCAAAGGTTTTAAACCGATCATCGACACATATATATCCACGATGTCCCATCAAGGGCTTTACTGGGTCAATACGATTTCGGCGATTGTCGACAACGCGACTCTCGCGGCGGCCGAGATCGGGCCAAGCATGGGCTTACTGCAGATAAAATCGGCGCTGATGGGGCTTTTGCTCGCGGGAGGAATGCTCATCCCCGGAAATATTCCCAATATCATCGCGGCAGGAAAGCTTAAAATAAGAAGCTCGGAGTGGGCCGCGTTCGGCGTACCCCTGGGGCTGGCGGTAATGACGGGGTATTTCTTTTTATTCATTTCCGCTTTTTAAAGCGGAAATGAATGATCCCCGCCTTGACGAGCAAAGCGAGGCAGGCCGCCGCAGTTTGGCGGGATCATCCAGAATAAGCCCAGCGTTTCACGGGGGATGATTCACTTTTATTGTTTTATTCCCTAAAAAAAGGCAAAGAACCCCTACCCAAATCCGCCGAGTTTGTTATAATATTAGTTAAACGAACGGTTTTATGAAGATTTTTTATCCAGGTTGTCGGAAAATATAGCGTATAAATCCTGGTTTACCCTAAGGAGCAGCCGCTATGAAAGCAAGGCCGATAAAAAATGGAATCCAATGGATGGGCGCGATCGACTGGAACCGCCGATTGTTTGATTCGCTGATCCCTCTTCCGGATGGGACCAGCTACAACGCCTATCTCATACAGGGGTCTGAGAAAACCGCGCTGATCGACAGCGTCGACCCGGCCATGGAGCACATCCTGATGGCTCAGTTAGACGGCATACCGGATATTCACTATATCGTTTCGCACCACGCCGAACAAGACCATTCCGGCGCGATCCCCGCAGTCTTAAGAAAATACCCCGGCGCACAAGTGCTCTGCACGCCCAAAGCCAAAGAGATGCTGATCGACCATCTCGGTATTGCGGCCGGCCGGATCCGCACCGTCGAAGACGATGAAACGATATCCCTGGGCGACAAGACACTTAAATTCGTCCATACACCATGGGTCCATTGGCCGGAAACAATGGTGACCTACCTGCCGGAGGACAAAATCCTTTTCACCTGCGATTTTTTCGGCTCGCACCTTGCCACCTCAGACCTCTACGCCGGAGGAAACCCCTTTGTCGCTGAGGCCGCGAAAAGATATTACGCGGAAATCATGATGCCGTTCCGCAAGGCAATTCAAAACAATCTTAAAAAAATCAGCGGCCTTAAGTTTGACCTGATCGCGCCCAGCCACGGGCCGATTTACGACAACCCGGATTACATCCTCAATGAATACAGGAATTGGGTATCAGATAGAGTTTCTAACCTGGCGATAATCGCGTATATTTCGATGCATGGAAGCACGCAAATCATGGTCGATCATTTGATGAACTCTCTCACACAGAGAAACGTCAAAGTCCAGAAGTTTGACCTTTCCGTGACCGACCTGGGCAAACTTGCCATCTCCTTAGTCGACGCCGCCACAATCGTCATCGGCACGCCGACCGTGCATTTCGGCCCTCACCCCAGTGTTTTTTCCGCGACCAACCTTGCCAATGCCCTGCGCCCTAAGTTGAAACACGCCGCCATTATCGGTTCGTATGGCTGGGGGACTAAAGCCGCGGAGCAGATTTCCGCCCTGATCCCCAACCTCACAGTAGAAGTCCTGGGCTCAGTATTATGCAAAGGCCTGCCGCGGGAAACAGACCTCGCGGCCTTAGACGCCCTGGCTGATAAAATCAAAGAAAAACATGCGAGGTTATGAAGCACAAATGTACCCCCCGCGGCATCATGTTTTGCTGAAGTCCGCCTTCGCCAAGGTCCGCCTTCGCCAAGGTCCGCCTTCGCCAAGGTCCGCCTTCGCCAAGGCTTCGGCGAGATTTCTCCGAAGCTTAAGCGCAGGAGAACTTCGGCGAGATTTCTCCGAAGCTTAAGCGCAGGAGAACTTCGGCGAGATTTCTCCGAAGCTTAAGCGCAGGAGAACTTCGCAGGAACTTGCGAGCCGCGGGGTATCCAGCTTCATTTCTCCGAAGCTTTAGCCTAGGCAGATTCGGCGAAGGAGAATGAACGGCGGCAAGCCGGAAAAATCCCCAAAAAGGTTACCCTAATTTCATGGTTGAATTCAGCGTTAAAATATGCGGTGAGGCGGGGCAGGGGACACAGACGATCGGCAACGCCCTGTGCCTGGCTTTTAAAAACAGTGGTTATCACGTTTTCGCCATCCAGGATTTCATGTCCCGTATCCGCGGCGGAAATAATTTTTTCCAATTAAGAGCATCCCACCAGCCGGTTTCATGCCCGCGGCGGCTATCCCGCCTGATCATAACTCTTGATAAAGCCAGCCCGCGTATTCATGCCGCCAGCCTTGAACCGGGCGGGGTAATCATCGCGGATTGTAAAAAGTTTCTTCTCGATGCTAACCAGCCGGGGATATTTGATGTTCCGCTATACACGATCGCGGCCGGATTCGGCGACGAGATGTATATCAACTCCGCGGCCGCCGGGATTGCGGCGTACATTTGCGCTCTGGGACTGCCGGCGCTTGGCGCGGTTTTTAATAAAATATTTTCCGCCAAGGGCGGGGAGATTACCGCGAAAAACTGCCAGGCGGCGGAAGCGGGGTACAAATACGCCGCGGCAAATTTTAAAGGGCAAAGATTTGACTGCGCGCCGAGCGCTGCCGGAAAATATCTTTTAAACGGCAATGACGCGATCGCCCTGGCGGCGATACGCGCCGGATGCAAATTTTATACCGCTTACCCCATGTCGCCGTCAACCGGCATAATGACGACAATCGCCGAATACGCGTCGCGCTGCGGTATTTTAGTAGAGCAGGCGGAAGATGAGATTGCGGCAGTGAATATGGCGATCGGCGCTTCTTTCGCCGGGGCCCGGGCTATGGCCGCGACTTCCGGCGGCGGCTTCATGTTGATGATGGAAGGGGTAAGCCTGGCCGGCATGACGGAAACTCCCCTGGTCGTGGCGGATATCCAGCGGCCCGCGCCGGCAACGGGTTTTCCCACCCGCACCGAACAGGCTGACCTCGATTTTTTGTTAAGCGCCGGCCACGGCGAATTTGCCCGGCTTATTTTTACCCCCGGCACGCCCCAGGAAGCTTTTGCCCTTACCCTGAAAGCCTTTGACCTGGCGGAAAAATACCAGATCCCCGCCTTTATTTTAAGCGACCAGTATTTAGCGGATTCCTATTGCGATGCGGCGGAACTCGATTTTCAATCCCCGGTAGAAAAACGGCGCATCATATCCTTTGAAGAATCGGCAACCGTCAATAATTACAAACGGTATTGCTTAACCGATTCCGGCATCTCGCCGCAAGCGGTGCCGGGCTGGATAAAAGAAGCGATCTACGCCGACAGTGATGAGCATACCCCGGAAGGCCATATAACCGAAGACGCGGCGATTCGCGTACAGATGGTAGAAAAAAGATTATATAAAAAAATGGCTGGTTTAACGCGGGAAATCGTCGCGCCTACGGCTTTTTCCCTGGATGGCGCCGATATCGTGCTCGTCGGCTTCGGCTCTACCTATGGCCTGCTGCGCGAATTATCGCTCGCCTCCGGCAAAAGAAAAATCGGGGCGGTCCATTTGAGCCAGGCCTGGCCTTTCCCCTCAGAAATCATGGCCGGCCTGCTCAAAGGGCACAAAAGAATATTTACTCTGGAAAATAACGCCGGAGCGCAGCTGGCAAAACTTTTGCGCCGCGAGACAGGGATAACCGCAGAAGGCTCGATACTTAAATTTGACGGGCGGCCATTCAGCATGGAAGACGCGCAGGAAAAAATACCGGAGTAAACCTATGAACGCAAACGATTTTAAAAGCAATGACCCGATCGCCTGGTGCCCGGGCTGCGGCGATTTCGGCATCGTCAACGCTTTAAAAAAATCCCTGGTAAAGCTTGATAAAAAACCTCATGAGATCCTTTTAGTTTCCGGGATCGGCCAGGCCGCTAAACTGCCGCATTATATAAACGCCAATTGCTTTAACGGTTTGCACGGCCGGGCGCTGCCGGCCGCGGCCGGGGCAAAAATCGCCAACCGCGACCTGACGGTAATCGTGACTACCGGCGACGGCGATTGCTACGGCGAAGGGGGGAACCATTTTCTTCATAATATCCGGCGCAATTGCGATATCACCGTCGTCGTCTGCGACAACCAGATATACGGCCTTACCAAAGGCCAGGCTTCGCCGACTACCGACACCGGCTATGCGACGAAGGTCCAGGTTAACGGCGTGATCCTTGAACCGTTCCACCCTTTGGCTGCGGCGATCGCTTTGGGCTGCGGGTTTGTGGCGCGGGGATTTTCCGGTGACCCGGAGCATCTCAGCGAACTCATCGCTGAGGGCGTCCGGCATAAAGGCTTCGCCCTGATCGACGTCCTCCAGCCCTGCGTCACGTTTAATAAAAAGAACACGCACGATTGGTATTCGAAACGAGTGTACAAACTGGATAAAACTTACGACCCGCTCGACCGAACCGCTGCCTACGCGAAAGCCGAGGAGTGGGGCGAGCGCATACCGTTAGGAATAATCTACCAAAAAGACAGGCCTTGTTACGAACAACTCAGCGGCATCGATACCGCCTTGCCTCTTTGCCGGAATTGTTCGCCGGTCGACATCAGCGGACTCTTGAGCGATTTTGAATAATAAAGGCCAGGGCTTAAAACAATTTCTTAAACCTTTACTTTGGCCCTAACCCATACGGGCTTCTTTACCATTACCCTATCCAAATTTTTAGCCCATGCTGGCCTCGTTACCCTCACCATAGCCCATGACTGTAGCGCTTACAAATATTTTATTTCCCGCCCTTGTTTTTCCCTGAAAAATATGTTATATCTTCATACTGCAATGTAATCGCTTTCGACGCGCACAAGAAGGCTATATGAATCAAGTTTTTTAGCCTGCGGCATGCTTAGCGTAGCATTTGTGGTGGACGATCTCAACGGAGGAAATGATGCTTTCTTTTCTCGCTAAACCAAAACAGAAGTTATTTTCCAAGTTGACGTTGATCCTCGTCTTATTCTCGTTTTTAGGCACAAGCTTAGGCGTCAACTACGCCCATGCCGCCCTAACT
>PMCS01000022.1 GCA_003154195.1 Candidatus Omnitrophota bacterium | reverse complement strand
ATCTCAAGGTCTGACCCTTATGTTTTTCTTATGTTTTTCAACTAAGCCCGGAGTACCGGACAAGTTTCATTACGGCGAAGTCTCACCCCTTCGCTTCGCTTCAGGGGTAATTCGACTACCGCCTCCCGCTGCGCCCTTTGGGCTTGCGCTCAGCGAAGTCTCATTATTAAAATTTCCTGCCGATTTTCCCCAGCCGTGGTAGAATGGAGGAACCATTAAGAACGCGTAAGCGGCGGCGGATAATCCCATGGATATAAAAAAAATCCTTATTTTTAACCCTTTCGGTATCGGCGACGTATTGTTCACTACGCCCCTGGTGCGTAATTTACATAATAATTTTAAAAACGCTTCCCTATCGTATATCTCCAGCCTGAGAACCCATCCCATCATTGCCGACAATGTGTTTCTGGATAACGTCTTTATCTTTGAAAAAGACGAGTGGAGGAATGTGGCCGCGAAATCAAAACTCGGTTTCGTAAAAAAAGCCCTGTCCTTTTTCAACCTTATCAAAAAAGAAAGGTTTGACGTTGTCTTCGACTTATCGCTAAACGCGCAGTATGGATTTTTCTTAAAGTGCTGCGGCATTAAAACGCGCATCGGGTATAATTTTAAAAACCGGGGAAGATTCCTTACTCATAAAATAAATATTCCCGGCGGATTTTCCAATAAGCATATGGCGCGATATTATCTGGATTTACTTAAATTTCTGGACATCACCACCAAAGATTACAAGTTTGATTTATTCCTGCCCGAGCAAGACGCAAAAAAAGGCAAAACGATGATGGAAAGAGAGGGCCTGCAAAAAAATGATTTATTAATCGGCGTCTGCCCCGGCTCGGGAGACAGTTGGGGAAAATCGGCGCAATTTAAACACTGGCCGGCGGGTTATTTTCTGGAATTATGTGAAAGGCTGGCGAAAAATCTTAAAGCAAAAATAATTCTCCTTGGTTCAAAATCGGAAAGCGCTCTCTGCGAACACATCACCGACCGGATCAATACGGAAGTCATCAATTTGTGCGGCAAAATCAGCCTGAAAGAGTTTTGCGCCGTAACGGCAAACTTACGTTTATTAATCACCAATGACGGCGGGCCATTCCATATCGCCCAGGCATTAGGCGTCAATGGCTTAGCTTTTTTCGGGCCGGTTGACGAAAAAACTTACGGCACCTATCCCGAAAATGATAATTTCATAACCCTGGCAAAAAAATTGGATTGCCGGCCCTGTTATCGCCGATTCAAAATCAAAGACTGCGCGATTGATAAGAAATGCCTGCGCGACATCAGCGTTGACGAAGCTTTTGAGGCAGTAAAAAAATTAATATAGAAATAAATATACCTTGCGCCAACACCACAAGGTATATTTGTCGGCAGATCCACCTCCGGTGGATTTGTGAAAAACTAAAAATAACAATTAAAAAATGGGGAAGCCCCAGTACATTTTGAGTTGACATGTCACTGCGGCAATGTTAATATTATTTAGTTTTATTTTTATCCGCGAAGCGGATAATGTTTATTTTTTACGAGTAAAAAAATAAAGGAGGCAGATATGCGAAAAGCAAAGGTGATGGCTCTGTTAATTGTTATTTTATTTATTCTGGCAGCGGTAAGTATCGCCAGCGGTTATTATTTTTATGAAGACTACAAAGGAAAAATAGATTATTTAGAAAAACAAAATCAATCGGCTAAAGAAAAGTTAGAAAGTTTCGGGAAAAGTATCGACGATCTCAACGGGAACGTGGAAGGCCTGACCGGGCAATTCAAAAAATATTCCGAAGAGCTAGTCGCCATGAAAGACAAAGTCAGCCTCGGCGCGGCGGAAAAAAACGAGATGTTATCTAAAATCAGCAGTATCACCAACGACATGGAAAACTTAAAAGCATTTTCCGCTACCGTAAACGAACTCAAGGAAAAAGTCGAAACCCTGAGGAATAAACTCGAAAACGCGAAAACGGAAACGCACAAAGTAGATTTAGGCAAGATTTCCGTGGAAAAACCGGAAGGAACGCAAGCCCAGTAAAATGGAAGAAATAAAATTAGAGCGGCGTGAAATCGAAGAAGGCGCGGGAGTGGCAGCGTTATCTTATGTTTTTTTCCTCTGGATTCTGGTTTTCCGTTTCCAAAAAGAAAACCGTTTCGCGCGCAGCCACGCTAAGCAGGGAATCGTTGTTTTTATGGGCGAAATGATCTTTGCGGTTCTATCGCTCCTTCCTTATGTCGGCCGGTTATTTTATATTTCGGGACTGCTGATTTTTCTTTTTATTTCCATGCGTGGTATTTACTACGCGCTTACGGGACGCTCGCTATACATCCCCCTGGTAAGCGAAATCGCGGCTAAATTCGTGATTTAGAGGATTAGCGATTGGTTTGCCGAAAAAGCGCTTAAAAATTCGATACTTTTCCCGGATAATTTAAAGCTTTTTAAAACTGCGGAAACCTCCGAAGAAATAATTAAAATCATTACTGATTTTTATTTTTCGCGGAGCAAAAAATAAAAATATGAAAGGATTTTTAAGAGTCTGGCAGGAATTAGACATAAAAGATATCGAGCAGTACCTGATCGTGATCGGGGAACTTTCCGCCGAATGTTTTGCCTGCAAAAAAATCGGCATTGATTCAAAAAGCGTAACCTGCCCGAACTGCGGCGTCGGATTTAAATATATCGGCTTCCGGAGAAAAGTCGAACCGCACTACCTGCGCCAAGTAAAAGAACGACTGCCGTTCATAGTTTTCATTGATTTCGACGACCTCAAAAAAATCATCGGCAAAAGCGACGCGCGTAAATTGTTGGATCTGTAACTTCTTCTTTTTTTGTAACCCTTTGCCACCCCATTTCTTTAAATACATATTAATTAATTAAGGTAAGATAAAAGCATTCACCAAATTTAAGCCTTACACGCCAAACTTATACACTTTTGGAACTCTTGACGCAAGCGACTCATTTCATCCAACCAGACTGCAAAAAAACTTACCCCGGTACGAATTTTAGTCACAAGTATCTGTAAATAAAGAAGTTCCAGATGTTGCCATCGAGCTCCGTTGAACGCAAACCGGCAAATTAATTAGATAAAATAGCGCGCGCCGGCGGCGCCGGACAAAATAATTTTGCGGATAATTGGCATTTTCCCGAAAAATATGGTATATAGAAGATAACCCGAAAAACCAAATCTCTTCACTTTTGAGCAATAACCCATTAGCTTGCCTTAAAAGTAATAAAAACTAACTACGCCGAAAGAAACAAACGTTTTTTCAGGTAAAACACAAAAAATAAGAGAAAAATGAACTATCACAAAAGAATAACACAATTAGGAGTATTTTTAATCTGCCTGACTTTGGGCACTAAGGTAAGCTTTGCCCTTGACACTTTAGCGGTTAATCCGGAGACAAACGCCGGAGTCAGGCCGGAAAACAACCTGCGGCCCGGCCAGGGAAATTTTATCGATAACATTCTGGTTAAAAACTTTAATATACTTTCTATGCGTACGCGCCCGATGATCTGGCACAGCGTATACAAAACCCTCCAGGATAGATTATCCCGCGGTTCATTATCCGTATATACCTCCTGGAAAAATGGCTTTGGAAGAAAAATCGGGCAACAAAATAAATATAATAAACATATCGAAGCGGCTCTTAAAAAATGGGAAGACGCCGACCCTTTGATTTTAAAATCTCTTTTAATCCAGGAAAGCAATTTTAAATCGCGGCATGCCAATCGCCACGGCTATGCCGGCCTGGCCCAGCTTGGCCGCCGCGAAGCGAAACGCGCCGGCTTGATCGTTAAAGGTAAAATCGACGAAAGATTCATCCCGGAGCGAGCAATCGAGGGATGCGTAGAAGTAATGGCGCAGAAAACGAGGCGGCTGGAAAAAGGCGTATTTATGGAATACGGCATACCGGCCGGCGATGAATATTGGAAATTCGTGGCCGCCGCCTATAATGCCGGGGAAGGGACAATCACGAGAGCAACGCGCATCGCTTACGGCCCAAAAAAACCGGCGAGAGTGTGTTTCGCCGACCTTACCGCTTCTTCCACCGGAAATAACGAAGACTCTCCTTTATATAAGGCCATGCCGGGATATTGGCATAAACACCGCAAATTTAAAGAAATAAAAGAATTTGCCGAAAACGTCGTTAACCGCGCCCGGCAGTAAATTCGACCAGAACAGTATATTAAACATGTCCGAATTTACCTTGACTAAAATCCCCTAAAACCCTCCTTAAGAACCAGAAAAAATTTAATATCTTTATAAAAAAATTGGGCGTTGCAGCAAAATGCATTTTACCAAATGCATTTTGCTGGGTATAATGAAACCTATGAATGACAAAGCTATCGATACTTTCAACGACAAAGATTTTTCAGCGGAGTCTAAATTATTAATCAAAGAACTGGGGGAAAGCCCTTACCGTAAATTTAACACTGCCTTTACTCTTATGGCATTGTTGCCGTTTCTCGCTACTTTCTATTTATTGGTCAGTAAATTGTTTACCCTGGAAGTCTTAAGGGGCGAGGTGGGATTCATTTTATTTATCTCCCTGGCGATTTCGTTATGCGGATACTGGGTCGGCTATACCATAATCAGCGAAATATTCAACGCGCTTATCCGGATGACGGTCAAGGCCAGGCATTCCGACCATTTAAAGTCGCTCTTAGTCGCCTCGGTCTCCCATGAATTCAAGAATCCCCTTTCCTCTTTAAAATTATGCCTTTTTGATATGGCTGACGGCTTAACGCAAAATTTGAACGAAGAACAAAAAGAGATGCTTTTCTGCTGCAATGAAATAGTTGACCGGCTTAGCCGATTAGTAAACGATTTGCTGGATATTTATAAGATAGAAGCGGGCATCGTCGATATAAATCGAAAATTGTGCAATGTAGCTTATTTGGTGGAGAAACAAATCAAAGAAATGGAGGTAAATTTAAATCAGAAAAATATAAAGCTGACTAAAGAATTTAAAGGTAATAATATCGCCTGGGCCGATGAAGATAAAATATTACGGGTGATTAATAACTTATTGAGCAATGCCATAAAATATACCCCCCCGGACGGGAGTATCGTAGTCAGAATAAAAGAATCAGACGGTTTCATAAAATTGGACTTTCAGGATAACGGCGCCGGCATACCGTTGGATCAAATGGGAAAAATATTTAACAAATTCGAAAAAATGGATCTCGATAAAAAAGGAGGGACGGGCTTAGGCCTGGCTATTTCCAAGGATATCATCGAACTGCACAATGGTAAGATCATCGTGGAAAGCAAACCGGGAATAGGGAGTAAATTTACGGTTTTTTTACCCCAGGATTTGCGCCAAGCGAGCATAACAGAAAAACCCCGCTAAAGGCTGCCTCGTTTTAACCACAGATATTTGTCGGAAGGAAATATTTTTTTCGTATTTTTTTTCTTTTTTCCTTGACAAAAAAAACTTTTATAGTATCATCTTACAGTCTTGTCACCCCGCGCTATATTTATAAGTATTTAATGAGACTTCGCCGAGCGAACGCGTATGGCGCGTTCAGCGAAGCGGTAATGAAACTTGCCCGGTACCCCGGGCTTAGTTGAATTATCCCCGTAAGGGGGTAGTCGAATTACCCCTGAAGCGATAGCGAAGGGGGTGAGAGGTATATTTTATATAGCGCCGGGTGCCCACGTGGCTCAGTTGGTAGAGCACTTCCTTGGTAAGGAAGAGGTCACCGGTTCAATTCCGGTCGTGGGCTGTTAGTTATAAGTAAAATTCGGCAGTAACCGATTAAAAATACTTGGAAATAATTCGACACGATTTTCCAACTCACAAAAGTGGGGCGGGGATGGTGTTATCTTTTTTATTTATTTAATGAGACTTCGCCAAGTCCAGGTGCAAAGCGCTCGCCTCGCTTCGCGAGTCGAAGCGGGCGCCGGACGAGGCGGTAGTCGAATTACCCCAGAAGCAAAACGAAGGGGTTTAAAGCGTTGCTTCGCAAAAAATAAAATCTGTTCGCAAGGAATTTTTTTATGAGAGAATTAATTTCGTTAGAATGCACGGCCTGTAAGAGAAAAAATTATTACCTCACTAAGAATAAAAGGAAACATCCCGAAAAAATTCTCAGCAATAAATTTTGCCGGTTTTGCCGTAAACATACTGAACATAAGGAATCTAAAGTTTAATGAGACTTTGCCGTAATCCCCGATGCACCTGAATATTGAGAAAATCTCCTTCGGATATTTTCTCAAGGCTTTCGGGGCTTCGCTTACGCTTTGGAAACTTGCCCGGTATTCCGGGCTTAGTTGAATTATCCCCGCAAGGGGATAGTCGAATTATCCCCTTATTGTTTTTAGAAAAAACGGGAATTAAAAAATTTTGCGAAGCAAAATTTTTTAGGCGAGTGGCTCAATTGGCTAGAGCGCCGGTCTCCAAAACCGGATATTGCAGGTTCAAGTCCTGTCTCGCCTGCGTAAAATGATGATTGTTACAGACAAAGATACGTCAACCGGTTGCGTAGTTGGAATCGTCGATTGTCTTACGGTTGTCGTCAAAAACCGATAACCGATAGGCGATAACCGTAACGAGTTACGCGACCGAATAACGAAATAGGTTTTAATTAAATATCTATGCTAAAAATAATCGCCTGGTTCAAACGGATACCGGTATTTTTAAGAGAAGTAAAAGATGAGCTCAAAAAAGTCAATTGGTCCAGCCGAAAAGAATTAACCGGAGCGGCAATAATCGTAGTTGTGGTTTCGGCAGTTTTAACGGTTTACATCGCTATTATCGATATGGGCTTGTCTAAAGGACTCCAAACTTTTATAAAATGAAATACTGGTATATTTTACACACTCTAAGCGGCGCGGAAGAAAAAGCTAAGGCTAACCTGGAAGCGCGCGTCGAAGCTTATAATTACAAGGAGATCATCGGCGAGGTAGTCATCCCCAAGGAACAGATTACCGAAGTAAAACTGGGCAAAAAAAGAGTTTTAGAAAGAAAATTTTTCCCGGGGTATATTCTGGTCCATATGGAGATGAACGATGATTCCTGGCTTTTCGTAAAAAAGACCCCGGGTATCACTACTTTTATCGGCCCTAAAAGAAAACCTTCGCCCATCCCCCAGGATGATGTGGATAAAATTCTGCGCCGCGCCGAAGAAAGTAAGTCTAAGCCCGCGCCAAAGGTTTCTTTCGAAAAAAATGAAAGCGTCAGGGTCATCGAGGGGCCGTTTATCAATTTTAACGGCTTGGTCGAAGAGATTTATCCCGATAAAGGTAAACTTAAAGTTTCTGTTTCTATTTTCGGCAGGACTACACCCGTAGAGCTGGAGTTTTGGCAGGTAGAAAAAATTTAATAACGCATCTGTGATCATCGGCATTTTCTAATCTGCGATCATCTGCGTTAACAAAGGAATAAAAATGGCTAAGAAAAAAAAGAAACCGGTATCGCTGATTAAATTACAAATTTCCGCGGGCAGCGCCAATCCCGCGCCGCCGGTCGGCCCGGCTCTGGGCCAGCACGGCGTTAACATTATGCAATTCTGTAAGGCTTTTAATGAAGCGACAAAAAATCGCGAAGGGATTATCGTACCGGTAATTATTAATGTTTATGAGGATAAAACCTTCGATTTTATCGTTAAGAATCCACCGGTTTCAATACTTTTAAAACGAGCGGCTAATTTGGCTAAAGCCAGCGGCCAGGCCGGCAAAGAAGTTATCGCCGAAATAACCAAAGAACAAGTTTTGGCGATCGCTAAAGAAAAATTGAGCGAGCTTAATACCATTAACCTGGAAAACGCCGCCAAAATTGTCGCGGGCACGGCGCGCAGCTGCGGGATAAAAGTTAAGGATTAGAACAAACCTGAATAAAAACTATGAGATACAGTAAACGATATCGCGAAGCATTAAAATTGGTAGAAAAGAATAAAGCCTATTCGATTGAGGAAGCGGTGGAAATCCTAAAAAAAATGCCGCATGCTAAATACGATGAAACCCTTGAGGTCAGCGGAAAACTGGGAGTCGACCCCAAGCAGACCGACCAGGCAGTCAGAGGGTCTTTAGTGCTCCCCAGCGGTACGGGAAAAAATGTAAAAGTCCTGGTTTTTTGCGAACCGGAAAAAGAAAACGAAGCGAAGGAAGCCGGCGCCGATTACCTCGGCTCGCAGGAAACCATCGATAAGATAAATGCCGGTTGGTTTGATTTTGATTGTTGTATCGCCACCGCCGGCATGATGAAATTAGTCAGCAAATTAGGTAAGGTTTTAGGCCCGCGCGGCCTGATGCCTTCTCCTAAAACCGGGACCGTCACGGAAAATGTTTCCCATGCCGTTAAAGAAGCTAAACGCGGTAAGGTTGATTTTCGCATGGATAAATTCGGATGCCTCCAGATGGGATTAGGCAAGATTTCTTTTTCCAAGGAAGCGCTGGTGGAAAACGTCAAGGCTTTCACGGAAACCCTCCTCGCGGCAAAACCGGCAGCGGTTAAAGGAGAATTTATCCGCTCTCTTTATTTATCAACCACTGTCAGCCCTTCAGTAAGGATATCGCTATGAAAAAAATAGGTACACTGATCAGAGAAACGATATCGGATGATTTAAAACAACAGCTTACCGCGAGCCAGGGTTGTCTTTTTATCGGCTTCAATAAAATGAACGCCTTTTCTTTAAACACGATACGGAATAATTTAAAAAATGTCGGAGCCAATGTCTTTGTCGCCAAAAATACTCTGGTCGCCAAAGTTTTTACCGATTTGGGACGAAACGAGTTGAACGGTTTTTTAAGCCAGGAAACTGCCATCGTAATCATTAACGATAAAGATATTGTCCGAACGTGCAAAACGATTGTTGATTTTTCCAAAGAGAACGAAGCTCTTGCCATCCGCGGCGGTTTCCTCAAAGATAAAAAAATAAACGCGCAAATGATAACCGATCTGGCAAAACTTCCCCCCAAAGAAGTGCTTTTGGGTATGGCCGTAAGCGGCATTGCTTCGCCTTTAACCGGATTCATTTCCACCATGAATCAGATGATGCTGAATTTCTTGTGGACGGTAGAGGAGATTAGGAAAGTAAAAGACAAACAGGGTAAAGGCTAGGGTTACGATCCCGGTAATAATAATAGGTTAAGGCTAGGGCTAGGAAGCCGGTTTGGGTAAAGGTAAGGGTTAGGGCTTAAAACAATTTCTTAAGCCTTTACCTTAGCCCTAACCCATACGGGCTTCTTTACCATTACCCTAGCCAAGTTTTTTAAGGAGGACGATATGTCTAAAGTAGAAGAAGTTCTAACGGTAATCGAAGGGTTGACGGTATTGGAATTGTCGGAACTGGTAAAAGCCTGCGAAGAAAAATTCGGCGTAAAGGCCAGCGCTCCCATGATGGGAGTAGCTATGCCGGGCGCCGCCGGCGCTGCCGCGGAAGAGAAAGAAGAAAAAACTGCGTTTACGGTAGTCTTAACTGCTGCCGGCGCGAATAAAATCGCGGTGATCAAAGAGCTCCGGACAATTACCGAACTGGGTTTAAAAGAAGCGAAAGAATTGGCCGAATCCGCTCCCAAACCCGTTAAGGAAAACGTAACAAAACAAGAAGCCGAGGAAATAAAAAAGAAATTAGAAGCGGCCGGCGCGACTGTCGAGTTGAAATAAACGCAGATGACCGCAAATTAGAAGATGCGGATGACCGCGGATAAAACAATTCCCATCTGCGTTTTTCCCATCAGTGATCATCTGTTGATTTTAAATCAGCGATTATCTCTGTCAATTAAGGAGGCTCTCTTGAAAGGAATAAAAAAGCTGTCCTTTTCCAAAGTCAAAAAAAGTTATCCTATTCCTCATCTTCTTGATCATCAGCTTAATTCTTTTAGAGAATTTCTTCAAGCCAATGTCTTACCGGAAAAGAGAAAACGGGTGGGTTTGCAGGAAATTTTAGAAGAAGTTTTTCCTATCGAAAGCCCCGACCAGCAGTTTCGCCTCGAGTATGTTTCGTATGCTTTGAACCGGCCGCGTTACAGTGTCGATGAATGCAAACGCCGATCCCAGACGTACGCCTCTTCGCTAAGAGTAGGGGTAAGGTTAGTCGGCCCGCAAAAAGAAGTCCGGGAACAGGAAATATACCTGGGCGACATTCCTTTGATGACCGATACCGCTTCCTTTATTATTAACGGCGATGAAAGAGCGGTAGTGAGCCAGTTGCAGCGTTCGCCCGGGGTATTTTTCGAAGAAGAACTGCATCTTATCGGCAAACGCATGTATTTTGCCCGTATTATCCCTTATCGCGGGTATTGGCTTGAGTTCAGGACCGATATAAACGATACGATCACCGCCATCGTCGACCGCCGTAAAACTTTTCCCGCCACCCAGATCTTGCGAATAATGGGCTTGCCCACCAATGATGATATTTACAAAAATTTTTCCGATAAACCTTATCCGGAATTAGTCAATACCATCAAAAAAGATTATACTACCAATACCGACGAAGCGTATTTGGATTTTTACAAAAAAATGCGGCCCACCGAGCCGATTACCTTAGAGGCGGCCAAAGATGTTTTTACCCGAATGTTCCTCGACCACAAAAAATATGACCTAGGTAAAGTCGGACGATACCTGCTTAATAAAAAATTGGGCATGGACCTATCGCTCAATAAAAGAGTTGTCGACCTGGAAACCATTATTGCAGTTCTCAAAACTCTTCTCAAGGTAAAAGCGGGACAGCGCGAAGTTGACGATATCGACCACCTTTCCAACCGCCGGGTAAAACTGATCGGCGAACTCCTGCAGCATCAGGTAAGAATAGGTATGCTTCGCGTAGAAAGAACATTCTTAGAAAGGTATTCGCTTATTTCTTCAGGCGATTTTTCCATCCAGCATCTCATCAATTCGCGCGCTTTTTCCACGCAAATCCAAGATTTTTTTGCCCGTTCTCCGCTTTCGCAATTTATGGACCAGACCAACCCGGTCGCAGAAATAACCCATAAACGAAGGATGTCGGCAATGGGCCCCGGAGGTTTATCCCGGGAACGAGCCGGCTTTGAAGTCAGAGATGTTCACCCTACTCACTATGGAAGGATCTGTCCTGTAGAAACGCCGGAAGGCGCGAATATCGGCCTGCTTAGTTCGCTTACTACCTATGTCCGGGTCAACCCTTTAGGTTTTCTTACTACTCCTTATCGCAAACTGGAAAAAGGAATTATTCTGGACAGAGTCGAACATTTGACCAGCGACGAAGAAGAAGGAAAATCAATCGCCCAGGTAAGTTTCGACGTGGAAGAAGACGGGATAATAAAAGAGAAAGAGATTTATTGCCGTTACAAAGGAAAATTTCCCAAATTAAAAACCGGCACGGTTGATTACATGGATGTTTCCCCGCAACAAATAGTTTCCATTTCGGCAGCGTTAATACCTTTCCTGGAGCACGATGACGCCAACCGCGCCCTCATGGGTTCCAACATGCAGCGCCAGGGAGTGCCGATTTTATTTCCCGAGGAGCCTCTGGTTGCTACGGGTATGGAAGAAAAATTGGTAAAAGACAGCGGCGCGGTAGTAGTCAATAAAGAAATGGGAAAAGTAGCCGAAGTTGACGCCGCGCATGTAAAAATCGGCAGCTTTGTCTATAAAATGAGGAAATTTGAACGTTCCAACGCCGACACCTGTGTTAACCAAAGGCCGCTGGTAGAGTTGGGAGAAGAAATTAAAAAAGGCGACACCATCGCCGATGGTATGGCTACGCATAACGGAGAATTGGCGCTGGGCAGAAATCTTCTGGTTGCGTTTATGCCCTGGCGCGGTTATAACTTTGAGGATGCCATCGTCCTGAACGAAAGGCTGGTTAAAGACGATTGCCTGACTTCCGTTCATGTGGAAAAATTCGAGATCGAAGCGCGGGAAACCAGGCTGGGCAACGAAGAAGTTACCCGGGATATCCCTAACGTAGCCGAAGAAGCGTTAAGAAATCTCGACGAGAACGGTATCGTACGCATCGGCGCGGAAGTGATTCCCGATGATATTTTAGTAGGAAGAGTTACACCTAAAACCGAGAAAGAACTTTCTCCGGAAGAACGGCTGTTGCGGGCGATTTTCGGCGAGAAGGCTTCCGATGTAAAAGATACCTCCCTGCGCGTGCCGCCGGGCGTTTACGGCGTGGTTCTAAATGTGGAAGTATTCCAACGTAAAGACCGGGGCCGGCGTTCCAAAAAAGAAAAAACTGAGGAATTACGGCGATTGCGGGAAATTGAAAAATATTACGAGGAAGAAAAAGGCCTCCTGGAAAGAGAAAGAATCAGGAGGCTTGCCACCGCCTTAGGAAAAAGCGAAGATAAGATCAAACTTGCCGATTATGAAGACCACGATGAAGGCAGGGCGATCGTAAATATATATGATGAACGCCTTCAGGAATTGGCGATGGAAAAGGAACTGGAAATCGCCAAAATCCGTAAAGGCGACGAACTGCCGGCGGGAGTTTTAAAAAGAGTCGTGGTGTTTGTGGCCATGAAAAGAAAAATTTCCGTAGGCGACAAATTATCCGGCCGCCACGGAAACAAAGGCGTTATCGCCAAAATTTTGCCGGAAGAAGATATGCCTTTCCTGGAAGATGGAACGCCGGTAGACGTAATCTTAAATCCCCTGGGCGTGCCTTCCCGGATGAATGTAGGCCAGTTACTGGAGATGCATCTGGGTTGGGCGGCTAAAAAGCTGGGGATAAGAGTTATTACCCCCGTCTTTGACGGAGCTAAAGAAGAAGATATAAGAAATTTGCTTAAAAAAGCGGGTTTGCCGGAAGAAGGCAAGGTAACCCTTTATGACGGTTGGAACGGCAAGGCTTTTGATCAAAAGGTCGGAGTGGGATATATGTATGTAATGAAACTAATCCACATGGTGGACGATAAAATCCACGCCCGTGCCATCGGGCCTTACTCGCTGATCACCCAGCAACCCCTGGGCGGAAAAGCCCAGTTCGGCGGCCAGCGTTTNNGTCTGGGCCCTGGAAGCCTACGGCGCAGCGTTTACCCTTCAAGAGATACTTACCGTCAAGAGCGATGACGTGGAAGGAAGAACCCGCATTTACGAAGCGATTGTAAGAGGCGAGCATAGGTTTCATCCTTCCGTTCCCGAATCATTTAATGTTTTAATTAAAGAATTACAGGGGCTTTGTCTGGATATCAGGCCGGAGAAAAACAGTAAATAATACGATGATCACAGATGAGAAAATGCAGATGATCACCGATAAATTACAAATGACGAATTTAAAAATAATGGCTGATTCATCATTTCATTATCTGCGATCATCTGTATCTTTTAATCAGCGATCATCTGTGATAATAAGGAGAATAAAATGATCGAAGAAGTAAGTTTTTTTGACCACATCAGCATTAAACTTGCTTCACCGCAGGTTATCCGCGGCTGGTCATCGGGAGAAGTTAAAAAAGCCGAAACTTTGAATTACCGTACTTTAAAACCGGAAAAAGACGGCCTTTTTTGCGAGAAGATCTTCGGCCCGGCCAAAGATTGGGAATGTCACTGCGGTAAATTAAAAGGCCAGAAGTTTAAAGGAACAAGATGCGACCGTTGCGGCGTTGAGGTTTTACGTTCCAGCGTACGCCGGCAACGCATGGGGCATATTGATTTAGCCGCTCCCGTAACTCATATATGGTTTTTTAAAGTCTTACCGTCGCGCCTGGGCGCCGTTTTAGACTTAACAATCAAAGAATTAGAGAAAGTTATTTATTACGAAGAATACATCGTAATCGACCCCGCCAACACTGCCCTTAAGAAAATGCAGCTTTTAAACGAAGAAGAATTACATAACGCTACCAAAGAATACTCGGGCGATTTCAAAGTTAAAACCGGCGGCGAGGCGATCAGGGACCTTTTGCGGGAACTCGACCTGGATAAAATGAGCAAGACGGTCCGAAAAGAATTAGCCACCAGCAAAGCCGTAGCCAACAAGCGCCTCCTGAAGCGGATTGAGATCATCGAAGATTTCCGGCGTTCCGGCAACAAACCCGAATGGATGATCCTGGACGCGCTGCCGGTGATACCGCCGGATTTAAGGCCTCTGGTGCCCCTGGAAGGCGGACGATTTGCCTCCAGCGACCTCAATGATCTCTACCGAAGGGTTATCAATAGAAACAACCGTTTAAAGAAATTGATTTCGCTGGGCGCTCCCGACATAATCATCCGCAATGAAAAAAGGATGCTCCAGGAAGCGGTAGACGCGATCCTGGAAAACGGGCGGCATGGCCGGCCGGTGATGGGGCCGCAAAACCGTCCCTTGAAAAGCCTCTCCGATATGCTTAAGGGCAAGCAAGGCCGTTTCCGCCAGAATCTTCTGGGAAAACGCGTCGACTATTCCGGCCGCAGCGTAATCGTGGTAGGGCCGGAGCTCAAATTACACCAGTGCGGGCTCCCTCAACAAATGGCCCTGGAGCTCTTCGAACCGTTTATTATAAAAAAATTAAGAGAGAAAGGCTTCGTGCATACGATAAAAGGCGCCAAGCGCATGGTCGAACGCGCCCGGGTGGAAGTATGGGATATCCTGGAAGGAGTCATCAGCGGACACCCCGTACTTTTAAACCGAGCGCCGACTTTACATCGTTTGAGCATCCAGGCGTTTTACCCCTTGCTGATCGACGGCAAAGCGATCAGGCTGCACCCCTTAGTCTGCGCGCCGTTTAACGCCGACTTCGACGGCGACCANNGTGCACGTGCCGCTGTCCCTGGAAGCGCAAGCTGAATGCCGGCTGATGATGTTGTCCATAAATAATATTTTTTCTCCCGCCGACGGGAGGCCGATTATTACGCCCAGCCAGGATATGATCATCGGCTGCCGCTATCTCTCCGTGGAGAAAAAAGGAGCTCATGGCGAAGGCATTATTTTTTCTTCGTTTGACGAAGTCACTACCGCCTCCCAGGATGAAGAAGTCGAACTTCACGCTAAGATTAAAGTAAGGTTTACCGACAACGACGGGCTGGCCAAGATCATCGAAACCACGCCGGGACGGATATTCTTCAACGAGATCCTGCCCAAAGGTTTTCGATACGTCAATGAAGTCCTCAGCAAAAAAAATGTTTCGGATATCGTCAGCGAATGTTATAAAAAATTCGGCCACGCCGCGACCATCGATCTTCTGGATAAAATAAAAGACCTGGGTTTTGAATATGCCACCGCGGGAGGCATCAGTATTTCCGTCGACGATTTAAAAATACCTCCTCAGAAAAAAGAAATTCTTGAGGAAGCGCACGAAGAGCTGGCGAAAGTAGAAGACCAGTACCGCAAAGGTATCATCACCGAACGCGAACGGCACAATAAAATCATCGATATCTGGACAAGGACCACCGACCGGGTTTCCGAGTTTGTTTTCAAAAACCTCGACCGGTTTAACCCCATCTTCATGATGGCGGATTCCGGCGCGCGCGGTTCTAAGCTGCAGGTCAGGCAGCTTGCCGGTATGCGCGGCCTGATGGCCAAGCCTTCCGGAGAAATAATCGAAACTCCCATTACTTCCAACTTCCGGGAAGGATTAACTGTTTTAGAATATTTTATTTCTACTCACGGCGCGCGAAAAGGACTTGCCGATACCGCGCTTAAAACCGCCGACGCCGGGTATTTAACCCGGCGGCTTGTGGATGTGGCGCAGGAAGTTATTATATTAGAAGAAGACTGTGAAACGGTAAACGGTATCACCGTTGCTGAGATCATCGAAGGCGACGAAGTCGTCGTTTCGCTTAAAGAGAGAATCATCGGCAGGGTCGCCTTAGATAATATCGTCGACGTTATCAGCGACGAGGTGATCGCTAAGTCCGGCGAGGAGATCACCGAAGAGAAGGCCGATATGATCGAACGCCTGGGCCTGGAAAAAATAAGGATCCGCAGCGTTTTAACCTGCGAATCGGAACGAGGCGTGTGCGTTAAGTGTTACGGGAGAAATCTGGCGACGAGGAAACTGGTAGAGATCGGCGAAGCGGTCGGCGTCATCGCGGCACAGTCGATCGGCGAACCGGGAACACAGCTTACCATGAGGACATTCCATATCGGCGGAACGGCCTCGCGGGTCGCGGAACGGGCGTTTATCAAAGCCCGGGATAAAGGTACGATCAAATATCACAACCTTAAGCTTGTCCCTAAAGGACAGCATTTTGTTGTTTTAAATCGTAACGGCATGGTCAGCGTAAGCGAAGAAACAGGAATGGAGGTGCAGAGAAATCCCGTACCGCAAGGTTCCATAATCTTGATTAAAGAAGGCGAAACGGTGGAGAAAGATAAGATAATCGTCCGCTGGGATCCATATTCTTCGCCGATTTTAACGGAAGTTACCGGAAAGGTAAAATATGAAGATATCATGGACAAAATAACCATCCAGGAGGAAATAAACGCGACTACCGGAAGAAAAGAAAGGGTAGTCGTAGAGTTTAAAGGCGAATACCACCCGCAGCTTTTAATCCTTTCCGACGAAGAGGAAGTTCTGGGGATTTACCCTCTGCCCACCGGCGCGCATATTATGTTGGAGGAAAAAACAAAAGTGGAAGCGGGAGATGTTATCGCCAAAACCCCCCGCTTAGTCGCCAAAACCAGGGATATCACCGGAGGCCTTCCCCGCGTAGCCGAGTTGTTCGAAGCGAGGCGGCCGAAAAACCCGGCGATTATCAGCGAACTCGAAGGGTTTGCCGAATTTAAAGAAGAGAAGGGCGAGAGAAAAGTCATTATTTGCAGCTCTACCGGAATGAAGTGTGAATATGATATCCCCAGCGGCAGCCACCCGGTAGTCTACCGGGGCGATCATGTCGTGGCGGGGCAGCAGCTTACTGAAGGCCCAACGGTCTTACAGGATATTTTACGCGTTTGCGGCGATAAGGTTTTACAGGAATATTTAGTGAATGAGGTCCAGGAAGTTTACCGTCTGCAGGGCGTAAAAATCAACGACAAACATATCGAGATCATCATCAGGGAAATGCTTAAGAAGGTAAAAATAGTCGAAGCGGGCGATACGGACTTGTTGCCCGGCGAAGCAGTGGATAAATGGGATTTCTACCGGGAAAACGAGAAGATTGCCAAAAAAGACGGAAAACCGGCGACGGCGTCCCCGCTGCTTCTGGGCATAACCAAAGCTTCCTTGAGCACTAAAAGCTTTATTTCCGCGGCCAGCTTCCAGGAAACGACAAGAATATTAGCCGACGCCGCCATCGAAGGAAAAATCGACACCCTGCGAGGTTTGAAGGAAAACGTTATCGTAGGCCATCTCGTTCCGGCGGGAACCGGGTTAATGCGGTACCGGAATGTAGAGGTAGAGAAAACCCCTCAGACCGGAGATAAAGAGTAGCCAGATAATAAAATGAGAAAACGGTTAGGGTAAGGGTGACGATGCCCGTATGGGCCAGGGTTAGGGTTAAGGCTGTAAAATTCTCAGCCCTAACCGTTACCATAGCCCAAACCGGCTTCCTGGCCTTAGCCATAGCCGATTATTGGCAGCTTCTAATGATATTTATAAAGAGGAGTTAAAACAAATATGCCGACCATCGCGCAGCTGATCAGAAAAGAAAGGATTTCCAAGAGGAAAAGAAGTAAATCGCCGGCCTTAAAAGGGTGCGGCCAGAGAAGAGGCGTCTGCCTACAGGTAAGGACAATGACGCCTAAAAAACCTAACTCCGCTCTACGTAAAATCGCCCGGGTACGGCTTACCAACGGCCAGGAAGTCACCGCCTACATACCCGGGGAAGGGCATAATTTACAGGAGCACTCGATTGTTTTAGTACGCGGGGGAAGAGTCAAGGATCTTCCCGGCGTTCGATACCATATTATCCGCGGTACCCTTGATTGTCAGGGCGTGCAGAACAGGAAAAGGTCAAGATCGAAATACGGAGCTAAGCGGCCTAAGAAAGCATAGCCGGAAGCAGCAAGCAGAAAGGAGCTGTTAACATGAGAAGAAGACAGGCGACAAAACGCGAACCAAAAGGCGACCCGAAATTTAATTCCCCGGTCATCGGGCATTTCATCAATATTGTCATGGTCAAAGGCAAAAAAAGCATAGCGCAGGGAATAGTCTACGACTCGTTTGATGTGATTAAGGAAAAACTGAAAGACGACCCCGCTAAAATATTTTTTGCCGCTCTCGATAACGCTCGGCCGCGATTAGAGGTCAGGCCGCGAAGAATCGGCGGCGCTACCTATCAGGTACCGCAGGAAGTCACCAAGGATCGGGGTATTTCTATAGCATTGCGCTGGATAAGAGACTTTGCCCGGGCTAAAAAAGGCAAAGCGATGAAGATAAAACTGGCCGACGAAATAGTCTCCGCTTTTAAAAACGAAGGGTCGGCGGTCAAGAAAAAAGAAGATACGCATAAGATGGCCGAAGCGAATAGGGCGTTCGCGCATTTCAAGTGGTAGGACAATGATAGCAACCATGTCGAAAACAAAAGACAGCTTAGAACTGATTCGCAACATCGGGATTGTCGCCCATATCGATGCCGGGAAAACTACGACTACCGAGAGGATGTTATATTTTGCGGGCAAGATCTACCGGATCGGCGAGGTTGACGACGGGACGACTACTACCGATTGGATGGCGCAGGAAAGGGAACGAGGTATCACCATCACCAGCGCGGCGATCAGTCTTCGATGGCGCGATTACGATATAAACGTCATCGACACTCCCGGCCATATCGATTTTACCGTAGAAGTCGAGCGTTCCCTGAAAGTTTTAGACGGCGCGGTAGTTATCTTTTGCGGCGTCGGCGGAGTAGAGCCGCAAAGCGAGACAGTATGGCATCAAGCCGACCGTTATCATATACCGCGTATTGCCTTTGTGAATAAACTCGACCGGCAAGGCGCCGACTTTTATGCCGTCCTCGAAGAGATGAAGGAAAAACTCCAAAGCCCCATCGCGGCCGTGCAGATTCCCATCTATGAAAACGATGAGTTTACCGGCCTGGTCGATCTTATCAAAAACAAAGCCGTTTATTATGACGATGAATCAAAGAATATCGTCTATAAAGATATCCCCCGGGAGTATAAAGAAAAAGCGTCGAAGTTCAGGGATAATTTAATCGAAAAGCTGGCGGAGATCGACGACGGTTTTATGAATAACGTTATTAACGGGATACCGATCACAGAAAGCGATATCATCGCGGCCATACGCAAACACGTCATCGCCGATAGATTTGTCCCCGTGCTATGCGGGTCTTCCTTAAAAAATCAAGGGACGCATTCGCTTATGGATGCCGCCTGCGACTATCTCCCTTCGCCGGTTGACGTAGGCGAGATCAACGGATTAAAGACCGACGGCCAGACCCCTCAAATTCGCGAGATGAAGACATCCAGCCCGTTTTGCGCGCTATGTTTTAAGGTATTTACCGATTCGTTCGTGGGCAAACTTTATTACATGCGTATTTATTCCGGGACGATCAACGCTTCCTCGGCCGTCCTTAATGCCACGAAGAAAGAAAAAGAAAAGATCACGAAAATTTTAAAGATGCACGCGAATAAACAAGAAATCGTCAATGAAGCCAAAGCGGGGGATATCGTTTGTTTTGTCGGGTTAAAAAACACAACCACCGGCGATACCCTTTGCGATGAAAAAAATCCGATAATCCTGGAAACGATAAAATTTCCCGAACCGGTAGTTTCGCTGGCGATCGAGCCGAGGACAACGTCGGATCAGGAAAAACTATTTATCGCATTAAAAAAATTATCGGAAGAAGACCCATCGTTTAAGATTGTTTATAATAAAGAGACCGGACAGAATATTATTTCCGGGATGGGCCAACTGCACTTGGAGATCATGGTCGACCGGCTCCTTCGTGAATTCAATGTCGAAGCACAAATCGGTAAACCGCAGGTGACCTATAAGGAAACAATCACGAAAAAAATCGAGGTAGTCGGGAAATATGTCCAGCAAACCGGCGGCCATGGCCAGTATGGCCATGTTATTTTTTTAATGACGCCCCTGGAAAAGGGCGAGGGAATAATATTCGAAAATAAAATCAAAAGCGGCGCGATACCCAAAGAATTCATCCCGGCGGTGAAAGAAGGCGTGGAGGAAGCGGCTCAAAGCGGAAGCCTGGGCGGTTTTCCCGTGGTCGACATAAAAGTTACCCTGCTTGACGGTTCGTTTCATGAAGTCGATTCATCGGATATCTCCTTTAAGATTGCCAGCGAACGGGCGTTTAAAGACGGCCTGCGTAAGGCCGGCCCGGTCATCTTAGAACCGATTATGAACCTGGAAGTTATTGTTCCCAACGATTATTTAAGCCAGGTTATCGGCGATTTGAATTCCCGCCGGGCCAAAATCGGCGGAGTCACCGATAAAAAGAACCTGCGTATAGTAAAAGCCGAGGTCCCCTTATCGGAAGTTTTTAACTACGCCGACATATTAAGAAACTTGACACAGGGGAGAGCTTCGTATACAATAGAACCTTCTTATTACGATAAGATTCCGGTTGAGTTGATGACCAAGATATTAGGAATATAAGTTTTATTTTTTTTGTGCAGCAAAAAGATAAAACCTGTCCGCTTACGCGGAAGAAAAAACAATAGAACGCGCAATCAGGGTAAAATAAAAACTATTGATTTTCAGTAGTATTAATTTTTAAACGCCTAGTCTTTTAAGCGAAAAAAGGAGGTATGAAATGGCTAAAGAAAAATTTGTCAGGAATAAAACCCATGTTAATGTCGGAACGATCGGCCACGTTGACCATGGAAAGACTACGTTGACTGCCGCAATCACAAAAGTATTAGCCAGCAGGGGATTGTCTACCTATATTCCCTATGATGAAGTAGCTAAGGCCAGCGAATCTCAGGGCCGCCGCGACGAAACGAAGATTTTGACAATCGCCATTTCACACGTCGAATACGAAAGTGAAAAACGCCATTACGCTCACGTGGATTGTCCTGGCCACGCCGATTATATCAAGAACATGATCACCGGCGCAGCGCAGATGGACGGCGCGATACTGGTAGTATCGGCGGTCGACGGACCGATGCCCCAGACCAAAGAGCATATCCTTTTAGCCCGCCAGGTCAACGTTCCGGCGGTCGTAGTGTTTATCAATAAAATCGACCTGATGGACGACGCCGAGCTAGTCGACCTGGTCGAGATCGAAGTCCGTGACCTTTTAATAAAGTACGAATTCCCCGGCAAAACCACCCCCATCATCAGGGGCGCTGCCTTTAAAGCACTGACCTGCGGCTGCGGTAAAGATGAATGCCCTAATTGTAAACCCATACTCGATTTGATAAAAGCGGTCGATGATTTTATTCCTACGCCCAAAAGAGAGATCGATAAGCCTTTCCTTATGGCAGTGGAAGATGTTTTCTCGATTTCCGGACGCGGAACGGTAGCGACGGGAAGAATCGAGCGGGGAAAGATAAAAATGGGCGAAGAAATAGAATTGATCGGTTTAAGGCCGGAAATAAAAAAGACGATCGTCACCGGCGTGGAAATGTTCAGGAAAACTATGGAAGACGCGGAAGCCGGCGACAATATCGGCCTGCTGTTAAGGGGTATGGAAAAGAATGATATCGAAAGAGGCATGGTCGCGGCTAAGCCCGGTTCGATCACCCCGCATACAAAATTTAAAGCGCAGATTTACGCGTTAAAGAAAGAGGAAGGCGGCCGGCATACTCCCTTTTTCACCGGGTACCGCCCCCAGTTTTATTTCCGGACCACCGACGTCACCGGTAATGTTAAATTACCCCAGGGCGTAGAAATGGTGATGCCGGGAGATAATGTCGAAGGGGAAGTAGAGCTTATTCAACCGGTAGCTATTGAAAAAGAATCGAGATTTGCCATCCGTGAAGGCGGCAGGACTGTCGGCGCGGGAGTGGTCGTCCAGATCATCGCGTAATAATCCCATACCGCGGTATGGGATTATCGGCAAATCCGCCTACGGCGGATTTGGAAGAAAAAACCGGATTGCGCGTGGGTACGCAGTTCAAGGTAACAGGTGCTGTGTAAAAAAATTACTGTTGGGTAATTTTTATTTTTTACGCAGTAAAAAATAAAAATAAATATGTTGAAACTGAGAATTAAGCTTAAAGCGTTTGACCACAGGGTGCTGGATCAATCGATGCGGGAAATCGTCGATGTGGCGTTGCGCACGGGAGCGAAGATCGTCGGTCCAATACCGCTCCCCACCAGTAAGAGAATATATACGGTAAACCGTTCGACCAATATCGACAAAAAATCTCGCGAGCAGTTTATGCGTGCCGTTCATAAAAGAATCTTGGACTTAGATAATCCTACGGTAAAGACAATTGACGCCTTACGGAAGTTGAATTTACCTGCCGGAGTAAACGTCGAAATCAAACAAGAAGTTTGAGAAAAACGCAGATGATCGCCGATAAGACTATGCGGATGATCGCAGATGTTTTATTGACGCAAGTCTGTATTTTTTAATCTAAAAAAGGCCTAGAAATGATTAGAGAAATTTTTGGTAAAAAAATTGGGATGACTCAGGTTTTTGACGGCGAAGGAAATCTTATCGGCGTTTCCCTGGTGGAAGTGGAGCCGGCGTGTATTTTAGAAAAAAAAGAATACCCGAATAAAATCAGCGCCAAAATCGGATGTTTCAAGGTCGATGAAAAAAAATTAAATAAGATCAAAAAACCGGTTTTGGGGTATTTTAAAAAATTACAGGTAAGCGCCTACAAGCTGATAAAAGAAGTAGAATCGGTTAAAGAAGCGGAGGCGAAAAAAGAAGTCGGTTTAGAAATTTTTAACGACGGCGATATCGTCCACGTCCGCGGAAAAATAAAAGGCAGGGGTTTTCAGGGCGGAGTAAAACGCCATGGTTGGCACGGCGGCCCCGGAGGCCACGGTTCGATGTTCCACCGCCGTATCGGCTCCAATGGCGCTAATACCGATCCGGGCAGAGTTGTCCGCGGGCATCGCATGCCTGGGCATATGGGCGACTGCTTCCGCACGACCCGCAATGTTCGCATTATAAAAGTTGACCGGGAAAAAAATCTTCTTTTTATCGAAGGCTCAGTTCCCGGCGCGCGCGGCGCGATCATCAATATAAAAAAAGTAAAGTGGCCTGAGACTAAGAAAGTAGAAGGCGCTAAGTAAGAAGTAGGGAGTAAGGAGAAAAAGGCAGGATTTAATGAAGTTAAATGTTGTTGATACTACGGGAAAAGAAACCGGAGAAATAGAGCTCGATGAAACCGTGTTTGACGGCAAAATCAGCCACAGCCTCATGCACCAGGCGGTAGTAGCCTATCTGGCTAATCAGAGAAAAGGCCTGGCCTGCACAAAAACAAGGGGTGAAGTTTCCGGGGGCGGTAAAAAACCATGGCGGCAAAAAGGCACGGGCCGCGCGAGAGCAGGAAGCATTCGTTCTCCTCTATGGTATAAAGGCGGTATTACCTTTGGGCCTAAACCCCACTCTTTTTATAAAGATCTGCCCAAACGCATGAAAGCCCTGGCGCTCAAAAGCGCGCTCAACGCTAAACTGAAAGATAATGAGATTATGGTTTTAACCGAGCTTAAGATGAATTCCGCCAAAACAAAAGAATTTTACGCGATTACCAAAAATTTAAAAATTGACGGCAAAAGAGCAATTTTTATCATCGATAAAAAAGATAATAATGTCGGTTTATCGTCTCGAAACATCGGCACCATAGAAATCGACGCGGCGCAGAACTTAAATACCTATAACGCGCTTGATTGTAAGTATATAGTTTTTACCCGGGAAGCGCTCCAGGGAGTAGAAAACAGGATTAAAAAATGGCTGAAGTAAAAGATTACTACGGGATTATCAAATCTATTTTGATTACGGAAAAAGGCACAAAAATCTCCGCGCCGTTACGCCAGCATATTTTCTGCGTCCAGAATACCGCTAATAAAATTCAAATAAGAAACGCGGTAGAAAAAATATACAATGTAAAAGTGCAAAAGGTCATGACTTTGATTGTAAAGGGCAAAACAAAAAGATTACGGCAGAACCAGCCCGGTAAAACCCGCGCATGGAAAAAAGCCATCGTAACTTTAAAAGAAGGCTCAGAGATAAAACCTTCTTAAACGCAGATGGCCACAGATTAGATGATGCAGATGATCACAGATATTTTCTTAGGATTTAATTATTTTATCAGCGATCATCAGTTGCTTTTCAATCAGCGATCATCTGTGTACAAAAAGATTAACTAATATGGGAATAAAAACTTTCAGGCCGACAACTTCATCACAGAGATTTAAGGTAGTTTCGGATTTTTCCGAAGTCACCAAGGCGACGCCGGAGAGATCCCTTACCATAGCCTTAAAAAAAAGCGGCGGCAGGAATAACCGCGGCCGCATCACCAGCCGGCATATCGGCGGTGGGCACAAACAGAGATACCGGATCATCGATTTCCGTCGGGATAAATTTGACGTGGAAGCCGATGTCATCGCGATAGAGTATGACCCCAATAGAAGCGCCAGGATTGCTTTACTCCAGTATCCGGATAAAGAACGGCGCTATATCGTATGGCCGGATAAACTAAACGTCGGCGATAAAGTTATCAGCAGCGGTAATGCGCAAGTCGATATCAAACCCGGCAATTGCATGAAACTGGAATATATACCGTTAAGCACGCTTATCCATAGTGTAGAGCTGGAAGCGGGTAAGGGCGCGACACTTGTCCGCAGCGCCGGCAGTTGGGCGCAGGTCATGGCTAAAGAAGGCGGGTTTGCGCATCTACGCATGCCCAGCGGCGAAATCAGAATGGTAAAAATTAATTGCCGCGCCACCATAGGCCGGGTCGGCCTTACGGAACATTCAGCGTTTATTTCGGGAAAAGCCGGAAGAACCCGGTGGCAGGGAAAACGGCCCTATGTCAGGGGGTCAGCGATGAATCCGGTCGACCATCCGCACGGCGGCGGCGAAGGTAAAGCCGGCCAGGGAAATCCGCATCCCGTTACGCCCTGGGGAAAACCGACCAAGGGCGGCAAAACCAGAAAACCGAAGAAAATGAGTAATATGTATATTATTAAAAGGAGGAAGTAACCAAAAAACCTAAAAACTAAAGAACCAAAAAACAGTTTTTCGGTTCTTACGTTTTTCCGTTTTTCGGTTAGCGAAATTATGAGCCGATCAGTTAAAAAAGGCCCGTTTGTTGATGCTAAATTGTTAAAAAGAATCGAGCGAGCGCAAAATAGCGGAGACAGGAAACCGATTAAAACCTGGTCGCGCGCCTCGACGATCACCCCCGACTTTGTCGGTTTAAACTTCGCGGTCCATGACGGCAAAAAGCACGTTCCGGTTTTTGCAACCGAGTCAATGGTCGGCCATCGCCTGGGTGAGTTTGCCCCAACAAGAATATTCCGGCAGCACGGCGGAATAAAAGCTAAAAAAGTATTGGCTAAAAAATAACAAAATTCCTTAAACCGGAATTTTGTTATCTGTATAGATAATTCTGCCCGAATGGCAGATTTATCTTGTAATTTTAATTAAATAGTATATAATTTTACACTTCTTATGGTAGCAAAAGCGGAAGCAAAATATTTAAGAATATCACCCTTTAAGGTCAGGCCGGTTTTGCCTTTGATCAAGAAAGCGAATATCGACAAGGCAACAGCGATACTCTCTGCCCTGACCAATAAAGGCGCCTATTATCTAAAAAAAGTTTTAAAATCGGCCGTCGCCAACGCCAAGCATAAAGGCTACGATGAAAGCAAGCTGTTTATTTCCAAGGCGATCGCTAATCCCGGGCCGATATTAAAAAGATACCGGGCGGCATCGTTTGGCCGGGCCTCTCCCATAAAGAAAAGAATGGCGCATATTCTTATCGAATTGGATACACCGGAAAAGATAATACAAAAAGGGAAACCGACTTAGTTAGAAATTTAAAATATGGGATTTTTTAGGATATCCGATGATTAGGATATCGGGATTTGGCGATTGGGGAATTGGGGGATTAGGAAAAATACCCAAGAACGATAGCCGACAACCAAATACCCCAGTATCCTGATATCCAAATCCCAATTCCCCAATATCCTGATTTCCTTAATTTAAAGAGGTAAAATATTTATGGGACAAAAAGTTCATCCGTATATTTTAAGGATTGGTTTTGGTAAAGATTGGATGTCGCATTGGTTTACTTCCAAAAAACACGAATACGCCGATTTCCTGGAAGAAGATTTTCTTATCCGAAAAGCGATCAAGAAAAGTTATCCCATGGGTTCGATTTCAGCGATTATCATCGACCGCATTTCCGCTACTCTGATCAGGATACGGATCAAGACTTCCCGGCCCGGCGTTATCATCGGAAGGCGCGGGCAGGATATCGAAAAAGTCAAGGCGGAGCTCGGCAGCCTGGCAAAAAAAGAGATCGTTATCGACGTCGAAGAAGTTATCGAACCGGCTACCGATGCCCAACTGGTCGCGGAGCAAATTGCTTTTCAAATGACTAAGCGTATAGGTTTTCGCCGGGCGATGAAAAAAGCGCTGCAACAAGCGACTTCCATGGGCTGCGAGGGGATGAGGATAAGATGCTCCGGCAGGCTCGACGGCCATGAAATCGCGCGCGCGGAAATTTATAAATACGGCAAGGTTCCCCTGCAGACTTTCCGGGCCGATATAGATTATGGAACCGGAACGGCCAAAACTACCTACGGGACCAACGGCGTAAAAGTCTGGATTTATAAAGGCGAGAAACGGCTTGGCGCTTATATGATCAAGCCGCAGGACGCGGCCGCGCAAAAAGAAGAAGATAAAGCAAGCCAGCATAAACAGCAGCAATCCTGAATATGTTATTCCCCAGTAGAATAAAATATAGAAAATCACAAAAGGTGCAAACGCGCGGCTTGGCGGTAGCCGGCTCAAGCGTCAGCTTCGGCGAATACGGCATAAAAGCTATCGGGTCGGGTAAACTCAAAAGCAACCAGCTGGAAACATGCCGCGTTATCTTAACGAGAAAATTACGCGGCGGGGGCAAGCTTTGGATCAGGGTTTTTCCCGACCGGCCGGTCACAAGAAAACCGGCTGAAACAAGAATGGGAAAAGGAAAGGGCGAAGTCGACCACTGGATTGCGGTTATACGCCGCGGCCGGGTTTTATTTGAGATGGGCGGCGTGCCGGAAGATTATGCCCGGGCAGCATTCAGGCTGATTGCCTACAAACTTCCTTTCCGGACAATGTTTGTTACTCGCTTAAGATAAATGAGTTCCTGGATTATAGAAAATTCGACGGGAACTCATTTGTTTTAAATCAGGTACGATAAAAAAGTCCACGGGAATGAAACAGCCGGTTTTTTATGAAGGCGCGGAGAAAAGATGGATATAAAAGAAATAAAGGGCTTGTCGGAAAACGAATTAAAAGAAAAACTCTCTGCTACCCGGAAACAACTCATGGAATTGGAGTTTAAAAAAAGCACGGGGGTAGAAAAACCGCATTTGTTCCGCCAGGCTAAAAAAGATATCGCCCGGATATTGACCGTTCTGAAAGAGAACAGCAAAAAAATAGAACCGCCGCAAAAAGAGCAAAAGGAAAAAATATGAGCGTTTCCAAAGGCAAAGTTTTAGAAGGGGTAGTCGTTTCGGATAAAATGGATAAAACCATTGTCGTTAAGGTAGTAAAAAAATTCTTACACCCGCTTTATAAAAAACCTATCGCGAGAAGGAAAAAATATAAAGTCCACGACGAAGAAAAAAAGGCAAAGGTCGGCGATAAGGTCAGGATCATCGAATCCCATCCTTATTCCAAAGAAAAATATTTCCGGCTAATGGAGATTTTAAAATGATTTATGTCCGTACTAAATTAGATGTCGCTGACAACAGCGGAGCGAAAAGAGTTTCTTTTATCGGGGTTATCGGCAAGAAAAACGCGTCCCACGCCCTTATTGGCGATGTGTTTACGGCTAACGTTAAAGCTGCCATACCCAATGGCCCGATAAAAAAAGGAGAAGTTGTCCGGGCGGTATTAGTCAGGACATCTTTTCCCATAAAGAGAAAAGACGGCATGTGCATAAGGTTTGATAAAAACGCCTGTGTGGTTATCGATAAGCTGGGCAATCCCCGGTCGACAAGAGTATTCGGGCCGATCGCGCGCGAATTAAGGGATAAATTCGGCAAGATTCTGTCGTTAGCCCCCGAAGTTATTTGAAGGAAGCATTAAAACCAAAAGATTAACCACCAAGGCACCAAGAACACTAAGGATGTAAATAAATTGTTTTTCTTTGAGACCTTAGTGCCTTAGTCCCCTTCGGGGAGGCTTCGCACTGGTAAGTTTTAGGTTTTTATTTGGAGTTGATATGTCTTTAAAAATAAAAAAAGGCGATAACGTAATCATCGAAAAAGGCAAAGATAAGGGTAAGACCGGAAAAATTTTAAAATTTTTAGACGGTAACCGCATAATCGTAGAAGGCGCCAATATTGCCAAAAAACACATGCGCCGCCGCTCCGAAACGGAAACCGGCGGTATAAAAGAAATCCCTTCGCCGTTCTCTCTTTCTAATGTAGCTTTATTCTGCCCGAGCTGCGCCAAGGGCGTCAGGTTCGGCGTAAAGATTCTGGAGGGAAACGAAAAGGTCAGGGTGTGCAAAAAATGCCAGCAGACAATTTAAAAGAAGAATATACGCCGCGATTGCTCAAGCAGTATCGCGATGAGATTATTCCTAAAATGAAGACCGAATTCGGCTACGCTAACGCTTTGGCCGTTCCCAAACTCATAAAAATTGTGGTCAATATGGGTGTCGGCGTAGGCACGACCGATCCAAAAATTACGGAAAAATGCGCCGAGGAATTGACGATCATCGCGGGGCAAAGAGCGAAGATCTGCCGTTCCCGCAAGCCAATTTCCAATTTTAAATTGAAGAAAGGGGCTCCCGTAGGATGCTGCGTTACGTTACGAAAATATCGGATGTATGAATTCCTGGACCGGTTTATCAGCGTCGCAAGCCCGCGCATCCGGGATTTTCGGGGTTTCTCTTCCCATTCTTTTGACGGAAGCGGCGGTTATAATTTCGGTTTGTCGGAACAAAATGCCTTCGCGGAATTAGATGCGGACAAAATGTCCCGCACCCAGGGCATGAATATTGCCATACATACCAGCGCTAAAAACGATAAAGAAACAAAAATGCTTTTAAGTTTGATCGGGTTTCCGTTTAGACGGTGAAAGGAGTAAACAAAAATGGCTACCACGGCTAAAATAGAAAAATGGAAAAGAGAAAAAACCAACCCTAAGTTTACCACGCGGCGGCGCAACCGATGCCGTTTCTGCGGAAGGCCGCGCGGATATATTCGCGATTTCGAACTATGCCGTATTTGTTTCCGGCAACTTGCCTGGCAGGGTTTGGTACCGGGGGTAAAGAAAGCCAGCTGGTAATAACGCGGATGATCGCTGATTCAAAATCAGCTGATGATCGCGGATAAATATTAGTGATCATCAGCATTATCTAATCTGTGATCATCTGTGTATAAAAAAAGGTAAAAAACATGAGTAAAACAGACCCGATTGCCGATACGTTTACCCTGATAAGGAATGCCGTACGTTCCGCGAAAGAAGATGTCATGGTGCCTCATTCCCGGTTGATTCTTAAGGTGTGCGATATCTTAAAACGTGACGGTTACATCGAAAATTTTGCCGAAGCCGATTTGGGAAATTTTCACAAAATTAAGATATACCTGCGTTATGCCGGAAAAAAGAGCGTGATTACCCAGATTAAACGAGTATCCAAACCCGGCAACCGCGTTTATGTAAGGCACGGAAAGATTCGTCATGTATTGCAGGGTTATGGGACAGCTTTCATCTCGACATCCAGCGGAATTTTAACCGATAAAGAAGCGAAAGAAAAAGGCCTGGGTGGAGAGTTTGTCGGGATGGTGTGGTGATCGCCGACGATCACAGATTAGATGATGCAGATGATCGCAGATAAAAAGAAGCAAATACTAAAAAGTTTTTGATAATTATCAGCGATCATCAGTTGGCTCTCAATCAGTGATCATCTGTGTATAAAAAAGGTATATATGTCGAGAATAGGAAAACAACCGGTAGTTCTACCGAAAGGCATTACGGCTAAAATTGAAGGCGCCAGGATTTTGATTGAAGGGCCAAAAGGTAAAGATAGTTTGGGCATTCCTGCTTCGATTAAAGTAGTAGTCGAGGGTGCTCAGATTATCGTTACAAGAAACAGTGAAGAGAAGCTGGATAAAAGCCTTCATGGAACGATCAGGGCGTTGATTAACTCCTATGTCCAGGGCGTAAACCAGGGATATAAAAAAGAATTGGATATTGTCGGCGTAGGCTATAAGGCGCAGATGAAAGGAACGGTTTTGAATTTAAACCTTGGTTTTTCTCACGTCGTAGAAATGCCCGTTCCTGCCGGATTAAAAGTGGCGACGCCTAACCCAAACCGCATAGTAGTAGACGGCTTCAATAAACAACAGGTGGGAGAATTCGCCGCCAAAATAAAAAAGGTTTACCCGGTTGAGCCTTATCAGGGTAAGGGCGTTAGATACGTCGGCGAAGAAGTTAAGAAAAAACTTGGCAAAGCTTTAGCCAAATAGTCCCGCCAAACTGCGGCGGCCCGCTTTGATAAGCCGTAAGGCCCATGGCTTCGCCGTGAGGCGAGCGAGGCAGGGATTATTTGCCCCGCCTGCGGGGCAAATAAAAGGGGATACAAAAGTGAAAAAGCCGGGAAGAGAAAAAAGACACGATCGGATTAAAAGAAAGATGAGAGGTACGGCGGAGATGCCTCGCCTTGTGGTTTTCCGCAGTAAAAAACATATCTACACCCAGGTTATTAACGATAAATCCCATAATGTCCTCGCCGGTGTTTCGACTTTATCTAAAGATTTTAAAAGCAAAAATATAAAATCGACGAATAAAGAAGCGGCGGCCCAGGTCGGCCAGCTGATCGCTCAAAAAGTTTTGAACTTAGGTTTAAAAGAAGTTTGTTTTGACCGGGCCGGTTACAAATATCATGGAAGAATAAAAGCTTTGGCTGACGGTGTACGAAAAGGAGGGTTGAAATTTTGAGCAACTTCACGCCGAATAGAGAAACCGCAAGAAATCCCCAGGACAAGACATACATGGAAAGGGTTATCTTTATCAATCGGGTAACCAAAGTTACCAAAGGCGGCAAAAACCTCGGTTTCTCGGCGCTGGTAGTAGTCGGCGACGGCGAATCTAAGGCCGGATTCGCTCTGGGAAAAGCTAACGAAGTCGCCGACGCGATAAGAAAAGGTATCAAAAAAGCGAAAAAGCAAATGGTCATAATAAAGAAAAAAGACACGTCTATCCCGCATGATACCTATGGGCATTATGGCGCAGTGCAGATACTTCTCAAACCGGCGCTGCGAGGTACAGGCGTTATTGCCTGTTCGCCGATACGAGCGATTTGCGAATGCGCCGGCATACACGATATTTTAACTAAAAATTTAAAAAACTCGACCAACCCGGTTAACGTGGTCAAGGCGACGTTCGGAGCGCTGGCGAGCTTAAAGTCATAGGGATAAATAATATGGATTTATCGAAAATAAAAGTAAGATTCAAAAACAAAAAGATTAAACGAGTCGGCCGCGGGGTGGGTAGCGGCAGGGGCAAAACCAGCGGCCGCGGCAATAAAGGAGCGGGAAGCCGGGAAGGCCAGGTCCTTCCCTATATAGGATTCAGGGGCGGCAACATGCCCCTGGCCAGGCTTTTACCCAAACGGGGATTCCATTCGCCGGTGGCTAAAGAATTTCAGGTGGTAAATCTTAAAGATATCGCTTTAAGACTGAAAGATGCCCCGGAAATAAACCCGGTGGTTTTAAGGCAGGTTAATTTGATTAAAAACGATAAGAAACCGGTAAAGATACTGGCGTCCATAAAAGACGCTTTCAATCTAAAAGCAGTTTTTAAAGCGGATAGTTTTTCTGAAAAAGCCAAAAAAATTATTGAAGGAGCGGGGGGGAAGGCAGATTGCTTAAAGCGATAGAAAACATCTTCAGAATCGCGGATTTAAGAAAGAAAATTTTAATTACGCTGGCTCTTTTGGTTGTTTATAGAGTCGGTTGTTATGTCCCTACGCCGGGAGTAGATAGTTCCGCTCTTGGCCAATTTTTTGACCGCCTGGCCAAAACACAGGGGCAGACATTATTCGGGATAATGAACCTCTTTACCGGCGGCGCGCTTACCCGTTTAAGTATTTTTGCCCTGGGCGTAATGCCCTATATCTCCGCCTCGATCATCATGCAACTTCTGACGGCGGTCGTTCCTACCTTAGAACGCCTCGCTAAAGAAGGCAAGGCCGGCTATGAAAAAATAAACCAGTATACCCGATGCGCCACGGTTGCTTTATGCCTCATCCAGGGTTTTTTCCTGGCGCTGTGGCTGGAAAGCCCCAGAAGCTTCCAGGGTATTGTTATCGTTCCCAACCCCGGGTTTCTTTTCAAATTAACCACCGTCCTTACTTTAACCTGCGGCACTATTTTTATCATGTGGCTGGGCGAACAGATACAGGAACGGGGTATCGGTAACGGCATTTCGCTGATTATCACCGCCAGCATAATCTCGCGCATCCCTCATTCGCTATATCAATTATGGATCCTCTGGTCGCCCTTCGATGCTTCCAAAAGCCAGATCTCAACTTTAAAAGTAGTTTTTCTGTTCGCCCTATGGTTTGCATCGATAATGGCGGTTGTCCTTTTCAGCCAGGCCCAGCGCCGGATTCCCGTCCAATACGGTAAGAGAGTGGTCGGCACGCGCGTCTACGGAGGGCAGAGTACCTATCTTCCCATCAGAGTGGATATGGCCGGCGTCATTGCCATAATCTTCGCTCAAAGCGTTATTCTTTTCCCGGCTACCATGGCGACTTTCCTGCCCCGCACTAATAAATTTATCGTTTTTCTTCAGGGGATGATGAATGACCGCGGTTTGGGGTATAATATTACCTATATTGTTCTCATCATGTTTTTTATGTTCTTTTATACCGCGCTGGTTTTCAATCCGATCGAGATCGCCAATAACCTGAAGAAATACGGCGGGTTTGTTCCGGGAATCCGGCCGGGCCGACCGACCGTTGAACATCTTGATTATGTCGCCACAAGAATTGTTTTTGTGGGAGCCGCGTATATTTGCGTTATTGCCGTAGCCCCTACTTTGATTATGCACATCTTTAGAGTGCCCTCTTATGACTTTGCTTCCTTTTTCGGCGGCACTACCCTTTTGATCATGGTCGGCGTAGTTCTGGATACGATGAAACAGGTCGAAGGCCAGCTGCTTATCCGCCATTACGAAGGCTTTATGAAAGAAGGGACGTTGCGGGGAAGAAGATAGAGAGGAAGTGCCAGAGCGTCAGAGTGTCAGAGCGGGAACAAGATAATGCAGGAATTGAAAGTTAAAAATTAAAAGTTCTTCATCCGCGAAGCGGATGGTGATTATTTTTTACGGAGTAAAAAATAATGAAGATTATTCTTTTCGGCGCGCCGGGGTCCGGCAAAGGGACACAGGCGGCTGATTTATGCGGCCGTTTAAAAATTGCCAAAATATCTCTGGGCGATATCCTGCGCGAAGAAGTTAAAAAAGGAACGGGTCTGGGCAAAGAGCTCAAAGGCTACATGGACAAGGGGTTGCTCGTCCCTGATGAAGTCGTGGCTAAAGTCATCGAGGGAAATCTCAATTCAAAAGGATTTGTCCTCGACGGATATCCCAGAAATTTAAACCAGGCAAAAACGCTGGACGGGATTTTCAAAAAGAATAACATAAACTACGATGTGTTTGTAAATATTTACGTCGATGAACAAACGATTATCAACCGGCTCTCTAAAAGGCGCGTATGCAAACAATGCGGGGCGATTTACCATTTAGTCAATATGCCCCCCCAAAAAGAGGGTATTTGCGATAAATGCGCCGGCGCGCTCATCCAGCGCGATGACGATAAGCCGGAAGTCATCAAAAAACGCTGGGAAGTTTTTCAGAAAGAAAGCAAACAAGTCCTGGATTTCTATAAAACGCAAAAAAAGTTTTTAGAAGTCGACGGCTGCGAAAATAAAGAAAAGATCTTTGAGGCAATAACAAAAAAAATAGGGCAATGAAACGCCTGGAGCGGAATGATTTCTTAACGATGCACGAAGCCGGCAAAGTCGCCTGCCGGATTCTCCAAAGCCTTAAAAAGTTTATTAAACCGGGTATTTCCACTAAAGATATAGAAGTTTTCTTTGATAATTATTTAAAAGGCTATCCGGAAATGTCGGCGGCCTTTAAAGGTTTCAGCGGATACCCTGCTTCGCTTTGCGTTTCGGTCAACGAAGAAGTTATCCACGGGATACCGTCTTTCGATAAACTCATCAAAGACGGCGACGTGGTCAGCGTCGACCTGGGAATTGAATATAAAACCTTGTTCGTCGATACGGCATATACCTATCTTGTGGGAAAAACAAGCCCTCAGGCAAAAAAATTAGTAAAGATTACCCACGAGGCTCTTCATAAAGGCATCGCCCGGGCAATACCGGGTTCAAAAATCGGCGATGTCGGCAGCGCGATTCAGGAATTCATTGAGAAAAATGGTTTTTCCGTGGTGCGCAAATTTGTCGGCCATGGCATCGGCAAAGACCTTCATCTTCGCCCCGAAGTGCCTAATTTCGGTAAAAAAGGGGAGGGAGAGATCATCGAGGAAGGGACAGCCCTGGCAATCGAACCGATGGTTTGCGCCGGTTCCTATGACGTAGAAATCGCAAAAGACGGCTGGACCGCGTTGACCAAAGACGGCTCCTTAGCCGCACATTTTGAACATACGGTAGCGATTACCAAAAGAGGCCCGTGGATTCTAACGAAGTAACTGCGGATAATAATTGTTTCATCCGCGATCATCAGCATCTTCTAATCTGTGATCATCAGCGAACGAGCGAAGCGAGTATGAAAGAAGAATTAATCGAAGTCGAAGGGGAGATATCGGAAGCGTTACCCAACGCGATGTTTAAGGTTAAACTGGAGAACAACGGGCCGGTGATCCTGGCCCATGTCGCCGGCAAAATGCGCATGAATTTTATTCGTATTTTACCGGGCGATAAGGTAAAAGTCGAACTTTCTCCTTACGATTTGGCGCGGGGGAGAATAACGTATAGATATAAGTAATTTATAATAGAGAAATCTTATGAAAGTAAAATCTTCGGTAAAAAGAATCTGCGATAAGTGTAAGATTGTGAGACGCAAAGGCGTAGTGCGGGTTATTTGTAAAAACGTTAAACATAAACAACGCCAAGGCTGATAAACACAGATGAACGCTGATTGAGAATCAACTGATGATCGCGGATATTTATCAGTGATCATTTGCATCCTCTAATCGGTGATCATCAGCCCTTTAATAAGGAGATAAAAAATGCCCAGACTTTTAGGCGTCGATATACCCAAAGAAAAAAAAGTAAAAATCGCCCTGCAGTACATTTATGGGATAGGCCAGACGAATGTAGTGAAAATATTGTCGGAGACTAAAGTTGACGGCGAAAAAAAGGCCGCGCAATTGACGGAAGATGAAATATCGCGTTTAGTCACCTACACTCAGAATAACTACAAGGTTGAAGGCGAACTAAGGCGCGAAGTTACGCAAAATATACGCCGCCTCATCGATATTGGTTCTTACCGCGGTTCGCGGCATAAGAAAGGTTTACCGACCAGGGGACAGCGCACCCGATGCAACGCGCGTACCCGTAAAGGGCCCAAGCCCAGAGTCGGTGGGTTAAAAAAGAAATAATTGAAAGTAGGTTATTTTTTTACGAAGTAAAAAAATAGGGAGTGGAAAATGATTGAACAGAAAAAAAGAAAAGATAAAAAAAAGAAAATACATCTAACCTCTCATCTGGGCATCGCCCACATAAAGGCAAGTTTTAACAATACGCTGGTAACGATCACCGATCCGCAGGGAAATGTCATCGTTTGGTCTTCCGGCGGCAGCGTAGGGTTTAAGGGGACAAAAAAATCTACGCCTTATGCCGCGCAGATTGCCGCGTCCACCGCCGCCAAGAAAGCCAAAGAATTAGGGATAACCGATATCGAGGTTTTAGTTAAAGGCCCCGGGCCGGGAAGAGAAGGGGCGATACGCTCTTTGCAGGCGGCGGGATTAAGCGTAAAGCGAGTCAAAGACGTTACGCCTTCGCCGCATAACGGATGCCGCCCGCGTAAGAAACGCCGGGTATAGTCGCTGATGATCGCTGATTTAAAGTCAACAGATGATCGCTGATTCCTATCTGTGATCATCAGCATCTTCTAATCTGTGATCATCTGTGCTTAAAAAAAGGAAAAAAATATGGGAAGATATACCGGACCGAAATGCAGACTGTGCCGCAAGGAAGGAGTAAAGCTTTTCATTAAAGGGTCTAAATGTGCCGCGGAAAAATGTACAATGACCAAAAGGCCTACCATACCGGGGATGCATACCAGAGTCAGCTCCAAGCAATCCTACTACGCTTTACAGTTGCGAGAAAAACAAAAAGTAAAACGGACGTACGGAATTCTTGAAAAACAATTCCGGAGATTTTTCGACGACGCTACGAAATCCAAAGGAGTTACCGGCCGCACCCTGATGCAATTACTGGAACGGCGGCTGGATAATGTCATCTACCGGGCCCTGCTGGCATCTTCGCGCGGCCAGGCGAGGCAATTCGTGCGCCATGGTTTTATCTTTATAAACGGCAAACGCGTCGACATCCCTTCCTATTTAATAAAAAACGGTGATTCGATAGAAATAAAAACAACGGATAAATTAAGAGAAACCATTAAAGGGATCATTGAAAAATCATCCAAGGAACGCGGTTTGGCTCCCTGGCTGGAAATCGATAAAGATAATTTGAAGGTGAAGCTTTTACGCCTTCCGGAAAGAGAAGATATCTCGGCTCAGGTCAACGAACAGCTCATCGTAGAACTTTATTCTAAATAATTTTCGCTCATTTAAAAGCGAAAAAGAAACATAACCAAAATATTAACCACCAAGGCACCAAGAACACTGAGGATACAAATAAATCGTTTTTTTTTGAGCCCTTTGTGTCTTAGTGGTAAGTTTTAGGTTTTTATTTAAGGAGGACGAAAAATGGGAATAACGTGGCGGGATTTTCAGTTTCCAAAAAAAATAATCGTAGAACAAGAAACCTATAGCCCCACTTACGGAAAATTTGTCGCCGAGCCCCTGGAAAGAAGCTATGGCGTCACCATAGGAAATGCTTTAAGGAGGGTATTACTTTCTTCCATTGAAGGAACGGCGGTCACGTCGATTAAGATCGACGGCGCTTCCCATGAATTCACTACCGTTGAGGGAGTTAAAGAAGATATCACGGAAATCGTCCTTAATATCAAAAACATCGTTTTGCGCTCCTATTCCAAATCGCCGAAGAAAATATATATAAAAGCCGAAGGCATCAAAGAAGTAAAAGCCAAAGATATTATAACCGACGAAACGATTGATGTCATAAATCCCGATATGCTCATCGCCACTCTAACCAGCCCTAAGGCTAAGTTCAATGTAGAGATGGAGGTAGGCCGGGGCCGGGGATTTGTATCTTCCGAGTTCAACAAGCGCGAAGATATGCCCATCGGTGTGATTGCTATCGATTCGATCTTTACCCCGGTCAAAAAAGTAGCGTTTAAGGTAGAGAATACCCGCGTCGGCAAACGTACCGATTACGATAAACTTATTGTAGAGATTTTTACCAACGCCAGCATCGAGCCCAAAGAAGCTCTTATCTACGCGGCGAAAGTATTAAGCAAACATCTGGAATTATTTTTCACCCTGGGAGAGATCCCCGAAGAAGAAGTCGAAGAATTGACGCCGGAAGAAGCGGCCTTCTATGAAAAACTTAAAATTCCGATTTCCGAATTGGAATTGTCCGTAAGAAGCGCCAACTGCCTGCGGGAAGGCAACATCAAAGGCCTCGCCGACCTGGTAGAAAAAACCGAAGCAGAAATGCTTTCCTACAGGAATTTCGGCAAGAAATCATTGACCGAAGTGTCCGGGTTGCTGAAGACCATGGGGCTTTCGTTCGGGATGAAGTTCGATCGGAAAAAACTTGAGATGATTTAATGAGGCTTCACCGAGCTCAAGCCCGAAGGGCGCTGAGCGAGGTGGCAGCCGAATTACCCAGAATCGTGGGAGCGCGAAGCGTAACCTCAGATTATGGGTAATGAGACTTCGCCGAACGGCGCATGCAAAGCATGCGCCGTGAGACGGTAGTCGAATTATCCAGCGCTAAGTTTACGTAGTAAAATTAGCGCTGGATGAGGCAAAGTCAGCCAACACTAAAACCCAACAGAGTCAAGTTAACTTTGATTTTGTTGGGTTTTTTTATTTCAGGCAATCGTGACGAAGCGCGACTTTAGATTTTGGGTAACCCGATAAATGCGCTTGCTCGCTGGATAAAGGGGCCAGCGCCCTTTGATTTCCGTCTTGTTTATCAGATTATTAAAGAAACGCACACCATAAAGATCATACGAATGTGGACGCATTATGAATAAAGAATAACATAAACACAAAGGGGAGAGGGTGAGCTATCCCCTTGGTTTTCCTTTTTTATTTTATAACTTTTGCATTTACTTTCTCCGGGGAATGTGCTATAAACAGATATCGGGGAGTAGAAACAATTGTCTATAATTTTTGTTTAATGGAGGCTATGATTAAAAAAATATGAGACTAAAAACCTTATTATTAATACCGATTATTGCGCTATCGATGGTGGGTTTTTTACCCGCGGCTCACGCCCAATACGCCCAGTCTTCTACGCAACGTGAAGAAGAAATCTTAGGCACGATCGAGGAAATCAACTACGATACATCAATGGTTGTATTAAAAAGTTATAAAGATGAGGCCAGCACTACCCATGAAGATGTTACTCTCTACGTACGGGAAGAATCAATTATCGAAAAAGACGGCCAGCGGCTTGAATTCAAGGACTTGTCCAAGGGCGATAAATTAGTTATTAAATATAAGATAAGCAGCGATGGCGGAAAGGAAGCCGTCCACATATGGCGTAAGTGAATCACTGTTGGCTTACTCGGCAGGTTCTGCATTACAGAATTAATTAACAAGATAATTAAAATTAACCTTCTATTCAACCCATTGATATAGAGGTAGTTATGAAACAAATATTTATAAAGACTAAAAAGATGAATTCCCGTATTTGTTTCATAACTCTTTATTTGACAAGAAGTTAAATACCGTCTTGCATTCTTCAGTCGCAATATGAGCTACAATTCACCCCGCACAATAGCGCCGCTTAAAATACTATAAAAATCCAACCCTGATGCTATAATATCTTCATGAACCTTCTGCTATTAAATACCCTTAGTATTCTGTTTGTCATATTTCTCTTTTGGTTGTTTTTTCACAGCCGAAGCATAGGAAACATAATTATATCTATTATATTGTTATCGCCTTCGCTTACGGCCCTCGCAAAAAATTCGGATCGTATATTCCTCAGCGCAATAAAGAACAGGGACGCCAAAATGGCCATGACCTTATTACTGGCCGGGGATGCCGACGTCAACGCAAGAACTAATGATGGCCTCACCGCTTTGATGTGGGCGGCATTCAATAAAGATATTAAATCCTTCAAAGAATTACTGTACATGGGCGCCGACGTTAATGCTAAAGATAACAATGGCTGGACCGCCCTGATGTGGGCAGTACACGAACTAATCGACATGCCCTCATTTACCGTAGCCACCGTAGATGGCGCCTTAAAACATGACAATGACTGGAAGATAACTCTTAGGTCCAGAAGCCTTGAAATAGTCCAAAACCTATTAGCCAAAGGCGCTGATATCAATGCCGAAGATAAAACTGGCCGGACCGCCTTAACCTTGGCGGCAAGAAGCGGAAATATTGAAATCGCCACGCTCTTATTGGACAAAGGGGCTAAAGTTAATGAAAAAAATAATGCCGGAGCCAGAGCCTTAACAGAAGCGGCATCTAATGGATATACCGAGATCTTCACGGCCTTACTGGCCAAAGGCGCCGACGTTAATGCGAAAGCTAAAAATGGCTGGACCGCCCTGATGGGGGCAGCGTATAACGGACGCGCTGAAATAGCGGAAACCTTATTAGCCAAGGGCGCCGATATCAATACAAAAAACGACTTCGGCGAGACAGCCTTAATTCACGCAACGGAAGGCGGAAGCATTAAAACCATCGAACTCCTGTTAGCCAAAGGAGCTGGAATTAATACAAAAACCAACCATGGCATAACAGCCTTAATGGTCGCAGCACAATACGGGCATATTGAAGTCATAAAAGATTTGCTAGCCAGGAGCGCTGAGATCAATGCGAAAAATAAAAATGGCACAACCGCCTTAATGTATGCGGAAGATAATAATCATACCGAAATCGTGCGCCTGCTAAAAAAATCAGGGGCTAAAGTTTTCCCGCGGGAAGATTTAAATCAAGAATTATTTGAGGCGGCACAAAACGGGCACACAGAAAAAATCATAGCCTTGCTGGCCAAGGGTTGTGAAATAGAATCAAAGGATGAAAGTGGAGAAACAGCCTTGATGCGAGCAGCACAAGGCGGACACCCGGAAACAGTCACGGCCCTGCTATCCAGGGGAGCTAAAATTAATGAAAAAACTAAATATGGTTCGACTGCCCTGATAACAGCAGCGCAGTGCGGCCGCACTGAAGCCGTTAAAACTTTGTTAGCCATGGGTGCTGATGTTAACGCAAAAGACAACTCCGGTTTGACCGCCTTAATGTGGGCATCATTTAGCTACGCAGGACGCACCGAAACCATCACGGCTTTGCTGGCTAAGGGCGCCCAAGTTAACACAAAAGACCAAGGCGGCCGGACCGCCTTGATATTAGCCGCACAAAATGGCCGCACAGAAATCATCAGCACCCTGCTGGCCAATGGCGCTCGAATCGACGCAAAAAATAACAATGGCGAAACAGCCTTAATGATCGCGGTACAATTCGGGCATGTCGAAACCGTCACGATTTTGCTGGCCAGAGGCGTCGATGTCAACGCAAAAGATAATGATGGTAAAACTGCCTTGACGTGGGCAACGCAGAGGGGACATACCGAAATCGTCAACTTGCTAAAACAGGCCGGGGCTGTAGAGTAAAGAAAATACAGAGTAGAGATTAATGAATAAGAAGCAGCGGGAAGAAGGGGGCAACGGGATGTCGCGGATGAAAATAGGCAGCGGAATTGTATTATTGATGTTATTTATTTCGGTTACCGCTTTCGCGGAGGATTTGAATCAGAAGTTAACTGATGCCGCCGTGCGCGGGCAGACCGAAATCGTCACGGATTTGCTTTCCCGAAATGCCGACGTCAATGCGAAGGATATGACTGGTTCGACCGCCTTGGCCTTGGCCGCATCGAACGGGCACACGGAAACCGTCAAAGTCTTGCTGGCCAGGGGCGCAATGGTCAATCTGAGAAACAAATTTGGTTTTACCGCCTTGTTCTGTGCCGCGTCGAACGGGCATCCTGAAACCGTCGCGGTCTTATTAGCTAACGGTGCCCAGGTCAACGAAAAAATTAACGATGGCTGGACCGCTTTGATAACCGCGGCGCAGGAAGGGCATACTGAAATCGTAAAGGTCTTGCTGGCCAACGGCGCCAATATCAATGAGAGAGGTAACCACGGTAGAACCGTCCTGATGTGGGCAGCGGGGTATGAAAATCGCGGTGCCTTGGACCAATTAGCAGTTGCTCGGCTGGTCGTCAAGGATAATGGCGAGAGCGAAAAGAACCATATCGAAACCGTCAAAGTCTTATTGGCCCACGGCGCCGATACCAACGCTAAAGATGACAATGACGCGACTGCCTTAATGCTGGCGGCACAGAATGGGCATAGTGAAATCGTCCGTTTGCTGAAGGATGCGGGAGCTGTAAGGTAGCCTGTAGACTAAAAAACCGAAAAAATTATTGATTTTAAGAGCATCGGGGGTATAATACTATACTCTTAACAGGAAAATTAGTTTAGGAATTTTCCTGTCCACCCTGCCCTTCGGCAGGGAAAAAGATTGCTCGATTAGTAAGGGAAGGTATCGGCATTGTACTGAAAATATAAAAAGCGAGGATAAGATGAGACATAGAAAAAAAAGTGAAAAGTTTAATCGTTCCCGCGCCGAGAGAAAAGCTTTTATACGTTCTATGCTGCGGGCAGTCATTATCAGCGAACGGATCGTCACTACCGAATCGAAAGCTAAAGGCATCCGCCCCTGGGTGGACAAGCTGATTAGCTGGGCGAAAAGGGGCGACCTCCATGCCAAGCGATTGAGTTTTCAATTGCTTCCCGACCATGCTCTGGTTAAACGGTTGTTCGATGATATCGGCCCCCGTTTTAAGGATATCCCCGGCGGCTATACCCGCGTTATAGATTTAGGGTTCCGCAAAGGCGACGGGGCAAAGCTGGCTATCTTAGAGTTGACCAAAATAGAGAAAAAAGAAAAAAAATTAAAAGAAAAAAAGACGGTAGAAACCAAAAAAGACGAAATACACGAAGTAAAAAAAGAGCATTTTCACGACCAGAAAGCGACGGATAAACCCGCAAAGGGAGTCTTCGCCGGCGTAAAAAAGATTTTCCGAAGAGAGAAAGATAAATAAAATAATTCCTTACGGAATTCTTTTATCCATTTGAAAACCTGCGGTTTTCAACCTTTCCCTTTTGCAAGGGTACCTGCGGTAAGACAGCAGGGAGCAAACAAGTTTATTTATGAACCCCAGAGTACTTTCCTTAAACCAATCCAATACTTTAAAACTTACCGCGTTGACTAAGAAGTTGATTAAGGAAGGCAAAGACGTGGTAAATTTTGCCGCCGGCGAGCCGGATTTCGATACTCCTGATTTTATAAAAGAAGAAGCGGTCCGGGCGATCAGCGAAGGGTTCACTAAATACACCCCTTCCGCGGGAACGGTTGAATTAAGAGAAGCGATAATAAAGAAACTGCGGGAAGAAAATAACCTGAATTATGAAACAAAAAATATCATCGTAACCAGCGGAGCTAAATATGCTATTTTCGCGGCGATCTTAACGGCGTCCGGCAAGGGCGATGAAGTGATCATCCCCGCACCCTATTGGGTCAGCTACCCGGAGATGGTCGGGCTTGCGGGAGCGAAGGCCAAATTTATTAAAACCCGGCCAAAAGATAATTTCAGGATAAGCATAGATTCCTTGAACAAGGCGATTACCAAAAAGACGAGAATGCTTATCCTGAATTATCCCAATAACCCTACCGGCGCAACCTACGATTATGAAAACTTAAAAGAGATCTACGAAACAGTTAAAGATAAAAACATCTTTGTTTTAAGCGATGAGATATACGAAACGCTTACCTATGACGGGAAGAAACATTTTAGTTTCGCTTCATTCCCCGGGGCCGGCGATTATACGATTACCATAAACGGTTTTTCCAAGGCTTTCTCCATGACCGGTTGGCGCTTGGGTTATTTAGCCGCCGGTTCTTCTTTTGTGGAACAAGCCTCCAAGGTAATCGACCACACGACTTCCTGCGCTTCTTCGATCGCCCAGCGCGCGGCGACGGCGGCTTTCAGAAACCGGCAGTGGGCCGACGACATGGTAAAAGAATTCGAGAAAAGGAGAAACATTTTATTTAACGGACTGTCCCACCTCAAAAAGATAACCCCTTTAAAACCTGAGGGAACATTTTATATGTTCTGCGATATTAAAAAAACTGGGTTATCTTCCCTGGAATTTTCGTCCCGGCTTCTCGACGAGCAGTTAGTCTCGGTTATCCCCGCTGATTCATTTGGCGCCGAAGGTTTCGCGCGCTTAAGCTTCGCGACTTCTATGCCCAATATCGAAAAGGGCATCGAACGGATAAAAAATTTTCTTCATACGCTTAACTAAATAATTTTTAATTTTCCCCATCCGCGAAGCGTAAGCGGAGTCCCGCAAGCTTCGTGAAAATATCCTTCGGATATTTTCACGATATCCAGGCGAGTAGGGGCGAAGCGGATGACGGATATTTTTAATGAGACTTCGCCGAACGCAGTGAGGCAGTAGCCGAATTACGAAGAAAAAAATATGGTACAGACAATAATCGAAAAAATTATTTCCTCTCATGCTTCCGCTTCTTTAAAAGCGGGGGATACGGCGCGATGCAAAGTAGATTTTTGCTTCTCTAACGATGCCACAACCATTTCTGTTATTGAAAAAATATCCGCCAACCGTATTGTCATCCCCAAAAAATATGCCGCCTTTATCGACCATGGCGGCCCCTCTCCCCGGGTGGAAGATTCGGCGATACAATCCCGGATGAGGAAATTTGCCGGGGAAAATAAGATTTCATTTTTCGATGCCCCTAACGGTATTTCCGTGCATGTCGTCGCCGGCCTTGGGCTTGCCTTGCCCGGTAAACTCATTCTGGCCGCCGACAACGCCGCTTTAAGCCTGGGGGCGCTGGCCGCGGCATCATTTAACGTAACGCCTGCCGCTTTGGCGGGCCTGCTGTCTCAAGGCGAGATAACCATTACGGTGCCGCCGACGATTAAAGTTATCCTGAACGGCCGGATCCCGCGGGGTGTTTTTGCTAAAGATATTATGTTTGATTTCATAAATAAAATCAGCGGCGTTGTAACGGCCGGGCGGGCGATTGAATTTACCGGCGCCGTCGTAGACGCCTTGTCGATGGACGCCCGTTTTACTATTTGTTCCATGAGCGCGTGCCTGTCGGCCGAATGCGCTGTTATCCCCGCCGACAAAAAAACATTTGCCTGGCTTTCCGGAATCGGCATCAAAAAACGCGACGGCGTTTACGCGGACAATAATTGCGCTTATGAAAAAGTTATCGTTCTTGATATATCGAAGCTCTCTCCTTTAGTGGTAAAACCGGCGGATACTTATGCTTGCGCGGATGTCGGCTCGCTCAAAGGTTTAGTTATCAACGAAGCGTTCCTGGGGGGGCCGACAAACTCAAGGCTTGAAGATTTAGAAATTACTGCTAAAATTTTAAGAGGGAGGAAGATACATCCTGACGTAAAATTCTATACCGCGCCGGCGACGCAGGAAATATTCCTGCGGGCTTTAGCTAAAGGATTTATAAAAACGATCGCCGGGGCGGGAGGCATGATTCTTGTGCCGGGATATGGGCCTTGCGAAGGCAATCACTGCGGCATCCCGGCCGACGGAGATGTGGTTATCTCCACGGCAAATGATAACCGCCGCGGAATTATGGGAAATGCCAACGCGTCGGTATATTTAGCGTCTCCGGCAACGGTAGCGGCGTCAGCCCTGAGAGGGAGAATCACCGACCCGCGAGCGTACCTTTGATCGCGCATCTGTGATCATCAGCATCTTCTAATCTGTGATCATCAACGTATAAAAGAGGGGTGACATGTTAAATATAATTACTCTCATCAAGCTATGTATGGACCGGGGAGCCAGCGATCTGCATCTTACCGTAAACACGCCGCCGATGCTGCGCATTGACGGAAAGCTGGTAATGACCGATTTTCCGTCTTTATCGCCAGAAGATACCAAGTCTTTGATGTACAGTATCCTCAACGACGAACAAAAAGCTGTTTTTGAAAGGGACAGAGAACTTGACTTCTCTTTTTCCGTGCCGGAGGTAGACCGGTTCAGGATTAACGTTCATTTTCAGAAAGGCAATGTAGAAGGAGCGTTCCGCCGTATACCCCGAAATATCCCCAGCATCGATGATTTGGGTGTACCCAAGGCCGCTTATGATTTTATCCGAAAGCCGAACGGTTTAGTGTTAATTACCGGGCCGACGGGTATGGGTAAAAGTACTACCATGGCGGCGATGCTCGATGTGATTAACTCCGAACGGGAAGAAATAATCATCTGCATCGAAGACCCGATAGAATTTTTTCATGTCAATAAACGAAGCGTAGTAAAACAGCGTGAAGTTTATTCCGATACCCATTCTTTTCCTGAGGCGCTTAAGCGCGCCTTGCGCCAGGACCCCAATGTTATCGTCGTAGGAGAAATGCGCGACCTGGAAACGATATCAACGACCTTAACGGCCGCGGAAACCGGCCACCTTGTTTTAGCCACACTCCATACGCCTGACGCACCCCAGACGGTTCAGAGAATTATCGACGTATTTCCTTCTCATCAGCAGAAACAGGTCAGGGTTCAGCTTGCTGATTCCCTACAAGGTGTTGTTTCACAATTGCTGTTATCGCGCGCCGACGGCATAGGAAGAATCCTGGCCACGGAAGTCATGGTCGCGACTCCGGGTATCCGGAATCTCATCCGGGAAGGCGAAGTAGCGCAGATCCCTTCCCTGATTCAGATGGGCGCGCAATACGGGATGCATACCATGGATAAATGCCTTAAAACTTTGTATAAAAAAGGTATCATTACCAAAGAAACAGCCATATCGAAAGTTAAGAATGTTGCGGAGTTCGAGAGCCTATGAAACAAAAAGTTACTCTTATCCCCGGTGACGGCGTAGGCCCGGAGGTCGCGAAAGCGGCCCAGGATTGCATTGACGCTTTAGGCGTAGATATCGATTGGGAAATTGCCTTAGCGGGCGAACCGGCGTTAAAAGAAAAGGGGAGCCTGCTCCCCAGGGAAACGCTTGAATCGATAAAAAGAAACAAGGTTGCCCTCAAGGGCCCGATTACTACTCCGGTGGGCAAGGGTTTTCGTTCCATCAATGTAGCGCTCCGGCAGGAATTGGATCTTTTCGCCTGCGTGCGTCCGTCCTATTACATCGAAGGGACAAATTCAAAATACCCCGGCACCAATCTCCTTATCGTAAGAGAAAACAGCGAAGATTTATATACCGGCGTGGAGTTCCAGGAAGGGGAACCGGCTACGGAAGATTTGATTACCCGCATCAACAATATAAGCGAAAAAAAAGTAAGGCCGGGAAGCGCCATATCGATAAAACCCTTTTCCCAATTCGCCTGCGACCGCATCACCCGCTACGCTTTTGAATTAGCAAAAAAAGAAAACCGCAAAAAAGTCACCTGCGTTCACAAAGCCAATATTATGAAATTTACCGACGGACTTTTCTTAAGGACTTTTCAGGAAGTCGCTTCCTTATACCCCGATATCGAATCAGGTGATGTCATTGTGGATAATCTTTCGATGCAGCTGGTAATGAGGCCTCAAGCGTTTGATGTCCTGGTCTTACCCAATCTTTACGGGGATATTATTTCCGACTTATGCGCCGGCCTTATCGGCGGCCTGGGCATCGCCGCCGGAGCCAACATGGGCACGGAAACAGCTCTGTTCGAACCGGTACACGGCTCGGCGCCTAAATACGCGGGAAAAAATAAGGTCAACCCGACCGCGACAATCCTTTCCGCCGGCCTGATGTTAAAACACCTGGGCCTTACGAAAAAGGCGGAGATTTTAGAAAAAGCGGTGCTGGCGGTGATTAAAAAAGGTAAATCCGTGACCTACGATTTAAAACCCGATAGGAATGACCCGACTGCCGTCGGCACCAAGGAAATGACGCAGGCGATTATTAAGGAAATAAAAGCAAAGAGCAGATAATCGGTTAAGGCTAGGGCAAGGAAGCCGGTATGGGTAAAGGTAAGGGTTAGGGCTTAAAACAATTTCTTAAGCCTTTACCTTGACCCTAACCCATACGGGCATCATTACCCTTACCCTAACCAAGTTTTTGACCCATTATGATTGTCTTTGACGTTGCCATTATCGGCGCCGGCGCCGCCGGGATAGCTTGCGCTAAACAGGCGATAAAATCCGGTCTGATCGCCGCGTTGGTCGATGTAGATAAGGCCGGCTTCGGCGGCGTTTGCCTGAACCGCGGATGCATCCCTGCCAAATTTTTTCTTACCCATTCTAAATCAGAAAAAAACTGGGCCAACCTCAAAGCCGGCGGTAATAAAACCATCGGTTCGATAAAAGACGGCACCTTGCGTCTCCTGGAAACTAAAGGCGTAAAACTTTTCTGGGGCCATGCGGTATTTGAAGATACGACTACGCTGCGGGTAGGCAGGGAGACTGTCAGCGCGAGAAATATCGTTATCGCGACCGGTTCTTCGCCCAGGGCAGTTTTGCGGCATCCCCGGGCGATTTTTGCCGAAAACCTGTTTGCCGAGGAGTCGCCGGGCGATAAACTTTTGATTGTCGGCGCCGGCTGTATCGGTTTAGAATTCGCTTCGTTACTGAATAATCTTAAAAAAGACGTCTTGGTGGTGGAAAAAGAAGAAAATATTTTGCCGTTTTTTGACTCATATTTATCCGGACGCCTGCGCGTGAGCCTGGAAAAAAAGGGGATAAAGATAGAAACTTCAAAAAATATCGGCGATTACGACCTGGACGTTTTCGACCGGGTTATTCTTGCCGCCGGCCGTGCCGCCAACGTTTCCGGCTTAGGCTTAGAGAAAGTCGGCGTTTCCCTGGACGAAAAAGGCTGGATTAAAACCGGCGCGGGGATGCGGACCAATATCGGCAATATTTACGCCTGCGGTGACATCAACGGCAAAAAACAACTGGCCTATATCGCCGAATACCAGGCTAAAATTTGCGTCGACAGCATCGCGGAAAAAAACGTAAACGAGGATTATCGGGGAATACCGGATTGCACCTTTACCTTACCGCAAATCGCCAAAGTCGGCTTATTGGAAGACGAGGCGCGGCAAAAAAACATTGAATACAAAGCGCTAAGGTCTAATTTTTTAAAGTTTTCTTCCGCCTACGTCTACGACGATACCGACGGTTTCATCGAGATACTCACCGGTAAGAACAACGAGCTTCTCGGCGCGGGCATAATTTCAAACCAGGCTGCGGACTTGATAAGTTTATTTTCTCTTTGTTTAAAGAATAATTTACCGCTGGAAGCGCTTCGTAACTGCACCTTCATCCATCCAACCCTATCGGAAATAATTCCTCTGGTCTTGAAAGAAAGCGAATAAATACGCCCCGCTTCGTAAACCGTGCCAAAATTCTCTTCGATAATTTT
>PMCS01000029.1 GCA_003154195.1 Candidatus Omnitrophota bacterium | reverse complement strand
CCGCAGCCGACAAAAGTATAAATACCGATACCGAATATTTTGGCGATAAATGCCAGCAGATAAGGCGTGAGCGGCCCCATTTCATAACCAATATCTTTATAGAGTACGGCACCGTTTAATATCTTACCGGCCACATAAGGGTCGCGGTAGGTATCGATAAGGATATTGCCCCACTTAAGCCAGCTTACGCTAAGCATGAAAATAAATCCGGCGGCAATAATCAAGTAAGCAAAGAAACGTTTAGACATAGTTAATCCAACTTTTTGTACTTTTGAAATAAGAACGTAGGAAAAATTCGATAACTGCTTAATTTAAAATACATGCTTTTTATTATATCAAAACCCAGAATTTTTTATACAAAATATCGATTAATTTTGTTATAATAACGCTGAGATAAAAAAATATTCAGAAACCAATTGATAACAAGCATCCCTGATTTCTTAGCTCTTGCCCTTACAAAAAATAACCTGGATGAAAAGTAAGATAATTTTAATACTAATCCTATTATGCGCCATTTTATTGCGCCTATACAACCTGGGCAAAGCGCCATTCTGGGAAGACGAACTTTTGACTTTATACCGCATCAACATGCCTCCCGCAGCAATATTTCGAACCACCATTCCTTTTTTTACGCACCCGCCTCTTTTTTACCTTTTGTTAAACGCATGGGTTAAATTGACCGGCGTAAATGAATTTACGCTTCGTTTTCTCCCTTTTGCCTTCTCGGTGTTATCGGTATTTATGATTTTTAAATTAGGGGAAATCATTTATAACCGTCGTATCGGTTTATACGCCGCCTTGCTTTTGGCATTCTCTCCTTTTGACATTTATTATGCTCAAGAAGCAAAAAATTATTCAATGAGCTGGGCGCTGGGGCTTATTTCTTTTTGGCTTTTTTATCGATTAATAAAGAATTTTTCCTCAACAAACTTTATCGCCTATATATTGGTTACCCTAGTTTCCTGGTATACTTCTTATACCGCTATTATATATAGCTTCCTCCAGGGCATATGCGTTTTTATCTTTTTTAAACCGCGCCATATCGCTAAATGGTTCGGAGCGTATCTTTATATCATAATATTATATCTGCCGTGGTTTAACCTTATCTGGAAGCAACCCCGATCGTGGCATGCCATAAAATGGATACCGGCCACAAGCAATTATTTTTTAAAATCAGCGCAGTTTATCGGCGAGCTGCTATACCTGTTCCCTCTGAATGCCGCGAACGAAAGAATCTTGCCGGTAAGTTTAAGTTTCTGCGCAATACTGGTAGCGCTCGCGCTGGTAGAGTTTAGAAAAAACAACCGTTTCAAATTTGTCCTCGCCCCGGAAAAAAAAGACATTATGCTTCTCGTCTGGATAATCTCGCCGCTAGCCGCATATTATCTGATTGACAAGTTCTGGTTTAATATTTTCGGCATGCAGCGCTACTTTGCCCTGGTACTCATACCTTTGCTGATTTTACTAAGCAAAGGGATAAACCGGTTTCGGTTCGGATTTCAATTACTTATCATCCTCTTTATTGTTTCTTACGCTTTTACCGGCAGCGTGTATCCGTATTATCTCAGTGGTAAAAAAATATGTGACGAAAGGTGGGGCAATGCCCTAAATACAATAAAAAGGATAGACCGCCTTCAAAGCGCAGTCGTCATCCCAATCAGCCCGGAACCACTGGATTACTATAAAAGCAATTTGCGTTTTATAGGTATCGACGACGACAAGACTTGCGTATATAAAAACAGAGATTTTAAATCTATTTTTGTAATCTCAAGGACGGTAAGGAATATATCGGTTGTTTTGCCTAAGTATATTTTACATAACGAATGGCAGGAAGGCAGTTTAAATGTAAAATGGTATAAAATAAAAAAATAGCCTTGATAATTCAATGATACACATAATCGTTACATTATGAATAAAATAATACCAAGCAAAATGAAAAACTTCGCATTATCTCTCATCTGCTTATTGCTATTTTTTCTTTCTTTTATTTATCTATTAGAAAAAAACCGCCATAATCTCTACGATGCCGCGCCGTTCGTAGCAGACAACGGTCATTATCAAGCGCTCGGCGTTAATTTAAGCCTTGGGCATAGTTATAAAAGCGGATGCATAGAAAAGTTCGAAACTTATAGATTGAATATAGTAGACAGCGATCCTGAAAGCAAAAAATTCTATGATGATTTTATCAACGAAAAGAAAAAGGGCAAATTTTACCACAATTTCTACAGGACGCCGGGATACCCTTTCTTCTTGGCTTCTGTGTATAAACTTTTTGGGATTCATCCCAGAATAGTAAAAATACTGCAGATAATAATGCTTGCTCTGTCTGTTTCATTGCTACCGATAATCGGAAACTATTATTGGCCCGGGCTAGGAATTATCGCGGGAATACTTTCTTCTTTTTTAACAGTATGGCGACTCCTTCCCAACCCATCCTATATTATGGCAGAATCATTGATCACTTTCAGTCTTTTTATTTTAACGATTTTTTTAATCCTTTGGGAAACGAAACCTTCGACAATCAGGACTTTTCTCTTAGGGACAGTTTGTGGCATCACTATTCTCATAAAAGGCTCCAATATCTTTATCGCGCCATTTTTGTTATTATATATACTTCTAAAGTTTTATAGGTCGGCGAAAAAGAATAAATTACTATTCGTGTTTACATTAGGCCTGATTTTGTTTATCGCGCCCTGGAATATATACGCCAGTAAAAGACAGCACACTTTTTTGCTTCTGGCTACGCAGCCAACGATGCTATTGCTGGATTCCAACAATGAGGATAGTTTAAAAACTGGCGACTGGGAGCCCGCCTGGTATAAAAAAAATAAAGATAGCCCTAAATATATTTATAATCGTTTGAAAAAAAACGGGTATTCACAATTTAGACAATTTTTTATTTTTATGTGGCAAAACAAAAAAGAAGTTCCCGCAATGTTGAAGAATAAACTTCTTAGGGGCTTTTTAAACACTGAGGTTTTTCCGATTGTCACGGGAATGTTTTTATATTATCTTGCCGCCATTATCGCTGTCAAACCCAAAGGCACCATCGAAAAAAAAATACCGGTCTTCCCTTTAATATATTTTTTAAATATACTTTTAATCACTTTGATTTTTTACGGAAGTTATCGTTTTATCCTGCCGTTTTTGCCTTTTTTTATTTTACCGGCAGCATATCTCTTTTTAAAAATTGTAAAACTCCTGATGTCCCTTAAGCCGATTGGAGCGGCAAAAACTTAACAGGCCATACCGATGAAAAGGAAAGGAATATTTAAAAATATTACCAAAATAACAATCCCATTTTTTATTCTAGTTCCCGCAATATTATTTCTTATCTCGAAAGATACCTCAACCCCGCATCTTTGTCGCCGATACACCAATCCATCCAGGGCTTTCCGTAATGTATTTACCGAATTGCTGGGTATAAGAGCGGTAGATGTACAAAAAAAACTGGATAATACCTGGGAACAGCTTTTCTATGGCGATGACAACAGCCAGCGCATCTACTATCCTGTAGGCTCAAGCATGGCTTACATCAAAGATATCGGCAATAATGATGTCCGTACCGAAGGCATGTCTTATGGAATGATGATTGCCGTACAAATGAATAAAAAAAAGGAATTTGATTGCCTATGGAGATGGGTAAAAAAATACATGCAGCACAAAAATGGCCCACACGAAGGATACTTCGCCTGGCATACCGATGAAAACGGTACGATCAAAGACCCCAACTCCGCTCCGGACGGCGAAGAATGGTTTGCCATGGCTCTTTTTTTTGCATCTGGCCGCTGGGGAGATGGAACAGGAATTTATAACTATCGAAAAGAAGCGCGGGCTGTTCTACACACAATGTTGCATAAAGAACAGGGACTGGAAAATAACGGAATCGTAACCAATATGTTTGATAAAACAAATAAACAAGTCGTTTTTGTGCCTGAGGGCAGCGATGCTAAATTTACTAACCCATCATACCACCTGCCGCATTTTTACGAACTATGGGGGCGTTGGGCAGATAAGGATAATCAATTCTGGTATGATGCCGCCGCCGCCAGTCGTCAACTCTGGAAAAAAGCGGCAGATCGAAGAACCGGCTTAATGCCGGATTACTCTCGCTTTGACGGCACACCCATAGATTATCGGAACGGCGGGCACATAAACTTTCGATTCGACGCGTGGCGGACTACCATGAACATCGCCGTTGACTATGCCTGGTTTCACGTTAATCCTTGGGCAAAAATCCAATGCAATAGAATCATTGCTTTTTTCCACGCTCAAGGCAAACTATACGGCAATATATACAAACTCGACGGCACACAACTTTCAGATGACCACAGCCCGGGCCTGATAGCGATGAATGCGGTTGCCAGCCTTGCGTCAACCCACAAAAATACTAAAGACTTCGTCGATGAACTTTGGAGAACCCCCATTCCTAGCGGACAAAACCGTTACTACGACGGGATGCTTTACTTTTTAGCTTTCTTACAAGTAAGCGGTAACTATAGAATATATGACCCAACCAACAAATAAAACTGTTTTTCATTAATAACGTAAAACCCCTAAATCCCTGCCGTTTTTACTTGACGCAGCCTCTCGACTTCCGCCATTATTTCATCGGTATCAAAAGGTTTTCGTATAATCGGTATGCCGTCTTTTTTCGCGGTCTCTAAGAAACTGCCTATCGGCGAACCGCTGACAATAACATATCGGGCATTGTTTTGAATTTTTTTTAACGCGGCGTACGTTTTCCCGCCGTCAATACCCGGCATAACCATATCCAAAAATACTATGTCAAAACTTTCTGCTTTAGCCAACTCGACGGCAATTTCTCCACTGGCGGCAGTTTTGACCTCGACATCTTCTGTTCTTAAGGTTCTGGCGAGGCACTCTCTTATTAATTTTTCGTCGTCAACAACTAAAGCCTTAATCACAAAAATCACCCCCTGTTGTCATTACCAATAGCTTCATAAAACTACGATTAAGGAAATTCCCTTGCTCCCGCTAACGCCGGCTTCCAACATATTTTACCTCATATCGCCGGGATAACAAATAAAATAAACGATGCCTTGCTATCGGCCGTTCGCGGTAAAACCTCTTGTTTTTTGCGCATCAAAAAATAATCGGTAGACGTCTATCTTGAGCAATAGAAAATAAGGGTAATCTAAAAAAAGTTTCTGGATAAAAGAACTTTTTTGCGGCCCGCAAATACCTCGCTTAGCGCTTTCCACAAAATCAGCAATCTCTTTTATCAACGGCGATTCAATGTTTTTTAGTCTTTCCATGGCATTGGCCTGGGATAATTTATCCCTGTATATTATCTGAAATGCTTTTTTAATTTCCCCGATATCTTTCAAGCTGAAGCCTCTTCTTTTCAATCCCACCATATTAAGCCCCCATACCCGGGAATTGCCGACTACCATCATAAACGGCGGGACGTCCTGGGTGACCCGCGTCAGCCCCCCAATCATCGCGCACCGGCCGATACGCACAAATTGATGTACTCCGACATACCCCGATAAAAAAGCCCAATCACTAATCTGAACGTGCCCGGCGACCAACACGCCGTTACAGAGCACCACATTATTTTTTATATCGCAATCGTGGGCAACATGAGCAAAAGCCATAAAAAAATTATTATCGCCGATTGACGTAACCTGGCCAGCGCCGCTGGAAGAATGTATCGTCACATATTCTCGTATGACGTTATTTTTTCCGATAATCACTTTACCGATATTTTCCTTAAACCCTAAAGATTGGGGCATTTCTCCGATAATAACGCCGGTGCCGATTGCCGTCCCTTCGCCGATTTCGGTATTCCCTTTTATATGACTGCCTGGCCCGATTTTTACGTTACTGCCCAATTTCACGCCTTTTTCAATCACGACATACGGCCCGATTTCAATATCTTTCCCTAAAATCACGTCTTTATCGATAATCGCTGTCGGATGGATCATTGCCAAACCCCCTCAATCTTCTCTCCACAAATTTTGCAACATCCTTTTAAAAGGTTGTTTTCTCTAACCCCAAACCCTTCTCTCTTGATAAGCAGTTTAGAACAAGACGGGCAATAAGTATTTTCCCCTTCGGCGGAGCTGATATTACCTATATAGATAAACTTTAATCCTTTACTTTTCCCTATTTCTACGGCTTCTTCGAAAACAGATACGGAATCGTGCGAAGCTAAATCATCCAATTTATAATTAGGATAAAATTTGGAAATATGCCAGGGGATATTCTTATCAACAGACGCAATATAGTAAGCGATGGATGAAATTTCTTGACTGCTGTCATTCCGACCGGGAATCAGTAAAGTTGTTATTTCTACCCAGATGCCTAGTTTTTTCATTAATTTAATATTACCCAGAACAGGTTCCAGGCGAGCTTTGCAAATTTTTTTATAAAAATCATCGTCGAAAGATTTTAAATCAACATTTACCGCGTCCAGATGAGGCCCGATCTCACAAAGAGCCTCCCGGGACATATAGCCGTTGGTAACAAAAACATTACGTAACCCTTTTTCTTTAGCGAGTTTCGCGGTTTCCCAGGCAAACTCAAAATATATCGTAGGCTCGGTGTAAGTATAAGAAATACTCGGGCAGCCGCCGGCCAAAGCATTTTCCACAACCTGGGACGCCGTGATTCCAACTTTCTTTACGCCCCGTCGCCTCGCTTCTTTTTCCTGGGAAATCTGCCAATTCTGGCAAAAATCGCAACTAAAATTACACCCGGCACAAGCGATAGAATAAGAACGACTCCCCGGTAAAAAATGAAATAACGGCTTTTTCTCGATAGGGTCAATGCCGGCCGCAACCAACTCGCCGTAATTCAACGAATAAAGCTTGCCGTTAATGTTTTTACGCACGCCGCAAATACCTAAACCGTCATTTTTTATGCGGCAATGATGGTTGCATAAAAAACATTGGACAGTACTGCCTTCTTCTTTGGTGTAGAATAAAGCCTCTTTCATAATAATTATTTGAGCCATCGCATCGTAAAAACCTACGAGGCTCAAATAATTATATACCAATCCCTTGGAATAACAATCGGTATAAATATCAATTGTAATGTTTTTGTTATCAAGGTAATATATTTTCATGAATATATTGGGAATTTCGGCGTTTTACCATGACAGCGCGGCTTGCTTGGTACGCGACGGCAAGATAATCGCCGCGGGGCAGGAAGAACGCTGGACCCGTAAAAAACACGATTCTTCTTTTCCTGGAAAAGCAATTGATTATTGCCTTAAAGAAGCGGGCTTAAATGCCGTCGATCTTGACTATGTGGCCTTCTATGATAAACCATTTATAAAATTCGAACGCTTACTTTATACCTACCTCAGCTACGCTCCCCGCGGCCTTATCTCTTTTCTAAAAGCTATGCCGGCCTGGATAAACCAAAAAATATGGATTAAAGATATTATCGCCGGCAAACTTAAATATAAAGGCGAAATACTTTTTACCGAGCATCACATCGCGCACGCAGCTTCGGCGTTTTTTCCTTCGCCGTTTAAGGAAGCGGCGTTTTTGACTATTGATGGCGTAGGCGAATGGGCCACCGCCGCTTTCGGCGCGGGTGAGAATAACCGGATAAAAGTAATATCGGAAATTGATTTCCCTCATTCGCTGGGACTTCTTTATTCGGCCTTCACCTATTATTGCGGTTTTAAGGTGAATTCCGGCGAGTATAAGCTGATGGGCCTGGCGCCTTACGGCGAAGCTAAATATAAAAGCTTAATTTTGGATAACCTGCTTGACTTAAAAGAAGACGGTTCGTTCAAAATGAATATGGATTATTTTGATTACTGCGCCGGCCTGGCTATGACCAACGAAAGATTTAACCGTCTTTTTTCCGGCCGGCCGCGGGCGCCGGAATCAAAACTAACCGGTTATTATATGGATATTGCCCGCTCCGCTCAGGAAGTTACCCAAGATATAATGCTTAAAATGGCGCGCCATGTCTATAAAGCCACCGGCAAAAATAATTTGTGCCTGGCCGGCGGAGTCGCTTTAAACTGCGTAGGCAACGGCAAAATATTACGGGAAGGACCGTTTAAAAATATCTGGGTACAACCGGCGGCCGGCGATGCCGGAGGCGCCTTGGGCGCGGCATTATTTGTATGGCACCAATACCTGGACAACCCCCGGCCGGCCGACGATAAAAACGATTTCATGCAGGGAGCTTATCTGGGACCGGCTTTTGATGACGAATATATCGGCCGATATCTCCGGGATAATAGAATTCCTCACCGCGAGCTGGAAAAAGCGGAAATACCGGAAGTTACCGCTAAACTGCTTAATGATAAAAAAGTTATCGGATGGTTCCAGGGACGGATGGAATTCGGGCCCCGGGCCCTGGGAGCGCGTTCGATTTTAGGCGACGCCCGCGACCCGGCCATGCAGGAGACCATGAATTTAAAAATAAAATTCCGCGAGAGTTTCCGGCCGTTCGCCCCTTCGGTATTAGCGGAAAAATGCGGCGATTACTTTGAACTTGACGTACCGAGCCCCTACATGCTTTTGACCGCGCCGGTAAAAAATGCTGTTCGCAAGGTTATCAACGATGCTGATGGTAAAAAAGAAGGCTGGGAAAGATTAAAAATGGAGCGCTCGACCATCCCGGCGGTAACGCATGTCGATTATTCGGCACGGGTCCATACCGTCGCGGAAGAAAATAACCCCTTATTTTATTGGGTGATAAAAAAATTCGATGAACTATACGGCTGCGCCGTCGTAATCAACACTTCGTTTAACGTGCGCGGCGAACCAATCGCCTGCGCGCCGCAAGACGCCTATCGCTGTTTTATGCGCACCAATATGGACTACTTATTAATGGGTAGTTTTCTTTTAGAAAAAAAAGAACAAAAACCATTGGAAAAAAATCGCGATTGGCTTAGAGAATACGGGTTAGATTAATCATGGAAGAAACCGGCAGTATAACTGATAACGGTAAAAATATACGTTCCTTCGCGCTGATCACGGCAACCGCATTATTACTATGGGGCATGCTGTTGTTGCGTAAAAATAATTTTATCGGATATAACTTTTTTAGTTTAGCCGCGGTGTTTGTAATCTTAGGCCTGGCGGCACCGGTTACCCTGCGGCCGGTTTATAAATTATGGCGGGCGGTTTCCGCGGTCGTCGGATTTTTACTTACCGGCGCTATCTTGACGATTTTATTCTTTGCCGTGGTGACATCTGTCGCTTTATTGGCGAAAATTTTCGGCAAGAAGTTTATGGATATTGATTTTAAAAATAAGAAAAATAGTTATTGGGTTGACAAGGAAGTTATCGAACCGGACCGGGAAAGCTGCAAGCGGCAGTTTTAAGGAGAAGCCATGGGCAAACTTTCAATTTTAAAAGAGCTGTGGGGGTTTTTAAAAGTGCGTAAACGCTGGTGGCTGGCTCCAATCGTCATCGTTTTAATATTGCTGGGAGCATTAATTATCTTCAGCCAGCAATCCAGTGTAGCGCCGTTTATTTATACTTTGTTTTGAAAGATAATCACTTATTTTATGAACGAGAAAAACCCATTTTCCTACTACGAAAACCTTGACTCCCAAAGGCTGGAAGAAACCTTCTTTACCCCCATCGAAAAAACCCTGCTCAAGCCCGAACCAAAAAATATAAAACCCACGTGTAGAACCGGCAAAAGAATTTTCTTCGGCGCGGCTTTTATCCTCCCCATTCTAACAATATTTTTAATCCTCTTAAGATATGAAATAATCCTGGTGCCGCGCGTTCAGTTATCGGCACAAAAAAATACCACATCGTTGATTTACGACAAAAATTGCCGCCTGGCCTTAATCCTTGAAGACGGCCGGTCGATTATGCCTTCGGCCAAACAGCTGCTCTTCTCTCTTCCGCAAAAAGAAAAAATAGCTCTTACCATTAATTTCCAAAAGCAAATAAATCTCCAGAATAATTCTTTGCTTCTTTACCTGAAAAATCCCGGCATATCTTTTAAAGTTTCTGCCCTGGCCCGGGATGCTAATTTTTTTTCCAACGCCTTAAACCCTCTCACTAAACAAATAAACGGCAGCGGCAAATACCTGACGGCCGCCCTGAAATTCAAAGACGCGGTAGAACCAAAGGTAAACCTTTACCGCGTAAAGCAAATAACCATCTATTTTCATCCCCAATTGCAGGATAAAAAGAATATTATTTTTATCAAAGACATTGTTCTGGTAAAAAATGAAGTCATCCCTAATCTGGACGAGCCGGAACAAAAAATGATAAAAGCTCGTCCAGATTAGTCTTACGAAAGCTTACGGTTTTTCCGCCATACTTTATACTTCTTGGTTTTCCCATCCGCCGCCCGAAAAATACGTTACCCGTATTTTTTGGGCGGAATAATCTTTATTTTTTACGCAGTAAAAAATAAAGATAGTTGAATCTTTCCAAAAAAATATTATAATTGATTTATTATCGATATTCATCGGCTATTATAGGGTAAGTGAATTACCGCCGACTTCGTCGGCGACTTCACCTAAATGACCCCGCCAAACTGCGGCGGGATTATTTGCCCCGCATGTCTGCCCACAGCTTCGCCGCAAGGCGAGCCTTACGGTCAGACAATTCGTCGAATTTATTCGGCGGATTTCTGCGGTTCAAATAAAAAGGAAGGAGGCTGGCGGAATGAAAGTCATATCGGTTGTTAATCAAAAAGGCGGTTGCGGTAAAACAATAACGGCGGTAAACTTATCCGCGGCGCTCGCTAGATCCGGCGCCAAAATCTTGCTTATCGACCTTGACCCCCAAGCTCATGCCACGTTTCATCTGCGTAAAGAAAATCGCCTGACCATAACCGACATCTTAGAATCAGCCGCGCCGGAAGGCGATAACCTGTCTTTGGCGCAAGCGCACGTTTACGTTTCGGAAAATTTCTTTTTTATACCGTCAAGCATCGGTCTGGCGGCGTTGGAACATAAAATCGCCGGCCGCCAGGATCGATTAAAAATATTATCCGCCTTTTTACAAAGTTATTGCCGCCAATTTGATTACGTAATCATTGATTGCGCGCCTAATCTGGGATTGATCACCCTCAACGCTTTATCGGCAAGCCAGTATGCGCTTATTCCCATAAATTTATGCGATTTCAGCCTGCGCGGCGTCGAAATCCTCAAAAATATCTTGATCATGCTTAAAGATTTTAACGGCGCTTCGCCCGTTCCTTTCTATTTGCTTACCCAAATAGACCGGCGTTCCCGCTTTGCCGTACAATTTATGCAAAAAGTAAGAGAACAACTCGGCAGCCAGTTACTGGAAAGCGGCATAAGGCTGAATACGTATTTACGCGAAGCGGCATCGGTAGGTAAAAATATCTTTGAATATAATCCGTTATCCCGCGGGGCGCAAGATTTTAATTCGCTCGCCGGGGAAATAACAACAATTGCCAACCGGCAAGGCAGCTGGACCCCTTTATTCTTAAAAGGAGCGGACTTTAACGAAGTCTATGTGGCGGGAGACTTTAACAATTGGCAGAAGGAGCCTCGCTTTAAACTTAACAAAATCGCCGGTAATCTTTGGAGCATAAACCTGGCCCTCGAAAAAGGCCGGTACCGCTATAAATTCGTTTCCGGGGACAACGATTGGTTTGTCGACCCGCACAATAATTTAGTAGAAAACGACCCATTCGGCGGAAGCAATTCACTTTTGGTGATAGATTAAAAAAATGCGTTACCGCATTTTTTTAATCTGGGTATTGCCTTATTACGGTAATTTTACCCACCGGCAGAATAAATTCTATTCGCGCCGGTAAATTATCTTTTACGTCCAACCACATATTAAAACGTTTAGCCCCTCTGCCGATCAACAGGTAAGTTTTTCGCTTTTCTTTTCCTGTATCGATTTCTCTTTCCTCATGCATTTTTATCTTAACCTTCTGGGTGGGAAGATTAAACGTCATTTCTTCACCTTTTTTTAAAGGGGTATTTTTGGGGAAAAAATAAAGCAAAGCTAAAATATTATGGATGGGCGGTTCCTGTTTGATAATAGTTTCCTTGCCGTTCTTAATTATTTTAACTTCGCCCCTTTTCTGGTCATATAATTCCTGGATAACCTCTTTTTTCCCGAATACGATGATATCCCGTTCTACCTTAACCGGCAATAGCGTACCGCTATCGAGAAAAACCTTATCATTACCCTTCAAATCAATGATTACCGCGATATTGGCATCAGAATTCATCGCGATAATTTCGGTATTATGCCCGGCGATTTTTTCGCAGCCTAAATATTCCCAAACCAGGTGGCCGCTTGCGATACCATTGAAATATACCTTATAAGTCAGCTTAGTACCGACGCCAAACCTATCCTTTATTTGTAGAGCGAAAGTAAAAGCGGAAAACAGCGCGCCGCTTAATATTACCATAGCTATAATTTTATTTATTTTACGCATATACTTTAACAACTGGGTTAGGGCCAAGGTTAGGAAGCCGGTTTGGGTAAAGGTAAGGGCTGGGCCTCTGCAATGATTGAAATATAATTTTAAATTTGGCATTGATCAATTATCATTTTAAAATGGAAAAAGAGAAAAATAATAAATCTTTTCAATGATCATTGATAAATGGCCAATGTTCAATTTAAAATGACAGGAAGATTTTTAGAGCCGTTACCTTGACCCTAATCCATACTGGCATCGTTACCCTTGCCCTAACCAAGTTTTTATACCGGCATCTTTACCGTTACCCTAACCGTTTTTTATCATCTCTGCGTCAGCCTTTTTATCTGTTCCAGCTTATCCATCGCCGCTGTTTCTCCTCTCTTAATGAGATCCCCGGCCTTATCGAATTCAAGCCACTCTAAGCCGGATAAATCCGGTTCAATCACTACGTCGCAAATTTTTACCGCCTGATCGATAAATTGTTTTTGCATCGTTTCCACACTGCCAAAAATAAAATCAAAAATATGCGGCCGGGATTTTTTTTCATACGCCTTTTTAACCTGTTCTCCGCCGGGAGAAATATTAACGGCAATTATTTTATGCGCTCCGGCATCAATCAAAATTTTGACCGGCAAAGGGTTAAGAATGCCGCCGTCCAGTAAAATACTATTTTTAACCTTTATCGGCTCAAAAACCCCCGGGATAGCGCAGCTTGCCGCGAGCGCTTTATAAATAAGCCCTTCGTTGATGATATACGCTTCCCGTTTTAAAAAATCAAAAGAGACTATCTTCAATGTCCGTTTGATATCATAAAAAGTCAAATCGGCGAAGATACCGCGGAAAATACCCTCCAGCCGCCTGGCCTGGATAAAACCTCTCAAGGGAAAAGAAAATCCCCGGGGAGAGAATAGATTGAGCTTTTTACCCAACTCGAGGGAAATCCTCTCCATTTTTTCAATACCAAAATCCAAAGCCCACATCGCGGCAAATACCGCGCCCATGCTGGTGCCGGCGATAACGTCAATCGCCACATTATTGTTCTCTAATACTTTTAAAACGCCGACGTGGGCAAAACCAAAAGAAGCGCCACTGCCCAGCGCCAACCCCAGGACAATTTCTCCGGTATCGCGGGAAACACGGCGCAGCATCTTAAAATAACTTTGGTCGCGAAAAGAAGGAACGGTAGCGTAAATACAATGCGCCAGTAATTCTCTTTTCTGGTCAAAGCTCAGATTATCGGTTGGGCCAAACTCATTAGAAATAACTCTTATTTTTTCGCGGCTCAACGGGTTCTTTGTTTCCAATAATTTAATCAAAGACCCCGCCCGCGCAAGGTCTTGCCTTGTAGGATAAACCAATACATGGATATAGTCGGCGTGAGAAGCAAAATCGTCTAAATGCGCCTCTAAAGAATGGGTCGAAACTTCAAAAAGAATAAAGTGGTAATTTTCCGATAAAAAATTTAAAAGGGTGGAAAAATTGGAACCCGTCTCAATTCTTACCGAAATACAATCAATATTCTCGGAAATTATATATTTAAGCGCATCTCCTTCATTGAATTTACTTATATCGAGAATCTTAGGGCTTGCCGCCCTTGAAGCCAAAGTAAAATTATCATTGCTGGAAAATTCTACGCAGATAACTTTTTTCCCGGTCTCTTCTTTAAGCTTCAGGCCTAAATTAAACATGTAGGTTGATTTGCCGCTTCCCGCCGGCCCCATAATCCCGATACGTTTACACTGGAATATTTTTTTGGGATGAAAACGGGAACGAACGCGCTGGGAAAGAATACGGCTGAAATCAAAAGAAACCGAAGGATGTTTATGTAAAAAATCTTTAAATTTTTCTTTGTGGACGCGCAAGATTAAAGTAGTTTCGATGGAACGCGCGGTCACCGAATGGAGTTCTTCATTGAAAAGAGAAATAATGCCGAAACAGGTGCCGCGCTTTAAGAGTTCGATCTCCGACTCTTTATCGGCCTGCCGCGTTAAAGCAACGACCCTCCCCTGCAAAATCAGATAAAAATAATCGGGCGGGTCTGATTCTTTATAGATTATTTCCCGGTTCTTGTATTCTTTTATTTCGCTGATATCCACAAACTCGGCGATACCCGGATCGCCGAGTTTATTAAACGGCGCGGTGTTGGCAACGATGAATTTTATTTCTTTAATATCCATAAATTATTTTTTTACTCCGTAAAAAAATAATTTCCCTCCGCTTCGCGGATGGGAAAAAATATAACGTATGTATTCGAAAATACCCTGCAACTATTTATTAAATTTTGGCTTTGTTATTATTTATCCCTTCGTGGCTAAATAAACCATTATCCTATCTTACTGCCCCTGCAGATCTTCGCATACTCCTGAGCAAACGGCCTGATTTTACGCTCTTGAGTTTTATAATCTACCTCGATTAAGCCAAAACAAGGCTTGTAGCCCTTATCCCACTCAAAATTATCCAAAAGCGACCACCATAAATATCCCCGGATGTCGACGCCGGCGGCGATAGCTCTTTCCATCTGCTTAAGGTGAGACACAAGATATTCCCCATACAATGCCTCGGTATTTTCCGCTGTGCCGTTTTCAAGTATGACCAGCGGTAAATTATATTTTTTTAGCGCCATAAGCACGGTATAAAAACCTCCGGGACAAATATACCAGCCAAGGCTATTTTTTCTTTCCTTATGGTTAGCGTGCGAACATTGCGCGCCGGAGAAACCTTTACGTTCGATATATGTCTTGGAATAATAATTTACACCGATAAAATCAAGCGCCTTTCTCTTTACCAAATAATCGAGAGTAGAAAAATTAAAAACTTTATTTACCAAAATCGCCGCCAACGTGTTCGTGCCGAAACTAAATTCCGGGCACGGGTAAAAATAATGCAAATTTTGGGCAAGAGAAACATTAACGGTTTTGCCGATTTTCTTATAAATATCTTTTATCTGGGCATAACCGATTATATGGGCCTGGGTTATATTATCCAATACCCTTCTAGCGGCGCGCAAAGATTTCATCCCTGGAGGCCAACTGCCGTGAATAAAACCGTTATAAACATAAACCATCGGCTCATTGAAAATAACCCAGGTATCCACCTCATCCTTCAACGCTTCTACTGTTGCTTTTAAATATTTGATAAAATCGTCTATGTTCCTATCGTCAAGCCAACCGCCTTTTTGCGCAAACCAGATAGGGTTAGTAAAATGATGAAGAGTGACGATGGGTTTTAAGTTAAACGAGAGCAGGGAACGGACAACTTCTTTATAGTGGGCCAACTCTTCGCCCAAAACGGTATCACGATGCGGCATGATTCGGGACCATTCCGCAGAAAACCTTAAACTATTCAAACCAAGATGCGCCGCCAAAGCAAAATCTTTCTTGAACAAATTGTAATGGTCGCAGGCCGACCCGGCCGGCGCCAAATTTTTCTCTTTCTCCCAGAGATGCCAATCGCAGTTAAAGTTTCCGCCTTCGCATTGATAGCTGGAAATTGCCGCGCCCCACAAAAAGCTTTTTCGCCTGAGCGAAAAATCTTTTTGGCCGGGAGAAAAAAAATCACCCTGCAAAATATCTTTATCCGAGGGTTTATCCATGATTTTTTAGCTTGTTAAAATCATTTCCCATAACGGCTTATTTATATAAACAATTTCTATTTTACCGCAAGTTTGGAGGTTTGGGCAGGATTATTTGCTGATGAAGCCTCCCATAGCTCCCCGGCAATGAAACTTGCCCCGTACCCGGGGCTTAGTTGAATTGGACCGGGGTATCCAGCAAGGCTCATTCTAGAGCGGCACACCGTGTTAATTAATGAGACTTAGCCGAGCGCAAGCCCGAAGGACGCAGCGCAAGGCTGTAGTCGAATTATACCACCGACTTCGTCGGTGGTACCCCGTTTTTCCGCCACAAAATATTTAGGCGGATTCGCCTCAGGCGGAAAAAACGGGGTTCTAGTGCACTGTCAAATTAATTTTTACTGGTATCACTTCAGGAAAAATTAATTTCTACATGCACTTGTACCGCGCACCACTATTAAAAATTAAGTTGACGCGGTGCTAGTGCCGCGAAGAATAAAAAAGCCGGTACCTTTTTTGAAAGATACCGGCTTTTTAACCGGGCAGTATTTTCCCCTTTAATTTACTTTGTTTTCTTTACGCGACGGGGGTAATTATTTTTGCGAGGCAAAAATAATTACTTCTTAGAACGAAGCTCTTTTTCCGCCTTAACCCAAATTTCCATATCCTTACCTTCGGGCTTACCCATTGATTCCCAAATGTAATACGCTCTTTCGGAAACCATCTTGTTAAACTGGTCGCAACCGGAAGATGACTTGGGCGCGCTGGCTTTTGTGGCAACTGTTGTTTTTTTGGTAAATGCCATACTCTACCTCCTCTTTCTTAAACTTTTATTAAAACATTCGCAAAAAAAATCCTGCCTGGCTTTTTTAAGGCCCCTTAAAAAAGCCAGCTCTAATATCGAAGAAATTATATACCTTAACTAAAAAATAAGCAAGATATTTTTCCGGGCGGGTGTTTTTGCGCTTAACGCGGATTTCTACCCCCAAAAAAGAAGTTTCTATGTTCCCAAGCTAACCTTCTTTGGCCTTAATGGCAAAAAGCGGCAGCTTTTTGCCTAATAGATGATATATCTTTTCCACATACATAAAAAATATGTGCTTAAATTCGCCGATGACATCGTCAAAAGTATTCCACCAATACCAATCGCTGCCTTCGATCAAATATAATAATTGCCGGGCTTCTTTAACATTGGGATCATCGGGATTGGCCGCTTCGATAAGATCTTTGATTTTACGCAGTATAAACCAGTATTCGTTATTTTTCTGGTTGCCAATCCATACGCCGAAATCGCCGTTAATCCAGGAACCGGCGGCAAGCCGCTCCAATGGTTTGTCCTCATTGATTTCCAAAAACTGCCCGGGAGTAGTTGTGGTAAGAATACTGCTCTTCTCCAAAGCCGAATAGACGGTTTCTAAAAATTCGATGCCGTTATTTTTATAATATTCCCAGGCATTCTCGCCGTCCATGATTATCGGAACCACCCGTTCTTTAAAAATATCCCGGGCGTAATAATGGCTGCGCTTAAAATGCTCAAGTAAGTCGTTAGCGGCAAAAACCGGGTCTTCCCACCCTTGGTAGGTAAAGCTTATGGCATCGGAAAGGTTGCGGTCACGGAAAAATATGTTCACGTCCCGAAAATTGTACGGCCGGTAAATCAAATGCCTTTGGTTTTTTATTAACTCATAAGGCACGGTATTGGTCGTAAGGCTTTTAAATAAAATCCCCTCGTCGGCGCCGATCCATTTAAAGCCTTGATCGTTGTAAATAGAGAGAACCTCCTCGCAAACGCTGCCTTCCGACGGCCAACTGCCGATTGGCGTATAACCGAAGCCTTCCTGAAAAACTTCTTTAGCTTTTTTTAAATGCCATCCACAATCGGCATGGGCGCTGAAACGAACTGCCGGTTTTTTTAAATAAGGGAATTCCCGTAAAACGTCGGTATCATAGATCAACGGCATGATGGGATGATAATACGGCGTAAGGATCAGTTCCACTTTTTTGCGTGCGATTAACTTCTTATACAAAGGAAAAATCGCGGAAAGTATTTGATACTGCTTATTTATAATATATTCCCGGTCATCATGGGTATAATCTTTTTCTTTTTTAATCAATTGCCGTAGATTTTTATCTTCCGCTATCGTATAGGGATGAAACCAGCAGAGGTTAAAAATCGCCTGTAAATCGCCGATATCATGATTGGTAAATTTTGCGGCCGGCGACATTTTTTTGTTATAAAGCTGGTGGTAACGCTTGTGCGGCCGGACAAAGCGGTCGAAATTTATGGAAAAAAACCGGTTTTTAATAAAATCTTTTTCTTCTTTAGTCAGGTCGCCGGCTTTTTTAAGAGTGAGGATACCGTAATAATCCTTTGCCCCCTTTACATAATCCAATAACTGCCTGATCAATATCCCGCTGAAGTTGAAGGTTACCTTAACTTTGTCGAATTTATCGACGGTCCTGGCCATGCCGTAGTAATCCTTAATGCCGTGAAACCGCACCCAGGGCAAAATATAATAATCCTTGTCGGGATACTTATAACACGGCTGGTGCATGTGCCAGATAAACGCTACTTTTGTCGGTGATTTATTCATATTTTTATTTTTAATGAGACTTCACCGAATCCAAGCCTGAAAGGCGCAGGATAAGGTGGCAGTCGCATTACCCCCGGAAGGGGGTTGCTTCGCAAAAAATAAAAATTATCCAAAAAAATAGGATAATAATACTTTTTGCGGAAATACCCCCTTTAGTAAAATATAATACACAGATTTTGCGAGATTGGCAATAAAAATCCAACCCTCTTATTCTTGTGTGTTTGCTAAGGAAAAAACTCTGAACCCCCTTCAAGCCTAGGCATCGACTCTCACACAGTCAATATTCCTCCATCCCAAAGCTTCCACACCTCGGCGGGCAAACGAATTGGTACCGCCGTAAACCAAGTATCCTTTGCTGCGAGATTTGCTTAAATCCAGCCATTTAAAAATATTATACAATTTGTCAATGCAATTTACAAATTGTAAATTTATTTTTGCTGTTATTTATACGCAATATTTCAGGGACAGAAATATTTTTGCCTTTGACCGAATTTTTCTGAGGGGAAGCATGAAAACCGTAGGTTTTCATATAACTGATTCAACGCGGGTTTTCCTTTCAGAAAACCCGCGCTGAATCAGGGCTGGTAGGCCGAGTAATGAATTTCGGGGAAAATATTATCAGCTTTCTCTATCTCTTCCAGGCTCTCCATGTTAATCAAATCTTTATCCAGATAGCTCTTCAAAAGATGCAGCCGCTCTAAATGGGTGACGGTCTTTTTCGCGGCATATTCGCTGAACGCTCCGGTTTTCATCATAAACGCCCAGTCGCTCGATTGCGCCAGGAGCAATTCTCTCAGCATCTGGTTGAGCACCCGGTCTTTCATCGTGCCGGCGGAGCTGCCGTGCTTCTTGATCGCCTCGCCCATCGCGTCCTGGGCGCGATGCAGGTGCGCGTAAATCCAGTCGTTGGAACCGTTAAGCCAGACTTCATAATAACCCTTCCATCCCCAGCTGGAAGGCGACGGATTAATCACCTGGTTCTTGGGATAAAGGTTTAAATACATCGAGGGAGTGATTAATTTAACAGTATTCTGGTCATAACACATCTTGCGAATGAAAAAATTCAAAAATTGTATCCCCTCAAACCACCAGTGGCCGTAAAGCTCGGCATCGTAAGGCGAAAGGATAAGGGGCTGGCGGTCAAAAATCGAAGCCAGATATTCGATTTGTTTTTCCCGGTTAAACAAAAAGTTACCGGCATGTTCCGCGGCCTTTTCCGTCGCCCATTCAGGGACATACGGCTCTTTGTGAGGTGTTTCGCCGGTAATACGGTAATACTTGATCCCGGTAAAAATACGCACTCCCGTGGAAGAGATATAAGGCCGGATATAATCGTAATCGAGGTCAAAACCGATATCGCGGTAATATTCGCGATAGTTGTAATCGCCGGGGTAGCCCTCGACCGAAGACCATACGCTTTTGGAAGACTCGTGATCCCGGCCGAATACGGCAACTTTATTTTTGGTATAGTAGCTGGAATAAACGCCGAATTTGGGACGCGGCCGGGAAAATAAAATACCGTGCGTTTCCATAAGGAAATATTTTATCCCTTCTTCTTTCAAAAATTTATCCATGCCTTCGTAATAAGCGCATTCCGGCAGCCATATTCCCTTAGGTTGCGTCCCGAAAAATTTCCGGTAAGAATTGGCACCGACTCTGATTTGCGCTCTTACCGCTTCTTTGTTTACGCTTAAGAGCGGCAGATAGCCATGGGTCGCGCCGCAGGTGATTATTTCCAAATTGCCCATATCCTGGTATTTTTTGAATTCACGCAGGACATCCTGGTTATAATTATTCAGGAACCTGCTCCGGGCGTTGCTGAAACGGTGATAATACATCAGCGCTACTTTATGAAAATCCGGACTGAACCGGTTACGGTCGATCTCCCGTTCGGAAAGCTCGATCATCCTATCGAGGTATCGGACATAACGGCTGCGCAGCAAATCATCAGCCATCATATTGCAAAGGGAAGGTGAGAGGTTCAGGGTAAAATAATAATCCACATGATCGCGGGCCAGGCCTTCCAGCATCTCCAACAAAGGAAGATAGGTCTCGCTCATCGCTTCAAAAAACCAGCGTTCTTCCAGGAAATCGTCATACTCAGGATGACGGACAAAAGGAAGATGAGCATGCAGGACTAAGGCGAAATATCCTTTAGGGTTTACGCTCATTTTACGATGTCGAACCTCTTAGCGGCGGGAATTTTAGTGATCTTGTGCTTTTTATTTTTTGAAACGCCGGTGACTTCAAATTTGTAATCCCCTACCGGCATCGCGTAACGCCGGGTAAATGTTCCATCGGGCCGCAAATCAACTTTTTTGCCCTCCAGCGTTACTTCGGCATCGGCTTCGGTCCGTCCGTGAAGGATGATCTCCGTCCAGACTTCCAGAAAGAATTTATCTTTAATCCGCGGCCTTTCACTAAAAAGGCTGGACATCCCCCAGGAAGAAAGAGGAGAAGAAATCTGGTGCCTCATAAGTTCTTCAAATTTCTTCCTCCTCTCCAACGAACTCTTACCAAGGTCATAAACACCCAGAACCTTGTAATAATACTCATCGGGCAAAGCCCATTCCTCATCGATTATATCAGATATGCCAAAGAAGGGAGTTTTAACCACGTTGGAACGGGCTACGGCAAAAAAACGGCCACTGGGAGTTTTCAAACCGATTTCCACGCACCAGTCATTTTCGGGCTGCTGGACATTGATATACCAATTATTGGCGTCAAAGTTGATATCGATATCAAAAGAAGAATTAGCGTTGTTCCCTTTAAAATTAGCAACGCCGGTTACGTTATAAACCCGTAAAATCCATTTCAAATTTGAGCGGTCGTCCAAAGGGATGGAAGAAACAACATCATTGATGCGATTATTGGTAATATCCCAGTAAGTATAAAGCCACCAGGGATCGCGCGGTAAAAGCGCGATCCGATTATCGCCGTACCGGGTAGGAAGTTGGTATTTTTCGATCTGCCCCCGGGATTGCCGCTTGGGTTCCTTAACGGCGACGGCAGCCTTCTGGCCGGCATCAAACTTTTCCTTCTCGACGGTTTCTTTTTCGCGGGCCAGAGACTGGCTGCTGGCCAATCTTGCGGCGGCCTCGTCTTTTTTTGATTTTCTTCCCCGTGTCAACCGGGAAATAACCCTATGGACTATGGATTTTTTTTCCTTCGCATCTTTAGAGCCGGCTTTTTTCATAGATATTTACCTCCTCACACACAACCGATTTTAGTGTGAACGGATGGATACACAAAAATGATACATATCGACAATTCGCCTTATCCGTGTATGGCCTATCCTTGATAATTAGTCAATTACCACCGACTGTAAAAATGGTAGTCTTGGTCATTATCCTTCGACTCCTCCGGTCGCTCAGGATAATTCGGCTCCCGCCTCGCTCTGCGCCCTTCAGGCTTGAGCTCGGTGAAGCCTTATTATATAAGGATTATAGGCAGCGCCAATTCTATCACTCCCCTGCCGATGTGTCAAATAGTTTATTTTTTGCTGCGCAAAAAATTTCTGCCTACCGGCTTAACTCTCGGCAAAACCGGGGAAAACTGCGGATAAGCGGAAAAATCATCCGTTTCGCGGTTGGAAACCGGTAAGAAAGCTCGATCAATAGCGCCCCGGTTATAAAAAATTCTTTACAAATTCTGGATTTTATCGATGATTTTTGCTGTAATGGCCTCGCGGGTATCCCGGGGGTCAAGTTCGCCGACTTTATCGAAAATAACGCTTATTTTACCGCGCCGGGGAAACTTCGCCCCCTTAGGAAGGATATCCGCCGTACCGTAGACTCTTGCCGCGATAACCGGCACTTTCGTTTTTTTATAAAGAAAACCCACGCCGGATTTAAAACTATCGAAGCGAGAACTGCGGCTGCCCTGGGGAAAAAGAAGCAGGGGGTCATGGGAAAGGATCTGCAAAGCAAGGCGTATCGAACCTAAATCGGCCGTTCCTCTTTTGATCGGCCGGGCGTGCAGGCGAAACAGGAAAAAAGCCGCTATCTTGTTGTGGAACAATTCTTCTTTAGCGATAAAGTAGACGCGGCGCGGGCAAGCCGCGCTTACGGCGATTGGGTCTAAATTACTGGCGTGGTTGGAAGCAAGAATGAACGGCCCGGTTTTGGGAAAAACTTCTCTCCCCTTTATCCGAAAACCAAAAAATATTTTAAATATGATTGCCGACAAGGCCGTACAAAAATCATAGAGCATAAATCATCTTTTTACCGAGCTCGATCAGCTTATCGGAAAGAACCTGGCTCTTGCTCTCCGCGTACACCCTGACGATCGGCTCGGTCCCCGAAGCCCGGAACATCAACCAGAAATCTTTCGTAATCAACTTGATTCCATCGAGCTTATTCACTCTCTCTACCTTATGGCCGAAGAGCGCGTCGGGAAGCTTTAAATTATCAATACCCCTTTTAAGGCTCTTCACTGATATCGCGGTACGGCTGTAAAACCAGCGGCCGTATTGTTGGTAAAGCCCGGCGAGCAGCTCATCGAAGGTCTTATTTTCGTAAGCCATCATCTCTAAAACCAGCAAAAACGACATTGACCCGTCGCGTTCGGGGATATACCCCCGATATCCGATGCCGCCCGCTTCTTCCCCGCCGATGCAGATAAGATTATCTTTAAATAAATTAGAGATATACTTGAACCCTACCGGCGTTTCATAGCAAGCCGCGCCTAAAGAAATCGCGACATCGTCGATGATATTAGAACCAACTACTGTTTTTCCGATGCCGCCTTCTTCTTTACGGTTTTTGAGCATATGAATCGCCAGCAACGGCAGAAGAATCTGGGCGTTGATAAAATTACCTTTAGAATCGACCATAGCAATGCGGTCGGCGTCGCCGTCTAAACATAACCCGCAGGTATAACCCTGCCCTTTTACCTTAAGCATCAGTTCTTTTAAATTCGCCGCGACCGGCTCCGGGCTGATCCCTTCAAACGAAGGGTTATAATCGTTGTGCAAGTAATCTATCTTAGTACCGCATTTTCCCAAAACATCGGCGACATAACCGTTGCCCACGCCGTGCATCGTATCGATTAAAACTTTCATCTTAAGTTTTCTTATCTTTTTCAAATCAATATATTTACTGAAAAATTTGACATACCCCTCGGTGATTTTTTCAACTTTGATGATGCCTTTCTTTTTCCCCTGGGAAAAATCGACGCATTCGACTCTTGATTTACCAAGGAGCCTCTCGACGCCGTCGGTAACATTTTTGTCGGCGCCGGCGCCTTCCCGGGTTTTAATTTTAAACCCGTTGAATCTATAAGGATTATGGCTGGCAGTGATCATCACGCCGAAATCATAACCGGAGTAAAGGCACTCAAAGCTTACTGCCGGCGTAGGGATATCGCCATCGGACAATACTGCTTTTATCCCGTTAGCCGCTAAAACGCAAGCCACGGCCTGGGCAAAATCAGCCGAGAGAAACCGGCGGTCATAGCCGATAACCGCTTTATTATTTTTTTTCTGCTTATTGTAATAATCCGCCAACGCCTGCGCGGTAATTTTTACATTGTCGAAAGTAAAATCTTCGGCGATAATCGCCCGCCATCCGTCGGTTCCGAACTTAATCATTGTTCCTCCTTTAATTCAATATTGCTATTGTAGGGGCGCGGTTACCGCGCCCGCTAATGCGATTCGGGCGGGAAAACCCCGCCCCTACAAATTATTTATACAATTTATTCTTCTTAATATACTCTGCTACCTTCTCGGTGACCAGATATTTTACCGAAAATCCTTTTTTAATCAAGCTCCTTATATAGGAACTCGATATGCCCATCTGCAAAATTCCCACAATGATAAAATTATCTTTTCGCGCCAGAGGGTAATCGCGGCGCTTGGCCACGATAATCTTTATTTCTTTCTTCAACTCGTCGAAATACCGCCAACCGGAAAAATCATTGGCCAGGTCCGAACCGACAATCAAAGAAAATTCGTCCCGAGGGCGTTCGGCCTTCAATTCCCTTACCGTATCGATCGTATAAGAAACGCCGCCGCGCCGCAGCTCAATATCGGATACCTCGAAACGCGCGTCACCGCCAAGCATCAAGTTCGTCATCTTCATGCGGTCGCTGCCCGCCACATTATGGCTCTCCTTATGCGGCGGGATATTGGTGGGGATAAAAAATATTTTATCCAACCCGACCTTCTGACAAACCTCCTGCGCCAGAATCAGATGCCCTAAATGGGGCGGATTAAAAGTGCCGCCTAATATTCCAATTTTCATATACTTATATTATCCCGTTGTCCGTCCGTTCCCTTCGGTCACTGGGACGTCCGCTCGCCTCCGTCTCGCTGGGATGTAGGACGAAAAAAAACATTGTGACCTGTTTTGGTTACAAAAATAAAAACTATTTAGTTAGATTTTTAAAATCTTCATCATTCCGAAGATCTTTAAAATCGGGATCATTCAAGACTTCCTTTTTATAACAAGTTGGATCTTCCATTATTGCTAACCTCAGAAATTCTAATGCCCTTATCTTATCCTTCTTAACGGCATAGCAGCATGCCTTGTTGAAATAAATTTGACCTTTTTTTTCTTCTATAGGCAAAGCACGATCGTAATAATTTAAAGCCTCATCAAATCTTGCCAAAGAAACAAGAATAACGCCTTTTGTGTTCAATGCATTAAAATTATTCGGTTCAACGTCAAGAACTTCATCAATAGTCTTCAGTGCTTCTTGATTTTTTCCTAATTTATTCAAAACTTGGCTTTTAATAATTAACGCATTAATATTTTTAGCATTTTGTTTCAATACTCTCTCAACAGCATTTAAAGCTTCTTCATATCGCTCAAGTACTCTTAGTATTTCCCCTTTTATACAAAAAATATTTAAATCGTTGGGGTATTTACCTAGGGTTTGCTCAACAAAAGACAAAGCTTCTTCATGCCGATTTAATTTTAATAATAGTATCCCTTTATTGTATAAAGCCAGTAATTGATCCGGCTCCAACTCTAATGATTTATTAAAAGCTTCGAGCGATAATTCATACTTTTTTTGATAATATAAATTCATGCCTGACGTAAAATAATCATCGGAAGTAAGGGTTGCTCCAAACATTTCTAATAATTCTATTTTTTTCCCATATTCGCTAAGTTTATCAACAATTTCCTTTGAAGGGGTTTCGTCCAAAGAACGAGGTTTAATCTTTTCTATTTCGGCTTCGGCTTGCACTCTCTTCTTTTTTAAATTCTCAATTAACTCATTAGCTTCTCGCGCTTTTTCTGTAATAAACTTCTTCCATTTCCATAAGTTAAACCATCCTATTGTTCCACCGATTGCTAATAAAAAAGCTAGTAGCGTAACCAAAACACCTATACCGCTTACAACAATATTCAAAATATTTAACGATTTATCAAAATGTTTTTCCGCCCGATTTAGAACTTCGCGTTCGCAGACAATTTCTTTTTCGTAATTCTTTCTAAAATTGTCTTCTACCGCCAAGGCTATCTTTTCATTAAGAGAAGGGTTATGCACTGACGGGTTCTGGCTATCACCATTGTTAACAGCAGATGTATTAGCTAAGGAGGTTGTCTTGGCGAAACCACTAGAAGCAACTACAGGGGCACATCCGGAAATAAAAAAACAAACATACAAAATATATAAGGAAAAAAGATTTAAATTTAATTTCATAATAGCTACCCCCTCGTAACAACCGACATATAATTTCTCATCAATTTAAACTCTATCCGCAATCATCCGCATCATCTAATCAGCGATTATCTGCGTTTACATCCTCATATCTTTCGCTATAAACGGCTCACGGATTTTTTTATAAAGCATGCTGAAATAAGTATTCATTTTCATAAAATAATAGGTTTGCATACCCCTAAGTTTATCTTTATCGGGATAAAAATATTTTCCAGCCGATGAATATGCAACATGAGCAATTGCCTTATAATACCAATAACAGACAGTATAAAGCATTCTATGAAATATCGAAATCATCGTAAATTGATATTCTTGGCCTCTTATTTTCCTTATCATTTTATGCCTACTGTCTTGCACCTAACTGGCAATAAACGACCTGCGACCTGCCCCTACATATTTATTAGCGGGCCGGACATGTCCGGCCCCTACAGGATTTTCTTCTTTCTCCCTATTCCCTAATTTGTCCATCCCCTTCCACTACATACTTATAAGTCGTCAGGTCTTCCACGCCCATCGGGCCGCGGGCATGGAGTTTATCGGTGGAAATCCCAATTTCCGCGCCCAGGCCGAATTGATAACCGTCGGAAAAACGGGTAGATATATTGTGGAACACACAAGCGGAATCTACCTCTTTAGAAAATTTCGCCGCGTTGATTTTATCTTCGGTAACGATACCGTCGGTATGATGTGAGCCGTAATGATTTATATGCCCGATAGCTTCATCTAAATTTTTGACAATTTTAATCGTTACGATCAAATCGAGGTATTCCGCATGCCAATCGCTTTCTTTAGCTTTCTTAATTCCTTTCAAAATTTTACGCGCTTCTTCATCCCCTCGTATTTCTACCCCATATTTATCGAATTCTTTTTTCAACATGGGAAAAAATTTTGGTGCGACCGCTTTATGCACCAAAATTTTTTCCACGGCATTACAAACGCCGGGCCGCTGGACTTTACTGTTTACACAGATTTTTAACGCTTTTATGAAATTGGCGCTTAAATCGATGAATAGATGGCATACGCCTTTATAATGCTTGATTACCGGGATGCGGGAACTTGCCGCCACCTTGCGGATCAGCGCTTCGCCGCCGCGGGGAATGACTAAATCGATATATTCATTTTGCTTCAACAGCGCGTCGACAACGGCGTGTTCGGTTTTTTCGACGAGAAAAAACGGCATGAATTTTATGCCGCTGTCTTTAACCGCCCTCATTAAAACTTTAGCGATTGCGGCGTTGGACCGAAGGCTGTCACCGCCGCCGCGTAAAATCCCCACATTATTGGATTTAAATAACAATCCCACGCAATCGCTGGTAACATTGGGGCGGGATTCATAAATAATCAGCACGACACCGATGGGCGAACGTACTTTTTGGATCTTCAGACCATTAGGCCTTTCCCATTGTTTGATGACCTGGCCTACCGGGTCGGGAAAATCAGCGATCTGGCGCAAAGACTCGGCCATCTCGCCGATGCGTTTTTCATTTAAAGCCAGCCGGTCAAGAAAACTCTTCGCCAAATTTCGTTTTACGGCTGCATCTAAATCCTTCTTATTTTCCCGTAAAACGAAATTTGAATCTTCCAACAAATAATCCGCCATCCTCAAAAGCGCAGCGGTTTTAGTTGAAGTATCTAAATTATTTAGAAGATAGCTGGTTGCCTTAGCTTCCTTAACTAACTTTTCTACGTATTTATTCATAAAGTTTTAACAAAATTATTCCGATGAATCACTTCTTTTTCTAATTTCTTGCGGCTGTTGCCGGTTAATTCTTCGTAAGAGTAATTGACCAGGCCACAGCCGATAATATTTCCCCGGCTATCAACAACGCATACCGAATCTTTTTTCTTAAACTCCCCTTCGACTTTGGTAATCCCTACGCCAAGCAAACTTTTGCCCCGGTTGATAACCGCATCTTTGGCGCCATCGTCAATGTGGATTTTCCCCTTAGCTTTTTTGCTGAAAGCAATCCAGCGCTTTTTTGCCGTCTTTATTTTCGTTTGCGGCAAAAAAGCCGTGCCGCAGGCTTCGCCTGCGGCGATACGAGAAATAATCATTTTATCTTTTCCATCGGCGATAACCATTTTAATGCCGCTGGAAACGGCAATTTCCGCCGCCTGCAGCTTTGTATTCATTCCGCCGGAAGTAAACCCCGTTAGAGAACTCCGTTCTCTAACGGTCTGCGCTGACGGTGGCATTAAACCACCGCCAGCTTTATCGCTGGATAACCGCCGACTAAAGTCGGCGGCTTTCTCTAACGGGGTAAATTTGCCGTTTTTACTCCTCACCAGTTTATAAATTTCTGAGTCAATCTTTGGGACAACTTCTATCACTTTGCCGGCCTCATCCATCAAACCCGGAATATCGGAAAGAATAATAAGCATCTCGGCGCCGACTACGTCGCCGACAAGCGCGCTAAGCCGGTCATTATCGCCGAATTTTATTTCATCGTCGCTGACCGCATCGTTTTCGTTAATGACCGGAACCACATCCATCTCCAGCAGTTTATCGATGGTTTTTCTGGCGTTGAGGAAACGTTTGCGGCTGTCAAAATCATCCCAGCTGAGAAGAATCTGAGCGCAGGATTTATTATGCCCGGCGAACGCTTTCACGTAAGCATCCATCAGGATGATCTGTCCCAGAGAAGCCAGCGCCATCAAGGTATGTGTATCTGACGGCTTTTTCGCCAGGCCGAGCTTGCTCGCTCCGCAGGCAATCGCGCCGCTGGAAACCAGGATAACCTTAGCCCCCTGTTTTTGAGCCTCAAGGATATCCTTGGCCAAAGCGGAGATCAAAACCAAGTCGATGCCGCCGCCGGGTGCAATAATGCTTGAACCTACTTTTACTACGATTTTTTTCATATTATTTTTTGCTGCGCAAAAAATAACTGCCATCCGCTTCGCGGATAAAAACAGTGTATTCTTTACAAACAAGCCGCTATTTTCTTCTTTAACTTTTCTACCCCCATGCCGCTATGCACCGATATAGGTATAATTCCTTTAATTTTAGATATTTTTATCTTAGAATCATCCGCTGGTTGTTCTCCTACTTGTAGTTTTGTTTTCCCGCAAGCCCGCCCCTGGCGGGTTTGTTTATAAAGATAATCCGTAGTTTTATGCGGATTATCTTTATCTATTTTATCAGTTTTAGTAAGAAGATAAAAAACTTTTTTACCTTCCAGGAGCGAAGTATCGACATGCTTGATTTCTTCGATAAATTCCTTATACTCAGCCAGGCAATTCACGGGGTCTTCGCTCAAAAGCAGGAAAATCCGCGGCCGGGTAAGCTGGCGCAATAAACTGGTATCGTAACCGCGCGCGAAGGAATTCTTTTTAATCGGCGGCATATCGATAACGGTTATTTTTTTATCGCCGATAACTGCCGGCGCCCAATAGCACGAGGTCGTGGTAAACGGATAATCCGCAACCTTAAAATTTCTTCCCGTTAAAGCATTGACCAGCGTAGTCTTTCCGCTGTTGGCGAAACCGATGACCGCGATATCGGCCAATACCCGGTAATCAAGAATAATATCCCTTCCTTCGCCGGGATGCGGCGGCAATGTGTAGAATTTCTTATAATTGCCTTCGCCGCCTTTGCCGCCGCGGCAAACGACAAATCTTTGCCCGGGTTCTTTTAATTCCACCAGCATTGCTTCATTCTCATCCCATACCACCGTACCGATTGGAAAGCCAATAACTGTATCTTCGCCGTTTTTACCCCGGCGATTATTATCTTTGCCGGGAAAACCATCCTGGGCGATAAATTTCTTTTTTTCTTTAAATTTGTTAAGGTCATAAAGGTGCGGGCTGACTTCCAGAATAACGTCGCCGCCATTGCCGCCGTCGCCGCCGCCGCCGATAACCCGGCGCACGGAAAGCATCAACTTAGTGTTAGCGCCTTTGCCGCCGGAACCTGCCTTAACATGGATTTTCGCGTAGTCTACAATCATAATTTTTTGCTCCGCAAAAAAATATCTATTCGAAACCCTGCGGTTTTTCCGCCAAAGCGAGACTTCGCCAAAAGTTGGAAACTTTTGGCGAGCAAACTTTCCCTTAAATTTACTATTCTAGACCTGATTATTTTCATATCGCCACCCTTCATTCTACCAGAAAAAATATGATTTGCTTTGTCTTTGTCCGCATAAGCGGATATTTTTATTTTCTGCGAAGCAGAAAATAAAAACGGCGTTACCATAATGATAACGCCGTTTTATTTATTTGCCAATCGAAATATATCTTACTGGATTATCTCGGCGATTTTAATAACCGTGTGAATCTGGCGATGGCCGCGAATACGGCGCGATTTTTTACGCCGGCGGAATTTATAAGATAAAACCTTATCATCCTTTTTCTCGCCCTGGATCACTGCTTTCACCTTAACATTATCCAAGTAAGGAGCGCCTACGGATATTTTATCGTCATCGGCCAGAAGAAGAACCTTATCGATAATAATCTCGCCTTCTTTTTGCTCCAAGCGCTCTACTTTTAAAACTTCGTCCTTTTTCGCTAAATATTGTTTTTTCTTACTTTCGAATACTACCCACATTATACCCTCCGTACTTTAATGAGGTTAAATATTAGCATAGGAAGCTTTTTGCGTCAAGGCTTTTTAAATTAGAATTGGACTTCTTTCCGTCCAACAAATTTCTTAATTAGGAAAAAATTTCTTTTGCCCTTTGTTAATAAATCCTTTTCGTTTTCGCCAAAAAAGCCCTTTCAAATCCTAGCCGAGTGGCGTGGAACGCGCCGTGAGACAGAGCTTTCTTGCTTGCAAAATTCCCATTGGCGGTGGCGAGCGCAGTCGAACCATTTCCCGCCAGAGGCGGGAAATTTTCCGGCTCGCCGGCGATTCCGCCGGCAGTTCAGCCGGAAAATTAAATATGGAACGGCCTTAACCGTAAAAAAGATACGATATTACCGCCGGAGCTGATTCGATCAACGTCGGCGATATAGTTACGCGTAATCGTTCTCACCCCCAAGTTATCGGTCAATAGCTTTAGCAAACCGGCACTTTGGGCACTGAGAGAAAAAGAAAAAATAATCGCCAGATACAGGGCGTGAGAAAAAATATTTACGAGAAGCGTGCCAAAAAAACTAAGTTGAAAAGCACGGGCAATTTGCCAAATATATAAAAAAACTGCTCCCGCAAAAATAAGCAAAATAAAATTGTCGCTCACAAATGCCTGCAAATCTGGCCGCAAACGGACAACGAGAAACTCAGCCATATTCCACATTACCATAGAAAGAACCATAAAAACAAACCAGAAAACGTTAAAGATGAATAAAAACCAAAGGTAGCCGCGCCAGTTGGCGGCTTTGGCCCGGTCAAAAACCAATAACGCCAGGCAAAGCGAAAAAAGAGAGACCAACACATCGGCTACCGCGACCGGGACGGCGTCTTTGGTTTTTAAACGGGGTACTTCCTTGGTTGATCCTTTTTCCCGCCTAAAGTAATTTATTAATTTACTGTACGCGGACGAACCTTTCAAGGTTTCTTCATAATCTTTGGAATATTCTTCAGTGTCATGAAGCTCTGAAGAAGACTGAGCTCCATCGCGCGGACGCTCCCTCGGCGGCTGGCACCAGGCAACAGACACCCCGATAATCATAAAAATAAAAAAGAATGCCGGCCGTAACCATACCTCAACAACATTTTTCCGGTTGTAGGGTTTTTTCATTCGACTTCCCAATTTATTAGTTTATCATGATTGTTAAAATATAGGTAGACCCGTTCTTTAGAGAAATAATCCGTAGGCTTCCGGTAAAGAAAAACCTGTCCGGACGAATTACTCCCGTTATTTTTTATTAAAACCGGCTCTCCGTAGCTTTCTATAACCTGCGCCTGGGAAACGCCCCGGTGGAGTTTCCCCGCTAAAAGATCCTTGCGCAACACGGCAGACAGTTTTTCCTGTCTTCTTGCCTCCCGGTCAAGCTCATACTGGTCTTTCCCGATTTCGGACAAAACCGACAAATCTTTGTAATTGCTTATAAAAGCGCAACCACAGACGGCGATTATTCCTGAAAAACCAATCAGGAAGATTAACCCAAAAAATGCGGTTGCGCAACGTTTTTTTTGTAACTGATTACTATTGCGTATATTACAAACGTTATCTCTAAACCAAAGGATACGCCTGCGGCAGGCATTTTTTGGGTTAAAAGGAAAAAAATGCCGCCGTACTGTAATTTTTTGAAAAAAATCCAAAAGCATCGCAACCACCATGATTTATTGTGACTTATTGTAATTAGGGCGTTATAAATGTTTGCATTATTATTTTTATTTCAAAATTTCTCAAAAAATACGCGGGCGGCATTTTTTCCCTGCCGACAGGCAGGGCGGAACCGGAAAAATGCCTGCTTGCCGATAGGCAGATGCGACGCATTTTTCCGGTTAATTATATCACAAAGTAGAAAATATCGGAAAAGAACTTTAGTGGATAAAAATAAGCAGGGGTAGTGTCAAAATAAAATGAAAAAATATGAAAGGCAACCACAGAGAACTCAGAGAAGAAGCTAATTCTCTGTGTACTCTTGAAGAATAACCCTCAAAAGATATAACCGAAAGAATAATTTCTTGTTAAAGGGCAACCGACAAAAGAGCCGGACTATTGATTAATTTCAACGTCGAGAGATGAAGAGGAAGCATAAAGCGATTGATAATTTAAGAGTATACAGAGAGGGAGGAAGACAAAATATTCATAACTCATTGATTTTTAATGACTTCTCTGTGGTCCCTGCGGTTTGTTTTTGACAATACGTAAGCAGATGACGGAAGGCAAACCGGAAAAAAATAAAGGGAAGACAAATAAAATTTTCTTATTTTTGTTTTTCTTCCCGAAGCCCCGGCTTCCCGTGAACAAAACGCAGATTAATTTTAAATTTTATTTTTTCTGCGCAAAAGACAAAATCAGCCGAGAGGAATAGTGCTTACGCGATCAAACTGCACCACCGCTTCCCATGCTCCATTATTTTCCGTAATTCTGGTAACCCTGCCTCTGACGAAAAATGGTCCGCCCTGAGGAAGAACCCTGAATTCACCGCTGATATCCTCGCCCAGAGGAATGGGCCGGTAAGAAGCAATGCGCATTCCGCCGGCGCTCAAATCAAGAATATTGACCTCGTCTCTTTGGTCGGCGTATAAAATTGTTCCTTTTCTATGCTCCTGGAAACAAACGCGGTTAAATCTTCTGCCTTCGTCCATGTTTTGCCCTCCTTCCCGTACTCTTCCCATAATACATTTGTTATTTAAATCCGAATCCCGAATCTATCGCGAATTTCGGATTTCATGATTATTTTTACTTTCCCGCTAATTAGTTTTCGTGGCACGTTTTGTCGCGAAAACTAATTAGAATATACCACATTTTTCAAAATAATCAAGGGGTAGTATAAAAATTTAATACTACCACTATATATCGTGGGGAATAATTGGTTTTCGCTTCCAGCGAAAACTAATTATTTTTCTTCCGCGGTTTGGACATTCTTTATGTCTTCTACTTCCTCAGAAGAGAAAATTTTGGCTAAATCGATTAAAATAATCAGGCGGTTTTCTAATTTTCCCACCCCTTTCAAGTATTGCTGCTGGAATTCTCCCGCGATTAATTCCGGAGTCTTATCGATATGTTCCGTATCCAGCCGCAAAACTTCCGCTACCTCATCGACAATCATGCCAATGGTACTACCTTCTATTTCTACGACGACAATCCTGGTTTTGTCGGAACGCGGGTTTGCTTTTAAATTCAAACGCCTCGCTAAATCAATTACCGCCAGGATTTGGCCGCGCAGATTCACCACGCCCTCCACAAAAGACAAAGCCCGGGGAACCGGCGTAATATGAATAAATCTGACGATTTCCCGCACCTGGCTTATCTCTACGCCAAACTCTTCTTCTCCTACCTTGAATATCACCAATTGTAATTCTTTCTGTTTAGACGTATCCGCCATATTGCCACCCCCGTATAATGACGATAGCGTTAAAAAACACAATATTAATTTAAATTCGGCTAAGGCTAAGGTTACGAAGCCGGTTTGGGCAAAGGCAAAGGCTGATGCAAATTTTTTGAAGCCATAACCTTAACCCTGGCCCATACTGGCTTCGTTGCCATTGCCCTAACCGTTTTTTAATTTAACTACCCTCTTACCTTAAATTTTCCCGCCAGTTCTTGCAAACCGGATGCCATCGTCGCCAACTCCTGCGCGCTTGCCGACATCTCTTGCATGCTCGCGGTCATTTCCTCAACAAAACTGGAAGTCCGCTCCACCGAAGCGGAAGAATCATTGGCGATATTGGCGACTTCATCGACTGCCTTATTTACTTCTTGAACATTTACCAGCTGTAACGCCGCGGCGGCGGCAATTTGCTCAACTTCGATAGCGGCTGTTTCCGCCGCTTTTAAAATCTTATCCAAAGCCTGTCGCACTTTATCGATAATCAACCTGCCTTCTTCCACTTCTTTAGAAACATTTTTAGCCGACTTAACCGCCTGAGATGTTTCCAATTGGATGGAACGGATTAAACCGCCTATTTGTTCCGCGGCCTGAGCGGAATTTTCCGCCAAGCGCTTAACTTCTTCGGCGACTACCGCAAACCCCCGGCCGGCTTCTCCGGCCCGCGCCGCCTCGATAGCGGCATTAAGCGCCAAAAGATTCGTTTGATCGGCGATGGTCGTAATCACCTCGACGATCCTGCCGATTTCCTGTGACCGTTCGCCGAGCTTGCCCACCATCATAGCAATGCCATTAGCGACATCATTGATCTGTTTGGTTTTTTCCACCGCTTGCCGGGAGTTGCCCACCCCTTCCCTGGCCAGCTCCGCGGTCTCCCTCGACGCCTTCGTACCTTCATTAGCATTCGCGGCAACCTGCTTTACGGAAACAATCATCTTTTCGATAATATGGGAAGTATCCTCCGTACGCTGCGCTTGGGCCACTACTCCTTTTGTTATCTGCTGGATGGTAAAAGATACCTCCTGGGTAGAAGCGTTCATCTCTTCCGTTGAGCTGGATAATCCTTGCGCCAGGGCGTTAACTCTATCGGAAGCGCTTTTTACCTCCGAAACAATAAGCCCCAGGTTCTCCATCATTTTATTAAACGCCGAGATTAAGGAACCCACCTCGTCTTTATCAGATGATCCTTTGGCTAATTGCGTAAGGTCGCCGCTTTCGGCGGCCGTCCTGGCGGCGTTGGTCAAATTATCAAGCGGCCCGGTAATGACCCGGTAAAGAAAATAAGGCGCGGCGAAAGCGCACGCGCCGATAATAAAAAGCATCAATAATATATTGACCAAACCGAATTGAATTGTTTTTCGATCAGCCTCGCGCGAAGATAGCCCCATTCGCACCAAGCCGATCCTTTCCGTCTTAAGGTTTTTCTTAACCGACTCCCTCATTAAGAAAAACCGCGTAACCCTTCGGCGTGTTTCCTCAGGCATGACCACCGGAACGGCAAATTCATAAAAATTTTCGCCGCCGGAGCGAAAAGAGGCGGTTATCGCTTCCGGCGCCGCCAGCGCCGCCTTTTCTACGGCTAAAGGAATATCAATTTTATCGCTTTTATTCTGGGCAAACGTTTCCCCTTGAGCGCTTGAAATTATGAGATAGGCAGCGCTCTTCTCCTCGATTGCCTCATCAACAATTTTCTGCAATCCGCTTTTATCTTTAAGAAGAATGCCTAGAATACTGCCGGAGGCAATGTTTTTGCAAAGCGATAAACTTTTTTGCCCTGATATCTTCGAAAATATATTTTTCTGCTGCCAGAGAGAAACCGAAGTTAACATCAGGCCCAAAAAAAGTAAAGCCCCTACGATAAAAAACATAAATTTTTCTCTGATGTTAAATTTCAGTTTCACCATAAAATTATCCCTAACCAAAAAATGCGTTTGCCCAGAGCAAAGAGCAACTTATTTATCCCCTTCCTTGCCTCGTTCAAACGCATTTTTGGGTTTTGTCTAAGCCTCTTTATATCCTAAGGTTGAAAATAATTTACGCAGGGACTCCAGATCGAAAAACAGTAAGAAAAACCCGGCAAAATTGATATTTTTAACTTTCAACTCCGTTTTGATAAAAATAGCCTCATCGCTATATTGCGCGATTTGAATAAAAAAGAAATCAAGGAGGGCGCCGATCATATCGATCGCTAAAGAAGGCACGCTGTACATAATGGTCAATCCCGTCATATCGCTGAGGGCATTCATATAAGCGCCGGTCACGATATTAACCATTTCTTTTAAAGATGATTGAAAAAGAAGGTCATCCGTATCTATCTCCTGGGGATTTTTACCTAATAAAGTGCTGCCCAGAATTTTTGCTTCGTTGGGCGGAAGAAGAAAAAATGTTCTTCCTCCAATATCGCCTTCCAAGCCTATATCGAGAACGAAAAATATGTCTTCGGGATTACCCAGAATCCTGTCCAGCGATTCTAAGGGCACGATTTTTGTCTCCGGTAAAGAAATTTCTACCTTACAATTCAAGAGTTCCGCCAAAGCCGTAGCGGCCCGGCCCGCGCCGATTGTTCCTATTTCTTTTAACAAATCCAGACTGGTCAAAGACAGCCTTTTACCTTTATCCATAATTTATATATTCTACTATTTTTTTGGCAATTTTATTCAAAGGCAACACATCGTCTGCCAAACCTTCGCTTACGATGGCCCGGGGCATACCATAAACAATACAACTTGCCTCATCCTGAGCGATTACTTTACCTCCTTTATCTTTTATTTTCTTTACCCCCTCTAAACCATCTTTACCCATCCCGGTTAAAATAACCCCCAGCATTACGCCGCCCTCAAACGTTTCCGCTGCCGAAAACAAGGTAACGTCTACCGCCGGCCTCACATAATTCACCAGAGGCGTTTCATCAAGCCGGAGCAAATACCCTTTTTTAACATGGGCGGACTTCTCTAAAACCATATGATACCCGCTGGGCGCGATATAAGCGGCGCCGTTGATGAGTTGATCGCCGTCTTCGGCTTCTTTCGTTTTAATACCCGCGTGCCATGATATCCTTTCGGCGAAACTACGGGTGAAGCCGCTGGGCATATGCTGCACGATTAAAATAGCCCCATTTATATCTTTAGGCATACCAGTCATTAAATCAATGATCGCCTTGGGGCCGCCGGTAGATGCGCCGATAATTATTATATTTTTTATCGCTGTTTCTTTACTCGACAGCAATGTTTCTTTTGGAAAAACGCGCTTGCTTAAATCTATCGTCGCCGCCATTTTTATCTTGGAAATGATTTCATCCTTAAAATTATAAAGGTTCAAAGAAGTTTCGCCGGAAGGCTTAGGGATAAAATCTAAAGCGCCCAACTCCAACGCTTTCATCGTTATTTCCGCCCCCTTTTGCGTATACGCGGAAAACATGATTACTCTCACCGGAAAAACCACCATTAATTTCCTCAAAACCTGCAACCCATCGATATCGGGTAAGTTAAGGTCAAGCGTAACAATATCCGGCTTCAGTTTGGGAATATTCTCCAGAGCGTCCTTGCCGAATTTGGCCGTTCCCACAATCGCGATATCCGGATCACCGGACAAAATATCAACGATTATTTTTTGCATCAATATAGAATCTTCTACGATAAAAACTTTTATTTTCGCCATATTAGACTTCGCGCTCGCCGTAAAACATAGTTTTTACAAAGACTCTGCCCGTTTCCAGATTAAAAGTTATCGTCCGTCCGTAATTACTGCCGACATCTTCGGCTAAAATTTTCAACTTATAAGAAGCAAACACCTCACGCGCCATTTCTATATTTCTGGCTCCGATATTAAAAACGCTGTCATTAGAAAGGAAATTGAATACGTGCGCTCCGCCGAAAATCTTCGCGACGAGATTAACAACCGAACAATCTCTTTGTTTAAATTCTTCGATGATTGTCCTTATGGATGAATCCACAAATTTGGCGGGGTTGTTTCTGATCTTAGAATGTTCCTGACAAGACAACATGGGGTGAGCCAAAGCGCCTATTTTCTTATAAGGCTCATAGATGGCAATACCCAAGCAAGAGCCTAATCCCCGCGTTACCAAGCTGCCGGGGCTGGACGCAATCTTAAAATCAGCGATACCTACCTCAATGATTTCACCGCTAACTTCCATAAATAATAGCGCCTTTATATTATCCTTCTCCTAATATTCTGCGTATCGCTTCGATTACCCTTGAAGGCTGAAACGGCTTTACGATAAAATCCTTGGCGCCGGCCTGGATGGCTTCAACTACCAGCGCGTGCTGGCCCATCGCGGATACCATGATGATTTTAGCCTGGGGGTCTATCTTGATTATTTCTTTAACTGCCGCTACGCCGTCGATCTCTTCCATCTTAGGCATTACAATATCCATCGTCACCAATTCCGGCTTTAACTCCTTGTACTTGTCTACTGCTTCTTTTCCATTCTCGGCTTCGCCGCAAACTTCGAAGCCTTCCTTCTTCAAAATATCCGCCAGCATCCTGCGCATGAACAAAGCATCATCTACGATTAAAATTCTTGCCGCCATGTTTCAACCTCCTTCTGTCTTAGTTTCCGAGCAACTCAACCCAATCCCAATTATTATTCCTGGATTCAACCTGCCTGCCGCGCGAAATCTCAAGCTCATCACCCTTCGCCTCGTCGCTCAGGCAATAAAACTTGGCCTGCCGCATTCGGCAAGACTTAGTTTGATTGATTCGCACTATTGTTTTTCCCCGCTTTAAACGGGGAGAAAATCCAAGCCTGACTTAATTACCCCCTTCGGGGGTAATTCGCACTATTGTTTTTTCTTCGTGAGTACACTCGAAAAAACAATGTGCTCATTAAATTTTTCTGAATATTTTATTATTGATGCTTACCGGCTCGAAAAGATTTTTTAAAGAACCCAGGGTCTCGACTTTTCCCAATACCAGATATCCGTTTTTTCTCAACGACTCATAAATCTTTAAGAGTATTTTTCCTGCCTTATTTTCGTTAAAGTATATCCGGACATTCCTGAAAAAAATTATATCTACGTTCGGTATCAAATTATCGGTAAGTAAATTGTGCGTTTTAAAATCAACGCTCTCCCTGATTTCCTTTTTCACCTGATAAATATCGTTACCTAAATTATCGAAATATTTTTCGAGTATCACCGGGGTGACTTTTCCCAGGGATTGCTGCCGGTACTTTGCTTCTTTGGCTTTAGTCAAAGCATCCTGGTCGACGTCCGTGCCTGATACCTTTATAAAAAAATCTCTATTCTTTCTTCCTGAATATTCCCGGAACATTATCGCCAAAGAATAAGTTTCCTCGCCGCAAGAACAGCCGCACGACCAGCAGTGTATACGCTTAAAACCCGTTTCCTCTTTATTTTTGAAAATGCCCGGTAAACAATTATCTTTGAAGTAAGAAAAAACTTCCGGATCCCTGAAAAACTCCGAAACATTTATGCTTAAATTATCCAGAAACTTCTTCCACTCTTGGGTATCTTTTTTTAATAAGTTAAGATACTCCGTCAAATTATTTACTTCTACCGCATCCATCCGGACGTTAATCCGTCGCCCCAGGAATGTTTTACGATAAAAACTTAAATCTAACCGGTATTCGTTTTGCGCAAAAGCCAGAAATAAATCTACCTCATCCTCCGGCATTGGGCGCCGAGTATCCAGTTTTGTCATCTTTCGGATTAATGCTTAAGGTTTACCCTGACAAATTCAATTGCTTTAGTAACCTCTTTTAATATATCGGCTCGATGCTGAAACTCTAATTCATTAAGCTTAGTATATACCCTGCCCTTAGAAGTAACAACATATTTCGGCGAAAGTTTATTTAAGGCCATGGCGGCAATATCCAATTTACATTTGTCGCATTTACATAAATCGTCTCTTTCCGAAAGCAAAATATCCAACGTTTCCCCTACTATATCTTCCATATAATTATGCATGCTCATCGTCTTCCTCCTTGCTATCTCTATACTATAATTTTTATCTCTCCTTACGTCAACAAAAATATTTACCCCCTTAGGGGTAATGAAACTAAGCCCGAAGTATCGGACAAGTTTTGTTATTCGGCGAAGCCTCAGACCTCTTCGCTTCAGGGGTTCACCGCCTCCCTGGATAATTATATCTAAGGAAGCGGGATCCTTCCGCATGCAGACAAATTGTCTTCTGCGGAATCCCGCCTCAATGAGCAATATTAAGGGGGCGGGACGCCAAAGAATAGGCGGGAAATCCGGCTACGCCCTCTCGCATCGCGCGCTTCGCGCTTGAGTTCGGTCAAACCTCAAGCTCATTACCCCTCGCTAACGCTTCGGGGTAATTCGACTACCGCCTCGTCCGGCGCGCTTCGCGCTTGGATTCGGCGAAGTCTCATTATCTTATGCTGGCGACATCGAGAATCAGAGCCACGCCGCCGTCGCCTAAAATCGTCGCGCCGGTGATCCCTTTAACCTTTTTTATAAACGAGCTTAAAGGCTTGACTACAATATCCTGTTCGCTCAGGACATTGTCGACGACAAAACCTATATTCTTGATCCTTCCCTCAACGATCACCACGGAAATCGCCGCGCTTGCATCTTTAAAAGATTTTATATTCAACTCTTTGCTCAGGCGTATCACGGGTATAACTTCATCGCGTATACGTATAACTTCCAAATCTTTGACTAATTTGATATCATTTTTGTTGATTTTTACCGTTTCTCTTATATTCATCAGGGGAATCGCGTAGATCTGCTCCCCCACGGAAACCAGCATCGCCTTAATAATGGCAAGCGTAAGAGGCAGCGTTAAAACAAATTTGGTGCCTTTGCCCAATTCACTTTCCAGCTCTACCCTCCCGCCCAAAGATTCTATAGTATTCTTAACCACATCAAGGCCTACGCCCCGGCCTGATAGTTCTGTTACTTCTTCTTTTGTGGAAAAACCGGGGGCAGCCAGAATATCAAAAATTTTTGCGGAATCTATATTAATCGTTTCTTCTAATTTTATTAAATTTTTGCTCAACGCCCTTTTGACCACTTTATCAAAATCTATACCCTTACCATCATCGGCTATTTCCAGGATAATATGTCCTTTTTCGCGGGAAACTTTTATCGATATTTTCCCGTGGCGCGGCTTTCCGCTTTTTATCCTCTCGTCAGGCAGCTCTATCCCATGGTCTACGGAATTCCTAATAATATGGATAAGCGGATCACCGATATCGTCAAGAATTACCCGGTCAAGTTCTATTTCGCTGCCGATTATTTTTAAATCGATCTCCTTGCCTTCGCTTCTCGACAAATCTCTCACCACGCGGGGAAAATTATCTAATATATAAGAAATAGGCAGCAACCTGAGTTTTAAAAGTTCGTCCTGCAAGCCCGGCACAAGCCTTTCAAAAATATAACCGGTCTCTTCCAAGGCGACGTAATCCTTGGCCTGCATCGTCTGCACGAGCCTGCTCTTTGCGATGGCCAGTTCACCCATTAAATTCATGATTTTATCCAGTCTTTCTACCGGAATACGCATACTTTGAATCTTTTTTAAGTATGGTACATTGGTCTTAACTTTTTTTTCAAATTTATCCAGGCCGGTTAAATCGAAAATAGAAATATCCACTTTTTCTATTTCGATTATTTTAAAAAGCTCCTTCTGGACAGCTTCGCGGCTCTCGCGGGTAGCCAGAATAAATTCAAAAGAATAGTCAAACTCTTCCTCTTTTAATTCTGCTTCGCCGGGAAAACTTTTTACCACCGTCCCCATTTTCCGCGACCGTTCCAGCACTAAGAATGCCCTCACCCCTTTCATAAAACAATCTTTGGCCAGGACAACAGCTACACGCAATACCTCGCAGCCTTCTTCTTTAAACTTATCGATAAGACCTATATCGATTTTAATATCTTCTTCAATTTTCTTTACTTCGATAACTTTTCCTTTATTTTCCCGGGCAATAATCTTTTCTATCTTGCTTACATAAAGCGCGGTATCGATGGAAAACGGCCGGTTCTCCCGGAAATCATCGACCAAAGCCGCGAAAGCATCTATGCTTTCGAAAATTACATCCATTACTTCGAGGTTAAAATCGATTTTGCCGGAGCGAAATTTATCAAAAGCGTTTTCTAACTGGTGGGCGAATTCGGCAAGTTCTTTATAACCCATGGTTGCCGCCATACCTTTAAGCGTATGAGTAAGGCGGAAAATAATATTCATCGATTCTAAATCAGCGGGTTCCTTCTCCAGCTTGACTAAAGCTCGATTTATCTCCCGTAAGTATTCCTGCGCTTCACCAAAAAATAAATCACGATAGCTTTTATCCATAGGTAATTAATCCACAGATTTTTTCTGCGCCTCGAGCTTACGAAACGTAAGTGAAGCCCCGCTTTAGCGGGGAGAAAATCTAAGCCTCATTAAAACTCCGTAGCCTTAAGAATAACCTGGAGTCCTTCGGGATTGGGGATTAAGAAAAAATGCCCGGTTACTTTGGTTGAAACTTCCCTGAATTCTGATTTTATAAGCAAGGCATACCGGGAAACATCGCTGATCTCGATAAGGATATAATCAATCAGGGCTTCCGCCATGTCTTCGATGATCTGGGGAACGGTAGGAACAAGGCCCCAATTAACAAAAACCGCTAAAGTTTGCAAATAGGCGTTGGCTAAAATCATGCCCAGTTCCTTAAGCGCGGAACGTTCCATTTCCGTTATCACCATTGATTCGCAAAGTTTTTTTCCGGTTAACAACGAAGCTAATTCCAACGCGTCCTTTTGAGAAAAAACCAGTAAAATAAAACTGGGAAAATCACCCAATATCCTTATCGCCAGCCCCACGACCAAAGCATCTTCGCCTACGATTTTAGGTACATCTTCGATGGGAATAAAAAGGACATCGGGAACATTGATTTCTATTTTTTTATTAACTAACTGAGAGATTGCCGTAGCGGCATTCCCGGCGCAAATATTGCCGATTTCCCTTAAGGCATCTTTCCTTTCATCGCTGAGGCCAAAATCGTTGTCACCCATCGCCTATTCTCCCAGGACTTTTCTTACTACGCCTAATAATTTTTCGCAGGTAAACGGTTTAGCGATAAAATCTTTGGCGCCGTAAATCAAAGCCTGCTGCACGAGTTTACGCTCGGCTAAAGCAGAAATCACAATAACTTTTGCCCCGGGATCAAGGTTGATTATTTCTTTCACCGCGCTGATACCGTCAATTTCTTCCATTTTCGGCATCACAATATCCAAAGTAACCAAATCAGGTTTTAGTTCTTTAAACTTCTCTACGCCTTCTAAAGCGTTCGACGCCTCGCCACATATCTCAAAACCCGATCTAACCAGCGAATCGCGCAGCAAATTCCGCATGAACAAAGCATCATCAACTATTAAAATACGTTTTTTTGTGCCCATCATAACCCCTTTTTTATTTTTACTTTTCGTTTCGCAAAAAATAAAAAATTACCCGTTCGGTAAATTTTTTGCAGAACAAAAAATTTACCGCCGCGCGGATAACCGATTACGAAAAATTGCAAATATTTAGACAAATGAAGCCCTACCGCCCTTGGCGGCATCCCGCTATCAGCGGTGAACAAGCGCAGTCTTCTGGTGCATGGATAAACCGGCACCAAAACTTTTTTACTAAATTATTTTATAGCATACCTTGAATACATCAAGGATTATTTTACCATTACGGATAATAAAACTAAGCCTCGAGCTCATTACCCCTTTTGGGGGTTTACCGCCTCCCTATAATGGCTATATCAAGGAAGCGGAATCCCGCCGAGTGAAATGCAGGCGGGAAATTCGGCTACAGATTTTCTCTTCGCTCTTCGAGCTTGCGTAGCGCAAGCGAAGTTCCGCCACAGGCGGAAAGAAAATCTAAGTCTCATTATATTTTTATCTTCTGGTAAACTCGGCCGTGAAGATCTATCTCTTTAAAAACAAGCCTGGCTTCGTAAACCAGAGTTTCGTTCTTGCCGATGATTAAATACCCCTTATCCGCAAGCGAGTGGTAAAACTGGTCGAGAATCTTCTCCTGCAACGGTTTGGTAAAATAGATAAATACATTCCGGCATATGATAAGATTGATGTCGTGCAGATAATCCTTGCCGGTCAAATCAAGATAAGAAAATTCCACCATCTTTTTAATTTCATCTTTTATCCAATACTTATTATCCTTTTTTTCGAAATAATCTAAAAAATCGAAACTAAAATAATTTTTAAGGATATTCTGCGTTTTATCGATTCCCAAAGCGTCATAACACCCCTGCTGCGCTCTCTGCAAACAATCTTTATCAATATCGGTAGCATAAATCTTAACCGGAACGCCGATCTGGCCGATCTGGCGGCAAAGGATGGCTAAAGAATACGGCTCTTCACCCAAGGCGCAACCGGCACTCCAGATAACAATCGGCTCGCCTTTTGCGCTGTTTTCTTCGACCATCGCCTCTAAAATTATTTTAATTGTTGCCCACACCTCGATATCCCTGAAAAATTCCGATACGTTGATGGTAAGAACTTCGAAAAGTTTTTCATATTCGACGGGGTCATTGGCTAAAACCTTGCGGTATTCAATATATGAATCTACTTTTTTCGCGATCAACCGCAGGGCGATTCTTCTTTTTAACAGCGCGGGATGATACCAGGTGAAATCTACGCCGCGGTCTTCTTTTATTTTAAGAAGTAAATTAGCAAATGCTTCTTCCTTATTATCATCGGCGGCGTGCGGCGGATTTTTGCTTACATATTCCAACGCCTTGGTAACTTCGTCGAAGATAAGCTGCCAATGCTTCTTTACAATTTCGCGCTCGGCTGTTCGCAAGTCGGAGCTATGAGGATCGATATATACCGGCGTAAATTTAGACAAAAGGCATTTCATCATCGCTTCCCGGCACCGGGGACAGGTGCAAATATCAAAGCGCAAGGCTAAACTTATTCGTAGATAATACTGCAGAATATTTTCAAAAATATTTATTTGGTCGCCCATATTTTTATTTTTTGCTGCGCAATAATTCGACTACCACCTCCCACTTCGCCCTTCGGGATCGTGCTTGGTGAAGTCTCATTAATAAAAATCACCCTAACCGGAAAAATGCTTCATTGGTGATTTCTATATTGCAATTTATCTCTATCCAAAATAGTTTTCACCCGGAGAAACTTATCCAGTGAAAATTATTTATTCACAAACGTATACGTCGTCAATTCCAGGCTCACCCTTTGGCGCGGGTTTATCTCCGGCACACGCGCCACGGTTAATTTTTCGAGCAAAACCAGCCGTTCCAGTTTTGAAATATTTCTTAAAAAAACGGCCAGCTTGGTGAACTGGCATTCAAAACTCATCGCGATGCGTAAAGGCTTAGCCTCCGAACCGGCAGAAGGAACCAAGTCATTCCCGGCGCTTACCTTGACCTGCGTTATACCTCCGCTTTTCGCAAGATATTGGTACTCTATTTTCTTAAAACCAAGATTATCGGCCAAAAGGGAAATTTTTCTCATCAAATCTAAAGGTATACCTTCATCCTGCGGAATTTTTTCTTCTATCCTGACCATGATGTTGTGAAGTTCGGAAATTTCCGATTGTAGTTTTTCTGTTTTACTTTTGGCCTCTTTGGCTTCAACGATCCTGGCGGTTTTTGTCTCAAGCTCTGCTTTTAAATTTGAATTTTTGCGAAACTCCATAAAAAATAAGACGCCGAATACCAAAAAGAACAAACCGGCAATGATCAGTATTTGTTTAAAGCTTTTCATGGGGCAACACCCTTATCCCCTTTCGCGATATCGGCGCTTAAGCTAAAACTTCTCTCTTTCTTTTCCGTCAACGCGACATCATCGTTGTTTTTAATAACGATTAAACTCATCCTTTCCAATTCGGGAAAATTCAATATTACATTTTTAAAATAATTGCTCGCGGATAGCATGCTCTGCAGCTTGGCCGATATTTTCTGCGCTTCTTCGTAATCAGCGACGCAAGAAACATCCAGGGACATCTTATATTTGACGGCCGTGGCTTCTTTCCCCGGGGCCGCCGCTGCGTCCAAAGAAAAATTATGAATCAGGTTTTCGGAAGGAACAATGCGGCTTATTTCCTCCAAAATTGCCGCCGTATCTATTTTTTTAGCGATTATATCGCCGACTCTTGACGATTTTTTTTCGATATTATCTTTTGCCGAGCGTAATTCATCAAGCCTTTTTATCACGTCCTCGCTTTTTTTCATTTCGTTATTTATTCTTTCAATCGACCGGCTAAGAATATTATTGGCGATAAGAATATTCAACCAGGCCAGGAATAAAACAGAGGTAGCGACCACAATCAAAGTTATCCAGGTAACCTGCTGCTTGATAAAAAGTTTACGTTTTTTAAGCGCCGGCGGTAAAAAATTGATGACTCGTTCTTTTTTGCCGACCAGAAGAAGGGTTAATACCATTGCCGCGGCGCTCGCGAATAAAGTATCTTTTTCCTGTAGGTCCCGTTTTTGCTGTTCGCTCAGCTCAAACCGCTGGAACGGTGAGATTGTCTCGCATTTTCCACCTACGCTGTCGGCTAAAACATTAACCAGGCCTTTTATTTTTGAACCGCCGCCGAAGAAAAGAAAATTATCAACCCTTCCGCCTTTGGTTTGTTCTTTATAATAGATAAGGGTCCGCCTTACTTCTTGCGCGATCCTTTCAATTTCCGTTTCCCAGAGCATCCGCAATTCCAGAAGGTTGATTCCGGCCGGCGAAGCGGCATTGTCCACCTCATATTTTTGCCGCATTATTTCTTCCGCTACCCTGACTTTATCTTTAATATCGAGCTCGACGGCGGGAACGCCGTCGCTCAGTATTATTTTTTCGGCTTCCTCGTTATTTATATTTAAAGGCGCCGCGATATGGGCGACGATATCCTTCAAGCCGAGTTTAATATTGCGATAAAAATTCAAATTACCTTTTTTAGCGATAGTAATATCGATAGAATCATAACCAAGATTGACAAAGGCGGCATCCTCCTGATATACCGGCGAGGTTTGAGGAAAAAAATTAAGCGCGGTGTAACAATTGGGGCTGATCAGGGAAAGGTAGGTATCGCCCAGCGTATTAAAGACATTCAAAACTTCTTCGATATAGCTTTTTTCTGTTTTTATTACCAGGACTTCCGCCTGTGCCACTTTGTCAACGGCAACTTCCCCTAAATTCATGTATTCAAAAATACTGTTGGGCCCCGGGGTGGGAACAATCTTGCGCTTTGCCTCCGCGATTGCCGCTATTTCGAGTTCTTTATGGGACATCCGGGGAAGGTTGACCACCGCGACATTAATCAAAGAAGAAGGGATATTCACGCCGAGGGAAGAGCTTCTGATAACTTTTTCGGGAATAATCCCGGTAATTTTGGAAAAAAACTCTTTCGGTTCGATTGTTTTGCCGGTCGTGCCTTTAGCATACGGAGAAGGAAAGAGAAAAGCGTTCTTCAAAAAATATTTTTTCTTGTCAACTTCCAGTTGAACAACTTTTACATAGCGCGTGCCGATATCTATTCCGATGTATGAAGGCATAATGTTTTAATTAAAAACGGCCGGGGCAATGGTAAAGAAACCCGTATGGGTTATGGCTAAGGTTATGGCTTTATTAAATTTGCGCCAGCCTTGACCATTGCCTTTACCCACACCGGCTTCGTAGCCTTAACCCTAACCTTATTTTTTTAAGTTATCCACCCACCATCTGCGACATTTTGAAAATCGGTAAAAATATGGCAAAAGCTATACCACCCACGATTACGCCCATAATCACAATCATGATCGGCTCAAATAAGGAAAATATTTTTTTTATGGTCGACGCTACTTCCTTGTCGTAAAAACCGGCGACTTTAGTCAAAGTATTGACCAACGCGCCGGATTGCTCGCCTACGCCGATCATCCGGACGACCATCACGGGAAATTCGCCGGTCGCCTGCAAAGAACCGGCTAATTTTTCTCCCACGTTGACCGAATCCCTCGCTTTGCCTATCGCCTTTTCGATACGTAAATTAGAGCAGGTATCTTTGGAAATATCAAGACAACTGAGCAAGTTAATCCCCGCGCGAAAACATAAAGCGAAAGTATGGGTAAAACGGGAAAGGGCGATTTTGCGGATAAGCCCTCCGAAAAGAGGAAGCTTTAATTTTATGGTATCCAAAAGAAAACGGCCCTTTTCGAAAGTTTTTAATACCACCGAAGCGCCGAAAATAGCCGCGCCGACGGCGATAAAATAATACCACCGCGTGCGCATCACTTCGCTGAAGTTCAGAAGAAACTGGGTCGGCAAGGGTAATGCCACATCCGCCTGGTCAAAAATAGGCTTAAACATCGGGATGACTTTTACCACCAGTATCGTGACTACCCCGATCATAACGGTAAATAATATAACCGGGTACGTGGCGGCTTCTTTGATTTTCGCTCCTAACTCCATCTGCCATTCCAGAAGATCCGACAAATCGTTTAAAGCCTGGGGCAATTTACCGGTGGCTTCGCCGGCGCCGACAATCGCTGTATAAAGTTTGCTGAAACTATGCGGGTGCAAGCTGAGCGAGTCTTTTAAAGAGCCTCCGCTTTCGATACGGTAACGGATATCCTCAAGAACTCTCTTTACTCGTTCTTCGGACGTGGATTGCACTAAATCCCTCAGCCCTTCCAACAACGGCAAACCGGCGTCAATCAGAGTATTCAGCTGAAAGGTAAACTGAAGCACTTCCCGGGAATTCATCCGATAAGTCTTAAACCGGGCGGATTGAACGTCACCGCCCTGGGCTAATTTAAAACCGGTCATAAAATAGCCCATGTTGGAGATTTTATTGGACAAATCCACTTCCGTTTCGGCGTTTAAAAAGCCTTTAATGATTTTTCCTCTCATATCCTTAGCGGTATAAGCGTATCGCTGTGACATATAGTTTATTATACTTTATTTTTCAAAAATAAGATAAATTCTTTTCGATTTTTCCAATAATTCCTTCATAACAAGACGTTCTATTCAACCCCTTAGCAACCAGTATATTGCAAATCAATTATTTCGTATTCTTCCTTGTCTTCTGGGAAAGAAATGTCCTTTTTCTTTATACAAACGTTTTATAAATTCAACTGATCCGCAAGGATATTCAAGGTTCTCAAAGTAACCGTCTTCTTCTTTATTAAATGTTTGTAAATATTCCTTATAGTATTCCTGCCGGCTTTCAGGAGTATCGGCAAAACTTCAAATAACGGATTTTGGGTAGTTAAACTATCAGTCTGACCCAATACATAAAACTTTGCGCTGGAATAATCGTATTCCCATGCGTTAGAAACAATCGAAACTTTGACTGGATTGCGTTCAATATATCTGCCGCAGGCTGATAAATATAACTCCTGTTCTATTGGCTGGCTTTTAAATCTTCCTTGCCAGAGGTATCCTGCGGTCTTATGCGCTCTATGGTGGTAACAAGAATAAGCGCGGGCGATGCCGGACATAACCGAAGAAATTATTTCTGGTTGTTCAAGCTCTACCAATATATGGTAATGGATTGTAATATATGGGGTTGAATAGAACGTCTTGTCTACGTTGTTTAGTCTATTCTCGTTATTGTTCCTGCCAAGAACCGCCCACAACCGCTTCATTTGGAGAGGAAGCACCGAGATTTACCGTCGCGTTTACCATCCTTTGCGCTAAAATCCTGCCGGAACTATCATTAGCCTGGCCCGTTCCTATAACCAGCCTATTGCTGACTGGTGTGGTTACGTCGAACCTAAACCGGCCGCCGGTAATATTACTATCCCACACGCTAGAATTAGAAACAACGCCTCGATGATCCTTTACCCACGCCTTACCTTTTTCCAGGCCGGCTTGAGCCAGATAAAAAGCGGTGAGGCTGTCCTTGTTAAAACCTTGCGTGGTAAATTGCGCCTGCCACATGTTAGCCAAACCAACGCCCAAAATCGAAACAATGGAAATAAGGAGAAAAACAAAGAGTAGAACCTGGCATTTTTTCATCTTAATTCCTCGGCCTGATTTGTGTTCTTAAAGTAAAACTGCGGTTACCCTTGGCATCCAATTTATTAGGTTTTGGCCTTGTCACTAAAGTAATCGTATAGATCCCGCCGGAACCTTGCGGGCTGAATACGTCGTATGCCGAACCGTTGCTGGCATCATTGGCGATAAACCGCGCCATCATGTCTGCGTTGGCCACGGCATTATTAAAATTATTTCCGATACCTCTGTATAGAACGTTAGCCTCACCCAACACAGTTCCGTCGCCCCTCCAATATCTCACCGTATTGCCGCCGGGATACGCAACAAACTTTATGTTTACTGCTTTCTGCGAACCACTGCACGGCGAACCGCTGCAAGTTTCATTAACTACCGTATCCGCGCTGCCGCTTCTTATCTCATTGGCCATAAACTCCATCGCCCATTGCGCGTCATTAAGCATATCCCAGATATTTTTTTGCCGGCGCCAGGAATCATGCATAAGGTAAAAAACCGAGCTCGCGCTGGTCATAATAATGGCAAATACCGTCATCGCTATAATTATTTCGACGAGCGTAAACCCCGCCCTTGATCTTTGTATTCTTTTTTTCTGCATATTATTCTTAATTCTTTCTCTCCCCTCTTTACTCATCCGCGCCAGCGGATGCCCTTCATTTTTTGCGCAACAAACCCCCTTCAGGGATAATTCGACTACCGCCTCGTCCGGCGCCCGCTTCGACTCGCGAAGCGAGGCGAGCGCTTCGCGCTTGATAATTCAACTAAGCCCGGAGTACCGGGCAAGTTTCATTATCGGTGAAGTCTCATTAAATGACTCAATAGATGGCCTGAAGCGTTCTTACCGTCATATTTTTACTACAGTTTCCTCCGGTCGCGTTACACTCCCACCCGACTGTAACGTTAATCATGGATAAATTACTGGGGTAGCCGGGGTAGGCGCTGCAATTGACCTGTCGCGCGAACCCGGGAAAACCGGTTACATTGCCCCAACTTATGTTGTCCGAAGAAGTCAAGGGAAACAGGCTCTTGGTACTTTTATTCTCCAATTCTTCTCTTAATAAATTATAGACGATAGCTTTGTCCTTAGTTTTTTTACCGGCCATAAACCCCTGGCCAAAAAGGCTGACCATACTGCCTAACACCATGGCCAATAGAGCGATCGCCACGCATACTTCGATCAAACTCAGGCTTTTTATGAAACGGCAGATTGTTTTAATAAACACGCGCGATCTCCCTGTTGAACCGGAAAAATGCCGGCCCTCGGCTTCCCGCGGCTTCGCCGTGAGGCGAGCGCCGAGAGGCGAGCGGCCAAATATCAAATGCATTTTTCCGGTTAGAGCGTTACGTTAATATACCCGGTATCTTCGTTAAAATTAATCGTTTTGCCTTCCTCGCCGTAGTGGATAGTCACATTGCATGTCGTAGCCGCACCCGGACAGCCGATTGTACCGCCAAAGGTCGTACTGCTAAACGCGTTAAAAGTAATATTAATCGGGGTAGATATCGGATCCCAGCGATCAGGAGTAGCCGCCGTATTGTAAAATGCCACAAATGACGACGAAATCGCCCGGCGCTCCGTAAGATTGGCCGCAAGGCCGGGACAACTGTTATTATATATGGTGTAGTTGAATGCGTTAAAACTCACGCAATAGTTCTGATGGTCATTAATCGCAGTTTGCCTTATCGCCATCATATCGCCGGCGATCTGGCGCACTTCCGCGGAAGTAGTGCTGGTAAACATCTGCAAGGAAGAAAAAACCGCCACCGCGCTGATGATAACGATAATCGCGATGACTACGGCTAATTCCGTCAAGGTCATGGCCGAAACGGTGCGCGGCGTTGTTTTTACCGCGGCATTTTTAATATCCTTTGTTGGCCTCATATTTTTTGCCTTTCCGGCGGCTTTCGGGCTTGCGAAGCGTAAGCAAAGCCCCGAACCGTTTCGCGAAAATATCGTAAGAGATTTTCGAGATATTCAGACGGTTTAGGGCAATCGGCTAAGCTTCGAGCTCATTATCCAAAATCTGAAGTCGCGCTTACGCGCTCCTACGATTTTGGATAATTCGGCTACCTCCTCTCGCTGCGCCCTTCGGGCTTGCGTTCGTCGAAGCCTCATTACCATTGCTGGACAGCAAAAACAACGTTACCATTGGTGGTGTCTACATTACAAAAACTTACGTCGAAACCGGTTTGTTGAAATTTTATCTCATAAGCGCTGGGAACATGGGTACTCTCAACGCCTGGACGATCCGGGTCGCGATAATATAACGGCATCTTACACCCTCCATTGCCTCTTACGCTTACGAATATTCCGCGAAGCCTATTACCGGTACAACCAACAATGCCCTGGCCGTCGGCCCAATATTCATAATCATAACTGCCGCCCCAGGGAGTTTGCGGCGGGAATTTTTCGATGTAAGGGCCATTCCAGCGCTTCTGTACTAAGCTGCGATAATTGCTGACCGCCGGATAGGAACCCGTACAGAGTCCCGAACCATTATTCGGTCCGCCATAAGGAAGAACAACATTGTGACCGCAACCGCCGCAGCCATCACCTGAACCTCCGATTTGACCGCCCCAACCATCTGGATTGCAGTTTTTCTCGTAATTATCCCACGCGAGAAACCCCGGGTCTTCAGCCACGCAGACATCCGGCGGCCAGGTGCCGACATCATGGGCGTAAGCGGTAACCGCGTCCCGAAAAACCTTCTGGTCGTTATAGACTTGGGCGACTTTGGCTTTTTCGATAAAGCGAAAAGCGTTGATCATAGCTACTGAACCTAAAATCGCTATGAGAGCTACTACGATTACTATCTCCGCCAGGTTAAACGCCTTTACATTATTTTTCTTCCACTTCATGCTTACGCCTCCATAAATCTACCCTGCTCTGCCGCGGGGTATCTCCACCGGTAAATCCGTCTGCAGCGGATTAGCAAAAACTCCCAAAACAACGATGCCCCCCTACTTCCCCAATTAAAAGATACCATATTTTTAACGCTTTTCCCAACCGCAAAACTTCTCCCGCGGCGGCGAAAAGCACAAAGGAAAACCCGATTTAGCGCTTTACACCTCATTAATCAAAGATCTTGCCCGGCTGGCGGTTACGGCTTTTTACTCTTTTTTCTTGCTTATCCCAGTAAAAACCAACGCCGAAAGGGTCGTCGGCGATACTACCGATTAACCCGGCTCTTACCAGATCCTCAAGCTCATCGGGGTAACGGCCGAAGCGCTGCTTAAATTCACCGGCATTTTTTTCCAGAAAAGCGATGCGCCTGAGCCATTCTAATTTGCGTTCGATTAATTCGAGCTGGCGCGCGTCATTTACCGAACCGGCTAAGCCTTCAAGATAAGCGATGCCCGCAACGGTTTCTCCCGATTTGTAATAAAATAAAGCCGGGTTGGTTTTAAGAAAATTCGGCGCGCCGGGCTTTTGCCCTGCTTTCTGATAAAACTGCGCCGCCTTTAAATATTCCCCCAGTTGATAATAATTGACCCCGATCCAGTAAGGCAGGCGCCAATCATCAGGAGCTAAATAACTGTAATCGGTTAAAAAACTGATTCCTTTCCTGAGGCTTTCATTATCGTCGGCGATGACCACGCCGGCAAAAAAGTAACTTTGAACCATACGCGGGTCTAACGTGACCGAGACTGCCGCGGTATTCTGGATATATTTAAGGCGCTCATTCTTATCCTTGAATTCATCGGTCAGGGAAAGAACCATCCGGATGTAAAAAAAATCGGCAATACCGCTTTTCAGGCTGTTATCCATCATCGCCAGATAAGGCGCGTAAGGCAAATACAAAATCCTCTCTGTCTCGAAATGGTACCGGCGATGCAGCGTCACCGACATCGCCATTACCAGAAACAGGCAAGCGGCAATGGCGATAATTTGAGGGAATAACGGGAAGCGTTTTTGAAATGGCATAAAAAACTTTTTGTCTTTATTTTAAAAAATCAATATTCTTTACTATTGAACACGACTAGGTTCACCAGCCACAGGAGTAGAATGTATACGCCGGAATACAACGTTACCGCGAAAAAATAATCCGGCGGCGGTAAAGTGCCCCATACGGCCAGAGGCCTTATATCCAGTTTATCCATATTCGGCAAAAACGCGTAAACTAGCCTGATCATAAATTTTTGCGGGGAACTACCGTAGGCGCTGACGATATTAAAAGCGGAAACAACAAGGACACTTGACGCGTAAATAAATAAACTGGAGAGCAGCGCCAAAAGCGAAGAAGAAAACACATAGCAAAACAACGAAGCAAACCCTACGATAATCGCGATTTTCAAAAAAAGCGGGTAAAGCGCCGGTAAGACTGCGGGATGAAACACGCCGAAAAGATATAAAAGAGAGGCATAAAGCAGCGCCGCCAACAGCAAGTAGGCCAAAGCTAAAGCGATAAAACCTAAAATTTTTCCGCTCATGTAAACAGGGCGGCTGAAATTAGAAAGATAGATCTGCGTCATCCGGCTGTTTTTATCGCGGTAAAAGCTGAGCGTAAACGCAAAGACGATCAAGGTAACCGCCGATAGCTCTATGCCGATCAGCCCGGCGTTGCGCAAAACTTTATCGGAATGGCCGACGGAAAGCTTGCTTAAAAAAATGCAGAAAAGGAGATAAAAAATAAAAAAGAAAACTATGCCCCAGAAAAATTTATCGCGGATGGCTTCTTTAAAATTAAGGATCGCGACGGAAATCAGTTTGCGCATATTTCCCTCAAGAATGCTTCTTCCAAATCGGAAGCATTATGTTTAGCCTTTAAATCCCGGCATGTCCCGCTAAAAACAATCTTGCCCGCGTTAAGCACCCCGATGCGGTCGCACACGCGCTCGATATGGTAAAGGATATGGGAAGAAAAAAATATGGTCTTGCCGGCGGCGCGTAAATTATTTAAGATATCCATAAAATTTTCCTGCGCCGGCGGGTCAAGGCCCAGCGTCGGCTCGTCCAGCACGACCACCTGCGGGTCTTTAATCAGCGCGCAGCACAGCCCGAATTTCTGGATCATCCCGCGCGAGAAATAACGCAGGTATTTATTCTCCTGCCCCGACAACCCGGCCAACCCCAGCAGGTATTCGGCATTTTTTTCTTTTTGCCTTACGCCCAAACTTAAAATATTTAAGAATTCCCGCGCCGTAAGATTTTGCGGCGGGATAAAATTTTCGGGAAGGAAACCGAAATGTTCCTGCACGTCTCTGCCGGTCAAATTTTTTGCGTTAAACAATATCCTGCCGCGGGAACACCGCGCCAGGCCCAGAAGAATACGCATAAGGGTAGTCTTACCGGCGCCGTTAACACCCACCAGGCCGAAGATCTCCCCTTTATTTATTTCTAAATCAATGCCTTTTAATATTTCGGCGGAGCCAAAGCGTTTAGCGATATTTTGCAATAAAATTAAACTTTCTTGATTTGCCATAACCCCCGATTCACCCCCTAACCTTTCCCTAAGAGACAAAACAAGTCAGACTTGTTTTGTTTCATTATGCGGTAGAAAGAAGCCCTGCTCATAAAAAGAGTGTCTCCTATCTCCTCTACCGAATAACCGTTAGCCAATAGCTGCTCTATCAAATATTTTCTGGCCTTCTTGTCTTGTGAACTGACGACTCTTTTTTTCGTTTTGATGTCGTCGATTAATCTATCTAAATTTTCGCTATCTTTACCGGTAATTTTTTTAACGTGCCTGACAGTTTCTCTTATTATTCTTTTTATAGAGAAGAAATCTAAAACTTTACTGCTTTTAATTTTTGTTCCTTCTTCCAGTAATTTCCGATATTCCTTTCGCGCTTCATCTATACTGTTATTTAATGCTAATAGAATTTCAGAAAATTTCACAAAAGTATTTTTTTCATGTTTGGTAAGATATAAATCAATAGAACTCCACCGATAATCCTCAAAATACTTGCACAAGCCGGCGCGATAAGGATTAAGATGAATATAAATAGAAGCCGCTAATAAATAATTATCGTCATTACACAAACTTGCGCGATATCTGCCGCTAAAAACATGCCCTTTTCGTTTATATTTTACATTGAAATAATCGGCATACCTTTCAAAAACATTTTTCATGGCTTCAGAAAGATTCTCTTGATTTATTCTTAAAAGAATATGTAAATGGTTAGATAATAAAGCGAAACAAAAAATATCTAAAGAAAATTTTTGCGAGGCATTTTTGAGTAAATACAAAAAACGTAGATAATCACCCTCTTCAATAAAAAGCAATTCTTTTCCCGGAGCGCGCTGAGTAACATGATAAATGGCTCCTTCATAAATAATCCGCTTATTCACGGTTAGATATCCCTTTATCTTTTTTTCTCTAATCTTTTCCGCAATATCCATGCAGACATTATACCATTTTATCTTTCCCTGACAACCCATATAAGACACTTTAAGCCAGACTTGTTATGTATTGTATGATACAAAATAGGTCTGACTTGTTTTGTCTTATTTAGGAAGATTTGATAACCCTCTGCTTAATCTTTTTTTAAACTCTTCCTTTATTAAGTCAAACCCGAAAATACTTCCGCCGATACCCACCAACAAGGTCATAATTATTCGATCGGCGATAGCTATATATATCGCGGCGCCGGACGGCACGCCATAGCGGGCCAGAAGAAAAACCATCCCCGCTTCTTTAAACCCCAGCCCCGCCGGAGCGGGGGAAAGATAACCGATGGTAAAAGTTACGGCGACGATTTTCACCACGCTGCTAAAACCGGGGGTAAAATTGAATAAACGGAAAATAAAGAAATAATAGAGCGCGAGCAAAACCATGTTTACCGCGACAAAAGGAATAATCAAGAAAAATCGTTTACAGGTCGCGGCGAAAGATTCCAGGATATCCCCAAACACTTTGCCCAGCTTATCCTTCTTTGCCCAGGCGACGGCGCAAAAGATAGCCAGCAGCGAGATAAAAATAAGGGGCCAGCGAAGCGCGATTTTAGCGCCGAAATATACGCCCAGCAAAAGCCAGGGTAAAAGCGAAGTTGCTTCCAGAACCAAAAAAACCGCCATGGCCCGGCGAAATTCTAAATTTTTATTTTTGGCGATCGCGCTTGCCGCAAGATACCCCGTCGCGGTAAAAAAAATCTTGTTCAAAGCGCTGGCAACGGCGGTCAACCTCAAGGCTTCGCTAAAAGCCACTTTTCGCCCGGCTAAAATATAGAAATTCAACGCGGTCAAAAACGTTATGGCGCCAAAAATCAGAATGATAAAAACTATCTCCATGCGATTAACTTCTCCACTATATCCCGTGACGGCGTTGCCGGCGCCGAAGGGCTTTTCCTTCTTTTCCAACCGCGGCAAAGTCTCAACCCCCTTCGCTAACGCTTCAGGAGTTCACCGCCTCCCTAGATAATTACATCAAGGAAGCGGGATCCCGCCGAGTGAAACGCAGGCGGGAAATTCGACTATCCCCTGCGGGGATAGTTCACCTACATCCCGCCGCGTTGCGGCGGGATAAGTTTCACTACCGCCTCGCCCGGCGCGCTTCGCGCTTGGACTCGGCGAAGTCTCATTAAATATACTGCTAAAATCTCTATATTTCCGGCTTTAATGGAGTAATATTCTTTTCCATAATGATAACCGCCTTTCTGCCCGCGAAAATTACCCAAAAAGTAATCGGTACCCTCCGGTTTTTCCGTAAACACCAGGCGGCTTCTCTCTTTAACCGGCAAGATACCGGCATTATTTTGCCCGGCATCATCGGCACAAATTTTAATCAAGCGGGAAGAATCGCGGCTTAAGATATATTCCAGGCCTTTTCGATAAGATAAACCCCAGTAGTCCCGCTCAAAACTTTTTTCCACAGTTTCGCTCTTACCGGCTAAAAAATTAAAATAGACATTTTGATAAGGGTGCATTTTAATCATACTGGCAACGACCGTCGCAATAAAAATAACCAGAAAGCCGGCGGCGATTGATTGCCCCAAGGCAGGCGATCTCATTCTAACGAATTTTAAAAGAAAAGACAATCCGGCGACGCTAAAAATCAGCAGCGCCGGATAAATAAAAAACATCTGTCGCCAACCGTTGTATAGGGTCGATTTAAGGATAACCACTGCCGACAAGGGGGCAAAAAACCATAGCGCGAAAATAATATCGTCGCGTTGTTTTTTATAGAACCCTTCGCATTTTTTAACCAAGCCGGTTAAAAAACCTCCCAGCCCGACAGCAAAAAGTAAAAGGTAAATAAAAGGCGTAGAAAGCGCGATCCATACCGGGACATAATGCCAGGGTAAGTTTTTCGCCTTGACAAAATCACCCAGATACAATATTTTACCGGGCCAGGGATAATGGCCCATCGCGTAAACGGCAAAGCTAAAATTAAAAACAGGGCTTTGCCAGAGCGTAGGCCAGAAAAGAATAGTAAAAGCTACAGTAAGTAAAGGATACCATAAAAACCCTATGAATATTCTTTCGTTTTTATTTTTCTTGTCGCCGGCAAAAAGCATATCGCCAGCAAAGAAAATAAGAGTAAAAACGGGAAGGATTATCCCCGTAACTCGTAAACTTATTAAAATAGCGCAGGACAAGGCGTGAAAAAGCGCGCGGGTAACAGTCTTTTTGTTCAGATAGCCGATTAACGTATAAATACTGATAATAAACACCGCCAGAAAAGGGATATCTTTGGAGTTATAAAACGAATCGGCAAAAATCCGGGGGCTGAGAATCAAAAATAAACTCCCCGCTAATCCTCTCTTCCAATCGCCAAAGCGGTATTTACATAATTTATAAAAGAAAAATACACCCAGGTAAAATATTAAAAAATTTGCCAGGTGCCGGGCGAAATAAATCTCCCGCGAATCCCTTAGACCCAAAACCTTCTCCATGGAAAATAAGGCAAACTCGAAAACCGGGCCGTAAAAGCGCATGTATTCATTGAGCAGTTCTTTTTTCCCGTGGACAACATAATTGTAAACCGTACAACCGTAATCGCGCTGGCGTTTTTCGTCCCAGGATACGCCGTAATCTTTAAAAATGCCCGAACCGGCAAAAAGATACAAAATAAAAAATAAGCCGGTAATGAGCTTGCGGTTTTTTTCCATAATATCGGAAATATTATAACCTTTTATTGTCTTCATATTTCTCTAAAACCCTTGCGGCAATACAATTTCATAAATCCTCTTTGCGGAGAAGTATAGATCAATCGGTAGCCTTTAGCCAGTTGTTGATTGATAAATTGGGTAACCGGGTGTTCGCGGTATTTTTCGTCCATCTTCCAGACAAGCACATAGTCGACATATTTTCCCGTTCTCAGGGGGTAGTTGAGAAATTCTACCTCCGGGGGCTCGCTTTCGATTTTACCTATATATTTACGGGGGTTAAGATAATGACGGAAAAGCGTAGGGAAATAAACGAACCAGGCATGAGAGTTGTTAAGACTGACAATTTTTCTCTCGGCGGCGATATATCCGGCAGCATGAAGAAAAGGTTTTATTCTCAGAGAAAGCTCCCTCCCATCCGGCGTGCGGCTACCGGATGAAAAATTCAGCGCCAGTAAAGTAGTATTTGGTTTAATAAGCGCGGACCCGGAAAGATATTCATTCAGGTATTTATTGAGTTCGGCATATTTGAAAGTGTGCATCACCAAAAAAGTTACGGCAATTGCCGTTGCCGCGGTTCTGATTATCCCTTTCATTGCCGAAGAATATGATTGCGCAGCAAACCAAAGAAGTAAAGCAAGAAAAATATACAGGCTTATCCGCACGCTGGTATCGGCGCCGTTTAAGGTATTCGGAATAATAAAATAAAGCAAGACATAAGAAGCAACAACCGGCAGAAACCCTCCCACAAGGACATTCCGCTGATAATGGTGTGGTTTAAAGATCAAAACATAGGCGATAATCAATAAAAACAACCACCCCATTGCTATCGCACACCACGCTTCCTGCCGCTGGTAGGAGACTAACGGCTCAACCGTAAACAGATACCCCCATAGCGTCGGTAAAGATAATCTCGGTAAGGCCCCCCCGGGTCTTCCCGTCAAAAACCACATGCCGCTTAAAAAACATATTCCGCTCAAAAAAAATGTGGGCGCCAGCGCGCCGAAGAGCGGAAAAACCGTTTTCTTGACCATCTTCCAGGGATTATCAGCCGGCCGGCCGCGATTACCGCCCAGAAAGATCTGTCCTGCGGCAAAAGCAATAAGGCCGGCGCCGGCCAGCAAAAAAGAAAGAGGGTGGCAGAGATAAAGCAAAATAAAAAGAATCGTCAGGGTAAGCGTGTTTCGCGCGGTCAGACTTTCATAATGTTTCAACCAGTAAGTAAACGTGAAAAAAAATATTACCAAACCGTACAGAAAATTATAAAATCCCATATGCAGGAAATAATTATAAACAAAGGGGAAAATCATAACGCCGATAAATTTTGAATCAGGCCGTATCGCGCGCAGCGCCCCGCGGAAGGCAACCGGCAGGAAAATAACGTAACCGCTCAGGAAAATCTTTTCGGCAATAGTAACGGGGACAATAGACATCAACCCGCCGAGAATAAGATACCCCAGCCAATTCAGGCCAAAATTGTTATTCAGGGTATAATATTCGCGAAAAATAATCCGATCGGGAGCATGATATTCGCGAACCACATTCGCATTATCAAGATGGGAAGGTCCGTCCTGGGAAGGAAAATACTTAAATGTCCATAAAGGTATTAGAAGAAGGGCAATAAGCGCGACAAACAATAAATTTTCCTTATCGTTCAACCAATTCCGGCTCCGGCGAATATTTTCAAATTGAGTAAATTTTAAATTATAAAGCATGGCTGAATTTTTCAATCGTTTCATTGAGAAGCAAGTTTATTATCCGCTGCCTTTAGAAAAACTTCATAAACTATGCCGCATTTGTCGCCGGTCACGAATAGGGGGTTAAAAATATATTTATTTTTAACGACAAACTTTCGCGGCCGCCGCAAGAAATCAAACTTTTCGCCGGCTCCCGCCTCACCCCATTTCTGATATACGGCCAAACCCGGCGGGATTTCTTTTAACAACTCCGGATATGTCCCGGCCTCGCGAAACATGATGATTTTTTGAGAAAATTCTTCGCCCAGCCGCAAAGAAAAATACCACGCGTTATTCCCCGCCAATACCCTACCGGTTACTTTATGGTTAGCCAGATAGCCTTGCAGAAAATCACCCAACTCTCGCGAGGTTTTATCTATTTTATCATCATAAATTCTTTTGGTAACAGCAAAACCCAGATTATCCCGGGAAAAAGAAACCAACGCCAGCAATACCAGAAAAAATATGGTCAAAATTTTACGTTCCTTAAAAATCAACCAGGGAAGCAATACCGCGCAAAAATATATTACGGCATAGGAAAAAGCAAAAAAACGGGGATAAACGACGATTGAACCTTTTAACGATAGCGCCCAGTAAAACAAAAAAGGCAAAATCACCATAACCATCATTAAATTACCATGCTTTTCTCCTTGCTTTTTATAGCTTCTCAATAAATCCATCAAAACAAAGATTATCCCACAACTTAAGATTACCCGATTATAGAGTAAAAATGTATTCCTGGCGACGGCCGGCCAAAAATTAAAAAAGGTCGTCACGGGAAAACCGCTGACCGCGGCATGCCTTGCCGTCGCGTGATAAGAATAAAACCAATCTCCGGAAAGCCGCCAATCAAACAACGCCCATAAAAAAGGCGCGAGCAAGGATATAAAATATAACGGCTTCAGGTGTTTCTTCTGCGATTTCATCCAGATTAGAAAAAATGCGCTGTACAACCAACTTTCCGGCCGGAGTAAACCGGCAAAAAGCATAATCAGCGAAGACAAAAAATACTTCTGCCTCATAAAAAATAAAAGAGCGAAAAACACGAGAGGCGGATAAATAACCGTCCACTCTCCGGAAAAAACGGCGGCGATTATCTCCGCGTTACAAAAAAAACAAAAAAATACAGCAAATAACCCGAAGATACGCTTGCCGGTTATCTCTTTTGACAACTCAACTAACACCGTGCACCATAAAGCGCAGAACAAAGGCAGAAAAAGATATAAAAACTTTTGCGGCAAGATTGCGCTTAAAAACGCCATCAAAGGCTTAGGGGTTTCAATCAAAAAGTTATAGTGCGCCCCCCAAACATTAAGCCACATCATGATAAACGGTTCCCACGACGGCTTAAAGCGCAAATAAAAAATATGGGGCAAGAAAAAGAAGAAAAGAAATGACCCTGCGAAGATTATGCCCGTTGGGAAAAATTTATTTTTTGTCATCGGTTTATTAATCCGGCTATCCCCTCCGGGATAATTCAACTAGGCCCGGAGTACCGGGCAAGTTTCATTATCGACGAAGTCTCATTAAAAATATCCAAATATTTTTGCGCGACGCCCGGCCAATTAAAAACATCAATTACGCCGGCCCGGGCGCGCGTAGCCAAGTTGGCTCTTCTATCATCATCTCTCATTAAATTCAAAATCTCCCCGCTAAATTTAGCGGCGTTAAGCGGCTCAATTAAAACCCCCCAGTCTCCATCCCCAAGCGCGTCCCTGATGCCTTCCATGTCAGAAGCTACCACCGCCAGGCCACAGCTCGCTGCTTCCAGAATCACAATGCCAAACCCTTCAAAATCGCCCGCGACGGGAATATTAGGCATCACAAAGATATCAGCCGCGTTGTATAAAATTTTCAGCTCCTCGTCGCTTACTTCTCCAACCATAACCACCCAATTCTCTAAAGCATTATTTTTAATAATCGCCCGGATATCTTCGGCCATTTTGCCGCATCCGGCGACCAAATAAACGAAATCGGCGCAATCCGCTTTAATCTTAGGCACGATTTCTTTAATAAACCAATGGATCCCTTTACGCTCGATAAGCCTCCCCACGGAGAGCAGCACTTTTTTGTTACCGATATTTATTTTTAATTTGCGTTCAAGCGCGGCTTTTAAATTTCCCCTACCCCCGGCCAGATAAAACTCATCTTTTATACCGTTAGGCACGATACAAATCTTTTCCTCCGGGATATTCCTTTTTAAACACTCGCCGGCAGTCGCGCGGCTTACGCAAACTACCCTGTCCGCTAAGGCTATTTTTTTGGGGATAATCGCCTGATAAGATTTATTTTTGTAGGTTATATCCAAACCGTGAACGGTAACTATAATCGGTTTTTTAAAAATTCTTAAAAACGGTATCAAGAGAGAAAGAAAACCGTCGCATAAATAGATTACGTCGATTTTTTTACACAAAAGATACCATGCGCTTTTCATAAAAAAAACCGGCAAAACGAACACAAGCCATTTCTTTGAACCACTCCATTTTATAAGCGTAACGCTTGCCTTAGCCGAAAAATCGGTATAAAGATTATGGGCTACTTTTTCCATCCCCCCCCTTAAGGGAGGAAAACTGCGGCTGATAAAAAGCACTTTCATATAAATTCACCTCGCAGTTTACCGCGAGGTGAATTTATCCGCTAATTTGCCTGCGGCAAATTGACAAAGATTAAACCCTCCTTACGGTAAAACCATGGATGCCAAAGCTAAGTTCCTTATAAACGGGCAAGTCAGCCGCTGAAAGCGGCCATCCCGGCTCTACCTTAGACTTCCCCGGCGTATAGGCAGTTATCCAGGTTATTTACCTTTCTATACGCCGGGAAACTAAAAAATTATATTGGAATTTGCCGTTTCGCACTACGGAAAAATCCTTTTCCGGAATATATTTATTCCGGTCAAAAAAATCTTTGATCGGTTTAAATATCGGCTCATGTATCCAGTGGCCAATATGCGTATCGATGACGATATATTTTGGCGGGTGCTCGGCCAAGGCATGAGCCACTTCGTCTACCGCGCCGGGGCGATAATAAACAGTGTAGTGGGACAACCAAAGATAACGGCTTGTCGGCTTAGCCCGGGTATAAAAGAATATCTCCGGCTCTTTCGACCAATTATAAATATAATCGCCGGGGGTAGTGTGCCGGCGTAAATATAATCCCACCTGACGCGCCTCATTAAAAGGCGAATCCCCAAAAACATTAATCGCAATCTCCTCAGGTTTATAGGTAAAATAATACCGATAATGGACGGCTATCGCGTAGATAACGCATACGGCCGTTAAAATATACATCACGGCATTATAAAAACTATTACGCCGCGCGGCCCACGGCCGGGTTAAAGCCGCGGCGCAAGCTATGCTAAAAGGGGGCATTAAAACAATATAGTAGTGGACGATAAATTGGCCGCTTAAACAAACGCCTATAAACGCAAAAATAATCCAAACTAACAAAAAAATACGGTTTAGAACCGCCTGTTTTTCTCCGGCGGCCGGGCGTTTCGTAAAAATATCCTTAAATGTCTCTGCCATAAATATCGCGCTTGTTATCCATAATAGCGCCGTAGCGCGAAAAATAGCAAAATTAGCATTAAAGAAATGAAGCCAATAGCTGCTAAGGCTGCGATAGCCTACGCTTATATACTTAAAATTATAAATAAGCGCGCAGAAGATAAAATCATTGTAGGCGCCTTTTATAAAAAAATATAAAGCGCTTATGCCGAAGATGAGGATAAGACCGCCAGAGTAAAATAATAAACCGCGTAAAAAATATTTTATTTCTACTTTCCCCCCCGGCCTGAATGATGCCAGAAATAGCAAAATGACGGCGGCAAACATCTCCATGGCGGCAATCTGCTTAAAAAGAAAACCAACACCGTAAAATAATCCGGCGAGAAAATAAAAATTGCGGTTTTCTTGTATTGATTTAATTACAAAAAAAGCTCCCATCACTGTAAAGGTTATCATAAAATTTTCGGTGAGAGGAAAAGTGCCAGAGATTACAGGGCTCGAGGAAAACAAACCGTAAAAAAATGCCGCGATTAAAGCAGTTTTTTTATTAAATAAGCGCTTCGCCAGAAGGTAGACCAAAAATACATTCGCCGTGTTCCAGCAAGCGGTGAACACGTTAACACCAAACAGGTCTAAATCAATGACCTTGAATAAGGCGGCAAACAAAAAATATATTCCCGGAGGTTTAATTTCGAAAAGATCGCGGTAAAGCAGAAGGCCATGCCGGGCAATCAGCCGGCCGATTGCCGTAAAAACTCCGCTGTCGCCGTCTAAGGGGACATTTAAAAAAGGAAGCCTGGCGAGAAACGACAGCATAAGGATCAGGCCAAGTATGATCGCCCCTTGCGTTTTGCGGGAAACCGGTTTAGTTAAATTTTCTAATATAGCCATAACAATCAATTAACCCAAAAAATGCCGCTATTTCTTTAATTTTTTTAAAAATTCCAGCTGCCTACCTGCCGCGGGCAGGCGCACCGGATAAATTCGGCGGATTTCCGCGGTTCAAATAAAAAGTAACTAAAAACTTTTGCGGTTTATTTCATACACGATCGCCAAGCGGTTCCGGCTGATAAAAACCGGCGTAAAAATATACCGGTTATTTAAAACAACGCGCCGGCCGCCGCCGAGGAATAAAAATTTGCCGTGGACCGGCATTTCGCTCCAATATTGATATATGGCAAGGCCAACTTGCGTTTTATCAAATTCCGCCGCGCTGCCGATTTCACGAAAAAAAATAATCCGGCGGGAAAAATCTTCGCCGAAACGCAGCGATAAATAATCCGCGCCGGCTTCGCATAAAATTTTACCGCGCGAAGGGCGGCGTTTAAAATACCCCTCAAGAAAATCACCGGCCTCGCGCATGGCATCAGCCGACGATTGCGCGTTGCCGTATTTACGAGCAGCGTTGATTAAAAGCTTCTCGGGCCGGGCGGCGATAAATAATAAGGCAAGCAATAAATATCCTAAAATATACCGCCGCGATAAAAAAGCCGGCATCAAACCGGCGAACAAATAAATCGCACTGTAGGGAAAAACCAAAAATCTGGGAAATATCACAATATTCTGTCCGATAGTTACCAACCAATACCCGATTAAGGTAGCGGCGGATAAAATAAAAATAATATCGTAATCAGAAAGATGCTTGCGTCGGATACTCTGAAAAACATAGGTGCCCAAACCGATTGAACCGCATAATAAAATCGGCGGGTTATATAAATACGGCGTAATCATTATAAGCATCGGCCAAAACGACGTGAAGGTGGTAATCGGAAAACCGGTTAAAGCACCATATTGTTTCGTGATCAACGCTGAAGCGAAAAGGTTACCGGTGATGCGCCAGTCAAACAACATCCAGATAAAAGGGGCAAAAGCCGCGAGCCAATATACCGGCCGTAAAGGTATGCGGCGCAGCCGGAACCAGACGAGCATTAAAATGCCGAAAAGCCAGCTTTCCGGCCTCAACAAACCGGATAAAAACATTATGGCCGCCGCCGGCCGGTAACGCCGGAGTATCAACAAGGTTACCGACCACCATATCAAAGGTATATAGAATATACCCCAGGAAACCGGCAGAAGGAAATTAATCAAAACTTCTTTGCTGGTAAAAAAGTACAGGAAAGAAGCAACCACACCGTGCCATATACTTCCCGTAATGCCTAAAGAAATCTCCGCCCAGCATACTACAAGCAACGCTCCAAACAAACAGGCGAATAAATACAAATATGACGGCCCGATAACTCCGGCGAAAAAAGCCATCAGCGGTTTAGGCGTTTCCAGAAAAAAATTATAATGTGCTCCCCACAGATTAAGCCACATCATCCGATAAGCTCCCAACGAATGCCGATAGCTTAAGTACAAAAACAACGGTAACGCCGCCAGTAAAATGTAAGCAATGATAAAAATATATAATTTATAGATTATGCCGGAAAAATTCTTTGTATTTAAATTTTCTTTTTTAAATTTCATTTTTATCCGCGCTAACTCTATAAGCATGCGCAGCGAATCGCGCAAAGCGGCGACCTTGGAAGGAGAGGAGTGTCGCCAAGCCACGCCGACCTCAATAATCTTATACCCCTTTTGCCGGGCGAACAGAAGAATCTCCACATCGAAACCAAAACGATCGATCAACGCTTTAGAAAAAATCTCCCTGGCCACGCTCCCCCGGAACCCTTTAAAACCGCATTGCGTATCCCAAATTCCCGGAAGAACAAACGCTTGCACTAAAAGGTTAAAGCACCTTCCCATGGCCTCTCGCCACCATGGCTGCCGGATGACTAAATTCGCGCCTTTGACCGCCCGCGAGCCGATAACGATATCGTTGCCTTCCTGGAGTAAACCGACTAATTTATCTATCTCTTCCACCGGGCAGCAGAGATCGGCATCGGTAAAGATAACGAACTCGCCGGCGCTCATTAATACCCCCTGCCGGACTGAATAGCCTTTGCCGCGATTGGCATGGTTTTCAATCAGACGCAAAACTAGATGATAATCTTTATCGAAATTATTAACCAGACTGACGGTATTATCCCTTGACCCGTCATCCACGACGATGACCTCATAGGTAAACGGCCGGCGCCCCAGATAATCAAAAAGAGCCTTGAGGGAATCGGCAATACGACATTCCTCATCAAAAGCAGGGATTATTATCGAAAGAAAAACCGGCTGTGCCATAAATTCACCATAACATCATTTTATCTTTTCCAACAACAATGTATTTCCTACACGATACGTTAGCTTGAAACTACGGTTATACTTTTTTAAAAACGGCAGAAGATAGCTGCGGGTTTCCTGAGAAAATTCGTCGATGATCACATAATCAACATGGTTGTCGACGAAGAATTGCTTCATTTCTTCATCGTTGAGAGTAAAAGGATAGTCCAAAGCCTGCCGTCCGGTATAAAAATAAGTAAGGGTAGGCTTGCGGCCGGCAATAATACTGTTTGCGGGAATATTGTTTTTGATCCATAGGTGCAGCGCGATAAAATTCTTAAGCTCCTTAGATAAATCCTGGTAAGCGTATTGCTTAATGGGGAAAGCCGGGGTATTGGAAAAAAAAATAATAAAAATTGCCGGCACGTAAAAAATATACCGGGCGATCATCTGGCTTTTTAAAAATGACGTCAAAGATTTAAGCGCAATAAAAATATAGTAAACAAAAAACGGTAAAATAGGCACTAAAAATCTTACGCCTTCCTTAAACGGCCATAAAACGGTAAGGAGAAAATAAAAAATAAAATAGGAAGGAAGCAAGCGGCTGCGGTTCCCGAAAAAATCGCAGCATACACCATAAATAATCACAATAAACACCGCCGGCGGATAGAAACTGCGCGCCCAAAAACCTTTTAAAAAAACCGGCAGGAAAATGCTTCCGGTGAGATAGGCGTAATAGTTAATCCCTTCAATAAAACGGAGAAGAAGAAAACCCGGGTTGGTTAAGATATTTCCCAAAAACGGCCGGTAGGGATCGATTAAAAGCAATTGTTGATAGTGGAGGCTCGAAGATGCGCCTCCGGCTTTAATAACAGTTTGCCAAAGAATAAAAAAAGCGATAAAAGAAGAAGCGACAAAAACTGCCTTTCGCTTATCCCAGGAGAAGAACAAAAAAATAACCGTGGCCGGAAATAAAACTATCCCGATATAACGCGTGAGATAGGCGGCAATTAAACCCAGGATAAGTAAAATCGCTTCTTTGCCGAAGCATACCGGCGCGTAAAAATATTTATGAGCGGCGTAAAGGGCAAAAGACGAAAAAAATAAATACGGTATTTCCGATAAAATCACCCCGGAAGAATAAAAAATAAAGATGTTGTTCAACGCTAAATAGGCCGTGGAAAAAAATGCGATATCCCTTCCTGCCTGCGTTTTAAAAAAATAGTAAAGAAAAATCAAGCTTAAATAACCGAAAACAGCAATCAATAAATACATTAAATAGAAGTTTCTTCCAAAAAAATAAATAATCGGGGAAATAATCAAAGGAAAAACAGGCGGATAATAGAAAAATGACGGCGAACCGGGCTGATTGATCGCGTGATACCCCGTACCTCTCGCAAGGCTTTCCGCCAGGATTATGTATTGGCTGCTGTCGCCGCCGAAGTTAACAAAATCCCCGGAGATATTGATAAAAATAAAAACCCAGAAGATCAACGATAAAAACACCAGGGGCAATTTATATTTTTTTTGCTCCATATCCTCTTTAAGTGAATCGACATCAGCTTCCCGTCTCGCTCGCCTCTCGGCCCGTCTCGCCAAAGACTTGCCGAGGTGGACAAAGCCGAGGGCCGAAAGCTCGCCGAGGCGGACGCCGAGAGGCGAGCGAGATGAGTCGAACCGGGCGAGCCCGCTTCGACTCGCGAAGCGAGGCGAGCAGGGGTATTTTTCCGGTTAAGATTCTTCGTCTATCTTTTCCATCTTTAAGGAAGCGACTTGTTCGGAAATAAGCCCAAGCATAAAGATGATAATGGAAGCGGTAAAAAGCAGAGCGCTCATGTTGGTAAAACGGTGGAAAAGAAAAAAAGTATAACTATAATAGCCGAGGCCGGTAAAAAAGAAAAGCAGAGAAACCGGTAAAAATACTTTCAGCGGCGCGAAAAAAACGCTGATTTTCATAATAATCGAAAGGAAACGCGAACCGTCTTTAATCAGATTTATCTTGCTTTCCCCCCTGCTCCGAGCAAGAACATTCACGGGAACAAATTTAACCGGATAAGAAGCCTTAATAAATGCCAGCGTTAACGTTGAGGGGTAAGAAAAAGTATTAGGCAGCAAATAAAGAAATTTCAGCGCCTGCGCTTTTTTAAATACCCGGAATCCCGAAGTTAAATCGTCGATCTTGACATCCGTAACATAGGAAGCTAAACAGTTATAAAGCGCGTTGGCAGATTTACGCCACCAAACCTGTTGGGAATTGGTTCTCGCGCCGATAACCATATCGAAATCGTCCAATTCTTTTAAAAGCAGGGGTATATCTTGCGGCCGGTGCTGGCCGTCAGAATCCATCAACACGATAATGTCGCCGCCGGCCCTGCGGATACCGCGCTTGACCGCGGCGCCGTTACCCATATTATAGGGATTTTTTATCACCGTCGCGCCAAAGTCCCTGGCAACGAGCGCCGTTTGGTCGCTCGACGCATCGTCCACTACGATGATTTCTGCCGCATCGCCCATGGTCTTACGAATTCCGGGCAATATATTCTTTAAATTTTCCGCCTCGTTATAAGCCGGTAAAACAACGCTTATCTTCACCCCGTTAGGCCTCCTTCTTGCCATGCAAGATTACCCCCCGTTAGACTTTGAAAAATCAAGGAAATTGCGCATATTTTTTTGCGCAAAGGTCTAACGGGGTTCATATTTTTTATGATAAACTATTTTTTTCCTTTAGCAAGTTTTATTTATTTTGAAAACAATACCTATCTCATTCTCGTAAAGAATTTTGAAATTAACGTGATCGTTTTTAATTTGTCCGCATAACGCCCTATCCTTCCTGACGAACCCGTAGCCAACGTTAAACACTTTTCTTAAAACCTCGGCGGGAACGCGCACCTTCCCGTTCCCTAAATCGCGATAAAGCGCATAAATTTTGGGGTAAGGATAATACATGTAAATGGGGTCTAAAACAACGAAATAATTATTCTTGGGATTTAAGCATATAAAAAATGGGGAATCGCTTACCGCCGTATGGTAAATTGTCTCGCCGGCGGGGATATTTTTCTCCATCCAGCGGCTGATATCTTCATAATAAATATGGTCTGCTATTTTGTGTCGCATAGAAATTTTTAAATCTTCAAAACCCGCGGAGCTTGCTATAAAAATCAGCGCAAAATACGCGACAAGGAGAATATTTATTCTTTTTGAAAAATTTTGCCGGTTCTTTTCTATACCCCAGTCTTTTATGAACGAGGCAAAAAAAATAAAAAATAAAATGTTTACCTGATACCAGTAGCGGTTTGACCAAAAACCCAATACCAGATAGATCGTCGTGCATCCCCACCATACCAGAGTCGAAAAACTTACGTTTATCTTTAGGCAGAACAAGAGCCAAAAAACAAGATTGATGGTGAAGAATACGGCGAAATTGTCGATAAAAATAGCACGTGCCGGGGAAGAAAAAAGCTCCCTGGCTAAATCTGCACCGGTATTATTTAACGTATGCAAAGGCACTAAAAAACCGTTGAGATAAAACGATAGTAAATTGTTGGGGCAATTGGGATGGATAAAACATCCTAAAACCGAGCCCAGGATAACCGCATAGAGGTTATGAGAAAAAAATTCTTTTTTGCAAAAATATCTTATTATTTCGCAAATAAAAGCAAAAATTATTACGGTAAAAAAAGAAATATGGGCAAGCGGATACAATAAAGCCAGGACAAAAACTGTAATCCACTTTTTATTGATAAGAAAATAGATACTAAAAATCATAAAAATATTAGCCAGAGTGATGCTGCGGAGATATAGAAAGTAAATGGAAAATAAATAAGAAGATAACGGCAGGATTAAAATGCAGGCGGCTAAAAAAGGCTGGACATATTTTCGCAAAATAAAAACATAGCTAAATACAAAAAAGATATTAAAGAAAACCACCGCCAATTTTCCCGCGAAAATTATATTTTTCGAAAGATACAAAAAAGGTATACTTAAAACGTGGAATAAAAAGTCCTTATCGGAGAAGGCATATTTAAACGTGGAAATTTGAGCCCAGTGAAAATCGTAGCGCGGGCCGTAATCTTTTATAAACCGGGAGACGCTGATATGATAGTAGCTATCGGGACAGTATAAAGCCGGCGAGAGAAATTGAAGAAAAGCAAAATAAGCGACAACAAAACAAACAGCGATAAACAAAGCTAAATTATGCGATATGCCGTCTTTTATCTTCCCCATCGGCAACCTTCATATTTTTAAAGAAATTATTTTAAATAAAACTATCAGCGATGGCTGGAATCTTCCCTCCAGCCCAGGATACCCTTTTTTTTAAGGGTTTCCCGCAATTGTTCTACCGATTCGGCCAATTCTTTAAATTCATCGTAGCGGCGAACGTGAACCGGCGGTATATCCTGGCCCTGGCTGAGCATGTCAATCGACCGGCGCAACCGGAAAATCGGCCCGGCAATTCTATGGGAATACAGAAGGGATAATACCGCGGAAAAAACGATAACTGCGGCTAAAATAAGTATCATCGCCGATTTTGTATCGTTCCATTTTTTTACGGCGTCATAATAAGAAGTATCTAAGAGGCTGCGCAAAGAAAGCAAGTCACTCTTTAACACTTTGATTTTGGTCACCGCTTCGCGAGGATAAGCTTCACGTTCCAGCTGCTGAATAGTCAAATCGATAGAAGACGTTCCGGCAGAAAATTGCTCCTTCTCAATCAAAAAAATAAACTCCCCGCTTCTGACTAAAAAGTATATCCCAAAAATGCTTACCAATAAAGTAGGCAAGATGCTCATGGCAATATATTTAAGCTGGCTCGAGGGATGAATCAGGTATTTCCTTCTTAAAATTCTTCCTTTCATTATTCGCCTCCTCAATGAAACCCGGTCGCCCGCCACAATTATTTCTTTCAGCTAAACCCACCACGCTTAATGTCCCATGAGAATTAAGCGAAGCGCCTTTAGCCTCTTCCAGTATATTATACTCCATTCCCCGCCTTTGACAAAATCAAAAAACTGCGCCCGTTTCGATAAATAATTTTAATTAGAGGCCAAAATAAACCACCGCGATACAAACAATAACCCAAAAAATAACCGCGGCCTGCAGCGGCCTATCCGACAATAAAATATTCGTAGGATCGCCGTCGGTTTTAGCCTTATGTATTAGATAAAGATAACGAAAAATTCCATAATAAACAAAAGGAACGCTGTAAAGCAAATGCCGGCTACCGAATTCCTTTACCGTCCTGGCGTCTACGGTATACAACATATGACTCACCACAATTGAAGAAACGATTACTGTTATCAACTGGTCGATAAAATAAGAATTATATTTGCTTAAAACTGTTCGATGATAAGCAGAGTTTTCTTCCAGCATGATTAACTCCTGGCGCCTTTTGACAAAGCCTAAAAAAAGCGCGAGAAAAAAAGTCATAATTATAATCCAGTGAGATATTAAAACATGCGCGGCAAAACCGCCGGCCAGGATACGCAAAAGGAAAAAACAACCCACGCAAAATATATCAATGATTACTATATTCTTCAGAAAAAGAGAGTAGAAAAGGTTAACGCCAAGATAGGCGATGACTGTCCATCCCAAGCCGATATCCAGGACAAAAGAAAAAAAAGTAGAAACAATTCCCAATAGGGCTGAAACAATAGCGGCATCTCTTACGCTGATTTTTCCGGAAGCGAGCGGCCGGCTTGATTTAACCGGATGGAACTTATCTTTCTCAATATCAATAATATCGTTCAATAGATAGACGGCGCTACTGGTTAAAGAAAAAAGTAAAAGCGCTAAAAAAGCCCTGCCATTGTCCGGGTAAAAAAAAAGTTTCCTGCCGAAGATCAACGGTAAGATGATAAACAAATTTTTGATCCACTGCTTCGGCCGTATAGATAAAAATAAATATTTTACAATACTCATTATTCTCTCATTTTAAAATTTACCAACCCCATAAAACCGGCGATACTTTTTTTAATATCCTCCCACCCGCGAATGCTCGCGATTTGTTTTATTATTTTAGCCGGCCGCAAATAAAATTCTTTATACGCGCGCTCTACCCACTTTTCCGTTCCCGGGATAAAATCAGGCAGCGGTTTAACATTTTGCCCCAAAATGAATTTACGCCAATAATCTTGTTCAACCAGCCCCTTCCCAGCCGCCGATTCCATTAATTTTGTTCCCGGTAGAGGCACCGCTTTAGTGAACATAGCATAACGCGAATCCAACTCCTTGGCAAGGTTGATCGTCGCCCTAACCGTTCTTTCGTTTTCGCCGGGATATCCGATAATATAATAAGTAAAAGTCTCTATGCCGGCCTGATGCGTCCAGCGCAACGCATCTTTTGCCCCTTGCAAAGTAATATTTTTTTCAATCAGCCGCATCATTTCCGGATCGCCCTGCTCGATACCATACCTGAGCATACGGCATCCCGCTTTTTTCATCAACTTCAGCAAGGGGAAGGTTACTAAATTTACTCTTTGGGGAGACTGCCAGGCGATTTTTAACTTACGTTTTAAAATCTCATTGCATAAGTTTTCCACAAATTGCGGCATCATCAGGTCATCATAGAACATTATTTCTTTGACGCGATAATTTTTGATAAGAAATTCCATCTCATCGGCAACCTGCGCGTAATTTCGATAACGATGCTTGACGTCCGAAGGGGTCTTATAACAAAAACCACACCGGTAAGGGCAGCCGCGCGAAGCCATCATGGTAGAAACAGGGTGCAAACCGATGATGGAAGAATATTTATCCATCGGCAAAAGATGGTACGCCGGCATCGGCAAACTATCTAAATCTTCTATGATTCTCGGCCGGCCGGCAATAATCTTGCCGTCTTTTTTAAAAGCCAACCCTTTGATCGGCTCGAATGGCTGTTTATTTTCTATCGCGGCGCACAGCTCAACAATCGTTTCCTCGGCTTCTCCGATTACGCCAAAATCAACATAATCATAAGATAATGTTTCTTCGGCAAAAATCGCCATATGCACGCCGCCCATCACGGTTATCGCGCCTTCTTGTTTCGCCAGCCACGCGGCTTCTTTCGCGCCTGGAAAAGTAGGGGTCATTGCCGTAATCCCGACAACATCCGGGTGGAATTCTCTTATCCGGCGCCGCACCTGATCTCTTGACATTTTAAGCGCGATTGCATCAATGATATCAACGTCATGATTCGCTTTTTCGAGAGAAGAGGCAATATAGGCTATACCCAAAGGAGGTAAGACGCCCTGGTGTTTATTCAAACTTTGCGCCAACCGCGTGTTTATATTTGCCAGATCCTGGTATCTAACGAGTTGTACCCGCATAATTATCGATTGCCTTTTTAAAGTCCGGATGAACATTATAGCCGAGCTTCCTTGCCTGGTTATAATGCTTAACCGCAAGCCCGTAGTCTTTGTTATAATAATAAAGCACGGCTAAATTATTATGCGCCGCGGCCATGGCGGGGATGATTTCCACGGCTTTTCTATATAATTCAACTGCCTGGCTGTCTTTTCCTATCGAAAGATATAAATTACCCAGATTATAATACGCCGCGCCGATAACGTCTTTTTCTGAACGGGAATTTATTGCCTTCATGTACATAAAAACCGCCTGTTTAATTTTTCCCTGTTTGCAAAAAACATTACCGAGATTACCATATGCCCGGCCATAACCGGGATTGATTTCTATCGCTTTCAGATACTCCTCTATGGCTTTATTCACTCTTCCTTCAAGATAGTATTCTCCGGCAAGCGCCTCATGAATACGGTAGTTATCCGGTTCCTGCCTAAGCGTCGCCCCATAAAGGCTGATCGGATCTTTCCAGTAGTTATTTTGTTTAATAGTCAGGAATGAATAAGACACGATTAAAAATGCGCTCAAGCCCAAACACCATAGTTTATTATTTTTGTACAAACGGCTCAAGCCCCAGGCAAGGGCTAAAAAAAATCCCCAAGACGGCAGGTATAGATAGCGTTCCGCCATGTAAGAATCGAGCGGATAAATATTTAAAGCGGGCAGCAGCGTGACGAAAAACCATCCGGCTGAAAAAAATAAAAGCGGGTAAAGCTTCCTTTTTTTTATCGTATATATTATTAAAACGGCGACGATAATAGCAGCGGCAAGCACATTCGGGTCGAAAAAGCTAAAAAACTTAAGTCCATAATTCATATGCGTGCCGAAAGGAAATAACAACAGCGAAAGATACTTGACCAGGGCGACAAATATTCCCGGAATTCTCGGGACAACGGTAGCAAATCTATCCATATGGACAGGCACGGATTGAAAAATGGTTGATCTAAAAATTACGTAAAGAATAGCTGCGATCAATAAACCCGCCAGGGCATTTTTTTTAGTTTTTTTGCCGAAGGCGCAGCTATAAAGCAAAATCAACACGGGGACAACCAAGGCCGTCTCTTTGGAAAGAAGAGCGATAATATAACTTAGCGACATGAGGGAAAAGAAACCAATACTTGACAACCGTTTCGCCGGTTCACTTACGGAATATTTTAGATAGAAAATAAAACAAAGGAATGAAAACAATCCCATCAATAATTCCGAACGCGAAGAAATATAAGACACGGCTTCGGTCTGGATAGGGTGAATTACAAAAAATATTCCCACCAGCGTTGAAAGAATATTTTCGGCAAAAATAATATCAGCCAACCAATACGCGCAAAGCGCGACAAGAATATGCAGGATAATATTGCTTAAATGATACCCGCGGGGATCCAGCTTCCATAAATGATAGTCCAGTGTATAATTTAACATCGGGATGGGACGAAAGTAGCCTGCGGTGCAGCCTGCGCCGGAACCGATATCGGAAGCAAAAAGACTGGGAAAGCGGGAAAAACTTCTTATATACGCATTGTCCCTCACCAACATCTTATCGTCGAGGATAAATCTACCGTTGGAGGAATTAACGTAGCCGATGATACCCAATATTGATATAAAAAAAATAGCGGTGTATTTGCTGCGGTTCATTTTTCTATTCCTCAACCGGGAAAATGTGCCGCGCTTGCCTGACGGCCCGCTTCGACCGCAAAGCGAGGCAACCAAACAGGCATTCCCCGGACGGCGGCTTGTCTGTGGTAATTTTTTAAGTTAGCGCAAATTTTGTTTTTTAAGATTTTTATCGACTATTTCCAAAAATTCGCCGCTCACGGAATATCCCGATAGTTTTGCCTTTTGAGCATAAACGTTTGCCGACAGCCAATCCGGCTCTTTAAGGGAGGCGTAAAAAACCGCTAAATCGTTATAAACCCGGCCGGCGGAAGGGTCGAGCTTAATCGCTGTTTTAAATTCCTCTATAGCGCGCAAATCTCCCATTCGGGAATAAACAAAACCTAAAGCGTAATGGGCGTCAAAAAAGTAGGGAGCCAGGAAAATAGATTTGGTGTAGTAAGCGACGGCTTGCGCGATATTTCCTCTATTATCCTCCACTCTCCCCAAGCCATAATAACCCAGATAATCATCCGGTTCTAAGCGCAAAGCTTCTTGAAAAAGTTTTTGCGCCCGGTCCACATTCTTCTTGTGATCAAGCTCATACAACCCCAGCATGACATAAATTCCCGGAGACTGGGGGTAATTTCTTAACTCTTTCACCCACGCGCGCAAAGCCTCCGACTCCCTGCCCATTTCCATATAAATAATCCCCATATTTTCATATACCCTGGGCGGCGCCGGATAAATTTTAGTAAGTTCGTTCAATAAAGATATAGCTTTCGTGTAATCTTTCTTCCTGCGGTAGATACCCGCAAGATTGCCTTTATTATTAATAATACTGGGTAATTTATCGGATAAACGCAGGGCCGTTTCAAACTCACCCTTAGCCTCGTCGACAAACCCTCTTCGAATATATTCTACCCCCAATTGACTGTGGGCGTTACTGGACAGCGGTTCGCGCAAGGCCGTTAATTTCCAAAACCGAAACTCATCACTCCATTCATAATTTCTTAGCCAAACCAGCAGTGTGCAAATAATAATAATCCCGGCTGCGGGATATAAAAAATAACGTTTGTATTTTACATATAGTTTTTGCAAAACAGCCAGCAGGATGATGTAGATGCCCAGGGAAGGAAGATAGAAATGGTGCTCGCAGGCGGTATAATTGAGCCGGGCGTAAAATTTAGGAAGAAGGCAAATCAAATACCAGGCCAGGCCGAAAGAAAAAAGGGGATATTCCTTTCTTGCGGCAAAAATTAAAATAACCAAAACGACTATCCCCAAAAACGATAGAAAAGCAATAGGATCGAGGATATTGTTAAATTCCGGAAAATTATGCACCAGAATCAAAGGGTGAGGCCAGAAGAATAATTTAAGATAAAAAAAAGTAACAGCGGACTGGATAAGAATGTTGGAATAATAAGAACGCAGCGGCGTCGAGAGAGGCTCAGCAAAAAATGTCTTCTTATAAAAAAGATAAAGAACTGTGGTCAAAACCAGAAACGCGTAAAAATACCACTTTTTTTCTTTCCCCGATTTAAGAACATCACGCCCCGGGGAAACCGCTGTCGGCCCGCGGCAATCGGCGGCGGACGACGCGAAAATAAAATCGTAGGCTAAAGCAAGCAGGGGCAAGCATAAACCAGTTTCTTTAGTAAGCAAACTGCACAGATAGCATAAAACGGCCGCCACGGCTTTACCTTTAAGGTAAAGTAAAAATGCTAACCCAATAAACAAAGTGACCATCAAATCGGAACGGCTGGATAAATAAGTAACGGCTTCCGTATTCAAGGGATGCGCCAGGAATAAAAGAGTGATAAGAAATATCAGCCCGGCCGGCGCGTCTTTTTTCAGGAATTTTAAAAAAAGGTAAAGAAAAACGGCGCATAAGAAATGGAAAAGAATATTGAAAATATGATAGCCGACGGGATTCAAGCCGCCGGTCCAGTAATTTGCGGCAAAAGTAACCATCAGCAACGGCCGGAGCATCATCCCCTTAGCGATAGTAAAGCTGGTAACATAACCTTTTAAAATCCAGATGAGATACCTGGGGTTTTTAATAAAAAGATTATTCGCGATCATGTGCGAATCGTCAAAATAAAAAGGCGCCTGCAGAGAGCTGGAATACAAGAGGACGGCGTAAAAAATAAGAAAAACAATAACTATGTGGTCTCTGTTTTCTTTTTGAAAAAAATTCATAGAATTCATTTTACTGCGCTACGGTAATCTGCGCAAGTAATTATCAGATAATTAGGCCTTAGCTGACAACTCCCGTCGGTAATAAACTAAAACAACGCCTAGTACCGTCATTAAAAAAGCGTTTATAATATTATGTTTAAAATGACCCGGCGGGCCGTCGTAAAATGCTTCAATCTCATAATCTCCGGCCCCGGGTAAAACGAAGAATATCCGCGGGTCTTCTGAAATATTCTTCTCCAGAAATAGAGACGAAATAGTTTTACCATTAACCATAACCTTCCAACCCGGAAAATAAAGCTGGTTAATCCGCGCCACTACCCTCGAGGCAGCCTTGACTTGATAATGAAGCCGGTATTCGCTATTATCTTTAAAAGGAATACAGTTTGCTGATCCGCTTAGCGAAAGCATCCCCGTATTGAAACGGCTGGATAAAAAAGTTTTCCCCAGCGCCGCTTTAGGTAAAAATTCATTATATGCCGTATAGGTATCAAACCGCGTAATTTCCGGGATCTTTGCCTCGCGTAGAGAAGCGTCGATATCCAGCGTGCCGGATATTTTAAACTGCGGGGAATACCATAACAACATCAGCGCCAGCAACATCACCATCAGGCTTACTTTACGCCCGGAGGAAAAACTCGTGGAGAAAAGCGCGGCGATACCGCAAGCACAAATAACCTGTAAGGTGGCGGTAACCGATAAAATCCTCCAGGGGAACTGTACAAACTTCATAAAAGGAATACATCGCCATAATGGCGCGCTGTAAGGCGTCATCAGAAAAATTAAAAATAGATACAGAAAAAAAGATACTGCAATAACCTTTTTACGCCGCATGGCTACAAAACCGCATAAGGCAAAAAGAAAATGGAATGCTCCCAGTTGAAAAGACACGTCAGCCCGGCCCGGGACTGAAGCGCTAAATTCCCGGTAGCGCAAAAATAATTGGGGGACAGAGACAAAATGGCGTTCCCACAAAAAATAATTTTCGGTTACTACCTCAATATTAGCATAGGGTTTCATTTTAAATATGGTGAACCAGTACGGCGAAGTTAAAATCCCGGCGGCAATAGCCACAAACGCCGCGTTGATGAGAAAACTTTTACGCGAAGCCAAAGGCAGATCAAAAAAAAGCGCTATGACAAAAACGCAAAAAACCAAGATAAAAAATAAAGCGGTTGCCGGGTGAGAAATAAAAACCATGCTTAAAGCAGCAAGCAAACTGATTGTGTATTTAAGCGAAAAAATATTTTTCTTCAGCTTGATCAAAAAATATAAAGGCCAGGGGCACAGCAACATCGCCATTAATTCGCTTAAATCGCCGCGGACATAAAAATTTACGTAGAGATAGGGCGTTAACAAAAATAAAAGCGAACAAAACAGCGCGGTCATGTTATCGGAAGATATTTCCTTACAAAGGCGGTAAGCGCCGGCGGTGCCGAGAAAGAATAAGAAAATTACCGCCAGGGGTATGGCATTTTCCGGATACCCGGGAAGAAAAGTAAAAGGGAGAGCAAAATAGAAAAATCCCGGCTGGTAAAATAAAAAAGTAGGGTACCCATAACCGCCGTATAGATTGGGAAGCCAACGAGGATAGATTATCCCCTGGAGAAATGCCGCGCGAAAATGGTCCAAAAGGACAATATACCGGGAAGTATCATGGGTCAGGGGCCAGGTACGTAGAAATACAATAGGGCTAAGCACTCCTAAAACAGCAAGAAAGATTAATAAATAGATAATACTATTACGCATAGTTAATTACCACCGACGAAGCCGGCGATTTACGTTACCCAGCACTAATTTTGCTACGGCAAAATTAGTGCTGGGTAATTCGGCTACCGCCTCAATCTGCGCCCTTCGGGCTTGATTTCGGCTAAGTCTCATTAATTATTTTATCACACCAAAAATTTACTAATAGAAAATTATGGCTTGCTTTATACTTTTACGGTAGAATACTTTCTGATGAACAAAATTATTGTGTTCCTAGCCGCCAAGCGTTACGTTTTGGTTCTCACCCTCATCGCGCTCTTTGCCCTGAGCCTTAGATTATATAAATTGGCGGCCATCCCCGACGGATTTTTTTGCGACGAAGCCGCCGCCGGTTATGACGCTTTTAGCATCATTAAAACCGGCTATGACACGCACGCGAAATTCCTCCCTTTTTACACCCAGAGATTCGACCTGAGCTACATGGAAGCAATGTATACATACCTAACCGCGCCTTTCATCTTTTTATTCGGTCTAAATATCTTCGCGGTAAGATTATCCGCGGCGATAATCGGAACGCTGACCACCATAACCACCTATTTTTTTGCCAAAAAATTATTCAATAAGAATATCGGAATCGTCGCCGCGTTCCTGCTTGCCGTTTCGCCATGGCACCTCCCGATTACGAGATGGGGGCACGAAGCAAGTTTAGTACCATTTTTTACTACCCTGGGATTATTTTTATTACTCAAAAGTTTTCATAGCGCGAAATGGGCGATTCCCGCGGCAATTACCTTCGGCCTTTCTTTATATGCTTATCCGGTCATGAAAGTTTTTATCCCCCTGGCGATCATTATCGTTTCTTTGTTTTACCTCAAACAAATAGCCGCGCTTTTAAAATCGGAACGGAATGCCGCCGGATTTTTTCTTGCCGCAGGGTTGATTTTTTTATTGATTTCTCTTCCCCCCTATGAACTTTTTTTATCAGGGCAAGGCAGCAGAAGGTTTAATTCCATCTCGGTCTTCAACTCCGCTCACCCCCTATCTCAATTTTTTATAAACTTCCTGGCTCATCTATCGCCCAATTTTATTTTTGTTAACGGCGATTACAATCTGCGTCACGGCATCCCCGGTTTCGGTAAAATCATGATATTTTTATCGCCGTTTATAATTTACTCATTTTACCTTGTCTTTACCCGGCGCGACTGGGGCCCCACGGGCTTACGCCCGTGGTACCTCTATTATATACGCCCCCGTGGGGCGACGTCCCGCCCTGCTCTCACCCCACGCCTACCGGCGGGGGTATTCCCGCTACGGGATAAAAATATTATCCTCCTGGCTATTTTATTCCTGGCTGGGCTTATCCCCGCGTCGCTCACTAACGATAAAATACCCCATGCCCTGCGGGCGATAACCGGTGTACCGTTCGTCGAGATTATCGCGGCGGCCGGCGTATTTTATTTATTGAAAAATATTCGGAATATCGCGATAAAAATTGTAATGATTACATTAATTCTTGCCAACATCTTATTCTTTTTACACGCCTATTTTGTGATATACCCTCCCGTATCCCAGGATTGGTTCAGCTACGGGTGGAAAGAGGCCATCGAATACGCCCGGGATAATTCGCAAAGATATGACCGCGTAGTTTTACTTTCCAGCCGGTACGCTTATGTTTATGTTTTATTTTTTGCCAAAATCAATCCTGGACAATTTCGTAAAACCGCGAAGATGGATAAATACGTTGTATACGATAAAGCGGAAGATGAATGCTACCGGCATGACGGCCGAACGTTATTTGTAGTGGATTATTATGAATCAATAAATGAAAATCGTAAATATATCATAAGTAAATTAAAATACAGGGTTAAAAAATTTATCTATAACCAAAGAAAACAAATTGTTTTCGCGATTACCGAATAAACTTTCAGGAAATGCATAAATATAAATAGCCTGAAAGTTTATTATGTAGAAAATACCCGAAGAAGAAGAAGAAGAAGACGGATGTGAAAAAAAATACTATCTTTTCCATTGCCTTGATAACTCTCCTGGGAATTATTGCCTACGCTAACTCTCTGGACGGAGAATTCATCTGGGACGATAATCTTTTGATCAAAGATAATGCCTACGTAAAAAGCTGGGCGCTGGCGCCGAAGATTTTCAGCGAAAATTTTAAAGCCGGCGATGAAACAGGAGTGATGTTTTACCGGCCGCTGCAAATACTGACTTATAATCTTGACTATTCTTTATGGAAGCTGAATGTTAAAGGCTACCACCTTACCAACATAATTTTACATATCCTGGCCGCATTATGCGCTTGGCGGCTGGCAATCATTCTTTTTAACGATCTTACCCTGGCTCTTCTTGCCGCAAGCTTATTTGTAGTCCACCCCATTCATACGGAAGCCGTATCCTACATATCGGGGAGAACCGATTCGTTAGCCGCCATATTTATGCTGACTTGCTTTATTGTTTATATAAAGCTTTCCCTATCGCCAAAAAGTTTTTCGCTCTGGTTTGTGATGGCGTCGAGCTACATCCTTGCGCTCCTCTCTAAAGAAACCAGTCTGGTTCTTCCGGGATTATTATTAGCCTATCACTACGTTTTTCGCAAAAATATACGGATAAAACCATTCTTGCTGCTATGCGCGTTGGGCGCGGCCTATCTTACCCTGCGTTTTACTCTGCTGGAATACGGCCGGCTCTCCCTTTCTCCCGTCGCCTCTTCATGGGAAAGAATACCGGGATTTTTTACGGCGATAACAAATTATATAAAACTTCTGTTTTTACCGTTTTCTCTTCATATGGATTATGGCCGGGAATTTTTTCCTTTTAGCCGCCCCCAGGCAATAATCGGCATGGTTATTCTTATCTTTTTGCTGGTTTATGCCTTTAGAAACAAACACCGCACGATTTTATCATTTTCTATCTTGTGGTTTTTTGTAAGTATTATTCCCGCTTCGAATATCTACCCTATATCTTTCTATATGGCAGAGCATTTCCTTTATCTCCCTTCCCTGGGATTCTTTTTTATTCTCGCGAAAAAGATAAACGACTTATTTAAAATAGATAGATTCAAATTGCTTGCCGTTTCTTTATCGATAAGTTTATTGTTTTTTTATTCTTGTTTGACCATCGAACAAAACAACTACTGGAAAGAACCGATTGCCTTTTACCAAAGAACTTTAAAATATTCTCCCGACCAGGCAAAGCTTTACTACAATCTCGGCGCGGCCTATTACGCTAAAGGGGAAAAAGAAGAAGCAATCACATCTTTCACGACAGCGACCAAAGATAACCCCGGCTACACCCAGGCTTATTTAAACGCGGGCAAGGTTTACGAAAGCCTGAACAAAAAAAATGAGGCTAAGAAATTTTTTAAGAAAGCGGTGGAAATAAATCCCCGTTACGCCGATGCTTATCTCAGCTTAGCGGCTGTCTACTATGGAGAACGGGAATACGCCGAAGCAATAACTTTATATAAAAAAGCGCTTCAAATAAATCCCGGCGACAGCCGGACATATTACAGCCTCGGCCTTACTTATCGAAAAATATCGGATATAAAAAATGCCGTAGATTCATTAAGCATGGCCGTAAAGATTAATCCTGATTTTGCCGACGCCTATAATAGCCTGGGGATTATCTTCAAAGATATAGGACAAATCGAGCCAGCTGTCCGATTTTTTCTCAAGGCTCTGGAAATAAATCCCGAACTGGCCGAAACCCATAATAATCTTTCGATAATCTATTATGCTAAAAAACAATATAGCCTGGCAATAAAACATTGCGATCAGGCGATAAAACTGGGATATAAAATACACTCGGGATTTTTAAAGGCCTTAGCGCCTCACCGTTATGACAAAATATAAAATTATAAGCTTAATTGACAACAACCGCCGGGTTATCGTCCTGTTATTTTTTGCCGTATATCTCTTAATCGGGATAAAAGTATTCACTGATTACGGAGTTTCCTGGGATGAAAAGTTTCAAAGAACCCTGGGAAAAGAAACCTATAGCTATATTGTAAAAGGCAACAAGGAACTTCTTAAAAATCGCGATAGGCACTACGGCTCGATCTTTGAGGTTACCCTTATCGCCACGGAGAAAATTTTACATTTACAAGATTCAAGAGATATATGCTTTGCCCGGCACCTGGCAAATTTTTTAATATTTTACCTGGGGGTATTTTTCTTCTACCGATTATGTAAATACCACTTCGGCGATTGGAAGGCCGGATTGCTCGGCGCTCTCTTTCTGGTCTTAAGCCCACGACTGTTCGCTCATTCCTTTTATAATCCCAAAGACATACCTTTCCTGGCCATGTTTATCATCAGTATTTATACCCTGCTAAGATATTTGGATAAAAGAACTCTCGGGCGTATATTTTTTCACGCTCTGGCCTGCGCTCTGCTTATCGATTTACGGGTAATCGGGGTAATTGTTCCTTTTTTCACCGTTATTTTTGTTTTTAGCGAGTCAATCGGAAAAATACTTTTACCGCCGGATAAAAAGCAAGCAAACGTATTTTTAAGCTTTGCGCTGTATGCCGGGCTACTGGTTTTGCTTACTATCCTTTTTTGGCCGATTCTATGGCAGAATCCGCTTTCTAATTTTATGGCATCGCTCAAGCTGATGACAAAATTCCCCGTGGCTGGAAAAATTTTATATTTAGGAAATTACATCGAGATAAACCATCCACCCTGGCATTATACACCGGTATGGATTGCTGTTTCTACACCCCTGGTTTATCTCGTACTTTTCCTAATCGGCCTGGCGGCGGTTATTAAAAATATGATTTTTAGTTTCCGGGAATTTTACCGGCGACACCGTGATTATTTAATTTTTCTCCTCTGGCTCTTTTTTCCTATGACAACGGCGATCATATACCGCCCAACGCTTTATAACTCCTGGCGCCACATGTTTTTTATCTACCCGGCCGTTTTGCTCTTTGCTTTAAAAGGGGTAACCGCTCTCAGAGAATTTATTAAGATAAGATTTACCGGCGGGACAAAATGCACTTTTGATATTGCTATCGCGGCGCTGATTACAATTAATCTGGCGGAAACGGCCTGGTTCATGGCCGTTGCCCATCCCTATCAGGATATTTATTTTAACGCGCTGGCAGGAAAACCTCAAAATATCAAAAATAATTTTGAGGTGGACTACTGGGGTTTATCCTACCGCCAAGGGCTGGAGTACATCATGCAAACCGACAAGCGGAATATTATAAAAATATGCGCGGCTAATTACGGCGGTAAATGGAATTATCCTATCCTGCTGCCTGAAGACCGGCAGCGCATACGCTTCGTTGACAAAATCGATGAGGCTGACTATTTTATAAGCAATTATTCCCTTCGCGAAAAAGATTATCCGCTTAAAAACGAGTATTACTCGCTTACCGTAAACGGCTTGAAAATAATGTCGGTCTACCGGCTTTAACAAATGACTAATCTGGACGATTTTTTTTCTTTTTTGGTTCCGGCTCGTCCAGATTATGAGAAATATCGGCAAGATTGGCGCGAGCCGATTCAAGATGAGCATCAACTTCGATAGCTTTTTTGTACAAAGATACCGCGATATTTTTTCTGCCGATTTGCCTGAAAAGGTTAGCCAGATTATTATAAGCCGCGGCGTGCTCAGGGTTAACTTCGATGGCTTTTTCAAAATAAAAAGCGGCATCCTTAAACTGCCCCCTCCTTGCATAGATATTGCCTAAGGTAAAGTAACCGGCTGAATGGTTGGGATTAATCTCTACGACCTTTTTGAATACCGCCTCCGCCTCATCATACCTGGCCCCGGCAAAATAGATCTCGCCAAGCATCATCCACATCCTGACGCTTAGAGGATTATATTTAACCGTCCTTTTATAAAATGTTACCGGTTCCCGCCAGTAATTATTCTGTTTAACGGTCAAATAAGAATAAAAACCGACTAAAAATATTATTAAAATACGGCCGGCAATTTTAAATTTGTCAACTCGGCAGGCACGATTTAGGATGTCGGCAAAAATTAAAAAGAATCCCAGCGACGGCAGGTATAAATAATGTTCGGCCATATAAAAACGTAAAATAGGGTATATCCCGGAAACCGGTAAAAGCGTGATAAAAAACCACATTACGGAAAAGAATAGAATATTGTTTTTATTTTTTTTCTTGAACGCCAGAACCAGCAAAAAAAGTACAATACTCAATCCCAGTATCGTCACGGGCTGAAAAAAACTGAATAGCTTGTTCCCGTAATCCGCATGCAAACCGAAAGGGAGCAGCAAAAGCCGGGCGTAATCGGCGAGCGCGGCAAAAAATCCGGGAATTCTCAATACTGCGGCGGTAAAACTAAACGGGGCATTGTTGCCGACGATTGAATTGCGAAATAATAGGTAACTAAAAACGATAATCAAAAATGGCAAAAAATATTTACCTTCTAGTTTTTTCTTAAACGTATAATGGCACAATAAAAGTATAAGCGGAAAAACCAAACCAATTTCTTTGGACAAAAGAGCTAGATTACAGCTTATTAGCGCTAAAACATAAAAGATTATCCGTTTGCGGCCGGCACCGGATTGAAAATTATTATCGCAATGGATAAATTTTATATAAAATATAGAAGACAAGAGCAAAAATACCGCGCAGAGAGGGTCAGCTATTCCGGAAATATAGCAAACAGCATCGGTTTGTATCGGATGAACCAAAAAGAGAATCCCCGTAAAAAAAGCCGGCAAGCTATCGCTAAAAATCATAACCGCTAATCCATAAACGCATAAAGCAGCGCCGATATGAAAAAAAATATTGGCGAAATGGTAAAATCTTACATCTAATTTCGCCAAGGAATAGATTAGGCGGTAAATAAATATCTGCAAAGGGCGGTAAAAATAATATTTTACGTCGGCGCCAGAACCCATATCTCTGGTAAAAATATCGGGCACATGGGACCAGCTCCTCAGGTAAGTGTTTGCCTCCACTAAGGTATAATCATCCCAGACAAACCGACCGGCCAGCGAATTAGAGTAAATTACTAAACCGAGAACTATTATTATAATAATATGCAATAATTTCATTTTATTTTTTATTCCGCAAAAATAAATCAAAAGCCAAAAACATAAAAATAATCGCTAAGATTACGCCGATATATTTAAACGGGATTACTGCTTTTGCGGGATAGATACGGCGGGAAGCATTGGGATTCTCAAAAACAATCGCGATTTTATTTTCATAAATCTTTTGCCATTTCAAACGGTTTTTTAAAAAATAAAGAGTTTTGTCCGGCGGTTTGATCCAGACAATCAACCGGGCAAAAACATACTCTTCGAAAATAGCCCTCCGGGCCTTTATTTCATAAAACATCGAATTAGCCGCGGGCCGGCCGGATAACGCGGAAAAAACTCCGGTCATCATATCGATATTGGAAGAAATAATCTCCTGCGGCCGGGTATGTTTTTTAATAACATCGACAATCGGGTAATAATCGGCGGGATAAAAAATAGACTTAAACTCCAGCAATTTATCCATATCGGCTTTAAAAAAATGAGCGTAGGTGGAGTTGAAAATATTTAATCCAGGCCGACCTCCCCGGAAACTAAAGGTACTGTGAAAAATTAAAAGATAAGCGCATAAAAATATCAGCACGGCTCTTGCCGTGGGCTTGCCTGATTTAACCAGGTAATTTTCCCATAGCAAAGAGGAAAAAAAACATAACCCTAATATCCCCTGGCCGGAAAAAAGCCGGTAAGGGTAATGGGAAAATTTAACGCGGAAAAATAATTTCATAAACACCAAAACCATTTTGCCGGTAAACCGGCTTTAAATATTTCCTTCTCAGCTCAAGGTAATTAAAAATAACCTGTTTCCCGGCATATTCATCGAAATATCCGGCGACCGCCGATTCGTTAATAAGTATAAAGGTTATTCGGTTATTTTTAAAAAATCCCATGGTTTCGCCTACCCCTTTCCGTAGCGCTTTTCTTAAAGAGTAATCTTCAAAGATTACCTCTTGATAAACATCGCGTTGGAACAAATAAGCGATCTGTCCGGTCATTAAAAGCATTATTTTTGAATCGCGGGGAACATACCGGTTTATCTTCTCAATCAAGGGATAAACAATCGGATAGCTTCTTACTAAATAGGCCGGGCGGCTTTCCCTGTTTAAAATAAAATTGTAAGGCCTGGCTTCGATGAATTGCCTGGTCGGGTAATATAAATATAAAGCGCTGATTATCGCTAAAACCAGATTTAAATAAAATTTATTTACCCGTCCCAGCGGCCCTATGGCGATTATGATAAAAACCGCCAGCAAAGGAATTAAAAATCGTACCTGCTGGCTGGCCGCGAACCATAATAAAACGCCGATAAAGGGTAGATAGATTAAAGACTTCCACAAATCTATTTTTTTATATTTACATATAAAGATAACCGCCAGCAACAAATAAATTATCCCGATTTCGCCGTCAAACTTTTGATGGTTTTCAAACCGTGAAAAAAACGCCAATCTTATCGGTAAAAACAATAAATCACCCAGCCCATTGCCATAGCCGAAACTTTTAAAATACCCGTCAAGCAGCACGCTTTTTCCGGCATCAAGGAATCGACCGCCGAAGATACCGTAAAAAAAAGGATAAAAAGGGTTGCCGGTATCAAAATAATTTTTGAGATAATAAGGTAAGGCGCACGATAAAGCCGTAGTGACATAAGCGCCGATCAAAAATAAAGCTTCTTTTCCTTTCTTTTCTTCAATCTTTTTCTCCAGAATCAAAAACGGCAAAAACAAAAGCCATACCAACGAAAGGTATTTTATGGCTAAGGCGCAACCTAAAAAGATGGCCGACAAATAAAACGTTATTTTCCTTTCTCCCCGCAGGAACAAAAACAGGAAATAAAAAGAAAGTAAAAGATAATAAGTCTGGGCGAGATCGACGTATGCCCAGGTGGCGATTTTGCCGATTGTAGGAGTGGAAACAAAAACAAGAATGCTCAGCAGAATATACCGGCGTTCTATCCGCGGGTACAACAATTTAATGATTCTCGCGATGAGCCTCGCGCTTAGGAAAATGGTAAACAAATGCAGGAGCTTTGCGCCGATATCGCCGCCGAGAAGCAAAGCGTAAGCATAAAGCATTTCCCAAAAATGCGGAAAAAATGAATAAATATTTTCTGGTAAAGAAAATATCCGTTGTTCTTTCAGCCATATTTTAGGCAAATATAAATGGTAAGTCAAAGAATCACGGCAGGTGGGCGGCGTCAGCGTATTTAAAAAGAGTAAAACAAAGTAAACACTTAAAACAGAAAATATAAATTTATCGAACATCGGCATCGAGCAGATTTGTTGATAAAAATATCTTGCAGTTCGCCGCAGGGTAGATTTATAATTTTTTAAATTGGCGAAAAATAGCGGTAAAAAAATAAGCAATGACGAGAATAGTATAACGGGGGAATTAAGTAATTTAAAAATACCGAGAAAAAAAATAAAATAGGAAATAACCGCCAGCCCCAGGCCGATTCGTGCCTCATATATATCTTTTAAAATAGCGCTTGGCGGCAGGCGGCCAAGCGCGTCAGCCGATAAAATAATAAATAAAACTGACCCCAAAGCCGTGATTATTTCCATAATTTATTTGACACCCTTATTATTTAGATTTATTATTAATAAGTATATCAAATCAATCTAAAACTTAAAGGGATTTTTCAATATCGACCGAAAAACATTTAGACTTTGGGGATACAACCGGTTTCTCTATAACTTAAAAAACCCCATGGGTTAAGGATAAAACGACGCCCGATGGCAGTTTTCGGATTAAACAAAACTTATACTTTTTTTTCCTTGCTTATCATCGCCGCCGCTGTTATCGCTTACTACAATTCATTTCAAGGCCAATTTTTGTGGGATGACACAACTTTAGTTAAAAACAACCCCGCGCTCCGCGGCGGTCCGGGCATAAAATCCGTTTTTACCAAAACTATCGGGGACACCGATGCGCCTTCTTATTTTTACCGCCCGCTGCAACTGCTTAGCTACAGCTTTGATCACCGCTTATGGGGCTTTAATCCCGTCGGCTACCATATAACCAATCTTCTTTTGCACATTTTAACCGCTTTGGCTTTATTCCGGCTGGTTGCCTGCCTCTTCGGCGACAGGCTCCTTGCTTTTTTGACCGCTTTGCTTTTTGTTGTTCACCCCATACACACGGAAGCAGTAAGTTATATCTCCGGTCGGGCAGATTCTTTAGCGTTGCTGTTTATGTTGCTTTGTTTTATTTGCTATATCAGGCTTACCGGCGCGTCCCTTTATCTTCTAACTTTTTTAACTTACGGATTGGCGCTGTTATCAAAAGAAGGCAGCATCGTCTTTCCTGCTTTGATATTACTCTACCACGTCGTTTTTAAAAGAAAAATCAACGGCAAAGCGTTTCTTTTGATAATAACGACACTGTCGGTTTATCTTTTTTTAAGGCTTGCGGTGTCTAAATCGGCGGCCATTCCTTTATCCCTGCTTGCCGGCGCCTGGAAAAGGACACCGGGCTTCTTTGTGGCCATAGCCGGCTATTTGCGGTTGCTGTTTCTTCCCTGGAACCTGCACATGGAATACGGCAACCAGTTATTCAAATTCAGCCACCCTCAGGCAATTGCCGGCGTAGGCGCAACAATTTGCCTTATCGCCTATGCCGGGCGCAGAAAAAACACAAACCCCTTAGTATCGTTTGCCGTTTTATGGTTTTTTATAACGCTTATCCCGGTCGCGAATATTTATCCTCCCCTTACTTTTTATATGGCAGAACATTTTTTATATGTCCCTTCCGTAGGCTTTTTCCTTATTCTGGGAAAATGGTTTACCCAAATTTACAGCAACCGGCAATACAAAATAATAACGGCCGGAGCGGCTATTTTACTAATAATCGCCTATTGTTATTTAACAGCCCGGCAAAATTACTATTGGCGGGAACCGATAGGATTTTATCGGCAAACGATAAAATATTCGCCCCGTAGCGCCAGGCCCTATTTTAACCTTGCCAATGAATATAATCAGCTTGGCCGATATCAAGAGGCTGTGACTTTTTACAAAAAAGCAATAGAAATCGAACCGCAGCTGGTAAACGCCTACAATAATTTGGGAGTCATCTACTCTAATTTAGGGAAATATAAAGAAGCGATTATTTCTTTTGAAACAGCGTTTGCGATAAATCCCGAATATCCGGATAATATTAATAACATGGGTATAGTTTACTTTCAAACGGGCAGGATAGAAGAGGCGATAAACGCTTTTGAAAAACTCTTGAAGAAAAAACCCGGCAACGCCAACGCGCATCAATACTTGGCAGCGCTTTATTATAAACAGAAAAAATATAATTTAGCCATAAAGCATTGCGACAGGGCGGCCGAATTAGGATCAAAACCAACCTCCCAATTCTCCGAAGACCTGAAAAAATATCGTCAGCGTTAACTATTGTAAATCCTGATAACCGCCGAACAACTGAAACCTGCGGTAAAGTTTAACTCCCCGCTTAACCGCTTACTTAGACCAGTTTCTTAAATAGGTGTTACCCCTATCAAAACCTTATCGTTCCAGACAAATTTACCGGACAGATAATTACTATATACCAAAAATCCGGCGCTCAGGATTAAAAAAACATGGATAAAAATTTTTTAGCGTTGTTTTGGGCCACAAAAACACCTGCGTTCAAACTGTTTCTCAAGAATTGCGAAGCAGGTTGCCGTTTTTTCGGTCCGAGAAAAAATTGGCTGCATCCCTCTATCTTACTGCGCAGAATTAGCGCTGGGCAATAAAACTAAGCCGGGGTACTGGGCAAGTTTCATTACGGTGAAGTCTCATTAAAAAAAAGCCCCGCATAAAATGCGGGGCTTTTTAAAAATAACTCCCTAAATGTCGTTAGAAGTTGTTTACGTCGCATGCGGCACTTTGGTTCATCGTGCCGGTCTGGCCTGAAGTATAATAGCTATTCCAAGTAGCAGTAGCATTGAGCCAACCGGGAGACGACGGCTCTGCCTTATCTTGAAAATAATTATCAAGAGCACCAATGCTGGCAGGAAAATTGCCGTTATAATGAGCGCTGTTAACCGACCAATAAGCAAAATAATTGGAAAGCGCCGCCCTGATTGCCGCTACGCTGCCTTCGCACTGGGCCTTTCTCGCGTCCTTACGTAAGTTTACAAACCGAGGAACCGCGATTGCCGCTAAAATACCGATGATAACGATGACCATGATCAACTCAATGAGAGTAAAACCTTTGCTCTTTCTAAACTTAAGCATCTGACCCACCTCCTTTTTTTATTTCCCTACCCCTGCAGGGAAATATGGTTAATATATAATAAGAACACACCCTTATTTTAAGGATAGCAGTAATAGCCGATTTGTCAAGTTTTTTTATTTTCCCAACGATCTCAAACCCCCTTCGGGGCAATGAAACTTGGCCCGCCGAATACGGCGGGACTTAGTTTCATTGATTCGACTACCGCCTCCCGCTACGCCCTTCGGGCTTGCTAATTCAACTAAGCCCTGGGTACCGGGCAAGTTTCATTACGGCGAAGTCTCATTAAATAAAAAATGCCGGGCCACTCAACTAAAAGCAGTCCGGCGCATAGATTCTCACCGTTAAGCTAAAAACACTTTCGGCAACCCGGCAATCCTTACGGCATATACCAAAAAACTTAAAACCTGGGCGATTAAAGAACCAAAAACTAAGATATAAGATTAAAGCATTTTTGTTATTTAGTTTTTAGGTTCTTTGGTATTTTGCAAAGGATCCGTAGCTTTGCGTCCTCCGGTTACCCGGAGTTTGCTCTTATCGAGTATTATGTATTTATAAAACATTCGCCTGATTGTAAAGAACGGCCTTTTTCTTCACTTAAAATGTAACATATTTTTTGCTGAAAGTCAAGGCAATCGGTAACAGGCAACCGCAAATAATCTCAGTTTAAAGTTTTATTTAAACGTTTGCGAAAGGGAAAAAACCCTGCCGGCCTATGGGCAAAAGGTAGGTTTGGCCAGCGACCCGTCAGTAAGAGTCCAATTATATTGACAAGCGAGGTCGGGAGGATCCCAGTGGACAAGGCCGACCAAAACAGTGGTGTTGGGCGGATAGAAAGCGTCGCAGGAAGAAGAAGCATTACACTGGGCGGCGCTTTGCACATAATAAAGATAGATTGCCGACCTTAAGGCCGCTAAAACTCCCTGGTCTCTTGCTAACGTAGCCTGATCGCGAAAGTTGAGAAACCGGGGAACCGCGATTGCGGCAAGAATCCCGATAATCACGATAACGTTAATCAATTCGATAAGGGTAAACCCCTTTAAAAAAGCTGTTTTTTTATGTTTTTTGCAGAAATTTACCATCATTGGCCCATACCGCCTTTATTGAGTGCGATAACACTTACGTTTTTCCGAGGGGTAGTAATTATATAATGAGGGCAACTTAGTATTCCCCCTTTATTTATAAAACATAATACGCCGCTTGTCAAGGCGAATTAGCAAAAAATATTAATGAAAAATAGCAAATTTGGTGTAAAATAAATTCGGCCTTATAAACTCCTATTCCGGCCAAATTTATTTTATCCTGGGCGAAAAAAAATAAACTTCTCTGCTTAATAATAATTAATAGATGCTCAATGTCCAATTTAAAATAACAGGGGGTGCAAATGATTTATAAATTTATCGACGACAAGGGAACATTTATCGTAAAAAATCCGTTAAAATATAACCTTTATTTTCCCCTTACTGATAAAAACGGGAATATTTTAAGCGCCATCGGCCCCAATCTATCCGGGGATATCAAAAAAAATAACGCCACCTTTCTTACGGTACCCGCGAGCAGCGAAGACCTGCGCTGCAGCCCTCTCTGCCGCCGTGATTTCTTCTTAAAAATAAATAATAATGAAATTCTGCGTTTATCCCAAGCGTGGGACGAAGACACGCTGGAAGCCGGTTTTCTTTATCATAAAATCATCAAAAAAACAAAAAATATTGCCGCGGAAATAACCAACTTCGTTCCCCATGATACCTCTTGCGAAATAATGCAGATAAAAATAAGAAATATCTCAAAAAATACCCTCAAATTATTGCCGACCTCATTTCTGCCTTTATTCGGCCGCGGCGAAAAAAATCTGCGCGACCATCGTCACGTGAGCTCCCTGCTTAATCGCGTCCAGCTGACTAAAAACGGCATAGTCTTAACGCCGACAATGGTCTTTGACGAAAAAGGCCATAGTAAAAACCGGACCAGTTATTTTGTTTTTGGCTATCAGGATAATGCCGTCGCGCCGCAAGGACAATTCCCTACGCTCGATATTTTCCTGGGCGAAAGTGATATAATGACGCCCGACGCGGTATATAAGAATATAAAACCTCAGAAAAAAGATAAAGCCGAATTTGCCGGAAAAGAAATTTGCGCAGGGTTACGCTTTGCCGAAAAAACTTTAAAAAAAGGTGAAACAACAACTTATTTTTTAATCATGGGCATCGCCCAATCCCATGAAGAAATCAATCGGCTGACCAAACGATTCTTTTATCCGGAAAAAATAGCCGGATCGTTCGAGGAAACTAAAAAATACTGGCTTGATTATCTCGCCAAAATAAGCTTTGATTTCTCCAACCGCGATTTTAACGGCTGGCTGATGTGGGTAAAATTCCAACCGACGTTACGTAAACTATTCGGCTGTTCGTTCCTGCCGCATTTTGATTACGGCAAAGGCGGCCGGGGCTGGCGCGATTTATGGCAGGACGCTTTAACTTTATTATTGACCGAACCGGAAAAAGCGCGGGCGTTAATATTAAATAATTTTTCCGGCGTCCGGCTGGACGGCTCCAACGCAACCATTATCTCCCAGGAAGGAAACTTTATTGCCGACCGGAACAAAATATCGCGGGTATGGATGGACCACGGCGTCTGGCCGTATCTTACGCTCAAATCGTATCTCAACCGGACACGGGACTTAAACCTCTTGCTTGAAGAAATACCTTATTTTCGCGACCATCAGCTTCACCGGGCGAAAAAAATTGACGCTTCATTTATCCAAAAGGATTTTTTACAGCGCGACGCGGGAGGGAACGTTTTAAAATCAAGCGTCTTAGAACATGTCCTGCTTCAACAGCTGGTCCAATTTTTTAATGTCGGTAACCATAATGTTACGCGCCTGGAAAATGCCGACTGGAACGACGGTCTGGACATGGCGCCGGACTTGGGCGAAAGCGTGACCTTCAGTTTTATGTACAGCGATAATTTAAAAGATATTTGTTTTTTCTTGAAAAAACTCCAAGAAAAAACAAATATTATGAAAATATCCAAAGAATTAATCATTCTTCTAGACACTTTGAATACGCCTATAAATTATGACTGCGTCCAGGAAAAACAAAACCGGCTCAACGACTATTTCCATGCTTCGGAATTACCCAGCGGAGAAAAAATCGATATCTCCGTCAACACGCTGATCGCCGACTTGGAAAAAAAGGGAGAGCATTCTTCCCGTTGGCTCAAAGAACACGAATGGGTTGAACCGGGATTCTTTAACGGCTATTACGACAACAAAGGCATACGCGTGGAAGGCCAAACCGGTAAGAGAATAAACATGATGCTGCCGCCGCAGGTTTTTGCCATTATGAGCGGCGTCGCCGGCCCGGACCAAATCCCTAGAATGTGGCAAGCGGCGAAAAAATACCTTCTCGACAAAAAATTCGGCGGGTTCAGACTCAACACCGATTTCGGCGATGTTTATATGGATTTAGGCCGGGCCTTCGGTTTTTCTTACGGCGACAAGGAAAACGGCGCTGTCTTCAGCCACATGGCCGTAATGTTCGCCCATGCCCTCTACAAGCAGGGTTATATCAAAGAAGGTTTCGAAGTAATCAACTCTATCTACAAAATGTCGACGACAAGCGGCAGGATTTATCCAATGATTCCCGAATATTTCAACCGTCAGGGAAAAGGCCTTTACTTTTTCCTCACCGGCTCGGCCAGCTGGTATGTCTATACCCTTATTGAGGAGATAATCGGGATAAAATTTTTGATGGGCGATTTAGCCATTGAACCGAAACTTACCGGGAAAAACTTTTTTAAAAAAAATATCGGGGTATCGTTTGAATGCGACGGCAAAAAATATAATTTCCGGTTAACAGCGGAAAACAAAAAACTGGGGATATTGCGGATTAAAAATATAAGCCTGGAAGGAAAAATCATCGCCGGAACCGGAAGTCAATGCGTTATTAAAAAAGAAGATATCGAAAAATTGAATAAAAAAGAAATTTTCATAGAAATTACTTTAACGGTATAGAAATTCTGTCAACCAACCGGAATGAGTTTTTTCCTTTATCGTTGCGGTCTATCCGGATTAGGATGGTACCCCGCTTCTTTTATTTTTTCGAAAACTTTTTCTTTCTCGACAATTCCGCGCATAATTATCTTTTTGTTTCCGATATCGACGAAAACCTCTTCGATCCCCGCTAATTCGCTGATTTTACTTTCTAAAGCGATTTTACACTGCCGGCAATGAATATCGTCCACGTAAATAACAATATCCGGTTTAATCGCGCACTGTTCTTTTCTAAACAGGGAATTAATAATAATTATCAACAAAAATATCCCGCAAACTGATTTAAACGGCATCGCCACCATCTCCCCGCCCGGCGCGAAAAACCCGGGATTGCCGCGAAAAATAATCCACAACTTATCGAAAATCAACCCTAAGGTGACTGCCGTAAAAATAATACTGGCCAGATAAATATAGAAAGATTTTTTGCCCAGTTTAGCGCGAACGAAAGAAAGGGTAATCGCGTTGGTAGCCGGGCCGGTAATCAAAAAAGCCAGTACCGCGCCGGCGGAAATACCTTTAGCCATCAACGAAACCGCGATAGGGATAGAACCACTAGCGCAAACATACAAAGGGATACCGATGCCGATTGCCGCAAGATAATCAAGAGGAAAACCCAGGTAATGTGAAAATAGTCCTTTAGGGATGAATGCGGAAATGGCCGCGCCGATAATTGTGCCGATGATCAACCATCTGCCGATATCCTGCGGTATTTCCACAAACGAATATCTAAAAAATTCTTTCAGTTTAAACACCGGTTTTATTTTGACGTGCTCATGTTTAATAAACGGAATGTTTTTTTCTTTCCTGCCTTCAATAAAATAATCAGCCAGACCTACTAAAATTCCCGATACAAGGGCCGCCAGGGGCCGAAAAAACGCGAACAGCGGCCCCAAAAGCGAATAGGTCGCCATGATCGAATCGATACCGGTGGTAGGCGTGGACACCATAAAGGAAAGCACGCTTGATCTATGCGCACCGTCTTTGCGTAAAGCCGCGGCTAAAGGAATAACCCCGCAGGAACAAACCGGCAATGGTATACCGATCAGCGTAGCTTTGATAATCGAAGCCGGACCGCCCTTGCCGAGCTGCCGGGTAATGAATTCCCTGCCGACGGATAAATGCATGAACCCGGCAATAACAATACCCAGTAACAAATACGGCGACACGTCAAGCCAGAGATTGATTATTTCGGAGAGGAAGGCGTTAAACAAATTCATTATCCACCGCAGTTTGACTACACTCGTACCGCGCTAGCTTAATTAGTAGTACGCGGTGCAAATCTCATTAAATATTCCAACTTCCTCTATCCCGGGAAGTCATCGAAGTCGGACAACATTTAGTTTTTGATTTGGATTTTTTAGCGCTTACGCCGCAGCAAACCGAACAAACGTTAGTTTTTGTTTTTTTAGCTTTCTTTTTTTTCATTCTTAACTTCCTCTTTTCTTAAATATTCTAAAGGATTTATTCCTTATTTCTTTGCCCCCATCCGCGAAGCAGATGCCATTTATTTTTTGCGCAGCAAAAAATAATATTATTCTCTCTTGGCCAATTCCCTATCCAACATAATCAATGCCGCGCCTTCCGCCTTAATAATCTTAAGTGTTTCCAAAATCGTCGCGGGACTCTTTTCCTCTTCCACTTGCTCATTAATAAACCAATGCAACATTACTTCCGCGGAGTTATCGTTAACTTTTTTGGCAATCGCATAAATATTATCGATTAAAGCAGTAACTTTTTTTTCATGCTCAAGCGTCTTCTTAAATACTTCCAAGGCGGAAGAAAATTCCGTCGCTGGCTGAGCAATCGCTTTTAAAACTACCCTTTCATTCCGATCGTTCAAAAATTCATAAAACTTCATCGCGTGTTTATGCTCTTCTTTAGCCTGCTTCTTCATCCAATGCGCGAAACCACCAAGGTTCATTGAATCGAAATATGACGCCATCGACAAATACAAATACGCTGAAGCCAACTCATTGTTAATCTGGTCATTAATCGCCTCATATAATTTCTTATCCATAGTTCCTCCTTTTTCTTTTTGCCATACTCTCAAAAGATGTGCGTTGCGTTTTCACTTTACCTGCTCCACGCTCTTGACTTCCGGCACTTCCTCTTTAAGTTTCTGCTCAATCCCCATTTTCAAGGTATAAGCACTCATCGGGCAACACCCGCATGCGCCGCTTAAGCGCAACTTGACCACGCCATCATCCGTAACGTCAACCAGCTCAACGTTGCCGCCTTCCGCTTCCAGAAACGGCCTGATTTTTTTTAAGGCTTTTTCGACTTTTTCTTTCATGTCCTTATCTCCATTTTTTGATTTATTGTTTATTTTTCTTTATCCGCGAAGCGGCCGATGTTTATTTTTTGCGCCGCAAAAAATAAACATTAGTACCCGATAAAATTCTCTGCCCTGATGCTCCTGCCTGGGCAATCGGCTTCGACGCATAAATTCTTCATTGCCGTAACCATTACCGGCGGGCCGAAAATAAAAAAAACCCTCTTATCTATGTCTTTAACTTCGCGGATCAATAAATTTTTGTTGAGTACCCCCCACAAACACGATTTGTCTTCCGGCCTTGCTTCCGTTACAATATATACAACCCTTACCTTCTTATTTATGGCCTGCCATACATCCAATTCTCTCTTGAAAGCGATGTCGCCTTCCGTTTTATTGGAATAAATAAGCGTAATATCCGTGCCCAGCTTTTTTTCCATCACGTATTCGATAATGGAAATTGCCGGGGTTACTCCTATTCCTCCAACAAGAAAACACAGCCTGTCGTCATTGTCCCTGAATACGCAATTGCCCAGCGGCCCGTTTAAAAAGACTGTATCGTCTATTTTTAAATTCTTAAGTTTCTGGGAAAATTGGCTTTCGCTTAATTTTTTGGTGACCTCCATGTAATCTTTGGTAGGCGAAGAGGAAAAAGAAAGATATTTATTAAATAAAGCATTGCTGATATTCGTCCGGTCAAAAATCACCTGGACAAATTGACCCGGGAAAAAATTAAACCTTTGGTTTAAAGAACTGCCGACGCCGGTTTTGGCGGAAAAAGGCGCGGCGGCGGGGGAAGGCAGCACCGAATTCACATTTTGGCTCAACGGTTTATTATCAACCTTACTTAAAAGAACAAATCTGAAGCTTTCCACGTTGGCAGTCCGGGGTATTCTCTTTATCAACTTAGCTTCCACAATCATAAACCTACCCCTCTTATAATATTTTTCAGCGTTTGCGCCGACTTCTCAAAATTTTCCCCTTCTTCTTCATTAAGGTTTAAGCGCAATACTTCGCCTCACCCTGAGAACGCTTCTTATCCAAATCAACGATGATGATCGAACGCGCCAGGCCATTGATCATCAGGCCGCAGGCATAACGTATGCCTACATTACCCCCGCCGATGATACCTATCTTAGGATGCAAAGTTTCCATAGGCATGGTTACCGTTAAGGGCCATTGCAGCAGCTTTTATAAATGCTCCAAAAACAGCCGTCGAGTTTATCAATAATATTAACGTTGGCTCCTTCGCGGCGTAACAAGAGAAAATCCGGAAATTATCTTTAGTTTTAACATAAACCGCTTCGGCAGTCAAATAGTTATTTTTAGTTTATTTTTTACTGCGCAAAAAATAAACTCTGATACAATATGATTATGAAAACCCTTCGAAAATTGATCGATAAGCTTGGGAAAGAAAAACTTACGCTGGCCTGCGCTGAATCGGCAAGCGGCGGATACGTTTCCTATCTTTTAACAAAAATACCCGGCAGCTCCCGAATCTTCCGGGGCAGTATTGTCGTTTACTCCTTGGAAGCAAAAACTAAGTTTTTCAAAATACCTCCGGCAATTTTGCGGCAAACCCAGGGTGTATCAAGAAAAATTACCTCTTTACTAGCCAGGCGCGTAAAGAATATCTTAAATACCGACGTTGGCGCCGCGCTCACCGGATTTGCCGGGCCGGCCGGAAAAAATGTAGGGCAGGTCTTCTTAAGCGTTTCTTACCGAAATAAAACGTCGGTTAAAAAAGTAATGATAAAAGGAAGCCGGGATAAAGTACGGAAAGAAGCAAGTATGATACTGATAGAAATGATTTATAACCAGGTAGGGGCCGGGCATGCCCGGCCCGTTAAAAAATAATGATTAAAGATTATCGGGCTAGGCATGCCTCGCCCCTACAGGATTATTAATATGCGTTTATTCATCGCCTTCCCCTTACCGGAAAAGATCAAAACCATTCTTGGACGGTGCATGGAAACGATAAAATATTGCGGCGTGAAAGCGAGTTTTGTTAGAGCGCAAAATCTGCATCTCACCATAAAATTTTTGGGCGAAGTTGAGCCACGGGGCCTCGAAAGCATCAAGGCGGCTATGGGAAATACCGCGCGCGGATTCAGCGCGGTGAACGTCCGTTTGACCGATTGGGGATTTTTCCCCCATGAACGACGGCCGAAAATTTTTTTTATCGCTACCGATAATGAAACGCGCTTAGGGATAATCGCGCGAACCTTGGAGAAAAATTTAGAAAAATCGGGGTTTGTCCGAGAGAACAGGTTTAAACCTCACATTACCCTGGCGCGGATAAAGAACCCGGAAAATATAGAAAAACTTGCGAAAAAAATTGAAATTTTAAAACCGCGGGACGAATTTACGATAGGCGAGATTGTATTGTTCAAAAGTATCTTATCTGCCCAGAGACCAACCTACGAAGAAATTTTCTCGCAACCCTTAACCGGAAAAATACCGTAACGCATTTTTGCGGTTAGTAAATCATTATCCCTTTTGTCTTCATTTCTTCCTGCTGCACTGGGGTAATTTTTTTATTAATTTTATTACCGGAGCCGGATTGGGAAGGGTTATTTCGAGATTCGGGCGAAGTAATTTCTATCCCGACAGGCGGCTCGGCGCTTTCCGGCGAAGAAGCAACTTCTGCTTCCTTTTTTACCATATTTTTAACGACAGCGGCCTCCGGCTTAGCCCTTTTTTCCTTACGCGGCGGCGTAATCATCGTTATTGCCTGCGGTAACGGAGATGCCGGAGATGAAACAGGAAATTGGATTTCTTTTGCTATTTTTTCCTTTTCGATTTTTGGTTCGGGAAGCACGGCGGTCGGCACTAAACTCCCGGGATTAAAGAAAAAAATAATACTGGCCAGGGGGATTAACAATATCACTAAAATAAATAATAATTTATTTTTCATGCGCTAATCCTCCTCCCAGGATAAAGTAATGAAATCTCCCGTCGTAGGAACAAAAGGCGGCGGGCTGGTAAGCAAGCGCTCATCATACGAATAGTTTTTCGAATAGCCGGTCAGTTTCTGGCCGGTGGCGCCGTTAAACGTCCCTACCGGGCCTCGCTGATCCTGGATAATCCCTCCATAAACCGTAAGATTACCTTTAGGAGAACCGGAATCCCAGTTATCAAGCATAAAGGAGCTTTTCAGCGCCATAATCGAAGCGTCGATTTCCAGATTGGTCGGGGCATTGGAATCAATCACGACATCCTGCTCCGAAATTATCCCCATAGTATCGGTTGAAGTAGCATTAACCCGGGGATCATGAACATAGGTCAGGTTACCCGGTATATTCACATCTCGGGCCGCGCCGACCGTTAGCCTACCGTTTAAAGCCCCGGAAATATTCAAATTGCCGCCATTGCCCTTGCTATCGGTTGTGACAAAAAGCGCGCCGTTGGCAGGTAAAGGCCCATTATGATTGGTCCATCCTTTTTTACTGTTAGTGACCGTCATCGTGCTGTTGGAGTTCAACACAATCGTCGTATCGCCCTGAAACCACATTCCGCTGTCGGTAGCGGCCGCGGCCCTTAAATTTGCGGCCTTTGACGGCATAGCGGTCTGGTTGACGCCAAAAGTCATCCCGGCGTTAAAATTCGGTTTGTCGTAAGGCGTATTATTTATCTGGCCGTCATTTCCCGTCTTTTCATGGCCGTTGTTATAAAATTTCAAAAACTCATCGGCTGATTCCGCTTCTCCGTCAAAAGTCGGCTGTCCAAATACATTAAAATGCGTATTGGTATGCGTAGGACCGTCTAAATAGTCCTGCGTCCAAAACCAGACCTCGGATGTGCCGTAATTCTCCTGGTCGGTAAACCAGATGAACCGGGCATAATTATCGGTCTGCAGATAATTAGTCAGCGTTCGCTTTATCGCTCCTGCGACCCCCGTGGACGTTACCTTATACCTTTTCATCCCCGAGCCCCCCGAAGGAGCGCCTAAATCAAAAATAGAAACGGTATAATCACCGATAATGTTATTGCCCGTCCCCAGATTCTGTACTCCTCCCGGCCACGGATTAGTATAATTACCATTGGGGTAGGACGGTTGTACCCTGAGCCAGGAGATTGCGCGATCCAGGCCGGCTTCGGCTAAATCGAATGCCTGAGTATACTCTTTAGAAAAAGTAACAGCCCGGTAATGATAGACGCCGCGGTTTAAAAACGCTACCGCGTAAATAGCCAGCGACACGATGACCATATAAACCAGGACCAGAATTGCCCCTTTTCTTCTTTTTGCGCTTAGTTTTAGTCTAGCCATAATCAATTCCTCATTTTTACTTTGACCTGTTCCGTATCCTGGATAAGCTGTCCCTGGCGAACCGTTTTCTGGGCGGTAATATCGATTTGCATAAGTGTATCCTGGATACGGGTAAAGCGTAAAAACGAGATGTTAATCCCGATTATTGAATCCGCTCCCGCAAAATTACGCACAACCTGGCCCGAACCATTCAGGGAATAGGTGATCGTTGCCGACCATTCTACATTACCGGAAGCATCCAAAATAGTGCCGTCTCCGTTATTATCCTGTGGCAAAGGAAAGGTCAAGACGCTGTTTGACGCGCCGAGGTCTAAATTGGTTTTTGACGGCCGGGTCAGACTCAATTCTTTTCCCATCGTCCTGGCTAAACGCATCGTCTGGTCGCGCAACGCAACTGTGGCATCGGCAGTAAACCACGCCCGCTGCCCTGCAGAAAAAACAATAACCAGCATCCCCGAAATAACAACCATAAGGGAAAAAGCAACGATAATCTCCACCAGAGTGAAACCCCGCCGCCCTGCTATTATGGCTTCCTCTTTCGGGCGGCCGCACTCCAGTAGAAAGCGACCTTGCAATTCATGGCTAAAATTATTCATATTCTCACCGATTAACGATTAAGGTAGTCAATTCAACAGGCGAATCGATTATCTTGTTGCCGTTAGCGTCCTCTCCCGCGTCGAGGGCGCCGTTTAAATTTTTATCTTCTCCGATAACTCTGTTTTTTTGACGCCAGCAGACACTTACCGTAGCTTGCAGCAATTCCGGATTAGTGTCGTTTATATACACCACACCCATGCTCGATGGTATCGCGTTAACAACAAAATTACTATAGGATATGTCGGCATCGGCAGTAGGATTAACGCCATAAGTATCGTCAATTTGCTGAAAGGTGCTATTGCGCATTCCTTCGATCAACCCCTGCGCGGCGTTGGTTGCAATATTCATATTTTTCGCTGTTCCAATCAGGTCAAAACAAGCTGTGTACATTACCAATATATTACAAATCGCAAAAGCGGTTATCGCCGTAGCAAGCAGCATTTCCGCCAAAGTAATGCTTTTTTTAACCGGCAAAGGTCTCATTTTAGCCATATAGGTAACCCTATTTTACGCTTTGAAGAATTATAAAGAATCTGCGTTTCAACCTTTAGATATCAACCGGAAAATACTCTCCGGCATATTTTTACAGTTAAACCAATCAGCCCTTCCTTCCCGGTTTAAATATAACATTTTTTACGGGATTTTTCAACTTCGTATTGAAAAAATTTCAATCTTACGATGAAACACCGGGAAGATGCCTTACGATTTGCAGGATAATATTGGCGTAGGCACCGGCGATCAAATCATCGCTGGTGATGCCGATGGCGCCGGGGTATTTTTCGACTCGGTCGGCCGGATGAATTTTCAGCATGTCGAACATCCGGAAAAGAAAAAAACCGACGACGGCAAAAGGAACATCGCGGGGAATAAATAAAAAGGATAAAAGCATGCCGGAAAAATCATCGATAACAATATGCTTATCGTCTTTTTTCGCGTAAATTTTTTCGGCGCGGCCGGGAAAAACAAAAGCTAAAATAATGCTCGCGGCGGTAAAAATTAAAAAAAATGTTTGGTTCTTAATGATAAGAAAAACTAAAACCGCGGCGACGCAGGCAGCGCTGCCCGGACATAAAGGGGTATAACCGATACCGAAAACGGTTGAAATAACCAAGCTCGTTTTATCGATAAACGATAAGTTTCCCAATTTTTTGTCAGAATCCATCGCCACTCAATTTACCTCCTAGATTAAAAGTTCTTCTATTCCCGGAAAAATATAAAAACAAAACCATAAAGATTTTACCACCAAGGCACTAAGCCACGAAAATCAAAAATCCAAAACTATAAAGATTTTTAACATCTGAAGCATTAAGAAAAATAAAAAGATTTAAAATCATATCTTGTCTTCGTGTTCTTTGTGCCTTCGTGGTAAAAATGTATTTAGAATGTTTTTATGAGCTTACGGTTCACCCATAAATAATGCACGCCGGAAAAAATGGTAATCACCACGACATACCACATTACCGCGGGGATAATTTTTAAATAAGTAAAAAACACCACTTTATTCCCCGGATAAATTTTATACAAAATCAGCGTAACAAAAATCAAAATAATGCCGGCCATTTGAGAAACCGTCTTATTTTTTCCCAGGAACCGCGCCTCCAAAACGACGCCTTTATTTAAAACCGACAAGCGCAGGCCGGTAATGATAAATTCCCTGAGCATGATCGCTATCACCATCCAGATATTTACTATATTCAACTCGAGAAAAGCGAGAAAAACGCCGATAATAAGAATTTTATCGGCGATAGGGTCGAGGATTTTACCCAAATCGGAGATTATCTCTTTTTTCCTCGCCAAAAAACCGTCCAAAAAGTCGGTGAACGAAGCGATGAGAAAAACCACGAACGCGCACGACAAAGAAAAAGGGGTATTTTTTAAAATAAGCGCCATTGCGATAAAGGCAAGCAAAATCCGTAAGATGGTAAGCTGGTTGGCAATATTCATATAATTATCCCCGCGTATACGCGGGGATAATTATTTTACCGCTATCGCGGCAGGCAAACAAGAGAAAACTAACGGAGGACTTCCCCTGTTTTTTGGAAATACGAACAGAAAGATATTCCACCACGGAGGACACAGAGAACACAGAGATAAAATTCAATAGCTAATCACAGTGCGTAATAAAGCGTAGCCTCCCCGAAGGGAACAAAAAACTATTGATTTCAAATATTTCTTCTTACTCCGTGAGCTCTGTCCCCTTCGGGGAGGCTACGCTTCACTCCGCACTGCGCTTTGTGGCAAAAAGTTTTAAAGCCGGGGTTTAGCCCGCAACCAAATCATATTCCAGCGCGTCGGTTACGGTAACTTTATAAAATTTTCCGGGGATAAATCCTCCTGCGGGCAGGATAACCGCTCCGTCCACTTCATAAGCGTCATATTGAGTGCGGCCAATACAGGAGTCTTTATTTTTTTCGTCAACCAAAACCGTGGTTTCTTTATCGATAAATTTTTCGTTTACTTTCAGCGATATTTCTTTTTGTATAGTCATCATCGCGTCGCGTCGCGCCTCTTTTGTCTTCTGATGGATTTGGCCGCTATAACGAAAAGCCGGCGTACCCTCTTCCCGCGAATAGGTAAATACGCCTAATTTTTCAAACTTTATTTCTTCAACAAAATCAACAAGTTCGTTGAATTCCTTTTGCGTCTCCGAAGGAAAACCGACGATCAAAGAAGTCCTGATGTGGCAGCCGGGAATTCTCTTTCTTATCGTTTCGATAAGAGTTTTTATTTCTTTTTTTGTTACACCCCGATTCATTAATTTCAGGATCCGGTCGTTGATATGCTGGATAGGCAAATCAATATATTTACAGATTCGCGGTTCTCCGGCGATTAAATCGATGAGAGAATGAGAAAAATGTTTCGGGTGGGTGTAAATCATTCTTATCCATGGTATATTTTTCGTGTTTTTTAAAATACCTCTCACCAAAAGCGTTAAATCTTGTTTTGCGCCTAAATCTCTTCCCCAGCCGGTGATATCCTGGCCAATAATATTTAATTCCCGAACACCGCTTCTTTCCATAAATCGAGCCTCTTTTATTAATTCCTTTAGCGGCCGGCTGCGGAATTTTCCTTTGATGAGAGGGATGGCGCAGTAACTGCAATGGTTAAAACAACCTTCGCAAACTTTTAAAAAACCGATGTGCTTAGGTAAGAAAACATTTTTTCCCGGCTTAAATTTCCGGTTAAACTCTTCCACCCCCCGCCACTCATCCACTTGAGGAAAACTTTTTTCTAAATCTTTACGATACCGCTCGACCAGACAGCCAACCACAATGATCTGTTTTACTTTTCTTTTTTTCTTCAATCCGATTGCTTCTTCAATAACTCCCAATGACTCTTTTTTGGCGTCAGTAATAAACCCGCAGGTATTGACGACCAGCGTATCACAAGGCTCACCTTCGCCGACAAAGCGATACCCGCTGTCGCTGAATCTTTGGGCAATAGCCTGCGAATCGTAAGTGTTGCGGAAACAACCTAAGGAAATAAAAGAGAAGGTTTTTTGGGGCATATTATTCAAGAAAAATCTGCCTTTCAGGCATATTTTCCTTGATCCCGAAGCCACAGGCTGCGGGATCTCAGATAAGATAATTTTCTAATTTCCGGTTAATATTATAGCATACCAATACGCTTGTTTTTAGGTTATTTTAACCCAAAATGCCGCCAATCGGCTTCTAAAAATTTTTAATTCTGATTCTTTCGCGGCTTGCCGCGAAATAATCAGGGGCAAAGAAAATTATTGTCTGCCCAAAAAAAAGTGTGATAATAATCTTTTCTGGGAAACGGTATCCTTCACATGCTGCAATGATAAAAGGGGTAACTCTATGAAAAATAAAACCTTGGGCGCATTAGCCGCAATGTTTCTTTTATTTTGCCCTTCAGCTCCGGCGCAAAGCGCGACGGCTAAAGACGCCGGCCAAGCCATCAACGCTTTTGCCTTGGATTTATATAACCAAGCCCGGAGTGAACCCGGCAATATCTTCTTTTCTCCCTACAGTATCTCCGGCTGCATGGCCATGGCTTATGCCGGAGCAAAAACTACCACGGCGGAGGAAATCGCCGGAGTAATGCACTACGCTTGCGGCCAGAATATCCACCCCGGCTTTAAAGCCTTAAACGAGACGCTCAATCAAGCTGCCGCTTTCGGCGATATCGAGTTGAATATCGCCAACTCGCTTTGGGCGGAACAGTCGTTTGATTTTTACCACCAATATCTCGAGTTGGTTAAAATTAACTACGCCAATGCCCTGGAAAAGGTAGATTTTAAACATGACTATGAACAAGTAAGGATACGCATCAACTCCTGGGTAGAAGAAAAAACTAAACGACGCATCAAAGATTTACTGCCGGGGGGATCTCTGAATGACCAAGCCCACCTGGTTTTAACCAACGCTATTTATTTCAAAGGCAAGTGGGCCGCGGAATTCAAAAAAGAAGATACCAAAGACATGCCTTTTTACTTGACCCCGGATAATCCCATAAACGCAACAATGATGACCCAAAACAGAGAGTACGCCTACAAAGAAACCAATGACGTCCAGATATTGGCCCTGCCTTACCGGGGCGAAAAATTATCGATGGTGGTGATTTTACCCAAAGAAAAAAACGGCATTAATGCGGTGGAAAATGCTTTAGATTCCGGCAAGTTGAATGATTTAATCACTTTGCCTGATTCCCGAAAAGTAATAGTTTACCTGCCTAAATTCAAAACTGCCCCAGAAATTCCCTTAAAAAAATCCCTGGTATCCTTGGGCATGAAAGAAACTTTCAGCAATACAAGGGCTGATTTCAGCGGTATGGCTAATGTGGAGAAAGGCGTTCTATATATCGGTGATATTTTTCACAAGGCTTTTGTGGAAGTTAACGAGGAAGGTACCGAAGCTGCCGCAGCCACAGGAGAAGCGTTAATGCACACGGATTCGGAATCGGTGTTTTTTCAAGCCGACCACCCTTTTATTTTTGTGATTAAAGATAACACTACGAATACGATTTTATTCATGGGCCGTGTCAGCGACCCGGGAATTAACCATGAAGCCGGCATGGGGGCAGCAAAATTACGATGGACGAAATTACGGTAAAATTTCGTTTCCACGGCAATCTTAAGATATTTTTACCAAAGAACCGTTGCGCAAAAGGATTATCCTGTCAGGTTAAAGGTACCCCTTCCCTCAAGGATGCAATAGAATCGCTCAATATCCCTCATACGAAAATCGACGTACTCCGGGTAAACAAAAAACCGGCGGGGTTTTCTTATTGGCTGCGCGAAGAGGAAACAATCGGGGGATTCGGGGGACAGCTCACTTAATTCCCCGCCTTCCTGCTCCATCCCATCGAAAGAAACATTCGCGCGATTTGCGATATTCGTTGTTAAAATTTTTTTCTGGTAAACCCTAACGACTGCTTCAAGCTCACCTCAACAAACTCAAAACTGTTCATAAAAAACCATTCCAATGGGTCTATCAGCTCCTTGCATAATGGGCAGATATTTTTCCAGTTAATTTCTCCAACAAGTTGTTGGAGTTTTAAATAGCTTTATTCCAACCGCCTCAATCCTTTATGTTTTGTCAGTAGCTTCATTTTTTAATATGGCGAATTCGCCATAATTAACGCCTTTTCAATATGTTCATTTTTCCTTGTTTCCATCTCCACTCAACCCTGCCTTAATCTCCTGAATCGAAGGCAAGCTTGACTTAAACTTCTTCGGCAGAGATTGTGTTAAGCGGTATTCAGAAATGCCGAGGGGCTTTTTGATATCGCTTAAAGAGTATTCGGCTACGACTTTATCTTTTGTTTTACATATGAAGATACCAATCGTTTGCCGGTCTAATTCATTCCGCAACCGACGGTCCACGGCCGTTACGTAGAAATTCAATTTGCCGGCAAACTCCGGCTGAAACGCTACCGTTTTCAACTCTATCACCACATAACAACGGAGCTTTAAATGATAAAAAAGCAAATCTATAAAAAATTCACTTTCACCAACATGCAGCGGGATTTGCCGGCCCACATAAGCAAAACCGGTACCCAATTCCAATAAGAATGTTGTTATATGCCCAGTCAAAGCCTTTTCCAGTTCTCTCTCGTCATAATCTTTTGTCATAGCCAAGAAGTCAAAAATATACGGGTCATTGAGAGTTTGCATAGCTAAATCCGAATGAGGCTTCGGCAACGTCAACGCAAAATTATTGACAGCTTTTCCCTCTCTGCGGAAAAGCCCCCATTCTATCTGATGCACTAATACCGCGCGGCTCCAATTGTGTTTGATTGTATTACGAACATAAAAAACAGCTTCTTCTAATGTTTTACATTTGGCGACAATTTCTCTATTATGCCCCCAGGGAACCTGAAAAATTTCTTTAACAAATGCATTACTCATTTGTCCCACAGCCTGTGGGATTTTCTTAAAATTTTCGAAATAAAACATATACCATTGACGGATATATAAGAGGTTTGTTCGAGAGAAACCTTTTATATCGGGAAATTCAGCAGATAGATCCTTGCTTAATTGCCCGATTAAACCATCGCCCCATTTTGCTTCAGCTTGTTTTTGTACAATATCCACCCCGAGTTCCCAATAAAAAGTTAAAAGTTCGGTATTTACTTTTACCGCCGCCTTAAGCTGTACTTGTCGAATTTTGAGCTTGATAGCCGCCAACCATTTTATATAATTCCCGTCATGCCTTAACTCAAGTTTCATATATCATTCTCCTGTCTTTATTTTAATTGGAAGTCGCAATCTGTGACTTCCAATTTTTCCCTATAAACCTATTTGTTCGTCCTCACCTCTAAATAACCCGCCGCAACCCTTTGACGGGTAATTTTACCTGCAAGGAATAAGCCTATACAACTGCGGGCATATATACCCGCCACAATTCGTCGGCGGGTCATTTTCTCTGCAAAGAATAAACCCAAATAATTGCAAAGAAAATAAAAAAACCTTCGCCTAATTGTACCGTGCACAATCAAACGAAGGTTTTTGTTGTTTTCCAGCTTCCTTGATGTTTTTTACAGGCTGGTCCGCTCTTGGCGGAACGTGGCGGATTTACTCCTTCAAACTGCACCACGCCAAATTGTAACCTTACTTTACTCCTACGGTCTTATTTGTCAATCATTTTTTTGTACGGCTAATTCGCCGGTGTGGGTGTTCCGTCTCTTTACCCAAAAAATGCGTTTTCAAACGCATTTTTTGGAATGATGATTATTTTTACTTCGTAAAAATAATCATTTGTCCACAGAAATCCCGGCAGGAGTGATTTTGAGGCTTTTAATGGGTTTGTGCATTGCGGTTAAAACGGGAAGCGGCCGGCCGTTCAATTCGATATATAAAGCCGAACCGTCGCTGGTCTTCAAATCAATTACCTTATGGCCGCGCCAGCTTTCCACGACTCCCTTTTTTAAGATTCCTTCAAAAAGAAGTTTGCCGTCGCTTTTTACTTTAATAAAACAATTTTTTTTAGCGGTCAGGGAAACCGTCATTTCAGCGGTTTGGGAAAAATCTTTTCCTAAATTTATCCGGGGCGACATCACTTCGTTTTTTATTTCCTTTTTATGTCTTTTCAGCGCGCCGTTTTTCGGCAAAGGTTTCTTTATTTTATCCCGCGCGTTCTTTTTCGCTTCTTTAGCCGTTACCTTCTTTAACGCTCCCGGTTCATCCCCGGCGGCCTGCTCCGCGACGATTTGTTTGCGGCGGCGGCTGTCTTTTGCTTTGATGATAAACCGGCTGAAGGAAACCGCGCCGATCATTAAAATAACTGCCAGGATTAAAAGAACCGTTAATTTTTTTGTCTCTACGGCCGGAAAATCAGCCTGGTTTTTTTGCGGCGCAACCGGCTTTTCGATAACCACGGATTCCCCAATTGCATTTTTTTTCTCCGAAACAGGCGGCGCTACGGTATCTTTCTTCGGTAAATTATCGTTTTTTAATTTCTTAAAAAAAGAAGGCTTGGGCTTGGGTTTGACCGAAGATACATCTTTTAAGGCCTGAGTTGCGTCGATACCCAGAAAAGAGGCGTAAATCTTTATAAATCCCTTTAAATAAATCGGGCTTATATTTTCCAGATTGCCATCTTCGATATCGCGAATGGCCACCGGATACAGTTTTGTTTTTTCCACGACATCTTCGATGCTGTAGCCTGATTCTTCGCGTTTCTCTTTTAATTGTTTGCAAAATTCTTCAAGCATATTTTCAAACCGTAAAGATTCCACCACTAAGTCACTAAAAAATAGAGCCGAAAACTTTGTCACCAAGACAGTGCGCAGCGAAGCGAAGCCTCCCCGAAGGGGACGGAGTCACCAAGAACAACAAAAAAGAAAAATATAATTCTTAATCTTCTTTGTGTCTTTGTGCCTTCGTGGTAAATTTTAGGTTTTAATGGATTGCCTTCATATCCCTTCCTCTTTGGCTTGTGAATCCGCTTGAAGGTAACCTTCCGGGTCGAGGAGAATTTCCCGGGCTTTGCTGCCACAAAACGGCCCCACTACTCCTTTTTGCTCCATTAAATCCAGAAGCCGGGCTGCCCGGGTGTACCCCACGCGCATCCGCCGCTGTAATATTGAAGCGGAAGCCTGACGCGACTGCATCACAACTTTTACCGCTTCATCATATAACTCATCGCCCTCGATGTCCAGAATATTCTTTTTTTCCGCCTCGACAATCCCATCTTCATAAACCGGGCCGCCTTGCTTTCTGATAAAATCAGTAAGATTATCTATATCTTCGTCATCAATAAAAGAACCTTGCGCCCGTATTATTTTTATCGCCCCCGGCTTTAAAAATAACAAATCGCCCTTACCTAAAAGTTTATCGGCGCCCATGGCATCAAGAATCGTGCGCGAATCAACTTTTGCCGAAACTTTAAAGGATATCCGCGCCGGAAAATTAGCTTTGATAACCCCGGTGATTACATCAACCGACGGCCTTTGGGTGGCCAATATTAAATGAATTCCGACTGCACGGGATAATTGCGCCAGGCGTTGAATCGAAGTTTCGACGTTCTCTCGCGCCACCAACATTAAATCCGCCAGTTCATCAATAACGATAATTATATAAGGCAGTTTTTTTACTCCTTTATTATAGCTATCGATATTGCGCACGCCCTCGGCCGCCAGTATCTTATAACGGCGCTCCATCTCTCCCACCGCCCAATTCAGGGCGGCAAAAGCTTTTTTCGAATCGGAGATTATCGGATGAATCAGATGGGGGATGCCGGCAAAAGGAGCGAGCTCTACCATCTTGGGATCGACCAGGATAAACTTAACCTCATCGGGTTTAGCTTTAAAAAGCACAGAGGTAATCAAAGAATTGACACAAACCGTCTTCCCCGAGCCGGTAGCCCCGGCAATCAAAAGATGCGGCATATCTTTTAAATCCGCAACGACGCAATTGCCGGAAACATCCTTGCCGATTGATATGGTAAGTTTCGAGGCCGCTTCGATAAAGGTCTTCTCTTCCAGGACTTCCCTTAAATAAACGAGGTGTTTTTTTTCATTGGGGACTTCCACGCCGATCGTGCCTCTTCCGGGGATCGGCGCGACAATGCGCACGCTCGATGACTTCATCGCCAGGGCGATATCGTCGGCCAGGGCGGAAATTTTTTGTATTTTTACGCCGGCCGAGGGCTCCAGTTCATACATCGTGACTACCGGGCCCTTTTGCACGCTTACCACTTTCGCTTCCACGCCGAATTCCAGAAGCGTTTCTTCCAGATTCTTGATGCTCGCCTCAATATCTTCCTTGACCTCGCGGTAATCAAGGTGCGGCGGGACCTTCAGGAGGCTTATTTCCGGCAATTTATAAGTTGCCGGGTCGAATTTATTTTTGATGCCGCTCTCCAAAGCTTCGATTTTCTTTTTAATTTCATCGGGATTTACTACTTTTTCTTTAGCAAGAGCGTTTTGCCCGACGGCCGGCTTTACCGCCTCCGGAACCTTGGGCGCGTAGACTTTGATTTCCGGTTTTACTTCCGTTTTATTTATCGCCGCCGGGGTAATTTTTTGTTTCTCTTCCCGCTTATCCGGCGCTTGCGGTTTTTTATCGAAAATTTTTATCGGCTTTACCTTGCCGCCTTCTTCCTTTTTGTTTTTCCGATCAGCCCATCTTGCGGAAATTTCAGCGATTATTTCTTTGGCCAGCGCTAATAAATCTACAAAGAAAAACCCGAACAGCAATATCGCCGTAATCACCAGAATAAAGGTTGAAGTAATCACCAGGCCGTAGAACCCTAAGTATTTCTTAAAAAAATCCGCAAGCAAAAATCCCGCCAGGCCGCCGGCTTCAAAAACCGCGTTTCTACCTTCAAAGAAAACCGCGATCAACGTCGCCAAAAATGTAATAAAAAATAAAAACGAAAAGATGCTCATTGTCCGGCTCTTCGCCAGGCCATGAAAACGAACCTTTCCCAAAAACGCTATGCCTAAGAAAAAAAGGTAAAACGGCAAAAAATAGGCGGCATAGCCGAAAAGAAAACGAAGGGTACAAGCTAAATAGCCTCCCCAAACGCCAATCAGATTATTTACTTTTAACGGAGTGGGATAAGTTAAAAATGGGATGTCGAGCGGCGAATAGGAAATCAGGCTTAGAAAGATAATGGCGGCGGCAAAAAGAAGATAAGCGCTCTTCAAAAAAGAAGAGAGTTGTTTCATCGTGCTTGTTTTATGCTCAGGCTGATTTTTCCCTGCGCGTCGATACCGGTAACTTTTACCTTTACGATATCGCCTTCTTTTAAATACTGGGTTACGTCTTTAACGTAGGTATCGGCGATTTCTGATACGTGGACGAGGCCTTGTTTGCCGGGGACTATTTCACAAAACGCCCCGAAATTCATCAATTTAACGACCTTGGCGTCATAAATATCCCCCGGCTCGATATCCCTGGCCAGAGCGGTTACCTGAGCCGCGGCTTTTTCCAGCGACGCTTCATCCTCGGCGACAATTGAAACCATGCCGGTTTCATCGTCGATATCGATATTTACGTTATAATCCCTGAGAATCTTGCGGATAAACTTACCGCCCGGCCCGATCACGCTTCCGATTCTTTCGATATCGATCTTAATCGACCTTATTTTAGGAGCATACTGGGAAATCGTTTCGCGCGGCAAAGAAAGCGCCTCTTTCATTTTTTCTAAAATATACATCCGGGCTTCTTTTGCTCTCTGTAAACCGTCTTCGATAATCTTAAAAGTCAAACCGTTTATCTTGATATCCAGTTGTATCGCGGTTATGCCGTTTTTGGTGCCGGCGACTTTAAAATCCATATCGCCGCAGTGGTCTTCGACACCGGCAATATCGGTAAGAATCTTATATTTATCGCCATCAGAGACTAACCCCAGGGCAATCCCGGCAACCGGCTCTTTGATCGGCACACCGGCATCCATCAGGGAAAGTGTTGTAGCACAGACTGTCGCCATACTGGAAGAACCGTTGGACTCTAAAATCTCCGAAACGACTCTTATCGTGTAAGGAAAAACATCCTTGGAAGGAATCATATTGACTAAAGCTTTTTCCGCCAGGGCCCCGTGGCCGATATCGCGGCGCGACGGCCCTCGCATCATCTTGATTTCGCCGGTGCTGAAGGGCGGGAAAGCGTAGTGAAGCATAAAATGCACCGACTTTACTCCATCTAACGCTTCGATAGTCTGGGCATCGGAAGTTGTCCCCAGGGTAGTGATCGCTAAAGACTGGGTCTGCCCCCGGGTAAATACCGCCGAGCCGTGCGTGCGCGGCAAAACTCTTACCTTACAATCAATCGCCCGGATATCTTTTAACGACCGGGAATCCGGACGCTTGTCCTCGTTGATTATTTTATGACGGAAAAATTCTTCTTCTAAAGCGAAAAATACCTGTTCGATATCCTCCGCCGTAAACGGGGAATCCTCTTTTAAAATCTCTTCGCTGATGGATTTAAGCGCGCCGGCAACCGCGCTTTCCCTCTCCTCTTTCCCCACCAAGCCGTAAATGCCTTCTAATTTCGCGTATACTTTATCCTTTATTAAATTATAGATATCTTTATTGGGCACGGAAAGGGTAACTTCTCGTTTTTTCTTCCCGATATTCTGTCTTAATTTCTCTTGAATATCTACGATTTCCTTTATAAGCGGCTGAGCAATCTTGATTGCTGCCAAAGTATCTTCTTCGCTGACTTCTTTACAGCATCCTTCCAGCATCACGATTTTATCGCGCGTACCGACCACGACTAATTCTAAAGAAGATTTTCCTCTTTCCTCATAGGTAGGATTAACGATAAAATCGTTATCGACTTTTACGACGCGCACCGCGCCGACGGGATTGTCAAAGGGTATATCAGAAATGAGGAGAGCGCAGCTGGCGGCGTTAATCGCTAAAACATCCGGGTCATTCTTAGCGTCGCTGGAAAGCACCATCACCACAATCTGAATTTCGTTGGTCAACCCCTGGGGGAAAAGCGGCCGCAGCGGCCGGTCAATAAGCCGGGCGCAAAGAATTTCTTTATCTTTAGGCCGGCCTTCCCGCTTGATATAGCCGCCGGGAATCTTACCCATGGCGTAAGTTTTTTCCTGGTACTCGACGATTAAGGGCAAAAAACCCTCGTCCTTGGCTGTCTGAGACATACAAACCGTAGCTAAAAGAACAGTATCGCCCAGAGAAGCGCTGACCGCTCCGCCAGCCTGCTTAGCCCAATCGCCGGTAGAAAAAACCAAAGGATTCTTTCCGATATTGGAGAGAGAAAGAGAGGTAGCCATTTTATTTCAACTCGAGTTTTTTGGAAACCGCACCGTAACCTTGCGGGTCTTTTTTCTTAAGATAGTTAAGGAGGCGGCGGCGCCTTCCTACAAGCATCAAGAGGCCGCGCCGGGAGTGGAAGTCTTTTTTGTGTTTCTTGAGGTGCTCACTTAAATACTTTATCCTTTCGGTAAGTAATGCCACCTGTACGGGGCTCGAGCCCGTATCTTCCACGTGTTCCTTAAACTGTTCGATTAAATTCTTCTTTGCCTTCTTCGTAAGCATACTAAGTATAATACCTTTTTATTCCGCCCCTGTCAACTCCCTTACGTTTATAAATTATAATCTCTACTATATAATGTATAAGCGTGAGATTAAAACCATATATATTGCGCCTGATTCAGCCGGAAAAATTAAAGCTGGGAGAGATGTTTTATCCGCTTAAGCATATTGGGATGGGTGCCGAAACCTTCCCACAACATATCGCCAAACCCTAATTTAATTTCTTTGGAACGTAAACTGCGCAGCGCCTCCATAGTGATTACCCCGCTATGGCCCGGGTCAAGCTGGGCAAGGGTGCGAATTTCCCGGCGGGCCCTAGTCGGATCGTTGAGAAAAAACGCCCTGGCGCCGGCCGCCGCTTTTACCTCGGCGCCGGATAAACTCGCGGAGCCGGCTACTAATTTATACAATGCCGAGGCCAGCGCCGCCGGCTGATTCCCCAGCTCGACCGACCCTTTATCGGCGAAATACTCTCTGATACGCGACGCATATAGAACTAAGAGGTTGGTAATAAAGTAAAAAATAAGCGCGGCGGCTCCGATTAAAACGGTGTAGTTGCCGGAATCGCGGTTGCGCCGGCCGCCACCATAGAACATAAACTGGCGGGCAATGTACCAGAGAATCATCGGAATTACCGATAAAAGAGTTATAAAAAGCACGTCGCGGTTTTTAAGATGGCTCATTTCGTGGCCCAAAACCGCACGCAGCTCTTCTTTGTTGACCAAATTTATAATCCCGGCAGTAACGCATACCCGGCCGTCGCGCGCGCCCCGGCCGAATGCGAACGCGTTAGGCACCGGCATTGACGAAATACCGATTTTAGGCGTAGGGATTTTCGCTTTACGCGCCAGATCTTCCACCATCTCGAACAACCACGGGTAATCTTGGCGCTTAACGTATTTAACCCCCATGGTAAGACCGATCAGCCAGGGGCCAATCATGTACTGGATAAAGAGCATCACCGACGCCATCACCGCATAAGCCGCCATGCTGGAAATACCGGCGGCGTGCATAATCAGCGTAGCAATCATATAAAGGATGCCGAATAACACTGCCAATAATAAAGTTAAACGTATGTTTAGTGACATCAGAAATTACCTCCTAAAAACTGGGCTATGGTAATGGTAAAGATGCCGGTTTTGGTTAGAGTAAAGGTAAGGGTTTTAAAAATATTTTTAAAGCCATGACCGTTGCCTTAACCCATACCGGCTTTCCGCCTCAGCTATTGCTCCGGCGAGACTTCTCCGAAGCTCGAAGAGCGAAGGAGAGCTTAAGCTTAGCCCTAACCGTTATTCTTTTCCGATTCTTCTTCGAACTCTTTGACGATCTTTCTCACTTCCAATTCCGTGCCTTCGATTTTCGCGCGGCATAACTTAATCAGCTCGACCGCCCGCTTTACCTTCTCGGAAACTTCGTCCACATCGATCTCTTCCGATTGTAAATCCTCTAAAATATTGTTTAATTCATCAACCGCTTCTCTGTATTTAACGGCCTTTTTATTCATTTTTCTCTTTAACCTGGGAAATCACCGAACCCTCATAAAGAATAGTTTTGATGATATCGCCCCGCTCTAAATCGTTTAACGATCTAACGGTTTTCTCTCGCTTGAGGGTTAAGGAATAGCCGCGCTTTAAAACATTACGGGGATTTAGCAGGCTTACCTTATCGGTAATATATTTTACCTCATTTTCCAGATTTTTAAAGAGTTTTTTTAGCGAATCCCGCAACAGGAAGCTTTGTTCTTTTATCTTTTCTTTTCTAGTTTTAACCATTTCTTCGGCGGCGCGGAAAATTCCCACCCGCTGCTCCGCGAGGTTTTGTTGATGAAACCGGAAAAACCTCTGGCTTAACGATTCAATGCGCGAAGCCGCGCCGGCCAGCTTACTCCGGGAACCGGCGAGGATATCTTCGCTCGCGGCGATAACCGTGCCGCTTAACTGCGTAATCGCCGTTTTAAAATCGCTTACTTTATCGATCAAAAACTGCGCCGCCTTAGTCGGCGTCTTAACGCTGGTATGGGAAACAATATCGCATACCGTGACATTGATCTGGTGCCCCAGGGCAGTGATCACCGGTATCGGGCAAGAGGCGATCGCTTCGGCGATCTGTTTATTGTCAAACCAGCTTAAATCCGCGGTTGAGCCGCCGCCGCGGGAAATCACTACCACGTCGATTTCTCCGGCCGGGCGGCCGCCAAAATAATTAAGCGCTACGGTCACGTCGGTTTCGGTCTGCTTCCCCTGCACATAAGAATCCCATACCGATACCTTAAACCCAAACCCCGACTGTTCCAGCTCATGAACAAAATCGTGAAACGCCGCGGAATCATAAGAAGTGACCAATCCGATGTTTAACGGGACTTCGGGGAAGAAAAGGCTTTTATTTTTTTCCAGCAGCCCCTTAACTTTTAATTCTTCGATGATCTTCTGGCGGGAGGCAGCGATTTTACCCAGAGTGAAATATGGGTCGATATCGACTACCGTCAAACTGAATTGGCCGGTCTTGGCGTAAAGGTCAACCCGGCAAAGCAGTTTTACTTCGATATCTTTTTTTAATTCGAATGTTTCGTCCGCTTCTTTAAGCCGGCGCATGATCAGCGGTTTGATATTTTCAAAAATTACCGCTTTGGCCTGCGCGGTGATTTCGTCAAACTTCTGGTGTTTCTGCACCAGGTTTAAATTTATTACGCCCCGGTCGCGCAGATCCTGAATTTCGCCGCAGACCCAGACGTGATCGGGAAATTCGTTGCGGATAAGGTTTTTCACCGCGGTGTTTAATTCTAAAACCGTATAAGTTTTTTCCGATTGTTGAAATAAATTATCCATAATTATTTGTATTTTAAAGAAGATAGTCCCAAAATTCCAAGCCTCATCGCAAGCCGCTTACTTCAGAATTTTATTAAGAATGCCTTTGATGACCTCGCTGCCGTTATTATTTTCTTCACCGGAAGCATTGTCGCCTCCCGTATACTTATTGATTAACTTGCCGAGCGCTTCCGCCCCTTTATTGACCGCCACACTTTTAGTTAATTGTGCGGCAGTCCGGGTTACTTCCACTTTAGGCGCCTGGGCCCCCTGTCCTTTGACATAAACCGGGATAGTAATGCTGTTCTTATCGTCATAAAGATATTTCAGTTCATCCACACCCTTGGCCATTGCCGCGGAAAGCTCGGCGGGAATAGTCACATTCCCTTCGACCGTATAGGCTTGAGCCAAATCCGCGTCGGCTTTACCACTGAAGATAAACTCATCGGCATCAATCGACACCGGTTCAAGATGAACCGTGCCTTGCGAAAACGCATAAGTAAACACCGCGCTATTTATCTCGGTATCGGGGCTTTCCAGCTTCTTAGCGTATTTATTGCTTAACCCGTTCTTAATCCCTTCGCTGGCATTGGGCAAAAAAGAAATCTTCTCTAAAACTGTTTTTAAAATATTAAAATTCTTAAGCGTAACCGGCTTGACCGTAAAAACGCCGTCGGCTTTTATTGATTTTAAATCATCGGCATGACCGGCGGCCTTGAAATTGCCCGCCGCTAAACCGCTCACCTTTATTTGCGCCTTAGACTGTTCGATTACTTCGCCAAGTTCAATATCCTTTATTTCCGCTTCCAACTCAAACGCCCGGCCGGATAAATAATCCTTCACCACACCCTTAGCCCGGATGCTACCTTTTCCCAGGCCGGCGCTAAGGTTATCAATGGTTAGATCTTTTTCGTTTAAACTTGCATCCACGCTTATCCCAGAAAGCACTTGGTTAAGCTGGTCAAGCTTAACCAAACCGTTGGTAAATTTAGCTTTTGCCGCCAGGCTTTCCAGCCCTTTTGCGGAGATATCCGCGTTAACGATAGAGACGTCGATGGTTCCTCCTACCTGAACCGGCAAAGGGACGTCTTTAAGCGCGGCCACATCGGCCTTAAGCCCGCTTAAGGAAAAATTCGTCAGGTCCAGCCCTATCCCGGCATTGCTTATCCGGACTGATGTTTTTACCGGATCAAAAGTTACCTGCCCGTTAAAACTGACATTAGGGTGGTCGCTTAAATACTGCATTTTCACGCTGGCATCAAAAGGCTTTTTAAAATCCGGAGAAAAGTTCTTTAAGGAACCGTTTATCTTCCCGAGATTAAGCGCTAAACCTGGTATTAAATGAGAAGCCGCCACCACGCCGTCAGTTAAAGTTATGTCAGCGGAAAGCCGGCTTAAACCTTTTTTCGAAACGGTTATCGGCGCGAACACTATCTCTACTTTACCGGATAAAAATTCGGGAAGTTGTCCCGGTTTTATCATCGGTAAACGGGATAATTGCTCTAAAGAAAAGGAGCCGAGATCAACCGACGCCCGGGCATCGCAGACTTTAACCGCCCTGGCGATTAAATCCAAGGCGAGTTTTGCGGAAGCGTTGAAATTTTGCCGGGGGCTGAACGCCGCCGCCTGCAGCAAAACATCAAAAGGCTTATCCAGAGAAAAATCTTTTATTTCGAAGTTAAGCTGATCAAGCAGGATTGAGAGCCCGGGGGAAAAGGCCTTATCCTTGAAGATTACGGCGGCATTATTTATTTTAAATGAGTTGATAAAAATTGCCGGTAATGCCGAAGCCGATGGTTTTGACGCGGTTGGCATGCCAAAGGTTTGGAGATTAAGCCTGCCGGAAGCGTCGCGAATAATCACTGTCTTAGGTGCATCAATCGTAATGACCGCGAGGGAAATCCGGTGCTTAAAAATAATACCGATGATATCCATCGCAGCATCTAACCGGGGTATTTCTAAAAAATTATCTTTACTGAAAGCCGGGTCATCGTTTAATCTAAAGCCCTTAAGCTGTAAAACCAGGCCGCCCCTTAAGGAAACTTTCAGGCTTATATCATCAATAGCCGCCGGCCGGCCGAGAGCTTGGCTGATTGCTTTAATTATCTGGGGCTTATATTTATTGGCGTTAAAAGTTTTAATAAAAATGACAATACCGGCTGACGCCAGAATAAAAATAACCAGTAAAGCCATTGCGGCAATCTTTAATAATTTTAAAAGTTTCTTCATCAAAGCACACCAAAAAAGTATTCTGATAATCACATAAAATCATTTTTTCCGTTTCGGGGAAACAGTTTTTTTCTTAGCGCCGGGCTTTCTGGTTTTAGTGATCTCCGGTTTGGTGGCCGCAGGTGACGAAGAAACCGGAGGCACCGCGACAGACACAGGTTTTATTTCCCCCGGCTGAGGGTTATTATTTCCTTTAAATAAACCGCCGCTTTGCTTGCGCCGGGAAAAACACTCTTTACAATATACCGGACGATTACCGCTGGGCTTAAAGGGAACTTCGCATTCTTTGTGGCAATCGGCGCAGATTGTTTTATACAAGGTTCTCTCCCTGAAGCCGTTATTTTGCTTAATCTCATTCTGGCGAAGCGGCGGTTGAGGCTGCCGGGACTGTTGCAGTTGTTGAACCGGTTGAACCGGCTGAAGCTTAACTTCCGGGGGTCTTCCCGGAAGACGGCTGATTAAAATATCTACCTTCCGCTCCAAATTAACCAATTGCTCCTGCATTTTAACCACCAGGCCAGAGATATCCGGTCCGGCCGCCGGCTGAACTGAAGGATTCTTGCGTTTCAAGCTTTTTTTCATCTCGCTCCTTTTTTATAGTTTAGCTATGTGATTTACAAACAATGCTTATGCCTTCTCGATGATTTCCTTAAACCGTTTCATATTTTCCGCGGAATGTTTATTCATTATCTCTTCTACCTGCGCGTCGTTGAATTTCGCTTTTGAATCCATCGTAAAATCCTGGATCCAGCTCATTTCGATGCCGCCGGCGACTTCCCGGTAAAGCCAGATTATCTTCATATACACAAAAGGCATTTTCGGCTCAAGGCGCTCGGCATAAGTAAATTTCTGGTCTTTAAAAAGCAGGCGATAGCTGGTCCAGCTTGTCCCATTTTGATGGCTTAGCTTAAAAGTAATTTTGTTGCCTTCCTGGGAAACTACTTCGCTGGCCGTATACTCGTCAAAAAATTCCTTCCAGCGGGTAATATCGTTAGACATCTCAAAAACCTTTTCGTAAGGAGCGTTGATCACGATGCGATTTACCGTATGAGCCATTTAATTACCCCCTTTTTAATGCCTAAAGTTCAAAGTGCCTAAAATGCCTAAAGTTAAAAAAAAGTTAAATAAAATTCTTATTTACCAACATGAAAGCCGATTTGTCGCTTGGGTTTTTCTTTTTCCACAAGAAGTTGCTGAATAGCGCTGAAAATAAGTTCGATGTCTTTGTCGTATTTATCGAATTTTCGTTCTATTCTCTGTTCAAGTTTATTAATTTTGAGCAATGATTCTTTATGCGCTAAAAGCATTTCCTTAATCGCCACAAAAACACGCATAATAGCAATATTGACTTGGATAGCCCTTTTACTGTTTAAAACGCTGGAAAGCATGGCAACGCCCTGTTCGGTAAAAGCATACGGCAGGTAGCGCTTGCCGCCCCAACTTGAGGTGCCAATTTGGCACCTCAAGTTATCTGATTCTTCGCGGGTAAGTTCAAACATAAAATCTTCGGGAAACCGCTCAATATTTCGCTTAACAGCACGTTTTAGCTGTTTCGTCTCAACACCATACAAAGCGGCAAGATCACTATCAAATATGACTTTTTTCCCGCGGATTAGACGTATCTTTCCGGCGATAACTCCGCTTGAAACCACCTCGATTTGTTTTGAATTATCTTTCATAATTGATGCCTGCCTAAAGTAACCTTAAAACTAATTGTTCAGACAGTATCTGAACAATTTTTCCTTCAGCAGATTGTTCATATTTCCAGTATTAAGCAATATCAAAAACCTTTCTTTGCTGACTTTACAAAAGCAATCGCTTCCTCGATTGCCTTTGCATACTGGGGATATACTTTTGCCCGATTGCGTAACCTCTTGGCAAACCCACCCGGCCACGGGCGATACCCCCAAAACCTGTAGAGTTCTTCAATATTTTTTGGGTCCTTCTTCAAAGCTTCCAGCCGGGCAATCCAATCGTCCCGAAAGCCGGTTTTTTTCCGCCTTTCTACCCATTCTGGCGACCCATACGATGGCTGTTGCCGTTTAGTTCTTGTAGCATTTGCAGAATTATCTTGAGTTTTATTAACCTCTAACCCGGCTGAGAAATCTTTATCCATATCCTTGCTATCGCCCAGAGTAGACGGCGTTAAGCCATCATCGAATAAAATGCCGAGCTCTCTATCGTTGCGAACAGATAAAAATTCTTTTAAATAAGAAAAGGTAATCTCTTTCCACTCTATCCCATGATGGTCCAATGCCTTTTTTAAATTAGGCGGCACTCTATTGCCGACCAGCATAATCCTAGCAGTGGGATCTTCTACGCTTAAGACACCGCCTTCATACTCCATAACTTGTCCGATATGTTCACGGACAACGGTACGAACTTTAAGCTCGACGATAAGTTTCTGCCCGAACTTGTCTTCGAATAAAATATCCATTCTTTTACCATAAAGGGTAATCTGCCGACCTTTGAATTTTAAACCGTCTTCTATCAGCTCCGGATACTTACAGAGTATACCTTCGAACTGTTTTTCAAGAATCATAAATTATTTTAATTTGTGCAATTTGCGTAATTCGTTGTTAAAATCTTTCTCCAATTTATTATCTTTCACAACCTATCACCCTTTTATCAATCTGTGAAAATCTGTGTAATCTGTGGACAAAAATCTTTTGTCTTTATTTCTTCTTCGTGAACTTCGCGTCTTCGTGGTGAGAAATTATTTTTCCTGTTTTGTTCCTCTCTGTGTCCTCTGTGGTGAAATTTTTTCGCCGATTTTGATTATACAATTCCACAATTTCATAGAGGGTGGGTTATAAACCCGCCCCTACCCTATACAATCGCCACAACCCGCGCCCACGCGCCTCCCGTATTTTTTATCTTAACCGGAAAACAATTGACCTTAAACCCGAACGGCGGCAGCGCACTCAGATTGGCCAATCTTTCGATATGAATAAATTCCCGTTTACGGCCGTAAAAATGGCTGGGCCAGAGATTTTTTGGATTCTTGGAATCCAAAAAATCTTTCATCATAAACCGGTACGGCCGGTCAATCCCCATCGTATCCACGCCGAAAATCCGGACGCCGCAATCCAGCAAATAATCAATAGCGGAGATATCCACGCCCGGGTAATCGCTGAAGAACTTCGGCGAACCGAATAACTTATCCGCACCGGTCTGCAACAGGACAATATCAAACGGTTTGATGGTATATTTAATTTTTAGCAACGCCTGCTCGATATCATGGCCGGTAATAACTTCTTGGGGTTTTTTATGAGTGAGGTCTAATTTTACGCCGTCATGGTAACACCACTCCAGAGGTATCTCTTCCGCGGTTTTGGACGGCCGGCCTTCAGATCGAGAACCATAGTGAAACGAATAATCAAGGTGGGTTCCGATATGAACCGAAGCATGGACTATTTCTAAAGAAAGGAATTCTTCGTCAGGTAAATCTTCTTTCCTGACGATGCGTTTACCGAGCAGATGTTTTATCTTATCAGAAAGAGTTTTCGATAAAAGGACTTTATTTAATTTAGCGATACCTTCTTTGTGCGAAGTACGTTCAATCGAGGTTTTATGGACTTCAAAGGCTTTATCGTCGATAGGTAAACTAATATCTATTATTTTCATATTTTCGAGATGCCTGTAATTCAAAATGGCTGAATGCCTAAAATTATAAATATATTTTAGGCATTTCGAGTTTTGCCATTTCAGGCATTTTTCTTTTTTTCTATCACTGCAGCAATCTCCAGCGGTGTGGAGAATTTAGATATTTCACTCGCCGCGATCTTCACGCCGAATTTTTTGCCCAATGCCACGCAAAGTTCCACCATTTCGGTAGAATCAACCCCAATAGAATCATACAATTTCTCCTCCGCGGTGACATCCTTGGCTTCAACATCTAAAATATCGGCGATAGCATTAATAATTTCACCTGTCATAAATAATCTCCTTTTAAAAAATGGCTAAATACTTAAAATTATAAATACATTTTATTTTTATATTTTAGGCATTATTTTCAATAGCCAACACCGTATTTATCCCGCCTCTTCCCCTGGCGATAATCAACGCTTTGTTTATTTTTCGCTCCACCGGTTTGTTCGGCGTCACTTTGATATCGCAATAAGGATCGGGCTGGTCATAATTAATCGTAGGAATAATCAAATCGTGCTGCATGGAAAGTAAAGTCACGATTAAATCCAAAGCGGTCTGTGCGCCCAGCAAATTGCCGAAAATAGTTTTGGGCGCGGACAGGGCGATATTCTTCAAATCTTCGCCGAACACATTATTCAACGCCCGCGCCTCTAAATAATCGCCCATGACTGTTGCTTCGGCGTCAAGGCAGATATAATCGACATCTTTTTTAGACCAACCGCTATCCGTTAAACAAGCCTTAATCGCGTACTCCAAATGTTCGCTATCCGGTTTAGCGCGCGCAAAGTGATACCCGTCGCTGGATACACCGATTCCTTTTATATAGCCGTAGATATGGCGGGAGCGTTTTTTCGCATGTTCCTCTTTCTCAAGCACTACTGTCCCCGAGCCTTCGGCAACAACAAATCCGTCGCGGTATAAATCGTAAGGCCGGTAAGCTTTTTTGGGGGTTAAATTATTTTTGGAAAGATACCCGCAAGTGTTGGCCGTTAAAAGCGCGTAAGGGGTGATTGGCGCTTCCATCCCGCCGGCAAGAACATAGTCGTTTTTATTATCGGCGATAATTTTGGCGCCATACCATAAAGCCAGGGCGCTCGACGCCCGGTCGGCGACAATCGTCTTGGAATAGCCTTTAAACCCGTAATAAATCGTAATTTGCCCCTGGGGCGCAGCGGGAAACCAGGCGCTGGCCATATAAGGAGAAACACCTTCCCGGCCCTCGATATACATATCCCGCAATTCGGTCTCCGCGAACAGCCAACCGCCTAAAGCATTACCCATAAACACGCCCACCCTGGTCTTATCCACATTGTTTAAATCTACCTGGGCATCCTGTAATGCCTGTTCGCAGGAAACCAGGGCCATATGGCTGAAAACGTCGATCTTTTTAACCAGGCGGCTGGAAACATGGCTGTAACAATCAAGGTCGTGGACCTGTCCGGCAATGCGGGAAGGATAAAGCGAAGCGTCAAAACGTTTCACTTCATCAATAAACGATTCCGCCCGTTTTAGATTCGCCCAGAAAGTTTCTTTCTTCATCCCACAAGGACTGACCACGCCGATACCGGTAATCGCGACACGTTCTTTCATTTTATAGACTCCCCTTGCCACAAAGCGTTCTACCAAAAGCTTTACCACGAAGGCGCTAAGACACCAAGAGCAAAAAAATCAAAGATTATGCTTTATTATGTCTTTGTGGTAAATTTTTTGCAGCCAATGCAAACGCCAGAAAATATTTACTCCACGAATGATCGCTTGAACTAAATGTATTTGGGCCGGAAAAATAATCAGCCAATAACTCGCGCACGCGCATGATTTCACGTAACCGTGTCTTATTTTTCCTATCCTGAATGGTCAAATCAATCAGCTCAAGCGCCCGGCCGAACGCGTTAGCGCAATAATCGGCGCGGCCTTTGTTTTTCCAATTGATTGCCCTTTCTACTTCACTGCCCACATTCGCCAATTGTTCTACAAGGCTGAATCCTTCCCATCGTCCGGAGGAAAGCGTTTTATGCTGTATTGTCATCGCCTCACCTTCTGCAGTATAATCGCGCGGATTTTCTGCTGGACCGCGGCGTCTTCCACAAGACGGCTCTTATTACCCTGGCTGGGACGGACATTGATCATCGAATCGAATTCGATAAAATCATCGCCGGTTAATTGCGGATATAAATTAATGCCCCAAAGATTATTTTGTTTTGAACCATTCTCCAACAAAACCGCTTCCAAATCAGCGTGTAATTCCGCGTCAACCGCCAGAATACCGCGTTCGATATCAACGACCCCTTTAACCATATCGCCGAACATATTTTCGGCAAGCTGCTTTAATTCATTTAACGTTATTGAGTTATCGATTATCTTCATATAAAAAATTTTGTCCACAGATTACGCAGATTTTCACAGATTGGTCAAAAATATACAACAAAAAATTTGTAGAAAATATTAATTTTTTGTTTTTTTTCTAATTTAAAATCTAACCAATCTGAGAAAGTCGGCCGCTTAAGCGGCCATTTAGATTATACCTTAGACTTCCCCGGTACCCCGGGAAATCTGTGGACTGGATATTTCTTAGCTTTCTTGATATCGCAAAATGCTACTTCAATTTTTCCAATTCATTATTATCTATTTGTATCTTTTAAAAATTATCGAAGAATGTATCCCGGAAAAACCGCTCGAAGTTTTCATGATATAATTAGGCTTATATTCTCTGGCTTTATTAGGGATATAATCCAGGTCGCATTTAGGATCCGGTTCTTCCTGGTTTATCGTCGGCGGGAGAATCCCCTTCTGGAAAATCATACAACACAAAACACTCTCCACGGCATTAGCCGCCGCCAGAGGATGGCCGATCATTGACTTAACCGAACTGATGGGTATTTTATAGGCGTAATCGCCCCAAACGGTTTTATAGGCGGCAGTCTCGAATATATCGTTCTGCCGGGTGCTTGACCCATGAGTATTGATGTAATCGATATCGGTTTTTTTGATGCCGGCATCTTTTATCGCGTCTTCGATGCAGCGCACCATCGCCTCGCCGTCTTCCGGCAAATCAGTCATATGAAAAGCGTTACAGCTTGTCCCGTAACCGACGATTTCCGCGTAAATCCGCGTCCCTCTTTTTTTGGCGTGTTCCAGTTCTTCCAGGATTAAAACCCCCGCGCCTTCGGATATAACAAAGCCGTTACGTTTATTATCGAATGGCCGCGACGCCTTGTGCGGTTCGTCGTTATTTTTAGCCAACACATTTACCACGTCGAACGCGCCGAAAGTTATCGGACATACCGGCGCTTCGCTGGCGCCGGCGATCATCACATCCTGAATACCTTCCCGGATAAGTTCAAAGCACATCCCTAAAGAATCGGTCCCGGCGGTACAGCCGGTGGAAACGGTAGCGTTCCAGCCATGCGTACCGTGTATTGCCGCGACTTCACTACTGGGCGTGTTAAACATTGCCGCATCATACAAATACGGCCTGGCCTTCCTGGGATCAATAGGTTTTTTACCCCAATCGGTAACCAGTAAAAATTCTTCTTCCATCCAACGCGTGCCGCAAATCGCGTTGGCTAAAAGCACGCCGCTGCGGTGCCCGTCGATTTTTCTAAAATCGATGCCGGAATCTTCTACCGCCTGTTTGGCGCTGGCAATCGCGAATTGAACATAACGATCCATCCGCTCGTGGTCTTTGATGCCGAATTTAAGCGGGTCAAAGCCTAAATCCTGGCTGGCAATTTTGGACACAAATAAACTGACATCAAAATTTTCTACCCGTTCGACAAACGATTTACCCGCTACCAGATTATCGTGAAAAGTATTCTTGTCTTCGCCGGCGGCACTGATTACGCCGATTCCCGTTATAGCTACTCTTCTCATTTTTATTTTTCTCCAGTGCCTAAAGTTAGAAGTGCCTTAAAATGCCTGAAGTTAAATACATATAATAATTATTCTTTTGTTTCTAACTTTAGGCACTTCCAACCTTAGGGCACTTTAGGCACTTTTCTTTCTTCCTACTCTAAACACAATATTCCCGCCATCCGGACAGGTCACGGTATTTACTGAATCCTGGTCGTCTTTCATAAAGAAAAACTTGGCGCCGAAGTTGGAAGCAAACAGCGCCGGGAAAGCGGTATGAAACGCGGCGCCGCAGAACCCCTCCGGGCATTTCATCCCCTTCAAATCCCATTTATCGCCGACTTTATATTTAAAAGCGCAATGCCCTTTTGCCCATACTACCTCAATGTACATATCTTTAGGCTGTGGCCCTTTCCAATCAGGGTCTTTAGCGTTATGCTCGGGCTTGCCGTCTTTATCTAAAATTTCCGCTAAGAATTCAAGTTTGCCGCCGTCGGGGCAAGTGACTAAAAGCGAGCGCTGGTTATCGCGAAAAGGAAATCGCGCGCCGAAGCTTAACGCGTAAATAACGGGGAACATGGCATGCGCCAGGCCTAAACAAAAATATTGCGGCGGATGAGTAAAATCTTCCAGGATAAGCGTATCGCCTTTTTTATACCCATGATAACATTCGCCTTCAACCTTGTTGACCGTAAGCTTTAATTTGGGAAAAGGAGTGTTTATCATAATTTTATAAGTGTCCTAAAGTTCAAAGTGCCCTGAGGTGCCTAAAGTTAAATACAAAATAATTATTCTTTTGTTTCTAACTTTAGGCACTTCCAACTTTAGGGCACTTTAGGCACTGTATTTATAAATTCTCTTGTCTGCGCCAATAATTCTTCTTTTGAGAAAAATTTCTTGGTCAACTCCACTTTATGGACCATCGCGGTTAACCTTTCATTAAGCAAGGCGAGTTGGCCGCTATTATTGGCTAAGGACACAAATTCGCCGTTGATAAAATCAATTTCCGACGGCCGGCCCCTTTTAATGCTTTGCAAAATAGAGCCGTAAAGCGGCTCTTTGCTGAGCCCCAGCATTATACCAGAAAACATCTTCGCCCCGGCTTCGAGCGGCAATTCGGAAATATTATTTAATCGTTCTACGGAAAAATCCGGCAAAGAAACTAATTTAATCCCCGTTTTCCTGACCACCTCCAAAGCTTCCCGCCAGACCGAAAGGCTTATCTTGCATATTTCTAAATCAGCGTAAATCTCTTGCATACTTTTCCCTAAAATAGCGGGGATGCAATTATGGGCATTAACAAAAATCTTAAGCCATTTCATCCCCCAAATATCGTCGGTGATAAAAACCGGAAACGCTTTTTTACAAATCGCGGCGACTTTGTTTAATTTTTCGTCATTTTTAATATACGGCCGGCCTAAAATCCAGCGGCCTTCGAAATTATGCACGACACTGCCCGGTTCCAAATACGTCGCGCCGAACATCACGATACTCGAAATAATATTTTCCCGGGGTAAAAATTTAGCCACAATATCGTCAGCGCGGACTCCATTCTGGATAGTAAGGATTATCGCCTCACCTAAATTTTTCAAGTTACAGCTTACCGCGAACTGGACATCTTGTGTTTTAGTGGCGATGATTGCCAAATCAACCGCTTCTTTAATATTAGTGCTGGAACAAATATCAATCGGAACGGTTATGTTTGAACGAACACCGCTGATTTTTAAACCATTCTTCCTGATTGTTTCAACACTATCCTGGTGGCCGACTAAAAACACATCCTGGCCGATATTCTTTAAATAACCGGCCACCAATGCGCCAATGGCGCCTGAACCGATAACTGCTATTTTCATATTATAATTTTGTCTTACGCGGATAATCGCGGATTAAAAGATACTGATGATCACAGATAACTGTAAAAATATCAAACCCCAAACAAGAATATTTTTATCAGCGATCATCTGCTTTTTCTAATTAGCGATTATCTGTTTTACTATAGGCAATATTTAATCTTTCAAATAATCGTTCCATCATCGGTTTAAACGCCGGCGGCACTTCCTTAAAAAATGCTTCGACAAGCTCTTTTTCCGCGACGACGGCCAAACCTTTTAATTCAGCCAGCTCCTCGGCCGACTCTTTCACTAAACGCTCGGCAATCGTACGATGAAATTGCGGCAATTCTTTTATGACTTTATTAAAAATCTCTTGCGCTTTGGGCGACCATTCCATTTTTATAACCTCTTTTTTACGCTGATGATCACAGATTAAATGAAACAGATGATCACTGATCTTTATCTGCGATTATCTGCATCCTTTTCATCTGCGCTAATCCGTGAGGCATTCAGCCACACTGAACGCTAAATCCGTCATCTTCATCTCATTCTCAAAAAACCTATAATCGGTAAATCCCATTTCGCCGGTGATAAGGTTATCGCTGGCGACTAAAATCGCGCCTACCTTTACCTTATATATATTAGCCACGGTGACAAAAGGAGAAGTCACCATATCCACGGCAATCGCTCCCTTAGCGATGTAAGAATTAACGATTTCTTTGGTTTCCCTGAAAATCGCGTCGGTCGTCCAAACGCCGCCCTTATGAATAGTCCCGGCGGCTTTAAAAATTGCCTCTAGCTTCGCCGTCAAATCAGGGCTGACCATGGGCCGATAATTATCATCGACATAATATCTGGTCGCGCCGTCGCCGCGTATAATATCCGTGGCCAGCACGTAATCGCCGATATTGATATCTTCACGCAGGGCGCCGCACGAGCCAAGACGTATTAAGTTTTTAATACCGCCCACACACAACAACTCCGTAACAAACGCCGAATCGGGGGCGTAAAAGCCGCCATTGCCCACAGTTACTTTTTTACCCTTATAAATGCCGGTCCAAAAAGTATACCCCAGAAAGGTAAAATTTTTTACCGGATTCTCCATTTTTTGCAAGCACATCTGCGCGCGATGGGCCTGGCCGGAGACCAATACAGTATCGCCAAAATCGCCCGGCCGGAACTGTAAAGAATACAATAAGTCCATCGGTTTCATGTGAACTTCGCGCTGCATCATCTGGCTTTCTCCTTTAATTTTGCTTTATCGACTTTCCCGGTTTTGTTTTTCGGCAATTCCTTGATAAATTCAAAATAATGAGGTATTTTAAAATGCGCTAAATTTCCCTTCAGGAAATTTAACAGTTCGGCTTCGCCGAACATGGCGCCTTCTTTAAGAACGATAAAAGCTCTGGGAACCTCGCCGCGTAATTTATCGGGAACACCGATAACCGCAGCTTCTTTTACCGCCGGATGCATCTGTATTTTTTCTTCGACTTCGGCGCAAAAAACTATTTCCCCGGCGACTTTAAGCATATCTTTTTTCCTGCCCACCAAATAGTAAAGGCCGTCGCTGTCCCGGCGGGCGATATCGCCGGTTTTAAGCCAGCCGCCGGTTAGGATCTGCGCAGTTAGCTGCTCAGATTTGTAATACCCCATCATCACGCCTTCGCCTTTTACTAAAAGCTCGCCCCGGGCAGCTTCTTTATTTTGATCGTCAATAAGCTTCGCCTGCATATTAAAATCAAATTTACCGATGCTGGCTAATTTAGTTACATCATCCGGCGAAAAAGTGTTGGGCGCGCTGGTTTCCGTCATGCCCCAGCCATTAAGTAATTTTGCGCCGGGATATGCTTTTTGAAAACGAGCCAACAGCGCCGGGCTCGACGGCGCGCCGAACACCACCGCGTAGCGCAGGCTCGAAAGATCGAATACATCGTATTCCTTTAAAGAAAGAATCGCCACATACATCGCCGGCACGATGCAAAATATCGTTACTTTATATTGAGCAAGGCTCTTTAAAAATTCTACGGGGTGGAACCTTTCTATAAGAACAAGGGTCGAACCAAAATAAAGCATCAGGAGAACATAATCCAAGCCGCCTAAATGCGAAAAGGGTACGCCGCCGCATAAATAAATATCGTTATCGCCGACTGTTAAAAAATGGCCGATGGTTTTTACCGGATTGTCCAAATGCTTATAGCTCAGCATCACGCCCTTGGGATGACCGGTTGAACCGGAAGTATAAAATATCGAAGATAAATCATCTCCGTTGATTTCCGCCACAGGCTCATCGCCTTTGCCGTTTTCTAAAATATCGTTCAGATAAGGGAATCCGGGCATCTTTTCCCGGCAAACGATTATTTCCTGCAAAGCCGGGCATCTTACCTTTATATTATTGATGTCTAATCCTTTTTTCGGCTGCATGAACAACACCCGGGTTTCGCTATGATTAAGAAAATTAATCACCTCCGCCTCGGTAAGCATATAATCGAGAGGAATACAGGCGACGCCGGCGCTGAAAATACCTAAAAACCCGCAAATCGCCTCCGGCGTGTTGGATAAAAATAATGCCGCCTTATCGTTGCCGGTTATTCCCCGGCTGAGAAGATAATTGGAAATTTTAAAAGAATTATCGCGCAGCTGAAAAAAAGTTGTAGTTTTTCCTTCAAAAATAATTGCCGACTTAGCGCCGAATTCAGCCGCTCGATTGGTTAAAAGTTGCTTAATGTTCATATTTGGCCAATCGCTATGTATATTTGAGCCTATCTATCGTGGCTCACAAAACATGAAGCACGTTTAGAATACTTCTTATATTTTTTATCCGCGTAAGCGGATGACAGTTGTTTTTTGCTCCGCAAAAAACAATAGTAAAATTTTACTATCTATTTTATTTTGGTCAAGAAAAATCTCTCTTAACCGAAGAATTCCTGCCGTCCGGCAGGAATTCTTCGGTTCGGAAAACGTTTTCAAAATTAGTGCTTTTACCCCTTGCTAAGATACTTGTTTGTATGTTATATCTAATGCGAAAGGAGGACAAAAAGAAGTAATTACCAGGGGGATAAAAAATAAAAATAACGACTTAAATCTTGGAGGTGAGATTACTACCAACCTCAGGGGGCGAAGAGCCCCCTCTTTTTATTTTTTGCGCAGCAAAAAATAAAAATTACCCGCTGCGCGGATGGAAAAGATAAAACACGCCTGAACACACCCTTGTTGCAGCGCTTCCGGTAACAGGCCTGCCTGCCGTCAGGCGACAAGCAAAATGAGGCTTGACTATGCCCTCTCAGGGTAAACCTACCTCGAAATCCAATTTATCGCCCGTCTTTAAACCGATTTTTTCGCAAACGCCGCCGTTTAACTCTAGAACGTACATCGCTTTGGCCTGGGGACTGATTATAGGACAAACAGTATCATTGCATGGCGGTGCTTCATTTTTTATATAAACAACTTCTTTGTCTTTATTAATCCAGATAATATCCAAAGGTATCAAAGTATTTTTCATCCAGAAATTGCGCTCCTCTTCAGTATTGAAAACAAAAAACATCCCCCTATTCTGTGCCAGTTTTTTACAAAACATTAAACCCTTTATCTGCTCCTGCGGCGTTAAGGCAAGTTTTGCCTTAAATGCATATTTTCTAAAATTGATGGAAATTTCGGTTTGCGCCGCCGCGATGTTAATTACCAAAAAAAATGCTGATAGAGTAAAGATAATTTTTTTGAACATGGGGATTTCTCGGGCTATATCACAATATATTGTATACTGCAATAACTAAAATACAATATATTGTGATATAAATAATATTATGTAAACTTTATTGGTTAAAAACCCTTTGCTTTTATTAGCGATTGCCGCATCCGTGGCTGACCTTCACCAATACCTTACTAGAGACCAATATCCTGGATTTGTTTATCGCGCTCCGAAGTTTTTTTATTGATTTCATTGACCTTCTCTCTTGCGGCGTTCACCGTGGCGCTGGGATTGGAAATATCGATGTCATTATCCATGGCGGAAGAAGAGTTACCCGGCGTAGCGCCGGTTGTTTTTCGAAAATACCCCCCATACATTTTATATGCCAAAAATGCAATTATCAGCAGAACAGCTAATGTTTCTATCAACGCGAGAAACCCTTTTCGCCTATATCGGTTTTTCATCGTTAAATATTCCTCCGCGGGAAAACTATCGCCTGGCGACAATCTTGTTGATTTCGTTCACCAATTTATTATAGTCATACGGCTTGGTGAAATAACCGACCACGCCTAATTCATAAGCGTTTTTTATATCGGTATAGCCGGATAAAGCGGAAATAATAATAATCGGGATACCCTTTATCTCTATATCCGCGTCAATGATATGGCATATCTCAAAACCGCCGATGTCCGGCATTAATAAATCCAACAGCACCACATCGGGCTTAAATTCTTTTATCATTTTAATTATTTCTCTGGGATTAAACGTCGCCCTGACTTCAAATCCGGAGAGGGTTAAAGACTTCTTTAAACTTTCCAGCGTTTCTACTTCATCATCGGCAATAAAAACTCTTTTTTTCTCGCTCATAGGTCAGCACTCCTCCTTATTGGTAATAATTGTGATTATTATAACATTTATTACACTGCGTCAACAATAAAAGAATTATTCTTCCCTCTTCCTTCTTCCTTCATTTGCTTCCGTAGTAACGAATATCGGGTTTGTTATCAGCAATAACCCCTCAGCTCTTATTTGAACACGGTAATACGATTTCCCTCCCCCGGGCCAGGACTCGTTATCGGTGAAATCAAGATTAAAAGGGGTATCGGCTTTATATGTTTTAATCACCCGGCCCGCTTTGATAATATCAATTCCCGCGGAAAGGCTTTTTCCCGAAAAACTTCCGGCGATACGCACATCCGCGGGGCTATTCAAATGCAGCGTCTGGCCCGATATAGCTTTTTCTTTAGTCGGGGAGTCGTAAACAGAGAAATCATCCAAAGAAAAATTTAAACTATTGCTTCCGCCGGCAACATACATCCTGCCCTCTTTTAAAGCGTTCAGGACATCGTCCTTTTTAAAGGATGGTAATAAAACTACGGTTTGCAAACCTTTTATCCGTTCCGTGAGGTTGCCCCCTATGTCAAAAGCTAAACCGCCGATCGCCCAAACCGGTTGGCGGCGCAGCGAGCGGCAATATTGCCGGAGCAGCTCATCCCAGACGCCTCCGGGCTTGCCGACTTTATTGTAACCTTCGTAAAAAACGGTAAAACCGGTATAGTCTCTGGTATCAAGAAGATGCCTGGCATATTCTTTTGTTTCAATACTTATTCCGGCAACCTCAGAAATATTCTCCGCCTCAGGGTGCGCCCAAAAAGTTAAACCGCCTCTTTCGTTTACATAATTTATAAAATTCTGATAGGGGATACTGCCTAAATCATATTGGTACTGATTAAATTTTTCGCGGTAAAATATACCGTTGCCTATAGAAAACGCGGCGGCAACAATAAAAAATACGCCGGCCGCCCGGCTGATCCGGGAAGGCGGACCTAATTGCCTGCCCCACTGGTCTTTATAAGAATATTGCCGCTTGCCGAAAAGGATAATGCCCGAAAGCAACAATAATAATGTAAGGGCGATACCGGTTAAATTTATTCCGCCGCGCAAACCTGCCCGGTTTCCGATTACCGGCAGCTTCTCGTAATCCCGGGGATTTTCCAAGCCTACCGTTAAAATATGTTTATGCCAATTACATATCGCAAGATCACTTTTTACCGGTGAACCGCGCCAATAATAAAAGGGGGCCGATTCGGTACCGGGGATAAAAATCATTTCGGGAAATTTCCGCCGGAGGTTATTTATATCTCTCAGGTAATTATTTATGCCGTAACGAAATATAGAATTATTTTCAATTGTCTTTTTAATTATATTACGCCACGGCCAGGCGCCGTACTCCCAGCGCATTAAATCCCGGTCGGTAAAAATGACAACAGCTATTCCCTCTTTTTTAGCCAACCGCGCTATTTCGCCCAGCGTATATTTTCCGTCGCTAATGGTCGAAGCTACATGAACAATGGCTCTTTTTTGAATTAAATCCCGGCAAAAAGCGTGATGGTTAAAATCAACCAGGCAGATTAGCCCAAAAAATATAAAAAAAAACCGCTTTGGTTTCCCGGCAAAGGCGGCGAGGGGAAAAAACTGCGTGGTTTTCGGCGTGTTGCCTTCGTCAGAAAATTTTTTGTTTTTTGCCTCGCAAGAAACAAAAACTTTAAGCCTCATTAATCCCCTTTCTTTTTTTGCTTCTCATCTCCAGGCGGCACACGATGCCGATTCTTCTTTCCAAAAACCCGAGCATTCTTACGACCATTAAAAACCCCAGAGTAAGCAAAATCAAAAGGATGAAAGCGTATTTTTCCGGGATCAGCACGAATAAAAAAGCGAATATCCCCAGGTAAATAGTAATCAGGTAAATAAAAATTACGATCTGGGGCTGGGTCAGGCCCAAATCTAAAAGCCGATGGTGAAGGTGTTTCTTGTCCGCTTTAAATATCGGCGTTTTTTTAAACAGGCGCCGGACGATTGCCAGAAAAGTATCGGACATCGGGATAGCCAGAGCGGTGAAAGGAATCAAAAAAGCCGTAGCGGCGGTCGATTTGTATTGCGAACCCACCAGGGCGCTGCTTGCCAGAACCAACCCCAAAAACATGCTCCCCGCGTCGCCCATAAATATTTTGGCGGGATGAAAATTATAAATTAAAAACCCGAGGCTTGAGCCGGCCAACGCTGCCAATAAAAACGCCGTAAGGTAATTATTTAAATAAAGCGCTACAAAAAAAAGGGAAAAACAAGCGATCGAAGTTATCCCGGCGGCTAAACCGTCAAGGCCGTCAATTAAATTCATCGCGTTCATAAACCCCACAATCCAGAAGATGGTCAGGAAAAAACTAAAAAAGAAAGGCAGCTTAGTTTCGACGCCGGAAAAAACATTGGTTAAAACCGGGATTCTAAACCCATAGATAAATAAAATAACCGCGCTGATGATTTGCGCGGCCAATTTTGCCAGCGGTTTTATCTCCCTTACGTCGTCAATAAACCCGACGATTACGATAAATGCCGCAGCGATCGCCAGGCCTTCGAAATGACAATGAGTCAGCCCCGTGCCGGATATTTTTCCGGATGGCACGCTGAAAATATAAAGAAGCGCCATAAAGAACGCGAAATACATGGCAATCCCGCCCAGGTAAGGCACAGGTTTAGTATGGATACGCCGGACGCCGGGATAAGATAAGAATTCTCTTTTTAATGCGATAAGCCTTAATAACGGCGTAAATACTGCCGAAAGAACAAACGAAATTATAAAAATAATCAATATATTCTGAACCATATTTACCTATTAACTAATTTCCAACAGCCATTTCCACAAAGGAATGTATTTTATAGTTTTATCGCCGGCTTTTTCCTCAAATATTGCAATAGCATTATAATGTTTATTCGGGTTCTTGTAATTCGTTAAGCCTTTTGGTTTTTATCAATCCCTCATAAACATCTTGTATCGCGTTTACCATAACCGCCGCGCTAAATTTGGCGTCAATTTTATTTTTGGCGGCTTTACCCATCGCCAGCCTCAAAGCATCATCTTTCAATAAAGCAATTAACGCTCCGGCTAAAGCCTCGCTGTCGGCTGGTTCGATTAATATTCCGGTCACGCCGTCGTCGACAAGATCCGGTATGCCGCCTACCCTGGTAGCGACTACCGGCTTAGCCAGGCTCATCGCTTCCAAAATACTCCTCCCCATCCCCTCGAATAAGGAGGGAAGTATCGCGACATCAAAAATATTGGTTATCTCGGCGATATCGTTTCTAAAACCGGTAAACACGACATAACTCGCCACGTCCAGCTGCCCGGCTAAAGCGGTTAATTCCTGCCGCAGATTACCCTCGCCCACAAAAACAAACTTAACGTTCGGAACGGCAGCGGCGACTGCTTTGACGGCGCGTAAAACGTATTGGTGGCCTTTGCCCGGCCAAAGCTTTGCCGTCATCCCGATGATTTTATCGCCGGAAGCGATGTTGAGCTCGCTTTTTTTACCATCCACCCCGGCGGCGGATGGTTGAAACTTTTCGATATCGATACCGCTGTAAATAGTAATATACTGCCACGGCACACCGATGCCCAGGCGCAAACCCCATTCTCTAAGCGGATTGGAAATAACAATAAGCTTATCACACAGTTTAGCGGCAAATTTTTCTAAGGCAATAAAAAATTTGCGGCGCCACGGTTTCTCAAATTCATGGAACGCGAACCCGTGAATGGTATGGACAACTACCGGAATACCGGCCAGCTTGGCCGCGAGCCGGCCGATAAAACCGGCTTTGGAATTATGGGTATGGACAATATCGTATTTATTTTTGCGCAGTAAAGTTACAAGCTCAAACAAAGCCATAACGTCATTGTAAGGGCTTACGGCCTGGACAAAATGTTTAACCGGACGGAAAACTATATTGTTTTTCCGCGCCTCTTCGATTAGATCGCCATGGGGGCGGCAGGAAAATTCAACTTCGAACCGGTCCTTATCAAGGCCGGCCATCGTCAGCAAAGTATTAATGCCGGAGCCGCTTATAACCGGTAAAGTATGGATATGCAAAACCTTAATCTTCATCATAGGTATTTATCCGTTAATTCTTCGAATGCTTTTAAAACTTCCTCGCTTGTTATCGCTTCCATACATACCATTTTTCTGCATCGTAATTTATTATTACAAGGGTTGCAACCGACTTTTTTTTGCAGCACCATTGCCCGATCATTACGATACGGGCCAAACCTTAAAGGGTCTTCCCCTCCTAAAAGAACCAGCGTGGGGATTTTGAAAACATCGGCAATATGCATCGGCCCGCTGTCCAAGGTAATAAACGCCTTGAGTCTTTTTATTAAAGCAACATACTGGCCGAGCGTAATCTTCCCGGCTAAGTTCAAAGGTTTGTTTTTCATGCCGGCGGTTATTTTATTTATTCTCGGTAAATCTCCGGCCGCACCAAAAATAATCACCTTAGCGTTATATTTTTCTATAATCGCATCACCAACCGAAGCAAACCGTTCTTCAAACCAAAGATTAGCCCGCTGAAATGAATTAGGATTTAAACCGATTAAAAAATCGTTTTCTTTTACCCCTTCGTTATTAAGCAAAACCCGGACGGCTCGCTCATCTTCTTTATCGATCCATAACTCAAGTTTAGTATCGGAAGTATCTGCTCCCAGCAGATTAACTACTTTTATTTTCCGTTCGACTTCATGAAGCTTATCTCCCGGCCCGGCAATAATTTTTAAATCATAGAACCGGCCCCAATTCCGATAAGCATTCCCAACATTCAATTTCCCCTTAATCAGGAAAAACAGGATCTGCATCCGCAGATTACCCCAAAAAGAAGATACACGGTAGAGATTAACAACCGCGTCGAATTTTTTCGCGCGCAGCCGGAATACGCTTGCCGTAGCGTGCCAAGCTGCCGTAATACTGAACGCTTTCCGGAAAAATTTAAAAGTATCCCTCTCCAGAGTAAACACGTCGTTTATATAGGGGCATCCTTTCAACAAATCGACGGTTCGCGGCGAAACTAGCACCGCGATGTAACTGCGGGGATATTTTTTCCTTAAAGCGCGCAGTGCCGGTATCGACATTACCAGATCGCCAATGCCGGCAACCTCGACCACCAGGATCTTATCGATATTTCCTATCATTGGTTCAGCCATGATTATCTATATACGAATCATACCATAACTTGAATACCAGTAATGCCCAGATTTGATGGGTATGATTTGCCCTCCCCTGGAAATGATCGTCCAAAATAATCCGGACGGTTTTATAATTAAAAAGTTTTGTCCGCTCTATGGCCTCTTCGGACAAAACAGAGACGACGTAATCTTTCAAATCATCTTTCAGCCACCTTCCCACGGGCGCCATAAAGCCGCTTTTACGCTTGTTCAGAATACTTTCCGGTAAAATCCCACGCAATGATTTTTTCAACAACCCTTTGAGGTTAAACCCGTTAAATTTAACTTGATACGGAACGGCGGCGCAAAATTCTGCTAATTTATGGTCGCAAAAAGGGACTCGTACCTCTAAAGAATGAGCCATCGACATCCGGTCGCCGATATGCAATAAATCATCAGGTAGATAAGTATTGGCGTCGACGTAATAAATCTTGTCCAGATAATCGTCGGCATTCGCGCCGTTAAAATAGTCGGTATGTATTTTAGCTATATCCGCATTAAGCAATTCCTCTTTCAATTCGCCGCTGAATAAGGAAAAACCTTCCGCCTTTTCAAAAAATCTCAGCCAGTAAATATACCTCTGGCAATCATCGAGCAGGCATCCTTTCAAAAATCTTTTAATTCTTCCGGCAGTATTGCCGCTGGACAAGGTTTCCCTCAGGAAAGGCGACAGGCTGATATTGATGAATTTACGTAACCTCAGGGGAAGCTTAGTATAAGCCAGAGACATCCGCGCTCCCAGATAGCGCGGGTATCCGCCAAAAACTTCGTCGCCGCCGATGCCGGTTAACGCTACCGTAACATGGCGCCTTGCCTCCCGCGCGATGAGAAAATTTAAAATCGCCGATGAATCGGCGAAGGGCTCGTCTAAATGCCATACCACTTCGGGTAAAATATCGATTATTTTAGGCTCGATAATAAACTGCCGATGCTCCGTGCCGAATTTATCCGAAACTATCCGGGCGTAATCCAACTCGTTGTAGCTCTTGTCTTTTTCGCCAAAACCGATAGAAAATGTCTTTATCGAGCCGCCCGTTATTTTCCGCATCAGGGCCGTAATCGCGCTCGAATCGATCCCGCCGCTTAAAAAAACCCCCAAGGGAACATCGCTGATTAAGTGTTTGCCGACCGAATCTTCCAATAACTTTAAACCGGTCTGGGCGTATTCGGCAACGCTTAAACCAGCCAGTTTGTTCTTAAAAGTCAAATCCCAATATTTTTCTATGCGCAACTGCCCGCCCTTAAGGGATAATGTGTGCGCCGGGGGCAATTTATATATGCCCTGGAATATCGACAACGGGCAAGGTATATATAAAAAGCTGAAAAAATAAGCTAAAGCCTGCGGGTTTATTTTGAAAGAAAGCGACTTATCGGCCAATATCGATTTCATCTCCGAAGCAAACCGGAATATACCATTATTATAATAATAGTATAGCGGTTTTATGCCCAGCCGGTCGCGGGCAATAAATAGCTCTTGTTTTTTCTTATCCCATATCGCGAAAGCAAACATCCCCTCCAATTTGTTAACGCAATCTTTACCATAATCTTCGTAAAGATGGACAATTACTTCCGTATCCGATCTGGTATAAAATTTATGGCCCCGGGATTGTAAGCCGGAGCGCAGTTCTTTAAAATTGTAAATCTCCCCGTTAAAAATCAGGCACAGAGTCTTATCTTCGTTATAAACAGGCTGGTCGCCGGTTTCTAAATCGATGATGCGCAGGCGCCGGATACCCAACCCCGCAGTTTCGTCCAGATAGAACCCTTCCGAATCCGGCCCTCGGTGGATAAGGGCGTCGGCCATTTTTTTAAGTAAATCTTTATTGGGAGAGCCTATTGTCCCGCAAATCCCGCACATTAATTTGCCTCCCGAATTTGCTTCAGCAACCCCAGTTTCCACCTAAACCAATAAGAAAAAATCATCATACTCATACGTATGCCCAACAAAAATGCTTTAATCATGCTGCCGGTTATAGTTGATTCTCCCACCCTTCTTTTGTAATTAACCGGTATCTCGATCGCCTTTATTTTATTGATAAAAACCATAATCATAAATTCCGGATTAAAATGTGAACCGCCCACGGTAAGCTTGCCCTTTATTTTTTCCAAAGCGTTCCTTCTGATCAGCCGCATCGTACAGCCCACATCGCTCAAAGAACAGGTATTGAATGAAAACTCCAGCATTTTTGCCACGGCATAATTGCCCCAGCGTAAAAACCAACCCATATTAGCTCCCGACCAAATCAATTCCTTAGTCGTGCGGGTACCGAATACGACATCGAAGTGATCGGTATAAGCCAACAGTTTTATTATATCCTGGCCGGTAAACGTCCCGTCGGGCTCGCATACGATTATAAGGTCGCACATAGCCTCCTCTAAACCACGTCTTATCGCGTGCCCTAATCCCTGGCGGTGTTCAAAAACCAATTTTGCTTTAGTCGCTCGCACCAGTTCATCGGTCCCTCTTTCCGCGTTGTTATCTACCACAATCAACTCATCCACGTATCCCGTGGAAAAAAAATCTTCAATAACCTCATGAATCGAACCGACATCCCGGTAGGTCGGCAGGACTACCGAAACGCTCTCATTTTTCCACATATAGAACCTCCTCAGCTAACCAAAGCAATATGCTTACGTATTTTTCCAACTAGTCGGCAAGTTCTTTTTAATTTCGATGCACTTAAATACTTTGCTCCGGCGCGCTCCGACTTTTTTCGCCCAATCAGCCATTTTCCGGATACCTTCTTCTAAAAGTACCGTTTGTTCTACCGGGAAAAATTTTCTAATTTTGGAATGGTCGCAGAAAACGTGCCTTACCTCGTTGCGCGCCGGAAAATTTTTGATAACTGCCCTGGTATTGAACGCTTTGGCTGCCGCATCAGCTAACTGGTTTATGGTATAAACCTTATCTCCGCCGATATTAAAAATCTGATTATACATTTCCGGCATCGTTATTGATCCAGCGATAGCCGGAATTACATCGGAAATATAACTGAATGCCCTCGTTTGATTGCCGTCGCCAAAAACAGTCATCGGCTTATCCTGCATTAATTGATTCATAAAAATTCCGATAACATTACGATATTTATCACCGATGTTCTGGTATTCACCATAAACATTATGGGGCCGGAAAATAATATAGGGTAGCCCGAACATTCGGCGGCTGATTTCGAGCTCCGCCTCTACGGCATGTTTGGCAATGCCATAAGAATCCTCGGGACAAGGCACCATATTTTCACACATCGGCGCCGGGTTATTACCATAAACCGCCGCGGAAGACGTGAATACAAAACATTTAACATTATTTTTGACTGCTTCGTTAATTAAATTAACCGAACCAATCAAGTTGTTTATGTAGTTAAACCTCTTTATAAAATGGCTCAACCCCTCGGCGGCGTAAGCGGCCAGATGAAAGATATATTCAAATTTATGTTTTTGAAAAATCATGGTTATTTTTTTATGATCGCTGACATCCGCTTTTATAAATTTACAGCGGGAATCCACATTATCCATAAATCCGCCGCTTAAATCATCGATCGCCGTAACCCTATGGCCAACCGAAACCAGATTGCGCGCTAAATGCGCGCCTAAAAAACCGGCGCCGCCGGTAACTAAAATATTAGCCATCTTGCGCCTCCATATGAATTTTTCATGGTATAGGAAAGTATAAAAAACTTACGAGCCACTGGAAACAGCCTAAAGTTATCGCCTAAAGCAATTTTCTTGTCTATTTTGTCGCTACCACTACATTGTGAGCGGCTAAATTCTTAAGCAACGGCGCCGATTCGGCGACCGGCTCAAGCAATTTTACCAAAGGCAAAATAAATTGCGGCATAAAATCGGCCACAAACCCTTTTTTGTATACTTTTATTTCCCGGATACCGGAAATTTCCAAATCCTCCAATATTTCTTTAAGCGGGATCAGCCTCTCAACATCATTATCCCAGGGAAGTTTACGCATCAGCACCGGCCAGTAAGGATTGCCTAGATTATGTTCCCAGATTAAAATCTTCCCTTTGGGTTTAACCACGCGCACCATTTCAGAAATCGCCCGACGTATTTCCTCTTTACCGCTTATATGATGCAAAATGACAATGGCCGAAACTAAATCAAAACTGTCTGATTTAAACGGCAGGAATCCGGATGTTGCACAAATTCCGCCTTTTCGGCCCAACTCTTTCATTTCTCTTAACATTCCCAAGGAAGGCTCTACCCCGAACGCGTTAAACCCCAAAGTCTGTAATCTATCCAGCACTAACCCTGTCCCGCATCCGACATCTAAAATTATCCCCTGCCGAATAAGGCTGCATATAAAAGCTGCTCTCTTATCGCGATAGTACAAAGTTATATAACCGGGGATAATCTTCTCGTACTTATCGGCAAACTTATCAAACGTGTTTTCTTGATCCATAATAATCTTCCGGCCGAATACTCCGACGCAGCCAAATTGTGTATTCTCCCATTTGTCCGGCCCGGTAATTTTGTTTAAGGTAACCTTGCACCAAGCGGTTGTAGAAAATATTGCGGTATTGAAAAATATCATTCCAAGATACTCCGTAAGCTACACAGATCACCCGTTCGTCTTTTATCGCGGAAAGGAAATTCTCCCCGCTAGTACAGTAAACATAGCGCTCCATCCCGAGATTCCATAGGCCGGCATTAAAAAGAACATCTCCGGGACCGATAATCATGCTTTTGGGATAATCATGTTTAAGCCGGAGGAAAAAGCCTTCCAGCTTGCGCATATCGGCAGTGCTGCGGCCGTAACAAAAAGAAGTAGCGTAATCGGCTTTCAAGTGGATAAAATCGCCGGATAAAATGGTAGAAATTGCCGCGATAATAAAACCGATATAAATTACCCGCGCTAATTTATATCTGCCGGCAAAGATTATCTTTAAAATTGCGGTAATTATAAAAATAGGCAACACATAAAGAAAGAGCTGCCGGAAAAAATCTTTATACAACACCGGAAGATCCTGGGGCGCGAGGATAAAAGCGTTTCTAATCTTATAATTAAGAAGGTATAGCAAATCTCCCACGATAAAAACGTTATAGAAAATCATCACAACAATCATGCCGATATAAAAACCCGCTTCTTTCCCGATAAGGTTGAAATCGGCCTTACCGATCCGGCCGAAAACCAAAAGGATTAAAATAGCTAATAAAGGAAAATGATATTTGGGAAAACTCCAGGCGCCGCCGCCGACAAAAAGGTATCCGGTAAAAATAACAATAACGTAGATAAAACAGAAATCGATGGGCTGGATAATTTTTCTTGCGCTAAACTCTTTCAGCCTTATCCCGAATGTTCTTAAAAACAACAAAATAATAAAAGGGTTTATCCATAAAATAATTCTTATGGTACGCTTTAAAAAATCCCTTAAAAAATAATGGGAGGCGATAAAGAACGTTGCCTGAATGGGCTGTGAAATTCTCTCCGCGAGGGCGAATACGGGGATTTTATAAAAATTTGCGTATAAGGCCCAGGCGGCACACAATATCCCTATTCCCACACCGGCAATAAGAAATGATGCCCCGATGCCCCTTTTGACGCCTTTACTCAGTATTTGGAAAATAAAAATAACTAAAATGAGCCCGAACGATGTCGAAAGCTTTGTCCATAGACAGAAAAATAAAAAAAATCCCAATAAAATTAAGTTTTTATTGCCCGGTTGGTTATGGGACTTTAAAAAAACGAAGATAAAAAGCAGCAATAAAAGATTAAGCAGGCTGTTGTCGATATCGAGGACCAAAGACCCCTGCAGCGCCATGGGATGCACGGCATACATGAATATCGCAAATAGCCAAAAGGTTTTACCGCTCTTATTGTTTTCATCGCGAGAAAATATTTCTTCGGCGATAGGATAAACCAGGAATAGAGTCAGGGTGAAACAAAAAATATTAAAAAACCTTAAATTTTCTCCGGTAAAACCGAAGAGGAAATGACAAAGCCTCAAGCTGTCGAAATAAAAAGGAGGATGCCATGTACCTATTTTTCCGAAATGAACCTGCTGGGCGTCAAACGCAAAAACAAATTCATCCCCCGTCAGGGGTTTGTGGATAAACAATAAAGCACAAACAAGATAAATAATTAAAAAAAAACCTATAAAAAAATATGGTTTAGTTAAAATATTCGTCTTGCACCCATCAGCCATCCTTAATTTTCTCCTTATTTTTTTCCGGCCAGAATAAAAAATCCATTGCTATAGCCTTTTAACGCCCAGGGCATATCTAATAATACCAGAAAATAAAAAATAATTTTATTAAAAAAAGAAAATATTATTATCAGCGTTTTTGGCGGTCGTGGATTTCCTACACTATGGGAATTGCCGGATGCCGCTCCGTGGGACGGCCTGCGGACGATCTCCGATACAAAACTTATCAACTCGTCATAAAGCAAAGAAAAAAAACAGTGGATATACTTTATTTTTAAAATTTTTAATCCATTGTCCCGGCAGTATTTAAGAGTTTGCCCGGGTTCAAGAAAATATTCCCGATTATGGTCGCCTTCGTCTTTCATGCCCCGGTCCACCCCCAGCTTACCAAAAGTAACTTTCCTTAAAAACCAATGCCAGGTGAAACAGTCTCGTTTGCTGATTGCATAGAATAAGACTAACCCGTCTTTTTTAAGCAAGCGGCAGGCTTGAACTATGCACCGTGACGGATTGGGAACATGTTCTAATACATCCAGACAGACGATAAAATCAAAAGAACCCGGCAAAAAAGGCAATTCTTCGGCATCAGCCACACAATAATCATTCCCAAGGGGATTAAAAACCTTGTTTAACTTCATCTGTTCGTAAGCGATATCGATGCCCACGCCCCTCGAATCGTAATAAGCGCAGATTTTATTTAAAACACGGGCGGTGCCGCAGCCGATATCAAGAATTAAACTATTCGGCCTTAATTTTATATCATTAAGTAATCTTCTTAAATATTCCTCTTTAAATCTAATGGGGTACCTGAATCCCTGCTTATCAGAATCAGCCATCAATGGCGTAAGCTGAGCAGCACGGGCATTATATACTTTTCGCTGGATCTCTTTATATTTATCCACACTATTCCTCTTCTTTTATCGCCCTGGGAAAAACAACATCCCGCGGCCGGATAACCCGGGATAACCCGTAATATACCGCGAACGGATAAATATTTTCTCTTTTAAAAGCAATATTATTATGATTTAAAAAATCTTCGAAAAATCGCCGGGCGTGGGAATGTTTTAAAGCATTAAAAATATAGCTCAAGTTATCTTTTGTGTTTACAATCTCGCTGTAGCGTGGATAACGCTCTTCAAATTGCGTTATTAACAATGGGGAAAAAATCAATTCCTCGTTAGAAATAAAATTAAGCGAATGAGCGACATCATTATCGGAATAACCGTATAATAATCTTTGCGCTAGAAGGAATTTCTCTAATTTCTTATAATTGCCGGGCGATTCGGAAAATGAGTTTTTCAGCTTTTGCGCGTTTGCCAAGATATTTATCGACACCAGCAAAATAATACTGAACAGGAATAAACTCTTGCCGTACTTTTTAACCCAAATAAATAAATCTGCCAGAAGATAAAGAAAAATAATATATAAAGGCGCGACGTATCTATCCAGGCCGATATTCAACGGATCGCAAACCACGGCGGAGAACAGGACGCTGAAACAGAATAAATAAATCAGACATATGTCCGCTCCATCGAGCGCGTTCACCGGTGTTTTTTTTCTCAAGATTCCCGCCAGGATTTTCCTCCGGTTAAATAAAGCCAGGCCAAGGGCGCAAAAGTAGAATAACCCTGCCAGGGAAACTAAAAACTTTACCGGCCCGGTAAAAAGGGAAATCTCGCTTGCCATTTTAAAAATCAATCCCAACATCCCTGAAAAACAAGCGGGTATCGCGGATAGGCGCCAGATAATTTGCGCGACTACCGTGTTGACTAAACCGGGCGAAGCGAGGGCGGATCTTTCCAAGTGCAATATCCGTCCGGCAAACCGAAACAGTGACGCTCCGGGGTACTGGATATTATAGATTATCGCCGGCAAAAATCCCAAGCAGAAAAAAAGTATAACACCGGCAAACCGAAAAGAAATATAAAATTTCTTATCTTTTAACCATAATAATATAAACATCATAAACAAAAAATACGATGTCCCCGGAGTAAGCCACGATCCGAATCCCGCGAAAAAAGCCATCAGAAAAAGTATTTTGTTCTCTCTTCGGCGGTCATTGGCCTTCAGCCACTTGGCTGTCAAAAAAAACAAAATACCATTCACCGCCAAAGTTTCGGGGTATATGCCGGGGTTAAAAGAAGTTAAGCCTGTAATCAGGGGCGGCGTGAGACAAGCAAACAGTAAAACCAGCAACCCGTGGGCTCTACCGCGAAAAACGCGGCAAAATAAATAAGAAAATATCGCAAATAACGGCCAATAAACCAACAAAACTATACTCCGAAAAAGAATCAATGATACGCCAAATAATTTGAATAAAACAGCTCCGATATAACAAGACAGCACACCACCATAATGCGCTTTAGAAAGAAATATTGGGAATTCTTTAAATTCGCTTATATGTTTGGCGGTTAATCCAAAAAATGCCTCATCAAAACACATGGGGTAGTAAAGAACAAATATCACCCTCACTAAAATACCCGCCGCCAGAATAACGATAAAGCCAAAAAAGTATTTTTTCATCGCCGTGTTATCGCTAAAATCATTTTGCCCTTATTTTATCGATTTGTTCTTTTGCCGCCGTGAAAACTTTTTCCACGGAGATATCCCTTATACAATGATAATCCCGGCAATCCGAAGGAATACACCCGCAGCAGCCGGTATCATTAGAAACCATTATATTATTAGGGTTAGATAACCCCCAAATTTTCGGGCTGTCTCCGGAATTAAAAAAAGCGATAAGCATCACGGTTAATGTGCCCAAGGCGTCGGCAATATGAGTTGTACCGGTGGAATGCCCGATAAATAAATCGCCGCGTTTTATCAAAGAAACCGTATCTTTTAACTCAAATCCCGAAGCAATAACCGCCGGGTTGCGCATTTTCTTAATTGTATCATTGACTAAATTACCGTCTGCCGGGCCGGCCAACATGATTATTTTGACTTTTAACTCCTCGATTAATTTATCCGCGAGTTCGGCGAATTTAGCGGTCGGCCAGAGTTGGTAAGCTTTTCTCGCCCCGGGATGGATAATGACTACTTTATCCTGGGGGTTTAAATTATTCTTCAGGAAAAAATATTGCGCTTTTTTTTCACCATCCTCATAAACCGAAACAAATCTATCCCGGGAACGTATTTCGCAGTCTAATACCCTTAATAAATCGAGAGCTACATCGATAATATGTTTTTTGCCTACCTCAAACCCCGCCAGGGTAAGAGATTTTGTTAATAGAAATCTGCTTCCTCTATCTCCGTAGCCGATTCGATGAGTAGCACCGGTCAAAAAAGCAAAAAAATTGCAGGACAAAGCAGGAAAAGGCATCAACGCCAAATCAAATTTCCGTTTCCTTAGCAATTTAATCAAGGGAAAATCCTTGAGCAAATTATTTAAGCCGGTGCCTCGGGTTACGATAATTTCATCGAGATAGGGGTTGCCGGCGACAATATCTTTGGTAATTGCCGAAACTACAATAGTTATATGGGCATCGGGGAAGTTTTCCCGGGTATTTTTTATCAGAGGCGTGGTCAATACTACATCGCCGACCATGTCCGGCCTAAATATCACAATTTTATTTATTTTTTCCTTTTCGAAAGGAACCACAGGAGGCAATAATCTTACCAGCCTTAAACAATAGAATAAAATTCCTCCTAAAAAGTTAAGCAAATAAAAAGTCAGATATCGCATTGCTCGCGCCGATATTCTAATGGGTTTATATTTTATCTTTGTAGTCAATGCGCGTATATTCATATCCGCGTCATCCTTTGCTTTTATTATTCCATATTATTCACGGCCCGCCGTTTTTTTATAAATCGCCAAGGTATCATCCGCAGCCTTCTCCCAGGTGAATGCTTTTACGCGTTCACTCCCCTTTTTAATTAAATCCTCGCGCAATAGCCTGTCACTAACAACTTTCCTCATCGCCATGGCAATCTCTTCCGGGCTACGCGGATCTATCAAAAAGGCAGCGTCCCCCACTATTTCTCGGATCGAAGGGATACGCGAAGTAATTACCGGTACTCCGCATTTCATTGCTTCCAGATTAGTGAAACCAAAACCTTCATACAATGAAGGAAAAACGAAAGCCTGCGCCGCGCTCAATAATGATATTAAATCATCCCGGCCGATATAATCCAGATAAATAATATCGACGGCAGCAGCCGATTCTTCCATCGCTTTAAAAACTTCGCCGGCAGCATTGCTTTTTTTGCCAACGATTACCAGTTTAAAATCATAGTGTTTTCTAAAAATAGCGAAAGCCTCAATCAGGCCGGTAATATTTTTATTATAATCAAGACGCGATACGTTTAAAATAAATTGTTTATCGATTCTATATTTATCAAGAACCGGCTTTATTTTATCAAAATCGGTTACTTTACAAATAGATTCGCTTATTCCCGAATAGACAACGTGTACTTTTTCCGAAGAAGCGGTGTCACTGAATTCCAGCAAATCTTTTCGGGCAGTAGAAGAAGTACAGATAATCGCGTCGGCCTTTTTCACGACTGCCTTAAGCCCCCTTTTATACGCGCTTACGTCGAACACATTTTTAGTTTGCTCGGGAAACAATAAAGGAAAAATGTCATGGATAGTAACGACTTTCTTGCCGCTTAACTGTGGCGGCAGGTAAAAATATGGCGGCGTGGGCACAAAAGACAGGGTATGGAATAAATCGAGCCGGCCGGTCAATAAATCAATGGGCGGAAAATTTAGCTTTATCCAGAAAAAATCGAGGATTCTTCCCGGAATATAAAAAATTTTATTGGCGGCGCCCTTCGTTCCTCTTAAGTCAAAAATAAAATTCTTATTACCTTGGAAAAATATATTATAAAAAAGAATATATTCATCGGCCGAGCCGGCTTTAAATAAAGCATCGATGAGATAGAAAGAATAATAGCCAATCCCTTCTTTCTGGGCATAAGGCACCAACCTGGCGTCTAAACCTATTCTCATAAAATATTATTTTTGACGGCGATGATATTCCACATATGTTTAATAATTTAGGTAACGCGGTACTACCCCTACAATCGCCATCGTCCTACAGGTTTTACCCGCAGCCTTTTGCTTTCAGGATAAAACTTTATTATAAACCGCCAACGTCTTTTTTGCCGTTTTTTCCCAGGTAAATAACTTAACGCGTTCCCGGCCTTTGTTAATCAAATCCCGGCGCAGCCGGCTGTCGCCGACGACTTGTTCCATGGCCAAAGCGATTTCCTGAGGACGACAAGGATCAACCAAAAAGGCGGCATCCCCCACTATCTCTTTTATTGCCGCAATATCGGAAGTAATTACCGGGACTTCGCACTTCATCGCTTCAAGATTGGGAAACCCAAAAGCCTCGTAGAAAGAAGGAAAAATGAAAATTTGCGCCGCGCTCAATAATGATATTAAATCATCCCGGCCGATATAATCTAGATAAATAATATCACCGGCGGCACCCGACTCTTCTATCGCCTTGAAAACCTCACCGGAGACATTGCCTTTTTTGCCGGCGATTACCAGTTTAAAATCATAGTGTTTTCTAAAAATAGCGAAAGCCTTAACCATGCCGGTGATATTTTTATTATAATCAAGACGCGATATGTTTAAAACAAATTTCTTATCGATTCTATACTTATCGAGAACCGGCTTTATTTTATCAAAATCGGTTACTTTACAAATAGATTCGCTTATTCCCGAATAGACAACATGCGCCTTTTCCGGGGGGACGGCGCCGCAAAATTCCAACAAATCTTTTTTGGCGCCATGGGAGACGCAGATAATCGCATCGGCTTTTTTTACAACCGCTTCAAGCCCCTTTCTATACGCTTTTATGTCGAATACATCCTTAGTCTGGTCGGGAAACAATAAAGGAAAAACGTCATGGATAGTGATGACTTTTTTACCGCTTAATTGCGGCGGCAGATAAAAATATGGCGGCATAGACATAAAAGACAAGGTATGGAATATATCGACCTTTCCTAAAAAAAAATCAATGGGAGGAAATTGCATTTTTGTCCAAAAAAAATTTAATATTTTGCCCGGCATCCAAAAAACTTTATTCCTGGCATTTTTAAAATCCTTTAAATCGATTACAAACTTTTTGTTTCCCTGCAAGAATAAATTGTAAAAAATAATATAATCATTGATATTGTCGTTTTTTAACAAACTCTCAATAAGATACAAAGAATAATACGCTATACCTTCTTTTTGCGCATAAGGAATAAGCCGGGCATCGATACCTATTTTCATAATTTATATCCTTATTTTTTATAACCGATAATATTCCACTCCACGCCGATTAATTCCGTAAGCTTAGAGGAATGGGTTTCAAAAAAAAGGTGCGCGAAGCGTAGAATTTTCATAAATTGTATATAGAAACAATATAAATAAACCGGCAGATTAAGGCTGGGGAAAGGCCGGGAACCGGATAATTTTACATTCGTTAAACCGCATTCTTCAATAATTTTCACATACTGCCGCGCCGAAAAAGAATTTTCGTAAAATTCCGGCTTAGCCGGATAACTGTTTAAAAAAGCTTCTTTAAACCAACCGTGTTTTATATTATACAAAAATCTCATCAAAACATTGATTGTCAGGTCGGCTACGAGTTGTATCGAATGCTTCCTGGGCGATACCGCCGCGAAAAATGTCCCTCCCTTTTTTAATATTCTGACCATCTCTTTTATTGCCGGTTTCATATCCTCGAAATGTTCCAAAACGCCGAAGCTGATCACTAAATCGAATTTTTCCGAGGCGATGGGAAGATTTTCCATATTACCGTTTATAAAAATACCCTCGAGGTTATATTTAGCGAAGTTTTGTTTTGCTATTTTTAAAGCCGAGGGAGATGCATCAAGCATTACCGTTTTGATTCCCTTGGCGGAAAAATACGTGGATATGCTGGCGCTGCCGCAGCCGCATTCGATGCAGAGTATATTTTTATTTTTCAAGAGCCAGGTTTCCAGATACCCGGCGCGGAAAAAATCAAAATATCCCCAATCATCTACCGGTTTGCCTAGATCAAACCAGATTTTTTTATGCACCCAGGCATTATCCCAAACAGAAATCGAACCTCTTTTGTAATCGTTACGGTTCATTTATCCACACCTTATAAATCTACGATGATATTACGCTGATAAGCGATAGCATCATATTTTTCAAACGCTAACTCATAGCCATTTTTGTGCAGGACATCAATAACCTTTAAAAATTGCTCCTTACCCATAATCCCGCTGGGCAAACCATGCTCAAAATGGATGATTTTTGGTTTTATATAATTAAAATCAATACCGAGTATAACTTCGCCATCATATCCTTCGGTATCGATCTGCAGAAGATCTATCTTCTCTACCCGATAATCATCCAGCAACTGCGCAAACGATATACATGGCACCTTTTCTTGAATAATTAAATCTGATGGAATTCCTAAAAGTTTATGATGGTTTCTATTAAATGATGCGATCCCTTTAGCCCATTTGGGTAAATCTTTCATTCTCGAGGGGTTAACCCTATATAAAATCATCTCTTTTTGCGCGTTATGGATTGCCAAAGGTACGGGAACAATATTGGGATATTTTTTGTAGTTGCGCTGTAACTCTTTAAAATAATCGCTCAATGGCTCAATAACAATTCCCCGGACTTTTTTGTGATTGCGGACAACAAATTTGTAGATAGGGTCAAAACTGGCCCCGTCACAGGCGCCTATCTGGATAAAGAAAAGATCGGCATTATTCCTGATTTGTAAATACAGAAGCGCCTCTAAGTCAAAAAACTGTTCCGTCTGCTCGACATGGCTCAATCGATAACCCAGTTTATTTAAAAATACTTTTAGCAATTCCTTTAGTATTTTAATCATCCTTTTAAATTCTTGCCATGTATTTTATCCCGAAACCGGAGAACCTTCCGTTTACCCAGAAATGGATAGCCGTTTCTTACGCCGCGGTTGCACTCTCCGCACCGGGAAAAGAATAATCCCAAAAAATGCCTCATGCACGCGCAGAAAGCTTCATTTACGCCTTATAAAACTACTGATAAATAAGAAATCCTGTTTATCGATGCCCTTAATGCAGTAAAGTATTATGCAATATATTACCGCAGAACTTATTGCCGACGGCAGTAATTTGAGTTTACCGAAAACAAAGACAACCCCCACGATACCCAGAGACGCAAGGCCGGACAGTAAAACTGATTTGGCGATGGCAAAATGCACTAAACCGGTATAAACCTCGCGATAACAGAGAAAAGTTAAAACTAAAACGCTCCCCACTGCGGAAATTGCCATACCGGTTATGCTCAAAACAGGAATCAACGATAAATTTAAAATGATACTGACAATCAAAGTGATCAAATTAAAAAAAGCGTATTTTTTTGTATCGGCAATACATAAAATATGAGTAAAAATAAACGCAGGGAAAACCGCAACTAAATACCACGGCAGTATTGCCAGGACCGGCACGCTTTCTAAAAATTGATTTCCGTATATTATTGAAATTATTACCGAAGATTTCAGGGAAATGAACACGGCAAAGGGAATTATTATTATCATCATCATTTTAAGAGACTTTTCCAGCAATGAGCGTAAGCTTTCCAATTTCTCCTCTTTGTGCCACTGCGACATCGCCGGGAACATGGAAGTAGCTAAAACATAAGGAGCAAATAAAAATATCGACATAAGTTTATATGCCGCGGCATAGAGGCCGACGGCCTTGACGCCTTTAAAATAGGAGAGTATCATTACGTCAATCTTACTGCAAGCCATAAAAAATATTGCGCCGATCCCGACAGGAAACGCCATTTTTATTAACTTTAAAGCAAAACCCCATTCAAATTTAAGTTCGATTGATTGATATTTTGTCGAATAGATCAAGGCCGCCGCCGAAAAACCGCAAAAAGCGCAGACGGTGGTTATCAAAGCAATCGAAAAAACGTTCAATTTAAAATATATCGCTGCCAGGCCAAAAGTTATATATAAAAAATTAGTAAAAAGAGAAATCATGCTTTCCTGTTTCATGTCTTCGTAGGCACGGAATATATATGAAAAAGCGGCGTAGCCGGAATTAAAAAAAATTGCGGGAAGTAAAATATAAACCAGGGGGCGGATATGGTTGGTGCGCGGTATTAAATTCACCGCCAGGATTATCAACAAGGCGGAAATCAAAGAAAGAATCAACTTTATAACAATAGTATTGGAAAGGTATTTCGGTCCCTGTTCTCTGGCCGCGGCCGCCTCCCTGGTTACAATTACACCTAAGCCAAAATCGGTTATAATGTTAAACAGCTCGACAAACGATAAAGCAAAAAATATTTTGCCGAGATCGGCTACGCCCAGGTACCGGGCTAAAAGAATGGAAAATAGAAGGCGGCCGACGATATTAAAAATCTGAGCGCCTACCAAAAAAGACATATTTTTCATTATTAAATGCTTTCTGGCCATATAATTTGCCTAAATCTCAAACTCATTCCCCTTCGCCTCGCTTCGCTCACTCAGGGTTTACCGCCTCCCTGGATAATCATATCAAAGAAGCGGGATACCGCCAAAGGCGGGAAATTCGACTATCCCTGCAAGGAGATAGCTCAACTACATCCGGCACTACAGCCTCGTCCGGCGTCCTTCGAACTTGGGCTCGGCTAAGTCTCATTATCATTTTTTAATCAGAAAAATTACCAGCTGATCGCCCCATAATTTTTTTGCGATAAGACTGTCGCGGCCCTCGGTCATATTTTTTAAATTGAAATTTTTCTCTAGATTACCGTAACTGGTATCAAGCCGGGAGATATCCGAATATATCTCATCTTTCATCGCCCTTCTTTTGAGTTGCCATAATTTGCTAAAAACATTTTTTAAATATGCCTGACTGGAAAACCAGCGCCACAGATTCCTTTTGGCAAAAATATCGTTATAGGTAGTATAAAAATCGAATATTTCAAATTTACTTTGCCGGACAAGTTTGCCCAGGGTACCCGGCGAAAAAATCTGAATATGATAAGGATTAAAACCTACCCAGAATTTACCTGTTATTTTTTTATAGATACTCCCTGCGTTGGGAGTTTCCATAACCAGGATACCGTTTTTTTCCAGCAATTCGTAGCAAAGCTCGATAAATTTCAGGGGTTGTTCCAAATGTTCGAGCAAATCCAAAGCGCAAATAAGGTTAAATTTATTTTCCCCGAAATCAACATCTTCCATCCTGCCCGGTTCTACTTTTATGCCGAGATTTTTTCCGGCATATTCCACTGCCGTAGCCGAAACATCCACCCCCTTAACCGTCCAGCCGTTATCCCGGCAGATTTTCAGCAGGAAACCCATGCCGCAGCCGATATCCAGAAAATTTCTGCCGGAGATTTTTTCCTCTAAAGGCCTTATCTTATTTAAATAATCTTCTACCGCCGGGAACCACAACCTTTTTTCTAACCCCTTAGGGTCAATAACATAATAATCGGTGTTATATAGTTTGTTAAGCTGCTCTGTTTTCAGGCGGTTGCGGTTGTAAATAAAACCGCAGTCTTTGCACCGAACCAAAACAAAAGGAAACTCAAAATAAATTTTCTTGTAATCAAACGAATAAAGACGAACGCTGCTGCGCGATTGACACAAAGGGCAATTAATGTAATCGTAATAATCTTTGCAAGCTATATTTTTATTATCATGCATTGGAATTTTTCTATTACGATCGGCTTCTCAGCTTTATCTTTAAAAAATTCATCAACAGCCTTTTCTACCCCCGGACACATATCCCACTTGTAATCATCAAATACTATGATACCGCCGATAACCATTTTATGGTAAAAGAATTCCAAAGAACTCTTAACGGACGGATAGATATCCGCATCGACGTGCACAAAACAAAATTTTGCATTATTGAGAGTCGCGGCAGTAGCAGGAAAAAAACCGGGGTGAAATACGACATTGACACAATCAGCCAGAAATGTTTTTACTAAATCCAGGGAAGTATCGCTAAACTCTCCTTTTTTATGAAGATCTACTCCGGTAGTTTCCTGGGGCATTCCTGAAAATGTATCAAAAAGATGTATTTTTTTATTGGGACAGATTTTAGATATAATTTTTGCCGAACCGCCCTTATAAACGCCGACCTCAGCTACATCGCCTTCTTTTTTAGATGCATATCTTCCTAACTGCCAGAGCAAAAAACAACGCCCTGAGCTAATTAATTCATTTTTATTAACCTCATTGAATGATTGTTCGAAATCATCACCCGCGCCCCATGGGATAGCAATAATCTTATGTATTTCAAAACCAAGAGATTTAAAAATTTGCCGTATGTATTTTTTAATAAATTGCATAATTATTTATATATCGCTATCGTCGAGCGCGACAGATAAAAAGCTGCCGGTTTATAGTTCTTTTCGATAAATCCTAAAATTGCCTTATCGATAGTAGAGTGGTAAGTTATAAAAAATACGGGCTTAGCGTAATCAGACAATACCTTTTTAACCTCCGGCAGCGTTTTTACCCTGACGACCCGGTAATCATTTAAATAAAAACTTACTTCGGCGCCGGCAACCCCGGGAGCAACAATCACCGTATCTCTGTCGGCCTTAGCGATTTCTTTGATAAATCCGGCGGCAGCACGATAGTCCTGCTGGGGCTTTGTCAATATATCGAAAAGCGGCGAAAAATTTGCCGCAACCAATAGGGCCACGATAACGCCGTAGATAAAAATAGGTTTCTTAAAACGCGCGCCTGTTACTATACCATAAATACCGGCGGCAGAAAAAATAAGATAAAACGGCAACACAAAAATAAAAAATCGCTCGTAAAGGTAAATCGGCTTAGTCAGTTTAGCCAGTAATAAAGGTATAAATAATAAATTTAAGGTAAATAAGCAGAAAATTTTGTTTTTACGCCACATAAATATTATACCTAAAAAAAATAGAAATATATACGAGATAGAAACATAAATGTTACCGCCCGGGCAACCCAGCATATCGAACAATGAAATAGCAAAATTTAAATCGAGATTCTGCCGGGGATAATCGCGCAAGGTATAAGAAATTAACTCCGGTAATGACGGCAAATATAGAAAAAAAACACAAGCGAACGAAAGTGTTATGGACAGAAAAAATTTATTGGCGGTTTTAAAATCAATTAAAGGAACGTGGGTCTTATCGTCACCCTTAAACACAAAAAGCCCTAATAGTATTGTAACAATTTGGCTGATAGTCACCATGCCCATATAAGTATGCGTCCAAAGCCCTAAAATAGAGCTTACCGTGTATATGCGCCACAAATTTTTGCTGTCTTCTTCAATGATCCGGAAAAAAGCATAACTGGAGAGAATCGTAAAAAACATCAAAGCGGTATACCCTTTTGCCTGTTGGCTAAAATTTATCTGGGCCGGGGAAAAAACAAAAAGAATAATGCTGATAACAACAATGCTTCTTTCTTTTAAAATCCGGGATAATCGGGGTAATGACCAAATAGAAACAATACTCAAAATCAATGCCGGCAGTCGGAAAGCCCACTCGTGACGGCCGAAAAATAATAAGAAGACACGGCCGACAATGCTATAAAATACGTGCACGCCCGATAGGATTATTTTGGAAATACTTTCGATGAATCCTAGTGTCAAAAAACTACGGTTGAGTTCGTCAAACCAAAAACTCTGGTTAAAATTTACCAATCTTAAAATCAAGGCAATAGGGGTAAGAAAAACAATTATTCGCGCGGGAAAATAAGCGTATTGTTGCGGTGCGATTTCTTTACCGGTCGGCTGAGCCAGACTTTTTCTAAAAATATAATTCCACAACAAGCCCCAGGCAATAATCATGCCGGAAGAAAAAAGCAAAAGGGATTTTAGCTGCGCGATGATATGGCTCAATTCTTGCGGCAATCGATCTACTGCGCCGGCGATTCTATCTTTATCAATAAAAATATAAGCTAATTTTGTAAACCAGGGAAGCAACAAATTATTCGGCAGGCAAACAAAAATAAGAGAAAACACCGATAATACCATCGCGGCGATAGTAAGTATTTTTATGCTTGTCGCCGTAAACCTCTCTATATTTTTATTCATAATGGATAACTTCTTGCAGTATAGTAAAATATAAAAGTCCGGATAACTGCCTATACCCTAATGAAGTCCGGGGAAAAATCTTGACGCCCGCTTCCAGCGGCCTGACTTTTTTACGGCGAAGTCTCAAACCCCTCCGCTTCGCTCCGGGCAATGAAACTTGGTCCACCGAATACAGCGGGACTTAGTTTCATTGATTCGACTATCCCCTTGCGGGGATAGTTCAACTACAGACATTTGTTTCGCCTTCGGCTTACAAATGTCTAAGTTTCACTACCGCCTCCTGCTGCGCCCTCCGGGCTTGCGCTCGGCGAAGTCTCATTAATTAATTCCGGAAGGAGCATTACTATCGCCGCAAAAAACCAAAACGGCTCCATAATCCTTATGATGATGAATGTTCCCGCGCTTAAACAATGCCCCAAAAGACCCACTAACCCTGCACTAAATCCGGCAATGATTCCATTGGAAAAATTATCATATTCAAGCAAGCGTAAATTTATGAAAGAATGCTTAAATAGCGTTAATATAATCCAGAAAAAAGCGGCAAACCCTATCAAGCCGACCTCGATAAGTATACGGGTATACTCATTATCGACAACGGACCCGGCTATCCCCACACCATGCCCCCAGAAAGGTGATTTACTCCATAATTTTATGCCTTCTCTCCAGGTATCAATACGCGCCGCCGCAGACGGATCGATATTGAAACGCCTCCCCAGGATTGTACGCTCTGTCCGTTTAGAAAAAGTCTCCTGGACTCTTTTATATACATATTTGGGAAACACTACGGAGGATAAAAACAGAAGTATAATAAAAATACCTAAGAGAACCGTCTTGCCTTTTTTTGTAAGAAATATTAATACCGGATAACCGAGAATAAATCCCAGCCACGAACCGCGAGAAAGGGTGAACAAAAAAGCGGGAAAAGCAAAAAAAATGACCAGAAAGAGAAAAATCTTATAATTTCTCTGCTCTAAATTTAATAATAATCCTATACAAACCATTATCAGTAAAAGCAAATATCCCCCCAGGGTATTCGGCTCGCCGGATTTGCCTTCGAAAGGAGCGCTGACGCGCTCGGCCCCTGAAGAATGCGAAAACCAGGCATAGAGACTTATAAGGAAGCAGACAAAAATCATATAAAAAATGAATTTTTTTATCTGCTCCATATCGCGTATATTATTGGTTACCATAAAAAATACCAGAAAATATTCCACATATTTTAAAATATAAAAAATACTACCCTTGAATGTCACCTCCCCTCTTAAAATCCCCAGAATAGAAGAGATTATGCAAACGGCGATATACGCTAAGATTGGCAGATTAAGGGATGAAATTCGCAGCAACCCCAGCTCTTTACTAACCGCCATTTTTGCCATCCATCCCAAAAAAACAATAAATAAAAAGATATCGTCGAGCCGCACCATCACTTCTCTTCCGCCGGCGTGGCCTACGCCGAATTCCGGGGAAAGGAGCATGGAAAAAATCAAAACTACGAGAGCAAAATCTGTCCGGAAAAAAGCGATAAAAAAAATAGCCAGGCCGCCGAGAATAAAAAAAGTATGGGGGGATAAACCGATAAAGGTAAAAATGAGGTAAGTTAACGCTAAAATAACGCCGATGAGAAAAAAATCGTTTATGAAACTTTTTTTAACCATAGAATAAACTATTTTAACCACGAAGGCACGAAGGACACAAAGAAAAGATATGATTTTTAAATTTTCAGTGTCTTGGTGCCTGGTGGTAAAATTTTTGGGGGGTTATTGTTATATTCGGTTGCACAAAAGTTTTCTCCTATTTCTCTTCATCCCATAAGAGGTTATGCAAAACTCCACATTATTTACTGATGACTTTTTTTTGCGCGGCAAAAAATAATGAAAGGCCGAAGGGAAACCTGATATATTTTTCAATCCAGGCGATAAAAGGAATAAACCGATCCAGCAGCTTGACGGTAAAATTGGGCATTTGTTTCATCTTAAAAATACGGAAATTGATAAACCACCCGGCCGACGAGAAAAAATTCATGTATTCCGCCGCCTCTACGGTAAAACCAGCTTCGGTTAATTTATCGGTCAATTCCTTTTTAGAATATCGGCGTTGATGCCCCACGTCGCGGTCGAACCGGGAAAAAAGCGCTTTATGCGCCGGGACAATCAAAATCAACTTCCCTCCCGGCGTCAATATTTTAAAAATACCCTTCAGTAATTGCGCGTCATTATCGATATGTTCTAAAAGATTGATGCCCACGGCTGAGTCAAAAGAACCGGCGTCAAAAATTTTATCAATACCGGAAACATCCGCTTTTACAATCTTCACGGAAGGATTGGCGGAAAAACGGCTTTGTAAATATCGCGCGTATTCCTCGTTTATTTCCGTAAGCGTTACCTTGCGGCCCCTAGCGATAAGGTAGCGCGAAATTGTTCCGATGCCGGAACCAAGCTCGATAATATTTTTTCCTAAAAACGGTTTAACTTTATCATAAACCCAGGCATTGTTATTTTTCATCGCCGTAAGTTTTAATAATGTTTCATGGCCGACATCTACCGTGCGCATACTTGCCCGTAACAGCCAATATATGCAGTGGAAAAAATCCGTCCATTTTATTTTCTTACCTTCTTCCAGCGTCCTGCCGTTATAGGATATCGGCGTTTCGTAAACCCGGTATTTTCTTTTAAAAATTTCCGCCGTGATTTCCGTTTCTATCCCGAACCGATCGGCTTTTAAAAGCATTTTTTTCAGTAAAGGGGTTTTGAAAGCTTTATAACAAGTCATCAAATCCGTAAGATTGGCATCCAACAAAATATTGGCCGCTAAATTTACCGCCATGTTGCCCAGGTAATGATAAAAATGAAAGACGCGATGGCTTCCCAGGAAACGGCTGCCGTATACCACATCGGCCTTGCCCTCAACAATTTTCTCAATCAGACTGCCGTATTCATCGGGATAATATTCTAAATCCGCGTCCTGGATTATCGTGATATCGCCTCCCGCATGGCCGATAGCGCGGCGCAGGCAATAACCTTTGCCGTGGTTTTCCTCATTAAACAAAACTTTAATATTATCGCCGCTTATCTGCTCCAGCAATTCACGCGTGCCATCGGTAGATCCGTCATCAACGATGATTATTTCCTTGTTATGCCGCTCATTTTTAACAAGACGGAGGATCTCCATGACCGAATTTATTTCGTTATAGACCGGGATGATTATGGATAGCTTTATGTCGGGCATATTATTTCCTTAAATAAAGGGGATTGGAATATCAGGAAATCGGGATCGGGAAATGAGGAGATTGGGATATTTGGTAGCCGGCTATCGCCTCTTGGGTATTTTTCCTAATCTCCCGATTCCCTAATCCCCAAATCCCGATATCCTGATCCCCTGATATCCTAAAAAAACTTATTATACTATCTAGTTATTTCGCCTCAATAACTTCCCCGAACTTCTCCGAAATTTTTGTCCAATCGTAGCCGGCGGTTAGGCCGTCCCAGCCGGAATCCCAGCGCATCGAACGCGTTTGTTCTATGGCTTTCACCCATTCGTCCACCGAAAGACCAGCGGTAACGATATTGGGGAAATTAAGGCGCGCCACTTCCGCTAAAGGCGCGGCGACTACCATTTTTTTCGCGACGGTATATTCAACCAGCTTCGCGTGAAAAGTTAAATCCTGCACCGGGGTCTTCTTAAAGGGAAGGATACCGATATTTAAAGCAAACAAATAGTGCGCCACTTTCGGGCCGGGAAGGCTGCCGATAAAAATAAAATTATTATCCTTGATCTGTCTTTTTAAATTACTTAATCGCGGCCCCTCGCCGATAATCATAAAAGCGATGCTGTTGCTCTTCTTCCTTAGCTCTAAAAATAAATCAATAAGAAAATCGGTGTCGACCCATTCCCCCAGATAGCCGCTGAAGCCGATAACAAATTTGTTCAACAGATTAAACGCCATACGTATCCGTTTTATTTCTTCGAAATCCAAACGGAAATCGGAAAGCCTCACCCCATTGGTGATTAAATATGCTTTGCGGTTAAAGGCAGCTTTCGCGTAATCAACCAGACCCTGGGAACCGGCGATAATGGCGTCGGCTTTCTGCGCTTCGCGGCGCGCAAATTCATAAGTGAAACGGCCTTCCGGCGATTGATTTTCCCGGGCTGGCAAATCATTTAAATCAAAAATATGTTTATATTTTTTGGAAAAAGGCGTAGGGAAAAGAGGGTTAACCGCATTGATCACCACATTGATTTTGAAATCATCGATAAATTTCTGCAGGGAGGAAGTATTATATATATTAACCGCGGAAAAAGGCCGATGGAAAAAAGGGTATTGCGCAAAAAGAACGCCGTTGCTTTCGAAAACCTGGCGCGTCTTAAAAATATCCCGAAAACAGGCGCCGGCCTGGGCGATAAAGCTGTTTCCCCCCGGCTTATTCCAATGAAGCATATAAACATCATATTTTTTTGAAAGAAGCCTCCCCACCTCCAGCAATCTTTTGTTTTCGTTAATCTCCACCGCGCGAGGGATAAGGAGGATTTTTTTAATCATCTTTTTTCTTATCTTCTTTTTTCTCCTGGGTGTAATATTTGTACTTATAGTAATACGGGTAGACTTCGGCGAATTCAGTTTCCGGATTGGTATGATTAAGGATTACGCCTAAAATATTGGCTTTGGTCGATTCAAGCTGCGCCTTAGCTCGGATCAACGCGTGGCGGGATGTCCTGCCGATTTCATAACAAAGCAAAGTCGCGTCCATCTTGGGAGCCAGGATGCTTGCGTCGGCAACAGGGAGGATCGGCGGCGCGTCAAATAAAATTACGTCAAACCTTTCCCGTAATTGCGCGATTAAGATATCGAATTCTTTGGCGCCGAGGATTTCCGTAGGGTTAAAAGGAAGGGCTCCCGAGGGCAAAAGATATAAATATCCCAGGCCGGGATTTTTAAGAACCTCGTCGATATCCATATGCCCCAACAAACAATCAGAAATATTTTTCAAAGCGTCATCCAGGGAAGCGGTTCCGGTGATGATTTCGGTCAATCCCGGTTTATGCGGCACGCCGAAACTGCTTACCAGGGCAGGCCGGCGTAAATCCGCGGAAACTAAAAGAGTTTTTAAACCATCCTGCGCGCAGACAATCCCCAAATTACTGATAATCGTAGTCTTACCTTCCTGGGGGCCGGCGCTGGTAATCATAATCATCTTGTTAGTGGAAGAAAGTTTTATGTTTGTTTTTAAATTACGGAAAGACTCGGAGATCGGCGAATCGGGATGACGATGGCTGATCAAGCATAAACGGCTCCTCTCCGCTTCCGTCAATCTTTTGTTGAAAAACCGGCGCTTAATCTTGTCGAAAAATGTAGCTTTGGTTTTTCCTTCCTCGTAGGGGATAGAAGGCACAACCCCCAGAATCGGCAGTTTCACCACGCTTTCGACATCTTCGATCGTCCCGATTGAAGTATCCATAGTTTCTACCAGAAACGAAAGAACCAGACCAACCACCAGGCCTAAAATACCGCCGAGGAATAAATCAATTCGTGAACGACCGCCCGTGGGGGCATCGGAAAATAAAGCGTGGTCGATTATGGAAACATCAGGAACTTTTTCGGCTTCGGTAATTTTTACCTCTTCGAGCCTTTCACGAAGCATATCATAAATCTTACGGTTAGCTTCAACATCGCGCTTAACCCTCATATAATTAAGTTCTTTTCCCGAAGAACCTTTAAGCTGTTTTCTCAGTTCCGCTATTTGCTCTTTAATCTGGATAATTTTAGGATGTTTATCGGTATATTTTTGCAAAAGCGTGCTTAATTGGAATTGCAAATCCGACATTTTTTTGTCGGCGTCGTCGAAAACCGTTAAGGTTCCGCTCTCCCCTCGTTCGCCGAAACCTTTAAGCTCTTCTTCCGATTCGCGCAGTTTTTTGGCCAACGCCACAAGCTGGTCTTCGATAAATTGCCGGGCGGTACGGGCTTGTTTATTCTTTTCCGATAAATTTTCCTCCACAAAAGCCTGGGCAATCGCTTCCGCGATATCCATCGCCTCTTTGGGATGCCCTGAAGTAACAATGATTTTAATTATATTGGTTTGGCCGATTCGCTCTGTTCCTACCTGCGATTGCAAACTGCCGATAACTTCCGAAATCGCCGTTTGCGACTCGCTTTCTTTAATCAGCCCCAGTGCCAACGCCGCTCGTTTAATCACCGGGAAACCGGTGATTATTTTTGTCTGGGTCTCCATTACGTCGCCCGGGTTATAGATAATCGACTCGGTAAGAAGCCCGGCAATGGTCTTGCGCTCCTCCACTTTGACCGTAGCGGAGGATTGGTATACAGGGGTCTCTGATTTTGAATACATGTGTGCCGCAAGCGCAAAAATAAAGAAAGATGCAATAATCACAAATTTGCGCTTGCGTATAATTCTTACGTAATCTCTTAAGTTTAGTTCGTATTTAACCATAATGAACCTTTCTACGGCTCCTAGACCTGAAAGCCGAAGCTCCAGGTAAAGTCATGCTGAGCGGCGAGACGCCTCGCCTTAAAAAGCCAGTTTTTCGCCGGGGATATATAAAATATTATATAGCATAAAACAATAAGAAGCAATTTCTAATCAAAAATATTTATTTCTTTGCCTATCTAATCTAAAAACCGAAGTGTATTTATACTAACCGGGAAAGGGATGTTCGGCGTGGGAACAATGATTGATTTTTTTCTTGAAAGCAAATAATGACCAATTTACGACATATCGTGAATCAAGTAGTAAAAATAAACCGGAATCTGTTATAATATTTGACACGCTTAAACCAATCGTCGCAAAAGAAGCAATCCAAACTGAAATTACCAGCCCTGAAGTCAAAGCCGGGCTGTACAAAAGGTATGGTGGTCCGATTTTCGACGAGTACCAAAATAACATTAACCAATTCCGCTCCGACTTAAGTTATTTTCACCGGATCGCCAAACAATTCGGGCTAAAATTAGTCTTGCAGGAAAACGGATACCTTAAGCCATATTTGCTTAAGAAGCGATTTTTATGCCAGGCGATTTTATCCGGCGCTAAATATCCCCGATCTATCAACTTTAAAGACAAAAACGCATATTTATCTACTAATGTTTTCAAGACGATCCATGTAAAGTTTAAAGCCAATCTGGGCAAGCGGCAAGTTGTGCGCGGCAGCCATAACAATTTTTTTGGGAAAAAACGTCCGATACAAAAATAACATTTTCCCGGTTATCCCTTTTTCATGGAAAAAATACCGCCAATAAGTCTTAGTGTATCGGCCAATCCTGGGTTTTTCAATATATTTGATACAATAGTCAACTATCCAGCGCACGCCCCACTCTTGGGCTTGCCCATACAAAAAATCCCAATTGATCTTATCTTTAAAACGTACCAGAGCGGTTTTAATGTCGTCAACATAAACCGGCTTGGCAAAATAGTGAATCAATCCGTGGCAGCATAAATAAATGATAAGGTGTTCGGGTTTTAACTCTCTGATGGGCGCGCCGTCAAGCGTTCCGGCGGTTGCCGCTTGCCAGATTTCTTCCATATTGATGGATTTGGCATAATTGTTCAGCGGCCAGGTCGAGTTAATGATATGCCAGTGTAGATGCAGCACGACCAGACTATCGGGGCGAAAAAACATCAGGCTGTTAAGCGCGCACGGTTTATTACCATCGGCCAAATCCCGCAAGACCGGCGCGCGAGGACGCCAGCCCAATTCGTTTAAAATCGGCTCGGCGCGGAAAATGTCAGCGCGCTTTAGCAAAAGATCAATATCCGATCCCGGTTGACGGTTTAGCTCGTCGTAAATCTTAACGGCCAGGTGGAGCCCTTTTAATATTATTGCTTCGATCCCCTGCTTCTCTAAGGCGTGAAGAATTTCTTTAGCGGACTCAAGTGTCTTCAAATGGGCCGCCAGATAAGCGTAATTTTTGTCGTCTTCTTTCTCTATCATAACTTAATTGAAAATAGTTTACACTATTTAAAACAAAAATAAACCAAAATTTGCTATAATGGTTGATATGCTTAAGCCGATCATCTTAAAAGAAGCAATCCAAATCGAAGTCACCAACGCCTGCATCTATCGCTGCGCCAATTGCACCCGTTTAGTCGGACATCATAAAAAACCGTACATGATGGATTTGGATTATTTTAAGGCGGCAGTCGAGGGTATCGCTAAAACTCCGACCATGATCGGGGTCATGGGCGGCGAACCATTATTACATCCAAAATTCAAAGAGATATGCCGATACTTGCAAAAAAAGTTTCCTCCAGAAAAACTGGGCCTATGGAGCACTCTGGACAAACGCTTTAAAAAATATGCGCCCATTATTGCTGATACTTTCGGCGCTATCCTACCCAATAATCACACCCACGGGCAAATCTTTCATGCCCCAATTATGCTGCGCTCAAAAGAAGCTCTGGGCAACCGTTATATTAACGCCGTTGAAAGTTGCTGGATACAAAATAGCTGGAGTGCTTCAATCAACCCCCAAGGCGCTTATTTCTGCGAAGTTGCCGCGGCGATCGATATAATCTTAAAAACTAAAACTGCATTTGATATACACACCCCGTGGTGGCGCAAAAAACCCTCTGCCTATCTAAAACAAGTAAAAGCCTTGTGCTCTAAATGCGGAGTATGCCTTAACCCAACTCCACGCAAGGATAGCGAAAAAATCGATGATCTTGATTTATGGTGGATCAATAAACTTAAACGCAAAAGCCCAAAGGTTAAAGCTGGTTTATACCAGAAATTTTGCGGCAGAATCTTCGACACCCAGCAAAGCAGTGTAAATAGTTTTCGCAGTGATCTAAATTATTTCCACAAAATCGCTAAAGAATTCGGACTAAAACTGGTTTTACAAAAAAATGGGTATTTAAAACCTCAACTATCCGGCGCCAGATAGCCCAACCCCACTAACTCCTGCGCCAGGCGCAGCTGATCGGGCGTACGCGGATAAATAACTATCTCCTGATCAAGCTGTATTTCTACACAGGCAAGCAAATCATGCCAATCCTTATCGCTATAACGCTTAACGCGCGGCCCGGGGAAACCATTCTCGACCAAAGCTTTTTCTTCCTGCCATAAGGCTAAGCGGAAAAATCCCCGCAAAACCAACCCTGCTTCAATTTGCGGCGGCTGGGCGGCTGTGGTATAAAAACCCTGGATGGCACTTAAAAATTTATGGTAAGCAAATTCTTTATTATAACAACCTGTACCATCCACCAGCAACCCCTCAGGCAAGGGTTTGTTTTTTTCTAACACTGCCTCTAAAAATCCGGGGTCAGCGTAACGCAATAATCGCGCAAGCAATTCACTCCTGGCCTCTTTAGGCTTAGGCAGATCTTTTACTAATCGTTGGTGCAATAAAGTTTCAGCCGCGCGTTTTAAATCTGCGCGCGCTTGAATTCGGTCACACTCTTGAAAGACAAAACGAATATTTTTCTTTAATTTGTCTTTGGTGGTCTTTAATCCTTCTGTCATTAAATCACGTAAAGTTTTAAGGCTATACCGCGGCCCGGCTAATGTGGGGTAAGTGGGTAGTAATCCGCCGACACCACGGCCTAACTGGCCAAGACCGCAAAAATCCGTTACCACAACCGGCACGCCGCACAATACTGCCTCGCGCGGTACCATGCCGAAATTTTCATCTTCATGGATCGACGGATAAACAAATAAATCCGCCGACCACAATAGTTCGCGCAAAGCCTGCGGGCCATGAGCTTTAAGTAAATCTAACCGCGTATGGCAATTACGCCGCAGAGCCTCGCGTTCAAAATAAGAAGAAAAAGTATGATGATTCGTCCCGGTCTGGCTGATCACAAATCCTGGTTCAAAATTACCGGCAAAAGAAATTTTAATATTAGACAACGGCCATAAATTAAGCGCCCTAACCGCCTGGCAGATTCCTTTGTTAGAAAGCCAACGCCCGGCATAAACAATATGCTTGGTGTCTTTAGCCAGTTTCATTTTTTCCCGCGCCGCTATTTTTTCTTTAGGGCTTGGCGGATAAAAATTATCAACTTTAAGGCGTGGAGTAAAAACACCAAGGCCAGGCGCAGCTTGCCTCAAATGCTCTTTAAGGCGCTGCGCCTGCAAACGGCTGGTCATTAAATTTATGGTATTGCCGGCAAAGTGTTCGTAATCAAAATAAACACTGGTCAACATAAAATCACCCAAAGAATGAAGCAAGAGCCGCCGAGGAACCTGCGCCCAAGGCAAAGCATGGTGCACAGTAACCAGGATAGTATCCGGACGCGCACAAAGCGTTTTATAATCATCTAATTTTATATCATCATCCATAGGAACTATTGTGCCCAGGCCTTTAAGCGTCTCCAAAAGATGCATCTTTTGCTGGGCCACCGAAGTCGATGCATTTAAATCGAATCGTTTACCCTTAGCGTGGGAAAAATGTTTCATATTTAAATCACCCTTAAAAGCCGCAAATTGCATTTACTCTGCTCCTAATTTTATAATGCGCTCACAATTCTTTAAGCCCGCCAACCGGTGCGTTGCGGCAATAATCGTCATTTTGGGAAATTGCGTACGCAACCGTGCGATAATCGATGTTTCCTCTTCTTCCGGTAAACCGCTAAAAGCCTCATCCAGTAATAATATTTTCGGCTGCTTTATTAAAGCGCGCGATAAAGAAATACGCTGCTTCTGACCCTGCGAAAGGCGCGTTGCGTTTTCACCGATCGTCGTTTCATAGCCTTTTTCTAAATTAGAAATAAATTGATCGGCACCGCTTAGCGCCGCAGCATTTTTTAGATCGTCTTCACTAAAAGCTAAAGCCGGATAGGCGATATTTTCGGAAACTGTCGCATTCCAAAGCATCGGCTCCTGGGGGCAAAGAATAATCTGCGTGCCCAGCAACGATCGCGGTAGTGAATTTACATTCTTGCCGTCGATTAAGATCTCGCCTTTCTCCGTCGGATAGAGACGCATGATCAAATTCAACAGAGTAGTCTTGCCGCAGCCCGAAGGGCCGGTAACCACTGTATATTCACCGGCAGGGATATCAAGATTTAAACCGTCGAAAATATCTCGTCCGCCGGCATAAGAAAAATTTAATCTGCTTATTTCTATGGCACCGCTTAAAACCACCGCGGGCGTCTCGTCGGCTGTACAATGCGCTTTGCCCGGCGTTAACAACGGCGCAAGGCGCTGGGCAGAAATCAATCCTGGTTGCAGATCTTGCCAATTAAATAGCAATTGGCTGGAAGATGAAATGAATTGATAAATATAACCTCCGATTGCGGCAATTGTGCCTAAGCTTAGATGGCCGGTAATTGCCTGATAGCCCGACACAATATAGATCACACCCGTCACAACCAGCGGCAAGATCGCAGGGGCCAATGACGACCATGCTTCCTGGCGTTCACGTTTTATTGTTAACCGCGTATCCTTGATCAACAAACGCGAATAACGGCGTACCGCAGCCGACGCCGCATTAAAAATTTTAATCAAGTAAGAACGCCAAAAACTTTCTTCTAAGAAATTAAGAATCCCCTCGGCATTTCCGGCCACATCTTTGTAGATTTCGCCCAATCTTTTGAACCGGCGACGGCTTAAAAAGTAGATCACCGGCAGGAACGAGATTACAGTTAAGCCGATCTTCGTATTAAGCGATAATATTATCGCCAATGTGGCGATAACACTGACCGCTTCAATAAAAACCCCGTTTGCGGTCGCGCCGACAATATTGATAAGCGCAGCGCTGTCGTTATCAATCGCGTAAATCGCTTCTCCCGCGCCTTTTTTGGCAAACCATGATTGAGGCATCGCATACATATTTTCGAAGACTCGGCGGTTGAAGTCAAAGCGTATTTTTGCCATCAAGGCCGTTCGGCGCAAAGATACAATCGCATCGAAAATATATTTCGATAAAACCACAATCCCTGCCGCCAGACACAAAAGTAAAAAAAATGTAAGATTTTTTTTGGTGATTCCCTCGTCCACCGTCAACTTGACCAGGTAAGGAACCGCCAACCCGGCGCCCGCGGCAACCAGCGCCAAAAACGTTGTAATAACCCAACTTTTTAAGTAACGCCGCCGAACTACTATTTTAAACGGAAGCAGTAAATCTTTTTTATTGATTCCCATAAACCCCGACTAATTTACAACAATAATCAACTGGTTTCTCCAAGCTACCTGTCTCTACAAATGCCTTGCCCGGGCACCACCCGCACTTATCCCGCTTAGCGCAACTTTTACATTTTGAATCGGTCTTGAAATCCAATCCGGCAAAATATTTAACTAGATTTTTTAGCCTCAAATTAATGCCTGTCTCGAGAATATTTATTTTAGGATTACGTATAGAAAAACACAATGAGATATTGCCGTAAGGGTCGAGCTGAAATCCATCTCCGGCAGCCACAATGCAGGTAAAAAAAGGGCTTGGCCTGGTTTTACCCTTTGGCGATACTCGAGCGCAAATATTTTCTTTAGGGTTTATCCGGCCGGGGACCGCTTCCCGCGGTATCTGAAATGCCAGTGGGCGCCTATCGTTATCAAAACCGGAGTTTAAAAAATAATCCGGATAGAATTTCAAACCGATTCCCCGCAAATATTTTTTTATTTCGGCAAGATGATGCAAGTTTAGCGTAGTTACCATCGTTTTTATTTTAAGCGGTAATTTATTCCGGCGCAAAGCTTCAATCGCAGCCATAACTCTCCCGAATGAACCGCGAACACCGGATATTTTTTCATAAAGCTTTTCTTCTACCGCATTAAGCGTTATCTCAATATTAAATGGCGGCTGGCGCCTGAATAGATCCAAGTGTTTTTTCGTCAATGAATATCCGCTGGTAAAAACAATGATCAAGAAACCTTGTCTTCGCGCGTAAGTATAAAGCTCATAGAAATCCTTGCGCATTAAAGGATCGCCGCCGGTAAAGCAGACCCACAAGACCCCGAGGCTCTTTAACTCATCGATGATCTTCTTTAATTCAACCGTATTCATCTCTTGGGCAATACGCGCGGAACAATTATATCCTCCGGCATAACAATACGGACAACGCAAACCACAGGCATAAGTAAGCTCCATTTGACAATAGCTGGGCCGCCCCCGCTCTAAATTGTTTGAATGCGCCGCCAAACTGAATTTCTTATACTGAATCTCTTTCATCCAATTCTTGCCTCACAAAAGATATTATATTTTTATCCTTAACAAATCCCAAGCGCGAAACGGCTGCCGTATCTATCAGCTCTTCGCACAAACTCAATGTATTATCCATTAACAGGCGATTCCAAAATACCGAAAAAAGCGTAGGGTATAAAGTTCGAAATGCTTCTTCTCTGGGAAGAGTACAACAAAAATTTTTTTTAGCGTGTTCTAAAACGAATAAACCGCACAAACGGGCCTGGTTAGGAAACGCCTCTACCGAGTTGCCAAACTCTCCATGCCATGGCCCGCTATAAGCAAAAAAATCTTTGGCAGTTTTACGCACAATCACCCGGTCATCGTTCAAAACCACCGCTTTACTATACCGATGCCATAACCGCGCTGTAGTGCTTTTGCCGTTACCGGATTTACCGGCAAAAACTATGGCCTGCCGCCCATCTTTGACCGCCGCCGCATGCAAGATCAATCCGTTTTTGTTATAAGCAAAATAGTTAATCAGCATGACTTGCATCAGGTCATAAAGAATATCCTTGATATCCCAGGCAAATCTACCCTCAAACGGCGGGACATAGGCCCGGGCAGAAGAAAAATCTTTAGCAACGAAAGCCATAGATTCTCGTTCGGGGATCGGACAATGGTAAACATATTCGTTCTTGTTTTCCCAAAGCCGCCATCGCTCCTCGTCACCGCCGTCTTCATACACCGCAAAAACTTTTTTGCCTGGAAAAAAGGGAAATTTTTCCACCACATCTACCGATATGTTTATCGCAGAGTTTTGTTTACCGCGATAAATAAAATTACCGTATTTACGCAAATAAAGCTCCCGGTTATCCTTGAAAATCACCGGATAACGGCTGGTAAGCTTAAAAACAATATCGGCGATCTTAAACTTTACCCCGTTAGAAAGACGCCCTCTCCTGGGGGATAACTTATTATGCGCAGGCACATCCACGCTAATTTTCTCCTTTCTAACGAGGTTTATTGAATAGCGCATAGCTCCTCCGTTAACCGGCCTAAGGTGCACGGACAAGGCCGGCGGCACTTACCGGCTTTAATCATTTCCGGCAATTTTTCCCAAATCTGATAAAATTTTTGGTTCTGGGATATCTTAATCTTCGGCCAATCAACCAACGGACATAATTTTACCTGGCCCTGCGGCGTTATGGCGCACTGTGCGATTCCGCTTCCGCACTTAAATAACTTGGTTGGTTTAGCCTGATCGGCCATCAATCGGTCAATCGGCGGCACAGGCGCATCATCAAGCCGATGCGGCGCTTTAATTCCGGCACAAAAAGCTTCGATCGCCTTGATTTCACCATGGTTAGCCTTAAGCAAACAGGTTTTAAAGCCAAGGTCTATTTTATTCCGACGTAAAAAATCAATTGCTGAAAATACCCGCTTATGCGAGCCATTAACTCCCGTGACACCGTCAAAAACTTTTTCACTTATTCCCGGCAATGTAATATCTACTTTATTTACCCCTATACCGGCAATAAGCCGGGCATTTTTTTTATCAACAAGAAAACCGTTGGTATACAAAATTATCTGCATCCCCTGCTTACGCGAAAATTCTAAAATCTTCCAGATATCCGGACGCATAAATATTTCGCCGCCGGTAAATCCCAGATAAAAACATCCGGCCGTTTTAAGTTGTTTAATAATACCTAATATTTCCTTGGTGTTTAATTCTTTTCTGCGGCGCCAGCTTTTCGGCACATAGCAGTGCCGGCAATGAAAGTTGCATTTATAAGTCAACTCAAACATTACCCGCAACGGTAAATGCCTGGTATCCGCGTCGGCGTGAATACCCTGCCAAAAATCATTAAAAGCACCGGTTTTCATCTTTATTTTTTTAGGCGCAAAGTATCTTTTGCCGATTGATGCGCCATATGGCAAAAATATTCAACCGGCTTTTCTTCATCACCGGTCTCCGCAAGGGCAGCGGCCGGGCAAGAACGGCACATTTTACGAATACGGCAAGTGCGGCAAGGCGAATTAGTTTTAAATCTCACCGTTGTAAGCTTAGGGAACTCCTCATAAAAACCCCGGACAAAAGAAACCTTGCGTAAATCCACACTGAATTTGTCGGTATGCGGGCAAAATTTTAACCGTCCAAACGGATCAATAAAAAATTGCGTTTGGAAAGTATTACAAAAATACAAAGGACGATGCGGTATTTTACCGGAAGGAAATCCCCTTTTTAAATAATTTCGCCGGTCTTTTTTAATATCCGAATCAAGCCCGTAAACAACACCCAGCTCTTTTTGATCAAGCCTGTGGCGGCAAGGCTCAAGATCGCCATCTAAGCGCGGATAGATAACATTGTCGTAACGAAAATTAAACAGGTTTTCTTTAGATTTGCCCGGCAAATTATGCGCCCAGCGCTTAATCCTGCCGATCTGGTTTTTATTCTCTTTGAGGGCATTGGCTTTAATAATTAAAGCTATACCCTTACGCGATGCATATTGAATATTATCCAACACACGAGATAAGGCTTTACCGGGAAATCCAATTATTTTTTCATAGATAAGTTTATCCAGACTGTTTAGGGTTATATCGATTGAAAGCGGCGGGTATTTGGTGAAATAATCAACCAACTTGCGATTAAGGCGATAACCATTGGTTAAAATCGTAACGACAAACCCCTTTTGTTTTGCATAAGCATAAATTTCTTTAAAATCCGGCCGGATCAAGGGGTCGCCGCCGGTTAAGGTAAGCCAGAAACAACCGGCGGCATATATTTCATCTAAAACTTTTTTGACCTGGGCCGTGGTCAATTCCCGGCCGATATTTTCACTGCCTTTACAATAGCAATGCCGACAGTTATAGTCACAGCGATAGGTCAAATCGATCTGGCCATTTATAGGCTTATGCCGCTGATCGGAAAATTTCTCTTCAAGATAGGCTAATCCGTGAGCAAGCATCTCCCCTAAGTTGATGACCTGTTTGCAGAGTTTCCATTTAGGCAGTAGTTATTAATACAGACATTGGTCTGGCAAATGCTCCGGTTGGCAACTCGGCCGCCGGTGCCGTTGGCAGGGCATTTCCTGTTTGTTGTATAACAACTGCACGCCAAAACTGCCTGTTCGGGGTTAAGCTTGACACGGGTAACGATCGGGTTAAATTTGGGTTTGTTCATAGTCTCCTCCCACGGCTTAATTAACCGCTTTTATATCTTTTAAGTCTTTCAGCAATGCCGCCATCAGCTTATCAAGTTCGCCGGCGTTTACGTCAAACTCGTTGAGAATATCTTTTTTAATCCGGCTTAAACCGCGTTTACCGTCAATCAGCTCCCAAACACGCGCCGCCGGTTTATTCAGCGTATAAATACAATTCATCTCTTTAGTATCTTTGCAGATCGGTAAGAGCACGGTTTCCGCGCCGATGGCGCGGCTGACGATATTTTTATTCTTTTTCAGAATTTCTTTATCTTGCATAAACCCCTGCCTCCCTCATTAACCGCTTAAGAATCGTTATTTTCCGCTTAACCCGCTTGCTGCCTTTAGCCGGTATCTTAAAACTACCGGTTCGCATTTTTACATAAGCAATTATATCATCCCTTTGTGTCTTGCCAAGCTTAAAAGAAACCCTTAAAAGCTTGGCTAAAACATCCAACCCGCCGACGCCTAGACGCAAAGCGTGGCGGTAGCTTGCGGCGGCAAAAGCATACTCTTTTTTTACCCGGTAAATATCTGCCGCCCAATAATAGCTTGCGCCCGCCAACGGCATAAGGCGTCGATGTAAAGCAAACAATTTTTGCGCCTCATCCAACCGTTTTAATCCAAAATTTGCCTGAGCTAACCCGAAAATAATTTGCGCGCGTAACCCTTTTTTAATTGATTTTTGTTTTAACGGCGAATGAAAACAGTTTAATGCTTTCAAGTATTTTTTCTTTCGCAAAAAGATTACACCCATATTCTTTAAAGCCGCCGGATTTTTGGGATCAACACAAAATATTTTTTTGACTTCTTTTTGCGCCGGGTTAAAGCGGTTTTTGGCCAAATACAACGGCCCGTAATTATTGTCATCGTCGCGATAGGCCGGATCAAAGCCAACCGCCCGCCAATAATCGCTTTTTTTACCGGAAGCTAAAAATTTTTTAAAGTTTTGTGCGGCTTGCCGACGACGGCAAAAACTTTTGGCAAATTTTTGCTGATTAAAACTATAGGCTAATTCATCGCCCAGACAGCGATAAACCATGGGCGTAAACCCGCCGTTGGTCGAGTAAACAATCGTAGTTATCACGGGGCTTTTTATTTTTGCGGCTAACTTTTCTCTTAACACCTCCGGTATTATCCAGGGCCTGCGCTTGCCGATATCACAAGTATTATCGGCGCGCGATAAATCACCGACCACTAAAAAATCCGTATCAATATCCAAAAGCACAGGTTGAGAAAAAACCGGCAAGGTCTCCAAAGTGCAGGCCCAAAATTCCCTACCCCACGCCTTAATAAAAGCTAACCCTTTTGCTTTGTGTATTAATTTTACTTTTTGTCCGGTAAACGACCGGGTAAATATCCTTTTTATCAATTTAAAATTTTTCTCAAAAGAGCCGGCATCGCCGGGAATAACCCACCAGAAATTTTTAACCAGGCCTTCGCGCATCGCCGGGTAAATATAATTACCGATATCGGTTTGTTTATCCAAATCTTTTTCATACTCTAAGAAAGATAATGTGTACTCGAGATTTTGTTTCAGTTGTTTTAAATTGACCGCCTGGGCGAGTATTTCCTGGGGATCGCGCGCGTAATGCATTACGAAATCAATATGTGCGTCTACATGAACCAAATCCAGGTTTTTAACGCTTAGTTTACGCCAAATCTTCAGCGCTTCGTCGTGATCTTCTTTTAAAAAAACTTCCATCATTTCTTTTTATAGATATAGATATTTGGACCCGGTCTTTGGATTTCTTTAAAGCCCACGAACGGCATATAGAAACAGTCATCCTGATCAAACCAGTTAGATTTATTGTCAATGTTAATCGACTTGAATTCTGCCAAAAGATAATAAGATTTTAGTATAATTTCTTTCTGTTCCGGATCAATTAAACAAAATCTCTTCAGGGGCGATTCTTCTAAAACGATATATTTTGACATATTTGATTGGCCATTCCAACCGTCTAGGTTGAAACCTTTGATCTTATTGTTTCTTAAGTAATCCATTATTATTTTATCCGACCGGCTCATATCTTTATCCGATAACCCCAGGGATGCCGGGGCAAGCTGGATCCCGTAGCCGGAGTCAAAAATTGCGATAGAACTTCTTTCGGGAAGATTCTTGTTGATCCATTCTGCCGCGATTAAGCGATTATCCTTTTTTGACAGCAAAATATCAAAACGTAAAATATTATAAACCGAAGGCAAGATAATTAAAAATGGAAATATCAGCATTACCGCTTTATTTAAGATTGGGTTTAAATATTTTCCAAGACCATTAATAAGATATACAGTGGATACGGCGGCAGTAATGCAAAGATAGGGAACAAGCGGAATAGCATATCTCAAGAACACTCCATATCCCCGGCCGATTATGGCATAATATACCAATGGAAAGGAACATAGTATAAACGCTTTTTTAAAATTAATTTTTATAAGTACTAAGATTCCCGCTAATGATGCGAAAAATAAACTAAAGCCCATACCAAACAGTAAAGAAAACCTTAAATGATACCACCATCCTTTACCAAGAATGATGTCTTCCCCATGGATGAAACGTTTTATTGTCCCCAAGTAATCGCTTATAAAATGATTAAAATCTAATACCGCATATGGAGTCCCTAACAAAAAGGCCGCGATAAAAAAGATTATAAAAAACAACATTTTTTTAGCAGGAGAAAGCGGATGCGCCAACGCCTTATCTTCGCCTTTAGTCAGAGATAGGCTTAAACTATTAACAATTAACATCGGCGCAATTAATAAGATGCCGATATATTTAGTAGAAGCGGCTAGCCCGGCAAATACCCCGGATAAAATATAGTTTTTTATTAAGTTATCCTGGTGAGATTTTATGATAAAAAGCATGGAGCACATAACAAAAAAAACTGCCGGGACATCAACAGTTCCAAAGTGAGAGTCTCTGACGTGAAGATATGCGAAACTCAAAAAAAATGCGGAAATTATTGCAGTTTTTCTATCAAAAAATCTTTCGGCTGCCTTATAGCACATAAATACCGTCGCCACGCCAAAAGACGCGGAGAGAAACCTATTGATTAAATAAAGGTCTTTATAATTTGTAACGACAACCTCTCTAACAAAATCCGACAGCAATCTATATTTGCCGGTAAATAAACCAAAAATAAAATATAATCCATAAAAACAAAAATTAATATATTTGTACAGGGACGGGTAATTAAACGCTTCGGGATTAAAATTATGCAATGGAGATTTTACGATATCCACGATTTGTTCCTCATCCGGCCGGCAATTTGTATTCGGCAATCCGAAGCCTATCCCCCAAATTCTTACCATTGCCGCGCACAATAGGATAAATATAAGCAAATAGTTATTTTTTAATATTTTTAGAATTTTTATTTTTTTATATAGTCGGTTAAAATGAGCCAAAATCGGCGACAAAAAAAATAGAATCATAACCGCCCGGAAGCGTGCCCAAGGCGTTTCCAAGCCGACTATTTTGTTCGCGCTGACCACCGCTGCGACTTTGCCTTCCACCATATTTTCACTAACCGGTTCCCCGCCGGGGCCGGAGGTATCCGGACGGCAATAAAATACCCAACTACCGTTTTTTTTCTCTTTACGCAGCAGACGATGGCAAAGTAACTGGCCGTCGGCATGGTAAAGCATCAAATCCCCGGGATTAAATTCCGAACCGGCTATTTTTTTAATTAATATTTTTTGGCCGGCGCGTAAAAATGGCCACATGCAAAAACCCTTTACCTCAAAAAACGTAATATTTTGTCCGCTCATTTAATCACAATATTTCCTGACGCGTATTTTTCCCATTTGATCCCGATGGATTCGCCGCATAGCGAAAAACTTACCTTTCCGAATCGTTTGCGCCGGTCTTTGGAGACTGAAGTTCCGGCGTTAGCCCCGGCTAAAAGCTGATGATACACATTCATAATGAACCCGGCCTGGTCTGCGGTCATACCATGCTTATTTTTAAACGGAATAAAAAATTGAAACGGTAAAACTTTATTTTTATTAAAACTTACCCCGTAATTCCTAGGACTGTGATAGACATAATTACCCGGGGTGAGATAAAAAATGTTAAAAGTCACGGCGGCGATATCTTTTTTATTTTCGATCAAAAAACCGACGGTTTCCATCGCGTCACCATGCGTTTCCCCCGGCATACCGATCATGGTCTGCAAATCTACCCGAACACCCGATTGCGCGCAATCCTGGATCACTCGGGCAGAAATAGCCTGCCGGTTGCCTTTATGGAGAAAATCGCACACCCGGTCACACGCCGATTCGAAACCGAAATTAACCTGGAAAAGGCCGGCTTGTTTAGCTGTTGCAAAAATTTTCTGGTTAAACCCGGAGTCAAGGCGAGCCATGGTCCACCATTTGATTTTTATGCTATTTTTGATTAAGGCGCGCGATATTTCGAGCATCTGGCGCGGCGCCATGCCGGGATCACCCATCATCAAATCAGTTACGCCGAATCGCTTGATCAACTCTTTGACTTCGGCGGCAACACGATCGGCGCTTTTAGCCCGATAAGACGGTTTCGGTAAAGGCAAATCGACACAATAAGCGCACTTAGACCAATAACAACCGCGTGAAGTCTCATAGGTAAGGTGCGGCGTGACCTTACTCGAATCATAACGGTTTAAAGGTAACCCGGAAAAATCCGGCGTAGCCAAAGCGTTTATATCTTCGCCTCGCGGGTTAAGCAACGGTTTTTTATTTTTTTGGGTAATTACGTTAGCCAAGGGCGGCAAAGCCTTTTTACTCCCACGCCAAGCATCGACCAACGCATAGAGCGGCGTTTCACCCTCAAAAACGATCAGACTGTCGAAGCAGGCAAAAAAATCATCACGTTTTTTAAGTTCATCCCGGAATAATGTCACCCATTGCCCGCCGAGGTTAACATGTACATCCGGGAGAAGTTGTTTTATCAATAATCCTAAAGTAAGCGCCGGAATAGCCTGCGAAGGCGAGATCACCGAAATACCGATCAAATCAATCTTATCTTTTTTAAGACGAGTGATAATTCTTTCGGCGAGATAGAATTGATAAAAAGTATTGTTCTCCTTATCCGCCAGATAACGAAAAAGATACTTCGAAGATAAAAGGCGCTCGGTGAAATAAAATGAGCTGTTGGAGCTATTACCGTAAGGAAGATCTGCCAAGGCCTTACCGCGCCTACGCGGTAACAATTGGGAATAATAATGCCCTTTAAGCCGCTGGGTAAAAAAATCATTTACCAACCGCCGCAAAAGTAATTTCTTGTCGCCGGCGGTCAATCCCTTGCCTTTAATTTTCGATAAAAGAAAATCGCGGTAAGCCAGATTTAAATCGACCTGCCCGGCTTTAATTCCTTTGCTTTTAAGAAATCCCAGTAAGACCGGCGTGCCTAAGGGGGGAAAATTATAATCGTAATCAGGGGGGATACAAAGAATAACTTTAGACATACATTTAACTATAAATTCGCCGCGTATTGGGAAATCGATTTAAGCATCTCAATCGAGGATAAATCAAGTCATCTGGCCGTTTCGCCTTCCACAATTCCCTCTTTGACAAATTTTTTATATTCTGAACCGGCGATCTCAATCAACTCAGCTTCCTTACGCTTATCATATCCAAATACAAGGCCAACGGCAAAGCCGAAGCCTTTATAATAAAATTGACGATAAGGTAATTCTATTGCCCGGATATAATTCGGTAGCTTAGAGACGTCTTTAGAAAACTCTACTTTTCGGCCGAAGCCTTCGTAAAAAAAGGGCCGGTATCGCGGTTCAATGATCTTCGCTGCGGCCAACGCCCGCCGAAGCCGATCAGGATAATTAGCAAAAAAAAGCGACCCCCAACCACGGTATAAAAACGGTTGATAGGGGGCATTTATTTCTTTTTCAAAAAACCGAATAACTGTTTCCGGCTTAGACTTCTCCATCCGCAAAGCAATTCCCGTGCCCAGACCTTCGTAAAATTGTATTTTTTCATTTTCCGGCAGTTTATTGAACGGCGCGATATATTTACCTAATCCCCGGCTAATTTTAAAACCGATTTTATCGCCGATTATATTATAAGAATATCCTTTGTAGGAAAAAAATTTACCGAAGTTTTTCATCGAAATAATATTTAAATTTCCCAGCAACCCCAGGCCTAATACAAAAAGCAGGGTAAGACTGAACAAAATTTTATTTTTCATCTTCCCGGCGAAGATACCTAAAATAGCCAGAAAAAACGGAATAGCCGGGGTCAGATAGCGGTAGCCAATATAATGCGGCCAAAGTAACGGATCTTCCCAGGGCGGGGACAATATCCAGTAATCACTCAGGATGAAACAACTTAAAAAAAATACCGGGTAGGCTAAAATAATCACTTCGGAAGGAACCGCTGCGGGGGCGACCTTGACTTCCTTCAGGGTTATCGGATAAATTGCAGCCTTTCCTGATAAAAAAATAATTTTACGGTTAATCCAAAAAAGATAAGCGAAAGCCGACAAAAATATAAAATAATAAAGATAGGAAAATATTTTCCCGTTTAAATTAAAAATATTGCCGAAAAGAAATGAATTGGGCAGATCATGCGAAAACAGCAACAGGGCCTTGGGCAAAGCGCCGTTTATATTGCAGGCTAGTATATTCGACAATAAAGACTGGCCCCTTATGGCCAAGGCATTACCTTTATAAACCAGTTCATAATAAATGGCCGGTGAAAAACCCGTAATAAACCCCAAACAAAAAATAAAAAATACTTTTCTTAAAAAAACTCGCCGATCGAAAATGAACCAAAAAATTAATAAAAATAACAATGGGATAAGAGATGTCTCCACAAACCAGAGGCCGAATCCGGAAATTAATCCCAACAAGAAAAAATTTTTATAACCGGTATAAAAAATATTGTCGCCGGATTTTACCCGCGCGTTTAAAAAAATATTGCAAAAAATAAATATACTCAAGATAGTAAAAAAATTTGTCTCGGGATGGGAGCCCCAGGTAATAAAAGAAGTCATCGTATAAAACGGCATGCATAAAAGAAACACGGCAGCGGTTATAACCGCTGTCCGACGATTGAAAAATCTATCCATAAATAAATACCACAACAAAAAAGTCCCCAGGGCAAAAACAAGGCCGACTAATTTAAGGCTTATATAGGTATGGCCGAATAAAAGAAAAAACGGCACCGCCAATATACCTACAACCAATGTGCCGCCGGGGAAATAATCTACTTTATAATCTAAATATTCCCACGGCGACATCAACGGGCCTTTGATGATTTCTCTGGTGATTGTGCCGCGATAAAGCTCCTCTGGTTCATAGAGCCGGTTTAGATAAGAAAATAAAACCAGCAACCTCATCGCCAAAAACAAAACGGTCAATCCGGTTATAATGATTATGCTTTTAGGTATTTTGCTTTGCGTCATTTTCTTCGGTAAATCCTCATGCCGTTTATCATCATTATCGCTCCCAGAATAAAACCCAGAACCACCTTAGAAATCAATGACGGCGGCTCAAGCCTAAACGTGTAAAAATTATAAACGAAAGCAATCCAGGCTGCTCCCAGAATAATAAGAAATACGCCTTTTATCTTATTGATTAATTTCATTTTTTAATATCCCACCCTTTCTCCGACTTCGTCGTAATAAAACTATGGACAGAAAACCTTTTAACTGGCCGATAAATTCATCCCATCCCCTTATCGACAGCAATCGCTTTAGCATATACCCTGGCCTTAGATAAAACTTTTGATGCGCGTAATTGAGGAAATTTTCGTAATATTCTTTTTCTAAAGTCGGCGGGATATAGGCAAAACTTTCATGGTCGGTAATACTGCAGGGTTTATTAAAATCGAACCGATAGCCTTCACCGGTTAAATTTTTGTATAATTCTGTCCCCGGGTAAGGGACAAATTTATTAAAATGTGCATAGTCAAGCCTGTTGTTCAAGGTAAACGCCAAAGTTTTTTGTAAACTCTCTTTAGTCTCGCCGGGAGTGCCTACGATAAAATCGGCGCGCACGCTTAAACCGGCTTGCTTTGCCCAACGAACTGCGTTAACATTATCTTCTAAACAAGGGCCCTTACATAGCCGGGCAAGCATCCGTTCATCGCCCGACTCTAACCCGAATAAAACCTGCCAGCAACCGGCCGCAGCCATCTCTTTCAGCAAATCCTTATCAACGCTGGTAACGGTAGTAAGGCAGGTCCAGGGTATCTTAATATTCGATTTACGCAAGCCGGCGCAAATATCATAAACGCGTCTTTTATCTAACGTAAAACAATCATCAAAAAACCTGATTTCCCGCGCCCCGTATTTATTTACTACCTCTTTGACCTCAGCCAAAACATTTTGGCTGCTCCGCGCCCGATAAACATTGCCGAAGACCGCCCGGTCGCAGAAAGTGCATTGATGGGGACAGCCACGGCTGGTAATAATAATACCTAAGGGAAGCCGACGGTAAGAAGCCGGGGTGGGCTGATAACAAGACAGGGGCGGTAGCAAATGCCGGCTGGGAAAAGGCAAGGTATCAAGATTTTTAGCATACTCTCTCTTGGGCGTTAATATCCATCGATCATCTTTTTTAATAATAATGCCCGGAATAGTCTCCAATCCCCCGCCTCCCTTTTCTTCTAAATTTTTAACCAACGCCAGAAAAGTTTCTTCGCCTTCAGCGATAACACCGATGTCAAAATAGCCGCTTTTCATGGCTGGCTCAGGCATCGCCGTCACGTGCGCTCCGCCTAATACCAACAATGCTTTTGGGCAAAGGTTGCGCAAAACCTTAGTCAAATCGCAGGCCGAAGCAAAAATCGGCGTAGAAGCGGTAATGCCGATTACGGCCGGGTTTTGGCTGGCGATTTGCCGCAAAAGAGTTTTACGGTTATGCTTGAGTGTAAAGTCGATGATTTGCACGCAAAAACCGGAAGTTTCCAGCGCTGCCGCCAGATAGCCTAAACCGAGCGGCGGGATTACATTTAAAACCAGGCTCAGGCTTCGTGATGAGCCGACTGAATCCTGCACTTCAAAAGGAGGATTGATTAAAGTAATATTCATATTGTTTACAAGCTTATTTCCAACAATACCCGCATATCCCTTTTACATCGCTAAGTATAACATCTTTTTTGTCGATGGGAAAAATTTTACAAAAAAATGGTTGTTCATTATAAGCAAGGCACTTACCGCCGGAAAAATATTTACACCGGGGCATTGTTTTCGCACAGCAATGACCTGAACCCGGACAATGCCCCTTTCGTTCCATCATTTGTTTTTTGAAGTAATTTTTACGGAAATAAAAAATAAATCGGCGGCGGAAACTCGCGTAAATATATTTTATTTTTCCGGATATTAAAAGCCTGAAAAAAATGTAGATACGGTTATGAAGCATTTGATTGTTTAGCCTGTTGGACCTGTTTAGCCCGTTCAACCGTTGGGACTGTCGAGGCTGTTGAAAGATTCCAACACTACAACTGGCTCAACCGACCTAACTAGCCCAACTATTTTTAATTTGCTTTTTTCTCATAAACATATGATAGAAGCAATATCGTCACAGCTATCGACAAATTCTTTCCTTTGACATTCCCGTTGATTGTATAAACAGAATATTTCCCAGGGGGCCGATTTTTAACGGTACGCGGCTAAAACCCTCGCCGGCCAACAGCGTGCCGAAATCCCTAAGAAAATGCACGCCGACCGGTATCCAGGCGATAGCGTCGCCGGAATAACAACGTTCGTCGATCTTATAGAAACGCAGCAAAGCGCCGACGGCACATGTTATAATCAGTACAATATGGGTTTTTAAATTACCGGCGAGTCCACCAACAAAGGCGAGCTTCCCGAATGGTGTTGACGATAAACGCGATATCATCTTTTTTTAAATTAAAACCCGATGGTAAATAAAAACCCTTCCGGCACAACTCTTCGGCAACGGGAAAATTTCCCCGGCAGATTCCGGCATAAATCGGCTGTAAATTTATAGGGATGAAAAAATTACGCGTATCGATGCCGTTCTGGGCAAGCCGGGCGCGCAGCCGGTCTTTCGATATGCCGAATTCTTTCTCCACGGTAACCGCGTACATCCAGTATACATTTTTTGCCCAGGGCCGCTCCGGAGGCAGCCCGATGCCGGCGATGTCCTTAAGCAAGGCAGTATAACGCCGCGCGTTATCGCGCTTAATCGCCACCAGTTTATCTACCCGCTCCAACTGGGCCAATCCTACGGCCGCCTGCAAATTGGACATCCGGTAGTTAAATCCTAATTCTTTATGCCAGAAGTGGCGCGCGCTGGAAAAAGCCAGGTCGCGCAAATAAGCGGCGCGCCGGTATATTTTTTTATTGCCGGTAACGACCATTCCGCCTTCGCCGGTGGTAATAATTTTATTACCGTAAAAACTAAAACAGGCGGCGGCGGCTAAAGAGCCGGCCGGTTTACCTTTATAGCGCGCGCCATGGGCTTCGGCGGCGTCTTCAATAAGCAAAAGTTTATATTTGCGGGCGATTCTTTTGATGGGATCGATATCGGCGGGATGGCCGTAGATATGCACGGCGATGATCGCCCTGGTGCGTTTGGTAATCTTTCCTTCTATTTTGTCCGGACGGATAGTAAAAGTATCCGGCTCGACATCGACCAATACCGGTTTAGCGCCCTGGTAAGCGACGGCGTTGGCGGTAGAAATCATGGTAAATGCCGGCATAATCACTTCATCGCCCCGGCCGACACCGGCGGCCGCCAGCACCAGATGCAAAGCAGCCGTCCCGCTGGAACAAGCCACGCCCCATCCTGCTCCGCAATAAGCGCTGAAACGCTCTTCAAATTCTTCCACATAACTACCCAGGGAAGAAATCCATCCGCTTTTGATGCACCGGGTAAGATAAGCCAGTTCGTTGCCGTCGAATAAGGGCGCGCTTACGGGGATTATTTTTTTTCGCCGGTTTAAATAAGGCTCCGGCGCCGGTAAAATGATCCTTTTATGTTTCATGATTTTGACCGCGTCAATTTAAAAACTTCAGAGACGTATACCAAGCAATATTTTAAGAATTGGCCCGGGCTTGCCGTGGTTTTGCTTTTGCCCTTTTTACGGGAAAAATACACGTAAGGCGTTTCTTTTATTTTAAATCCTTTCCGGGAAGCCTCATAGAGAAACCGGATACAATATTCGCCGTATAAACCCTTAATTGCCAGGCAGTCAAAGATGCTGCGCCGGGCAATTATCTGGCCGCTGGTTAAATCTTTCACTGCAGTACGCAAGACCAGACGGGCGAACCAATTAAAAATATAGCTGGCGGCAACACGCAAAAAATCATCCCGGGCATCTTTGCCGCCGCGGACATAACGGGAAGCAACGACAATATCGGCGCCGGAGGCCGAGTTTATTAATGCGGTCAGTGTCCCCGGCGGCGCCGAAAAATCGGCGTCAAACCACATAACCCAATCGCCGGCGGCGCAACGAATCCCTTCGGCAATCGCTGTAGCCAGATTTTTTTCGTTATCCCGGCGGATTAAACGAATCTTCCGGTCGGCCCGCGCTAATTGCTCGACGCGCGGCCTGGTTAAATCCGTGGAATTGTCGTCGACGATAATAATTTCCTCGAGAGGAGATATCTCGTTACGAACGGCAGCGATAATATCGACAATTACATCTTCTTCATTGTAAGTAGGGATGATAACCGAAAAGGTCATTTTATAATAACAAATACAAAACAACTTTACTATTGGGTTACGGTCGTGGTGGTTGTAACCCCCAAGGTCTGAAATTGTTGATAGATAGAAGCACCTTTGGAGATCGGGTCAAGAATCTGGTTTAAAAAATAACTGAGGTTGGCGATAAATCTTCTGGGAACATAAACGATATCCTGGGAAACCAGGAGAACATTTTCTTTCATATTGGCCCGGATCAAAGCTTTAGTAAGATTAACCCGCATCGCCTGCGGATTTTTTAAACCGCCCTTTATGACGATAACACTGTCGAGCACTGCGTCTTTGGTAAAACCTCCGGCCAAAGCTACCGCTTCCAGAACGCTTTTCTGCTCGCTAAGGGAAAAAACTCCGGGATGGCCGACCTCGCCCAGCACAATGATTTTATTGCCGCCGATCGCCCTTAAAGAAACGACTACCTGGGGGTAACGAATAAATTCGCTGAGCTTTGCGGTAATGACTCCCCTCAACTGAGGAATGGCCAACCCCGCGGCAACAGCATCGTCGATTAAGGGGAAGGAAATTTTCCCGTCGGGCCGGACAATTACTTCCTTATCAAGGTCGCTGTTTTCCCATACGCTTACGGAAAGAGTATCCCCCGGCCCGATGATATAATCGCCGGCGGGAGAAACGGCATCGGGCTGGGAAACCAACACGGCGGGGGCCGGGGTTTCCTTATTTATCTTATGGTCTATACCATCTGTCCCCGTCCCCGGCATTATATTTTTTACTTGTTGCGCCGGGGCCGGAGAAGCGGCCGGCGGGACAACGTCTCTTGCCGGTAGAATTTGCGCTTGCTCAGAATCATTAAGCATATTATTATCCGGCACATTCATGGCCTTCTTAAACTCTCTTTGAGCATCTTCGTAAAGGCCGTTTTCATAATAGATACGCCCCAGGCGATAATGACGTGCGATATCGGCCTTATCCGCCTCGCCGAACACCGGCGATTGTAAAAAAATACAAATCCCAAGCACCAAGCACCAAGCACCAAATAAATTCCAAGCTCCAAATTTCAAATTCCAAACAATAGATGTTTTGGTTTTGGTCATTTGTATTTTGATACTGGGATTTTCCCGCTCTTTATTATGCTGGTTCAGCGCAATCCCGCAAAAGGTGGAAATTTGGGATTTGGTATTTGTAATTTGTGATTTGATTCGCATAGTATTTCTATTCTACCGACTGCAAGATCACTTCTACTTTCTTTTTTAATTCTTCGGCTTCGGTTTTGTTGCCTGAAGGCATCGGCCTGGTTAGATCAGCGGTGTTTTCCGGCGCGACGGCCGCTCGCGAAAAATTTCCCCGGAAAGAATCCGGTTGTTTGCCTAATGTTTCCTGCCCTAAATTGTTTTTAACCGTACCGTCCAACTCGTTAAGCACGTTTAATTTTTCCTTAATGGCCCGGTGAGTCTCCTGTGATTGCAGTAGATAATCATTTAGCTGGCTCACTTGGGTCTTTAAGATAGAAATTTCTCCTTTCAGCTCCGTGATTTGATTTTCTTTATGCCGGTTTTCCTCTTCTCTTCGGGCAAGCGCGGCGGATATATTTTTTAGTTGAAGTGTAAGGCGCTCATAAAGATCGGTAACTTTATCCAGATTATCCTTATATTCGCTAAGCTCTTTTTTTAAAGCGGCAACCTCTTCGGGAGCGGGCGCAACTTTATCCGGCGCCGGCCTTAAAGAACTCAGCGCCGCTTCCTTATCGCTCAGCTCATCGGCCAGCTCTTTCTTCTCTTTAATCAAAGCTTCTTTTTGCGCGGCGGCATCCAGATAATTGGTTTTCAGTTCAGCCAATTCTTTTCTTAATGCCGCCAAATCACTGTCTTTACCATCCAGTGACTTTTTAAGATTTTCTATTTCGCCGGTAAGCCGCTGATGTTCTTTTTGCTCTACGGCGGCATCCGGTGTGTTATCGACGGCCTTAGGAGAAACTGCCCCGCCGGTTGCCTCGGCCGGTTTTAATTCGTTAAGATGGCCAGCGGGAAGCGCCGCCTGAAGAGAAGTCAAGTTCTCCTGGAAACTTGTGTTCATCTTTAAAAAATTAAACCCGAAAAATACAATCGCGGCGATAACCGCGATGATAATTAAAAGATTTATGGTTGAGTGTTTTGTCATATGCGTTATAAACTCTTGGTAATAAAAACCTTGGTACCCCGGCTCAAATCTATTTCTCTGGATTGTTCGTTTTTTTTGCCGTGCAGGTCATAAATAATTTTTACGACCGGGCAAGAAGGCATTTCGATATTCTGCTTGATAACCTGCGCCGCTTCTTTGGTGTTGAGCTCGACGAATGTCCCCTTGGGATAAAATCCGATTCTTTCCATAAATGCCTTGGTAAGCCGCGCCGAAAAATTATCCTTATCTTCCAGAATAATCTTCAGCGCTTCAATCGGCGTGTATTTATCGCGGTAGGGCCGCTTATGGGTTAACGCTTCGTAAACGTCCACTAAACCGATTATCTGCGCCATTTCGCTGATATCGCCGTTCTTTAAACCACGAGGGTAACCGGAACCGTCAATGCGTTCGTGCTGCTGCGCGATAATTTCGCCGATCTGTTTGGTAACATGGCCGCCTCGAACTTTTATAATTTCCGACGCGTCGAGGGGATGCCTTTGTAATTTATGTATTTCCACCGGGGTAAGTTTACGTTTTTGATTTACCAAATCGCGGTATTTGCGCAATCCCAAATCATGCAGAAAAGCCGCGATGCCGAGCCTCAACAATTGAGAGTTAGCGTAGTTTAATCCTACGCCTAATTCCAAAGCCAAAACGCAAACATTAACAAAATGCAGCGCAACAAAAAGCATATCGTCGCTTATATTTTTGAAAACTCGTTCCATGAATTGTTGGTCATTGTCTTTGATGCAATCGATAAGATTTTCGACAAAATCACTGACCTGGCGCATTTGCGTTTCCGTCAAATTACTATCGGAATTAAAAATATCCTGCGCGATAATCACGGCTTGCTTATACATCTGGTCGATATCGGACGGGGCCGGCGCTTCTGCGCCGGATACGCCATCGCCTTTCTTCGGCACGCCGGAACCTGCCGGCGCGTTGTTGGAAAGCGATTGATTATTGAAAAGAGAAAAAAAATCGATATCGGAAAGAGAAGGTTTTTTCTCTTTACCGGCAGAAGCATCCTCTTTCTTTTCTTTTTCTTCTTGGTTTTGTTCGTTATTTTTACATATGGCGGGAAAACTTACGGGGCCGGACAGGGGAGCCTGCGGCTTAACTTCTTCTTTTTTCGGCGAAGAAGCTTCTTTTTTCTCCTCTCTAAAAAACGCGCGGAAAAAATTTATCTTGCTGCCGCCCTGTTCCTGCCGATGCTCTTTCTTTGGTTCCGGGGAAACCGGCTCTTTTTTTTCTTTGTCATCTTTACCGAAAATATCGGAAAATTTTATCATATTTATTTTTTTGCGCAGCAAAAAAATCTCTTCCATCCGCTTCGCGGCATGGAGAAATTCAACCGTTTAAAAATTGTTTCGCATTAACCGGAAAAATGCCCGCACGCTAAACCGGCATTTTCCGGCGGATATATTTTTTGCTCCGCAAAAAATCTAGTGTTCTTCTTCTTTTTTGCGGCTGCCCAAATCATGGGCGACCTGGATAACCACGTCCCGGTCAATTATTTGAAGTTTTTTGATAAAACCGGTTAACAGCGATAAATCGCAGATATTATTTATTAAGCGCGGCATACCTTGCGAAAATTCATAAATTTCCTCGTAGGCCGAATCGGTAAAAATACGGCGGGTGGTGCCGGCTACCTTAAGACGGTACTCGATATACTCCTTAGCTTCTTCTCTCGATAAAGAATAAAGCTTATACCTTATGGAAAGCCTCTGCTCAAACTGGGGTGTTTTTCCTACTTTTTCTTCCAGTTGAGTCTGGCCGAGCAAAATCAAGGTAAACAACACGCTATTATCGCTCTGCATATTAAGCAGCAATCTCACTTCTTCCAGCAATTCATCGCCCTGAATACTTTGCGCTTCATCGATAATGACCACGGGATATACCCCCCGGCCGCGGCAATCTTCGAGGTTCTTCTGAATCGCCCGTAAATAATCCATTTTGGTATAATGAGTCGTGGTTTCGATGCTGCCGCCCAGTTGGTAATGAATCTCTTTGATGAATTCTATCGGCGTAAGGCGCGGGTTAATAATGTAAATAAAAAAGCATTTGTCTTTGCCGCACATCTCTTTGAGGACGCGGCTGACAAAAGTTTTTCCCGTTCCCGGCTCGCCGGTGATGAGCACCCCCATCTTTTTTTGCTGGACGGCATAACTCATCCGCGCCAGGACCTCTTTATGCTCATTGGAATAATAAAAAAAATCCGGGTCGCTGATGTTTTCAAAAGGCGTTCTTTTTAATCCCCAGTATTCGGTATAAATATTAGCCTCCTCGGTCGGGACGACTTATTGCCTAAACTATCATTGTGATTCCAATATTTTTCATTTTGCTTTATCGATTGCCGATTCGATCTCTCTCTTTAACTTCAAATAATCATAGGGTTTGGAAAAATATCCCACAACTCCCAGCTCTGCCGCTTTTTTCAAATCTTCTTCTCCGGCCAGCGCGGAAAGGACAAAAATCGGTATATTTTTCGTTTCCCCATCCGTCTTAAGCAGCGCGCAAATCTCAAACCCGCTCAATTCGGGCATTTTTATATCCAGAAGAATCGCGTCCGGCTTAAAAGACTTTATTTGCGGCACGACTTCACGGGCGTTCATTGCCCCGTCAACATCAAACCCGGAAAAAAGCAACAGCTTCTTTAAGCTGATGAATACCGGCTCTTCATCTTCCGCGATGAAAACTTTCTTCTTTGCTGGCATATCGTACCTCAATTTATCATTTTATAACATAATTGAAATATCTCAACACATTTTTAATGAGACTTCGCCGTAATGAAACTTGCCCGGTACTCCGGGCTTAGTTGAATTATCAAGCCCGAAGTCCGTCAATTCGTTAAACGAATTGACGAGACCTCGCCATCTATGGGATGGCGGGGGCGCAGATTGAGGCGGTAGTGGAATTAACCTTCCCTCTTTAGCCGACAGATAATTCGACTACCGATTTTCCCAGCGTCCCTCCGGGACTTGGAAAAATCGAAGTCTCATTAGTTAAGATAATAACCCGGCATCTCATCCGCGTCCCCTAGGAAGACTCGTATTCAGCCACCTGCGTTACTATCTCCTCATCAATTAGACTTACCTTTTTATCAGAACCATTTAACAAACAAATATCACAAAGATTGTTTATGCGTCTGGGAATACCTCCAGAATTTTCTTGGATTAACCCTATCGCTCCATCACTAAAGATCTGTTCTGTCTGCCCCGCTACTGCTAAACGATGGTCGATATATCTTTTGGTATTTTCTAAATCTAAGGGCTGAAGATTGGCTTTAACGGCGATACGTTGTTCTAATTGTTTATTATCTTCAATCTTCTGTTTTAGTTCCGGCTGTCCTAAAAGAAGAAGGGTGAGCAAGAAGCGTTCTCTAAGTTGAAAGTTTAAAAGCAGTCTCAATTCTTCAAAGACACGCTCATCCTGGATGATATGCGCTTCATCAATAATAATTACCGTCTCTTTTCCATCACGCATATTATTCAGGAGTATTTGGTTAAGAACCTCCAAAAGATAATCTGCTGAAAGTTCGGTTTTTTTCTGGGGTAACTCAATTGCCTTGAGGCTACGTACAATTGCCCTTAAAAGTTCTGCGTAGTCTAATTGAGGATTATTGACAATAGCGGTTTTATATCGATCTTGTTTTATCTCATCAAGAATTGCCTGCACCAGAATGGTCTTTCCGCAACCAAAGACACCTGTAACTAAGCCCCCTCCCTTACGGTATCGAATAGCGTATAACATTCGTGCCAATGCTTCCTCATGCTGCGGGGAACGATACAAAAAGTGTGGATCAGGCGTATTCTCAAAAGGCATCTTTTTTAAATTCCAGTAAGTCGCATACATTTTTCAGCGTTCCTCCTTTTTTAGCAAATGATACCATTAAAAATTAATTTGGCAGTGCACCAGGCATTTATAAACCGAAGGCGTGATGAATGCCTTTAGTTGGACTATCCCGATGCGCCTGGATACCGTGAAAATTTCACGCTCTCCGGGCAGGATATTTCCACGAAGCTTTCGCAACTATGCTTGCGCTCCGCAAAAATAAAAATTATTCAAATTTATAATGCTTGCGGACTGCCTTTTTAATGTTCCATCTGCATGCCAACCCCCGGGGAAAAGTTACGAAATCGCCTTTACCACATTTAACTTTTTCGCCGCTTTCGGTTGATACTTCTACATCGCCTTCCAAGAAATAACACATCTCTTTTTCGTCATAATGCCAATCAAAAGTACTTGCTTCTTTTTCCCAGATCGGCCAATCTTTTATCCCCAGTTTTTCGATTTCCTGAACCGACAATTTTTTTACTTCAATCTTCATATCTCTTCCCTCCCTTATCTAATCATTTTGTAAAAATAAACCACAGAGGTCACAGAGAAATTATTAAATATCAATGAATTATGGTATCCCCCCTCTGTGCACTCTTAAAACAGACCAAAAAATAATACTTTGGTGTAGTCGGGACACGCAAACCAAAAACCAGCAACATTATAAAAATTTGTCAGATGATTTGGCAACTCTGTTATCTTTTATTTTTTTAAGAGTAATTTTGAGAAATATCTATGGACAATGGTGTTTTTATCGCCTTTGTCCATTTCTTCGAGAACACAGAGGTTTAATTTCCCCTCTGTGAACTCTGTGGTTGCCTTCATATTCTATTTGACGCTACCTTAATTACCACTATACACTTGCCGGGTAAAATTTTCGATTCCGCCCCCTCCCAAATCGCCAGGAGATATATTGCGCGGGCGTTCTCCCCGGCCCTTAAGATAACCCGGCTCCCCGGTAAAACTGTCCCGTGAATTAACGCCCCGCAGGAAATCCCGGGGCATTTCTTTCAAGGCATCCCATAATTTACTAAAATCAGCCGCCGCTCGTTTTGACCGGCGCCGGATATAATTGCCTGCCCCCTCCATGTCTTTGCTGTTGGCGTAAATCAAGGCGGCGATTAAAAGCAACAACGTGAAACGTTTCGACAACTCATTTAGCTTCTTTCTTCTGGTTACAATAAAGCATTCATCGCAGATACCGGCGTTACCGCTAAATTCTTTAAAACAAACCGGGCATGTTTTCATATTCTTTTACAACAAATACCACACCAGCTTCGCCACCTGGTTGGCTTCGAAAGGTTTACCCAGAATCGGAATAGCTTTATTTTTTATGTACTCGCTGATTCGCGCCATTTCCACGTGATAACCGGAAATAATTAAAATCGGGATTGCCTGCGTATGGGTATTCTCTTTAATCCTTCCGATAAATTCATAACCGCTCATCCCGGGCATTTGTATATCAAGGATGATCAACTCCGGATGGTTTATCTCTATTTTTCCCAGGGCGTCCGCGCCGCTATAGGCGCTGTCAAAGTTACTATAGCCGAACTGCTTCAGAGTATTTTTTGTAGCGTTTAACACCGCCGGTTCGTCATCGATGATCATTATCCTTTTCTGCAATCTTAAGCCTCGCTCGTTAAGATAATTTTCTTTTGCCTTACGCGCCAGCTCATCAAAATTTTTCCCGTCATCGGGGTAAGTGGAAAATCCGTAAGAGAATTCGGCCTCAAAGCTGTTGTCGAAATCAAAAATGGCTTTTTTTACCTCCTGAAGAAAAGCTTTCGCCGCTTTCGGCGCGGCATTCTTATCAAGGGAGGCGAGCGCGATAATCGCATTGTTGTTATCAATGATAAAATCTTCGAGTTGGGCAATTTCGCTGAAATCTTTCTTAAGGCCGAAAAACGCGCTATTGATTTTTGTTATGTCGGCGCTGCCGGCAAACCGGTCATAATTATCCCAGTGGAGCATAAAAACCGTCAAAGGGCTGGGCTTGAGTTTAACGGCATCGATTTTTCCTGCGATTCCGGCGTAACTAAGCCGGTCCAATTTTATCTGCGGAATAGTAAAACTGAATTTAACGCCCTGGTTCTTCCCCGCGCTTTCGAACCAAATTTTCCCGCCGTGAAGCTCGATTATTTTTTTAACCAGCGCCAGGCCCAGGCCGGTCCCGGCGAATTGGCGGGTAAGGGTATTGTCGATCTGCATGAATTCCTTAAAAATCTTGTCTTTGTCTTTGTCTTCGATGCCGATCCCCGTATCCCATACCGAAACAAGGATATTGTTTTCGCTGGACTTTGCCGCGACCACGCCGATTTTTCCTCCCTGGGGGGTAAACTTTACGGCGTTGGAAAGAAGATTGTACATGACCTGTTTTATTTTCTGCTCGTCGGCTTCAACTTTTGCGATGCCGTCGGCAACGTCCAGAATAAGGGCTATGCCCTGGCGATACGCTTTTTCTTTGATCATCACAAAACTTGATTCCAAAATATTTTTTAAATCAATCTCATCCAGATGCAGCTCTAATTTTCCCGCTTCGATCTTGGAAAGATCAAGGATATCGTTGATCAAGGCCAGCAAATGTTTGCCGCTGCTCCAAATATCATTGATATATTCTTTTTGTTTATCGAGTAATTTGCCGAAACTTTCGCCGGCCAACAACTCGGAAAAACCGATAATCGCGTTTAAGGGCGTACGTAATTCATGGGACATCGCCGCCAGAAACGCGCTTTTGGCGCGGCTGGCCGATTCGGCAGATTCCTTAGCCTGCGCTAAATTTTGCTCCAGGATATTCCTTTCGGTGACATCGATCATGACGCTGACTACGCCGTTGCGCTCGCCATGGCCCTGCCGATAACTTGCTTTATAAAAAATCACGTCGCGAAAATTTTTGTCGGCGCGCCGGACTTTAGCCGCGCCGGCCGACCGCTTATTGTCTTCCAGTAAAAGTGCCGCGTCCTGTTCGCAAAATCCTTGCGGATCTTCTACCGGCAGGATATCATAAACGCGGCGGCCGATGATTGTTTCTTTTTTGATCCCGAAATAATCCTGAAAAGCGATATTACAGCCAAGGCACTGCCCGCAAGAATCCTGGTAAAAAACGGGATTAGGCATGCTGTCGATGATCCTTTGTAAGAATACGTAGCTGTTCTGTAACGTGTTTTTTTGCTCTTCCAGCTCCCCGGCGTATTTTAAAATCTGGTTTTCGGCGTGGCGCAGCAACGCGAAGATAAGAAAAAACAGGGCCAAAAAACCAAGAGTTGTTATGCCGGCAGTTTTATACAAAGGGGTAAAAAATTTATTCCGCGCCACCACAGCAGCGACGATCCACTTATCTTGAGAAGCGGAATAAGGAGAGAAACTGGAAAAATATATATATTGTTTTTTATCGCGGTCATAAATAAATCCGCTTTCCTGGTTGAGAATTTCCCGGTAATAGAAAGGGAAATCTTTCTTAACATTCCACCGGGTACCTAAATCGCGCGGCGCACCCCATTCTTTTTGATTGTCGCCGTTACGTAAATAATACCCTTTGGCATCGGCGATAAATACTTCGGCGTCAGGCATACTCCTGATGGACTGAAAGACACGGATAATACTTTTGACGCTGAATCTTATACCGATCACTCCGGTAGGTTTTCCGGCGGCGTCAAAAAGGCCCCGGGAAAATTCAACCACCGGAACGTAAGGTTTTACCGGAATGGCCGCGGACCGGTCTAAAAAAACCGGGGACATATAAACGACGCCGGGGGACAGGATTACTTTTTTATTAAAGCTTAAACCGGCAGATGAGCCGTTGTCATCGGAAACCTTTAATTCGTTATCTTTGCTTTCAAAAGTGAAAACCTTGCGGCTGTTTCTATCGCTGCAGAATATTTGCGCGATGCGGTCGCCTTCTGCTTTTAAAACCGGGGCGAAAATATTTTCCAGGCGTTTCCTTATATCCGTATCCGCGCCATCCGCCGCCGGCTTATTGCCGGAATCGCCTTCCGATAAAGTATCGGCCAGATAATTAATATTATTGGCCATGCTTTCCAGGTAACTGTTGGAATATTTTTTGTTATCGCGCAAATATTGTTTGAATAAAACATCTCTTTCCTGATAAACGCGACGGCAAGCGTAATAAACAATAACCGTACAGGAAGAAATGATCACGGCGGAAGCCATGATGAAAACAATCTGGAAATAACGCCGGGTAAACCGGCCGGAGGGCATGGGAGGGGTTCTTTCAGGCAATGATAGAAATTTAAACATATTCCTTTACGGTAGCGACGAATTTTTTTATATGGTAAAGATAAAAGCGCTGCCTTTTCCCTCCCGGCTTTCCACCCAGATAGAGCCGCCATGCGCCTCCACGACCAGTCTGCAAAAAGTCAAACCCAGCCCTCGGCCGGCTCTTATTTGATCATGGTTTATCTGAAAAAATTTATCGAAAATTTTCTGGAGATATTCCTGTGGTATGCCGATTCCGTTGTCTTTAACCTCGACGCGTAATTTTTTAGAGGCGGGGTCAAAGGAAGAGATTATATCGATATGGCCCCCTTCGGGCGTGAATTTTAAAGCGTTGCTCACCAGATTGATGATCGCCCGGCGGATCAGATCTTTATCGGCAAACATTTCCGGCATCGCGGAAGCCGCTTGCGCCGATAAAGATTGTCCTGCCGGGCCGGCCGTAATTTTCATTTCTTCGGCAACTTCGGCGGCCAAATCCGTTAAGGAAAAATTTTCCCGGCGCAACGCCAAGCGCCCCTCTTCCATTTTATTGATATCAAGGATATTGCCGATCATCCTTTTTAATTCCCGCGCCGAAACGAGGATATCGCTGATATCTTCTTTTTGTGAAGCGGTAATTTTTTCTCCCAGGCTGTCCGCTAAAATCTGGCATTTGAGAAAAATAATCGCCAGGGGATTATTCAAATCGTGGACAATCATATGGGTAAGGCTGTCTTTCATTTCTTCCAGCGATTTAAGCTTGCGATAATTTTCCCGCAATTGCTCATGCAGATATTTTATGCGCAACAGAGATTTTACCCGGGCAAGTAACTCTTCTTTATCGAAGGGCTTGGAAATAAAATCGTCGCTTCCGGCTTCGATGCCTTTGATGCGGTCGGAAATATCTCTTAAGGAAGTAACCAGCACTATGGGCAGGAGGCTGGTTTTTTCGTTGGCGCGGATACGTTTGGCTACCTCGATGCCGTCAAGGCCCGGCATCATCACATCGAGCAGGACTAAATCAATATCGTTTTCTTCAAGAATCTTTAAAGCATCTTGGCCGCTGGATGCGGCGACAACATCGTAACCCTGAGACAAAAGGTTCGCCTCCAGAAGTTTTATATTTAAAGGCTCGTCGTCAACTACCAGGATTTTTGCTTTGTCCGTCATAAATTATTTTACCGGTATAGTTATTTTTTAACAACCCCTTCGAGCCGATGAAACTTGGTCTGCCGTACGCGGCAGGGCTTAGTTTCATTGTTCAACTGCGCTCGAACCTTGCCGGGCCGAGTTGAACATCCATACCGCCAGAACCAGCGCAGCCAACGCCCCGATAACGCTGAAAAACATCGGCACGGTATAACCTGCCGCGGCCACCGGAATTTTAAAAATGAGCCGTAGAATATGCAAAAGGGATACCAGCAAAAAAATCGCGCCGGAAACTTTTAACGGTGTTTTCATTTTAATTCCCCTCTTTCCCCTATCTTCCCTTTTAAGGTATTTCCTCACACGCTTACGCGCTCACAAGTTTACCGCACCGTCTCAGCCTATCACAATTTTTAAAAAAGTAAATCCGATAGACGGTACGCGGATATTTTCCTATCCCAGTCTCGCCGCTTTCTTCTTCTTTCTACTGCTTGGGATAACCCACGGTTTGGGCAAGAATTATCTTCTGGTCGGTCCGTAACCCCATCGCTTTCGCCAAAGCCGGCCGGTCAACCGCGCCGCGCACTACCGTAACCAATCCCGCGCCGGCGCAATACAGGTAAACATTCTCGCTGATAAAGCCGGTATCGGTGGCGGAGTAAAAGTTTCGGTCTTCTTCAGATAGTTTACTCATTTTAGACAGGTCGGCGACATAAATAAGATTGACGGGAGCGTCTGCGGCGAACGGCTGCCTGCCGGTCAAAGCCCGTAAATCCTGGGCTATAATTAAGTTTAGCGCGTTTTCTTTAGCGTCGAATAAATAAAGCCCGTCGGCCTTAGCGGCATAAATATCTATCTCCTGCATGTTGATGGCGGAAGGCGCGGTCCGGCGCCCCGAATCCGGCCGGTTTATTCCGTTAGCCGCCCAGAGTATATCCGACAACACCGCTAAAGGCAATTCCTGGGAACTAAATTCGCGGCCCGACTTCCTCTCCTTTAACGACTGCATCAAAGGTTTAGCGTTATCCAGCCGCGGCGGCAGAAGCCGGATTGATTTGGCCTTTTGCGCGTAAGCAACGGCAACGCAAACAACAATCAGCAGCGCGAAACAAAAAACGATAAACAATTTCATTTTCATAGCGCCCTCCTTAATTTAAAAATCGTTCTGTCAAAAGTTAACCACAGAGACTCCAGAGAAATCATTAAAATATAAAAAATTACCGGTTTTTTCTCTTTCTTCCTCTGTGTACTCTTAAATTATTCTCCCGGTTACCCATTGAAGAAAATACTCTTTATCATTCAGAGAACCCAGAGAGGCATGTTCTTCTCTGAGACCTCTGTGGTTGCTTTGATATTTCTTCATGTTTCCATCCTGTTTTTCATAAAATTCTTGATGGTATTTTGAAACTAATGCATCGCTCCAACGGCCGGCGCGCCTTTGGGCCGCTTAAGAAAAAACACCAGGAGCAGAACCGAAATCATAATTACGGCGGAGAAAAAAAATGTATCGCGAAACGCCATCATGTTCGATTCTCTAATCAAGCGCTGGTAAATAATGCCGTCGGCCGCGGCCGGCGAAACTCCTTTTGATTGCAATACCCTGCCGGCAAATTGGCCGGCGGCCCGATAGGGCAGATGAAAAGGGGTTAAATTTTCCGCGAAACGCGCCTGGTGGAATTGGGCGCGCCGGGCAACTATCGTGGTAATAAACGCTACGCCGAAACTGCCGCCGAGATTACGCAGAAGATTAAAAATGGCGGTGGCATAACCCATCTCCTCCTTAGGGACGCCGGAAAGAGTCATGGTGACCATAGGGATAAACACAAAACTTAAACCGAAACCCATTACGATACGCGACCATAAAATCGCGTCTAAATCGGTCTGCAAGCTGAAGGAAGACATAATCAGCATCGAATACGCCGTAACGATAATGCCAAAAACCATAAGCCCTTTGGGATTATATTTAGCGACCAGTATCCCGACTAGGGGCATCGAAAAAAGAGTGGCAATACCGCCGGGAGCAAGGGCTAACCCGGCCAGATAAGCGGTATAGCCCATTAACTGCTGTAAATATATAGGAACAAGCACGATGCTGCCGAATAAAACAAAAAAGGCGAAAAATTGGACGAGGTTGCCGGCGGCGAAAGAAATATTTTTAAATAACCGCAGTTTGACCACCGGCTCGGGAGAACGAAGCTCCACGATAATAAAAGCGATGAGGCAGGCCGCCGCGACAAGCGACAACCTTACGATTAAACCCGAAGAGAACCAATCTTCCCGCTGGCCCTTATCGAGCACAACCTGCAAAGCACCCAGGCCAACCACAAGCAGCCCTAACCCCCGGAAATCGATTTTTTGCTTGGTGCGTTTTAAATAAACCGGGTCGTGGATAAACAAGCCGATCATGACAATCGACAGAATGCCGATGGGGATATTAATATAAAAGATCCAGTTCCACGACCAATTGTCGGTAATCCAGCCGCCCAGCATCGGCCCGATAATCGGCCCGAACATCACGCCGCTGCCGAAAATCGCCATGGCCATCCCGTGCTCCGCTACCGGAAAAGCCTCCAGGAGAATTGACTGGGAAATCGGCTGCAGCGCGCCGCCGCCGATACCCTGCAGGATCCGAAAAAAAATCAGCATGCCCAGAGTAGTAGACGCTCCGCACATAAAGGAACTGGCGGTAAACAGAGCTACGGAAAAAATCAGATACCGTTTGCGGCCGAAGACGCGGCTGAGCCAGCCGGTAATAGGGATGATGATGGCGTTGGAAACAAGATAAGCGGTAATCGTCCAGGTAGATTCATCGAGGCCGGCGGAAAGGCTGCCGCGGATGTGATCTAAAGAAACATTAACGACCGAAGTATCAATGACTTCGATCAGTGTAGGCAGAATAACCGATAGGGCAACAATCCATTTACTCATCTTTGGTATTGATGACCGTTACGCAGGACATGCCGATACGCAGGATACGGTTCTGGCCGTTATTTTTATCGATCGTTATTTTCACCGGAACCCTCTGCACGACTTTGACATAATTGCCCAGGGCGTTTTCCGGCGGGAATAACGAAAAGGCCGCGCCGGTGCCGGCCATGATACTTTCGACCCTTCCCGTAAAATGCTTAGAGGGATAAGCGTCGACCTTAATCGATACGCTCTGGCCCGGCTTCACTTTTCTTAACTGCGTTTCTTTATAATTAGCGGTTATCCAGATATCGTTCAGGGCAATCACCGCCATCAACGGCTGCCCCTCGGCCGCCCGATTTCCTATTTCCACAGATTTTCTGGTGACATAACCATCGCAAGGCGCGTATATTTTAGTATAACTTAAATTTAACCGCGCTGTTCCCAGAGCCGCCCCCTTCTGTTTTACTAAAGATTTTTCGATATCTTCCGTCGCCTTTGCCCGGGCTGACTGTTCGCCGGCCGCCGTTACCTGCGCCGCGGCCATGCTGTAAGCGGTAAGGACTTTCTCATGCCTTTCCGCGGCAATCACGCCTTCCTTGAAAAGAGCCTCCGCTCTGTTTTTATCGAGTACAGCCTGCTTAAGATTTATTTCCTGGATATCAAAATTAGCCGCCGCAGCGTTGATGCCGGCACCCGCGTCAATGAATTTGGCTTTCTCCGCGTCCAGGGCAGCGGCGGCATCGCCGACTTTTAACTCATAATCCGCCGGATCGAGCTCAACCAGCAAATCTCCCTGCTTGACGGCCTGGTTATCCTGGACATAAACCGTCTTTACGGTACCGGAAACGCGAAACGCTACGATGTGGGTACGGCCGTCGATATAGGCGTCATCCGTAGCCAAAAACCGGGAAGCCCGCATGATTGCCGCGCCGGCCAAAAACCCGCCAACCGCGGCGGCTGCGACCAGAATAATCAATAGTTTAGTCTTTTTATGGTTGGGCGCTTCCATAGTCTTTCTCCTTTAGTTAGCCTCGAACCCCTTCGCTAACGCTTCAGGGGTTCACCGCCTCCCTGGATAGTTATATTAAGGAAGCGGGATCCCGCCAAAGGCGGGAAATTCGACTATCCCGTTGCCCTAAAATAACTATATTTAGGTACAGGATGTCCCGAACCTAAATTAATTTGGACTACCGCCTCAATCTGCGCCCCCGCCATCCCATAGATGGCGAGGTCTCGTCAATTCGTTTAACGAATTGACGGACTTCGGGCTTGATTTCGGCCAAGTCTCATTAATTAAAGATAAATCCATCCCCGCCGCGTACATCAACCGCGCGTAATTGCGTTTTAAATCGTACTGAGAATCATAATAATTCGTCTGGGCTAACGTCTGCAGGGTTACCGCTTCCAGGACTTCCGTCGTCGTAGCGCTGCCGGAATTGTATTTTATGCGGGTAACCCGCACATTTTCCTGAGCCTGAGACAGCGCCTCGCGGCTAACTTTAGTTTTTTCCAGGGCATTATTAAAATTTAACAAACTGCTTTCGATCTCGAATTTAATATCCTCTGCCAGTTTTTCCCTTTGCAAATCGGTTTGCTTCTGGAAATACTTCTCTTTCGAAACCTGCGCCTGGGATAACTGCCCGTCAAAAACATTAAACTTTACCCCGACATTGACGTAAGCATTATCTTGATGCACCTGGTATTCATTTTGCGCGTAGGAATAGCCGCCTTCGGCAAAGACCTTAGGGCGATTCTGCGCCCGGAAGGATTTCTCCCGAAATGCCGACGCTTTCTTCTGGGCGGCAATAAAAGAAATTTCCGGCCGTTTTGCGGCCGCAGTTTCCCAAAGTTCATCGCGGCCGGGAAGATAAGCAACCTCAACCCGGCTATCGCGAATCCTGACCTTTTCTCCCAGCGGCAAAGCAAGAATATTATTAAACCTTGCCGCGTAAATCGCGCGGTTATTTCGCGCGCTGATTAGTTTTACTTTCGCGTCGGAAAGCCTGACCCGCGCGGGGAGCAAATCATTTTTTACCGCCGTGCCGGCTTCATATAGATTCTCGATATCGGCGGCGAACGCCGTTAAGCTTTTAACCTGGTTTCGCGCCACCACAACCATTTTTTCCGCTTCCAAAGAGTCAAAGTATACCAGGATAAATTCCAGCACCGCGGCCCGGCGCACGATTTCTAAATTAGCCTGCCGGCCGCTCAACATCTCTCCCGCACTTTTATAATCGGCAATGCTTTTGCCGAAATCAAACAGCGTTTGATATACCGCTACCCCGGCCGAGAGAGATTGCCGGTCGGCACTTTCGACGCGCAAAAGGCCGAATTTTGCCGCCGGCTGATTGACCAGCCAGGTTTCAGTTACCAAAGAAGTGACCTGGGGGAGAAGGGGAGAAAACGCGACGCGCAGGTCCTGCATCGCCGCCTGTGTATCGGCAAAGGCTATTTTAATCAACCGGCTGTCTTGCGAAACTATCTTAATGCCGTCGGCAAGCGTAATCAGCCGGCCTTCATTATTTTTATGATTTTCGCCTTCATCCCGCGCAACCGCCCAAGGCAAGGCGAGCGCTTGGGAAAAAATTAAAAATACAGCAATGTAGATATTTTTCATGTTAATCTCTTATCTTAATATATTGTTATATTTTATCCTATAATCCGCGGAATGGAAAGTAATTTTGGCTCAAACTATTTTACAGAGGGATAAAAGATACCGTGGGAAGGACATAAATCACGCAGCACGCATTCCGGACATCGGGGTTTTTTAGCGTCGCAAATTCTTCTGCCGTGGTCGACCAGAAGATGGTTGAGAATACCCCAGTCCTTTTTATCGAACAGCTTCATTAAATCCCGCTCAATTTTTTCCGGCCTATCGTTTTTACTCAATCCCAGCCTTTGCGACAGCCTGAGCACGTGCGTATCGACTGCTACCCCTTCTATTTTACCGAATCCGTCAAAGAGAACGATATTGGCGGTTTTTCGCGCCACGCCGGGAAGCTTGATTAGTTCCTCCATCGCTGCGGGAACTTTACCGCCGGAATCTTCAATCATCTTAGCGGCAGCGATGATATTTTTTGCTTTGCTGTGATAAAATCCCGCGGAATGTATCTCTTGCTCGAAAACCTTTAAATCAGCCCGTGCATATTCAGCAGCAGTTTTATACTTTTTGAAAAGCGTTTTAGTGACAATATTTACCCGCACGTCCGTGCATTGGGCGGACAATATCGTCGCCACCAGAAGCTCTAAGGGATTAGAGTATTCCAGGGCGATTTTCGGATCGGGGTATTCTTTTTTAAACAGTTTTAAAATTTTCGTTGCCGAAGAAAGCATAAATAATATTTTATACCAAATCAGCGGAATGGGAAGGGGTTTTGATTTTACTGCATAAGATTGTTTACAACACCCAGAAAATAAGGTAAATTAATATGAAGTTTCACGCCTTGATATATGGATGAATAGAGGTAAAAAGGAGGGAAAAATGAGAAAAATTTTTCTGGTTTTAGTTGCAATCTGCTTAGTAACGGGATTAGAAAAAGTTTATGCCGGCGACCAATTAGCCGCGGGATTAAAATTAAGCACCCTGGGCCCCGGCGCGGAAGCAATTTTGAAACTCAACCATAATTTTAATGCCCGCGTGGGAGGCAATGGTTTTTCGCATAATTATAACGGCACACAAGGCGATATTGAATATGGCCTGGATTTAAAGCTTTTGTCTTTCAGTTTTTTAGCAGACTGGTTTCCTTTCAAACAAGGGCTGCGCTTAAGCGGCGGGCTTATTATTAATGAGAATAAACTGGACATGACGGCAAAATCAAACGCTAACTATCACATAGGAAATGTCACCTATAGCGCCGCCCAGGCCGGAACAGTAACCGGCAGAGTTGATTTCAACAAAGTTGCGCCATACGCGGGAATCGGCTGGGGCAATCCTTTTGGCAAAAATTCAAACTGGTCGATAAATTTTGATTTGGGGGTAATGTTCCAGGGTTCTCCCCATGTGGATTTAAGCGCAAATGGCACACTGGCAAATAATGCGGCTTTTTTAACCGAACTGGACCGGGAAAAAGATAATGTGCGGGATGATGTTAAAAAATACCAATATTATCCCGTAGCCGCTATCGGCGTCACGTATAAGTTTTAATTTATATTACCCGAAAAATGCGTTGGTTTAAAATACTTGCATCAATTGCTTCCAAAATTTAATTTGATGCGCAGAGCTTCGTCGGAACAGCCATGCCTGCCATGCGCCCCGGCAAGACAGCCTTCGGTACTTAAAATATCATAGCCGGCGCTATAAATTATCTTTTCTTTCGGGGAATATTTTAATTCTTTATTATCGTAAGGGTCTTTAGGAATCGCCTCGATATAATCGGGGACTAAAACAGCTAAATTTTTCGGCAAAGTTTTTTGTCCGGCATAATAATCTTTCAGGGCAAGAAATAGCTTGGTAAGTTTTCCCTGCGCGTTCAGCTCGAGGATATCCCCGGTCATCATGCGAACATGATTCGGTATCAATATTTTCACCAGGATTTTCCCTACAATATTACCGGACAGGTATCTTAACCCTTTTAAAAGCCTATTCCTGAATAATAGAGGTTCTCCAATATTAGAAATATCCCGATAGTTTCCTTCCAAGGCAACTAAAATACGCCGGTAACATCCTGCCAGATCATTTCTCGTGGCCTCCCGGTTATAAATATATTTTATGGGGATAAATTTATTTATCTTTCCTTTGTCGTATAAATTATAGGGATTATCCCCGGATGCCAATCTCATCGAAATCAAAGTCGTAGTATAATCAATCCTGATAAATTCTTCCGTGGTGCCATTTTTCAAAAAACTTTCTATTTCTTTCCTGAAACCCCGGTAATATTTCCTGTCAAAACTTGCTTTTTCCGCCCATTCCCGGATAAGTCCGATTGTCCGTCTTTCGTTTGTCAACCCGTAAATATAAATCTCTCCGGAATCATCGAGCATCCTTGCCCACTTAGCCAATCGCGATATCTCATAAAAAGCTTCCGGGTATTTATTCTCATTAATCAGCTTCTTTATATAAATCACCTGCAAACTGCTTAAAAAAAATGTTTTTAATAGCTCGCCCTCACTTTTCCTATTGTAAACACCATCTATTTCTGAAGGGGGACGAAAATAATCCAACAATAACGCCTGATGGAAGACTTCCAATAAGGGTTGGTGTAAAGATAATATTTCTTCGGCTTTTGTTTTATCGAAATCCCTACTATTAGCCAACGCCCTTATTTGGCGGCGAAGCTGCTTATCGTTCATATTCTTTAACCAAGGCAGTAATTTTATATAAGCATTATCTTCATCTTTTACCTTCGGAGGGTAATAAATCAAATCGCGGTCGTTAATTTTGACGGGGTAGAATTGCTGAAATAATACCAGCGCGATAAACGCGTAAAGTAATATGATAAATATTTTTTGTAATATCTTGCCCAATTTGTTATATCCTTTTAAAAACAATTGCCCTTGTCTTTATTTGAATAATTTTAGCGATTCCGGCCTACACTCTTCAAGCCGACGACATAACGGGTATGAGCCCGGAAATTTTTTAGGGTTCCTATGGTAAGGCCTTAGAATTTAGTAAAACTTCCACGTATTAAGTTGCCTCCTTTTTGTCTAATATTTGTTTTTGGATATTATCTAGACACCGGTTCTAGTTAGTTTTTCTCCACAATTTGTTTATAGGTATTGGTTTCATCATATCCATAGTAGTATACTGCAACACTGCAAATTTATTATTGGCATAAAGATAAACATAATAATATTTATTCTCATCGCGGGGAATATAGCAGACATGAAATATATTCTTTTTAAATTTAAAATAAAACTCAGACTGGCCTTCTTTTCCCGTTGTCCATAAGTTTTGCCGCAGAAATATCTTGCAAAATTCTTTTATATATTGCTCTGGAGAAGTTATATCTTTATCGTTTAAGATGCCGTTATTATTTTCTATCTTAATATCCACCGACCCTTTCGATGCATCGGTAAGGATACTTGAGATAACAATATTATATCCATTCTTTTCATACTCCACGCATCTTAATAAATCCTGAAACGCAATTTTATGCGGGCCTAGCGTATATTTCCTTACATATTTAAACCCATTTTGGTTCGATGAAGGAATCCAGATATCTTGAAAGATATTCTTAGCTTCATTGATGATACTTTTTAATTCTTCTTCGCTAAGATTAGCGGCACTTTTTTTATCTTTTTCTGACGGCCACATTGACTCGATACCTTTCTTCCAGCCAATAGGAGTACCATCTTTATCTAATGGTACTTTATCAAGTGACATCTTTCTTGCGTCGGTATTGTCCTGTGGAGAAATTTTTCTTTCACAAAAAGTATTTTGAGAATAAATACAAGCAAAACACACAAAGAGAGGAAAAATTTTTTTTATCATAATATTTACCTTATTATACCTTAAAAGCCCTTATTTTCCGTATTTTTTATCAGCTAATAAGGGGGGGATTATTTGATAAAAGGAATCAACACGGGGAAATATGACTGGGGAAGAAAAAACGTGGCGGGAACTGGATTTGAACCAGCGGCGCAACGGGTATGAGCCGTTTGCTCTACCAGACTGAGCTATCCCGCCATACCACGTTTTTTCTATAAATGGATAATAAAGAAGAAATTGTGAGAAATTAAAAAGATCAACGGGAACTGGATTTGATCCCGCCTTGAGGCGGGACTCGCCTGTATATTTTATTTATGAGGCTCGCCAGCCTCGCGTCACTCGCTTCGCTTCGTTCCCCATAGGGGCTTCGCCCCTCTGGCGCTTCCTCGCTTCGCTCGTCGCTGTCACCCCTACTACATGAGGGAATTCTTCCCTCATACTCCCTTCTGAAACCGATTGGTAAATCGGTTTCAGCGGGTATGAGCCGTTTGTTCAATGAAACTTACCCGGTACTCCGGGTTTAGTTGAATTAATCCCGCCGAGCGAAGCGCAGGCGGGACTCTACCAGACTGAGCTATCCCGCCAGTGAGGCTTCAATTTTTGCAAGTCTAAGACGCAGCAAAAATTGGTAGCCGAATTATCTGAAATCGTGGAAGCGCTTAGAGCGCGACCTCAGATTTCAGGCAATGAAGCCACGTTTTTCCTAATCGAAGATGAAGAAAAAACGCTTAGTCGATTTACCACGTTTTTCTAAACGGAGGGAAAGAAAGAATTCCTACATAAACTTATCTAAAAGCATTTGCACCCAACACAAAACTAATGGTAAAATAACGATGATAAAAACGAAGATATGCATGGCCATAGTATTTGAATGCCTCTTGGTTGATGGAACTTAGCCTCTATATAAATACAGCTGGGAATTATAACAAAAACAGGAAAAATAACAAGCCTATATTTACAAAACTATTAATTTCACAGATTTCTTAGAAAAATATAAATCGGGATAATATTAAAAGAAAAATCCGGTTAATCAATCTGTAGAATCTGCGTAATCTGAGGACAAAAGTTTTTTGGTTTTCTATCTTCCTTCATCCATCATCATTCATCCCTCGGTACTTTTCTATACCCTCTGTGGTGAAATTTTTTTATTTTTCCTCAAAAATATTCTTCACTTTTTCCAGAAGCGCTTTAGCCCCAAAGGGTTTAGTGAGGTAATTATCTGTTCCTTCCATATCCAGGATATTCATCCATAACGGGTCTTCGGAATAGGCGGTCATAAAAAGTATCGGTATCATACTGGTTTTAAAAGATTTTTTTAGGTTCTCATAAACACTTAATCCCCCGCCCGCCGGCATTCTTATATCAAGGATGACAAGGTCGGGGTTTTCCGTGTTCACCGCAGTCATTGCCTGTACGCCGTCGCCGGCCGCTGCAACATCATAGCCGTTGGCTTTCAACCGCGAAGCAATAAGCTTGACGATATCTTTATCGTCGTCTACAATTAAAATTTTCTTAGGCATTTCAATGAGACTCAGCCGAAATCAAGCCCCGCTAGGGGCGCAGATTGAGGCTGTAGTCGAATTGACTTCCGAGGCATTCCGATAAAATGTCGCAAGAGATTTTATCGGTATATAGATGCCCGGAAGCATATAGGTTAATTTTTAAATTTGTTATCCCAGTTTATTTCCCGAGTACTTTACCCACCATTGCCAGTAATTCTTTCCCATCAAACGGCTTGGCTAAAAAGAGATTGCCGCCGATCATATGCCGATTCTGGACTTCCTTCCCTTCCACCAAACAGGTTAAAAATATTATCGGGATATTTTTCAAATCATCATTCAGTTTCATCGTTTCGGCCATTTTCCCGCCGTCCAGCTTAGGCATTAAGATATCAAGGATCGCCAAATCCGGTTTATTCGCCCTGGCTTTAATCAACCCCTCTTCACCGTCGCTCGCGGTTATAACTTCATATCCGCCTGATTCCAACCGTGATTTTACCATTCTTACGACATTTTCTTCATCGTCGACTACCAGTATTCTTTTGGCCATATCCACCCCCTTTTGCAATACAACATATCACCATATCGGTTTTTAATATCCTAAAAAGTATTTCTAAGTTTATTAATAAAAACAATACATCACGCAAAAAAAATAAGGATATTTTTACATGTAGAGCATTTAGGACATGTAGAAATTATTTTGCATTGTTTCGCTACATTTCCTACAAGCCCTACATGTGTAATTCTTATCTTTCAATTTCCTTAATTATTCTTACACTCTTTACAAGTTTAGCAGAAAATAATTCATTCTCTCGGCAATTGGAATGTAAATTTCGTCCCTTCACCCGGCTTGCTCTCTACCCATATTTTCCCGCCGTGGCGCTCCACCAACCCTTTAGCGATAGAAAGACCCAAGCCCGTGCCTTTTTCGCCCGGGCCGGCGATTCTGCCGAACTGCTGGAATTTAGTAAAAACTTTGGGCAAATCATCTTTGCCAATGCCCACTCCGGTATCCGCAACGGAACACTCGATAATATCGTTTTTTTGCGTAACCGAAATGGTAATACTGCCCGCGGAAGTAAATTTTACCGCGTTACCGATTAAATTCATTAAAATCTGGCCGATTCTATCTTTATCCGCAACAATCTCTATTTTCTCATGGGAAAAAAATGTTTTAATTTCCAGGCCGCGCGCGCTAACTTTAGGATAAAAAGAAGAGCTCACGCTTTTGACAATATCGACGATGTCGCATTTATCTTTTCTTATCTTAAAGCTTCCCGCTTCCAGGCGGGATATATCAAGCAAATCGTCGATGATGCGCTTAAGCCGGTTGGAATCATTGAGGCAAATCGTCAAAAATTCTTTTTGTTCATCCGTGATGGGGCCAAGGATACCGTCTAAGACTTGCGATACCGACTCCCTTATCGTAGTAAGCGGCGTACGCATCTCATGAGAAACGGTACTGACAAATTCATCTTTTAGTTTATCGAGTTCTTTTCGCTCCGTAATATCTTTTATAATATGGATGTTGCTCGTAATTTCACCCCGGTCATTTAAAATAGGCGAAACCGTTGTTTCTATGTAAAGTTTAAAACGCGGCTCAAAAGATTCTATGGCGCAGGGCTGTTTTGATTGGATCGCTTTTACCTGCGCGCAGTTCTGGCAGGGAGCGGCGGTGGCATGAAATACTTCATAGCATTTTCTGCCGATAAGTTCCTCTTCATCCATTTTTAGAAAATTCGCGTAGGCCTTGTTGACTCGAATAAACTTAAAATTGTTATCCTGGATCGAGATCATATCCTTTATAGAATTAAACGTGGTTTCCCATTCTTTGGCGATTTGCTGGGACTTTTCCTGGGCGCGCGCGCGTTCTCTCAATTGGTGCCTTAGTGTGAAAACAGCTATGCCGATAAGGATAAGGGCAAGCGCGCTACCGATGCTGCCGGCAATAGTAGCGATCATGCCGCGCGGCTTGGCTTCCCGCGACCGGTTTTCTAATAAAATTTCTTCTTGTGCGATTAACTCTCCTATCGTATAGTGAGTGGCTTCGGAAATTTTTCTTCGGGATTCATCGCGTATGCCCTGCGCGGCCTGATTAAATCCTTTTGCCTGGCGTAAATGTATTGATTCCTTAAGGCTATCGATTTCCTGTCTTATTGTATGTTCTAAAATGATAAATTTTTCAATTTGCTTGTTATCGACAATCAATTCCCGCAATTGCCTATCGTTGCGGAAAATACTAAGAAGTTCGTTGTTAAAAATCGTTAGATAGTTTTTATCACCTGTGATGATGTACCCTCGCTGGGCGCTCTCGGCATCTTCAACGTCGGTTAGTATATTATTAAATTTATTAACAATTATATGCGCCCGCTCTACCATTTTAGAAGATTGGACAAATACGCTATTGGTATAGTAAGAGGCGATATTTACGATAATAATCATGCCTATTCCCAACAAAAATCCCGGGATAACTTTTTTCCCCGATAGCCAACCAGTTGTCATCTTTTCTCCCTCAATAACAAAACCATAAAAATTTACCACCAAGACACTAAGGGCACTAAGCGTCACAAAGAAAAAAATATATCTCGTCTTGGGTAAAATCAAAAAAATAAAACCTTAATCTTGGTTTTTTCTTTGTGAACTTTGTGCCTTAGTGGTAAATCTTTAGGTTTTCATTAATATTTTATTACTCACAGCGCCCGATAGATATCGATCAGCGGTATGTTTAATTTTGTGGCGGCGGAAAGACAATCGCTATACTCCGGTGTTTCTTTTTTTATCCTTCCTCGCGCGACGCGAAATTTTATTTTGCCGAATTTAGTATTCTTTTCTACAAACTCATAAGGCAATTTATCGCGCTTATACTCCAAATAACGTATTCCGAAGGTTGAAGTGTGAGAAAAAATACTTTTCCGTATTTCCGGAAAATTATTTTTTGCGCACAAGACGTTCAGGACAAACGCCGGCCGCGATTTCTTCATCAGGATATTTTCCAGGTAAACGTCTTTGGCGCCGGCGGCGAAAAGCTTTTCAAAACAATTTTCAAAAAGCTGAGGGTTCATATCGTCGATGTTAACCTCAACCTTTATGATTGTATCATTTTCCGGGGTTTCGTCGATAAGATAAGCGGCCAGATAATCGCCCGAGCCGCCGGCGCCAAACGCCAAACCGCTTTTTTTAAAAGCAAAAGGTAAATCAGCCTGTATCGCCTCCTTAAGCAAAGCCGCGGCAGTGGGGGTAACGCTTTCGTAACCGGCTTCCCGGATGCCGATTTTTTTGCCGCGCAATAATTCCAGGACAGCCGGAGCGGGTTTGCTCAAAGGAAATACCGAAACATAAACCTGCTCCACAGCCAGATATTTTAAGGCGATGAAAAAACCGCAGATTTCCGCGACCGCGTCAACCTCGCCGAGATGGTGGTAATGAATATTTTTAGTCCTGTGGATTTTTTCTTCCGCTGTGGCGATTACGCCGTAAACTTCCCGGGCTTTGGTTTTAATATCCCCGTCAAGCCCGGAGTTTTTGATTACTCTTACTATTTCTTGATGCCGGGAAAAGTTTTTACCTTTAAAAATTAGTTTCTTCCTGGGGACATGGCAAGGCGTGGCCTCGTCAATTTTTAAAGAAAGATCGCAGCCAATATTAAGTTTTTTTAGTTCTTTCTTTAAATAGACAAGGGGACAGCCCAGCTCAAGCAATGACACCAAAAGCATATCCCCGGCCGCGCCGCCGATTAAGTGGAAATAAATGCTGTTCATAATCCAGTTTAGCCCGTTTAGCCTGTTTTGCCAGTTGAGCCGGTTAAAATATATATCTTCGAACAACAGGCCTCGGTACTATTATTTATTAATCAAATTTGCGAAATAACCGGCGCCCAGACCGTTATCGATATTGACCACGACGCTGCCCAGGGAACAGGAATTAATCATCCCCAGAAGCGCCGACAACCCCTTAAAGGAAGCGCCGTAACCGGCGCTGGTCGGCACGCCGATCAGCGGCGCTTTAGTCATGCCGCTGACCAGGCTTAAAAGCGCCGCTTCCATACCGGCCACGACAATAATCACTTTCGCCTTTTTTAATTTTCCCAGGAAAGGTTTAAGGCGATGGGCCCCGGCCGCGCCTACATCGTAAATCGTCTCTACCTGGTTGCCGGTTAATTCTAGAAATATGGCCGCTTCCTGGGCGATAGGAATATCGCTTGTTCCGGCAGTAACAATAACACAGCGCCCTTTTTTCTTTTTTGAGGGACGGCCTAAAAATCCTATTTTTGCCTGGGGAAAATATTCAAGACGGGAAAAATATTTTTTTAATGTTTCGTAAATGCCTGCTTCCAGTTTAGAAATGAGAAGAAAAGGGGTATGCTTGCGAAATTCTTCGACGATTTTGGTTAAATGGCCGGTGGATTTACCGCGGGCGTAGATGATTTCCGGAAATCCCCGGCGGGCTTTTCGTTGAATATCAAGTTTGGCAAAACCGAGGTCGACAAACCCTCTATTATTTTTTTTCATTAAAAATTATAAAAAATAAAATTATAATAACGGCCCAGCCAATAATATAAAAATCATTGAAAAACAGAAAATTTTTTATTTTTTCTTTTTTACCGCTTGCCTCCGAACTAAGATTATATTTTTTCGCGATCTCCCCTTTAACGCCGAGGATATCTTCCCGGTGGAACCTTAAAAATCCCCCTTCCATTTTTGTATGGGGGATGTTATCCCCGGCGGCAAGATTGATGATTTCTTTTTCCGGTATGCCTAATATTTCCGAAGCCTGTCTTAAAGTAATAGTTTTGTCTTTCATGTTTTTATCACTTCTGAAGTTTGTTCTCGATAGTTTTCAAAAAAGAAAGCGTTAAAAAAGTTACCACGGTGGTTGCAACCGCACCGCTCAGATAACCACAGCCTACGGCTAAGCCGATGGCGGAACTTACCCAGATGCTTGCCGCGGTGGTTAACCCTTTGATGCCTTCCGAGCCTCTGGCGCTTCTGATAATCGTGCCGGCGCCTAAGAATCCAATGCCGGTAACCACGCCGGCGGCGATACGCGAAGGGTCAACGCCGGCTTTACCCTGATAAATCTCGTAAACGTATATCGAGGTAAGCATAATCAGGCAGGAACCGAGGCACACCAGAATATGCGTGCGCAAGCCCGCGATGTGGCCTTTTTTCTCACGTTCCAGGCCGATCGCTCCGCCTAAAAAAAACGCTAATAAAATACGAATAAGAGTTGTGGTAAAGTCAGTCATTGCTCGCTTCGCTCGCACCAAAAAACCAAAAAACTGAAAAACCTAAAACTTAAGAATTTCTTAGTTTATCCGTTTTTTGGTTCCTTGGTTTTTAGGTTGTCTCAATTTGGCTCTGCCTCCAGTTTCCCGATATCATGCTGGATGCCTTTTTTATTATACAGGTAAAACCCCAATCCCGCAACCATTGCCGCATTATCGGTAGTGTACTCAAAAGAAGGGAGAATAATCTTAAAACCGGCACTTTCTTGTTCACATAGTTTCCGGCGTAAATATCTATTAGCGATTACCCCACCGCCGCAAACGATTCTCTTAACCTTATATTCTTCGGCAGCCTCCACAACGGTACGGGTAATTGTATTCATTGCCGATGCCTGAAAGGACGATATCAGACGTTTTATAATATCCGGGGTTATTTTTTCTTTTTTAGCGATTTCTTCTTTTTTATAAATCACCGCGGTTTTGATCCCGCTAAAACTTAAGTCAAAACCGACCCTGCCGCATTTAAATTTAAAAGCGTCTTTATATTTTTCCTCGAAAAGTTTATCGATCACCGGGCCCCCCGGATAGCCTAATCCCAAAAAGCGGGCGATTTTGTCATAAACCTCGCCGCAGGCATCGTCGCGCGTCGCGCCGACCAATCTCATTTTATCAAAATCGTTTACTAAATAAATTTCGCTATGGCCGCCGGAAACAATCAAACCGATAAAGGGAAATTTTATCCGGCGGGCGTTGTTTAAAAACGGCGCGAAGATGTGGGCATGAAGATGGTTGATCCCGATTAACGGCTTGTTTAAAGAAACGGCCAGCGCCTTGGCAAAATTTAAACCAATCACCAACGCGCCCATCAACCCGGGTTTATTGGTCACGGCGATTAAATCTATATCGTGTAGGATTATCCCCGCTTCTTTTAAAGAAACAGTAAATACTTTATCGATATTTTTAAGGTGGGCCCGGGTGGCGATTTCGGGGATTACGCCGCCGTACTTTTTATGCTGCCTTAGCGACGATAGGGTTACATTAGAAAGGACTTTATCGTTTTTTAAAACGGCGCAGCTGGTTTCGTCGCAGGATGTTTCGATACCGATGGTAAACATTATTTTTTATGCTCACCGGCCAATGCCTTTTTATTTTCTTTACCGGTATCAGACAAAACCAGCAAGCCTTTCAAAAGGTCAAGCGCTCTCATTATCTGAATATCTTTTTTATAATTGAATTCGTCTTTCTTTTCTTCTTTTTTCTCGATTTCCTCTATTTTTTTCTGCACTTCTTCGACGACGTCGGTTTTTTCTTTCTTGTCCTTATCGGCAGTTTCTTCCGCAACCGCGATATCGGGGTCGATGCCTTTTTCATGAATACTTATTTTATTGGGCGTATAATATTTTGACGTGGTCAACCGTAACGCCGAACCGTCGGAAAGCGGCACAATCGTTTGCACCGACCCTTTGCCGAAGCTGGTTTCGCCTAAAAGAACCGCGCGCTTGTTGTCGCGCAAAGCTGCGGCTAGGATTTCGCTTCCCGACGCGCTTCCTTTGTTGATTAGAACTACCAGCGGTATATCGGTAACTTTTTCCGGGGCCGGCACCGCCTTATAAATCGATTCGGGTTCGCTCCGGGACCGAGTGGAAACTATTTCTTTACCGTCTTCCAGGAACCGGCTGGAAACATCGATGGCAGTATAAAGTAATCCGCCGGGATTGTTGCGCACGTCGATGATCAAACCTTTTAAACCGGACTTTTTTAAATCATGCAACGCTTTATCCAATTCCCCGGCGGTATTTTCTCTAAATTCGGCGATGCGCACATATCCGATATTATTTTCCAGAACCAACGCTCTTTTTATATCCTTTATTTTGATCAGCCCGCGCACGATCGACATATCTTCCAGTTTTCTTTGTTTCGCCTTAAGGATAGTTAAATCGACTTTGGTGCCCGGTTCACCGCGCAATTTCTTGACTGCCGCGCTAAGGGTAATATTTTTTGTCGATTCGCCGCTTATTTTTATAATAATATCCTCCGGCTCCAGCCCCGCTTTCCAGGCCGGGGTATCTTCCAGGGGAGAGATAATCGTCACATAGCCATTTTTCATGGTGATCTCAATGCCCAGGCCGCCGAACTTTCCTTCGGTTTCCGTGATTAATTCTTTATGCTCTTCGGGGGTGAGAAACTGGCTGTAAGCGTCGAGGGAATTCAGCAGGCCGGAAATCGCGCCGTAAACCAGCTCTTTTGGTTTTTTCACTTCCGCGTATTTTTGATCCACCAAAGCCATGGCTTCGGCAAAAATATCGAGTTCCTTATAAACATTATCGCTCTCTTTGCCCAGAGAAAATCCTACCCAGTAAGCCGACACCATAATCGCCGCGATAATCGTTATTACCGTAATCTTATTTTTCATCTTTTTTCATCTCCTTATTTTGAAACCATAAAATTTTTACCACAAAGAACCGAAAAAATAAAACCAAAAGATTTACCACTAAGGCACTAAGAATTAAAAAACTCTGCCTTTTCTTTGTGTCTTCATGCCTTGGTGGTAAGTTTTAGGTTTTTTATTTATCACTTTTGAGATTCTTGATTTTTCCTTCCAGCATTTCCCTCGTCACTTTAGGGTTGGCTTTGCCTTTCGATTTTTTCATCACCTGGCCGACCAGAAACATCATCGCCTGCTCTTTACCGGCAAGATATTCTTCTACCACTTTAGGATTTTCCGCCAGCGCTGCGTCAACAAACCCCCGAAGCCCGCCGCTATCGGAAACTTGCGCCAGACCTTCTTTATTGATTATCCCTTCTATACTATCATTAGTATTGATACACAGCGCAATGACTTTTTTAGCCGCCAGGTTATTAAGTTTATCTTCGCAAAAAAGCTGGATGATTTTCGCGAAATTTTGCGGCGTTATCTTGATGCTTTCCCGGCCGCGTTCGTTAACATGTTCCAGAAACGGCCCCAGCAGCCATCCGGCTATTTTATCGGGACGGTTAAAATGGCCGCACGCTTCTTCAAAAAATTTACCCAGCCAGGAATCCTGGACAAACACATCAGCGTCTTTCCCGCTTAATTTATAACCGGCGGTAAACCGGCGATATTTATCCAAAGGTTGTTCGCCGAGATGCTTCTTTTCTTCCTCGATCAATTCCCGCGCTACCTTAAAATCCGGCAGATCCGGCTCGGGAAAATAACGGTAATCGTGCGCTTCTTCTTTGGAACGCATCACATAAGTCTTTGATTTTTCCGCGTCCCAGAGCCGGGTTTCCTGAAAAATTTTCTCACCGGTTTCCAGGCAATTCGCCTGGCGCTTCTCTTCAAACTCGAGGCCGTCGCGCACGCCCTTAAACGAATTCATATTTTTAAGCTCGACCTTGGTGCCGAGCTCGGCGGCTTCTTTAAGCTTTAAAGAAATATTGGCGTCGCAGCGTAAACTACCTTTTTCCATATCGCAGTCGCTGGCTTCGATATATTGTAATGTCAATTTCAAGTATGTCAAATAATCATAAGCTTCCTGGGTATCGGCGATATCCGGTTCGGAAACAATCTCCAACAGCGGCGTGCCGGTCCGGTTTAAATCCACCAGCGAATAATTATCCTTATGGATAAGTTTTCCCGCGTCTTCTTCTAAATGCACTCTGGTTATCCCTATTTTTTTCCCGCCGGGAAGTTCGAGATACCCCTTCTCGCCCAGCGGCATTTTATATTGGGAAATCTGATAGTTCTTGGGTAAATCGGGATAAAAATAATTCTTCCGCTCGAAATAGATGCTGTCATTTATTTTACAACTGAGCGCCAGCGCTACCCGAATACCCAGTTTCAACGCCTGTTTGTTGAAAACCGGCAGCACCCCCGGATAGCCGCAGCATACCGGGCAGATGTTAGTATTAGCCGGGGCATCAAAATCAGCCGGGCAGGAACAAAATATCTTCGATTTTGTCTTCAACTGCACGTGGACTTCTAAGCCGATAACGGTTTGATAATTCATATAATTTTATTCATTTGATAATACAATCAGAATATTAGTTGGAATTTTAATTTCATTATCCCATCAGCGATCATCAGCATCTTTCAATCAGCGATCATCGGCGGCAGGTATTTATGCCACTCCGTCGCGCACTGATAACTATATCCGGCTCTTATCAGTGTAGCTTCATCAAATTCTTTCCCAATCAGCTGCATCCCCACGGGTAAATTTTCTTTAGTAAACCCACAAGGAATCGATACCGCGGGCAGCCCGGCTAAATTTGCCGAAATTGTGTAGATATCGGATAAATACATGCTTAACGGATCGAGAGTTTTTTCGCCGATTTTAAACGCCGGGGTCGGCGAGGTAGGCGTTAAAATAATATCGACATTTTTAAACGCCTGATCAAAATCTTCCTTAATCAGACGGCGAACTTTTAACGCCCGGACATAATAGGCGTCATAGTAGCCGCTGGATAAACTGTAAGTCCCCAAAAGGATGCGCCGCTTCGCTTCAGCGCCGAAACCGGCGGCGCGGCTGCGAAAATAAACATCTTTTAAACCGGAAGCTTTTTCACGCAACCCGTAACGAATACCGTCAAACCTCTGTAAATTGGAGCTTGCTTCGCTGGAGGCGACGATATAGTAAACCGCGACCGCGTATTCCGTGTGCGGTAGATTTATCTCAACAAACTTAGCGCCTTTTTTCTCAAAAACTGCCCTTGTCTCATCTAGCCGGCTTTTGACTTCGGGATTTAAGCCCTGGCCGTAATATTCGGCAGGTAAACCGATATTCAATCCCCGAACATCATCTACCAGAGAATTATTAAAATCCGGCACGGCGGCCTGGGAAGAGGTAGAATCGTATTGGTCGAAGCCGCACAAAACGTTAAGCAGCCAGGCGCAATCAACCATATTAGTAGTAACCGGCCCGATTTGGTCGAGGCTGGAAGCAAAGGCGATGAGGCCGTAACGCGAAATTCTTCCGTAGGTAGGCTTGAACCCAACCACCCCGCACAATGCCGCGGGCTGACGGATGCTTCCCCCGGTATCCGAACCGAGAGCGAACGGCACCAGGCGCGCCGCTACCGCCGCCGCCGAGCCGCCGGAAGAACCGCCGCTGACCCGGGAATTATCCCAGGGGTTTTTTACTACGCCGTAACAGGAATTTTCCGTGGACGAACCAAAAGCAAATTCATCCATATTCGCCGTACCGATAATTTTAAAACCGGCTTGTTTAAGGCGGTTGATTACGGTGGCATCATAAACCGCCCGGTGGCTATTTAAAATCTTGGAAGCGCAGGTAATTCTTTTCCCTTTTATGCAGATATTATCCTTTATCGCGATCGGCACGCCGCGAGTATCGGCTGCGCCGACCGGTTCTTCGTAAATCTCGACAAAACTGTTCAGGGAAGCGTTTAATTTTTTAGCCCGGCCGCGAAAAAAAGAAAAAACCTCACCCTCGTCCAACTTGCCGTTGTTTATTTGCTCCGCTATTTGCGTTCCGGTTAATGCAATCAGGTCTTCCATGGTTTAATAATTTTGATAAAAATAGTCTTTCGTTATTCGGTTGCGCGGCTCGTTACGGTTATCGGTTATCGTTTATCGACATTTTGACAATACCCGCAAGACGATTGACGTTTCGAGTTACGCAACTGATAGCCAATTAACGTATTTCTTTTTTCTTTTTACTCAATCACCGGCGGGACTTTAAAGTAATTCCCTTCCGCCGCCGGAGCGTTTTCTAAAATATCCCGGCTTAAGCCGGAAACGTGGGCCTGGTCGTCGCGTAAAACCGGCGCATCCGAATGTAAACCGCGCAAAGGTAGAACGCCGTCCACGTTAACCGCTTTTAGTTTATCGACATAATCGATAATTTTTGCCAATTGCCCGCCGAGAAAATCTTTTTCCTGTTCGGTAATCTCGATCCGCGCTAATTTAGCGACATTTTCGATAGGAGAGTTATCCTTCATATTTTTACCTCGTAATTTGGTTTTTATACCTGAATGGAAGCTAATTATAACTCAAGAATTATCTCTTGTCAGGCGGAATTTTATGAGCGGTTTATAAAAATGAGGGCGGTTTCATTCAACCACGGGTCGCTAAGTTTTCGGCTTTCAGAAAAATGCGGCAGTTTATTAATAATATCGCATGCCGCATTTTTCTATTTTAATCCAAAAACCTGCCTAAAGCAGGGTTTTGGATTAACCTCTGAATTTCCCGCGTAAAACCGTAAGCTCCAAAAATGCCTGAAGCCGGCGGGAACGGCTGGGATGGCGTAATTTTTTCAGCGCTTTCGCTTCAATCTGGCGTATCCTCTCGCGGGTAACCCGGAAAATCGTGCCGACTTCCTCTAAAGTCTTGGGCAAACCGTCCTCCAGGCCAAAACGAAGTGTAAGAATCTTCTGCTCCCGGTCGGTAAGGCTGTCCATGGCCTGGGTGAGCTCTTCCTTGAGCATGGAAAAAACCGTGGCGTTGGCAGGAGAAACCGCTTTTTTATCTTCCAGAAAATCGCCGAAATAAGTATCGCCGTCGTCGCCGATGGGAGTATGAATGGAAATCGGCTGCTGCGATACTTTTAAAATATCTTTTATTTTACAAACGGGCAATTTCAGCTCTTTAGACAATTCATCGGTATTGGGCTCGCGGCCTTTTTCCTGGATAAAAATACGGGAAATCCTGATAATCTTGTTGATTGTTTCGGTCATGTGCACGGGAATCCTGATGGTGCGCGCCTGGTCGGCGATGGCGCGAGTGATCGCCTGCCGAATCCACCATGTCGCGTAAGTCGAAAACTTATAGCCGCGTTTATATTCGAACTTTTCCACCGCCTTGATCAAGCCGATATTCCCTTCCTGGATAAGGTCAAGAAAAGACAGGCCGCGGTTTACGTATTTTTTGGCGATACTTACCACCAGGCGCAGGTTCGCCTCGACTAAATTCTTTTTTGAACGGTTATAAAGCCTCTGCTTATTCAGGATGCTTCTCATCCTGTCTTTTATTTCTTCCTCTTTAAAGCCAAGCGCGGTAATCAGTTTACGTTTGCTTTTGAGCAGCCCTTTTAGCTGCGCCCGTTGTTCTCTGCCCTTTCCCTGAGACCTGGCGAGAAGGCGGTTGACTTTATCTATCTCATGGACGACTTCTTCGATTTTTGATATTATCGACTCGATGATGACAATCGTAAAATTGAAACTTTTCATGATCCCTTGCCGGTGTTCGATATTTTTTGTCCGGGCAAGCTTTCCGTAGAGTTTCTGTATCCGTTTGATTTCTTTTTCTTTATTGGTGATCTCGCCTTTGACGAAATCGTCGGCATTGAGCTCGTCTTTAATTATTTTCTGGGACGCGTCGATGAAAACGTCCCGGGAAACATCCGTAGTAAAAACTTCCCGGCGCACGACCTCTTCCCGGTCTTCGATTTCTTTCGCCAGGGTTAATTCTTCTTCTCGCGTCAATAAAGGAATCTGGCCCATTTGCTTAAGATACATCTTGACCGGGTCGTCAACGGGGGAAGAGGTTACGGCCGGCCCTTTCTTTTCTTTTTCTTTTTCGATTTCTTCGACTTCTTTGGCTTCTAAAATACTAATGTTCTGGGTGTCTAAGGAATCGAAAACCGCGTCCATTTCCTCGGCGGTTACGATCTCTTCGGAAAGAAAATGGTTTATTTCATCATAAGTAAGGTACCCTTTTTTACGCCCTAACTCTACTAATTGCTCGATACTTTTCGCTAAGATTTTTTTCTTAATCATTTTTTACCTCTCCTTAATTTATTTTAGTAGTTGTATATCTTTTTAATATCCCGGAAAGAAAAAATATTAACGACCGTTCTATCTAACTACTTGTGATACAATGAGTTACGCCACAAATATGGAGATACACGTTTGGCCTTTTCCATCATATTTGATTGGTAACTCATTGCAATATATAGGTTTGAATAGAACGTCTTGTTTCGTTTCCGTCTTGTTTCTGTTTCGTTTCGTTTCTGAAAGTATCGGCGGTAAAGATAAAAAGAAAACTGAGCGCGATAAAAACAAAAGTAAGATTACGATTACGGAATTGGAATTTCATTTTTGTATCCCTTCCTTTTGCCCTGGGCTCCTTGAAGGCTAAGATTTCCGTGCTGATCTATATTTTATCTTAGCTCTTTGTTGATGCTGTCATGTTTGGCGATCAAATCTTCGAGTTTCCCCCGGTCGCCTTTTGCTTCCGCTTCGCCAATCTGGTCTTTTACCTTCCGGCGTAAATCGCTCATCCGGTTCTTACGCAGTTTCAAAATACTGCCCTTGAACGACTCTTTATCGAAAGGGATATCTTCATCCATGATAATCGACGAAATAAAACTGCTCAGGTCTTTATCCTGGATGCCGGAGACCAGATTTTCCGGCGCGGCAAGGGCATCCGGCGAACCGCTGCTGAAAAAATAGGAAGCCGCTTTTCTCGCCAGATGGGAAGAAAAATCGGTCTCCGTAAGATTTTTTTTGATAAAAGGAAAAGCTTTTTTGTTGTTAAGCATGAATTTAAAAATTATTTTTTCCGTAAGCGGCATTAATTCTTTCGTCCCCTTATACATCGTTCCCGGCGATTTCAGGTAAGTGTTATTCTTGCTTTTCGCGCCGTGGCTTCGGCGCCATTCGTCGATCATGATTTCTTCTTTAATCCTTAAAGCCTGCGAAAGTTTCCGGATATATTCGTAGCGTTCGATCTCGCTTTTTAAATTAGCCAGCGTGGAAAATATTTCCTGCGTGATCTTTGTTTTGCCTTCGATGCTCTCGGCGTCGTGCGCGTTTTTTAAAACGCCGATTTTATAATCAAAAAAATCTTCTCGCTGGGCGATCAGCCGGGCGAAACAATCGCGGCCTTCCTTGCGCACCAGAGAATCCGGGTCAAACCCTTGCGGCAATTTAACGACTTTTACCTTCAGCTCGTTTTCCAAAAGCAGGTCTAAAGCGCGCAAGGTAGCGGCCTGCCCGGCCTTATCGGAATCATACGCCAGCACAACATGGGAAGTGTACCGCCGGATTAAATGAGCCTGCTCCGGCGTTAATGCTGTGCCCAGGGAAGCGGCGATATTTTTTATGCCGGCGGCATACGGCACGATCATATCCAGATAGCCCTCCACGACAATAATACAATCCTGCTTTATAATCTCGTCTTTGGAAAAATTCAGGCCGAACAGGTGTTCACGCTTGCTGTAAAGCGGGCTTTCCGGAGAATTTATATATTTTGGCGCTTCTTTGATATCTTTCCAGATTCTTCCGCCGAACCCTAAAACCTTGCCGCGGACGTCGAAAATAGGAAACATTACCCGGTCGTTAAACATATCGTGGAAGCTTTCCTGCCGGGAAACAATCAGCGAAGCTTTCTCTAAAATATCAATGGTAAAATTCTTTTTGCGAAAATAATCCAAAAGGGTATTGCGGCCGGGGGCGTAACCGATCCTGAATTGCTTAATCGTATCCAAACTGATTCCCCGGTTTAATAAATAGGCAAGCGCGCCTTTAGCGTTTTTATCTTCCAGAAGATTCTGATGGAAAAAAACCGAGGCTTCGGCGGCCACGTCGGAAATGTTTGTCTTTAGCTTGCTGTTTATGCCGTCCTGCTTCTGATAGGGGATCTCCAGCCCAAGACGCTTAGCGAGAATCTCGACGGCTTCGGGAAAATTTACTTTTTCATAGAGCGTCACGAATTGCACTGCTCCGCCGCCGGCCTGGCAGCCAAAACAGTGAAAAATCTGCTTCTGCGGGCTGATCATAAACGACGGGGTCTTTTCGCTGTGGAACGGACAATTAGCCCGAAAATTCCTTCCCGCCCGCCTCAGGGGCAGGTAAGAAGAAATCAATTCGACGATATCGGTTTTATTTTGGACTTCTTCGATGAAACCTTGAGGAATCATAGTTTTATATACGCAGATGATCGCGGATTAAAAGATGCTGATGATCGCTGATGATTATTCCAAATATCAAACTCCAAATTCTAAATTATCTAATGACTAAAGCAAATATTTTTTGTTCGGAATTTGGATATTTTGATATTTTGGAATTTATTTGTAATTTGGTATCTGTAATTTAATCTTTATTATCTGTATTATCTGTGATCATCTGTTTTTTCTAATCAGCGATCATCTGTGAGATTTCCTAGGAAATCGGCGGAAACCGGAAAATTCGTATATTTTAAACTTCTCTTTGCTCTCTAAATCATCGAGGAGCAAATTAACTCCCAGAGTGTCGGAAGCGATATGCGAAGCGAAAATAACATTAATATGCGCCTCTTTGCATTTTTTGAGATGCTCCTCGGATTGGTGCATCGCGATTATCGTATCCACTCCCGACGAAGAAAGTTTATCGTAAACACTGCTGGGGCCTTCGGTGCCGCCGGTAAACTCAAGATGGATTTTCGCTACGCGAGAATCGCCGGAGCCGTTGGCGATCTTGGGAGGATTATTATTTTTTGCCGCGTCAAAATATTCGGGAATGTCGTAAAGCAAATCGATGATCCGCTGCAAATTTTCAGGTTTTTCTTTATCGACCAGCTTGTGAATATACTGGTAAGCGCAATTATCCGCCGGGGTATGGGCGCATAAAAAATTTATCCCCAATAGCCTGGCCGTATCCACACTGCGCTGGCCGTTAGCGGAATGGATTTTCTTTTCCACCTGGGTTTTCCGCTCCAGCAGGCTGTCCTGAGCGAAACTGGCGCTGACCCCTTCCGCAATGTAAGCGTCGACCTGCAGGTCCATAACTTCATGGAGCCCGGCAAAAGCCTTGCCTTCCGGATGATGCGCCATCGCCAGGTCTACCGGAGTACCTTTTTCTTTAAGCCGGTCAACCAGGAGCAATTCCCCTTCTTCCACGTCAATCCCCACCATCAACGACTTGATCTCGGCGTCGGGATTGCCGTTTAAAATACGTGTATCGGCAAAAGGATTAAAAAGCGTATCTAAATCAAAAGCCTCCTTAAGCTTGCCGCCGGCTTTTTCATAATCTTGTTTTTTTTTCTTTAAAACAGCTTCGATAGCGCTTTTAGCGCGGATATCTTCAGCGATTCCTTTTTTTATTATGGTTTGGTAAATTGTTTGTAGTTTCATATTATTTTTTTACGGCGTAAAAAAATAACCGCCATCCGCTAATGAAACTTGCCCGGTACTCCAGGCTTAGTTGAATTACCCCGATACGCCTAAAATCTCGCTTCCGGCGGGAAAACCGTAGGTTTTCATATATCTAATCGGGATGAGCCGGAACGTTACTCCCGGCTCATCCCGATTAGGCTAGTAAGATATAACACATTGGAAACAAAAAGTCAAGTAAACGTTTACAGAATTATTTTACCAAAAATACCGCGCGCGTAACACCTGTAAAATCAATAGGTTACGCAAAATAACGGTATTTAAAAACTTGCCGGGAAGATGGTTCCCTAAGTAAAATATTATTTATAACGCGCGCGATGAAATCTATTGATTTTTAAGCGCCTTTGTGATACTTTGGATAAGTAAATCTCGTTAGAGAACTCCGTTATCTAACGGAGTAAACTTCTAACAATCTACACTTATTGCCCGGCAAAAATATTATGAAAAAACTAATTTTATTCTCAATATTCGCGCTTACCGCGGTACTGCCCGGTTACAGCCAGACTAAGGTTAAAATCATCAATATTCAAAACAGCATCATTAACCCCATAACCGTCGGCTATATCGAAAGGGGCCTGAAAAAAGCGGAAATTGATAACGGCATTCTGATTATTGAACTCGACACGCCCGGCGGCCTGCTCCAATCCACGGAAGAAATCGTTAAATTAATACTTAATACCGGCGTACCGGTAATTACCTATATATACCCCCGGGGAGCAAAAGCCGCTTCGGCCGGCGTCTTTATCGGCTATGCTTCCCATATTCTGGCCATGAGCCCATCTACGCGTATCGGCGCGGCGCACCCTTTAATCGGCCCGGCTAAATGGGGCAGTCTCGATCCCGAGCTTAAGAAAAAAATTTTAAACGATACGGTTTCCTGGGCGCAGAATATCGCCCGGCAAAGAAACCGTTCCGCTCTTTTTATAGAAGAAGCGGTTAAAAAAAGCGTTTCGGTGACCGAAACCGAAGCAATCAAAGGCTGGGGGAACAAACCGAAGGACGAGGGACGAGGGGTGAGGGATGAAAAAGATAAAAAAAAGAAGGAAGAAGGAAAAGAAAAGTTAATCGTTGCTCCACCGGAGACACGCGAAGAACCGAGCGGAAAAATCGCCGACGTGATCGCCGACGATATCGGTGATTTACTCAAAAAAATAAATAACACTACCGTGACAACGGTAAAGGGCCAAATAAAAATTGCCACCGATGCGGTTGCCATTGAAGAAATCAATTTAACCGGCCGGGAAAAATTCCTCGACACCATAATCAACCCCAATATCGCCTATCTCCTTTTACTGATCGGCGTTGTAGGTTTAATTGTGGAGATGACCGCCCCCGGTGTCAGCGTTCCGGGGATAACCGGAATAATATGCCTGATCGCGTCTTTTTACGCGTTAAGCATTCTACCGGTCAATTATGCCGGTATCGCCTTAATCATCCTGGGATTGATTTTCTTTATCGCCGAAGCGTTTACGCCGGCGTTTGGCGGCCTTCTTCTGGGAGGAATTATTTCATTTACCCTCGGCTCGATAATGCTGTTTAACCAGCGGGAATTCCTGACGGTTTCTCTGAAAATAATATTACCCATCGTCGCAAGCGTTGCCGCCTTAATTTTGTTTCTTCTCGGAAAAGTCATCGCCGCCAGAAAACAGAAACCAAAAACCGGGAATGAAGGTATGCTTAACCAACCGGCAACCGCTTATACCGATATCGCCGGCGAGGGAAAAGTTTTCCTGAGGGGCGAAATCTGGGATGCGCAATCCGACGAGCCGATAAAGAAAGGCGAAAGTGTAATCATAACAAAGATAGAAGGATTGAGGGTATGGGTGAAGAAAAAGTAAACCTTTTCTGTGAAATCTGAGAAAATCAGTCGCTTAAGCGGCCATTTAGGTTTACCTTAGACTTCCCCGGTATCCCGAGAAATCTGTGGATAAAGTTTTTAGTTTTGTTTTATTAAAGAGGAGGTTAGTATGCCTTTGGTAATTTTAGGAGTTATTTTCGGGTTGTATATCCTGAGCAGCATTAAAATCATCAACGAATACGAACGAGCGATTATTTTCCGCCTGGGAAGAGTATTAAAAAATCCCAAAGGGCCGGGAATATTCCTGGTGCTATGGCCGATCGACACGATGGTAAAAATGTCGCTGCGCACCGTAACCCTTGATGTCCCCCCTCAGGATATAATCACCCGGGACAACGTCTCGGTAAAGGTGAGCGCGGTAATCTATTACCGGGTAATGGATCCCGTAAGGGCGGTAATCGAAGTCGAAGATTATGAATTCGCCACCAGCCAAATCGCCCAGACTACCTTACGCAGTGTCGTCGGACAAATGGAAATGGATGATCTCCTGTCCAATCGGGAAAAAATAAACCTTACTCTACAGGGAATTATTGACAAGCACACCGACCCCTGGGGGATTAAAGTTTCCGTGGTAGAAATGAAACACGTTGACCTGCCGGAAGAAATGCGCCGTGCCATGGCCCGGCAAGCCGAGGCGGAACGGGAAAAGCGAGCGAAAATAATTTCCGCGGATGGCGAATTCCAGGCCGCGGATAAACTAAAAAGCGCCGCCGATATCATTTCCCAAAATCCCACCGCGCTTCAAATGCGCTATTTACAAACGCTTTTGGAAATAGCAAGCGAGAAATCATCAATTATCGTATTTCCTTTGCCGATAGATATTATTAAAGCGTTTATGGACAAGAAATAACCACAGATGATCGCGGATGAAAGGATGCAGATGATCACAGATAAAAGACTTAAATCACAAATTTTATATAAATCAAGATACGTTATCGTATTTAGATTTATTTAGCGCCTGGCATTTTTGACAATTATCTGTGATTATCTGCTTCTTCTAATCTGTGATCATCTACGCATACAAAATTATGCTCGAGAAATTCGCCGTGGCGTTCAGCGATAAAAATGAAGAAGAAGCCCCCAGAGAGATTGCTCTTAAAATCAAATCGGTTTTCCCGCGGGCAACCAACAGCGTATTGGTATTTTTCACTAATCACTACCCCAGTCTTAATATATTAAAAATCATCCATTTTACCTTAAAACCGCGCACTTTACTGGGGATGCAGGTACCTCATTTGATTTATGAAGATAGAATAATAGAGAAGGGAATTATCGGCTGTTGCATCAATGACGAATCGGTCACGTTAAAAGAAGTGCACATAAAAAGTTCCGACCCGAGGGAAGTAGAATCATCGCTGAGGATAGCGTCCCGGGATAACGCGGGAGGAAAACGCTTTATGTTTTCGTTCCTGCCGCATCAATTCGATGTTTATAATTTTTTAAGGGGCGTGGAATTATCCCTGGGAAAATCATTTAATATTTTCGGCGCCGGTTATAATATAAAATACGCTTACAAGAGTTACCAGATAATCAATAATAACATCGATGAAGGCTCGGTCAATATCCTTATCGGCGGAGCAGAATCTCATCCCTTCAAAATCGGAGGGTTCCTGCCGCTGGGCAAATCTTTTACCGTGACAAAAGTTATCAGCAAAAAAGGCGTGATCATGGAAATCGACAACCAGCCCGCCGTTAATATTTATAAAAATTATCTCGAGGAAAAATTTGATACTTTCAGAAAAAACAAGTTATTTGCCATGTACCCCCTCGGCATCAAAGAAGAAAGCGGCGGCTATCACCTTATCAATGTCCTCAATGTGCTGGAAGACGGCTCTTTATTCTGCATCGGTGACGTAAAAGAAAAAACTCAGGCTAATATTATGATTATGCATCCGCCCTCTTTATTCGAATCGCTGGAAAAAATCTTAGCGCCGTTAAAAAAATACGGCGAGGGGCTGGTTCTGGCAATCAACCCGATGATCAGAAAAAAAATACTTAAAGATGAAGCCGAAAAGGAGATAAGGTTGATTAAAAATATCCTGGGCGATAAATTTAAACTAATCGGCATATGCTGCGATTACTGGCTTTCGCCGAACGAAGAAACCAGGGAAATAGAAATCACCAGCGGCAATCTCTTACTTAATTTGTGGAAATAATGAATACATTTTTTTCTCACCACAGCTTTATTATCGATTCCCTTCTCTTTTTCGTCGCGGTAGGCCTTTTCATTTATCTGCTCAATAAACTACAGACAATAAATGTTTTAAAAAACAATTTAAACCATTTAACGCGCACCATCCAGGACCTGGAGCATCAGGCAAAATTGATCATTAAAAGCGATATGGAATTAAAATTATATCAGGAAGAAGAAGAAGATAAGCTTGATAAACTTACCTTTTTAAAAAACCTGATTCTGTCTTCCATCAGCATCCTCGACCGGGAAGATTTGTTTTCGCAAATAAACGAAAAAACCATCAATGACCTGGGGTTCAGGAAAGGGGTGATTTTAAATTTTAACGACCTGGGAGTAAAAGTAAACGTCAACTTCGAGCCGGGAGAACTGGAAAAAATAAGAAATTTTTTCCTTCACAAAAAACAAATGTTGACTACCATACCGCTTTTAGCCTACGAAACCGAAACCGGCAAGGAGATAACTACTTTATTCCAATCTAAAGAATTTTTGATCGCGCTGATCCGGGCAAAAGAAATCCACGCTATCTTTATCGTCAATAACGTTTTGCCCCAGACCGAAACTACGGTCGCGGAAAAAACAATATTTTCCATCCTCTGCATGTACCTCGGCCAGTGCCTGGATAATATAAAGTTATTCGAAGAACTATACAACGAAAAGGTCCAACTGGAAAATAAGATCAAGGAAAGGACTTCGGAGCTCGTGAAAACCTTGCGGGAAATAGAAGTAATCAGCAAAGCCAAATCTGATTTCATCTCCAGCGTCTCTCATGAATTACGCACGCCGCTCACTTCGGTAAAAGGGTTTTCTTCACTTTTAGTCGAAGAAAAATTCGGCGTGCTGCCCCCGGAAGCAAAAAAGCGGCTGCAAAAAATCGACGAAAACGTAAATAAACTGGTGGATATGGTCAATATGCTTTTAGATATCGCTCGTATCGAATCGGGAAAAACAGAAGTTAAAATCGCGCCGGCCGATGTGGTCCGCTTAATAAAAGATGTGGGGGATTTTCTTTCGCCGCAGATGCAGTCAAAGAAATTGGACTTTGCCGTGGAAACTCCGGAAAGCCTTTACGTATTCATGGATAAGAATTTAATCGAACGGGTATTTATCAATCTCATCAATAATGCCTTAAAATTTACGCCGGCCGGCGGAAAAATCACAATACGCTGTTCTAAAGAAAAAAACCATGTCCTGGTAGGCGTGCAGGATACGGGATGCGGTATGTCCAAAGACGATTTGCAGAAGCTTTTTCAGGAATTTTTCCGGGCGAATAACCCGGCGACGCAAAACGCGCAGGGAACGGGCCTGGGCCTTTCCCTGGTGAAAAAAATAATCGAAACGCACAAAGAAAAGATTTGGGTTGAATCGGAAGTCAACAAAGGCACGACTTTTTATTTTACTTTGAAATTGGCGGAGAACTAATAAAACGCACTATATGCGTTTTATTAGTCGGCAAAAAGTGAATCGATAAAAAATATTCACTTTTTGCAGATATAATATAAAATCTATAAGAAAAGATCTATTTAAATAAGGCTGAAATATTCGATGGTCTTGTTTTTGAGATTATTTCGCAAGAATCACGAAATAGATCATCGGATAAATTCGGCCGTAATGCAAAGATATTATTTTGGCCAAATTTATGTATAAACTAAAAATTTTAATCGTTGACGATGACCCGGACATCCGCGACCTGATCGAGGCGACGGTGGAAGGCGAATACCTTACCGCGCAAGCAGGCAATGGAAAAGAAGCCATCGAAAAAGCGAAGAGCGAAAACCCCGATCTGGTAATCCTTGATTATAATATGCCGGATATGACCGGCGTTGATGTCTGCAAACACCTGCGCCATGACCCTTTGTTTATCCACTTACCCATCTTGATGCTTACCGGCAAAGGCGAAATTGAAGATAAGGTCCGCGGCCTGGAGGCGGGAGTGGATGATTACATGGTAAAACCTTTTGTGCCGCAGGAATTAATCGCGCGCGTGCGGATGATTATCCGGCGTTCCACGATAAATCTGGACGCCAACCCCCTGACGAGGCTGCCGGGAAACGTTTCGATCGGTAAAGACCTCGAGGAAAGGATACGGACAGGAGAAAAATTTGCCGTTCTTTATATCGACCTGAACAATTTTAAAGCGGTAAACGACTATTATGGGTTTCAAAGGGGCGACGAAGTGATAAAAGAGACGGCGCGCATCCTGATCAATTCAGTACAGGTAAAAGGCACAACCAAAGATTTTGTAGGCCATATCGGCGGCGATGATTTCGTCATTATCACAACCCTGGCCGGCGCCGAAGAGATGGCTAAATATGTAATCGCGGAATTTGATAAAAGCGCGCCCCAGTTCTTTGACGAAAAAGATAGAATAAAGGGGCGTATCGAAACAAAAGGAAGGGATGGCCTTGTCCAGGAAGTAGGGTTCCCCACAGTTGCTATAGGCGTGATCACTAATGAAACGCGGGAATTTACGCATACCGCGGAAATAAGTTCGATCGGCGCGGACCTTAAAAAGCTGGCTAAAAAATTCACTACCAGTAAATATGTGTTCGACCGGAGAGCTACTAATTAATTGCGCCTTAAGGCGCAATTAATTAGATATATGAAAACCTCACGGTTTTCAAACTTTCCCTCATAAAATTTTTCCCATTGTCATAAAGATATTTATATGATATAAATATCTTTCTTTATTCTTACTTTCTAAGATACGAAAATTGTCATGCAACGCATGACTCATTTATTTTTTGTGAAGCAAAAAAATAACGCGCGAGTGGCGGCAACCGCGGTCTTGCGAAGCAAGACATAAGCTTTTAATTCGCGGTTCCCGCAATGCTTACGCGACAGCATAAGACATTAGCCAGGCTTAAAACTTTTGAAAGTAAAGGAAAACATTACGCGCGAGTGGCGGAACTGGCAGACGCATGCGTTTGAGGGGCGCATGGGGTAACCCGTGTGGGTTCGATTCCCACCCCGCGCATGGTTTTCACTTTCAGCGAAAACCATCTACCAAACAAAAAGGGAGTCGAGTTTTCGACTCCCTTTTTGTTTTTAAAATTATTGAACTTTAAAAAAATTTCAATCTGTTTATCTGCCGCCTGATCATCGGCCATCTATCTCCATCTCCCCCCATAAGGCAATTCTTCCCGCTACGGCAATAAGCAGCCCGCTGATACAACCGCTTGCCTTAGCGCGTTCGATTACTGCGGGGATATCCTCCGGAGTCTTGACGGTATTGGAAAGGGCGGTGGCAAAACCATCGGCTAAAATGGCGTCATCGGCGACCACGGTTACTAAATCAGCCTTGCCGAAATTAAGGCTGTGGCCGATATAAGCTGAAGAAGAAGCGATACCGAAGGGTTGAGCGCGTTTTTTTATTTTAAGATAAATTGTTTGCTCGCGAAAATGTTCGCCTAAATAAACCGCGAGTTTTTTATCCTCGTTTATTTTTAAAAATATATCGCCGCCGTTTTCGACGATTAACTCGCCAGCCGCGTTAAAGACTTCTGCGCCGACATACATCGCGATTGCTCCGGCAACCGAGGCAAACGGCCCGATGCCGGTTAAAGCGCAGGCGGCAAGCATATCTTGAACAATCGGCGCGCCGGTCTTATCCTGCCGCAGGGGGGAAAGAGAATTTAAAAAGGCCGGGTTTATTTTTGTGTATGTTTCTATTTGACGATGGTACTTCTTCGCGGCGGCAAAAGCCGATTCTTTATCGATTGGCTTATCGGAACAAATCAGCAAATCGCTTTCTTGGTAGGCAATCTCCAAACGAAAAGCCGAGGGAATGGATTCGCGGTAGAAACGGTGTTGGTACATAATTTAAAACTAGGTTAGGGCAAGGGTTAGGAAGCCGATATTGGCCAGGGTTAAGGTTAGGGCTGTAAATTTATACCAGCCTTAACCGTTGCCTTAGCCCAAACCGGCTTCGTAACCCTAGCCTTTACCCAGTATCTAACGCTGGTAATTCAACATAATTATTTTTTTGTGGAAACTTTTGATAGTCGCGCAAGTTATTTCAATGTCGTTGAGAACCTCGATATCGGTCTTGCCGCTTAAAAACTCTTCTTCGGTGGCGATGTCAAAATCGAGCTTACCGGTCTTGTAGTGCATGGGGAGAAAAATCCGCGGGTTTAATTTTTCGTAAAGAGAATTAACTTCCGCCGTACTGACGGTACTATGGCCTCCCACCGGCATCATCGCCACGTCAATATCTTTTAATTTTTCATAGTTAATATTGGTAGTCCCCAAATCGCCGAAGTGAGCGACTTTTAACCCCTCACTTTTTATCACAAAGATGACATTTCTCCCCCGGAATTTCCCTTCGGCGCGGTCGTGGTAGGAAAGAATCCCTTCGATATCGATATTGAGAATATTATAACTTCCTTCTTTATCCAGGATTTTCGCGCCGGGAAAACCGGAAGCGAAATTATGGTCGGCATGGCCGTGGGAAATGGTGACGATATCGGCAGATTCGTCAATGGGGGCATACTGCAGAGTTCCGTTGTAGCATCCCGGCTCATAGGGGTCGGTGATAATTCTTATGCCCCCTTCCTGCTCGATAAAAAATGATGAGTGGCCGAAAAAACTTATCCGCATAATGAAACTTCACTGTAATGAAACTTGCCCGGTGCCCCGGGCTTAGTTGAATTATCAAGCGCAAAGCGCTCGCCTCGCTCGACGCGAGTCGAAGCGGGCGCCGGACGAAGCGATGGTCGAATCAATGAAACTAAGCCCCGCCGTATTCGGCGAGCCGAGTTTCATTGCCCTGAGCAACGCGAAGGGGCCTGATACTTATTACTTAAATTTTCTGGTTAACGTAACAAACCCTAAAGCAAAAAATATGGCGGAGGGCGTCACGTATTTAAAAATATATCCGGCACTAGACATCGGATAGTAAAATAAAAACCACCCTACCGCCATAATCGTGCCGGCAACCCAAGCGATGATCAATTCGAGTTTGGTCATAATTTAAAACTGGGTTAGGGTAACGATGCCTGTATGGGTTATGGTAAAGGTTATGGCTGTAAATTCGTACCAGCCTTAACCGTTGCCTTAGCCCAAACCGGCTTCCTGGCCTTAGCCCTAACCGATTATTACCGGTTTCTTTGGCGTATTTTCAACAAAGGTATCCCTATATCCGCCATCAATATTTTACCACAGAATTTTTTTGCCGGGGGTAAAAAAAATGCCCGCTTAGGGGCGATAAATGTTATGGTATATTTGGCTTTTATTGCCCCGCCGAGGATTTCCCCCGTATCCGGATGCAACCCGGAGGGGATATCGCAGGCGACAACGGGTTTTTTGCTCCGGTTGATTAAATCGATCGCGCTGAGGAAAAAGGAAGAGATTGGCCCGCTTAATCCGATGCCGAAGATGCCGTCAATTAAAAAATCGCTCGTCTTTAACGCCTGGGATAATCGCGCCAAATTGCTTTCGTTCACTAAATCGACCGGCGCGATTCTTTCTAAAATATTCTTCTGGAAAATAACTTCTTCACTCAAGGCTACAGAATCATGGGCGAGGATTACCGCGCACGCGGCATATCCCTTAGCGGCCAATTTTCGGGCGCAAGCGAGGGTATCGGCGCCGTTATTCCCCTTCCCGGCAACGGCTAAAAAATTTTTTCCTAAATTCAGGGAATCGATGATCTGGGCAAGGTTACTGGAAGCGTTTTCGATAAGCAGACGTTCGCTTAAACCGAGGCATTTCGCTTTTTCTTCAAGTTTGCGTATCTGGGTGACGGTTAAATATTTCCGGGAAGGCATGGGCACCCAATAATCAAATTTACTGCCCCGCTTCGTTACCCGCGACGAAAATCTGCTTCGCATATTTTCATCGCACTCCACGGGGTTAATTCGACTACAGATTTTCTCTGCGCTCTTCGCGCTTGAGAAAATCTAAGTCTCATTAATGGGTCTCGTCGCGCTTGTCTTTCTTCTTGAATAAATCGAGGAAGCGGTCTTCGTATTCCTTGTAGGCGTTCCAGCGGTCAAGCTCTCCTTTTAATTGGTTGGCTTTGGCGATATCTTTCTGCGCGTCCTTAAACAGCACCTCAATGGTTTCCCGCGCCGACTGGGGTAATTTGCTGTAACCGGCCAAGTCTTTTTTGATTTTTTCGATATCGTCTTCGCTTAACGGCAACGGGCCGCTGCTGGGGACAGAAGGATGCTGGGCGCCATCGCCCTCTCCTTTTAAATAATCGATCAGTTTATCGATTTCCTGTTCGATAAATTTTACTCTTTCCTGCAAGGGCGCGAGATTCAGATTAAGCTGGAGATACTCGTTCATAATCTTAAGAATACTGTGGGTAGCCTTGGGGTTTTCTATCTGTACCGTGTAAAAAGGTATCTCGCCCAAAAGGCAGGTCCCCTTGATGCCTTTACTTTTAGCGGCGCCCAGAATAATCCCGTTAAGGCCGCTGATCTGGCCTTCGCTTAAAATCTTTAAATGAAATTTTTCGAAGTCTTTGAGGACTTCCGGATGCGTCCCCGCCATCCAGACCAAAGAATCACCCTTATGGTCGATCGACTCCGGCTTGGCAGCAAAGGTAAAGATAAATTTGGTCTTATATTTTTTCAGGAAATTTACCAGAGAATAAGAGAGGTCTTCGGCGTATTCCAGGGGCGGCTGGGCTTCGCCGATAAACAGGATGATATCGGGAAAATGTTTTCCCTTGAGGTAATAGAAGAATCCCGCCGGCATCGAAGGCAGGCTGACAATGCCCTTTTCCACAAACACCGCCGCGGGTTTAAAAAACTCCGCCGCTTCCAGCTTGGCGAACATTTTAAACCCCATGACTTCTTTTAAAAAAATCGCGGCACGGTAGGCGACTTCACCCATCCCCGGCCAGGCGGCGATGCATACGGGATTTTTTAATTTTGGCGTAGCAATTTCTTTAATCATAGGAATAATTAATTTACCATAAGTTAGGCGAAAAACAAGGAAATTATGGGGGAAGGAATGTTCCAGAAAGTTTAGAAGTCTGGAAAAAACAAGAAAAACGATTGGTCTTTTTCGTCCTACGTCCCAGCGGCTACTGCCGCGAACGTCCCACGTCCTACGGTCTTCTTTCTACTCTCACTTAAGCATCGCCGCCAGACTTTTCACCTTCTCGATCTTGATGATATTAAAAGTAAACCCCTCGAATTTGTTGATATCAAACGGCAATCCTTTTATCGCCATGGCGCTCGCCGCCCCCTGTATTTCTTGTCTTTGGTCTACGGTCTTTGGTCTTTGGTCGATTATCTGCATTTTCATCTTATCCCCGCCCAAATCGATACCGCCGGGGGTTTTAATACCCGAGGGAGAAGAAACGGTTCCCGGCTTTTTTCTATTATCCGCGAAAAATCGGTTTATTGCATCGATGGGTACGCCATTTTCATTAATTGGTTGTCTTATCTTGCCATCTTCACCACGATTAGGAGTAATATAACCGTATACTCCTACATCGCTCATCGACGGCTTCACTGGCTCACCTTCGCTTGCCACTAAAGCCTCGAATGATAACTGCGGGGCTGCTTCCACGATTAAACCTAATCGATTAGCAACAATCCGATGTTTTAATTCTTCAATGTTCAAATCATCGATAATGGCATCGTCTTGGCTGGGGCCAGGCTTATAGTTAGCAGAAAAAGAACGATGATAACCATGGTTATGGTACAACCCCAATACCATTACATTCGGGAGCAAGCCTTCGATCCTTTCTCTAATCTCTTCTTTATCGAACGTGATAGAAGCGTCGGTCCTTATCGAACGGACAAGAGGAATTAACCCGGTAACAGTATACACATTGCCTTCAAGGCGGCCGACAATCAAGCCGCCGTTTTCTCTAAATAATGCCTCCTTATATCCGATAGAAACAGCCTCGGCAAGTCCTTGCAATACATCAACATTCCCGGCGGATATTTCCAATTCGACTTTTATTGAAGAATTTTCAAATAAATGCATTACCGGCGCCGGCGAGGCGGCGACGCCTTGTTCCACACTGGTGCTTTCAGAAGTAGAATGACCGCCGATAATTGTGATATCATCCAGGCTTAACTCATGCCCAACATCGGGGACATTGCTTACCGCTTCTCTGCTTCGTTCTATTTCAGATACCCAAGAATCAAATCTGCGTTGTTGTCTTACTGATACCAAGGAGGCAATAAAAGACGTACCCCACGCCACCGCCATTGGTACAAAGCTATTAAATGTGGCGGCGTCGAGAGAAGCCCTGAAAGCAGAGGCCAACGATTGGCCTATATTTTCCCCGTGTATCGCGGCGTGTCCATTCACGAATATACGCTTTAAAGAATCGACAATACTTTCTACCGGCAAGGCGGTGGACGAGGCCAAAGCCGGCGAAGCGGAGGCTTGCCTGCGTTGTTTCTCCCACGTCAGCATTATTTCCCGGTGATTCGCCGCGTTCGAAGATGTTTGGCCGTCGGCAAGAGGAAGGACAACAAGGGAATCGGGTTCCTGCGCGGGAGTTATTGCTTCATCGCCGCCAAAAATTCCGCCGGAACCAAACAAATCGTCAATCGCGGAATCCAGGCTGCCAGCCCCATTATCTCTGCCGAAGCTGCCGCTTAAAAGGGCTTCGCCATCATCTTGCAATGCCCCGGATTCTATACTCAAAGCGGATTTTCTAGCCTTAACAATCGTTTCTTTTATTCTTTCAAAAGCTTCTTCGGCGACGCCATTATGCCTCGTAGATAAACCACCCACTTGGTATTTTCTACTAAGCGTTTCCCAACTCGACTTAGGGTCTGCGATTGAATCTTCTATGGCTTTTATATGTTTTTCGTCAAACATTTGGGTACCATCACTAGCATTTTCGGGTAATAAATTAAAGGTTGCCGCGAACGCGATAATAACTGGTTGTAATGTCGAACGATCCAACGCTGCCAAAAGATCTTGAAGCTGGCCCACCATTGCTTCACTAACAACTCTACCCGGCGTATGTTCCTTACTGATATTCTCCGTCCAAATTAAATCTTCGTAAGCATCTTTCATCATCACCCATTGTTCAGATTCTTCAGACTCACTTTCCATCAACTGGCTTTTAATTCTGTCTATATCTTTTTGTATATTTTTAAATTCTCCCGCGCAATGACCCAATTGAACCTTGTGCTCATTCTTACCTGACCTCTCACTCTCATAAAGTTTCCTGTAAAGTCTCCCGGCGATTCTGAAATTTTTCTGCGCGTTTTGGAGAAAATCTATTTTTTCTATGCGACCACTTGGGGCGTCTCGATGCCAATACGCGTAAGCCGCGTGATAAGGATAATCTGGTTCATCCTGGTTTTTGTCCTTTAACACCTCAAGAATAAGTATCGCCAAAGGGAAAAAACCATCCCGGGATGCGTCTTTGGCGCGGGTAAGCAATAATTGCGGGTCCTTCTGCGCTGCCACTTCCAAGATCAGCCTGGCTAAAGGATCGGTTTTTTCGTCATGAGCCTGAATAGCGCGTGATAACAATAATCCTTTGTCTTCCTGCGCCACCGCTTCCAGAATCAGCCTTGCGAAAGGATCGGACTTCTCATTATGCGCTTGAATAGCGCGGAATAATAATAATTGTGGGTCTTTCCGCGCTGCCACTCTTAAAATAATCCTGACCAAGGGCCGTAACTCTTTCCTCTGGGACGCCTGCTTGGCGCGGGTTAATAATAATTCCGTGGTATTTCCCATCAGGCTTGCCCCGTTTAAACGGAATCTCAGTGGTAAACCTCTCTGAGACTCTCTCTTCCACATATCAGCTATATTTTCTAATGATAAAGCGGCTGTGCCATCACTGGTATTAGGAGAAAATAAAGTTTTAATTTCTATTTCCCTGACTTCCCCGGCCGCGGAAGAAGCCAAAACCGGCGAGGCGATGACAGCGACATTATTAGTTCCAAATATCGGGGTAGATTCTAACCCTTTGGCCTCCACCACCGCGGAAGAAACCTCGCTGGAAGTCTCTGCGGCAAGCATGCTCAGTTCGCCTACTGGTGCACCTACGTCATTATTTACCCCTGCTCTGGTTGGATTGCCAACAATGGCCGACCCCATATCCACAAGGATTAGACTAAACAATGATCCGATTCCAGCTTTTAGAGAAGCCAATGTTTCCCTGATGGAAGCAACCCGTCCGCTCACGGAATCCCGCGCGGTGCCCGGCTCTATTCTTTTAGAGAACAACGTTTTTAAAGCCTGCTCGGGATGTGTTAAAACCCACCCAATGAAAAAAACCCCCATGGCAATGGGTAATTGTTCGTCCGGGTCAAATTCTGCTTTTTTGGCGGCAGCATGTACAGCTGTATTCAGGCTCCACATGCTTAAAGCTTGGAGTTGTTTAAGTCGTCTTGGATTACCTTGCGCGGCAGGCTCACCTTGAATCTTTAACCTAAGAGAAGTGAATTTTTCCCGAGATCGGGAAGCAAGCCTTTTTCCAAGGGAAACGAACTTTGCCCGGGACCGGGAAGCAACCCTTTCTCCAAACGCATTAATCTGCCGGCGCGTTGAATCCTGCGCGATGTAAGCTCTAAGTGTTAGACCGGTCAATTTGTTGCTTGCGGAAGTAACCCGGTTGCTTGCATAATCCCGCGCGCTGACGAACCCGCTTTTCAGGGAAGTCCTCAGGGAAGCAAGCCGGGCTCGAAACGAAGTAATCCGCCGGCTCGCCGAATCCCGCGCGGCGCCGAGCCTGAGCCTGAACGGAGCGAGCCGCCGGCTTAATGAATCCCGCGTATCGCCGAGCCGGACTCCAAAGGAAGTAAGCTTCGCTCTGACCGAAGCAGACCGCTTAGTTAACCACGCGCGCACTGGTGAGGCAACGGCAGGAGCTTTAGTTAAGGCGGATGAGGCAACGTTAAGCAAATTTGCCGTGGGGGTTGCCATAAACTGGTCAAAAACGATTTCCCATCTCGAGGAAAAATCATGCTTACTACATTCCGCGATAAAGGCTTGGCGTACCTGTCCAAGCTCTTGTGTGATAAGGCTAGTCAGCCGATGATTATATTCTTCTTGCGAAGATTGCGATTCCGCCAAAAAAGAAAACCAATCACGACACATTGTTTTGCCGGCTTCGGTGCCGGCCACGCTATCTTGCCCAGATGCTTGTTGCGCCAAAGCGGTCAGGATTGCTTCGCTGGGGACGCGGTCTATCTCCCCATTGTCATCTATGATTATCCTCTGGTCAAAACCTCGGCGTATCTCCGCCAAAAAAACCGCAAGGGGATTGCCGGATTTTTCCATTGTCGCTAAATGTACCAATTTTTCTCCCAGGCGCTGCAGCCGTTTAAAATCATCCTCGCCATCCCTCAGGTTTTTTCCTCGCAGTTTGTCTAGATTATCTTTACCGATACCGCGTTCCAAAATAGACTGCAGCGCTTCACGAAAAAATACTTCCTCTTCCTGGTCTTGTAAACGCTGAACCTGGCCGGTCTGGGCGTAAACGTGCGCTAATTGCCCATAGGAAACGGCAAAAGCGCCTAACCTGTCATCAACCTCGGAAACATGTGCTCCTCGCGTTTCACGATACGGCGCAATTAGCTGATCATCGGTTCGTTCAATGCTGCTGCGGTCAACCCTGATGGCACTTCCGTCGCCGGAAAATAATTCGGTAAACCCCGCGCCGCCGGGGACCCGGCCTCCGGGCAACTCAGTTTCCTGCCGGACAAACCAGACTTCCTGACGGCCAAAGTCTTCCGGCAAAGCCCTTCTTTCTTCGATATGCTGAAGAACAAAAAGCCTATCTTCTTTTCTCCCCGAATCCATAAATTTACCATAAACATGATAGCCCTGGTCGTTAAACTCTTTCTCGATTGCTTTCCATGCTTTTTGACGCTCTTGTTCAACCGCCTCTACCAATGTGGCCTCTTCAGGGCTAAAAGAGTTACGAGACCATAATTCTTTCAGCCGGCAAAATTCCCCAAATCTTTTTAAAGCCTCATTAATTTTTGCGCTTTTATCTGCGCTCTGTCCAGTGCGCAGCAAGCTTCTAAAATTAGCGGCGTGTCCCCTTAGCGCCTTTTGATAATCGGCCATGCTTCCCGGCCCCATTTTTGGGTCCATATCAATTGTATTTACGGGATAACCTTTTAGCGCGCTGAATAAAAGCGCATCAGCCGCCGCGCTTTTATTAATCCGGCTGATGCGGCGTAAATTCGTTTCCAGCTCGGCCCGGGAAATATTAACCTCGCTCGATTCGTGTTGGGACTTGGCCAATCCTATTAAACAAGCGGCATCTGTTCGCGCCAGGGTTTGGGCATCTACCCCTAATTCCCGGGACAAACCGTGGAATATGCTGGCCTCGATAAATATTTCGCGCAAACGGGGGTTGCGAATCCGCTCTACGATTGCCCGGTTAATCGTAATCACCCCGGGTGTATGCTGAACCGGGAAAATACTGTCTTTTACTGGTGCTACTCTTATGGTAATTGTCGCGGGAAGGGCTCCGGCGGAAATGGCTTGGGAATCCGTACTGGTCATATAAAGCACTTCCTTGGCGATATCATGTATCCGGCCGGCCGAGACTAAAGGTTCACCGGTTTTATTATCTACGTCAACCCTGGCCTGGATTGTATAGCCGTCAACCGCTACAGCGAGATTAGCCGTACCGGAACTTTCCCACGCCCGGCCCGTCACCTTGGGAGGGGCAGCCGCGACAATTGCATCGGCGACCCGCTTAAATAGCGACGGCTTGGAGTCAACTATGGACGGCAGCGGCGAGGCGGAGACGGGAGCTTTAGATAAGGCGGACGAACCAACAGCGACACGCATTTCTCCCTTACTATTTGCTGGTTTAGCAGGCAGCGAAAGCCGCCCTTGCCCTATCGTTTTTTTAACTCGTTCTTGCTCTGCTTTGACTACTTGATTACGCGCGGTTGTTTTTATCGCTTCGATTTGGCGGGGACCTAAGTTTAAGACCGATAGGTATCGGTCAAGTTTATTCTGGTATTCTCTATTACCGGCGGCATCGTCGAGGGTGTAAGCACAGTAGGCCATTGCGGCGACAAAGAGGGGGTTAGCCAAAAGCGCCCGCCCCGGGCTTTGGTTGTGCAGCGCGGCCCAATTCTGGTCGAGCAAATTTTTGAACACCGCATTTTTAAACTCTGCCGTATTCTGATGGGGAAATAATTTATGCTCCGTATCGATTAAGATGTTTCCGGCCAGCCGAACCTGGGAAAAAAGACGTTTTACTTTATGATTATCCCCGGCGAGCTGGCTGAATCTCAGATTTTTCAACACCACAAAGCTTCGTTCCAAAATATTATTGGGTTTTCGAGAAAGAGGTTTAGGCGCCGTATTCTCAATCGGATTGCCAATAGTGCCGGCCTTTAATTCCGTCTCCACACTTCTCAGGTGGCCATTAGACGCCGCCGTAGCCGCCGGCGAAGAAATAATCTTGGCGAATGGTACCAAACCGGAAGAAACCGTCGCGGTCGCCGTTCTCATATCCGCTCCGCCGCTGAAATAGCGGCGCCGGACATAGCGCTTGGTGCCTAAATCCAAATCCCGCTTGACGTAGTTATAAATCCCTTTCTGGAATGCTTCTAAATACCGGCGGTAGATTTTTTCTTTCATTGCCGGGTCGTCGCTGTTAACGCTGTTGGTTTTTTTCTTATCGGCGTAAATCTGCGCCACAACCGTCTGCTTCAATTTTAGTTTAAACCAGGTAGCCAGAATCAGCGAGTAATAGACCTGCCTTAACGGAGCGAAGTTCTTGCCGGTATTGACTTCGTTTTCAATCACCGGCACCACCACTTCTTTCATAATCCGGGAAGAAAACGAGTTGATATCTTCGGCTTTATCGTTAGCGATGGTATCGGTCTTGAATTGGGGGTTGGAAATATTTTCTTTCAAGGAAAGATAATCCTCTTCCAGCATCACTTTTAATTTCGCGTCGCCGATGATTGCTTTGCCCTCATCCTCGTAAATCGTGACTTTATCCGGCACAATCCAGATTTTATTAAACGTGTTGAGCGGGATTTTAGTCGTTCCGAACAGCTCGTAGGCGCGCTGGTATACCTTGGACCAGAATTGTTTTCCCAGCGGCGAATCAGGATAGGTAAGCGAAGCGACCAATTGTTTGAGGAGATAATCCTGCGCCAGCAAATCCTGGCCGAGATCAGTCCGGCTCAATTCTTCCGGCGCGATGCGGTCGCCTTCGTAAGGCGAAAGGTTCACCCAGAAATCGGATTCGGGAATAGTAAGGCTGGCTAAAAAATATTTAATCAGGCTATTCGATTGGGTTTTTAAATCTTTGTTGTTATAAGCGGCGTTGCCCTCATCGAGGATGAAATCGAATTTAAACGGCTCGTCGGGATAAATCTTTAAGCCGCGCAAAAACGGCAGATCGAACGAAGGCGTCGTGTTGATTAATTGATTGGGCCGGGGTAAAATCAGATTGGACGCGTAAGCGCCGGGCATGATGTATTGGACGCCCAGGCTGGTCGTGAAAAAAACCAAGGCGAGAAAAAATATCAGGCTCTTAAAAAACAAGTCGCGGTGTGGAGGAGAAAATTTTGTCAGCATCGCTGTATCCCCTCAACTATTGGTCTGTTTCTTACCTACATACTTTGTGCAATTCACTTACCTAAGAATACCTTACAATTAAGCATAACATTATATAAGAGGTAGTTACAAGGCTGTTTGACTCCTCTACCGCAAGCGTTTACAAATCGGGGAACGTTTTCCTGGCGTTTTTCCGATAATATTGTAAAAAATTAGGGGAATTGAACAAAAAAGGTATAATCTGGGGGACAAAACATTTTTGCGGCTAATCCCGATGAAATTTAAAAAGATAAAAAATGGATAAAATTGCGGGGAAGGAGCGTGGTTTTTGCACCCGATAACTTGATCTGGGCGAAGAAATACCGCCCCTACAATATTTACCATAACTTCTGTAACTTATTATAATATATTGTTTTAGGAATATTAATGTCCAAGCTATATTGACTGCGGTCTATTCAGGTGGCTCAGCATTTCCCGGTAAACTTCTTGGTCGCGGCGCAGGTCTATTTTAAGGACTAAAACCAAAATTTTATCGTTTTCTATTCGATAAATCACCCGATAATGGGATATTTTCAATTTCCAGTAGCCTTTTAAGCCATATTTTAATTTTTCGCCGTATTCCTGGGGCGATAAGCTTAATTTTTTGTAAATAGTCTTTAAAATGAGGGCTTGATCGTGGTGGTTGATTTTTCTAAAATCTTCTTCTAAAACAAGGGAGTGTATTTTTACCTGCCACATCGGGGTTAATGTCCCAATTTCTTCAGGACTTCTTCGATATCTATGTATTCTTTTTCCTTGGTATTCTCGTAGCGGGATTTGGCCAAATAGCCCAGGACAATATCTTCGGCCATTTCTAAAAGCTGTTCAGTCTTTTCGTATTCTTCATTAGACATAAGAATAGCTATGGGTTTATGCCGTTTTTCGATGACTACCTTTGTCCCCGGCAGTTTTTTTAATAATTGCTCCATCTTGGTGCGTAATTCCGACACGCCAATCAATGTGGTATTTTGTTGGACAGTAATCATAATCTCTGCTTTTGCCTCCTATTTAATATATACCATAAGTCAATTTATTTGTCAAATAAAAAGTAAAATCATTTGGTAACTTACCAAACATCTCTAATATCAAACACCGGACCGTCTTTGCAGGCTTTTTTGAAACCGTTTTTGGTGTTAATCGTACAGCCGCAGCAGATGCCGATGCCGCAGCCCATAAATTGCTCAAACGAAACTTGACCGGTGGTTTGGGGGTGTTTTTCCAGAATTTTGCTGATTTCGAACAACATCGCGTTGGGGCCACAAGCGTATACGAAAGTAGAGAGTAGCGAGTAGAAAGTAGAAAGATAATTGTTAAGAACATCAACAACTGTACCTTGGGTGCCGAGAGAACCGTCTTCGGTGGCGATTTTTACCTCAAACCCCAGCTTTTTAAACTCTTTCTCGCACAACAACTCGCTTTTTGTCTTCGCCCCCAGCAAAACTATGTTTTTCGGTTTTTTTCCTGTGGACCGTGGACCGTGGACCATGGACTGTTTTTTTAGCTGAACAGCTAAAAAAACAAGCGGAGCCGCCCCCATCCCTCCGGCGACTAAAATACTTGCCGTGGGCCGTGGGCCGTGGGCCGTGGGACGAATAGTGAACCCTTGGCCGAGAGGGCCAAGAATATCTAATTCATCACCGCTTTTATAGCGCGAAAGAGCGAGGGTGCCTCTGCCACGGACACGAAACAGGAGGTAAATATCGTTTCCCTTCACCGAGTGGATACTTAAAGGCCGGCGCAGAATCGTCGGCCCCCGGACTTTAATATGCAGGAATTGCCCCGGCTGGGCGATTTTTGCTATCGCAGGGCAATGAAACGATAGGAGAAAGACGTCATGTTTTATTTTTTCTATTTTCTTGACTCTGGCGTTTAGCAATTTCATCAGACGCTCCACAGCTAGAAAAAAATCTCACCACAGAGAACACGGAGCGCACAGAGTAAAAGCAAAATATTACTTTTAAATATTTTCCTCTGTATTCTCTGTGCCCTCTGTGGTAAAAATATCTTATATTATACCATCATTGCCTATTGCCCAAACTTTAAACTTTTTCATCTAACCGCCTTACGTAATCTTCCAGAATATCTACACCTTTCTGCAGATTCTTTATTTCCACATACTCATTTTTAGTATGGGCGCAGTTTTTGGTGCCGAAACCGAAGGCAAAGGCGGCGGCGCCGGCGGCTTGAACAAAATTAATCACCGTCGCTCCGAAACTGGCTTTGAGTTGAGGCTTGATCCCGTGCGCGGCAAGCGTAGCGGCCAAAACTTTCAGGGCAATATTATCTCTATTTACTTCCGCCGGCGGCTGAGCCGATAAAATTTTTATTTTATAAGGTATTTTCTGTTTTTTTATGATCGACTCGATGCCCCGGATTATCTTGTCTCGGTCCATCGAAGGGAGCCAGCGGATATCTAATTCGAAAAAAGCGTAACCGGCCACGATATTTACCTTGTCCCCGCCGCAAAACCTTCCCACGTTTAAAGTAGGCTTAATCAAAATGGGATGCGGTTTATAGATAAACCCCGTTAGAGAATTATGTTCTTTAGCAGTATTTTTCTCTAACGGGGTAAATTTTTTCGCCAGAATTTCGTTTAAAATACGTACGCCTTTTTCCACGGCATTGACCCCGCGCTCCGGGTAAGCGCCGTGAGCTTCCTTCCCCCGGAGCTCAACGCGCAGGTGCAACAACCCTTTTTGCGCGATGACAATATCGAATTCGTCGGCATCGAGAACAACCCCGTAATCGATATCCCGCAATTTTTTCATCAGCGGTATCGTGCCGTAATGGCTGCCGGTCTCTTCGTCAGCGCAAAAAGCGAAAACTAAATCAAGGTTATCCAGCCGCGTATTCTTTTCTTTCAATTGTTTTATCAAATAAAGGGCTACGGCGGCATTGCTTTTGCAATCGGTCGCGCCCCGGCCATAAATCCTGCCCCGGGAAACCGTTCCTGCCAGCGGCGGATAACGCCACTGACCCGTCGCGGGAACCGTGTCGATGTGGGGCGTAAATAAAAGTTTCCGGCGGGAGTTTTTTGACTTTAAACAGCATACCAGGTTGGGCCGGCCTTTTTGGAATTCATAAATTCGGCAATCGAGGCCCAGGGTTTTAAGGTAATTTTTGATAAAAGCGATGATAGCGGTTTCGTTGCCGGGCGGATTCTGGGAATCAATCCTTATCAAATCCTGTAATAGTTTGGTTAGTTGACCGTCCATTTTTTCCAAACAATATAGTCCACAGATTGCTCAGATTGTATCAATTAATCAGTGAAATCTCGTGTAATCATGTGGTTACAGTTTTTATTTTTAGCCTTGAGATTCTGTTCAAAATCAATATAAATAAATTTTAACCACTAGATTACACCAATCACACTGAAAATATAAATTACGATAGGACAAAAAATCAAAAGCACAGATTAAATTAGCGTAATCTGTGGACAAGAGTTTTGTTTTTAACAAATTATTTCTTATTCCGTTTTTGTATCTTCAAGCGATAGGCTTAATTTTTGCGCTTTTAAAGGGTTATAGCCGCGATAAGCAAAAATAAAATATGCCGTCGACGATAAAGAACCGGTACTGTTGCCTTTGGGCGTCCGCCAGCCGTGGCCGGTATCGGCAGACGGCCTTGAAGCGTAAGGAAGGCAGGGGTCGACCTTGCCGGGCCGGGAAGGTGAAGTAATAACCATCTTTGCGAGTTCATTGAAAGACAGCAAAGCTTTTTGCAGATAATCATTATATTTTACCCGGTCTTTATCTTTATAAAAATCAGCCATAATCTCGAACGATAAAATCATTTGCGCCGTCCATTCGCCGGAAACAACGCCGCCCCGGGCGGTATTTCTGACTTTAGCGAAATCAAAACCCTTAACCGCGATTTCTTCCTGATCGGGACGAAGAAATTTTACCTCGACTTCGCAATTGTCCACGGCAAAATCAAGAATCGCGTCGGGATTCATTTTCATCTCCAAAAGCTCCTGAGGATAAAATGCCGCCACGGACCAGGCATAAGTATCGGTAGCAATGGTGGCATCCCCCTTGCCTCTTTTTATGGGAGGGCCGTGCTGGGTATAAGAATATTTATTAATCCATCCTTTTATTTTTTGCGCGGCGGTTTTATAGCGCGGCTCTTTTTTTAACTCATAAAATAAATTAAAAAAAGCGCAGGCGTCGAGATTATGCTCCGTGGAATACCACGATTCTTTAGGCCCACCTTTTAGCCCTCCGTCGGAATCCATCATCCTCAAAAGAAATTCGCTCACCTTTGCGGCAATGGGTAAATATTTATCGTCTCCTGTTTTCTTGATATAAGTTAAAACCGCTAAGCCGAGCCACGCGTTAGGGCCGCAATGGACGACGTATTCCGCGGCCGACCCTTGAGTGTAATAGGCGTTAAAAATATCTTCTCCGGATTTTATTGTTTTTAGATAAAAACTTAAAATTTTATCGGCGGCGGCCGTATCGCCCTGTTCAATAAATAAAATCGCCGCCAGGGCCTGGTCATAAGTGAAACACATCTGGTCGAGGTCGGCGTCGCCTTCATAACTTAAAACCAGGCCGGTTTTAAGGTCTTGCCGGTTTTTAATCCAGGCGTACATCCCTTCGATGACCTTCCGGGAAAATCGGGTTTTGTCGGCCGCGAGTTCCGCGGCCGCCTTACGCGTGCCGTCGGCCTGGGCAATGATTTCCTGTTCTTTAATTTTAAGAAATGTATTTTCCCGTTTCGCCGCCGCCAGCTCATCGCCGAGCCGAGTGATTTTTTCTTTCATCAATCCCTGGGCCTGGAACAAAAGCTTCTGTTCCGCTAAGTTTTTCTGCCGGCCGTCTTCTTCGCGCCGCGATGCCTGAGTATTTTGCTGAAGATCATTTTGAACCTTGAGGTGTTCCTGAAAAAGCGAATCGTATTTTTTCTGCCAATCGGCTAAATCATTCTGAAGGAAAGATATTTCTTCGGCGAGCTCTTTCTGCCTTTTCTGGAAAAGAAGCGCCGTATTTTTTTCCTTGCCTAAAACTTTCGCCAGGGACGCGGATTTATCGGCGATATCGACATACTCACTGACCAGCCTTTTATTTTCCCGGGCGGCGATTTCCGATTTCCAGAAAAAAGATAAGGAAGCAGCGGATAAAATCACCATCAGCGCGCCAATCGCCCAGGGAAGGCGCTGCTTAAAAAGCGCGTATTGAAAAATTGTACCCGCCGCGATTCGGTCCGGGCCGGTAAATTCTAAACCTAAGAAATATTGGGTAAAATCATCGACATTTTTTTGGCTGAACCAGACAACCTGGGCGCACATCGGAATGGAGTTGTTTTTAAAAGGAAGGTTGATTTTTAAATTAAGCGGCGCGCCTTTAAAGTTCACCCTCGGGACAAAACCGCTCCAGAGGTCATTGGCAATCAAGCCCATGCCGCTCCGACTCAGGTCGCGGCTGAAACCCTGCAGCCAGGGCGTAACCTGTTTGCCGTTAGAATCTAAAATATAAAACTCCACCGGCAGTACCGTGGATATTCGTATATATTTTCGGCGATTATCCTGTGTCATCGGCTTTATGTTTTTTTAAGTTTTGCGAAAAACTCGCTGAATTGCGGGTGCTTGCGCACGTTGGCTAAATCGGAATCTTTTAAGATATACCTGAAATCATCGTAACCCAAAAGCGCCGCTTTCTTTAACTCAGCGAGTGACTGGTCTATTTCTCCGGTGAGAGAAAAACTACAGGCGAGATTATAATGCACCACCGGATCGTCCGGCCGCAGGCGGACTAATTTTTTATCGACCTCCAAGCCCTCCTGATAAAAACCCCGGCGCGTGTAGGCATCGCCCAGCGAATGCAGCGCCGGAACGAATTCGGGGCGTTCTTTGATCAAACCTTCATAAAACGATATTTCCAGGTCCTTTTTCTTTTTTTTCATATTTTCTCTAAGATAATCTCTTCTTTCAGGAAATAAAACGCCTCTTCCATCTGTTTTTTAAATTCATGGTAATCTTTCTTTTCCACAATCCTTTTTCTTATCGAAAATTCTCTGGTTAATTCCAGATGTTCTTCGTTTTTGCGGTAGCGAGATTTAAAAACAAACCAGTTGTTGGTAATATTTTTGTCGTGCGGCAAAAATTTAACTTTCAAATTAACCGGTAAATTCACCCTTACTTGCGCGATTTCCTTAAAAATACCATCAAATTCTACGGCAAATTGGCGCTGGTCTTTAGCCGCGTAAGTGACGTCGATATCGATATCGCCCAGAATCGATAATACGCGCAAGTTATCCGCTGGGTTAAGCAGCTTTTTCGCGTCGAAGGTATACCGCAAAAGAGGTTCTTTGGTAAAATCGTCGACGTTCTCTATTTTATAATACAGCAATTTGGAAAAGGGGCTGATTTGCGTCATTTTCGCGCGTATATCGTCCTCGATCACCTGAGGGTGAGTGTATTTTAAATAATACCGCCGGCTGCTGGAAAAAAACCCCCGGGAACGCACTTCTCTTTCAACGCGGGCATCCTCATTTTCATCAATCGTTACCCGCATCTTGAAATTAAGCTCGTTATCAGCCAGTAAGGGGGTGGTAACGATTTTATAAGTATCGTCCTGGATAACCACGACTTTCCTATCCTGGTCACCTAAGGGTAGGTCCCCAAAAGAAGTGGTCATCGCCGTCCCGTCCATAAAGATATATTTTCCTTCGTAAAAAAGAACGGCAATCGCGTGATTAAAATTAACCTGGGGAAAATCTTCCGCAATCGGGTAAAGGCCACGCGTGGGGATTAAAACCGGGTAAGCGGTTAATCCCGCTTCTCTTAACATCGCCACTAAAAGAGTCGCCTTATCCTTACAGTCGCCGTAACGGTTGAGAAAAATATCGTCGGCACGATGCGGTTCATAACCGCTCTGGCCGTACTCGATACCCACGTAACGGACCTGGCGGCTGCAAAATTCATAAATTTTACGCGCCTTCTCCAGGGGCCCGGCGGCATCCCGGGTAAGCGTTTTGACAAACGCTTTTATTTCCTTGTTGAGATTTATTTTATCTTTGAACAAAGGGTACCACCATTGATAAAGCTGGTCCCATGTTTTGAAGGAAGAAACGGCGAACGCCGCGTTGACGTCGCAGACCGGCGGCATATTCTCCTCGGGAATAATCGGGTCAATTTTTTCGAAAGACCAGCGGTATATTTTCTTATGGTTTTTTTCCTGGATTAAAGGGTTCAGGTTAAAATTGCCCGCGTATTCCCGGTTTAAAAATTTAAAATTGATTTTGCGCGCCGCGGGAGTAATTAATTGAAAATCGGCCGAAACTACCGGATATTGTTCACGCAAGCGGTAGATAAAAGAAAATTTATCGCCGGTGATAAGCTTTGAGGAATAAACTTTTACTTTATATTCGATAACCGCGCCGATATCTACCGAGGGCATGGAAATAATAAACGCCCGGGCGTTGCTGTAAAGCGGAAAATTCATGTATTTGCTGACATCGCGCGTATTTTCCCTGCCGGCGTAAACGATTTTACCGTCAGCCGTAATAGTGCGGGCAAATTCCAGCTCCACGCGCTCATCGGTAGAATCATAGCCGATCTCTACCTCCGCCAGGTCCTTGCCTTTTTCTTTAAGCACTTGCTGCGCCAGATGGATTTCGGAAACCGAGGTATTGTTGTCGAATATCTCCATCGTTTCATCGGAACGCAAAATCACCGCTTCTTCTTTATCGATGGCGGAGATAAAATCGGCGTATTTGCGCAAGGTGTTTTTTATATCCGGGGGAATCCCTTCTTCAACCGTAAGCCCGATCTGTTTTATGCGCTCCCGGGCTTTTTCTTTAAAAATCCCGCCGGTTTTGTTATAAATAAGCGTCGCTTTGGGAAATAGATTCTGGCCTTCGAGAGCGGCGGCGTAAAGATACAGATATTCATCGTCTTTTAATTCCCCGAACTGCTCAAAAATTTCCAGGGCCGCGGTATATTCCTTAAGATGGGTTAAAGCTTTTGCTAAAATTATTTTCGCGCGCTTATCGTCTATGCCACTCAATAAAACTTTTACCTTGTCATAATTATTAAATTGGTAGTGGAATTCGCCCAGTTTAAGGCGCAAGCCGGTATCGCCGGGGTTTTTAGCGAGTTTTGCCTCGCCGGAAGAAACGGCATTGTTGTAAGCCGATTCGATCTGCCCTAAAGAAAGCTGGGCCGGGGGAGTGGCGCAGCCGGATAGAAATAAGTAACCGAATAAAACAAATATTGTAGGGGCGGCTCTATGCAGCTGCCCGAAAAATCTATGTTTCGTTCCGTAAAAAAATAACAAAAATAATATTCCCATAATAAAAATCATATGGTTACGGGCGAAAACAACTTGTCCTGAGTGAAGTCGAATGATAGTTTCGCCCCTACATTCTCTTTCAGGCGATGATTTTCAACACTTCCCGCACCGGCTGGCCTTTATAGATACCTGATTTCCTGGCGGCGGAACTTAAGGAATGGGCTTTCGCAGCCAGGGCTTCATTAATAGTGGCGACTCCGGTAATTTTTACCGCTGTGTCGTGGAATTTATTGGCCGCAGAAAGATTAAGATAACCGCACATCACATATCCGCGGCGGCCGCGTAAAACGATGAGGTTTTTTGCCCCCAGCGGCATAAGTAAAGCTTCGATCATTTTTTTACCAATTTTTATATGTTTTATCGTCATTATTTTCTTTGACCGAAAACCGATGATTAATTCATTTTAAAATTATCATTGATCATTGGACATTTATCATTTTCTAAAATTTAAAATGGTCAATGCCCAATGAACAATTTAAAATGAAATTTAAGGTCTCTAGTCTAATTTACTCATAAACCTTTCCATCCGGATAATCGCTTCTTTCAAATTATCAAAACTGGTGGCGTAGGACATGCGCACGAAATCGCCGTATTTTTCGCCAAAGGCCGTGCCGGGGACCACGGCAACTTTTTCCTCGAAAAGAAGGCGCCGGGCAAAATCAAGGCTGGAAAGGCCGCTTTTTTTTATCGAAGGGAAACAATAAAACGCGCCCGTAGGCAAATGGCAGGCAAGACCGATACGGTTCAGCTCCTTAAACATAAAATCACGCCGCCGCTTATATTCCTGCCTCATCTCCGTCACCTCTTGCGCGCAACGCAATGCTTCGGTCGCGGCGACCTGGGAAAGAATCGGGCCGCAGAGCATGGAAAAAGAATGGATTTTAGTCATCGCCTCAATAATTTTTTTATTGGCGCAGGCGTAAGCCACGCGGAAACCGGTCATCGCGTAGCCCTTAGAAAAACCGTTAAGCATGATGGTCCGGTTTCGTATCTTTTTATCGAATGCCGCCACGGGAAAATGGTTGTTCTGGTAAGTCAACTCATCGTAAGCTTCATCGGTTATGATAATAATTTCTTTTTTTGCCAGGACACGGCACAGTTTTTTAAGCTCCGCTTTAGTATAGGTAGTGCCGGTAGGATTAGAAGGATAATTAAGAATAATCGCTTTGGGGTTTTGTTTTACTAATTCTTCTAAATGACCAATATTTATCTTGAAGTCCTCCCGATCGGATGTTTCTAACAGCAGGGGTTTTCCTCCGGCAATCTCGACCAGGGCCGGATAGGCTACATAATAAGGGGCCGGTACGATGACTTTATCGCCCGGATCCAGGATTGCCCGCATGGCTAAATCCAGGCCTTCGCTTACACCTACAGTAATAAGAATTTCCTCTTCCGGATTGTACTTAAGGAAAAACTTTTTTTGCAAATGAGCGCAGATTCCCCGGCGCAATACCGTTAAACCTTTGTTGGAAGTATACGAGGTGTAGCCTTCCTCCAAAGCGGTAATCGCTTTTTCCCGGATACGCCAGGGGGTAATAAAATCCGGCTCGCCCACGCCCAGAGAAATAACTTCCGGCATCCCCAGGACAAGGTCAAAGAATTGCCTTATTCCCGAAGGCGCTAATTTTCTAATCTTTTCCGCAATCATATACTGAAGATGATAACCCCGATTATCGCGCAGGCGATAAGCAATACTATAAAGCTAACCCCCAGAGGTATCTGCATTGTTTTGAGATCTTTTCCGCAACCACAACCACAACTTTTTTCCTGTTCCGATGGTACTTTTATATTCTCTTCCGCCATGTGTACCTCCTTTAATGAGCAGATGATTTAGGAAATTTTACCAAATTTCTTAAATCATAGGCCTTGACATTTTAGATGCCAAGGCCGTCTGCGAATTTCCCGCCTTTGGCGGGATCCCGCTTCCCTAAAATAATTATTTAAGGAAGGCGGTGAAAACCCCGCCCTTTTGGCGTTATCGTTAAATTAGACTTTTTTTAAAAATGACTCCCTTAAAATTGTAATAAACCGTTTCTTTATCCAATTACCCCAGCCAAAAGGGCGGGGTTTAATTCGACTACCGATTTTCCCTGCGCCCTTCGGGCTTGGAAAAATCGAAGTCTCATTTAATACGTTATCGCCAATCGTTTATTCTTCTCCTCGCCCGCAATCATTACGCCGTCTTCTTTATATTTCTTAAGCATAAAATGGGTGAAAGTGCCCTTTACCGAATCGAGTGGCGCCAATTTTTCCGAAACAAAATTGGCTACCGTATGGATATCTTTACCTTCGATCAAAAGGAGTAAATCGTACGTCCCCGAAAGAAGGTAGCAACTTTTTACTTCGGGAAATTTGTAGATGCGTTCGGCGATGCCGTCAAAACCGACATCTTTTTGCGGCGTCACCTTGACTTCGATGAGCGCGGTTACTCCGCCGTTATTTTTTGTTTTGCTTCGATCGATGACGGTCTTGTATTTTACAATTACCCCTTTCTTCTCATAATTTTTTATCGCCGCCGCCACGTCTTTTTTGGTTTTTCCGGTAAGTTTAGCCAAATCTTCCATTGATGTCCGCGCGTTTTGCTCCAATATCTCTAAAATATCGTCCATAGTAACCTCCCTCAATGAAACTTACTCGTTTTCAAGCCAAAGGCGCAGAAAACGAGTGTAGTCGAATTGAACCCCGCCCTTTTGGCGCTATTGGTAAATTAAGCTTTTCTTTATAATAACCGCTTTGGAATTACAATAGAACCGCTTTTTTATCTAACCACCCAGCCAAAAGGGCGGGGTCAGTCTATAATCTATTTTTCTAGAGGTATTTTACCAAAATATAGAGTGAATTCATAGCAAATTATAAAAGGGCGGGTTTTAAAATTTAACGTTTTGTCTTTGGGCATGAAGATATGGAAAAATATCTTTATTCTTGAAAAATTTCAGCGTTATGAAATCCCAGCAAAGCTGGATCGGGAAGGAATCTTGAGAGAAGATTTATATGAAGTCCCTCATATTGCTTAAGCGCCATTGAGACAAAATGCTCATTATAATAATTTCGCAATTTGGGCGATATTTTTATTGTGTAGTCCGGGGCAATCGTAATCAAACCTCTGTCAAACGCCCTATCATGTAAAGCATTTAGACAAATACCGTTTCTGGGATTCAATCGGTTTTTTTCATCTTTTGACCAAGGCATAATATGAGAAGCAACTAGAAGGTCATTATTCGTAAGTCCGGTAATGGCGCAGCTAAAATTATAGCTCGCGAGAATAGTTGTTCTAAAAAACTGCTGATTTACACGAATCCGTAAAATAGCTTGCCGCTCTTTGCCTTCACGGAACAAAATCGGCCGTTCTTCTTCCTTGTTAAAATTCAACGCAGCTTGGTTATATTTTAATAAAAGTGGCTCACAGCCAAACCACCTTCACTTCCCCTTCCACTTCCTTAAATTCCCTATCCCCCGTAATCAGCTCGGCTTTATTGATTTTTGCCAGGGCGGCGGCGAAGCAGTCGGCGTAGGACATTTTTTACATAATTATTTGAGGGTCGGAAATACCCGGCCCTCAAATAATTATCTCGATATTAAAAATATTATTGAACGGTATCTGGACGCTGTTGCCGGCGGGCAGTTTGAACCAGAAGCTCGCGGTGTTTTTTTCTTCGATGATATGCAAGGGCTTGATGCGCGATTCTTCGATTGTATTTCCCGGGGAAAAATAACGCAATTTTAATTCCATTTTTTTGGCAATCGCTTCTTTAATCAACAATTTTTTCGACATTTGCCTGGTTTTAAAAACATCGTCGTTATGCCCGTAAAGAGTGAGGTAATCGGACAGGCAATCCAGTTTGTTGGCTTTAAGGATGTCGATTAATTTAAAAAAAACCCGCGCCGTTAACGCCGTATCGGCCATCGCCCGATGTAGCGTATCTTCGGATTTTAAATTAAAGAAGGCGGCGGTTTCCGATAAATTGTATTTGGCGAGCTTTAAGGTTTTCCTGGCCATGATTAAAATATCGATTACCGGCAAATCAATCGGAGGATAATTTATTTTCTTCAGGTGGTGGTTAAGAAATCCGATGTCAAAATCGGCGTTGTAAACCAGAAGGACGCTGTCGGCCAGAAAAGCAATTAATTTTTCGGCAATATCCGGAAAAAGGGGGGCGCTTTTTACCTCGGCTTCGGAAATCTTGTGAATCTGGTAAGCTTCGACGGGGATGCGGCGGCCGGGATTAACCAGGGTATGAAACTTATCTCTTGGTTCGCGGCTTTTTATCTTGATTGCCCCGATCTCGCAGATGGCATCGCCGGTAACAACCTCAAGGCCGGTAGTCTCCAGGTCAAGAAAAACTAAATCATAAGTTTCAATGGGCTGCTTTAAGTCCATTATTTCTCGTCTTTCGTTAATCGGTTGCGCGGCTCGTTACGGTTACCGTTTATCGTTTATCGGCTTTTTGACGACAGCCGAATGACGATTGACGTTTCGAGTTACGCCAGCCTCGCCTAGCTCGGCTAGGCGGGCAACCGGTTTACGATTAACGTATCTTTATCCGTAGCCATCGGTACCGTTACTCTAAATTTATATCACAATCTTCACCACAATTTTACGTTCGCGCGGCCGAGTATCGAAATCAATGAGCACCACCTGCTGCCAGGTGCCCAAATCGAGTTTTCCGCCGCTTACCGAAACAAAAAAGTTTGTTTTTATAAAAGAGCTTCTCAAATGAGCGTGGCCGTTATCGTCTGACCAGGTAGCATTATGGGCGTAGTCTTTTTTAAACGGGATAAGCTTATCAATGGCCTGCTTTAAGTCCTTCTCCAGGCCCGATTCATATTCCATCGTAGTCAGGGCCGCGGTTGAACCGATAACGTTTAAGAATAAGATGGCGTCTTTTAGTTTTGCCTCATTTATAATACTTTCTAAATTCTTGGTTATATCGACGATATCGTTATTGCCGTTGGTATTAACAATGATGTATTCGGTTTTCATAATAAATTTTTCACATGTAGAACATATTAGGGAATGTAGTATCCATTGCTGTTTTCCTACATGTTCTAAATGTTCTACATGTAAATGTTGTATTATTTATTTTGGTTTTTCGTTTCCTGGCCTTTTGGTTTCGCCACAGCGACAACGCCGGCATTTGTTTTAGCAAGCTCCTCATCGATTATTTTTTGAAATACCTCGTAAGAAGACATGCCTTCGATAAACCTTCCGTTGATAAAAAATGCCGGGGTGCCGGAAACACCGAACCGATTCGCTTCTTTAAAATCTTTCCCTATGTCTTCTTTGATTGTTTTATCGGATAGACAAGCGTCAAGTTGAACCAGATCCAATTTAATATCTCTGGCGCATTGGTTCAATGATTTATCGTCCAGAGACGCCGCTTCGGTTAATTTATTAAACATCCCCCAATACTTGTTTTGTTTTCCGGCGCAGCGGGCGGCAATCGCCGCGGGTATCGCGAAAGGATGGAAAGACAAAGGATAATCCCGATAAGCAAATTGAACCTTACCTGTCTCGATATAGTTTTTTTCAATTTGGGGAAAAATATCTTTATAAAACCTTTTGGAAAAAGGGCATTGAAAATCGCTGAATTCAACCAATAAAACTTTGGCTTTTTTATCGCCCTTGACCGCGTTTGTCCCCGGCCCTACCCCTTCTACCTTTTTTTCTCCCGGTTGAAGCGTTTTGACCGGCGGCAGCGAAGGCGGCCTCATTTTAAACGATGAGTCGCTGATGGCTTTTTCCAGGCCGGGAAAATTCTTCTCATAAATTGCCGTGGCAACGATTTTTGCCCCGGAAATCAGGGAAACGCCGATAATCATGCCGGCTGCCATTACTGCTACACTTACCAAAAAATATCCCATATAATTTTTTATGAACTTGTTCATACTACCTCCTTTCTGTTCTCGATGGGTTTTGACACTATCCCCCCGTTTTGTTAATATATAATTCGGAAACCACGAAATGTTTCGCGCAAGTGAATTGCCTCCGCCTTCGTCAGTGGTTTAGTACAATAAAACTAAGCCCCGCCGCGAAACGGTGGGCCAAGTTTTATTACCCCTGCGTTCTTTCTATCTCCTTCAACAGCGCGGCGGCCGGCGCGTAATCCGGTTTTAAATTGAGAGCGTAAATTAAAAAGTTCTTCGCCGATTCCCGGCGCGTTTTTCGGCCCGGCCCGGCGTCATCCCGCGATAATGACAGCGCCAGCCAATAAGCGTATTCGGGATTTTTATCTTCCCCGTAAAGCGCGTTTAAAAAACTTAACGCGGCTAAGGTATAGTTTTTTTCCGTCAGGGCTTTTTGCCCTTGTTGGAAAAATACGCGGGAAGATATCTTAGCTTCATTAAACTTCAGAGACGCGATAATGCTCCGGGCGCGTTCAAGGCTCGCGGTTTTATCCTTAAGAATAAACGTAATGCCGCACATCTGTTTTTCCTTTTTATCATAAAGGGAACAGTCGATAATCTTCCTTGCATTTTTTTGGGAATAATCGCTTTTGATAAATCCCTTCCAGTTGGCGCCGGCTGCTTCTTCAATATACTTGGGTGTTAAATTTGCCGCGCTTTTGAGGGCGAAATAAAGCGGGCTGCTGGCCGGGTAATTTATCTTTTTTTCCAGGCCGTATACGGAATCAAACCGTAATGCCTTGCTGAAGGGAATAAGATATCCGGCGCCTTTATCGTTGAGGAATAAAGTCATTGTCGCGGCAGGTTCTTCGCCGTTGGCTAAAACCGCTTCCCAGCCGAATTCCTTACTTTTATAGAGCATCTTCATCTTTAAATCTTTCGGCAGCCAGATGGTATAATTAAAAATTATTACCGGTTCGCAATCTCGGTAAATAAATTTTCGGTCTTCCACATAATATGCCGCCGGAAGAGGCTTAAGCCTAACCAGGGAAGGAAAATGGCCGTACCTCGCGTTAACGTATAAAAACCAAGCGGGTATACTCAAAATGTGTGCGAAAACTAATATAATTAAAGTAACAGTTAATATTTTCGGTAACGACCTCAGATTTTTTATCGCTACTTCGGTTATGCCGAAAATATTTCTTGTTTTTGAAGCGGTAAAAAATAAAAAGATAAGCGCGTAAGCAAAAAAGAAGGCAGCCAATTCTCCGGCCGAGTAAAACTGCCCTCCAAAAAACCAGATATTCCAGATCATACCGAGAATTCCCATGATCGGAATTAACAAGGCGGCGTAATAAGCCCATAATTTTCGTTTAAGCAGCCCTACGCCGGTGGCAAAAAGAAATATCGCCATCGCCATACCGCCGAAAAATAAACCGGCCCAGAAATTATAGGTAACTTCCCAGTTAAAAGCCGCCATTAATTTATTCTGGGCCCGAGCAAGCTGGAAAACAATAGCCGCGCAGAGGAGAGAAAAAATAATAAACCCCCAACCGAATACTTTTAAGCTCACCGACCTGTTCAATTTTTCTCCTTGATAATATGTTTTATATTGATTGTCATTTTAAATTGAACATTGACCATTGAACAATTATCATCAAAAAAAGTATTAAGCCAATTTAAAATGATCATTGCCCAATGCTAAATTTAAAATTAATATTATTTTAAACTAATCCTTTATTTTATAACACTCCCTACGGCGATTTCTTTATCCGGAACTACAAAACACAGTTGCGTTTTATCGGCCGTGGAAGCCGCCAATACCATCCCCTGCGACTCCACTCCCCGCAGCGGCCGCGGCTCTAAATTAGCCAGCACCGCGACATATTTGCCGATTAAATCCTGCGGCGCGTAAAAACCTTTTACGCCGGCAATCATCTGCAAGCTTTTATCACCGACATCGACTTTTAAAACCAGCAGTTTATCCGCGTTGGGATGGTCGGTTGCTTCTAAAATTTTACCTACCTTGAATTCCAATTTCGCGAAATCGTCATAAGTAATCATCTTTCCCTCCTTAATGAGACTTAGTTTTTTCCAAGCGCCACACGCGGAGGAAAAAACTGTAGTCGGATTAATCCCGCGTAGTGGAATAAAAATGCGCAAAGCATATTTTTATTCCAAGCAACGAAGCGGAATAACATCACTGATGGTTATCGATAATCAAAACGAATTCTCCTTTAGGTTGAGTTTTTTTGAAATGTTCTATCGCTTCGGTAACGGCCGATTCTCTGATTTCTTCAAATTTTTTGGTCATTTCCCGGGCAACGCTGATATATTTGTCGCCAAATATTTCCGCCAAGTCGGACAAAGTCTTGTTGATCCTAAACGGTGATTCTAAAAAAATAATCGCGTGTGGGAAATTTTTCGCCGTTTCCAATACCCTTTTCCGCTCGCCGCTCTTGCGGGGGAGGAACCCGAGAAAAATAAATTTGTCATGGGGCATCGAACTTAAGCTTAAAGCGTTGACCACGCTTGAGGCGCCGGGTAAAGCGGTAAGCGGTAAATTTTGCTTACGGCATTCTTTTATCAATTTATACCCGGGATCGGCAACTGTCGGCATGCCGGCGCTGGACACCAAGCCGATATTTTTGCCTTTTTTTAACTCTTCGATTACCCAGGGTATTTTTTGCGCTTCATTGTGGTCGTGAAAACTTGCCAGGGGTTTTTCAATATTAAAGTATTTTAAGAGAATACCGGTTTTGCGCGTATCCTCGGCTAAAATTAAATCGACTTCTTTTAACACACGTAAGGCCCGCAAGGTTATATCTTCTAAATTACCGATGGGGGTGGCGATTAAATATAGCATGAAATCAGCGAATAATTCATTTTAAATTGAACATTGATCATTGAACAATTATCATTGGGACCAACTGGTCAGCACAATTTAAAATGGCCATTGTTCAATGCTAAATTTAAAATTTATTTTAGCCGGTCTTACTTCCGCTTTTCTCCCTAACATATATCGGGATACTTACTTCCACTCTTGAATCGATTATCACATCAACGGCATAATCGCCGGCCGCCGAAAATACAACGTTTTGCCCGTTGAGAGCGAAGGAAAAAGAAGATTCGGGTATTAATTCCAAAGGCACGGCAACGTTTAAATTCCAATCGGCCCGCATCAACTCTTTCCCGTCGGCATCGGCAATATGAATCGCTATTTTATGCTCGCCGGCTTCGCTACGCCGGGCCAACAGCCTTATAGCGATACCCATTCGGGGCAAAGTATAGGGAAATTTATCCGCCGAGATGCTGTCAAAAGTGCGACAGAGAGAAAGGCAGCCGTTTTCCACCCAGGCATGTTCACAGACTGTAGCAACAATAACTTTCATGGCTCGCTCCGCTCGCACCTAAGAACCGAAAAACTGAAAAACCAAAAAACTTAACACTGGCATATGGTCTTTTCGTTTTTCCGTTTTTTGGTCTTTCGGTTATCTTTTTAAAAAATCTACTCAACCGTCACCGACTTCGCCAGGTTTCTCGGCTGGTCGATATCGCAGCCGATGTGTTTCGCCGCATAATAAGCGAATAACTGCAAGGCCACCGCTACTAAAAGCGGGCTCAAAAACTGGTTTTTTAAATGTGGAATATGTATCACTTCGTCGGCGAGTAAACTCGCTTCCTTATCGCCGTAATTTAAAATGCCGAAAACATTGCCCCGCCGGGCCTTCACTTCCTGCATATTGGAAACCATTTTTTCATACAAATTATCCCGGGGCGCGATACAAACTACGGCACGGTATTCGTCAATCAGAGCGATGGGCCCGTGCTTCATCTCGCCGGCGGGGTACCCTTCGGCGGGTATATAAGAAATTTCTTTAAGCTTTAGCGCTCCCTCCAAGGCCGAAGGATAATTGATTCCTCTTCCCAAAAATAAAAATGACCCCAGCTTAGAAAACTTATTGGCTATTCTTTGCACTTGCACGCATTTATCCAAAATTTCTTTTTGATAATCGGCAATTTTCGAAAGCTCGTTCAGGGTTGCCTGTATCTGATTTTTCGTAAGACTCTTCTTTATCCCGGCTAAATATAGCGCGAATAAATAAAGCGAGAAAATCTGCGCGGTATAGGCCTTGGTGGAAGCCACACCGATCTCCGGCCCCGCCAGAGTATAAATAAGACCGTCGCTTTCCTTAACGAGGCTGGAACCTAAAACATTGCAGATACTTAACGCCTTGCCGCCTTTCCTCCGGAATTCTCTTACTGCCGCCAGGGTATCGGCAGTTTCTCCCGATTGAGAAATTGTTATCAGTAAATCCCCTTGTTTGATATTCAGTTTGCGGTAGCGAAACTCGCTGGAGGTATCAATTTCGGCGTCCACGCCGCAGTATTGTTCCAAAAAGTACTTCGCCACATATCCGGCATGGTAAGCTGTACCACATGCAGTAATAAAAATTTTTTTGATATTTTTCAGGTAACTGGGTCTGAAACTAAGGTCGGGAAAATTCAACTTATTGTTTTTGCAATACAGCGAAAATGTTTTCTTAAGGACTTCCGGCTGCTCATTGATTTCTTTGAGCATAAAATGCTCGTACCCTTTTTTCTGGGCATCTTCGGCCTTTAATTTTACCTTTTCAATCCTGGATTTTAATGGTTTTGCGCTAAAAGAAAAAATATTAACATTGTTCCTGGTTAAAACGGCGATTTCTCCGTCATTAAGATATATAACTTTTTTGGTAAAAGGCAGCAGGGCCGGGATATCTGAGGCAAAGAAATTTTCGTTTTTCCCAATACCGACAATCAAAGGGCTTCCCTTTCTCGCGCCGATAAGCTTTTCCGGATGATACCGGGAAATAACCGCTACAGCAAAAGAACCTTCGAGTTTCGCTACGGTTTTAATCAGCGCTTCCTCGAATGACCCCTTATAGAATTTTTCGATAAGATGGACAATGACTTCCGTATCGGTTTCACTGGCAAATTTATGGCCGGCGCCGATTAATTCGTCTTTTAATTTCAGGTAATTTTCGATGATGCCGTTATGCGCTATGGCGAAATCGTGGTGGCAATCCAGATGGGGGTGAGCGTTTGCCTGGTTGGGTTTTCCATGGGTCGCCCAGCGGGTATGTAAAATTCCTAATAATAATTTATCGCTGAGGTGATTTTTTATTTCCTCTCTCAACTGGTTGATCTTGCCCGGCCTTTTTTTTAAAAAAATTTTCCCGTTTTCCAGGCCGGCGATACCGCAGGAATCATAACCGCGGTATTCCAACCGTGCCAGGCCGTCAACCAACGCTGACATTGGTCTTCCTTTTCCGATATATCCGAATATTCCACACATATAATTTAGATTCGTCCTAAATTTTCATTTCGCATAAGGCCGAATTTAAATTACCCACCATCTCCGGCTTTAACGAAATAAAACCTAATTATTTCGCGTTATTTTCGCGAAATAATTTGTTTAAAATATTCCGTCACATTTTTATTGGTAAGATAGAAGATAAGGATTCCCGGATAAATTATCTGTAAAATACCTTCTTTAATCAGTGCGGGATTGAAAAAAATGGAAGCGGCGATCAAAAGCGCGATTATAAAAGCACAGATGACGGTAAATTTTCTTGCCCATTCTTTCCCTGAAAGGAGGCCGATCCCGGAAAGCACAAAAGGAAGGGACAGCATCGCCTGCGTTAATACCGCCTGTTTAAATTGAACTTCCGTAAGCTCCAGATTTAAAGTATCAAGCAGCATCGTCTGCAGCATCGAGGCTAATTCTGAATCCGTTTTAAAATAAACAAAAATAAGGCCGCCGCAGGGGATGAGGCCAAAAACAAAAAGATTAACACAGCCGAGAATCGTCGCGCCCAACAACCGTTTTGGCCTTGATGCCGGAGCGTTTTCTCCTTCTGGTAATAATTTTCCCGTTTTTTCTTTTCGCCCCAGTTTCAGCCAGAAAAATTTCTTTGTTTTGCATGGTGACTCAGTGTCCGGCCCGGCCGAAACAGCTTCTTTGCCCTTTCGGTTTCTTCTCCTTTGATAAATCCGCAGAAAAACCGCTAAAACCAGTATCGCGGCCAGAATAAGCCCGTATCGTTCATGAACGTTAAGATTACTGAATAATTGGAGGTATTTATCGAAACTGAGGTTAATTTTCATTAGTTTTTGCACCCGCGAAGCGGAAAGGTTTTATTTTTTACGCAGTAAAAAATAAAACGTCCCCAGCCAGATTTTTGAGCACCGTAATGCCGCTATCCAGCGAAATCCCGCCGAACGAAGTGCAGGCGAGAGAACTGGCCTCGCTTGGGCTGAAGAACTACTTTTCCAAAAAAAGCGTCCCCAGCCAGATTTGAACTGGCGCCGTCGCCGTGAAAGGGCGATGTCCTAAACCAGGCTAGACGATGGGGACGTAGTAATTATAAAAGACCGCGGCTTGCCCGGATAGACCAGGCTTCCCGCTTTTTATTTTCTATATTCTCTATAATCCGCGCAAGCGGACAGATTTTTATTTTTTACTTCGTAAAAAATAAAAATTAGTCTTCCGGTATAATACGGGCAATCATGGCAAGCTTATCGCCTTCGTCAAGATTGATAATCTTAACGCCCTGGGTAGAACGGCCGGAAGAACGGATGTCTTTTACTTTGGAGCGGATAAGAATACCTTTTTGGGTGATACACATCAACTCGTCGTTTTCCTGCGCCAGGACTAATCCTTCTACTTGGCCGATTTTTTCGGAAAGCTTGATATTGATTATGCCCTTGCCGCCGCGTGATTGTATCCGGTATTCGTCGATATCGGTCCTCTTGGCGAACCCCTTGGAAGTAGCGGTAATAAGGTAAAAATCTTCTTTTTTCAGCGTCCCCTCTAAAAGCACCATGCCGATCACGATATTATCTTTGATTAATTTCACTCCGCGCACGCCCTGTGACTGGCGGCCGGTAGGACGGATATCCTTGGTGTTAAAACGTATGGCCAGGCCTTTTTTGGTAGCCAAAATCGCCTGGTCGTTTTCGGAACATGGCCCCGCGCCGATCAACTGGTCGCCTTTTTCTAAAGTAATGGCGCAAATACCGTTCTTGCGCACATTGGCGAATAAATCCAGGGAAGAACGCTTGACGACACCCTTTTGCGTAGCCATAAAAATACACCGCTTGTCGTCGAATTCTTTCACCGAAAGGACAGCGGTGATTTTCTCCTGGTTTCCTAAATTCAGTAAATTAACCAGCGAGCGGCCTTTGGCCTGGCGCGTGCCCACGGGAATCTCATAGGTTTTGGTGGGAAAAACCCTTCCTTCATTGGAAAAATAAAGCAGCGTGTCCTTGCTGGAAGCGACAAACAGATGTTCGACAAAATCTTCCTCCGCCGTGGTCATCGCTGTTACCCCGCGTCCGCCGCGGCGCTGCTGCCGGTAAGCGGTCAGCGGCTGGCGCTTGATATAGCCGGAGCCGGTGATTGTTACTACCATATCTTCTTCCACGATCAAATCTTCTATCTCGATCTCTTCTTTTTGCGCGACGATCTCGGTGCGGCGCGGATCGGAAAATTTTTCTTTCACTTCTTTCAGCTCTTCTTTAATCAAAGCTTCCTGTTTTTTCTCCGACGCTAAAATCAAATTATAATATTCTATCCTCTTAATCAATTCCAGATATTCCTGTTCGATCTTCTCCCGCTCTAAAGCACAGAGCCGCTGTAATTGCATTTCCAGGATTGCCTGAGCTTGAGCATCGGACAGGTCGAATTTATCCATCAGCCCGGCCTTGGCTTCCTCGGGGCTTTTGGATTTCCGTATAAGTTTAACCACTTCATCGAGGAACTTCAGCGCGATTTTTAACCCTTCCAGGATATGGGCGCGCTGCTGCGCTTTGTCGAGTTCGAATTTAGTCCGGCGCACAATAACTTCCTTGCGGAAAGTCACGTGATGGCTTAAAAATTCTTTTAAATTTAAAATCTGCGGTTTGCGATTGACAATCGCCAAACAAATCGCGCCGAAGGTTGTCTCTAAATTAGTATGCTTATAAAGCTGGTTAAGAATTATTTCCGGCTGGGCGTCACGTTTGACTTCCAGCACAATCCTTATACCATCCTTATCCGATTCGTCGCGCAAATCAGAAATGCCTTCTATTTTCTTTTCGTTAATAAGATTAGCGATAGATTCCATCAGATTGCTTTTGTTAAGCTGATAGGGAATCTCGGTAATCACAATCTGCGCGCGGTTTTTTTCATGTTCGATTGTGGCTTTAGCGCGGACGGTAAGCTTACCCTTACCTTCTTGATACATCCTCATGATTTCGCTCTTGCCGCAGATGATGCCGCCGGTGGGAAAATCCGGCCCCTTGATATAACGGCAAAGCTCTTTGATGCTCGCGCCGGGATTATCGATAATATAAGCGATGGCATCGCAGACTTCGGCGATGTTGTGGCTGGGAATATTAGTCGCCATGCCTACGGCGATACCACTGGCGCCATTGACTAAAAGCTGCGGGATCACCGAAGGCAAAACCTCCGGTTCCATCAAAGAATTGTCAAAATTGGGGAAAAAGTTAACCGTATCCTTATCGATATCCTGCAGGGCATAATCGGCGATACGCGTCAGGCGCGCTTCAGAATATCGCATCGCTGCCGGCGGGTCGCCGTCAATCGAACCAAAGTTTCCCTGGCCGTCGACCAGCGGATAGCGCAAAGAAAAATCCTGAGCCATGCGCACTAACGCGTCATAAACGGCGATATCTCCGTGCGGATGATATTTACCCAAAACTTCACCGACCACGCGGGCGCATTTTTTATGGGGATTGGAATGATGCAGATGCAGCTCGTGCATCGCGTACATGATCCGCCGGTGCACGGGCTTAAGCCCATCGCGGATGTCGGGCAGGGCGCGGCCGATAATAACGCTCATCGAATAGGAAAGGTAGGAATCCTTCATCTCTTCTTCGAGATCGCGCGACAAAACTTTTTCTTGTATAGGGACGTTGTCGGGCATATGTTTATTTTGATTGGGTTAGGGTAACGATGCCGGTATGAGCTATGGTAAAGGTAATGGTTTTATTTTTTAGCCTTAACCCTTACCTTAACCTAAACCGGCTTTCCGCCTTCGCCAAAGGCTTCGGCGAGACTTCTCCGAAGCTCAAAAAGCGAAGGAGAGCCTAACCCTAGCCTTAACCGATTATTATCGGCCTTTTAATTATCCGGCCGAATTAAACATCTAAATTCTTCACTTCATGAGCGTGTTCCTGGATGAATTTCCGGCGCGGCTCCGCCTCTTCGCCCATCAGAATATTAAAAATGCGGTCGGTTTCCACCACGTCTTCCAAGGCGACCTTGATCAGGGTCCTTCTCGCCGGATCCATGGTGCTTTCCCAAAGCTGCTCCGGATTCATTTCACCCAAACCTTTATACCTCTGGATACTCATCCCTTTGGTAGAGATTTTTTTCACCGACTCATAAACTACTTTAAGGTTTTGGCAGGGTATTTCTTCGTCGGCTTCTTCGTTTTTCAAAATAAATTTATCTTTGTCTTCGACAAAATAATCTTTTAAGGTTATACCTAATTTATTCAGGCTCTCATTTATGGCTTTAATATCATAAGCCTCAAAAATTTCTACGGTGTTAGGCTCTTCCTCGCCGCTTTTTTTAGTCAGATCGTCGTCATCGTAAGCGAAAGTAGGCTTGTGATTAACGTTAAGCCGGTATACCGGATACTTTTTCTTTTTCTCATCGATTGCGTTAAGGTAATCGACGAACGCGATACCTTTACGCTCTAAGGAAAGACTCAAGTGCTCCAACTCCATCATATTGTTGATGATTTTTTCCGTGTCTTTGGCGGAATAGAAACTTTCGCCCTTGCCGGTTTTACGCAATTTCACCGCGTTGGTGCCCAACTGTAAAATAATATCGCCCATTTCTTTTTCCGTATGAATATATTCCTGGTGGTCTTTTCTTTTGATCCGGTATAACGGCGGCTGGGCGATATAGATATACCCGTCTTCGATCAGTTTAGGCATCTGGCGGTAAAAAAATGTCAGCACCAGCGTACGGATGTGCGAACCGTCAACGTCGGCATCAGCCATAATCACTACTTTATGATAACGCAATTTGGCGATATCGAACTCTTCGCCGATGCCGGCGCCCAGGGCCGAGATCACTGTGCGTATTTCATCGTTGGCTAGAATCTTATCGAGCCGCGCTTTCTCCACGTTTAATATTTTTCCCTTCATGGGAAGGATTGCTTGAAAGTTTCGGTTACGCGCCTGTTTGGCGGAACCGCCGGCGGATTCACCCTCGACCAGGAAAATTTCACAGACGGTCGGGTCTTTTTCCGAACAATCGGCTAACTTTCCCGGAAGGCTGGCGCCATCCAGCGCGCCTTTTCTTCGGGTCAACTCTCTGGCTTTCCTGGCTGCTTCGCGGGCGCGCGCCGCCAGCGTTGCTTTTTCCACGATTTTGTTTCCTACGGAAGGATTCTCTTCAAAAAACGCGCTCAACGCTTCGAAGGTCAGAGAATTTACCAGGCCCTCCGCTTCGGAATTACCCAATTTGGTTTTCGTCTGGCCTTCAAATTGGGGGTTGGATATCTTAACGCTGATTACCGCGGTTAAACCCTCCCGGACATCGTCTCCGGAAATATTATCGATATCTTTAAGTAAATTTTTGCCCTTGGCGTACTGGTTAAGCGCGCGGGTCAGCGCGGTCTTAAAACCGGTAAGGTGCGTTCCCCCCTCGACGGTATTAATATTATTGGCGAAAGAAAAAATTGCTTCTTTGTAACTGTCGTTATACTGCAATGCTCCTTCCGCCAGAATACCTTCTTTTTCTTTGGCGAAATGGATTATTTTTTTATGCAGCACTTCTTTATTATCGTTAAGGTATTCGATAAAAGAAATGATTCCGCCCTTAAATTTAAATATCGCCTCTTTATCGCTGCGCTCATCGGTTAAAGATATTTCCAGGTTGGGATTCAGGAAAGCTAATTCCCGGAAGCGCTGGGATAGGATATCGAAAGAATAATTGATACTGGGAAAAATTTCCTTATCGGCTTTGAAAATTATTTTCGTCGCGGTGGTTTTGGTTTTACCGATTTTTTTCATCGGCGTAGCCACTCTACCCTTTTCGAAACGCTGATGCACGATTACCCCGTCGCGCTTGACCTCCGCCTCCATCCATTCGCTTAACGCGTTAACGACGCTCACGCCCACACCATGTAATCCGCCGCTTACCTTATAAGCCTGGTGATCGAATTTACCGCCGGCATGTAATGTGGTCAGGACGACCTCCAGGGCGGGTTTTTTCATTTGTTTATGTATATCGATAGGGATGCCTCTTCCATTATCCTCCACCGATACGCTGTTATCGCCGCGGATGATAATTTTTATTTTATCGCAATAGCCGGCGCCGGCCTCATCGATAGAGTTATCCACCACTTCATAAACAAGGTGGTGCAGCCCCCTTGTTGTGGTATCGCCGATATACATCGCCGGGCGTTTTCGAACCGCTTCAATACCTTCTAAAACTTGTATGGTGGTAGCGTCGTATTTGTGCGCGCCGGTTTTTTTATTTTCTATTTGTTCTTCCGTCATCCCCATGGTTTTATCCGTTTATTTTTATTTTTATTTCCTGGACTTTACTGAAAATTTTTTTTGCCTCTTCCATGAGCCTGTCTTTTTGCAGGTTTAAACTATATACCGCGCTTGAGTTTTCGCAATAAATTGTCAGTGTATTTTTATATAGGGATAATTCCTTTATATAATTTTGAAGTTTTTTTTCTATGGTGTTTTTGATGATGCGCTCGATTATTTTTTGTTTACCGGCTTTTGTTTTTTCTTCCTTGATAAAATCATTTAAAAGGTTTTTTATGGAAGTGACCATTACATTTTTATGGGTAGGGTTAAATAGATATAATTTTCTTTTCTTAAAACTGCGGGTTTATCCGGGCCGAAAAATTCAAAACTTACATCCTGGTCTTCTAAATTTTTCAGTGCGTCAATGAGATAATTAGGATTAAACCCTATTTGTAAAGCCGCGCCGGCGTATTGGGCATCGAGAAGTTCTTTTACTTCGCCCAACTGGGGCGTATTTTTGGAAACAACCAGCCCGTCTTTTTTTAACTCCAGTTTTACCCCTTGATAATCGGGGGTGGACAATAAATCAGCTCTTCTTAAAGCCAGGATAAGCTGCAACCGGTTAATTTTAAGCTTATCTTTATTTTCTTTAGGTATATATTGTGAATAATTAGGGAACTCCCCTTCGATGGGCCGGGCAATAAATTGTGTTCCTTTTAAATCGAAGGTTATTTTATTTTCTTCTATCGAGAGGAAAATCTCACTATTTTCTTCTTTAATTAGTTTGTAAAGTTCATTAACTGCTTTTATGGGGAGAATAAAAGAAATTTTTGTTTTTACCTCTGGTTGGCTGGCGGGTAATTTTTTACTTATAAAAGAAAGACGTTTACCGTCGGTAGCGATAGTATTTATATTGTCATTGGATATTTCAAAAAATATTCCATTTAACACATAATTCGTGTCTTCATACCCTACACAAAAAGAGGTTAGGCGGATCATTTCTTCTAAATCGCAAGAATTTATTTTTATTAATGATATTTTTTTCACCTCTTCAATAATAGGAAACTCTTTAGGATCTAAAGTATTTAATTTGAATTCGATTTTTTCACATTTTATTAAAAGGTTATTTTTTGTTGTTTCGATGGTGATATTGTGCGGGGGTAATTCTTTTACGATAGAAATAAACCGTTTCATCGGTATAGCTATCTCACCGGTTTCACTAACTGTAGCTTCCTGAGAGGATATTATAGTTATATCTAAATCAGTAGTAATAAATCTAAGTTTATTATTACTTAATGCGGAGATTAAGACGCTGTTTAAAATGGGGAAGTTTTGTTTGGTTGTGGTTGGGCCAAAAATGATTTGTAGTTTTTGCGCTAACTCTTCTTTGTTAATAATAAACTTCATAAAAAGTAGTTGTTGTAGTAGGGCCTGTGAAAACTGTTATTAATTATTGATCCCAATAAAAATAAAACAATAACCATATTTTTTTACACAGCTTATTCTTTATAAACCCTTAATCTCCTGTGTAATGGTGTGGATAATTAATTTTAGTTTTTCGTTTTTATTCAGCTCTTCTTTAATCTTTTTGTGAGCATAGAGAATTGTTGTATGATGTTTTGCGCCAAAAAACATGCCGATTTCAGGAAGGGATAATTCCGTAAGCTCTCTTATTAAATACATCGCGACCTGACGCGGAATAACTAGATTTTTATTACGTTTACCCCTTTTTAAGTCGTTGATCTGCGTATTGAAATATCCCCCCACCCTTTCCAGGATAATTTCCGGAGTAATCCGCCGGTATATTTCTTTCACCATATCTTTTAAAATGTCTTTTGCCAACTCCAAAGTAACTGGTTTATCCTCAATCAAAGAATAGGCGATAATCCTTATCAGCGCCCCCTCGAGTTCTCTAATATTAGTGCTGATATTCTTGGCGATAAAATAAATCACCTCTTCATCTATTTTCACCGGGTCTTTCTCTAATTTTTTATAAAGAATCGCCACTCTGGTTTCAAAATCCGGTGGTTGGATGTCTACCACTAGCCCCCAGCCAAAACGCGAAACCAGCCTCTCCTCCAACTTCGGGATTTCTTTAGGCGGCCGGTCGCTGGACATAACAATCTGTTTATGGTAATCATAAAGGACGTTAAAAGTATTAAAGAATTCTTCCTGCGCCGTTTCCTTTCCGGCGAGAAAGTGAATATCATCAATTAAAAGAAGGTCGATTTCCCGATATTTCTGGCGGAATTTATCCGTAGTCCGGTTTTGAATCGCCATAATCAACTCATTGGTAAATTTTTCCGAAGAGGTATATTTAACCCGGCTTTGAGAATTTTTTAAAAACATGGCGTGAGCGATAGCTTGCATTAAATGCGTTTTACCCAGCCCCACCCGGCCATAAATAAATAACGGATTATAGGCTTTCCCCGGAGCGTCGGTAATTGCTACAGAAGCGGCGTGAGCCATCCGGTTGGAGGCGCCGACCACAAAATTATCCAGCGTGAAACGCGGATTCAAGCGAAACGAGTCCGGCGAAGCAGGCTGAAATGTTTTATTGATATCTTTTAAAACTTTATTTGTCCTGCTTTTGAGAAGGGTGGTATTGACTTCAAAAGTTACCTCAACATCTTTTTGGAATAAATCTTTAAACGATTGTTTTATCTGATCAAGGTAGTTCGATTCCACCCAATTTTTAAAAAAGCCGTCGGGGGCTTCTAAAATAATGCCGGCGCCGTCGATTTTTTTAGGATGCAACGGCGCAATCCAGGTATCCACGGATATATCGCCGATGTTTTTACGCAATGCTTGTTTGCAATTTTCCCACAAGTTTTCCATAAAAGTCTATTCACAATTTAGACAGTTTATTCACAACCAGATTAAAGGATGGTTGGAACAACAGGAATTCCGATACTTTCAAGTTATTACCGGCTTTTCTAAAAAATATGTAACCCTTATTATACTTCAATAATTCTTCTTTGCAATTATTTTTTGTATTTTTTGTATGTTGACACAAAACTAATTTATGTTAAAATCTTTTGCCTATGAAAAAAAATCTTCATACCCCCACTAAATTAAAAGGTAAGAGGCGGCATGGCTTTCGCGCGCGGATGGATAATGCTTCCGGCAGAAAAGTTTTGGCAAGGCGCCGGAAAAAGGGCAGAAAGAAACTAACGGTATGAACGGGATTATCATTTTTTTAATTTCCCTTTACCGCCGGATTTCCGTCTTGTTTCCGTCGCGTTGTATATATTATCCCAGCTGCTCCGAGTACGCCGAAGAATCTTTTAAGCGGCACTCTTTTTTAAAAGCGGCTAGATTGACCATCTGCCGCATTGGACGCTGTAACCCGCGAAATTATGGCGGGCACGACCCGGTACATTGAAAGTATGTTAAGCTCATCGGGTACCGCTTAAGGGCAAATGGCCGCATATTAAAGGTAGGTCGACGATCGACCACAATCGGTAATCATAAAAACTGACAACCGATCAACAGATTTTTCTAATTCAAAATGGATACCAAACGATTTATTGCCGCAATTGTAGTGAGTTTTCTTTTTTTAACTGTTTATTCCTATATCGGGGCTAAATATTTTCCTAAAAATACTGTCCCGTTAGGTGAGCAATCAAAGCAACCTGTTACGCCACAACAAGCTGTTCAATCCTCTACCGCTCCTGCTTCCGGCGTTAATGTTCCTCAAGAAGTTACTGCATCTTTACCTGAACTTAAATTGGACAATTTCACCATAACTTATTCTGCCATCGGTGGTTACGTAAGTTTTGTAAAATTAAATTCTTATCCCACAGATGACTTATTGATCAAAGATATCGGTTTTACTCCGGCTGACCGGGATAAGAAATTTTCCGTAAACATTAACCAAAACCGTCTTATTTTTACTGCCGATAATATCCGCAAAGAGTTTATTTTTGAGGGAAACTTAATTACCATCAAGGTTTCACCATTTTCTTCGATGGTTTTATTTCATAACATTTTGAGCGCCAACCAGTTACAGCACAGGTATCAAGGAATTTATTATTCTCAAAACCTGCTGATGGAACGGATGCCGCTGCCTAAAGTAAAAGATAAGTTGGTAGAAAAAGTTGATTTTGCCGGCAGCCGGACCCAATATTTTTGCGCCTCTTTAATTAAAGGCGAATATGATATTCAGTGGGCCAAAGATAACAAAAATAATGTTTCATTGCTCCTTGTTTCTCCTCTGCCCGAAGTGACTTTGTATGTGGGCCCTCAACTACAAAAATCGTTGCAACCCTTTGGTTTACAAAGTGTTATACATTATGGTTTTTTTCATGGTATTGGTGTTATTATTGTCAAACTATTCTCTTTTTGTCATGACCTTACCAAAAGTTGGGGGTTAGGCATAATAATTTTAGCAATTTTAATTTTTATCATCCTGTTTCCGCTTACGAATATAAGCACTCGGGCGATGAAAAAAATGCAAGCAATTCAGCCGCATATTGAAGAATTGAAAGTGAAGTATAAAGATAATCCCCAAAAATTAAATAGTGAAATATTGGAACTTTATAAAACATACCGAGTAAATCCAATCGGCGGATGTTTGCCGGTTTTTTTGCAGTTTCCTTTGTTTTTTGCGCTTTATCAGGTTTTTTTAAGTCTTACCGAGTTAAAAGGCGCTAAGTTTTTGTGGATTAAAGATTTAACTCTTCCCGATCACGCAATCAAGCTCGGGTTTCCACCCCCTGTGGATTATATCAATATCATACCGCTTTTAATAATGGGTGTGGGTTTAGTGCAACAAAGATTTACCGTTTCCCCTGCGGTTTCTGTTGACCAAAGACGAATGGGGCTGTTTTTTTCGGTTTTTATCGGGGTTATTTTCTATAATTTTCCTTCCAGTTTAGCCCTTTACTGGTTTATTCAGAATTTTTTGACTCTCCTCTATCAAATTCATCTTGCCAGGTCAAAATAGCGTTTTCACGTGAAAACGCGGTAACCCGGGAAATGTATTTTTCCCGTTTATTCATGCACCAGAAAACCACACCTGCAGGTTGCCGATTTGCATGAAATCACAATTTTCACAGGTTTTCCACTATTTGAAACGTGCGAAAAATATTTACCTGACGTACGCGGAACCGCTTCCGTTTTCACGTGAAAACTGGTCAGGGCGCAGAAATTTCTTGCAAAAACTAAATTAAGTATTAAACTATAATTACGTTTTCACGTGAAAACGGGGCAGAGTTATTTGGTTAACCATTGCCTTGTTACGTTTAGAATTAAATGAACCGGTAATCTGTTCCAACTATGCAAGGGATGAACTATTTTCCCCAAAGTTTGGTTATTGGTGCGTGGGATTGTGCGAAAGGTAATCTAACCAGCCAGCCGTTTTCACGTGAAAACAGGGGATAGAGAAGAGGATTAAAATATTCATAACTCATTGCGGCACAATGAGTTATGAATTAATGACAGTATTTCTGGTGATTTGCGTTATGGGTAAAATTATCGGTGTTTGTAACCAAAAAGGGGGTACTGGTAAAACTACTACCGCGATTAATATTGCTTCTTACCTTGCCTTAAGCGGTAAAGAAGTACTTCTTATCGATATGGACCCGCAAGGCAATGCGACTAGCGGGGTGGGGTTTGACAATACGGATAAGAATTCTATTTACGATGTGATTGCCGGCACCAAGACGCTACAGGAAAGTATTTATCCTACCCAGTGGCCGCATTTTTCCCTTATGCCTTCCACGGTTGCGTTGACTGGTTCGGAAATCGAATTGGTTAATGTGGAAAATAGAGAGTTGCAATTAAAAAGAGAACTTGATAAAATAAAAGATAACTTTTCTTACCTGATTATTGACGCGCCGCCGTCCCTGGGTTTATTGACTGTGAATGTCCTGTGCGCTTGCGATAGTCTGGTAATTCCGGTTCAGTGCGAATATTATGCCCTGGAAGGCGTTGCCAAATTAGTCAACACCATAGAGTTGGTGCGTCAGCGTTTTAATCCGGATCTGGAGATTGAAGGAATCTTGCTGACGATGGCTGATTTCCGAACCCGCCTGAGTCTTCAGGTAATAGAGGAAGTGCGCGGATTTTTTAAAGAGAAAGCTTTTAACAGTATTGTCCCGCGTAATATCCGGCTCGCGGAAGCGCCGAGCTTTGGCCAGCCTATACATTTTTATGACCAATATTGCGTGGGCGCTAAAGCATATCTAAACCTTGCGCAGGAGATTTTAAAAGAACCGATTAAGCTTAATTAATGAGACTTCACCGAACACAAGCCCGAAGTCCCTCAATTCGTTCAACGAATTGACGAGACCTCGCCATCTATGGGATGGCGGGGGCGAAGTGGGAGGTGGTAGTCGAATTAGCCCGGCGCTAATTTCGGTACACCAAAATTAGCGCCGGGTAATAAAACTTGGCCCGCCGTGAAACGGCGGGGCTTAGTTTTATTATACTAAACCACCGACAAAGTCGGTGGGAATTCACTAAGGCAATCCAAATTATGGAAAAAAGAGTATTGGGTAAAGGACTAGACGCGCTCATTCCTAAAAAAGCTACCCTGCCGGCTACGCCGAGAGAATTTGCTTACCTGTCTTTAGAAAAACTGCAACCCGGTAAATACCAGCCGCGCCAGGATTTCAATGAAAAAGACTTGGAGGAATTGTCTCAGTCCATCAAAGAAAAAGGCGTTATCCAACCCTTAGTGGTGCGCAAGGCATCCGAGGATAAATATGAAGTTATCGCGGGAGAACGCCGCTATCAAGCGGCGGTATTATTAAAATTAACGCAGGTGCCGGTTATTATTAAGGACATTGACGATAAAGAGGCGTTAACGGTTGCCATTATAGAAAATTTGCAGCGCAAGGATTTGAACGCCATCGAGGAAGCGCAGGCTTTTAAAAGATTAATGGAGGAATTCGAATTTACCCTGGATACGGTCGCCAAATTTGTCAGTAAAGACAAAACTACCATTTCCAATACGCTCCGGCTGCTGAAGCTTCCGGAAGAAATAAAGAAGGCGTTAAGCCGGGGACTGATCAGTCGAAGCCAGGCAAGGGCAATTCTTGGTCTGGCGAACGAGGAAGAGCAGAAGAAATTATTCCAACAGATTTTAGCCGGGCCGCTTCCGGTGCGGGAAATAGAAAAAAAAGTCAGAAGCGTTTCCCGGAAGAAAAAAATCAATGACCCGCATGTTTTAGAAGTAGAAGAAAGACTGCAAAAAATTCTCGGCACCAAGGTAAAAATTTCCCACAAAAAGAATAACCGGGGAAAGATTGTCATCGAGTATTTTAATCTTTCGGATTTGGAGAGGGTTTTGAGCAGGATAAAAATATAGGTTAAGGTTACGATGCCGGTTTGGGTTAAGGCAAGGCGAAGGTTGATACTAATCTTAAAACCTTTACCTTAACCAAGTTTTTATACCGGCTTCATTACCATAACCTTTACCAAGTTAAGGAGAATCAGATGCCCAACGAAGCGACGCTGGTTATTATCAAACCAGACGGTTTGAAGAAATCTCTCACGGGAAATATCTTAAGCCGCCTTTCCGAAACAAAACTTAAAATTATCGGCGCGCGAGTTATGGTGGTAGAAGAAGAGCTCGCGGTGAAACATTACAGCCATCTCAAGGATAAGCCGTTTTTCCAGGAACTCATTAAATATATTACCGGTTCTCTGCACGGTGAAAACCGCGTGATGGCGTTGGTTTACTGGGGGAAGGACGCGATACAAAAAGTAAGGGATATCGCCGGGGCGACCAACCCGGAAGAGGCGGAACCGATAAGCATTCGCGGCGCCTACGGAAGGATTTTGACGAACGGCCTTTATGAAAACGTAATACATGCTTCCAGTTCGCCCGATGAGGCCCAAAGGGAAATTAAGCTTTGGTTTGAGCCTGACGAAATAGTATATGAACTTTACCCCACGAAAATAATCGTGGCAGAAAAATCAGAAAGGAAGGTGTGGGCATGAGATCGATGACCGGTTACGCTTATGTTTTTAAGAAGAGCAAGGATCACAGCGCGGAAGTGATTGTCCGTTCTTTTAATTTTAAATATCTGGAGGTTTCCGTGCGCAACCTTCCGCAGGACAGGATACTTTTGGAAGAGAGAATAAAAAAGGAAGTAAAAGGGAGGATATCGCGGGGGAAAATCGAAATATACATCTTTTTAAAAGGCCCGGCAGAAGGCGATATTTATGTAAATGAGCGGGTTTTGGCAATGTACATCCGGCAGCTTAAAAACCTTTCCAAAAAATATAATCTCAAAACCGATTTGCAATTAAACAAATTATTCACTCTTCCTCATGTGATCGGTTGGGAAGAGAAAGGGTCGCGGGAAGAAAATATCATCGTGCCGGCAGTGCGCGAGGCGGTTAATAAACTGCTGGTATTTAAACAAAAAGAAGGGGCGATTATTAAAAAAGAGATGCTGGCTAATTTAAAACGCCTGAAACAGAACGCGCAAAACATTCAAAAGAATAAACCGCATATTTTAAGTAACGACGCCGAGAAAACCGATATTGACGAAGAAATATCTTTGATGACTTTCTATATCAATAAACTGGAGAAAGAAGTTAACGCGGTCGGCAGCGCCCCCCAGGGTAAATCGATGGATTTTTTGATGCAGGAAATTTTGCGCGAACTTAATACCGCTTCCAGCAAAACCAACAACGCTACTTTAGGCTCATTGATTGTCGAATCGAAAAATTATCTGGAGCGGATCAGGGAACAAGCGCAGAACATCGAATAGATTTATTTTTAGCATAGCGAAAAATAAATCTCTACCGCTTACGCGGAAAAAGAAAGTACCGCAGAAATGAGCATCAAATACAATTCAAAAATTTTTGTAGTATCCGGGCCGGGAGGAGCGGGCAAAACCACGCTGGTGAATAAACTCCTGCGTAAAAAATCTCTTAAAAATTCCTTGATCAAAGGCATTACCGTTACCACCCGGCATAAGCGGCCCCGGGAAAAAGAGGGGAGAGATTATTTTTTTGTTTCCCAGGCAAAATTTCTTGATTTAAAACGCCGGGGATTTTTATTGGAGAGCCAAAAAATCGTCAACAATTATTACGGTACGCCTAAAAAATTCTGGCGGCAGGCTAAAGACGAAAAAAAAGACTTAGTTTTATGTATTGATGTTAAGGGCGGGATGTATTTGAAAAAACATTTTAAACTTGGTAGAATAGTTACCATTTTTATCTCCGCCCCGACCGAACATGAATTACTTTCGCGTTTAAGAAAACGGGCCGATTCCCCGGAAATAATAACCGAAAGAATCCATCTGGCAAAAAAAGAGTTATGCTACGCTAAACATTATGACTATTTAGTGATTAACTCTAAAATAGAGGAGACCTTGAAAACTTTAGAAACAATTTTTTTGGACGTACAAAAAAGGAGATAGAATGAGCAGTTACAATATTTTTGTAGAAAATCTTCTGGGATCAAGCCAGGGATCGGTTTATAAACTGGCGATACTGGCGGCAAAACGCGCGTTGCAGTTGGCGGATAATGAAAAACCGTTGATTGATAAGCCTTCAGAAAAACCTTTAGAAAACGCGCTAAGAGAGATTACTGAAGGAAGAATAAGAGTCAAGGATAAAGGCAAGGATAAAGATTGACCGGGTTTTTATCGGCGACGTAGCCAAGTGGTAAGGCAGCGGTCTGCAAAACCGCTATCCAGCGGTTCAAATCCGCTCGTCGCCTCGTTTGGTAATTTGGATAGGGAATCCGGGAAGGTGGGGGAGAGCGGTTCTCCCGTCTCGTAAACATTTCAAAAATCTCTTCGATATTTTTGAAATACTCGGCGGGATTTCGCTATATAATGTATTAAGGTGCTCAAAAATCCGCTCGTCGCCTTTTTATTTCTGCCTATAGGCAGAAATAAAAAGTGGTATCCACTTCGTGGATGGGAAAAGAGAAGAAACAAAAACCAAAATAGATAACAATCGGCAAATATTTAAAGTCTTGTCGATCGTTTAACAAATTGAAAAATTACTCACTTTTATATGCATTTCCCCCTTTTTACTGAACTTGTTCAGTAAAAAGGGGGCGGCAATTTTAATTTTTACGAAGTAAAAATTAAAATTGGGCGAGTGTTGGAATGGCAGACAGCGCAGACTTAAAATCTGCTGTCCCGTAAGGGACGTGTGGGTTCGACTCCCTCCTCGCCCATTCTTTTTGCCTTTGGCAAAAAGAATGGTATAATTTTCCCGCGTCAAAAACGCGGGAAAGTCCTCATTGAAATATTAGGCATGTTTTCATATCTTTCGTCCCGGCTCATAAACCGTTCAAAAATTCTCTTCGACAATTTTTGAACATTTGCCGGGCAAATTCGGCTACAGCCTCGTCCGGCGTCCTTCGGACTTGGACTCGGCTAAGCCTCATTTGGGCAATTGGCTCAGTTGGCTAGAGCACTTCCTTGACATGGAAGGGATCACAGGTTCGAGTCCTGTATTGCCCATTTTTTTTCGCTCTATTAAGAGCGAAAAAAAATATAGCAACTTGAAAAATACGGTTACGCATTTTTCAAGTTGCGGAGAAAATGCCTTCCGCCATTTCGAAATAGATTTTAGAAGCAGAAAAACATAAAAATAAATATTACGTTGTTCTTTATTAATTTACAAGATAAGTTGACTAAACAATATTTGAAGCTATAATTTTATTTCAATCCGTCGTAAGACGGATTGACAGATTTTTTCCTGCGGCAAAGCCGCAGGAAAAAATGGGGACGTCGTCTAGCCCGGTTCAAGACCCATGCCTGTCACGCATGTGACCGAGGGTTCAAATCCCTTCGTCCCCGCCATTTTTAACAAAAAGCCTAATAAAATCAAGCATCTTTTGATTTTGTTAGGCTTTTTTGGTTTTTATGGTTTTTAGGATTTTTACAGCTTTTATAATCTTTAAGGTTTGTATAATTTTACGTCACAAAGAACTTGCAGCATTCTTGTATTTTCAGATGTTCGTGGGATAATAATAATTGGAAGATGCCGGCAATCGTCTGGAATCTCCCGACGGTTTTGCAGTTGCACTTCCACCTGGCGATAACCAGGGGTTCAATTCCCTACGTTCTGTCTTAAAAGGCCCGGCTTTAAGTGGCAACGCGGTAACAGCTATGTAGGATAAAACCTCCGCTGTTATAGTATGGGTTTTTTAAGGCAGAACCTTTTAAAAACAAAGGAGGTCGATATGTGGTTTTTTTATCTCTTAGGAATTATTGCTGTTTTAATTGTTTTTTTTAAAATTGTCGGCAAAACTATTGTTTTTGAATATGAAAAGGGACTGTTGTATCAGAAAGGTAAACTGGTAAAAATTCTTGATGCCGGTTGTCATTGGTTTTTACGTATGTATACCGTTATCCAGAAAGTCGACATACGTCCTAAAGTTGTGACGGTACCAGGGCAAGAGATATTGAGTTCGGACGGCGTTACCTTAAAAATAAGCATTGCCGCTCAATATGAGATTACCGACCCCGTTGTAGCCATAAACAAAACTGAAAATTACCAGGAAGCGGTTTATTTGATACTGCAGTTAGCCGCGCGGGAAATCATTGGTTCAGCGGCTATCGACGAGCTTATGGAAAAACGTTCCGAATTTGGTAAGCGGCTGACTGAATCAACCAAAGAACGAATTGCAGCATTAGGCGTAAAGCTGATTGCCGCAGACATTAAAGATATTATGTTTCCCGGAGAACTTAAAAATGTGTTCGCGCAAGTAGTGAAGGCGCGAAAAGAAGGGCTAGCTATTTTAGAAAAAGCCAGAGGCGAAGCAGCGGCTTTAAGAAACTTGGCTAATGCCGCCAGTTTAGTAAAAGACAATCCGGCTCTCATGCAGCTTCGTATTCTTCAAACAATTGGAGGAACATCGGGCAATACCATTATGGTGGGTATGCCGTCATCAGGTATACCGATAGCGTCAAGTAATAAAGAAGAAAATAAAGAGCCAAAAGGATAAAGATCTTGATACTTCTTATTCCAAGGCATACAATTTTATGCCTTGGTATAAAAGGGGGCAATTTTTCCACGAGTTGGCAATTTTACAAGCTATATGGTATAAATTGATCGAGGGTATTGACAATCGCCTTTCCAGATGTAAAATAAAACCATCATCCCAATGGGATAATATCCCGTTGGCCCCGAACTTCTCGTGAGTTCGGGTTTTTTACTTTTTATATAGGTATAATATGGGCAGACTAGCTTTTTTTGTCGACGGATTTAATCTCTATCATTCTCTAAATGATGAGCCGAGATATCACAAATATAAATGGCTCAATCTTAAAAGGCTCGCCGAATTATTAATCCCACCCAATGATAAGCTTGTTAAAACAACTTATTTTACTACATATGCCACATGGGATGCTGCAAAAATGGAACGCCATCGTGAATATGTAAGGATATTGGAATCGGCGGGAGTTGACGTGGTGCTGGGAGCATTCAGGCGTGTAGATAAAACTTGCCGAAATTGCCGAAAGAAGTATCAAACTTTTGAAGAAAAGCAAACCGATGTAAATATAGCCATATCACTTTTTAAGACCGCTGTTATGGATATTTGGGATACGGCGGTAATTATTTCCGGCGATAGTGATTTAATTCCCGCTATCAAAGCGGTTAGGGAAACTTTTCCGGCCAAAAAAACTGGAATAGTAATTCCTATCGGAAGGCGCGCGGAAGAATTAAAGCAAGTTGCCGACTTTCATATAAAACTTAAAGAGAAGCATCTCGCCAGTTGTCAATTCCCCGATGTTGTAAAAATAGACAATCAGCAATTTGTCCGTCCGGAACGCTGGAGATAGCCCGTCCTTTCCAATTAATATTTTTTTCGGATACCGCAATAGCAATAAAACTCCAAAAATTTTCATCAATTTTACTACCCAAATTACTACACACCAAAGTGAAAAAAGATAAAATAAGCTAATAAAATCAACACTTATTTCGATTTAACGGATGGATTCCCTTCGTCCCCGCCATTTTTAAGCAAGAAGCCTAACAAAATCAAGCATCTTTTGATTTTGTTAGGCTTTTTTGTTTTTATGGGGTTTTCACTAGATTTATAATCTTTACAATTTTCAGGATTTTTATAATTTTATATAAACCTTTTCAGCTTGACGAATGATGCTAAGGTGGTATTATTAGCATATGCCAATAACTAAAAGGAAGGTATATGTCTAGGCCTTGTAGGTGTAGAAGAATAAGGTGTAATCCCGATGCAAATTATTTCAAGCCTCGCGGTATACCTTTGGATGTGCTGGAAGAGATTAATCTTACCTTGGATGAATTGGAGGCAGTGAGGCTTGCGGACTTAGAAGGTTTGTATCAGGTGGATGCAGCTAAGAAAATGGATATTTCCCGACAGACGTTCGGTAATATTATAAATTCAGCCCATAGAAAAGTAGCAGACGTTCTTTTAAACACTAAAGCATTAAAGATTGAAGGCGGAACTGTTAAAAAGGTTGGTTAAGGTGAATAATTTGATAAAACAAGATCAAGATAGACTGAAGTTATTTAAGAGACATGGTTATGATATCCCTAAAGCCAGAGAATTCATTCTTAAAAAAGCAAAAATTTCAGAGGGGAAGATGTTAGAGGTTGGTACGGGTCGGGGCCACATGGCGGTTGTTTTGGCAAAAAATGGATTTAAGCTAGTCTCTATAGATCTGGATAGAAAAGCTCAAAATGCAGCCAAGCTAAAACTTAAAAGCCTTAAGCTCGATAAATTTGTATTGCTTAAGATTATGAATGCCGAGAGGTTGAAATACAAAGATAACTCTTTTGATTATGTGATTTCAGTAAATTTTATCCATCACGCTAAGAATCCGGTTAAATGTTTAAAGGAAATGATTAGGGTGGCTAAAAACAAACTTATTATTGCCGATTTGAATAAACAAGGCGAAAAAGTTATGGAAAAGGTGCATGCGTTAGATGGGCATAAGCATGAGGCGTCTAAATTATCATTGTTGGGTGTAAAGGAATACTTAGAGAAAACAGGATTGGTTGTTAAAGTTTATAAGGATGTATGTCAAACTCTTATCGTAGCCAAGAAGGGAGCAATAAAATGAAATTATGTATTCCAACAGAAACAAATGAAGGCATGAAAGCGTTAGCCTACGGACATTTTGGCAGCGCGCCGTATTTTACAATTATCGATACAGAGAAAGACTCTGTAGAAATCATTGATAATGCCAATCAGCATCATGAGCACGGTATGTGCCAGCCAATGAATGCGTTAATGGGTAAGAAAATTGACGCCGTGGTTACCGGTGGGATGGGCGCTCGGGCAGTTCAAAAGCTTAACGAAGGTGGGATTAAGATTTATCGGGCTATTCCGGGAACAGTTGCAGATATTGTCAGCCAGTTTACCAAAGGCGGGCTTGAAGAGATAACTATGCAAAATGCTTGTGCCCAACACGGGTGCGGCCATTAAATCGGCAGAATATGAAAAACAAAGCAAAAGACTATTTTTTAGGAAAGAACGGGGAAAAATTTAATTGCGCTGAATCAGTGTCGCGTTCTTATTCTGAAAAAAGTAACTTTACGCATAAAGATTTGGATAGTCATGCTGATTGTGGCGGTGGTTTGGCGCCGGGAGGTTATTGCGGTGCGTTCTATTCTGCTTTGTATATTTTAGAGCTTACCGGGAAATATAAACGTAAAGAATGCGAAGCTTTTTTTATCGGGCATGCCGGAGCCCTGACTTGCGAGGAAATAAGGCGGTTAAAGAAACTGTCTTGCTTAGGATGTGTTGAGAAGGCTGCCGAATTTTTAATGAATATAGATCCGGAAGTTAAAATATAAAACTTAATAATACACAAACGTAGACCTAAAAAGAAAGGTATAGGTGAACATTAAAAAAGTTCTATATTTGCCAGTTTTCTTATTTGCTATCTCTGCTTGTTGCGGTTATTCCGGGAATGGGAATATAAAAGTTCCAATAGAATGCCCGCTAAGAAAACAAGGAATCAATGTACACAACATGAAACCGTTCGAAGATACAGAAAAATACATTGAATTTTTGGAGAGAAAGGATAGAGACGTTTGGCAAAAGCCCAATGAGATAGTTTCTTCACTGAATTTAAAAGGTTCCGAAACTTTGGTAGACTTGGGCGCTGGTTCGGGTTATTTTTCTTTCCGTTTTTCAAGAGCCTTGCCTAAGGGGAAAGTAATAGTAATAGATACGGAACCGGAGATGCTGCGTTATGTCCACCATAAAGCTATGTCTGCGGGGATTAAAAATATTGAACCGGTATTGGCTACATACGAAGATCCGAAAATACCTAAAAATGTGGATATAGTATTTATCTGTGATGTACTGCACCATGTCAATAAACGCGCCGAATGGCTTGCGAAATTAAATTTGGAAATGGAAAAAGGCGATAAGCTTATACTCATCGAATTCAAAGAAGGTAAGCTTCCGGAAGGTCCGCCGGAAAATATAAAGATATGCGGCAAGGAAATGTTATCGCTGGTATGCAAGGCCGGCTTTAAATTAATAAAAGAAGACTCGACATTACTGCCTTATCAAAACTATTTTATATTTGAAAAGCAATAATTATAGGATACGTAGGCAAAGAAACTTGCAAAAACGCGCCGCGTACGCGATACTATAAAATCGAAGAATTACTGCTAACTGCTAAATAAAAATTACATCGATTTTACTACCCAATTTACTACACACCAAAGCGATGAAACGTAAAATAAACTAATGAAATCAACGCTTATTTTGATTTAACGGATGGAGTCCCTTCGTCCCCGCCATTTTTAACAAAAAAGCTTAATAAAATCAAGCATCTTTGATTTTATTAAGCTTTTTTGTTTTATGTGGTTTTTACAATTTTTATGATCTTTACAGATTTAATAATCTTTATAGACTTTTACGTCAATCCTTGATAAAAATCTTGACCGATGAAACCGGTATGATACTATAATTTCAACATGAAACAGCAGGATATCGTAAAATATTGGCGCACATCATCGCAAGAAGATTTTGCCGCGGCGGTAATTATAGTCACGCATTATTTTTCTGTCACTTATGCATTGAGAAAATGCTTAAGGCGGTTATCGTTAAAAAGACCAATAGCGCGCCGCCGTTTGTGCACGATTTAGTGCGGTTGGCGGAAAAAGCGGGTATTGTTCTTGACGATAAAAATAAGACTGATCTATCCGAAATCAGTACGTTTAATATTGCGGCGCGGTACGATGATTATAAACTTCAATTTGCTAAGAAAGCCACAAAAGTATTTTCGGCAAAATATATTAAATGTACCGGAGGATTATTGGTATGGCTTCAAAAACATCTATAAAAACAAAAGATAAAACAACTATACGTAAATTTGCCGTATTGTTGCGTAAGCAAGGTATTCGTGTGTCAAAGATGATTTTGTTTGGTTCACACGCTAAAGGTAATGCGGCCAAAGACAGCGATATTGACATAGCGATTATTTCGAGGCAATTTGGCCGTGATGCTATAAAAGAAATGATGCTTTTACGCCGGCTTGCTATGCAAATAGATTCGCATATAGAACCTATCCCGCTTTCACCCGCAGGCTTAACAGACCCCTACAGTACTTTTTCGTATGAAATTCGTACATATGGAATAGCGGTAAATTAAACAACAACTGCGTTGGGATATTAGGATAGCAAAACTCTCGAAAATTCTCCGGAATGATTAAGGTTATAAACAATGCCTAAGTATTTTTTTCGTTTATCTCATCCGATAAAGCAGTTAGTAATTTTAACCGCGATCGGTTTCTTCTGCGCCTGCCGCAATTACGCAAACTTTTCCGACTATTATCAAGTCAACGTTGTCCGTGTTGTCGACGGCGATACCATAGTTCTGGCTAACGGAAAATATTTGCGCTATTTAGGCATTGACACTCCGGAAACTCACCTAAAGAATCCCGATGGAACGTGGCGGGAAGCGTTTCAGCCATTCGGCAAAGAAGCCACGGAATTCAACCGCCGGTTAGTCGAAGGTAAAATTATCAGGGTGGAATTTGATGTTCAGAAAAATGATAAGTATAACCGGTTATTGGGTTATTGCTATTTACCCGGCGGCGAGATGGTCAACGCTAAAATGCTGGAAGAGGGGTTTGCCACGTTATTTATTAAAGCTCCCAATGTAAAACATGCCGATGTGTTTATCGCGGCGCAGACAAGAGCCCGGGAGAATAGAAAAAATCTGTGGGGTAATTATGAAGCAATCGATGCTTCCGACGCCAAAGAATACATCAACCAGATTCGTACTGTTCGCGGAAGGGTCGAAAAAACTTACGATTCAGGGAAGGTGATTTTACTTAATTTCGGGAAAAAGCGTAAAAAATCCTTTACCGTAGTAATTTTTGACGATGCCCGGCAATTTTTTTGTAAGAAAAATATCAACCCGGCAAATTTTTATACCGGTAAAGCGATAGAAGTATCGGGGCGGGTCAGGGATTATAAGGATAAGCCGGAGATAATTGTAAGCATGCCGGAAGAAATCACGATTTTAGAAGATAACGTGTTGCCTTCGGTCCAGCCGGCAGAAGAACGAAAACCAAAAAAGAAAACAATAAATAAAAGCGGAACTTTATATTAAGGATGATGTGAACATGCTTAATGTTTACAGGGAAAATAGTTTGATTATGTGGCTGTAAACAAAATATGTTTTTTTGTAAGTTTCAGATATAATGGATTACTCATGAAAAACGTAATTTTAAAAACCCTATCCAAATATTGGGGGTATGACAGTTTTAGGCCGTTTCAGGAAGAGGCGATTTTGTCTATTCTTGACTGTAAAGATACCCTTACTATTTTGCCGACAGGCGGGGGAAAATCAATTTGTTTTCAGGTTCCGGCGTTGTTGTGCGAAGGGATGGTGGTGGTTATTTCGCCTTTGATCTCGCTGATGAAGGACCAGGTTGATTATTTAAAGGAAATAGGCATTAATGCCGAGTGTTTAAACTCAAGCTTTACCGTTTCCGCGCAAAAGGCAATCATTGAAAAAATCCAATCACGCGGTTTAAAATTGTTGTATATATCGCCGGAGAGGCTTATGACGCCGGATATTTTAGAGTTATTACGCGGCGTGAAAATTTCTTTTTTTGTCATTGATGAAGCGCATTGCATCAGCCACTGGGGGCATGATTTCCGGTCAGAATATAGAAGGCTCGGCTGCCTTAAGGATGAATTTAATCAATGTAATATTCACGCCTTTACCGCTACTGCCACCGAGGATGTCCGGAAAGACATTGTAGAGCAGCTGAAATTAGATTCTCCGCATCTGTATTTTGGCCCGATTGACCGGTCCAACCTTGTATATAGAATCATCGCGCGTTCGGGAAATATTACGGGAAATATCGTAAATGTTATCAAAAAATATAAGAATGAACCGGGAATAATTTATTGTTTACGCCGCAAAGACGTGGACGCGTTTTCCGAAAAATTAAATAGTTTGGGCTATAAAAATGTCCCTTATCACGCCGGCATGTCCGATGAAGACCGTAAAAGAAATCAGGATGAATTTTCCCGCGAAAAAATTTCCCTCATCGTTGCTACGATAGCTTTTGGTATGGGTATCGACCGGTCAAATATACGCTATGTAATTCATGCCGCGATGCCTAAATCAATCGAACATTACCAGCAGGAAACAGGCCGCGCCGGGCGCGATGGCTTGCCGAGTGAATGCTATATGTTTTATTCCTGGAATGATTATAAGACCTGGGAATATATATTGAAAGATTCTTCCCAGAAAAACAACGCGCTTCTAAAGCTTAAAACCTTATATGATTTTTGTTCGCATCCGCAGTGCCGGCATAAATATCTTGTAAGTTATTTCGGCCAGAGCTATAAGGAAAATAATTGCGCGGCGTGTGATTTTTGCCTCGGCGAGGTTGAAGTTATCGATAATCCGTTGCTTATCGCCCAAACGATTATTTCCTGTGTCGCCGGGGTAGAAGAAAAATTTGGCGCGGATCATATCGCGGATATTTTGAAAGGGAACAATACCGATAAAGTAAAAAACTGGGGCCACGATACATTGGCGACATTCGCGAAAATGAACAATGAAACAAAAGTTTTTATAAGGAATATTATTGAACAACTCGTAGGCCAGGGTTATTTGATAAGAGAGGGCGAGTTCGTAACCCTTGGTATTTCCGACTCCGGTTTGAAAGCTCTGGGAGGAGAGGCCGTGCCTACTCTGGCTAAGCCGGTTTTGGGCCAGGCAAAAAAAGAAGTTGAAAAGAAAGTTAAAATTAAACGCGCTAAAGACTGGGAAGGCGTGGATGAACAGCTTTTCGAAGTGTTGCGTCAAAAACGCTCCGAGCTATCCCAGGAAAAAAATGTTCCCGCGTATATTATCTTTAGCGACAAAACCTTAAAAGATATTGCTTTGAAAAAACCAACCACGGCGGAACAATTTAAAGGCGTATTTGGCGTAGGCGAAGTTAAGCTCAATCAGTATGGCGGTATTTTTTTAAATGTGGTGGGGGATTATATCAATGAGGTTGAATATGCCGACAAAAAATCGCGCGCGTAAAATTGCCGCCGGGTATCTTTTTCTTGTTTTTATATCTTTTTTTACGGCGGCTTGTTCCCCGTCCAATGCCCCGGTGTCTTCTATCCCACAAACCGATACTACTTATGTGGCCGGTGTTCCGGCAGGGGATTTTGCGCCCGGCGAATTGGAGGCGCATTATTTAAAACACGGCGATCAATTCGGCGGGATTACCCAGGAGCAATATTTAGATAACGCCCGCGCCTTGTTGAACACGCCGCCGGATAACGATGTGTTGGGCAAGTCCAGATCTAACGGCGACATCTTACGCTACCGGGTCAGCAGCGGCGAGTTCGCGGTGATGACCGCCGGCGGCCGGATTCGAACCTATTTTAAAACCGATTACCGGTATTGGTCGAAACAATGAGGGAAAAAAAATATATCTGTCCGGTGTGCGGCTTTGACGGGTTAAAAGAGCCGCCTTATGGCGAAAGTAATATACCTTCCTATGAGATTTGTCCCTGCTGCGGTTTTGAATTCGGCTTTGACGTGGCTGACGGCCGCGAGGCGTTCGCCGTTTTCCGCAAACGCTGGCTCGCCAACGGCGCTCCCTGGTTTCTGGCGAAAGTAAAACCGGAGAAATGGGTTGTAGAAAAGCAATTGGGTAATCTTAACAGGGAAAAGGCCTGACTGCTCGCCTCGCTTCGCGGGCGAAGCGGGCCGATAAGCAGACATGGCGCATTTTTTCAGGAAAGAGCTGTTTAGCTGTGGAAGAGGGGAATCCCGCGCCGCCGGAAGGAACTTTTTTAATAACCATATTGTCTAAGATATTGAACGGTAAAAGGATATGGATACAATTAGCCGGGATGTATTGATAAAAGCGGCAGGCGGCGGCATCGAAGCGTTTGAAGAAATTTACCGGACAGCCAGCTCGTTTGTGTATACCCTGGCAATGCGGGTCACTAACAACCGCCATGACGCCCAGGACGTAACGCAGGAAGTATTCGTTAAGATTTACCGTAATTTAAAGAGTTTCGCTTTTCGCGCTTCTTTTAAAACCTGGGTTTACCGCATCGCGGTTAACACGGCGATCAACCATTATCGGCGGACGGCGAAAGAACGCAAGCGCCAGGTAAATATCGATGATGTATCACCTCGGGAAGTCTCGGTTGAACCACAAACCGCCCAGTTAGAATTACATGATCGTCAGGAGAAGCTCAAGCCTCTTCTAGATAGGCTTAATCCCGACCAGCGGACGGTGATTATGTTGCGGGAAATCGAAGGGTTGAGTTATGAAGAAATCGCCAAAGCGTTATCGATACCGATCAATACCGTACGTTCCCGCCTTAAACGGGCGCGTCAGGCATTGATGGCATATGCTGTTAGCCCAGAAAATGCCTGTCGGTAAGCAAGAATTTTCTGGGCTAAATAGGAAAAAATGCGGAAACGCATTTTTCCGGCTAGGGAGGCGGTGCCCGATGGAGTGTAGAAAAATACAAGAATGGTTACTGGGTGATTATTTTGACCGCCGGTGTTCCCCGGACCGGCGCAAGAATATCGATGAACATATATCCCGGTGTAATGCCTGCCGCGATTTTCTCGCGAACCTGGAGCAGGCCGCGCGTTTTCCTTTCCGGAACGCGCCTGAACTCGAGCCGCCGGAAGCGGTATGGCATAACATAAAAGAGGAAATAACTCTGGGCAAAATCAGCCTGAAAGATAGATTTGATTATTTTTGTTCAGGGCTAATAAGCTTTTTTACGGTACCCAAGCTTGTGGCCGCGGGCGTTACCTTTGCTTTGATGATCAGCTTGACGGTATTTTCCCAGAGAAGGATTACCCGCCAGAATTATGAGGTGGGCGAGTCGATTTATGAAGCGGCGCAGTTTCTCGCGTCGTTGGATAGTGACCGTCTTGGTGAGACCGATACTGTGGAAAATGAGGCGGCGGATAATTTTTTATAAATTTTTTGGTTAGAGCGAATATTTTTTACATAGTGCGGCCATGGAAAATAAAAAAAGAATCCTTATCATTGATGATGACGAGAATATTTGTAAGCTCCTCGATTCGCGTTTAAAGAGCTGGGGCTTTGATACGGATATCGCGCGTGACGGCAAAAGCGGGTTGGATAAGATTTTCCATAATCCGCCGGATTTAGTGATCCTTGATTTAAAATTGCCCGCCTTGCCCGGCGAAGAGATCTGCCGGCAAATACGCAAAAACGAAACGACGGCAAAGATCCCCGTTATCATGCTCACCGGCAAAACGGATGATGTTGATAGGGTCGTCGGCAGGGTAATCGGAGCGAATATTTATTTGACCAAACCTTTTAAACCGGAGGATTTATTTAACGGAATCAACCAACTTATTAAAAGTTAGCCGGAAAATGCCTGCATGCCGGCCGCGCCGGCGCAGAGTATTTTTCCGGTTCCAAGAAAAATCCAGGAAACTTTTACAGGTTTCGGGGTTGTCTAAGAAGGCGAGGAGGGTGGCGAAGATGAATAATAAAACCAAGATAATCAAAGCAGCTCTGGTGTTTATGGCGTTAACGGTTACTGCCTTGGCTTGGGCGGGAAACCCCGCGCCGGGTAAAGGACAAATCAAAGAAGAAGCAAAGGGCGAAGATAAGGGGCCGGCCGGCCGTCTGGCGAGCGAGCTTAATTTGACGGACGCGCAGCGCCAGAAACTTCAGGAAGGCCGCCAGGGCCGCCGCGAGAAAATGCAAAAACTTCGCGAAGCGGTGAAGCAAAAACGGCAGGAATTAAAAGCGGCGCTGCAAAATCCTTCCGCGACGCGCGCGGCCATCGAACCCGTTGTCGCTCAGTTAAAGGCGCTTCAGGGACAGCTTATTGATGCCAGAGTAGACCATATTTTAACCTTAAAAGAGATTTTGACGCCGGAACAATTTGCTAAAATGCAGGCGAGGATGAAAGAGCACCTGCAAAACCGTAAGCAGGATAAACAGGGCCGTTCTGGTGGTTTTCAAGGAAAAGAAGGGCATGGCGGGGTGAACCGTCAAAAAAGTAACGGCTCCGGAGAAGGCCGTGGGCCGATGGATGAGGAAGGGCTGTAAAAAATATGGTTAAGGCTAGGGTTAGGCTCTCCTTCGCTCTTTGAGCTTCGGAGAAGTCTCGCCGAAGCCTTTGGCGAAGGCGGAAGGCCGGTTTAGGTTAAGGTAAGGGTTAAGGCTAAAAAATAAAACCATTACCTTAACCATAGCTCATACCGGCATCGTTACCCTTATCCTAACCGAGTCTTAAATAAGGAGGTAAGTTATGCGCATCTGGACTAAATTTCTAATAATAGCACTATTTATAGGTTGGGGGATAATCATACCGGCCTACGCCCAGGACAGCAGCCAGGCCGATAATTCTGGCTACCGGAAGACGCAGGGCCAGGAGAACAAGGATTTTCGCCAGGAGCAAGGAACGGAGAGAAACAATCACTATGCCGCTCAACATGAAGAAAACAAAGACTTCCGCGGAACCCAGAAAAACGAAAATCAGGAATTCAGGCAAGGGCTGGCCAATTCGAATACGACGGCCGGACAAAAAAGAGCCGCGATTGCCCAGCATCGTAAAACCCAGCACCAGGAAAATGTCCAACACCGGAAAACCCAGCATCAAAAAAATGCCCAATTCCACCGGCAACAAAAGAGCGAACGGGTAGCGCACCATAAGCAGCAACATTCGGAAAATAAGACACACCGGCAGGAAAACAAGCGAGGTAATATAACTGAATAGAAAAGTTTTTTTCCGGCTTCGCCCTCGGCACGTAGATGCTGAGGGCGCGCCTTATTATATACAAAGGTAAGCGGCATAAGCCGCTTACCTTTTATAATATATTATTTTCCCGCCATAACCCTGTTTCTATTGCAAAATCCCGGTTAAAGAGTAAAATAATTTCTCCATGGAAGAGATCACAATCAGAAAATATCAGCGTTGGGACAGGGGGGAAATCCGCCGGATTTTTGCCGAAACCGCGTTCCGGGGCGAACCACTTGAGGTATTTTTCGAGGGAAGAGAAATACTACAGGACGTTTTTACCTCATATTATACCGATTACGAACCGCAATCCATTTTTGTCGCCTGCGCGTGCGGCGGGAAAATAATAGGGTATTTGACCGGCAGTAAAGATACCAACCGGAAAAATAAAATATTTTTATCTTCCATTTTCCCCAAGGTATTGGCGAAATTTATTTTTAAAGGGTATATTTTTAAAAAGAAAAACCTCAAGTTTGTTTTTAATGCCGTCCGGAGTTTTTTGACCGAAAAACATAGTTACAAAATCCCCCCCCTTTATCCCGCGCACCTGCATATTAACGTCGAGGAAGATTTCCGCCGGATCGGCGTGGGCGAGAAATTGATGCAGGCATTTTTCGATTATTTAAAAGCCAACGATATCCACGGCGTCCATTTAAGCACTTTTTCCGACCAGGGCCGCGATTTTTTTATTAAATGCGGGTTTCGGGTACTCTGGGATGGTTGCACTCACCAATGGCATTATTTGCTCGGCCGCGATGTCGCCGTTGCGACCTTGGGAAAACTTCTAGATAAATAGTTACACCAAAAACATTTTTTTTTTCATTTGTCTTGACATACAGCCTTTGGTAGTGTATATTTAGTTAGTTTTCTTGCGGTATTTTGTCGGGAAAACTAACTAACCTTTAAGCTGGTCCTGCGAGGCCGGCAAGGATAATTTAAATGCATACAATGCGGTTTATCAACCCGATAAAACAGCCCCGTTCTGGAAATTTTCAGGACGGGGTTATTTTTTTGCGTCTCGAATAAATTTTTTAATACTCGGTTATTTTTGTTGTTTTTCATCCGCGAAGCGGGTGCCGATATTTTTTACGAAGTTTCAAACCCAGCACTAATTTTGCTACGGCAAAATTAGTGCTGGGTAATTCGACTACAGCCTCACTAAGCATGAGTACATGCTAGTTCGGCTAAGTCTCATTATATGAATAATCAAAAAGAAATCCTTACCGGCGAAGATATCAAACGCACGCTCTACCGGCTTACCCACGAGATTTTGGAAAAAGACCTCGACCCGAAGAATATCGTTTTAATCGGGATCCAGACCCGCGGCGTGCATCTGGCTAAACGTATTAAAAATATCATAAAAGAGTTGGAAAATTACGATATTGATTTAGGGATTTTAGATATAACTTTATACCGCGACGACCTTACGGCCATCGGGCCTAAGCCGGTAGTAAAAGAAACTAAAATAGATTTTGATTTAAGCGGGAAAGTGGCGATTCTGGTAGACGACGTGCTTTTTACCGGTCGCACCGTGAGAGCTTCTTTAGACGCGATTTTGGATTTCGGCCGGCCGAAACGAATCGAGCTTTTGGTTTTAGTTGACCGGGGCCATCGTGAGCTGCCGATAAGAGCGGATTTTGTCGGGAAAAACATCCCTACCAATGCGGGCGAACGCGTGGAGGTTCATTTGCAGGAAGTGGATGGGAAGGATGAAGTGGTTGTTTTGAGAAACACTGATAATCGCTGATTAAATGATGCAGATGATCGCGGATAATCATTAAAATAATAATATAGTTTAATTGTTTTATCTGCGGTCATCAGCTTCTTCTAATCTGTGATCATCTGCGTTTAATAAATTATATGGAACAGTGGACGAAAAAACACATTTTAGGGATCAAGGACTTATCGCGCGACGAGATCGAAACTGTTTTTAATCTGGCTGCGTCGTTTAAAGAGATTTCCCAGCGCGAAGTCAAGAAAGTCCCGGCGTTACGGGGCAAAACCGTGCTTAATCTATTTTTTGAAAACTCCACCCGCACGCGTACTTCCTTTGAACTGGCGGCCAAGCGTTTAAGCGGCGACGTGGTCAACTTTTCCGTTTCTACATCGAGCCTGGCCAAAGAAGAATCCATTATCGACACGATAAAAAATTTAGAGACGTATCACCCCGATATTATGATTATCCGTATCGAATCGAGCACATCCCTGCATACGCTTACCAAATACACCCAGGCCAGTATCGTCAACGCCGGAGATGGAAGAAACGAGCATCCCACCCAGGCGTTGTTGGATATGTTTACGGTTAAGGAAGTAAGGGGAAACGTCGAAAATCTCAACGTTTTGATTGTCGGCGATATTATGCATTCCCGCGTGGCGCGCTCGAATATTTTCGGGTTTCAACGTTTCGGCGGCAAGGTTACAGTTTGCGGTCCATCGACCCTTATCCCTTACGAGTTCCAAAATTTAGGCGTAAAAATATCCTACGATTTTGATAAGGCGATCGAAGACGCCGACGTGGTCATCATGTTGCGCATCCAAAAAGAACGCCAGACTTCCTGTTTTTTCCCCACGATGCGCGAGTATCTGGATCGGTTTGCCCTGACGCCGGAGCGTTTGCGCCGGGCAAAAAAAGACGTGATTATTATGCATCCTGGCCCGATCAATTGGGATATCGAGATAAGCTCTTCTTTAAAAGAACAAGTCCACCCGCTTATTTTGAAACAGGCGGAAAACGGGCTTGCTGTGCGTATGGCCGTTTTATATTTAGTCGGGACGCAGAAGAGAGAATTGGTGGAAGTGGAATAAAATGCAGATGATCACAGATGAAAAGATGCAGATGATCGCGGATAAATGATTAAATACCAAATTCCAAATTCCCGCCTTTTGCGGGATCCCGCTAAATCATAATTATAAGGGGCGGGAAAATCCTAAATTTCAATTACCGAATGACCAAGACGGTTTTTGTTCAGGCCATTAAAATTTAGCGCTTGGGATTTTAGATTATCTGTGATCATCAGCTTCTTCTAATCAGCGATTATCTGCGATATAATTTATTATGAAAATATTAATAAAGAATGCCACAATCGTAAATGCCGATAATATCTTCGAAGCGGATATTTTAACCGCGAATACCCGGATTGTTAAGGTTGCCAAGGATATTACGCCGCCGGAGCCGGTTGACGAAGTAATTGACGCCAAAGGAAAACATGTTTTTCCCGGGTTTATCGATTTGCATACCCATTTACGTACGCCCGGGCGCGAAGACGAAGAAGATTTTTTAACCGGTTCCCAGGCCGCCGCCGCGGGAGGGTTTACCAAGATTTTTTGCATGCCCAATACCCTTCCGTCCATCGATAATGAAGGCCTGGCTAAATGGATTTTTGAAGAAAGCCAGAAAATCGGTATCGTCGATATTTATCCGGTCGGCGCGATTACCAAAAACCGCGAAGGAAAAGAACTTACCGAATTCGGGGCGTTGCGGCGCGTGGGGTGCCTTTCAGTCAGCGACGACGGCGTGTCTCTGCCCGATAGTCTGATCTTGCGCCGCGCGCTGGAATACGCGAAAATGATTGATATTCTGGTGGTAGAGCATTGTGAAGATTTAAGGTTAGCCAATAAAGGCGCGATGCGGGAAAGTTTTATCTCCAGTAAATACGGCGTTTCCGCTATCCCCGATATAGCCGAAAGTTTGATTGTGGCCAGAAACATCGAAATGGCGAAATACTTAAACACCAGAATACATCTGGCGCATATAAGCACCGCCAAAAGCGTCGAGTTCGTCAAAAGGGCTAAGAACGAAGGCGTGAAGGTTACGGCCGAAACCTGTCCGCATTACTTTATGCTTACCGTAGACGATATTGAGGAAAATTCATTCGACGCGCGGTTTAAAGTAAACCCGCCCTTAGGGGAAAAAAAAGATGTAGAAAAAATACGCGAGGCTTTAAGGGACGGCGTCATCGATTGCATTGCTACCGACCACGCTCCGCATTCCCACGCGGAAAAAGAGCTTCCCTTCGAAGACGCGCCGTTTGGGTTGATTGGATTAGAGTTCGCCTTTTCGTTAACCTATACCCATCTGGTTAAGGCGGGAATCCTCGATTTGAAAGAAATCGCGAATAAATTATCCGCCAATCCCGCTAAAATCGTGGGGTTGAGCCATTGCGGCGTGATCCAGGAAGGTTTTATCGCGGATATAGTAATCGCGGATTTAAACCGCCAATGGATTATTCAGGAAGATAAAATCCGCTCTAAATCTAAAAATACCCCTTTTATTGGATACCAACTTTACGGTGTAGTCGAAAAAACTATTCATAAGGGCAAAATCGTGTTTAATGAGTTATGAAGTTATCGTTGATGGGATATCAGGGGATTAGGATATCAGGATTTGGGGATTAGGAGATTAGAGGTTAGGGTTGTTACCCGATATCCCTATATCCTAATTTCCAAATCCCAATTTCCTAATATCCCGGTCTCCTTAATACAATTGAAGTTTAGGTAAGTTTTTCAGTATAAAGCATACTATAATATGCGTTAAAAAATCTTTTGAATAATCTATGGATGAACCCAAGAGGCTATTTTTAAGAATCGAAGAATGTTTGACTTGCGACTTTGACTATGATTTTTTTGGCGAAGCAAAACGCGGCAGCGGCATAATTCTTGATCTCGGCGGCGGCGGACTGCGCATGATTACCAAAGAGATGATCAAGAAGGGCGCTGTAATCGATATTAATATTGCTCCGCCTATGGGCCCCCTCGAAGTTAAAGGCGAAATCTTAGGCTCGGCTCTGGAAAATTATGTTACCGATAAACAAAGGGATATGTTTTACACTACGCGCGTTAGATTCAAAAATACGCCTTTGCCGGCAATTAACGCGATTATCGCCTACGTTCATAAATGTCATAAAGAACGCCGCGAAGCGAGATACAGAAAACATAAGTAGGGGCCGGCCTCCGTGCCGGCCCGTTACAAAATAATATATTGGTTAATGACTGTTAAATAAATCATAACGGGCGGACACAGGGGTCCGCCCCTACAATATCTAAAATTATCCAATGGAATTTATCGCCGATTTCCACATCCACTCCCGATATTCCCGCGCTACCAGCCAGGATATGAATATCCCGTCTTTAAGCAAATGGGCAAAGCTTAAAGGGGTAACATTGCTGGGCACGGGTGATTTTACGCACCATTTATGGCTGCAGGAGCTGAAACAACTTCTTCAGCCGCAGGGGAAAACCGGCCTGTTTTTACACAACGGTATTTATTTTATCCTTTCCGCGGAAATTTCCAGCATTTATTCCCAGAAAGGGAAAGTTTACCGGGTGCATAATGTTATCATGGCGCCTTCCTTCGAAATAGCGGGGGAAATAAACAAAATGCTTTCCCGGTTTGGTAATTTATCCGCCGACGGCCGGCCGATACTGGGCTTAAGTTGTATAAAGTTTGCCGAAGAGTTGTCAAAGATTTCTAAAGATATAATGCTTGTGCCGGCCCATTGTTGGACTCCCTGGTTTTCCGTATTCGGATCAAATTCGGGATTTAATTCTTTAGAAGAGGCGTTTGATAAATACGCCGGCAACATCACCGCTTTGGAAACGGGGTTATCTTCCGATCCCGTGATGAATTGGCGTTTATCCCGGCTCGATAAATTTTCTTTGATTTCCAATTCCGATTCCCATTCTCCCTCGCGCATCGGCCGGGAGGCCAACGTGTTTAGTTGCGAGCTCGATTATTGGGAAATAAAAAAGGCTTTGGAAACAAAAGACAAGAGTAAATTTTTATATACGGTGGAATTTTTTCCGGAAGAAGGAAAATACCATTTTGACGGCCATCGCAATTGTAATATACGTTTTGCGCCGGCGGAAACAAAAAAACATAACGGCATCTGCCCGGTATGCAAAAAACCTTTGACCCGGGGCGTGGTTTACCGCGTGGAAGAACTGGCCGACCGGCCGGAAGGTTTTACCCCGGCCGACGCCATACCGTTTAAACATCTGGTTCCTCTGGATGAGATCATCGCCGAGGCGAAAGGCATGGGAAAAGCCAGCAAAGCCATCGAAAGAGAATACCTTGAACTGATCGGTAATTTCGGGCCGGAACTGGAGATTCTTCTTAAAGCCGACGATTCACAATTAGCTAAAATGCCGTTTAAGATAGCCGAGGGGATACGCCGTGTCCGGGAAGGCAGGCTGAAAATCCTGCCCGGTTATGACGGTGAATACGGAACGATCGATATATTCTTAAAAGAAGATAAAGCAGAGAAACGGCAGGGACAGATGACGTTGTTTTGAATAACACAGATGATTGCAGATTAGAAGATGCCGATGATCACGGATAGGTTAGGAGATCATATGCTGCCAAAAATTTTATTCGGGTTGGCCAGCTTTTGCAAACGAATAATGATATATAAAAAATAGTTTTCTGTTTTATTTTCATTTCGTTTTTTATCAGCGATTATCTGTATCTTTTAATCAGTGATCATCTGTACCTAAAAGGTTTATATTTATGACATGGAATGGCCAGGAACGAAGAAAATACCCCAGGGCAAATTTTGCCTGTAAACTGCACATTTTGGGGGCTGTCGGTACGTTAGAGCTTCATACGGAAGATATCAGCGCCGGAGGATTAAGGGTCACTTTGTGCCGCGAAATGCCGGCCGGCACCCTTGTGGAATTAAAAATTTTTCTTACCGCCGGAAAAGTTGTGGAATGTAAAGGCCGTATCGCCTGGATGGTGAAAGCACCCGATAATGTCGACAGGTATTCGGAAATATTTACTACCGGCATCGAGTTTGACGATATAAATGATAAGGACCGGCAATTTATTTGCGACTTGGTCGAGCAGGTGGAATTAACGAAAGCAAAATAAAAGCCAGCAAATTAGCCGGAGGCAAAGATGAAAATTGCGATAGTTTTTTATTCCTTCAGCGGCAATACCGGAAAAGCCTGTCAATTTTTGAAAGATAAACTGATCGAAAAAAAGGTTGACGTTGATTGGCGCGAACTAAAATTAGAAAAAGAGGAAAAATCTTTTATTAAACAATGCCTGGATGCCCGTTCAAAAAAAACCCCTCCACTGCTCAGTGCCGATTATGATGTTTCTTCCTATGATCTGGTTATTTTTGCTTCGCCGGTTTGGGCGTTTACTTTTGCGCCGGCGCTAAGGTCTTTTTTAAATAATGCCGCCGGTTTAAACGATAAAAAAACCGCTTATTTTTTTACTCACGGTTCCAGCGCGGGGACTAAAAACGCGTTGAATGAATTAGAAAGCTTGTTAAAAGAAAAAGGCGCGCGCGTTCAGTTTTCCCGGAGCATATCCGGCGCCAAAACAAAAGATAATACTTATTTGCAGGAACAGTTTAAGCCGCTGTTGGAAAACATTGCGGCACAGATGATCACTGATTAGAGAAAGCAGATGATCGCTGATAAAATAATTAAATTTCAGTAACCAGAATATTAGTGGCCTAAACAGAAGCCGGTTCAATAACTCGGCAATCAGGATTTGGAACTTATTCATAATTCCATACTTGGGTTTCAATAATATCTGTGATCATCTGCGTTTGTCCCTGTCGCCCAACGGATAGGGTGTTGGCCTCCGAAGCCAAAGATGGCAGTTCGATTCTGCCCAGGGACGTTTATTTTTTGCGCAGCAAAAAATAAACGTGGGCCGGAAAAATGCGAAAAACGCATTTTTCCGGTCTGGGGAAAAATTCTATTTTACTAAAAGCGGTAAAATAAATAATTACTGAATTTATTTGTGCCCTTGGTGCCTGTGGTAAAGTTTTTCGGTTTTTCCGTTTTTTGGTTCTTCAGTTTTTCGGTCTTTAGTCTGATGTCTGTAGTCTGAGGTCTGTATCATGAACATCACCGTCATCGGCGGTTCTACCTGCTCCAAAAAACATTACCAAGTCGCTTACGAACTCGGTAAGTTGATTGCCCGGGAAGGCTGGACTCTTGTGTGCGGCGGCCGGGAAGGCGTGATGGAGGCGGCATGCCGCGGGGCAAAAGAAGCCGGCGGCTTGACTGTCGGTATTCTCCCCAGCCTCGATGCGAGCGATGCCAATGATTACGTGGATATAAAAATCCCTACCGGATTGGGTTACGCGCGAAACATTTTGGTTGTCCGGGCGTCGCGGTTTATTATCGCGATTAACGGCAAATACGGTACGCTTTCGGAACTGGCGTTTGCTTTTAACGACGAAGGCAGGACGGTTTTGGGTATCGATACCTGGGATATCCCCGGTGTTATTAAGGTAAAGACGCCGCGGGAAGCGGTTAAAAAAATAAAAGACATAACAAAAAAACAAAAATATTGTCCACAGATTTCGCAGCCCCCTTCCCTTAGATAATTTATTTAGGTTCGGGGCGCCCCGCACCTTAATTCACATTTAGGGTAACGGGGCAGATTAAAAAGTAAAATTTCGATATTTTAGAATATTATAAATAAAGATTTTTATTAAATCTGAGTAATCTGTGGACGAAAGCATTTTATGAAATCTATATTATTACTCGAAGACGGGTTTTGTTTAGAAGGCGAATCTTTTGGATACGCGGGAATCAATTGCGGCGAAGTTGTATTTAATACGTCGATGGCCGGCTACCAGGAGATTCTCACCGACCCTTCCTATAAAGGACAGATGGTCGCGATGACCTATCCTTTGATCGGTAACTACGGGGTTAACGAAGTTGATGTGGAATCGCGCCGGGTCTGGGTGGAAGGGTTTATCGTCAAAGAAAAAAGCGAGATTGCCTCCAGCTGGCGCGCGAGCAAGTCATTAGACCAATATTTGAAAGAAAATAAAGTTGTCGCCATCGAAGGCGTGGATACGCGCGCGCTCACCAGGCATTTGCGCGAGAAAGGCGCGATGAAAGGAGTGATCGCTGCCGGAGAGCCGGATCAAGGGCAGTTGAAAAATACCTTAACCAAAGCGCCTTCGATTATCGGTATCGATCTGGCTAAAGAAGTTTCCTGCGATAAGATATATGATTGGAAAGAAGATCTGGGGATCAGGCGCCTGCAGGAAGTCCAGAAATCGCGCTATACGGTAGCGGTTATCGATTGCGGGGTAAAGTATTCTATTTTACGCAACCTTGCCGAGCGGTTTCACGCCGTGACCGTTGTCCCGTATAATACTCCCCTCAAAGATATTTTAAAACTCAAGCCCGACGGGATCGTATTTTCCAATGGGCCGGGCGATCCGGAAGCTGTTATCGACGTGATTGAGACCGCGAAGGAAACAATCGCTAAACTAAAAAACAAAGAATTAAAAACCGCGATAATGGGGATTTGCCTGGGGCACCAGATTTTAGGTATCGCCTTCGGCGGGAAATCGCAAAAGCTTAAATTCGGCCATCACGGCGGCAATCATCCGGTCAAGGATTTAGAGACCGGTCGCGTGGATATTACCAGCCAGAACCATAATTTTATCATTCCGCCGGAGACTATTCCTGAGGAAGGCATGTACCAAACACATTTAAATTTGTATGATAAGACCTCCGAGGGTTCGGCGCATAAAAAATTGCCGGTGTTCAGCGTCCAGTATCATCCCGAGTCCGGCCCGGGGCCGTTCGACGCGCGGTATATTTTCGGGAAGTTCGTCGATTTAATAAAGAAATTGTAGGTTAAAACATACAACAAAAACCAAAAGATTTAACCACCGAGGCACAAAAACTAAGATTTTTTAACAACGAATATCGCGAATCGCGCGAATAAATAGAAAATTGTTTTATAATTGGTTTGCGTTATTAACGCAATTTGCTTTAAAGTTTTTTCTTTAAATCTTCCATCCGCGAAGCGGATGGACAGATGTTTTTTGCGGAGTAAAAAACATGCCGAAACGTACAGACATTAAAAAAATACTAATCATCGGTTCCGGGCCGATTGTCATCGGCCAGGCNNAGGCCTGCGAGTTCGATTATTCCGGAGCGCAGGCGTGCAAGGCTCTGCGCGAAGAGGGGTATAAGGTCGTTCTGCTCAATTCTAATCCCGCTACGATTATGACCGACCCGGAATTCGCCGAAGCCACCTATATCGAGCCGATCAACGTGGAAATTTTAGAAAAAATAATCATCAAAGAAAAACCGCAGGCGTGCCTTCCCACGCTGGGCGGCCAAACTGCGTTAAATCTCGCGTTCGAGGCGGCTAAAAAAGGCATCTTTAAAAAATATAACGTGGAACTTATCGGCGCCAACGAAGAAGCGATTGCCAAAGCCGAAGACCGGGAATTGTTTAAAGAGACGATGAAGCACGCCGGTATCGACTTACCGCGGTCTAAAACCGTAACCACTTTAAGTGAAGCCAAGGGCGTTATTGAGCTGGTGGGTTTGCCCTGCGTGATTCGTCCCGCGTTTACCCTGGGCGGCAGCGGCGGCGGCATTGCCTATAACATCGAGGAGTTCGAAGAAATCGTAAAACGGGGCATCGATTTAAGCCTGATTAACGAAGTCTTGATCGAAGAATACCTCGGCGGATGGAAAGAATTCGAGCTTGAGGTGATGCGCGATAAAAAAGATAACGTCGTCATTATCTGTTCCATAGAAAATTTCGACCCTATGGGTATTCATACCGGCGATTCCATTACCGTCGCCCCGGCCCAGACCCTTACCGATATCGAATACCAGAAAATGCGTTCCGATTCGATTAAGGCGATTCGGGCGATCGGCGTAGAGACCGGCGGCAGCAACATCCAATTCGCGGTTTGCCCGGAAACCGGCCGCCAGGTGATTATCGAAATGAACCCGCGGGTGTCGCGTTCCAGCGCTCTCGCTTCCAAGGCCACCGGTTTTCCCATCGCTAAAATTGCGGCTAAATTAGCCGTGGGTTATACACTCGATGAGATTCCTAATGATATCACCCGCGAGACTCCGGCTTCTTTCGAGCCGGCAATCGATTATTGCGTCGTAAAAATCCCGCGGTTTACGTTCGAAAAATTTCCCCAGGCCGACCCTACCCTTACTACTTCGATGAAATCCGTCGGTGAGGTCATGGCGATCGGCCGGACCTTTAAAGAAGCGCTGATGAAGGGGATACGGGCGCTGGAAATAAATAAATCCGGGTTTAATTCGCTCATGGCAACCGGTGAAAACGGCGATGCGCTCGATAAGATTAAAAGTAAGCTGAGCATCCCCAACGATAAACGCCTGTTCGCGATCGCCGACGCATTTCGCTTAGGCGTGACGATCGATGAAATATATGATTTAAGCAAAATCGACCGATGGTTCCTCTGTAATATCAAGGAAATCGTCGATTTCGAAAAAGATTTTCTGGTTAAAGGGAAAAAAGAGGTGACTCCAACGCCCGCCTTATTGCGCCGGGCCAAAGAATTTGGTTTTTCCGATAAATACCTGGCGCTGGCGTTTAATACGGAGGAAAAAACGATCCGCGAACTCCGGTATAAAAACGGCATCGAAGCGGTCTACAAATTAGTCGATACTTGCGCCGCGGAATTTTCTGCCTTTACGCCTTATTATTATTCGACTTACGAAAAGGAATGCGAGGCGAGAGTATCGAATAAAAAGAAAGTGATGATTTTAGGCGGCGGGCCCAACCGCATCGGCCAGGGGATCGAATTCGATTACTGCTGCGTGCACGCGGCGTTTTCCCTGAAAGAAGAAAACATCGAAGTGATTATGGTCAATTGCAACCCCGAAACCGTTTCTACCGACTACGATACTTCGGATAAGCTTTATTTTGAACCGATTACTCTGGAAGATGTGATGGCCATCGTGCGTAAAGAAAAACCTTACGGCGTGATTTTACAGTTCGGGGGTCAGACCCCGCTTAATCTGGCGTTGGGTTTGGAAAAAGAGGGGATCAATGTCCTGGGCACCTGTGCGGAAAGCATCGATATCACCGAAGACCGCGACCGGTTCCGTTCGTTTTTACATCAATATGGTTTGAAGCAGGCCGAAAGTGGAATCGCCCATAATCTGGAAGAAGCCAAAGCAATTGTGGAAAAAATTGGTTATCCGGTATTGGTACGGCCCAGCTATGTTCTGGGCGGCCGGGCTATGGAAATCGTCTATGACGGCGATACCTTCGAGCGGTTTATCAACGAAGCCCTGTTTTATTCGATGAACCAGACGATTTTAATCGACCGGTTTTTGGAAGACGCCATCGAGGTCGATATCGATGTCCTGGGCGACGGTAAAAATTTTGTCATCGGCGGCATTTTAGAGCATATCGAAGAAGCGGGGATCCATTCCGGCGACAGCGCGATGTGCCTGCCGTCATTCAGCCTTTCCAAAGAAGTTTTAAGCAAGATACGCGAGTCGTCCCTGCTGATGGCTAAAGAACTGAAAGTAGTGGGGTTGATGAACGTGCAGGCGGCGGTTAAGAGTTCGCAGGTCTACATCTTAGAGGTAAACGCCCGGGCGTCGCGCACCATCCCTTTTATTTCCAAGGCGATCGGCGTACCGCTGGCGAAACTGGCGGCCAAAGCCATGATGGGAAAAACCCTGGATGAGATCGGTTTTACTAAAGAAGTCATCCCGCCTTACCGCTGCGTTAAGGAATCAGTATTTCCTTTTAACCGGTTCCTGGGCGTGGATATTATGCTGGGGCCGGAAATGCGTTCTACCGGCGAGGTGATGGGTATCGATAAGGATTTCGGCAGCGCTTACCTGAAAAGCCAGATTGCCGCCTACCAGTTTTTACCCAAAACCGGCAACGTCTTTATTTCGGTAAAAGACCGCGACAAAGCCAAGATCGCTTCGATTGCTAAAGACTTAAAAAAATTAGGGTTTAATATTTTCGCTACCGACGGCACGGCTAAGGTTTTGCAGGAGAAAGGCGTGGAAACGAAGATTCTGCCCAAAGTCAACGAAGGCCGGCCCAATGTCCTGGATTATTTGAAAAATAAGGATATGCATTTGATTATCAATACCCCCAGCGGCAGGCTTCCCCGCAAGGACGAGATTATTATCCGCTCCACCGCCACTCTTTATAATATCCCCGTGATTACCACCATCGCCGGCGCGATTGCCAGCGTCCAGGCCATCGAAGATATGCATCTGGAAGAGATGCAAGTCAAAAGCATCCAGGAATATCACAAACTCATTAAAAAATAAATACTTTTGCCACATAGAGCGCAGAGAAAAACTGGAAAATGGAAAAGGGAGAGTGGAAAAAGCAAAAAGATTTTTAACCACCCGTTCGCCAGGCTCACTAGATTACAGCGCGAATCGTAGCCTCTCTTTAGGGACGAATTACGCGAATGAAAACATAAAACCAATTTTGCCACGAAAGCACCAAGACAAGAAGGGAAACTATAATAACAATTGGTTATAGATTTTGGACAAATTGTAAATCATATTGACAATTTGTCCAAAAGTGGCATAATTAGACCGTGATTACCAGGACATTGTCCGCGAAAGCAAAATATCTGGCGTCTAAATTCCCCGTGGTTGCCATTACCGGCCCTCGTCAGTCCGGGAAAACTACGTTGGCGCGCGCCGTTTTTTCAAATTATGATTATGCATCTTTGGAAGACCCGGTCGAACTTGCCCGCGTTTTAGACGACCCAAAGCTGTTTCTTATCCGCAAAAAAGGCCTTATTATCGATGAAGCCCAGCGCGCTCCCGAAATTTTTTCACATATCCAGGTGTTGGTTGACCGCGTAAACAAACCGGGGCGCTTTATTCTTACCGGTTCGCGCAATATCATGCTGCAAAAAAATCTTTCCCAAACCCTGGCCGGCAGGGTGGCGCTTTTGACGCTTTTGCCCTTCAGTATCGAAGAGTTAAGCGCTACGCGTTATGCCGTCCGTGGTGTTGAAGAAGCAATGTATCAGGGATTTTATCCGCGTATCTACGATAAAAAAATCAAACCGCTCGATTGGTACCCGTCGTATTTTAATACTTATGTCGAGCGCGACGTGCGCGACATGAAGGATATCGGTAACTTAGCGGCATTCCGGAAATTTACGCAGATGTGCGCGGCGCGTATCGGCCAAATCGTTAATCTATCTTCGTTAGCCAATGATTGCGGTATAACTCATAATACCGCCAAAGCCTGGCTTTCCGTGCTTGAGGCGACATATATTATTTTTTTGCTTCAGCCGCACCATAAGAATTTTAATAAACGGCTTATCAAGGCACCCAAGCTTTATTTTTATGATACCGGCCTTGCCTGTTTTTTGTTGCGGATAGAAAATAAAAAGGCGTTGCAAACGCATTATCTGCGAGGTGGTATTTTTGAATCCATGGTTATTTCGGAGTTTGTTAAATACCGGCTGCATCGGGGCCTGCCTTCCAATCTGTATTTCTGGCGCGATAAAGCAGGGGCTGAAGTGGATTGCATTGTCGAGACGGATAACGCGCTTATTCCCATTGAAATAAAATCCGGCACTACTGCGGCAAGGGACTATTTTTCCGGTATTTCCTACTGGAAAAAATTGGCTGGTAAAAGCGCGAGAAAAGCTTATGTGATTTATGCCGGCCAGGAAAACAGCGCTTGGTCCGAGGGAGAGCTTCTCGGTTGGCGGGACATGACCGATTCGCTTAAACGCAAATCATGATCCGGCGGAAAGATTCGGCATCGGATACCAGAGTTTTATTTCCGAATTAATCTTTACATGTAGAGCATTTAGAACATGTAGAAAATATTTTTTGGAAATTCTCTACATTGTTACATGGCCTACATGTTTATATTGAATTCCTTTGCGAACTCCGCGCTTTTGCGGGAAAAGTTTGGTTGTTCTCCCAATTCCCACCCCCAATCAGCCGATTTTCTTCAAAAATACCCCAAGATACCTATTATTTTATCATTTCTACTAAACTTTCGGGGGAAGGAATTTTACGTACGAATGAGAATCGAAAAATTAATCCGGCGATATCATCTGCCGCGGGTAATACCGGATCAATGTCTTCACCGGTATATCCTTCCCTTTCATTGGAAAAGGCATTATTTACATTTCTCTGTGGCTGGCTCAATCTTTGCGTTTCTAATTTTAAAGTTACAGGATTAAAATCAATACCGCCATTCTTTGCCATAGATGTAACAGAAAGATTAGGCGTGGTGGGGCTTGAAATGGATTTCAATGCCGCCCTGCAAGGCGGCGCGATATAAAAACTGTCTATGTGTGTTTCGGTCAAACTTGCCCCTACCTTGATTGCGTCGATTGCTTTTTGGGAATGAAGTTTCTTTAAAATATCGGCAATGTACGCCAGGCCTCTCGCGGCAGCTGAACGCACATATTCGTTGGGATCATGCGATAAAAGGTCGGCTAGTGAATCCTGTAACTCTTCGGAATCGGGCCAGCGTTTAACTGCCGCGTTGATGCACGCTATCCGCACATGCTCGGCTTTTGTTTGTTTGATGGCGGAAAATAATATCTCTCGCACTTTTGGCGAGTTAGCGCCTCTTTTATCAATAATCTCCGCCGCGCTGGTACCCCTCAATATTGCAAATTGCGGTTCACCGAACTCGTAATATTGCTGGCTGCCTATACCTTTCGGCTCAAAAGTAAACGCGAATCTAATAATCTCCAACAGCGTTTCTTCCGGCGCCGTAGATAATTCAATTGTATCTATTGAAGGCTTTATTTCCGGAGTGCCGCTTGAGGCAGCGGGGGAGGAAACAATCTTAATATCCCCGATATCAGGCCACACTTCTTTTGCGGTAGACAATTGATCCGGCATATCGACTAATTTCATGCGCCGCCAGATTCCTGTCGAAGCGTCTTTGTGCCATAAACCCCAGGATCGGGTAAACCCTTGTTCATCAGCAAAATCGTGCTCAATTACCAGGAAAGCCCCATTTTTAACGCGATCCCATAACACGCGCAGCGCCGTTTGTATCTCTTCGCGCGAAAAATATCCTTCCCGGCCGTCTTTTTCATATAAAACATTGGCAACTCGGATAATATCTGCTTTAGCAATATCCTGCCGAGGATCGAAAATATTTTCTTCAGCGAAGATAAGAGCGCCGTCCGACTGCGCCGCCGCTTCCTCAGCACGCACGTCAATCAAGCTTACGCGTTCGCTTTTACCATCTCGTTGCATTTGTTGCAACCGATTAAAGCCTTCCGTGGCATTTTTTGCCGATTCAAGCGGATAATCAATCCCGCCGCCAAAATACGAACCATTTATAAATAATTGTACCGGTTCGCCGCCTGACGTAAAAAACCCCTCATTGTCGCCGTCCCTGACAAAGAGAAGATATAAATGCTTATCGGTACCGGTAACCATAACTTTTTTGCCCAAACCGGAAAGCGCCTGCGGTAAACCAGCCGTGGTAGCGCCGTTCGATACCCCCATATCGCGAATATATATACTTTGTTTATCCAGCAGCCATTGCCTTATGGTTTCTTTGATAACTTCATCGGAAATAAACAAGCGTTCTTCTTTTGTAGACCGCCGTATATGCCTGTCGGCAATAATCGTATATCCCAACGCCATCGACAATTTCCATAAAGCTATCCTTATACATTTTCTTTGTTCATCCGTCATAATCCGGTACATGTTTCTCAAGTCGCGGTACGCAAACCAGCTGCGGGAACGCGTTAAATAATATAAAGCTTTTTTGAACCGCGCCCCGGTATCACTTTCATGACGCACGATATCTAAAAGATACTGCGGCGCCTTATCAAACCGGTCATAGATATTATTTAACAAATCATTGGGTACAAAACCATCATCATTGTGCAATTCCATTTCAGAGAACCATATATCCGGCGCATTATTAAAAACACTATTGAATTTTTCTAATGATTCCGTGGGAGAAGAACTTTTTTTAGGCAACGCCGGTAAAGACAAAATACTTTCTTTCCGGTTATCAACCAATAATACCCTGCTCGCGGGCTGTCGGCCGATAACAGAAAAGATTATCCCTATTTCTCTCATCGGTGAACTTCCCGCCATTTCTTTTGTCAACATGTTTGCCGGGGAGGAAATAAGGTTGGCTTTCCAGGCAATGCCGCCGCTGAAATATCGCCGGCGCACCGGTTTACCGGATACCGATTCGTATTCTTTCTTGATATAATCATAAGCACCTTTCTTGTAGGCATCGACATACTGCTTGTAGATTTTCTCTTTAATTGAAGGGCTGACTGTATCTATGCCTTTTATTTTCTTTTTACCGGTATAGCTTTTTAATACACCGTTGGTCGTGTTCGTCCGATAATCCCGAAGGTACCTTTTCAACCAGGCAGCGAGGATAAACGAATAGTACATCTGCCTTAATGGCGCGAATTGCTCGCCATGGTTTATCTCCTGTTCGATTGCCGGTAAAATCACTTCTTTCATAATATGGGAGGTAAAACTATTTGTTGTTTCCCGGCCGCGGGTTCTCTCCAAATCCCGCGAATTTTTATTTATTCCGGATCCCGGTTTTGTCCGTAATTTGTTTTCGGGATTCGCCTGGTTACGCATAGCCACATAATCATCTTCCAGCATAACTTTGAGCCGAGCATTGCCGATGAACACTTTGCCCGCCGATTCATAGACCGTTGCTTCATCCGGCACAATCCAAATTTTATTAAAAGTATTTATGGAAATCCCGGTGGTACCGAAAAGCTCCTGGGCGCGCTTATGGACTTTTTCCCAAAATTTACTGCCCAGCGGCGAATCAGGATAGGTCAGCAAACTGGAAAGCTGCTTCAAGAGATAGTCTTGGACGAGCATCGTTTTTCCCATATCGGTTTGGCTTAATTCTCCGGGCATAATTCTATTTCCTTCGTAAGGCGAAAGATTAACCCATAATTCATCTTCGGGAATCGCCAAAGAAGCCAAAAAGTATCTGATTAGTTTTTGCGATTCTTCTTTTAACCGGTTTTCGCCGTAGCCTTTATTCCCTTCATCGAGAATAAAGTTTACTTTCAAAGAATTATTAAAATCAAAACGCAAACCTCGCAGGAGAGGCGCTTGGGCGCAAAAAACAGCGGCGGGTTTATTATTGGAAGCAAAAATAGAAGCAAGCGGCTGGGCGGAGGATTCCCCTAATACCCTTGACTCAAAGCTGTGGGCAAAAAATAAAAATGCTAAACCAATTCTCAGGGTCTTAATTAATAATTCTAGTTTGTTTTTGGTAAATAATTTAAACATAAAATTGAGTTATTAATCGCAAGATACGTCCCCCGGGGCGTTTATGTATCCCCAATATCCTTAAATTCAGCCCAGTATATAAATATAACATATAACTATGGCAAAATGCCAATTGCTTATTAAAAAATATTATAGTTTATTGCATCCAAGCTATGAGGACAATCGATTACCTTTTTGCACCTATTAAGGCGGCGTGAAAAAATTTATATACCCAGGAATTCTATTTTTGACCGCCCCAGCCAAAATATGCTATAATATCAACCCAACCAGGTAATCAACCGAAAGTTTTTTAACCAGGGAGGTTTTTCAGAATGGCGAAAAAAAATAAATCCGGTGGTTGTTGTTCCGGTTCATGCTCCGGCGGCGGTGGATTCAAGATCGAATCGCTGGTCAGTGTTGATAGCCGTGGTCAGATGGTTTTACCTAAAGATTTAAGGGATAGGGCCGGAATAAAAGCCGGAGATAAGCTGGCGGTGGTGACCTGGGCCTTGGGCGATAAATCATCCTGCCTTCTGCTGATTAAAGAAGACACGTTAGAAAGCATGGCCGGCCCGATGGCGAATGGTAAATAATGGACAGGCGAAAAGAGAAACAAAATGTTGAATAAAGCACAAATTAAAAAGCTGGTCGAAGATAAAAAGCTGGTAGAGGATTTTGTTGATTTAGAAACCCAGTTGACCTCTAACGGTTTTGATTTAACCGCGGGGAATATTTATGAATTTTCCGGGCCGGGCGCGCTTGACTTTTCCAATAAAGAAAGAATGCTTCCGGAAACAAGAGAAATTATTCCGGTAAAAAAAATTAGTCAAGATCACCCTGAACCAGAACAAAGTTCGGTTCGGGGCGTCGCTGAATATTCTTCCAAGGAGCTCCGATTCGGCTGGTGGCAACTGGCTCGGGGTATTTATAAAGTAAAAACCAACGAAACGATCAATATGCCGAATAACCTGACCGCGTTGGCTTTTACCCGCACTTCGATACTGCGCATGGGCGCGTTTACCGCCAACGGCGTCTGGGACGCCGGCTTCTGCGGCAAAAGCGAGTTTGTGCTGGTAGTGGAGAATCCTTTCGGTATCCGGTTAAAACAAAACGCCCGCGTTGCGCAAATGGTTTTTATCGGGGTGGAAGAAACCGAAGAATATTCGGGGATTTACAAAAACCTTAAGTGACACCCTCTTCGAGGGTTCACCGCCTTCCTGGATAGCTATATAAGGAAGCGGGATCCCGCCAAAGGCGGGAAACTCAACTAAGCCCGGGCACCGGGCAAGTTTCATTATGAGTCTTTTTAAATTTTTTAAAAACCAAAAAGAACAAAAATGCGGTACTCTGGACAATCGCCGGCCGTATCAGACTAAATTCAGCTTCGGCGCTTCCTCAGGGATCATAACCAATTTAGCGCTGATCACCGGTATGGATACCTGGGTGCACGCCAAAACCAGTATTATCAGCGCGATACTGGTTATCGCTCTTGCCGACAATATTTCTGATTCACTGGGGATCCATATCTATCAGGAATCGGAATGCATCAATAGCCGGGAAGTATGGGTGTCTACTTTTACTAATTTCGCTTCCCGCCTTCTGGTATCCCTGACCTTTATTCTTTTGATCATGATTTTACCGATTGAGACCGCGGTCGCCTGTTCCCTTATCTGGGGTTTGGCTTTGCTGGCTTTCTTGAGTTATATCATTGCCCGGGCCAGAGGCGTAAGCCCCTGGCAGGCAATGGGAGAGCATATCGGCATAGCGGTGTTGGTGATAGCTATGAGCCATTTTATCGGCAAGGCCATTGTCGCTAAATTCTAGTACATTGTCGCATTAACATGGACAGCGATAATCTTGAATTCAAAGAAATCAGCGAGCCGGAAGAGAAGCTCGATTACGATAACCTTGCTGCCTGCCCGCATTGTAAAAAACCCATACCGCAGGATTCAACGCTGTGCCTGTATTGCGGGCAGGAAGTATCTTCCCCTGATAAAAAATCTTCCTGGGTATTCTGGACGGCAATCGCATTGGTAATTATATCAATCCTTATTGCCGTAGTAATTTTTTAAAAGAGCTAAACAATATATTCTATGCTCCCCGAACGTTACATTATCCACGTCGATATGGACGCGTTTTTCGCCAGCGTCGAGCAAAGAGATAACCCCAAGCTTATCGGCAAACCGGTTATTATCGGCGCCGATCCCCAAAAAGGCCGGGGCCGCGGCGTAGTCTCCACCTGTTCCTACGAGGCGCGAAAGTTCGGCGTGCATTCGGCAATGCCGATTTCGCTTGCCTACCAGAAATGCCCCCAGGCGGTTTTTTTGCCGCCGGATATGGAAAAATACAGCCGCGTCAGCCGCCAACTCTTGCAAATTTTTTACGGCTTCACTCCCCAAATCGAGCCGGTAAGCCTGGACGAAGCTTTTCTGGATGTGACGGCCAGCCATCATCTTTTCGGCGGGCCGCAAAATCTATGCCGGATTTTAAAAGCGCGCGTAAAAAAAGAAACCGGATTGACCGCTTCGGCCGGGCTTGCTCCTACCAAGATGGCGGCAAAGATCGCTTCGGATTTAAAGAAACCCGACGGCCTGGTTGTCGTAAACCGGGAGTCATTGCTTGATTTCCTGAGGCCGCTAGCGGTGGAAAAAATATGGGGCCTGGGCAAAAAATCCGCGCAGATCATGAGAGAGCGCGGTGTTGGGACAATCGGCGATCTGGCGAAAAAAAGCCCCAAAGAATTAACGGCGATGTTCGGCAAAATGGGGCTGCAATACTGGGAGCTCGCTCATGGTATCGACGAGAGGGAAGTGGAAACGGGCAGCGAGACCAAATCAGTAAGCAACGAAACGACTTTCTCTGAGGATACCTTCGATAAAGAAAAGATAACGCGAGAATTGATGCGTCTTTCCGATAAAGTCGCCGGCCGCCTGCGTAAAGAAAACCTGCGCGGTAAGACGATAACGCTGAAAATCCGCCTGAAAGGATTTTTGACTTTTACCCGGGCACGCACTCTCGACAGCCCTACGGATTTAACCGATATTATTTTTAAAGAAGCGAAAAAACTTTTCATCGCCTTTGACTTAAAAGGAAAACCGGTCCGGCTGGTCGGAGTGAAAGTATCCCATTTCGGGCCGGCAGATAAACAGCTTAGCTTATTCGATTTTTCGGCTGGCCGGGTCGCGGGTCGCGGCCGGAAAGAAAAAATCGAAGCCGCCGTGGATAAAATCCGGGCGAAGTTCGGCAACCGGGCGATTTATCGGGCGTTAAGCGCAGCCGATTAATGATACTTCGCCGAACACGAGCCCGAAGGGCGAAGAGGGAGGCGGTAGGCGAATTAGCCCGGCTCTAATTTTGGTATACCAAAATTAGAGCCGGGTAATACTAAACCACCGACGAGGTCGGTTATAATTCACTGAAAGGGTTGATTTTTATAAAAGAGAGGGGTAAAATAATAAAGAAGCTTAGTTGAAAATTAAGCGGAAAATGTCCCGGCGCATAAACCGTCCTAAAAATATCTTCGATATTTTTGCGACACTCATCGGGATCTCGCCGCCTTCCTGGAATATTTATATCAAGGAAGCGGGATCCCGCCAAAGGCGGGAAATTCGACTACAGATTTTTATTTCGCCTTCGGCTTGTAAAAATCTAAGTCTCATTGAGGGGGTGTCTATGGAAGAAATTATCCGGAAAACTGTGTACAAATGCTATGACCTGGTGGAAGCAAAGACTTTAGAGGAAATTTTAAAAAGTAACCACATCCCGGTTTCCCTGGTACTACCGGATGACTTCGGAAAGAATATAACCCAGGAGGGGATTATCGAAATAAAAGTTCCGGCGCATTACGCTTTGGTGGCTGCGCCGGTGGTAGAAAAATTTGAATTAGCCAGGGAAAAATTAGGGCAAGATGCATCCGGGAAAGATAGCGCGCAAAAGAGTGAATCGCCCCGGCGCCGGATCGGTTTATCCTATGTAATTCTGGGTATGGTTATGCCAGTTTTTATCGCGGGGTTTTTCTTATTTTTAGGAATACGCCTGATTACGACTATTTTTATCGACAAAACCAGTAAGGACATCGTCGGCGCGATGGTTGTGGGGGTTTTATTAACGATTTTACCGGCTGGCGCGATTTACGCGATGCTAAAAGAATTAAAAAAGATGCGCAGTGGCGAGTGATAAGCCTTATTGATTCGGTTGACAAAATAGATAAACGCGTTATACTTGGCTTGCAATCCGGATAAATAGTGGTGAAGTTCGAAGGGGTAAATCCGCCACTCTAATAAAACAAAAACCTTCATTGGTCTTAAACCGACCGATGAAGGTTTTTTATTTCACCCCGTAACTATATAGTGCGGGGTGAGATAACCTGCCGAATGGTTTTGGCGGGATTTTTTACGGAGAGGAGGAGATGCTCATGACCATCACAAAAACTTCCGGCACCCAGGAAAAACTTGCGATTCTTTCGCGCGATTCGCAATATGACCTTGCCTGCGCCTGCGCTACCAAAGAAAACGAACACCGCACGCGCTCCCGGGAAGATAAATGGATTTATCCGGTTATTCTCCCCGGCGGCGGCACGACCTATCTTTTTAAAACCCTGCTTTCCAATGAATGTGTCAACAATTGTAAATATTGCCCGCTGAGAGCCGGTTCCGACACCCGGCGTTGTGCTCTTGCTCCCGAGGAACTGGCCGGAATATTCCTTACCTATTATAAAGCCCGCAAGGTAAGCGGGCTTTTCTTGAGCAGCGCGGTTTGCCAAAACCCCGACGCTACGATGGAGCTTATTAACCGCACCGCGCTTAATTTGCGCCGCGCGCAATTCCGCGGTTATATCCATTTAAAAATAATCCCCGGCGCTTCCGACGCCGCCATCCGCCAGAGCCTGGCGTTATCCAGCGCGGTATCGTTAAATATCGAGGCTCCCGGCGAAGAAAACTTTAAATACTTGAGCACAACCAAAAACTATCCGCGTGATATTATTCGGCCGATCGAGCTGATCAGCCGGCTCCGCCGGGAAAAAGGTTCGGCTTACTACGGCATCAAGCAGACAACTCAGTTTGTCGTCGGCGCGGCGCGGGAAACCGACGGCCAGATTATCCAATCCTGCTGGAAATTATACAAAGAGCTGGGCTTAAACCGGGTTTATTTCAGCGCCTACCAGCGCGGGGCGGGTTCGCCGGAACTGCCCGGCGAAAACTCAACTCTCGCTAATCGCGACCTTTTGAGCCGCGAGCACCGCTTGTACCAGACCGATTGGCTGATTCGTAAATACGGGTTTAAACTCGATGAGATTCCTTTGGGAGCAGACGGTAACCTTTCTTTGACTATTGACCCCAAAGAGGCGTGGGCTAAACAGCATCCCGAATTCTTTCCCGTCAATATAAACGAAGATAATAAATTCCGTCTTTTGCGGGTTCCCGGCCTGGGCCAGGTGATGGCGGAACGAATATTAAAATTACGCGCCAGCGGCGCTAAGATTAAATCTTTCGGCGAATTGGGCAAGCTGACCAAAATGCTTAAGAATGGGCAAGAATATGTAACGTTTTAAACGGTAAGGGAAGCAAAGGGTATAAAAATACAAATAAAAATTTTCACCACAGAGAACACAGAGGCCACGGAGAAAGACTGAAAGATAGAAAAGGCAAAAAATTTTTCAACCACCCATTCGCCTGGCTTAACCAGGCTCATTAGATTACACCGATTTTCACAGATAAATTATGCGGGATTTACTTTTCTAAAAAATATGATAGCCTAAAGCATTCTAATTTATGCCGCAAAAATTATTTAATTTACCAGCAGAGGAACCGTTCATTTTTTTAGAAACGGCTGGCCGCGATCGGGAAAACAAAAAATCCTATCTTTTCAACGGGTTCAATGATATTCTCATCTTTAATTCCGGCGATTCGCCGGATTTGTTTTTCAAAAAAATCGAGGCGTATTTAAGAAAAGGTTATTGGCTGGCTGGGTATTTCAGCTACGAATTCGGCTATTGGCTGGAACCGGCATTCAAAGATTTTCGGAAAGATTTTGGGTTTCCTCTGGCGTGGATCGGCGTGTGTAAAGAACCAGAAATATCGAAAGACGAGGGACGAAGGACGAGGGATGAAGAGGAACTGGTTTCGGCGCAAATAAAAAATATAAAATCTAATGTTAGTAAGAAAGAATACTGTGATAATATCGCGCGGATAAAAGATTATTTAAAGCAAGGACTGACTTACCAGGTTAATTATACCTTTAAGCTGAAGTTTGATTTTAGCGGCGACGCGCTGAAGCTGTACCGGGATTTAAAAAGAAAGCAGCCCACTTCCTATTGTGCGTTCATCGATACCGGAAAAAATAAGATTCTTTCTTTTTCTCCCGAACTATTTTTCCGGACGGCAAAAAATAAGATTATCACCCGGCCGATGAAAGGCACCTTGGGATTGAAGGACAGCAAGCGCCGGCTCAGCCTTGACCCGAAGACCAAAGCGGAAAATATCATGATTGTCGATTTGCTGCGTAACGACCTGGGCCGGATTGCCAAAAAAGGCACGGTTGCGCCGGATAATCTTTTTAAGGTGGAGGCATATCCCACGCTTTATCAGATGACCTCGACCATCAGCGCGGGCCTTAAGAAAAATACCGCGATCCGGGATATTTTTACGGCGTTATTCCCCTGCGGTTCGGTCACCGGCGCGCCTAAAATAAAAACCATGGAATTAATCCGGCGCCTGGAAAAAGAACCGCGCAATATTTATTGCGGGGCAATCGGCTATATTTCGCCGCATGGTGAGTCATGTTTTAGCGTAGCCATCCGTACCATCGCTATATATAGAGGTAAGGCGGAAATGGGCGTGGGCTCCGGTATCGTCTATGATTCGGTACCCGCGGCGGAATACGATGAAGCGATGCTGAAAGCCAAATTTTTGACTTGACATAATAACCCAAAATGTAGTATGATTTAAGCCCTCATCAATGTGAAAACTGCGGAATGACATTTCGGCTAATTTTTACTCCTCGTGTGGGACTCCTTGATTTAGCCCGATGCAGGTTTACCAATTGACAGAATTATTGTGAAATAATTCACTTAATCAATCGGGAAGATGTTGTTAAAACAACAAGAAAATTATAATTTTGGCGGATTCCGTAATTTTCAGGCTAAGCACCGGCGAGGCGCTTCGCAATTAAAGCACAGCACTGAGAATAGTCTGCAAATTACGCTGTTATTATTTATCTCCGCATTTATTTCTCCTTGTGTTTTTTCCCTATCTCAGGTCCAGGTTAAAGATATAACGTCCGGCCAGGCGGAATTCAAATCGGAAGGAAATACCCTTACGGTAAATGTTTCCAGCGACAAGCTAATCGTTAATTACAACTCATTTTCTATCGGTGAATCGGAAATTGTCCGGTTTAACCAGATTAGCCCGGCTTCGATTGTCTTAAACCGGGTGGTAGGAAAAGATTACTCTTCGATTCTCGGCACATTATCTGCTAACGGCCAAATTTTTTTAATCAATCCCAACGGGATAATTTTTGGTTCCGGCTGCAAAGTTGACGCCGCCGGCTTGGTTGCTTCTACCTTGGATATCGCCGACCAGGATTTTTTAAGCAATGATTTTAAATTTTCCGGCAAAACCGGCTATATTATCAATCAGGGTTCACTTTCTACCAATACTGCCGGCGGATTTATCTGTCTGTTAGCCGGCGCAATCGACAACCCGGGGACGATTACGGCAAATTCAGGTACGATTGTTTTGGCTACGGGCCAGGCAATCACCCTTGATTTAGACCCGGCCGGCCAAATCAGCGTGATGGTGGACAAAGCGGTAGAAAGTAAAATTAACGGCCCGGATAAAAAGAAAATAAAGGATAATATAAAAACAAGCGGTAAAATTTCAGCAAACCAGGGCCGGGTCATCATTGATGCCAATTCTTTAAACGATGTTTTTGACTACGCGGTGAATAATTCCGGCCTCATCGAAGCGCAGACTTTGGATAACATCGACGGCCAGATTATTTTAAGAGCCGATGGATCTCCGGTCAGCAATAGCGGGATTATGCAATCCGGCAGTATCACGGCGCAAAGCGAAAAAGATTTCTCTCTGGGAGAAATCCACGCGCTTGATACCGCTACGTTAATAAGTTTAAAAGGTGGGCTTATCGATAATAATGGTAATTCTTTAAATATCATTGCCGACACCGCTAAGCTTTCCGCAGCCACCGGCATCGGATCTAACAATACTTTAGAAACAGAAATTTCCCGGCTTAGCGGCGTTAACACCCTTTCCGGAAAGATACTCATTAATAATTCAAAAACGCTTACCATCGATGGCGCAGGGCTTATTAATTATGCCGGGAAAATTACTCTCTCTACGCAATCCTCTTTGTCGGTTAATTCGCTTATTAGCGCTCTAGATGATATTTCCTTAAACGTCGGTGAAGCAAAGGATTCAAACAGTAATAATTTATTGATTAATAATGATCTTATCTCCAACCAGGGCGGTATTGATTTGACCGCCGGCGATGATATTATTCAGGGTATGGCAACAACAATCAAGGCCGCTAAAGATATAAATTTTGATGCCGGTTATCTGGATAAAGATTCTCTCGGCAGCATCAAACAAGTCGGCAATGCCCAGGTGCTTGGCGAAAACGGGGCAATAACGCTACGGGCCGACGGCGATATCGAATTAGGCTTACTCGATGCCGGTTTGGGCTCGATTAAGCTAAGCGCCGGCGGTCGGATCAATGGTAATGGCACAAGCTTTTTAAATATTCGCGGCGATACTTTGATTATGTCCAGCGACGCGGCAATCGGCGAAAAGGAGGTTGTTAAGGTAAAGGTAAATAAACTTTGCGCGCGAATAACGCGGCTGGCGGCGACCGGCGCGATTAAAATATCCAACGCTTCGGATTTGCTTTTGAGCGATTGGGATAATTGGGGATACGCCGTTAAAAATACCGGCTTTGGTAACATCGAAATAACCGCGCCCAGGATTATCTTAAATTTTGATATTCTTTCTAAACAAGGAGATATTCGATTAGAAGCCGAAAGCGGTATAGATAAAAATGCCGATATTGTTACCGAAGGCGGCAATATTTTTTTACTGATTAAGAGCAAAAATAATTTATCGCCGGTTGCCGAACGCCGGGAAAAATCCGGCGAGCTGTCGGATGGTGCTTTGTTTCCGGACGGCAGTAGCAAAAAGGATAAAGATAAAGGAATATACCGGTTACTGCAAATTCTCGAAAACATCCTGATTTTGCCGGCGCGCGAATCCTTAATTGCCGATAACCCTAATCTGATAATCCGGGATAGCCGTGTTTACGAAAAAGGGGAACTTAAATTCCCCGCGCTTCAAGGCAGTAACATTTATTTTAACCGGCCCCGCGATTTTATTGATACTTCAGGTTTACGCGCTGCCGGGTTAGAGCGCCCATCATCCTGGTTCAGCGATAATTATTTTTCCCCGCAAAACCAGCGGTAAGAAAGAATTAACCGGAAAAATGCGTCGAAACAGTTTGAATACAGTTTTTGGGATAACCGCGCTCTTTCTTTTATTTGATATCCCGCCGGTTTATCCGCGAGCGCTTTCATCTTCGCAAACTGCCGGCGGCCTGCAAAAACAAGAAAACGAGATACAAAAAGAACGAGAGTTGGAAAACCGCATAATTAAGGAAAAAACAGTAGAGAAAGAGGCTGTATCTAAAAAGGAAGAGAAAGGGCGCCGGGAAGAGAAAAAATTTTTTGTCAAAAAAATCGAAATCCAGGGCTGCCACCTGATTCCCGAAAAAATAGTCCGCCGTATTGCTGCTGCCCGCGAAAATAAATATCTTTCGCTTGCCGATATTGAAAAAGTCTGCGATTTATTGACTGCCCAGTATCGCAAGCGCGGCTATCTTACTTCCCGGGCCTATTTTCCTCCCCAAAATATCACCGGCGGTTTGGTCGCGATCATTGTCATGGAGGGTAAAACCGGTGATACGCAGATAAAAGGCAACCGCTATTTTTCCACCGGCCAAATCGAAAAAAAGCTGAGGGCCAAAAAATTCAAAGTTTTTAATTATTATGATTTATTAAAATCTTTGCGGTATTGGAATGAACAGCCCGATGTCGCCGCCAAGGCCGCGCTCGTCCCCGGCAGGGAGCCGGGGGAGACCGACATCATCGTAGATGTCCGCGACCGCCTGCCGTGGCATATCGGGTTCGATTACGATAACTACGGTTCGCGTTTTATCGAAAAAAATCGTTACGCCGCAACCGTTAAGCACAATAATTTTTTGGGAAGAGAGGATAAATTATATTTAAAATTTCAGGGTTCCAAAGGCGCGTTTTATGAATTAGAAAGCTGCGGCTATAAACTACCGCTGGGCGGTACTCGGGAAATAAGCGCGTCGTATTTATGGAATAAGATAAAATTAGGCCGTGAATATAAGAGTTTGCGTATCGAAGGAAAATCGGAAATCGGCAATTTATCCTTAGCACAAACTTTAATCGAAGGGGAGAGGATAATCTTTAAGGTAAACCCGGGTTTTGATTATAAAAACATCTATAATTATACGGCGCAAGTCTTAACTTCGCGGGATAAGGTAAGAATGGCTAAACTTGGGCTTGATTGGGATAGCCAGGATAATTTTGGCCGCACGATTGTCGTTTGTGAAGAAGATTTTGGTATCCCCCATATTCTCGGTGGTGCGCCCGGCCGTGACCCCATGGCTACCCGGGAAGGCGGGGGAGCGAAATTTATCAAAACCTGTGCTGGTATTTATCGGTTACAGCCCCTGCCGTTTTCCGGCTTTCTTTTCGTGAAAAGCCAATTACAATTGTCGTCTTACAGGCTTTTATCCTGTGAACAATTTCAAATCGGGGGAATATCCAATGTGCGGTCTTACCCTGCGGCGGAGTATTCCGCCGATGAAGGATTCAGCGCCGGCGTGGAATGGAACTTCCCCTTATATTTTTTACCGGAGAAAATAAAAATTCCTTTTTCCTCAGACCAATTGTATCAAGCCTTACGCGGGATTATTTTTTATGACTGGGGCACAATCTGGTATAACGATACCGCCGGGGAAGATAAAAATAAACAAACCATTAAAGGCTGGGGTTACGGGTTTATTTTTAACCCCGGCCGGGTTTTATCTTTGCGTGCCGAAGTTGCCTACCCTTGCGGCAGAACCCCTTCCGATGGAAACCGCATGCACGCTTATTTAAGCGCCAGCGCTGAATTTTAGAAAAGTGGAAAATTCCGGACATCCCCCCAAAATAGTGTTGTGGATTATTATTGGTATTGTATAATACCATTTTATTGATACTTATTTTTCGGCTAAGTCTCATTATGAATAACATCATTACCCCCAAAACTTTTATTTTTCTCTCGCAAATCATCAAGATACCGGTGATTGATTCCGCCACGGGAAAAAAAATCGGCACCACGGTAGATATCTGCGCTACGCTAAAAGAGATGTATCCCAAAGCCAGCGCGGTAGTGATGCGTAAATCCTGGAGCAATAAAAAGTTTTATCTCCCCTGGAAACAAGTAAAAAAAATCGAAGAAGAAAAAGCAATTTTTGTGGAATGCCTGCCGGAGATATTCGCTCAGGAGTTTAAGCTGCCCGAGGGCGAGATTTTACTTAAAGATACCTTTTGGGACAAACAGATCGTCGATATTTCCGGGTCAAAAATTGTGCGGGTAAACGACCTGCATTTTTTACAGGAAGCGGGTTGTCTATGGGTTGCCCATATGGATATTGGCATTACCGGTATCGCCCGGCGTTTAGGCTGGCTTAATTTTTTAAAGTTTATCGTGAAGCTGGTTTCCGACTATGAGCTCACGGATAAGTTTATTTCCTGGAAGTTCGTTCAGCCGATCACTTCTTCCATCGGCGCGGAAGCCCTTTCTCTTAAAGTAAAGCATTCTCATCTTTCGGAATTACACCCGGCTGATGTCGCGGATATCGTAAGCGATTTGGGAACTGACGAGCGTATCGCGATACTTAATTTTATGGACAGCGAGGTTGCCGGGGATACCTTCCAGCAATTACCTACCAAGGTCAAAACTCAGATGGCGGAAATGCTGGAGCCTAACCGCTTGCTCAATATTGTCAATAATATGGATACGGATGAGGCGGTAGACCTTCTCTCTCAATTGTCAAAAAGTAAAACCCACTCGCTCCTTGCGGGGTTACCCAAAGAAAAATCCCAGCAAATACGTGAATTGCTTCAGCACTCCAGCCATGTTGCCGGCAGTATCATGAACACCGAGTTCCTTACCGCCCGGCATAACGAAACCGCAGGGGTGGTGCTGGAGCGGGTGCGTGGCGAATCGAAGAAGAAAGAATCGATTTATCACGTATATATTATCGATGAAAAGGATGCTTTGATCGGCGTGGTGACTTTGCGCCAGCTGCTGACCGCACCGCCGGAAAAAATCGTCTATGAATTTATGCGTAAGCGCGTCACAAAAGTCAAAGTCAACACTAATGTCAAGGAAGTAGCGGAGATATTTTATAAATATGACTTTACCGTGGTGCCGGTAGTCAACAAGGATAATAAAATGCAGGGGATTATCACGATGAAGGACGCGTTCGAAACGGTATTCCCCCGCATCCGGCAGGAAACGGAAGAGGCCAGCTAGAACTTAGATAAAGTCTCAGACCCCCTCACTATGTTCGGGGGTTCACCGCCTCCCCAGATAATTATATTAAGGAAGAGGGATCCTGCCGAGCGTAGCGCAGGCGGGAAATTCAACTACCACCTCTCGCTACGCCCTCTGGGCTTGCGGAGTGTAAGCGGAGTCCCGAACTGCTTCGTGAAAATATCGAAGAGATTTTCACGATATCTAGGCTGTTCGGGAAGTTCGGTGAAGTTTCAAACCCCCTTTGGGGGTAATTCGATTACCGCCTCGCACTGCGCCCTTTGGGCTTGTGTTCGGCTAAGTCCCATTATCCAAAATCTGAGGTCGCGCTCTAAGCGCTCCCACGATTTTGGATAATTCAACTACCACCTCTCGCTACGCCCTTTGGGCTTGCGTTCGGTGAAGTTTCATTATGAAATATTTCGAAAAGCTTAAAGAAAATCCGGCGTTAAAAAATACCCTCTTATTTTTAAGTATCCTAGGCCCGGGTATCATCACCGGCAGCGTCGATAATGATGCCGGAGGTATCACTACCTATTCGGTCGCCGGCGCGCTTTACGGCTATAAACTTCTCTGGACGCTGATCCCGTCCTTTATCGCCCTGATAGTAGTCCAGGAGATGAACGCGCGCATGGGGATTGTTACCGGCAAGGGCCTGGCTGACCTGATCCGGGAAAACTTCGGCGTAAAAATAACTTTCTTTATATTTTTAGGTTTGGTTGCCGCGGATATCGGCAATACCGCTACGGAATTTGCCGGGGTCGCCGGCAGTATGATGGTATTTGGCATCAGTAAATATATGTCTGTGCCGATTGCCGCCATCGCCGTATGGATCCTGGTGGTAAGGGGAAATTATAAAACATCGGAAAGGATATTTTTGCTTTTCAGTTTTTGTTTATTGTCTTATATCGTTTCGGCGATTTTCGCTAAACCGGATTGGAATAATATCGCCGCAGAATTTTTAACCCCGGGAATGCGTTTCGATAAAGATTATTTAAGCATGGTCCTGGGCATTATCGGTACGACCATTGCTCCCTGGATGCAATTTTACATGCAATCGGCGGTTATCGAGAAACGGATTAAAATGGAAGATTATAAATTCGTTATCTGGGATGTTGTCATCGGCTGCATCGCTACGGTGGTCGTGGCTTTTTTTATCATCGTCGCCTGTTCCGCCACGCTGTATAAAAACCATATAGTGATTAATGAAGCTAAAGACGCGGCAATCGCCTTAAAGCCGTTTGCCGGAGCTTTTGCTTCTGAGCTGTTTGCTTTCGGGCTTTTTGTCGCTTCGATATTCTCCGCCACAATCCTGCCGTTAGCCACGGCGTTTTATGTTTGTGAAGCTTTCGGGTTTGAGGCGGGAATCAATAAAAAACTTAACGAAGCGCCGCAGTTTTACGCGTTGTTCAGTTTTATCATGGTGGTGGCGGTAGTTATCATATTGTTGCCCAACGCTCCGCTTATTCCTATTACAATATGGACGCAAATCGTCAACGCGATGCTTTTACCGGTGGTCCTTATCTCCATGATTATTATGGTCAACAATAAAAAGATTATGGGTAAATACGTTAACAATTCTTTACAAAATATCGTAGGGTGGATTACTACTGTTGTTCTTATTGTTCTTACCGCTATGCTGATTCTGCCGCCACTTTGGTCGTTCATTTTTAAATTATTTAAATTCCCTTAAATCAGAAAATGTATTTTCTGATTTATCCGGCCGCCGCAAAATATTTTCTTGCCTACTTTTTTATAGAAAGGGTATAATGCTATATAAAGTTCCACGGCTTTATCCTTCAACTGTATTCCGGTGCGGGCTGCCGTGGCATTTTCAGTCCGGCGATAATGGCGCCAAAAATAAACGCGGCGGGAGAACAATATTCTAAAAAATCGGGGGTAAATATGTGGTTTTTTTATATAATTTTAGGCCTGGTTGCCGGAATTTTCGCGGGATTCTTTGGTATCGGCGGCGGAATTATTCTAATCCCGGCGCTGGTGTATCTTTTTGGTTTTTCCCAGCATCTGGCTCAGGGAACGACGCTGGCAATCCTGGTGCCGCCGATTGGGTTGTTGGCGGCGCTGGAATATTACCGCAAGGGCAATGTAAAGCTTGATTTGGCGATTTTAATTTGCGCGGGATTTTTTATCGGCGGCTTCATCGGCGCCAAATATGCCGCTAAAATCGATGATAACCTGTTGCGTAAATTATTCGGTTTCTTTCTTTTGCTGGTTTCGGTAAAGATGATTTTGAGTAAATGATATGCCGAAAAACATAAAATACGCGATACTGGGCTTAATGATCGTCGGTACGATACAGCTTTTACTGGGTGGATTTGTTCTGTATCTGCCGTCAATTTTAAAGTCTTTATGGGGGTTAGCCCGTACACCTAAAGAGGTGCTTGTTTTTAAGTATTCGTTGCCGATTGGAATCGGTTTAATCTTTGCCGGAGCGCTTGATTTTATTATTGCCTTGAAGGGGTTGCGCCAATTAAAAATTTGGTCGGGTATTTGCGCTGTTTTGCTTTGTTTTATCTCCGGCGTATTTTTTTTATTGCCCATCCAGCCGTTCAGGGATTTGGCGACGGCAGTCCTCAACTTCGGCGTGGTTATGTTTGTCCTGCGCGACTGGCGATTTTTGGGAACGGATGAAGAATAAATAAATCTATCCCACAGTAATTTCTTCTAGGATATTAGGGAATCAGGATATCGGGGTTTGGGGATTGGGAAATCGGGAGATTAGTAAAAATGCCAAAGTTGAGATAACTGATGACCAGATTCCCAGCGCCCCGATTTCCAAATCCAGATTTACCGATATCCCAATTATCTTAATCATGGAAGGGAGTTAAAGTTTGCCGCCGAGGCGATTAAGTTCAAATAAATATCCATGATTGCTGAAATCATTGACCGAATAAAAAAATGGTGCGCCGGAAAAAATTGGTGGTGGCGGCCGGCGATGCTTCTGTTTTTTATCTATACCGGAGTCCGCCTTTTAATCGATCCGGCGTATTGCAGTATATTCAGCGGGGCCGATTTAGGCGTCCATGAATTCGGCCATATCCTTTTTGGTTTTGCCGGCCAATTCATTGCCGTTGCCGGCGGCACGATTGCTCAGCTTGCCGCGCCCCTCATCTGCGCCGTGATGTTCTGGCGCCAACCCGATTATTTCGCTTTAACTTTAACCGGAGTATGGCTTGCGGTAAACCTGTACGGTATCGCGGTGTATGCCGCCGACGCGCCGATTCTTGCCCTGCCCCTGGTTACCGTCGGCGGCGGAAACGGCGAAGTCTACCATGATTGGGAATATATGCTATCGACTCTGGGCATCTTGGGATGGAGCAGCGCAATCGCTTTTACCATCCGCCTTTTTGCGTTTATTTTTATGTGGGGTTCGATTGCCGCGGGAGGATGGATGATTTGGCAGATGGTAATTAACAAGAATACCACAGATTAATCGAGGAGATGCGGTAAGGCATTTTTCCGGTTGACACAGCGTTATTGAATGCTACAATGAACCCGCTCTTTAAATCTTAATCGAAAAGTTTTTCGGCGTAGGGAATACCGTGAAAAACGGTAGCTCTCCCGGAGCTGTAAAAGGGAACGAAAGCTGCGTCCAAAAAGTGCGTTGGGAATAAATAGACGTATTTTTTGGATTAAGCCACTGTCTGGTTTCAGATGGGAAGGCGCAGGGAGTAGGCGCAAGTTAAGCCCTTAAGTCAGAATACCTTGCTGAAAAAACAAAAAAACTTTGGTATTACGTGGAATAATGGCCGAAGTTTTGTATTTTAGGGAAAAGTAAATCAGGGTGCACCCCTATACCAATTACGGTATAGGGGTATTTTTTTTAATGAGACTTCACTGAACACAAGCCCTGAGGGCGGGGTGATATGTGTTTGAGGTTTGATAGTCAAGCCGTAGGCGTGGGAAACGAGTGTAGTCGAATGCTTTTTAACTTTTGGATGATTTTGTCTAATTGATCTTATGGATATTTTTCGGTGTAGGGAACGCCGTGAAATTCGGCGGCTCTTTCCGGAGCTGTAATCCCTGATTAGCCAAAAAATGCGCTTACAATTAGGAAAAATTGCAGTAAGCGTTTTGGTTACGCCTGTCCGCCACTGCTTGGTTACAAGCGGGAAGGTGCAGGCTTGTTGCGGGAAAGCCAGAAAACCTGCCGAAAATTTCTTCGAGGCAAGGTTATTGCGTGGAACAATAACTATTTGTGTTAATCTGCGGGTTTAACCCGCGCGCGGGTGATGTGTTCCAATTTCCACTGGCAGCATAGGCAGCCGCAGAAGAGGTGATGTATGCGCCGGTTTCTTTTAATTCTTGGTATGTGCGCAATGTTTTCGTTTCCGGTATTTGCGCGAGAATCTATTGACCTGGGAGAAATCGTGGTTACCCCGCTAGGCGTTCCCAGCGACAAAAAATATCAGGCGGCAGATACGGTAAGTGTTGAAACTCAAGCTGTGGAAGATAAAGACTTCGCTTCTGCTGGAGAAGTTTTGGACTTAGAACCCGGCGTTGATGTCGTCGGAGGCGGAAGGGTGGGCAGCGCTTCCCAGGGAATTTATTTACGCGGCGCCCAGCCCCGGCATACTTCCTATATTTTTGAAGGAATAAAATTATACGACCCGTCCAATACTTCCGGTTACTACGTACCGTCGGATTTTCTGCTTTCCGGCCTGGAGCGGGTCGAAGCGGTCAAGATGCCGCTTTCTTCGTTATACGGCTCATCGGCTATCGGCGGTGTGGTGAATTTCCTGGCCAAAAAACCCCAGGGCGAGCCTTACGCCATAATCAAAGAGATGGCCGGCTCCCATGACACCTATGAAGAAAACGTCGAGGCAGGAGGAAAAGTAAAAAACATTTCCTACCTGCTGGATGTTTCCCGCTTAGACAGTCGCGGCATTTCGCAGGCCCAGGCTAAAAATAACAATCCGGAAAGAGACGCTTATCAGAACACCAGTGTCGTCGCCGGGATAAATTATCAATTGCCCCAGGATTTAGAGCTGGGTTTAACCGTAAAGGGTACTCACGCGCGGCGCGAGCTTGACGCCGACAATAATTACGACGGTATTCCCGAAGACGACCCGCTGTATGTATCGTGGAACGACGAGATGTTGGTTTCCTGCCTGCTCAGCAAAACCTTCACTCCTTATTTGACTTACAAAATGCGTCTGGGAGGAACGGACATCCGCCGCCGGTATCATGATGATGTAAGCCACGCCAATGACAAATATAGCCGGTCCTGGTATAAAGGTATGACTTACCAGCTTAATAACAGTTTCGAAATAACCCCTTGCAAACAATTCAAAATGCTGGTGGGTTTCGATTGGACGAGGGAAAGGGTTGAGAGTTACAGCTATACCTATAATTATACTTACCTCAGCGCTTCCGGGCCCAATACCAATAAAGATTACAGCCGCGAAAAAGGATGGTTCGCCGAGCTGATCGCCAATCCCACAGATGAACTGGAATTAGATTATTCCTACCGCCTGGAAAACAATCCGCTATTCAAGGATCATTCAGTCAACAAGGTCGGGGCTTCTTACGCCTTGCCCACAAAAACGACCCTGTATTCTTCTTACGGCGAAGGCTTCAAATCACCCTCGCTCTATCAGCTTTATTCCAGCAACGGCAACCCGCTATTAAAGCCCGAAGAATCACGCAGTTGGGAAGCCGGGGTAAAACAGGAATTGCCGGCCGACCTGAAGCTTTCCCTGGCTTATACCCACAGCGATTTTACCAACCTGATCGACTTTGTTTATACCAACCCCGCGTTCTACCAGGGCCGGTACCTGAACGCTACCAAGGGAAAAAGCCGCGGAATAGAACTTAAATTATCCGGGCAATTAGGCAAAAGCGTGGCCTGGGAAACGGGTTACGCTTATTTAAACGGCGAGCAGGATTTTGTCGGCGCCGATTATGTCACCATCGCTTCCCATCCGTCAGTAAGAATCCCGGCCAACAAGGCTTTCGGTAAGATCACTAAACAGTGGGACAAGTTTTCCGCCGGCATCGATTTGCTTTACGAGGGCAAGCGCTACGACCATATCTGGGTAGGCATGAACGACCAGTTTGTCACTATGAAGCCCTATTGGCTGGGTAATCTCGATTTAAAATACAAGATCAAACAAAACGCCGAGGCATTTTTGAACGTCGCCAACCTGCTTAACAAAAATTATGAGCGCATCAAAGGCTACGGGGAAGAAAAAATTTCTTTTTACGGCGGTGTAAACTATAAGTTCTGAAAGGCATGATTAAAAAAGACAAAATAATCGTATCCTGGAGCGGCGGCAAGGACAGTGCCCTGGCTTTATATAAATTAAAGCTCAGCGCTAAGTATGAGATAGCCGGTTTGATCACCACGGTCAACGCCCATTACCGCCGGGTCAGTATCCATGGCAGCCGGGTCGCTTTATTGCGAAAGCAAACTGCTTCCCTGGGTTACGCCTGGGAAGAAATACCGGTGCCCAGGGGTTGTTCCAACCGCGATTATGAGCGGAGGATGGCGGCAGTTTTAGAAAAACATAAAGCCCGCGGCGTGAGTAAGGTAGCATTCGGCGATATTTTCCTGGAAGACCTGCGCCGTTACCGCGAAAGCAAACTCGCGCTGGCCGGGCTTAAGGGATTGTTCCCCCTGTGGAAGAAAAATACCCGGCGCCTGGCGGAAGAATTTATCGGGCTGGGGTTTCGCGCCGTGACAACCTGCGTCGATTTAAAATGTTTAACCGCGGAATTCAGCGGCCGGCAATTCGACAAGGATTTCTTAAAACAACTGCCAAAAGGGGTGGACCCTTGCGGCGAAAACGGCGAGTTTCATACTTTTGTCTATGACGGCCCGATCTTCCGGAGTAAAATCAGTTATGAACTGGGAAAATCTGTAATAAGGGAAAAACGTTTTTGCTTCCGCGATTTGGTGCCCCATGCGTAGAATGAAGCACAAAAGTACTTTCAGCGGCAAGTCTCGGGATATCCAGCTTCATTTCTCCGAAGCCAAATGCCAAAGTCTTCATCCTTGTGGCAAGCCACAGGGTATTCGGCGAAGGAGAATAATATCGTTTATCTGTTTCATCTTCTTGCTTATATTTGCCGGCCGCGGCGAGGCGAAGACTTATTCGCGGGTGATTTCCCTGGGTCCGGCCATTACCGAAAGCATTTATCTTTTAGGCGGCCAAGACAAGCTGATTGCTGATACGGTTTACTGTGCCGTTCCGCCGGAAGCGAAATTTAAGGAAAAAATAGGGACATTGCTTGACATAAACATCGAAAAAGCCGTTTCTCTGGCGCCGGATTTAATTCTGGCCACATCGCTTACGCCGCCGGCCGCGCTGGCGGCATTTAAAAAATTCAATATCGAAACGGTTATTTTCCCGGAGCCGAAAGACTTTTCCCGGCTTTGCGGCCAGCTTATCGAGCTGGGTCGCATGATCGGCAGACTAAGCCAGGCCGAAGCAATCACGGCAAAAGCAGCTGAAGAGGTAAGGCGTCTTAAACGAACGGCGACAAACGGCAAATCGAAAAAAGTTTTTGTCCAGATCGGTGCCAACCCCTTATTTACGGTAACCGGCGGTTCTTTCATTAACGACCTGATTATTTCCGCCGGCGGCGCGAATATCGCCGAAGGCGCTTCGGCCGGGATGTATTCGCGGGAAAAAGTAATCGAGCAAAATCCCGACGTGATAATTATTTCCAATATGGGCTTTGTTGCCGAAGAAGAAAAAAAAGAATGGCAGAAATATAAAACCATCGGCGCGGTGAAAAACAGCCGTATTTATTTTATCGACGAATATAAACTGGGGACGGTAACGCCCGTTTCTTTTGTCGAAACGTTAAGCGATTTCATAAAATTTCTGGAATAAGGGCCGCACGCGCTGTCCCGGATAACTACTATGATCACTAAAAAATATATACACTGGGGAATTTGCCTGCTGCTTTTATTCTTCAGCTTGGCGGCGGCGATAATCTTCGCGCTCTGCCATGGCCCGGTTAAGTTTTCGCCGGCGCAAATCTCCGGCGTTATCTTCGGCGGAGCCGGCGGCATTGCCCGCGATGTTATTTTAAACGTGCGTTTACCGCGGATTATTTTAGCGCTTGCGGTTGGCGGCGCGCTGAGCCTTACCGGCGTCATCCTGCAAGGTTTGTTCCGCAACCCCCTGGTCGAACCGTATACCTTGGGCATTTCCGGCGCCGCGGCGCTGGGGGCGGGCTTAAGCATAATCCTGGGATTGGCCAAAACTGCCGCATTGATTTTACCGCTGTTCAGCTTTTTAGGCGCGGCCGCTGCGTTTGCTATTTTGTATTTTTTAAACTCCCGGCGCGGCATATTAAAGATGGAAGAACTGCTTTTAACCGGAGTGATGATGAGCTTTATTTCCGCGTCTTTGATTATGCTCATAATGTCGGTTTGCCGCCGGGAAGACTTGCGCAGCATAATTTTCTGGACCATGGGTTCGTTAAGCGAGACCAACTGGGTTCTGATAAAAACGGCGCTTTGCACCGCCGTGGCAGGATTGGCAATCGCCTACTTATTCGCCTTGGACCTTAATGCTTTCACGCTGGGCGAGGAGGAAGCCCGGCACCTGGGCGTCGATGTTGATCGGGTTAAGCGGACGCTTTTTATCCTTGCGTCTTTACTTACCGGCGTCAGCGTTTCCGCCGGCGGCATTATCGGCTTTGTCGGCCTGGCTGTGCCACATTTTGTCAGGATCTTTTTCGGCAATGACTACCGGGTACTGCTGGCCGGTTCGTTTTTAGCCGGCGCGGCGTTTTTAATTTTTTGCGATACTTTAGCTCGAACGATTGTCCTGCCGATGGAATTGCCGGCCGGCGTCATCACCGGCATCATCGGTGGTAGTTTTTTTATTTACGCCTTAACCAGAAGAAAAGTTGCCCTGGGAGAAAAATAGTGCTGGAAATAAAAAATTTAACCTGCGGCTATGATGAAAAAATCGTCCTTCAGGGTATTGATCTTAAAGCAAACGCCGGGGAATTTATCGGGGTAATCGGGCCTAATGGTTCGGGGAAAACTACGCTGATTCGGGCGATAAGCCGGCTGGTAAGGCCGCGGGCCGGAAGTATTTTCTTGGCGGGAAAAAATATCTGGCAGATGAGTTTCAATGAACTGGCTAAGACAATCGCCGTGGTATCGCAAAGTTTAGAAACCGGTTCGCTAAGCGTGGAAGAACTGGTTATCCTGGGCCGGCTTCCGTACTTCCGGCGGTTCCAGTTTCTGGAAACCAGGCAGGATGTGGAAGCCGCCGAAAGATGTATGGCGCTTACCGGTATTATCCGGCTTAAGGATAAGCCGATTTACACCATAAGTTTCGGCGAACGGCAGCTGGCTTTTATTTCCCGCGCCCTGGCGCAGGAGCCGAAGCTGCTTTTGTTGGATGAACCTACCAGTCATTTGGACATCGCTCATCAGGTACAAGTTTTGGATCTGCTATCAAAATTAAATAAAGAGCTATCGCTGACAATAATTATGGTTTTGCACGATCTTAATTTAGCCGCCGAATACTGCCGGCGCTTAGTCCTTATCCATGAAGGGCGGATACATAAGACAGGAACGCCGTCGGAAGTTTTAACTTATCAGACGATCGAAGATGTCTATAAAACCGTTGTGTTGGTAGAAAAAAACCCTGTTTCTTCAAAGCCTTGTGTACTGCTGGTTTCCGAAGAAGAAAGAAACAGGAAAAGGCGATAAATGCCGGTAATCCAAAAAGGCCTGATTCATATTTATACCGGGGATGGTAAAGGTAAAACTACCACTGCCGTGGGATTGGCTTGCCGCGCCCGTGGTCACGATTTAAAGGTGTGCTATGTCTATTTTTGCAAAGATCCGGGGAAATGCCTAAAAGGAGAGCATCGGATTTTGAAAAAAATCGGCGTAAATCTTTACGGCTTTGCGAAAAAATATCCCGGCTTTTGTAAAAATATCGCGCCGGCTGAAGTCCGCGAAGAGTGCCTGAGAGGATTGAGATTTATCTTGAGGCTTTATCGGCAAAACAAATACGACGTCCTTGTGCTGGACGAGGTCCTGGTCGCTTTACGCGACGGATTTTTAAAAGAAGAAGAAGTCATAAACATTTTGGAAACTAAACCGGAGAATCTGGAATTGGTGTTGACCGGGAGAGGCGCTACCAAAAAGATTATGGGAAAAACAGATTTGGTAAGCGAAATAAAAAAAATCAAACATCCCTACGATTCAGGGGTAGGCAGTAGAAAAGGGATAGAATATTAACCGGAAAAATGCGTGAAAAGCATTTCCCAAACACCTTTTTTGGGTTAAAATATACCGATGCGCGGACTTAAGCTTAAAGTAAAATTAGGCAAATTAGAGCTAAATAATCCGATTGTTTGCGCTTCGGGTACTTTTGGCTTCGGCGAAGAACTAAAAGGCTTATGCGATTTTAAGAGTATCGGCGCGGTTATCACCAAAACCATTACTTTGGATCCCCGGCCCGGCAATCCGCCGCCGCGGATTTATGAGACTGAATGCGGCGTGCTCAATTCCGTGGGCCTGGAAAATCCCGGCCTGGAAGGATTTATAAAAGATAAATTACCCAAGCTTAAAAAACTTCCGGTAAAGACGATTGTTAGTGTCGGCGGATTTTCTTTACAGGAATACCGGCAAGTTGTCGAACGCCTTAATGAGCGCAGCGAAATCATGGCGTTTGAGATAAACCTGTCCTGCCCTAATGTGATTAAAGGGGAATTCAGTTGCGGCGTACCGGAGCAACCCCGGCTTAAAAAGATTATTTCCCAGGATAAGGAATTGACTTATAAGTTTACAAGCGATTTACGGAAACTTACCTCAAAAACCCTTATCGTAAAGATTACTCCCGAAGTATCGGACATCACCGAAATCGCTAAAGCGGTTAAAAATGCCGGGGCCGATGCGATTTCTTTAGTCAACACATTTTTCGGTATGGCGATAAATGTTGAAACTAAAAAGCCGTATTTAGGCAATATCTACGGCGGTTATTCCGGTAAAGCGATTAAACCGATGAGTTTATATCGGGTTTGGCGGGTAGCTTCAAACGTAGATATCCCTATTATTGCCGGCGGCGGTATCGAAACTGCCGCCGACGCTTTAGAGTTTATCCTTGCCGGCGCGACTGCCGTCAGCCTGGGGACGGTAAACCTTGTTTATCCCGGCGCCGCGGGTAAAATCTTGAGCGGTATCCGGCAATATTTGTCCCGGCATAAGATAAGCGATATTAATGAATTAAAGGGCAAAGCAAATAGATGATCCGACAATATTTTTTATTATTCGCCGTTGTGCTTATAGTTTTTGGCTTAGCGTTTATCGCCATCGATAGCGTTAGTTTCTATAAAGCGCAACAATGCTTGACTTGGCCCTCCGGCCGGGCCGAAATTATTTCTTCGACGGTGGGGGTTAAAAAACCTTACGGCAAAAACGGTTTATTAAGGCTTTATACGCCGGAGGTGGTATTTAATTATTCGACCGGCCGGAACGGCGGCGATAAAAAACTATATTCAGACCGGCCGTGTTTTTTCAGCGGCGGTACCGTCAATTACGAGGTTTGCCGCCGGCTGGTCGCCCGGTACCGGCCCGGCCAGACAGCCACAGCGCGCTTCAATTACGATAATCCCGCAGAAGCGGTTCTGGAATGTAAAGCTTTTGTCAGCGATTTCATCCCCTTGGGGGTTGTTTTAATAGGGCTCGGCGCGATTTTCCTGTATTTAATGATAAAGAAAAACTTAGAAAAAAACGAAGATGATGAATTTTAATTGGGATAAACTTATTGTCGCCCTGGATTTAGATACAAGAAAAGATATCGATAAGGTAATAAAATCATTATCCGGTAAGGGGGTAAAATTTAAAATCGGCTCCATTGCTTTTACGAAATTCGGCCCGGAATTTGTCCGGAAATTGACGGCTAAAAAAATAGATATTTTTTTAGACCTTAAATTATACGATATTCCCAACACGATGAAAGAAACCGCAGGTATCATTACGGAAATGGGTTGCTGGGCTTTTACCGTTCATACCAAGGCCGGCTTCGAGGCGTTAAGCGCGGTTAAAGAAGAAGTGGTAAGCCGGTCAATCGGAAAAAAAATACGCAAGCCTTTGATTTTAGGCGTAACGGAATTAACCAGCAGCGCCGCGAAGGTTGAACAAGTCCTGGCTTTAGCCAAAGTTGCGCAAGCCGCCGGTTTAGACGCCGTGGTCGCCTCCAGCCGGGAAACACCGGCAATAAAAAAAGCATTCGGCAGCGCCTTAAAAATAATTACTCCCGGAATACGCGGCCCCGGAGATTGCGCCGGCGACCAAAAAAGAATAACCAGCGCTCTCACCGCTTTCAAAAACGGCGCGGATTACATTGTGGTAGGCCGGCCGATCATTTCTAAAAGCAATTACCTCCAGGCCGCAAAAAAAGTTTTAAGCTATTAACCGGAAAAATACGTCCCGCCTGACTGACGGCCCGCTTCGCCCGTGAAGCGAAGCGAAGGGGTTGATATGAGATCTCTTACTGCAGTGGAATTGTTTATTTTTGGGTTTTTTATCTTAGGCGCCGTTCCGGTGAAGGATGTTTTTGCCAAGAAACGCAAAACGATGGTGGAGCGGCAGCTTAAAGCCCGCGACATTACCGATGATAAGGTTTTATCGGCGATGGCGAAAGTAAAGCGCGAACTTTTTGTGCCGCCGCCAGTCCAGCCTGCCGCCTACGAAGATTATCCTTTGTCCATCGGCTACGGGCAGACTATTTCCCAGCCTTATATTGTCGCCTATATGACCCAGGCGGCTAAACTTAAACCCGGAGACAAAGTTTTAGAAATCGGAACGGGAAGCGGTTACCAAGCCGCTATTCTGGCGGAACTGGTCAAAGAAGTCTATACCATAGAAATATTAGAGCCGCTTGCCCGTCAGGCTGAAAAAAGGCTTAGCGACTCAGGCTATAAAAACATCCAGGTTAAGTTCGGCGATGGTTACCGGGGGTGGCAAGAACACGCGCCTTATGACGCGATTATCGTTACCGCGGCGCCCAGCCAGATTCCCCAGGAGTTGGTAAACCAGCTTAAAACAGGCGGTTTGATGGTAGTGCCGGTGGGAGATTTTTTCCAGGAACTTTATTTGATTGAAAAAACCGAAGATGGTTTTACCACCAGGACGTTGCTGCCGGTACGTTTTGTCCCCATGATTAAAAAATGAACTACCTCATTATTTTTCCGGGAACTTTTACGTAATTTCTTTTGTCTAAATAGGTGAAGGGCAAGAAATGAGTTTTTCAAGCGCTTTTTTTGGTGGGTTGATAGAAAGCCGCGGTGTTTCTATCAAGCGCCTGGGTTGCCTAAAAAAGGAGAGAACTATGAAGGATACGATTGGTATTTTTTTTACAGCATTTTGCGCGTTGGCAATTGTATCGTCGGCGGCGTTTGCCCAGGATTGTCCGATGGGCATGGGTAAGGCCGGCATGATGTATGGGCATAAGCAAGAATCATCCCAGGAGGAATCCGGGGGCATGTTTTTTCATCAAGCCCGTTTTATCCTGATGCAGAAGGACGAAATAGGTTTGACCGAGGAGCAGGTAGAGAAGGTAAAAACTCTGCAATATAATGTGGAAAAGAATCTTATTAAGGAAAAGGCTGACTTGGAATTATTGGTTTTGGACATTCGGGAAGAACTCAGAAAAGACGATATTAACCTTAATGCTGTTAGGGGCCTGATCGACAAAAAATACGCCGCTAAAGCGCAGAAGGCTAAAGAAGATGTCGAAGCTTACGTTAATTTGAAAAATATTCTTTCCAAAGACCAGCAGAAGAAACTTCAGGAGATGGGGAAAGGCGGCATGAAGGGAAAAATGGAGCACGGGGAAAAAGGGATGTGGCGCGGTAAAATGATGGAGAGTAAAGAAGGGCATGCTACCCAGGGTAGGGGCGAGCATGGCGAAAAGGAATAAGGCTGGTCAAATTTGCTTGTTCTTGGGATATTGCCGCGCCAAAGAACCCCCGAGAGGGGTTCTTTGGCTGCGGAAGAAAAAAAAGGTAAAATATGTTTAATAAAATCAATATAACAAAAATCAGCACGATTCTTTTAGCGCTGGCAGTATCGATCCAGGCCGGGCCGGTTTACGCCGAGCGGGGCGGCCACCATGAGGAACGGCATTATTATCGTTATAATGACCGTCCTCATTTCGGCCTTCATGTATCGTTTATCCCCGATGCGTGCTTCACGCTTTCCCTGGGCCGGCAGCGGTATTACTATTATGACGGTTTGTATTACAATCAGATGGGCGGGGAGTATATGATTGTTAATCCTCCCGTGGGCGCGGTGGTTAAAGTAATCCCTTCGGATTACCGGGCGATTGTTATTAACGGCGTTACCTATTATACCGATAACGGGATATATTATGTATATACCCGTAACGGCTATCAGGTTGTTCCCCAGCCGGTAACGGTTGTGCAAACCATAACGCCTGTCCCGGTAGTGGTAACGCAAAATCCACCGGCGGTTGTAACGGCACAAGCGGTGACGACACAAAGTACTACAGCAGTTCCGGTGCAGATTACGGTGAACCAGGCAACGCCTAATTCCGACGAATTATTTACCGTCAATGTCCCTAATGACAAGGGTGGTTACACGGCGATTACTTTAAAAAGAGTGGGCAATGGTTTTGTGGGGCCGCAGAACGAATATTATTCCGAATTTCCCAGAGTTTCGCAATTAAAGGCGATGTACGGTAAATAATAGAGGCGTTAGATGAGAAGAAAAATTTTACTATTTTTAATAGCGTTTAGCTTAGCCGGCTGCGCGACGATTGTCAGGTATACTGCTTATACCGGCCAGGTATTTCCAAGGAAACCCGGACATTATTTTATAACCATATACCCTTCACTGCCGCCCTTCGTCGTTCCGTCGTTTCAGGCAATCGGAAAAATAGAAGTTTCCGGTTATGCCAGCGAGGGGGTAAGCCCGGATGTTCTGGCTGAAAAAGCTAAAATTATCGCCCGGCAAAAAGGGGCAGACGCGGTTATCAACGCGAAAACCGAAGGGGTTGTTTTTAGCGGGGTAGATGTTGTGCCCGGGCATTTTACACGTTACCACTATCACGATGCGCAGTATATTCCCTATAGCGACACATTATTTACGTTTCAGGGCGAACTTATTGTGTTTATTAATGAGACTTAGCCGAGCGCGTATGTATACATACGCAGCGAGGCTGTAGTCGAATCAATGAAACTAAGTCCCGCCGTATTCGGCGGGCCAAGTTTCATTGCCTGAGCGAGGAGCGAAGCGACGAGTCGAAGGATAATGAGTTTAAGGCTTTACCGAATAATAAAACTTGCCCGTTCCGCCGCGCATCATCTTAGCGGTTAAAGGAGGAAATATGAGGAAAATAATTTTTTTATTTTGCTTATCTTTGGTTATCGGATTATTCTGTTTAAGTTTAGTTTTTGCTCAAGATTCGACAGGGACTAAAGATGCGGCGGAAACTGTTTCTAAAACAACCGCAACGCCCCCGGCGGGAGAGGTCAAGGTTAGCGATGCCGGAAAAATCGCGCCGGCCCCTGCCGCGCAGCCAAAAGAAAATATTATTAAAGGAACAGTTAAACAAATTGCCGCAGACTCAAGTTATATAATTGTCGACGGAACAAAAATCTTTACGACCAAAGGATTTTTAGAAGATTCTTATGTGGAAGCGGGCGATAAAGTCGAGATAACCGTCGAAAAGACAGAAGCAGGGTTAAGGGCAACTAATTACAATTATGTTTTTGAAGAAGATAATCAAACCGATACATTAGGCCCGGATACAAGCGAGAAGGATAACTCGGCTGATTCGGCTGCACCGGGTAATATAACGAATGATTCGGGCGAATAATATAAAAGCATTACCTTCCCAAAACCTCGACGGTAAAGATAAATTGCCGTGCTCCCTCATGGCGTTCCCGCCTATGCCCGCCTTATTAACTCTAGGAGTACACGCGCCTTTTGGCGCAAACCCAGTCTTTACGGCTTGAGTTAAAGCAATTGCTTGTGAAGAAAACGCGTACGAAAGGTATTTTTAGTCATTTCTAACCATTTTTCTCTTTTCTAAATCATAATTAGTAGTAAAATATAGCTGCTTTTTAACCGGGAAAATGCTTTTCAAGTATTTTCCCGGTATTGCCCTGCCTTCGGCAGGAAAAAATTCCGCCTAATGTATTGGTTATGATTTTTTTAACAAAAAATATAACAATACGACAGGGTAACTTATTATTTTTATAAAGAGAATCTGAAAGGCAATGCATTTGAATTTTTTAAAAGATATGGCGGAATTTTTTCCTAATTTAACCCGAAAAATGCCTGCACCCTTTGGTACAATTGATTACGTTGTAAGTCATTGAAAACCAATGCATCAGGAGTAAACGGCCAAGCAACGGCATTTTTCGGGTTAAGGCTAAAACTCTTGTGTTATCGAAGGTTTTCTGGTATGATTTTGCTTAGCTTTCGGCTATAGCCTTAGGCGGTTTGCTATTTATTATTACGGGCGGTTGGCGCAGCTGGGAGCGCATCTCGTTTACACCGAGAGGGTCGTGGGTTCTTGAGCACCTTAAAAAGTATTTAGCGAAATCCCGCCGAATATGCCGAAATTATTGAAAAGAATTTCGACATAGTTCATAAGGCGGGAAAATCCTACACCGCCATTAAACAGCGATATATTGTTAAGCGCGGTTTCATACGGGCGGTTGGCGCAGCTGGGAGCGCATCTCGCTTACACCGAGAGGGTCGTGGGTTCAAATCCTACACCGCCCAGGATTATAATCCGCAGCGGCTTATTAAAGGCAGGATAAATTATGAAAATAAACGCAGATGTTTTATTTCTGGTAGTTTACTCATTGGCGGCGATAACTTTTTTTATCGCTTACTACGAAAGAATTATTAATAAATATACCAATATCCTTGATGGCGCCAAGGGTGTCATAAAGGGAAAGTTTACCAAGCGCCTTTTTGAAGTAGTCAGGCTTGAAGGAGAATACAAAAACAGGAGAGTTACTGTTGAGGTAGACGGTAATTATTCGCCTTTTGTTAAGGTAAAACTTAAAAAACGCGCGCTCAGTTTACTTAAAAACAAACTGGTCGGTTTTGCCGATCCTACCTATTTATTGAGCGTAAACTTGTTTAAAAGTGAAGATAATTTTATTGCCGTGTTAGATGAACTTTGTTATATTTGTGAGAAGATCGAATCGGGAGAATTCATAACCAATAATCCTAAAGATGACACTAAGCCGTTTGGAAAATAGACTTCTCCAGGAACGTTTAATCACGCAAGCGCAGCTGGAAGAAATCACGCAAGCGCAAAAAAAGGAACGCAAAAGTATTATTGAGTTAATGGTTGATTACGGCCATGTTAAAGAAGAGGTGATCGCCGGATTTTTAAGCCGCGAATATAACCTTGCCTTTATCCGTCCGGAAGATAACCGTTTATATCCTATCCCCGAGGAAAATTTAGAAGAGCTTATCCCCTATGAATTTGCCGCGCGGCGCAATGCGCTGGCGCTTTGCCGTGATTTATCATCATTGACGGTAGCCGTGTTTGACCCCACTGATTTCGAATTAATCGGTAATTTAGAAAGCGTAGCCGGTTGCAGCATAAAGCTTGTGGTAGCGACACGTTCCAATTTACAAAAAGCGATTAAAGAATTTTATGGAAAGTAATAAATTTTCGTTAGAAATTTTACGGCATTCCTGTTCCCATATCATGGCCAGCGCCGTGAAGCGGCTCTATCCCCAGGCGAAGCTCGGGATTGGGCCGGCGATCGAGAATGGATTCTACTATGATTTCGAAATAGCCGGAGGTTTTAAGGAAGATGATTTGGCAAAGATAGAAAAGCTCATGCGGGATATCGTCGCCGAAAATTCGCCTTTTCAACGTGAAGAAATAAGTTCCGGCGGGGCAATTGCCTTATTCGAAAAAGCAGGCGAAAAATATAAAGTAGAGTTGATAAAAGGTTTAAATACGCCAGTCGTATCGATTTACCGGCATGCCGATTTTACCGATCTTTGCCGGGGACCGCATGTGGGGTCAACGGGTGAAGTCAAATATTTTAAGATTCTCTCAACATCAGGAGCCTATTGGCGGGGTATCGATTCCAATCCCCAGCTGGTCCGTATTTACGGAACGGCATTCCCCAGCAAAGAGGAATTGGAAAATTACCTGAAAATATTAGAAGAGGCAAAAAAACGCGACCATCGCAAACTTGGGCAGGAGCTGGATTTGTATTCGGTCTGTGAAGATGTCGGCCCGGGTTTGATCCTCTGGCATCCTAAAGGCGGCAGGCTGCGCACGATCATCGAGGATTTTTGGCGCCAGCAGCATTATAAAAACGGCTATGAAATTGTTTATACGCCACATCTGGGCCGTGCCGGCCTCTGGCAGACCAGTGGCCATCTTGATTTTTACAGGGAAAATATGTACGCGCCGATGGAAATCGATAAACAGGAATATTTTGTTAAACCGATGAATTGTCCTTTTCATCTTATGATGTATAAGAAGCACGCTCATTCTTATCGCGAGCTGCCTTTGCGTTGGGCGGAGCTGGGTACGGTTTACCGGTATGAAAAAAGCGGCGTATTGCATGGCCTGCTGCGCGTGCGGGGCTTTACCCAGGATGACGCGCACATTATCTGCCGGCCGGACCAGATGCCCGGGGAAATACGCAATGTACTTAAATTTTGTTTATTCATGTTGAAATCTTTCGGCTTCGAGTCTTTTAAAGTTTACCTGGCGACAAAGCCAAAAGAAAAATTTGTCGGGGACGAGACGCAATGGAAAGAAGCTACCGCGGCGCTGCAAGAAGCGGTTAAGGCCGAGAACCTCGAATGCGAAATGGATGAAGGCGGAGGGGCGTTTTACGGGCCCAAGATAGACATTAAGATTAAAGATGCCCTTGACCGTGAATGGCAGTGTTCTACGATACAATTCGATTTCAATTTGCCGAAACTATTCGAACTCTCCTATAATGATTCCGACAACACGCACAAACAGCCGTATATGATTCACCGGGCTTTGCTGGGGTCGCTGGAACGGTTCATGGGTGTTCTTATCGAGCATTACGCCGGAAGATTTCCTCTCTGGCTTGCTCCGGTGCAGATCAGTATTTTAAATATTACGGCCGAAGTAGCCGATTATGCCGCTGCGGTCAAGAGTATCTTAGAGAAAGATAATTTCCGGGTAGAACTTGATTTAAGCGGAGAAACTTTACAGAAAAAAATAAGAGAGAAAGAGATGCTTAAAATACCCTATATGGTTGTTATCGGCAAGAAAGAAAAAGAAAATAAAACCGTATCTATCCGCCGGCGGGGGATGGAAAATATAGGGGTGATGAGCGTCGCGGATTTTGTCGCGAGATTAAAGGCGGAAAGTTAATTCGCAGGCCCCTTGGCAAGTTTGCTGCGCTACAGCACTAATGTCAGGGGTATGATTTACAAATTCCGGTAAAAATTTGTGAATCTTCTGCTCAGCAAAGGAGGTATGCGCTAGTGAGATATGTAAGAATAAACGAAAGGATTTTTGCCAAGACCATGCGCGTGATCGGCCCCGACGGCCAACAACTGGGGGTGTTTCCGCGGGATTTAGCGCTGAAGAAAGCCGAAGAGTTTGAACTGGATTTAGTCGAGGTCGCGCCGGAAGGAAATCCGCCGGTGTGCCGGATAATGGATTTCGCTAAATTCCGCTATGAACAGGAAAAAAAAGAAAGGGAAGCCCGGAAGCATCAGAAGCAGACGCAATTAAAAGAGATGCGCATCAGCCCGAGGATCGATAATCACGATTACCAAATCAAATTAAATCATATAAGAGAGTTTTTAGAAAAAAAACACAAAGTGAAGATAAGAATGATGTTCCGGGGAAGGGAAATCGCTCATAGGGATATCGGCGATAGATTAATCGGGAAATTGCTGCAGGATGTGGAAAAAGTCGGGAAGATCGATAAACAAGCGATAATGCTGGGAAGGACGATGGTGTTGATTTTAGGCCCAAAATAAATAAAAAGTAATTTTTTCGTCTTTTTCCATCCGCAGAGGCGGGTGGCAGTTATTTTTTGCGCAGCAAAAAATAAAAGGAGTCAACATGCCGAAACTAAAAACAAAAAAATCTGTAGCGAAAAGGTTCAGGATTACTAAAAAAGGTAAAGCGGTATATTCTAAGGCAGGCCGCCGGCATCTGTTGAGCGGCAGGTCGGAGAAGAGGAAAAGAAATTTAAGGAAAAAAGGGACGATCGACAAAGTCGAATTTAAAATGATCAGGGCCGCCCTACCTTACGCCTAATTAAAAGCTAATTTTTCTGCGGTAAAATTAGCTTTTAATTAGCTGAATGAAAACCTGCGGTTTTTCCGCCTAAGGCGGACCCGCCTAAATATTTATATTTGTGGCGGGCATACTTTCCCTTTATGGGTTGATAATTATGGGAACAAAGGGAAAATATAAAAACAGGCAATTTTTTGTAATCATTTAAGGGTTCGGATTTTTTATAACATATCCGCGTAAGCGGAGGCAAATGTTTTTTTACGAAGTAAAAAAACATAAGGAGATAAAACATGAGAGCGCGTAATAAAGTAGCTTCGCGGGCAAGAAGAAAAAAATTAATCAAATCGGCCAAAGGATATTTTCTTAAACGTTCCAAGAATATACGCCGCGTCAAAGAGACCAGAAGACGCGCGCTCGTTTATGCCTATCGTGATCGTAGGGCAAAAAAGCGGGAATTTCGATCCCTGTGGATTACCCGCATCGGCGCGGCAGCCAAGGAGCATGGCTTAAGCTACCGGGATTTGATACACCGGCTTAAATTAAAAAACGTAATTCTCTCCCGGGATATTTTAGCAAAAATCGCCGCGGAAGAGCCTCGGGTTTTCGACAAAATAATCGAGACCATTAAATAGTCGCAGATGGTCACGGATTAAAAGATACAGATGATCACTGATAAAATAATGAAATCCTACGGCCCAAAACAAACATTATTTTGTTAGGAATCTTAATATTTTCTATTATCTGTGATCATCGGCATCCTCCAATCAGCGATTATCCGCGTATAAAAAATATATGGATAATGATATTAAGAACCTAGAAGCGCGATTCAATGAAGATATCAAGAATGCCGTTACCGCTCAGGATATAGAATTTTTAAGGGTAAGGTACCTGGGCAGGAAATCGAGCTTAAATGATTTATTCGCCGGGATAGTTTCTTTAAATAAAGAAGAGAAGGCGCGCGCCGGTAGAAACCTCAATATCCTTAAGCAGAAAATTACTTCCTGCCTCGATGAAAAATTAAAAGGTTCGCAATCATCCGAGGAAAAATTTGATTTAACTTTTCCCGCTTCGTCCGGCGATAAAGGTTCCCTGCATATTTTAAGCCGGGTTAACCAGGAAATCTGCGCGATTTTCGAAAGATTAGGTTTTGACATTATTGAAGGAGCGGAGATTGAAGACGAGTGGCATAATTTTACCGCCCTTAATTTTCCCGGCGACCATCCTTCCCGCGATGCTTTCGACACGTTTTACCTGAACATCCCGCCGGTTGACCCTGAAAAAGGCAAACATCTTTTGCGCTGTCATACTTCGCCGTCACAAATACGCGTGATGGAGGAAAATAAGCCGCCGCTGGCGGTAATTTCTCCCGGCAGGGTTTACCGGCCCGATGAAGTCGACGCGACGCATTCGTTCATGTTCCACCAGATCGAAGGGTTTGCCGTGGACAGGGAGATTAATTTCAGCCATTTAAAAGGTGTTTTATTTTATTTCGCGCGGGAATTTTTTAGCGGTGACGCCCGCCTGCGTTTTCGGCCGCATTTTTTTCCTTTTACCGAGCCGTCGGCGGAAGTGGACGTGTCATGTTTTAAGTGCTCCGGCAACGTGCGGGGCGAGAAAAAGTGCAGTGTCTGTAAAGGCAAAGGGTGGCTGGAGATTCTGGGCTGCGGCATGATTCATCCCCATGTCCTTGAATTTTGCGGGATTGATTCCAGTAAATACCAGGGGTTTGCCTTTGGCATGGGCGTGGAGCGGCCGGCCATGCTTAAATACGGCATCGACGATATTCGGTTGTTTACCGAGAATGACGTTAAATTCTTAGAGCAATTTTAATACGCAGATGATCACAGATGAGAAGAAACAGATGATCGCTGATAAGACGATGAAATTCCAAATAACAAATACCAAATCCCAAATAATATCCAAATTCCAATACCCAATTACCGAAACAAATAATTTTTTGTTTGGAGTCTGAAATTTGAATATTGGAATTTATTTGGGATTTGGATATTGGAATTTGGGATTTTCAATTATCTGTGATCATCAGCATCTTTTAATCAGCGATCATCAGCGCCGGGAGTTAAACTTACAATGAGATTCAGCCTAAACTTTATCAAAGAATTATTCCCGATTGAGATGCCGCCCCAGGAATTGGTCCAGGTCCTGACCATGGCCGGGATGGAGGTAGAGCATTACGAACAAGCCGGAGATGACTGGATTTTCGATATCGAAGTTACTACCAACCGCTATGATTGGCTGTCTCTGGTCGGCATTGCCGGAGAAATCGCCGCCTGCACGCATAAAAAATTCAATTTACCCCATGTTGAGCTCATCAAAAAACCGTTAATCCGCGACCGGAAGATTGTCATCGAGAATATTTCCGATTGCCCGTTTTATATCGCCCGGATTGTCCGTGATGTTAAGGTTTCCGATTCGTCGGCCGGCCTGGCGCAAAAAGTTGCTCACTGCGGGATTAATTCTATCTCCAACGCCGTGGACATTACCAATTATTGCATGCTTAAGTGGGGTAACCCCCTGCATGCTTTTGATTTAGACAAAATAGAAGGCAATGTATATATTCGCCGCGCTAAAACCGGCGAAAAATTTATCGGGATAGACGAAAAAGAGAGAGTTTTGTCGGGAGAAAACTTAGTCATCGCCGATGACCGGAAAGCCATCGCTTTGGCCGGAGTGATCGGTGGAAAAAATACCGAGGTCGATAAAAACACAAAAAATATATTTCTGGAAGCGGCGATTTTCTCGCCGGTGGTCGTCCGGCGTTCCCGCCGGGCTGTCGGTTTGGATACCGATTCAAGTTATCGTTTTGAACGCATGGTCCACCCCGATTGTCTTGAGTGCGCTTCGCAGGAAGCCTCTGATTTAATCGGGCAATTGTGTGCCGGCGCCTTTTCCGGTTACCAACAGGCCGGTAAAAAACCTTTGGTGAAGCGGCAGGCAGTCCGGATCGATATCGCCCATATGAACCGTTATCTGGGTGAAGAATTTTCCCCCGTGAAGCTGAAAAATATTCTGGCTAACCTGGGGTTTTCTACGACTAAGGAATCGGCGGGGAATATTTCATTGTTGGCGCCGGCGCTAAGATTGGACATTAAGCGGGAAGTAGACGTTTACGAGGAATTTAGCCGTATTTATGGTTATAACAATATAAAAACCAAGATTCCTTTTTTAATCTCTCCGGAAAAGCGGGTTTTAAAAACCGGCCCTTTGGGCCGGTTTTACGCGTTTAAAAATGAATTAAGGGTTTTTATTGCTTCCCTGGGGCTGAAAGAGATTATCACTTATAGCTTGGAGAGCGGCGAAGAGCTTTTAAGGCTCGGCGAAAAAGACCCGCTGCCTTTAAGCAACCCGATGCGTAGCCAGGAAAATGTTTTACGGCCCAGCCTGCTTCCCGGGATGATTAAAGCGATGCGGCATAATTTGAACCGCAGCCAGACTAAATTGAGATTTTTCGAAACGGCCAACATTTATCAACGCGCGGATAACGGATTCCGTGAGGCCGGCGCGCTTAGCCTTGCGGCCAGCGGTTCCCACGAAGATTTTTTCTACTTGAAAAGAGCAACACAAGAGATTTTTATTTTTCTTAACCGGCCGCAACTAGAATTTAAGGAAGCGGAATTAAATAATTTTACCAATGCCCTTCAGGTTTACGCCGACGGAAAACCAGCGGGGTTCTTGGGCAAGCTTGACGAAAAGATAAGAAAAGAATTTGATTTAAAAGAAAACCTTTATTTCGCGCAATTTGACTTAAATACACTTTTGGATTTAAGGCGGGATAAGACTTATAAACCATTCAGCCCCTATCCTGCCGTATGGCGGGATATCAGCATTTTAGCCCAAAACAAGATTAAATTCAGCGGTGTAGAAAAAGCCGTAAAAGGCGTCGGACGGGAACTTTGCAGCTATAAAGTCGTGGATATTTATCGGGGGAAAAACATCCCTCCCGATTGCGCCGCTTTTACTTTAAGAGTTTTTTATCAGGCTGCCGACAGGACTTTAACCTCTGAAGAAGTAGATTCTTCCCACCAATTATTGCGCGATACCTTAAGCAAAATCAACGGTATAACCCTGCGTTAATCGGAAAACACTTTTAAGAACCAAAGCGTTTTCCGATTAAAAATTAAAAATGCAGCTTATTTTTAAAAATACTATCGCTGCATTTTTCCATAACATTATTTTCCACATGTGTTATTAATTTTATCCACGCACCAAAGGGCCACGCCGGTAGGGCCGCGGAGCTTCGGTGCACATTTACGGTTCGCAGGTAAATCGGAAAACGTTTACATTCCAGGGCGCCTGGAGCCTTGTAACGTGCGGGAATAAATGTTATAAATACGTTGAAGAAAGGGAAGAGGGAAAATCGTTCTTTACATTTCACCGGATACTTAAACTAAAGCGCTAAAAAACCCTGCTTGTCGCGTTTACGGGTAAGACGCTTCAGCCAAATACATTGTTTGGGAGCTATGGAGCTCCCACCTTGAACGAGAGACTGAACGCGAAATTCCTGGACGGACTCAAAGCGGGGTTTTTTTATTTAGTGCGGCTTAACTCCGATTTTTCGGAGCTTAGCCGCACTTACCCCGCGAGTGCCCCAAAAATATCGAAGAAATTTTTGGGGCGGTTTACGAGCAGGGGTTGATACCCCCCTATCCTGCCGGTTTTCACTCAAAATATTTTTTGCATAACCATAAAAACCCTTGTATCTATTAGGTTTTTCGAGTGTTACCCCTCCGCTTCGTTCCGGGGTAATCCGACTACATCCAGCACTAATTTCATTTTTAAATTAGCGCTGGATAAGTCTCATTATTTTTTTCTTGCCAAATTTGGAAAAAGTGTTATAACAAAAGTAGAAACGCTCTTAATATAATTGGATAACATGATCGCGCTTGGATACATAACGGCGTTAACAACAACCCTGCCTGTATCGAAGCGGGCTTTAAGTATTACAGCCAAATACTTAATAGGGAGCCTGATTTCCTCGGCGTAAAGCCGTTGATAGGGTACCCACTTGCGTGAGAATTGCTGTAGGTCTACTTGCCCGCTACGTACTTACGGCAGGGTTTTTTTATTTTCCCCGCAGTTATATAGGCTTATTCCTTGCGGGGAAAATAATCCGCCGACGACTCTGGGGCGGATATATATGGCTGCAATTATAAAAGGGCGGTTGAATTTTTTGGGCTAAATATAGAACACTAAATAATCCGTCGATGAATTATGGCGGATACAACCACACTTATCTTTTATTCCCTGGAATCCCTACCCCATTTAATAAAACCGCGGTATAATTAGTAAATTTAAAATGAATTCGACAAACTCCAACGAACCCCTGGCTGTGCGCATGCGGCCGAAAACTCTGGAAGATTTCGCGGGGCAGGAACACATCCTCGGTGAAGGGAAGCTGTTGCGCCGGGTGATTATTGCGAAAAAAGTTCCCTCGCTGATTTTTTACGGGCCGCCGGGGACCGGCAAAACTACCCTCGGTTTGATTATTGCCAACAACATCGAAGCCGACTTCGAATATTTAAATGCCGCGTTTACCTCGACGGCGGAAGTGAAGAAAATTTTAGCGGCGGCGAAAAGCAAACTGAATGAAAAAAACCGTAAAACGATTTTGTTTATCGATGAAGTCCACCGGTTTAATAAACTCCAGCAGGAAGCGCTGGTGCCGGATACCGAAAGCGGCGGAATAATCTTTATCGGCGCGACGATTTATAATCCCCATTATTACCTGATTAAATCTTTGATTTCCCGTTCGATTGTCGGCCAGTTTAAACCGCTTAGCGATGAGGCGGTTTTATCGCTGTTAAAACGAGCGCTGGGAGATAAAGAAAACGGCCTGGGCGGTCACAAAACGCAAATATCCGAAGAAGCGCTGAAGTATTTAGTAGTAATGAGTTCCGGCGACGCCCGAAAAGCTTTAAACAGCCTGGAAGTCGCGGTATTGAGCACTTCCGTTGATAATGACGGGACAGTTATAATAGATATGGGAGTGGTAAAGGAAAGTATCCAGAAGAATATTTTTTATGATAAGAAAGACGATTATCATTATGATACAATCTCAGCTTTTATAAAATCGGTAAGAGGCTCCAGCGTGGATAGCGCCTTATATTGGCTGGCCAAGATGCTTACCGGCGGCGAAGACCCGCGGTTTATCGCCCGGAGGCTGGTGATTTTAGCCGCCGAGGATATCGGCAACGCCAATCCGTTCGGTCTGGTGATGGCGGCGAGTTGTTTTAATGCCGTGGAATTTGTGGGGATGCCGGAGGCCAACCTGATTTTGGCGCAAACTACGATATATTTAGCCTGTTCGCCTAAATCCAATTCCGCTGCTAAAGCAATCGGAGCGGCGTTAGCGGATGTGGAGAACGAGAATACCAGAGAAGTTCCCGGCCATATTAAAACCCATGCCAAGGATTATCAATATCCTCATGATTATCAGAGGGGTGACCAGGGAGGTTATGTCGCGCAGGATTACGGCACAAAGAAAAAGTATTATTTTCCTTTAGATGTGGGCGAGGAAAAGAAACTTAAAGCTTTCCTTGAATCCTTATAAAAGGGAAAGTTTGCCCGCCAAAAGTTTTCACCTTTTGGCGGGCAAAACAGATAAAAAAATTCCGGCGAGGAGAAACTTTATGTAATCGGCTAAATTTTTTGCGGCGTTGGCACAGGGACAGCTGGACGTAAGGAATTTTTTTATTGCGCAATAGCGCTTTTTCTTTATAATAATAGGTATTATGAAAGAATTCTGGGCACAGGTTCTCAACAATCGGGCTTTATGGGTAACGCTTCTCTCCTGGTTCATCGCTCAAGGCGCCAAAATTATTATTGGGGTATGCAGCAAAAAGAAGTTTAATTTTTCCTGGATTCTCGGTACGGGAGGTATGCCTTCCAGCCATAGCGCCGCCGTGGTATCTTTGGCTATTTGTATCGGCAAGGGATTAGGGTTTAATTCGCCGTTTTTCGCGTTAAGCACGATATTCGCCCTGGTAACGATGTTTGACGCTCAGACTTGGCGCCGGTCGGTCGGCGCTCAAGCCAAAATATTGAATAGAATGATGGGCGATCTACAGGAAAATAAGAAGCCTATCGATGAAAGGCTGCGGGAATTGGTAGGGCATACTCCCATCGAAGTTTTTGTGGGCGCCATCGTGGGGGTTGTTGTTGCGCTGCTGCTCTATAAGTGATTGGAATTTTGTCGACTAAAATTAGGAGGATATGAAAAAACTACTTATTGTTACGTCGGTAATTATTCTTGTTTTGGCGGCCGGAGCGGCTATTTTTTTTATCGCGAACAGTAAAAATAAAGAAGCGGCCAGGCTTGAACAAATACCATTCCTGCGGGAAGCGGAAAGCGCTTTGGCCAAAGGAGATTTACGCGGGGCGAAAAAAGAATATCAGAAAGTTTTAGAAAATACCATTGACGCCGAAAAGCTTAAAGATACCAGAAAGGCGATTGAAGATATAAGCTTGAAGCTGTTGTTTTCTTCCGCTTTAGATGAGGGCAGTACCCAATACACGGTAAAGCCCGGCGATGTTTTAATAAAAATTGCCAATAAATTTAATACTACGGTCGATCTGATCAAGCGCGCTAATAATTTAAAATCCGATATTTTAAACGTCGGCCAAACCCTGAAAATAAATACCAGCCCGTTTTCTATCCTTGTTTATAAATCGCAAAACCTGCTTTTTTTGAAAAGAGGCGACGAAATTTTAAAGACCTATGTTGTTTCTACGGGCAAGAATAACTGTACGCCGGTGGGGACTTTTAAGATCGTGAATAAACTCCCGAATCCTACCTGGTTTAAAGCGGGCGCGGTGCTGCCGTCGGACAGCCCCGAAAATATCCTGGGGTCACGCTGGCTTGGCCTGGACAAGAAAGGTTATGGCATACACGGCACTACCATGCCCCAGGATTTAGGCAAACAAGTAACGGCCGGCTGTGTCCGGATGAAAAACGAAGAGGTTGAAGAACTTTACGATATCGTCGGCACGGGGACGGAAGTAACTGTTGTTAACTGACGGTAACGGCGGATAACCTAAAACCGAAAAACATAAAAAACGAAAGAACCTGAAAATTTTGAAGCTGAAAAACCGGGGAATCAAAAATAGTTTTTTGGTTTTTAGGTTTTTTCGTTTTTTGGTAAATTATTATGGCACATCATACTTGGGAATTTGAAAAACCGATCATAGAATTAAAAAACAAGATAGAAGAACTCAAAAGGTTTTCCCAGTTTAAAAAAGTAAACCTTTCTTCAGATATTACCAATCTCGAAGAGAAGTTGAAAAAGCTGAAAACGGAAATTTATTCCCACCTTAATCCCTGGCAGAAGGTACAGATTGCGCGACATCCGAATCGGCCGGCCACCCTTGATTATATAAATTTGCTTATGAAAGATTTTATTTTGCTTTGCGGCGACCGGCTCTTCGGCGAGGACCGGGCGATGATCTGCGGTTTTGCCAAAATAGAAGGAAAGAAAGTCGCCGTGATCGGGCACCAAAAAGGCAAAGATACCAAAGAAAACATCGAGCGTAATTTCGGCTGCGCTCATCCGGAAGGTTATCGAAAAGCGATGAGGGTGATGAAGCTTGCCGAACGTTTCAACATGCCGATAATCTGTTTTATTGATACGCCCGGAGCTTATCCGGGTATCGGCGCGGAAGAAAGAGGCCAGGCCCAGGCGATTGCGGAAAATATCCGGGATATGTTTTCTTTAAAAACCCCGGTTATCGCTATCGTTATCGGCGAAGGCGGTTCCGGCGGCGCCCTGGGCATCGGCGTGGGCGATAAGGTTTTGATGTTGGAATATGCTTATTATTCCGTGATTTCACCGGAAGGGTGCGCGGCTATCTTGTGGAAGGATTCGGCCAAAAAGGAAGAGGCGGCTAAAGTGTTAAAATTAACCGCGCCGGATTTACTGGGATTGGGAATCATCGACCAAATTATACCGGAGCCTGAAGGCGGCGCCCATAACAATCATGAAGAAGCGGCGAACAATTTGAAACTCGCCCTTTTGAATAATTTAGAGGAAGTATCCGCACTATCCGGAGAATTTATGCGTAACCGATACGATAAATTTAGAAAATTAGGTGTTTTTAATGAGACTTCGCCGAAATCAAGCCCGAAGGGCGTAGATTGAGGCGGTAGTTGAATTTTCCCGCAAGGGATTGCCCTGAAGCGTTAGCGAAGGGTCACTGGATGATTCAAAGACTTATCATATTAGGTAGTTTAAAAGAAAAACCATCGTCCGGTTACGATATTAAGAAATATATACAAGACGAACTGGGCGTTTTTTTCGGTTTAGAAAATAAGTCCATATATTACCCTCTTAACCAGATGAAAAAAGAGGGTTTGGTCCGCAAAAAAGAAACACAAGGGAAAAACGCAAAAAAGTACGTTTATTCGATAACTACCCATGGCGAAAAAGAATTTTTGAAGTTATGTAAACAGACTTTGCTTTCGCAGGCAAGGCCGTTTATCGAGTCGGATATCGCGCTCTATTTTTCTCATTTTATCAATAAAAAAGAAATGTCGACGGCGCTTCGGTTTCGCCTGATGTTTCTTGAAAAAGTAAAAAAGTGGCTGCTCAATAAACAACAGAAACTCAAGAGTTCTTCCAAAAATACCCTTCTTTTGGAACACCATTTTAAATTAGTATCCGTCGAAAAAGAATTTATCAAAAGCATGATCGAGATGGTAAATCCGCCCAGGCGGCCGAAGGCATCATGAAAGTTTCTAACTTTTGACAAAGTTTCGCCTCGAGCGAAAAAACCCCAGGGTTTTATGAACCGAAAAATGTGCTTCGCCAATTTTTCGGTCGCCTAATCCGGCAAAGCCGGAGTTCTGACTTATTTTTTTTAATTCCGGCTTTGCCGGATTAGGGGGATAAATGAAAACAACCGAGAAAAAGTCTTCCTTAAGCAAAATAAGTTTAAAAAGCCGGCTCTGGCTTGCTTTTGCCTTTACCACGTTTTTTCCGGCCGCGTTGATTTTCCACTATTTGACTAATCTTTTTCCCATAACCGGTTCGGTAATCTTTATTGTGGTATCTCTTGCTCTTATCGGTTGGTGGTTTATTTTCGATGTTTTCTTTTCTATTTTACGAATCCACAATAAATCCAGCAGAATAGTCGATTCAATGGAAGCTATTGGGTCCGAAAATTACGTAAAAAATGAAGTAGAAAGGCTGGACCTTATTTTTAGCACGCTTTCTTCCAAGGTGAAAGAAAGCGTGGAGGAGCTTAAAGAAGTAAGCCATAGGACTGAAGAATTAAATAAGGCGATTACGCAAAAAGTTAATGTTTTTTCGACTATTCTCCAGGCCAATATTTTATTTTCCAAAGGCGGTCCGTTGGAAGAAATCCTGCAGTTTTTAACGGAGCGGCTGAAAGGCATTATCGGAGCCGGAGCGGCGATTACCCTGATCAAAAAATACTCCGGCGATAATTATGATATATTTTTGCACGGGATAAATTTAAGCAATGCCCGCCAATTGCTTGAAAGCGGCGAATTCGCAAATTTTTTAAAAATAAAAGAACGGCAAATCATCGATAAAAAACATAAAGCGGATTCTATAATTTTCTTGCAAAATATTATTAATGCCAAGAATATTATCGTCAATCCCGTATCTTTGCGGGATAGAGTCATCGGATTTATAATTGCCGGTAATCGCGACGATGATTTTGCTTTTTCCGACGAGGACTGCCAAATCATAGAGTTATTCGCCAGAAATACCGGTATTATCTGGGAACACCAGCTTCTTGCCAAAAGAGTAGAGGATCTAGAAATAAAAGATCCTTTAACCGGCATATATAATGAGAAATTTTTCTTCGTGCGCCTTCAGGAAGAAATAAACCGGGCTTCGATTTATCAAAGACCGTGCGCTTTTTTGGTAATAGAAATTACCAATGGTATGGATTATGAACATAAGTTTGGCATGATTGAGCTGGAGAGGATTTTGAAAAAGGCGGTTAGTATATTCAAAAATAACATAAGGCCGATTGATATCTTAGGCCGTATACAAGAAAATAAAATCGGCGTCATCCTGATTGAAAGAAGCAAGAGGCAAAGCCATTATATCGGAACGCAGTTGAAGGAAGCGCTGTCGGATTCTTTCAAGGACAGCGAAAAATTACCAGTGCGTTTTTCTTTTGCCGTCGCGGAAAACCCCATTGATGGTACGACTCCCGATCAACTTTTCGAACGAATCCAGTCGCATCTTAATGAGGCTTAGCCGACTGCAAGCGCAAAGCGCGCCGCCGGAAGTAGAATATTTTTACAAGGGGAAAGTTTGCTCGCCAAAAGTTTCCAACTTTTGGCGAAGTCTCGTCGTTGGCGAAAAAACCGAAGGTTTTTCCGCCGAAGGCTGATCCGCCTAAATAATTTATTATTTGTGGCGGACAAAATAGATAAAAAAATTCCGTCGATGCGCGGAATGACTGAGGTTAAGGAATTTTTTTATATGAGATTTAATAAAAAGAAAACCGAAAAATTATTGGGCGAAATCCTCGTGGATAGGGGCATCATCGGCCCCGAGCAGCTCAAGGAAGCTTTGACGATTCAGATGAATACCGGCGGGATGATCGGCGAGATTATTGTTAAATTGAACTTCGCCAATGAAGAAGAGATCGCCCAGTGTATTTCCTTCCAATACGGGTTTCCTTACCTGCCGTTAGAAAATTGCGAAATTTCCGAAGAAGTTTTAAAACTTGTTCCGGCCAGCGTAGCTCAGCATTATTGTTTTATTCCCATTGATAAGATCGGCAACGCCCTTACTGTGGCGATGGCTAATCCTTTAAACGCGGAAGCGCTGGAAGATCTGGAAGATATTACTTCTTTAGACATACACGTATTTGTCGGTACCGCTTCCGATATACGTAACGCGATAAAGCGATGCTACAAATAAACTTATTTTTCGCTTTCAAATTGTTTCGCAATTATTGCGAAAAATAAGTTTATCCCTTTAAGTAGTTGCATTTTAGGTTAGATGATTAAAGGGATAAATTTATTTTTTACGAAGTAAAAAATAAATTATGGACGAAGTAAAAAATTTTACCAAACTTTTAGTAGATAAAGGATTAATAACTCAAGAGCGCCTTGATGATGTTTACAAGGTTCATGCTCAAAAAGGAGGCTCCTTCAGCGAGCTTCTTATAAATTCAGGCTATATCGATGAAAAAGATTTAATGATTTTTCTTTCTACCTATTTAGCCATACCTCCTATAAAAGTATCAAACATCAAAGTCGCTCCCGAAATACTTAATCTTATCCCCAAGGCAATCGCGAAAAAGTATATGGTATTACCGGTAGGCAAAATCGGCAATGTCCTTACGGTTGCCGTTACCGACCCTTTAAATGTTTTAATTTTTGAAGATTTAGAAAGGATAACCGGCTGCCAAATATCGCCGGTTATCGCTTCGCGTTCAGAATTGCAGCAGGTATTTGATGTCCACTACAAAGAATCTTTGGCCAACGCCATTGACGAAATTATAAAAGATTCAGACCAGGCTTCCATAGAGATTATTAACGAAGAAAAAGAAGAAGTAAAAGACGAAGAGATTTTACGCTCCATCGAAGAAGCTCCGATTATAAAGCTCACCAATTATATTTTAAAAAAAGCGGTAGAAGAGAAAGCCTCGGATATTTTAATCGAACCGTTAGGCAATAGCTCAAGGGTTCGCTATCGTATTGACGGAGTGCTGCGCCAGGCGCAGGCGTTTCCTAAAAAAATGCACACTTTTGTTATTTCGCGCATTAAAGTTATCGCTAATTTAAATATTACCGAACACCGGTTGCCTCAGGACGGCCGTTTCCGGATGAATATTTTCGGCAACGACATCGATTTCCGCGTTTCTATTCTACCTTCTACCCTCGGCGAAAAAATAGTTTTAAGGATTCTCGATAAATCCGCCGGGCTTTTAGATATAAACCTATTAGGTTTTGAAAGCGATACCGCGGATAGAATCAAAGGCGATGCTACGTCAAGCTTCGGCATGATTCTTGCCTGCGGCCCTACCGGCTGCGGCAAAACCACGACTTTATATTCAATTTTACGCCACATTTATTCGCCGGAAAAGAACATCATTACGGTAGAGGATCCTATCGAATATCAGATTGAAGGTATAAACCAGGTTAATGTGAATTATGAAGTTGAGCTTACTTTTCCCGCCGCCTTGCGTTCTATTTTACGTCAGGATCCCGATATCATTATGGTGGGAGAAATCCGCGATTTTGATACCGTGGATATCGCGATAAAAGCGGCATTGACCGGCCATCTTGTTTTATCGACTCTGCATACGACTACTGCCTGCGGTTCGATTACGCGCTTGATCAATATGGGAGTTGAACCGTTTTTGCTTTCTTCAACGTTGATTGGAGTTTTAGCCCAGCGCCTGGTGCGACGGCTTTGCCCGAAATGCAGAGAAACCAATAACCTGGATGATGCGGCAAGGGTAAAATATAAGATAAAAAACGATGCCGTTGTTTATAAACCCCGGGGTTGTAAATTCTGCTATCAGACCGGGTATAAAGGAAGAGTAGCGTTAATCGAATATTTGCATATGGATTCGTCGTTACGCCGGTTGGTAGGAGAAGATTCGGATGAGCATACGATAAAAAGAGAAGCGATCAGCAACGGCATGAGAACGCTCAGGTCCGACGGTATTTTGAAAGTAGAAAAAGGGTTGACCAGCCTGGAAGAAGTCGTTAGGGCGACGGTCGGCGATGAGAGCTAACTTGAGAGCACAGGTATTTTTTGAGAGGAGATCAGGGGATTAGGCTATCAGGATTTGGGGATCGGGAAATTAGTGGATTAGGGTTGTTGCCCAATAACCCAGTGCCCTAATTTCCAATTCCTAATTCCCCGATACCTTAATTTCCTTAATTGCCGTATGGAATCATTAAAAGAAAGAATAGTGCGTTACATCATAGCTCATAAGAAAGCAAAAGAAGACCTGGTTCGGGAAATCGACCGGGGATCCGTTAGCTTCCGTGAGTTTAAAGAAAAGCTAATCAAAAATAATATCATCAGCGAAGAAGATATCCTTATTGTGTTATCCCGGGAATACAAAATACCTTATATGGATTTGGATAAATATCGTATTTCGAATGAGAACAAAAATTTTCTGTCGAAAGAATTATCCTTTCGCTACAGAGTTTTGCCGATATCTAAAATCGGTGACGTTTTGACCGTCGCTACCGCTAATCCCCTGGATGTTATTACCTTGGATGATCTTAGAATAACCGCGGGTTTTAAAAAGATTGATTTGGTTTTGTCCAAAGAAGAAAAAATAACCAAGTACCTTAATAGTTTGTATTCGGAAACAACAATTGCTCCTCTCGTGGAGGAAAATGATATCAACGACGACGATGTAGCGATAAAAGATATTTCGCTTAAGGACGACCAGGGTTTAGAGGGGATGATCAGCGAAAGCAAACTTCCCCCCGTAGTAAGAGTCGTAGATCTGATGATTTATGAGGGTTTGAAAAGAAGGGCAAGCGATATCCACATTGAACCTACACAAAAAGATTTATCGGTGAGATACCGCATCGACGGAGTTCTCCATCACGGGTTTAGCCTGCCCAAAAAAAATCAAGGCGGTATCCTGGCCCGGCTTAAAATAATGTCTTCATTAAATATTACGGAGTTCAGGGTGCCTCAAGACGGCCGGTTTAAGATTAAATTCGAAAACCGGGAAATAGACTTTCGTGTTTCCAGCCTTCCCGGCAATTTCGGAGAAAAAATAGTACTGCGCATACTTGATAAAGAAAGCCTTGCCATGGGGATTAAAAACTTAGGGTTTTCGCCGGTACCGCAGAAATTATTCGAAGAATCTTTGGAGGCGCCGTTCGGGATAATTCTGGTGACCGGGCCGACCGGCAGCGGTAAATCCACGACCCTTTATTCAATAATCAACCAGCTTAACAATGCGGAAAAAAACATCGTTACCATTGAGGATCCGGTGGAATATCAAATCGAAGGGATAACGCAAATACAGGTAAAACCGGAAATCGGCTTGAATTTTTCTTCAAGCCTGCGCAGTGTCCTGCGCCAGTCCCCGGATATTATTATGGTCGGCGAGATAAGGGACGCGGAAACTGCGGATATCGCCATCAAGGCTTCGCTGACCGGCGAATTTATCTTTTCGACGCTGCATACCAATAATTCCGTCGGAGCGATAACCCGTTTGGTTGATATGGGGATAGAGCCTTTTCTTGTGGCGTCTTCGATGATTGCTACTACCGCGCAGCGCCTGGCCCGAAGGCTTTGCACGAAGTGTAAAATTAAAGAAAAAACGGATCAAAAGCTCCTGGAGAGGTTGAATTTAGAACCGGTAGAAGAACTTTATCGGCCGGCCGGGTGTAGTTTTTGCAATCGTACCGGTTATCGGGGAAGAATTGCCCTCTTGGAAATTTTATCGTTTGATGATACAATTAGAACGATGATTTTAAAGAAAAACTCGGAGGACGAAATTACGGATTATGCCAGGAAGAAAAGAAGTTTCCTTTCCTTAAAAGAAGACGGGTTTAAGAAATGTATCGAAGGCATTACGACTCTGGAAGAAGTGTTAAGGGTTGCGGGGTAATTAGATTAGCGTCAAAGTGTCATAGGGTCAAAGTTTAGGTGTTCTAATACTCTGACGCTCTGACACTTTCGTATTGGTTTTATTATCAAAATTGGAGTAAAGCGGATGAGTTTATTTTCTTATACCATACGTAATAAAGACGGCCATGTTTTAAAGGGCAGCCTTGAAGCGGAATCCCAGAATAAAGCCATCGAGCTTTTGCATACCCAGAGGCATATGGTTTTATCTTTACAGGAGGCGAAAGCCGGTAAACTTAAGTCGGCTACCAAAGGAAAGGTAAAGGTTGATGAACTGGTAATTTTTTCCCGCCAACTTACTACGTTAATCGAGAGCAGTATTCCCATTGTCGGCGCTTTGGATATTTTGTATCAGCAAGTGGAAAACCCCTATTTTAAAAAAGTTATCGCGGCAATTTTAAAAGATTTACGCGAAGGCTCAAGTTTTGCCGCGGCAATCGCCAAGTACCCGAAGATTTTTTCTGAATTATATGTCAGCATGGTAGAGGCGGCGGAAAGTTCGGGTAATCTGCCGGAGATTCTGGAGCGTTTGTCCGTTTATCTGGAAAAATCCAGCGCTCTTAGAAGAAAGATAATATCCAGCCTTACTTATCCGGCAGTGGTAATCCTTATGGCAATAGGGATAACCGGTTTTTTAATTTTAAAAGTCATCCCGACTTTTAAAGGCATCTTCGCGACCTTAGGCGGAAAGCTCCCGCTTCCCACCCAGATCCTGGTGGGTTTTTCCGATATAATGCGAAAGCAGTTTTTGTTATTGGTTGTAGTTTTTGTCATCGCCGTAGTCGCTTTTAAAAAATACGTTTCCACGCCCAGGGGCAAAATGAACTACCATAAATTTTTAATTAGATTGCCCATTGCCGGAGATATCATCAAAAAAATAAGCATCGCTCAATTCGCCAGGACTTTCGCAACTCTGGTGCGTAGCGGCGTCCCCATCGTAAACTCTCTAGAAATAGTAGCTAAAACCAGCGGGAATAAAGTAATTGAAGAGGCGGTGATAAAAGCCAAGAAATCAATACAGGAAGGCGTACCTATTTCCGTTCCCTTGGAAGAAAGCAAGGTTTTTCCTCCCATGGTAGTAAAGATGATCGGCGTCGGAGAAACGACGGGCAAGCTTGAGGCAATGCTTTCTAAAATTGCCGAATTTTATGAAGAGCAAACCGAAGCCGTCATTTCCAGCCTTACCAGTCTTATCGAGCCTTTGGTTATAGGATTTTTAGGAATAGTGATCGGCGGGATCGTGGTCGCGCTGTTCTTGCCGATTATTTCGATAACCACCATGCTCGGCCACTAATTTGGACGAGCCACAAGCAAAGACAAAAAAGCTCGTCCAAATTAGGCATATGAAAACCTGCGGTTTTCATGCTTTCCCTTTGATTGGAATACTTCTGAAGCCAAATTTTTATGAAAATTTATAAGTTTTTCTTCGAACCGGAAAAATGCAGTTTCACGCATTTTTCCGGTCAACAAAAATAAATATTCCGAAGGAATATTTATTTTGAAGGGATATTATCTTTGGAGGGCTTTTTCCACAACCTCAATCAGTTTTTCTCCCGATAGAGGTTTTACGATATAATCGAAGATATTGTATTTAGCGGCTTCCTGGGATATTTGAGGGCTTTGAAAAGCGGTAACGATAATTATTTTTACTCCCGCGTTAAATTTTCTAATTTCTTTCAATACTTCAATCCCGTCGATTTTAGGCATGCGGATGTCGAGAATAATCAAATCCGGGCCCAATGTTTTAGCTTTGCCTAAAGCTTCCTCGCCGTCTTGTGCCGTATAAACTTCATATTTCCTCTTGGCCAGTATATTTTTTATCGCTTTTTGCGAAGTCACTTCATCTTCGCATATCAGTATCTTTATCTTTTCCATGTTTACCCCCTTAAAAACTCGGTTAGGGTAATGGTAACGAAGCCAGTATAGGTTAGGGTTAAGGTAACGGTTTTAAAATATTTTTTAGCCCTAACCCTTGCCCTTACCCAAACCGGTTTCGTAACCTTAGCCTTAACCTTTTATTATAATACTGGCGGCACGCTGACGCATAAAAGTTTTGCTGTTGCGGTGCCTATATTTTTGATGGCGTGCCGGCCCTGGCTTAAAGAATAAAGGCTGTCGCCTTTCTCATTTTTATCTTCCTTGCCGAGGAGATATTTTTTTTCTTCTATTTCGATTTCTACCTCGCCTTCCAAAATTATAATAAACCGTTCTACTTTTTTAATGGTTTCTTCCAGATATTGCGTCTGGTTTTCTTTTACGGTAATAAAAACGGGGAGCATCCTTTTTGCTAAAGGAATAACGGTAAGGATTTCCAGAAAATCTTGATAGACATCAGTTTTTAAATTTGCCGGATGCAATGCCGCCGGCTCACGGTTATCGTTTTCAAGATGCGCATAGAATTCCGAAAGTTTCATGCCGAAGGCCGAGGCGATCTTAGTGTGGCAAGCAATCGTGCCGTTCATCTTGCCGTTTTCGATTTTACTGATGATCGCTTTGTCTACTTTGGACCGGCGGGCCAGTTCGTCCTGGCTCATGTTACCTCGTAGGGTGCGTATTTTTTTTCCGATATCCATATGTTTAGCGGGTAAAAAAAGAAGTTATTTAGTAATTGTTATTTTAGGCTATGAACGCCCGGCAATTGACGGGCGTTATATTTCAACAAACTTATTATATAATAAGACGATATAAAAAACTATCTAAAAATATGATGTTGTCCTATTTTGGGCGAGGGCTTATCGATAAACGCTGTCTGCCGGTATTTTCGGGGTAACAGAAAAAAAGGGAAGCCCGAAGGCTTCCCTTTTTTATGATATTTAATTATTCAAAATGTCCGACGCATTGGTGGCGGTGCAGGGTGATCCGGTGGTTCCCGTGCAATATCTAATGACGCCGCTGGAGTCAACAAAGAAACTCCGGACGCCGGTGATTCCCGTATTTTCCGGTTGAGCTGTAGCGGTAAAGCTGTTGGTTGCGCCGACCAACGCGAAGTTATAGCCTTGCTTTAAACAAGTTGCGTTTGCGCATCCCAACTGCGTGTCAATGTAAGGGGGGGCAACGGCAGTAAGGCATCCTAAATTAGTGGGATATTGCGGGTTGGCTGCCCTAAAGCTGGTTGCCGAGCTTACGAGAGTCTGCATCGCTGCGATGGCCGCGCTTTCGTTGGCGTTAAGCCGGGCGCGCAGCAAGTTGGGGATGGCGATTGCCGCTAATAGCGCAATAATCGCTACAACAATCATGATTTCCACGAGCGTAAACCCTTTTCTCTTCAACATAAAGCACCTCCCTTTTTTTAGGTTTCTTAAAGTTCCTGAGGTTACTTAAGGTTTCCTAAGATTACGGCAGTATTGCGTTTTTAATGCAACACCGGGCAACCTTAGGAAATATACGCAACCTTAAGTAACTTTTGTCCAAAGAACTCTTCCTTCTTTCCAATTAGAAGATAACATATAAACATGGTTTTGTCAACCCTAAGTTGAATTTTTTTCATAATATTGTTGTACGCATAACTTATTGCGGTTTAAGGAGTTGGGTTATATATCATGATGCCTAATTATTTTTGGTGATATTGATAATAAATAATTCTCTACGAGGAGATTACGGCGGTTACCCGCGAACAAAACTATTGCCGGCATTAATTGGGAAAATGCCATTTTCCCAATTAAATGGAAGTTACTTGCAATTTTAACGTTTATATTGTAAGATAAAAATAATTATGCTGGATACACTTACACAAATATTCAATAAAATTCTAAAAAAAGAAGAAACTACCAAGGTAGTTATTGATTTAGGCGGTGGGTATATTAAGGCTATTTATAAGGACGAAAATAATAACTGCAAATTTCTTGCGGAAAAAAACAAAGGCGAACCCATAAGAATAATTGGCGAATGGCTGGAAAAAGAAAGATTATCGTATAAACCCGTTAAATTAGCCGTGAAAGGGCAAGATACGCTTATACGATATACTCCTTTTCCCAAGGTTGATAAAAAGAATCTCAAAGAAGTTTTTGGTTATGAGATCTCTAAGTTTATGCCGTTTAATAAGGATGATGTTTACTTTGATGTTTCTGTCTTAGATGAAAATTATTCTTCCCATGAAATCTTTGTCCTTCTGGCGGTAGTGAAAAAGAGTTTCTTGGATTCGCTCATAAAGGATTTTCAAGCCGCTAAGATTAATCTTAAGGCGATAACCCTGAACAACCTGGCTCTGATTAATTTATTTATGAATTCGTTTTTCGCGGATTCGACGGCGGCCGTGCTTGATATCGGTTTTAATTCCACTCTTTTTAATATGTTCAAAAAAGGGATGCCTTGTCTAAGCAGGGAGATAAAAGTGTCCGCCGGCGAATTTTTGCAAAGAATAGCAAAAATAAAAAATATCGACGTAGCGGCTGCGGAGAATATGATTATTCAGGCGGATGAAAAATCGTCGGTCGGCGAAATAAGCGAAATCATTGAAGTAATCGAGGAAATGGTTTTAGAGCTTTCTGAAGAAGTAAAAAATTCTCTGGATTATTTTGAAGTGAATTGGGGAAGCCGTATTCAATCGCTTTATGTGACCGGGGGGTTATCCAAACTGCCAGGCATCGATAAGATTATGAATAATTCTTTAGGCGTGGAGGTAAAAATTTGGAACCCTTTAGAAGGGTCTAATTTTAATCCCGACGAAACAATGTTGAAGTTTAAGGAGATGCTTGGGGTAAGCTTAGGTATGGCGGTATGAAAAAAATAGATATTAATCTCTATCCTTATACCGGCAACGGGGACGATAAGCTTATCGATTTATTGGAGAAATTTTTGCCCGCTGTATTTTTAACATTATGCGGCGTCATGCTTTTGAATATTGTTTTATTTGTTTTTACAACCTTCGCTTTATCGGCGCGCAACGATTTAAGCAAAAAATGGAAAAGCTTGATTCCTAAATCCGAAGCGTTAAGCACTTTAAAAAAAGAGGTCGATGGTTTAAGAAATAAACAAACCGACTATCAAAATTTGGCGGGTTCGGGGATTAGCGTTTCCCAGATACTGGCGGATCTTTTTAAGTCGTTGCCGGAAAATATATGGCTTGAGGAAATAAACCTTAAAGGAAATTCCTTTAATTTTGTGGGCTATGCCGTGCGGGGGAAAGATGATTACCTGGCATCAATACAAGAATTTATCCGGAATTTGAAGAAAGAGAAGTTTGCCGGGATATTTAAAAATATTAGTCTAAAGAATTCCCGCAAAAATTATCTATCCGGCACGGAAGTCATGAGATTCGAGGTCGAATGCAAAAATTAAAACTGAATAAAAAAACAATTGTCTACGCTTCTTTTTATATAGTTTTGCTGTTCGACCTGGCGGCGGTTTTACCGCTGCAAGTTCAAAAGATTATAAAGGTAAACCTCCAGGCTGGCGACCTTAAGAAAAAAATAAATCTTTTTGAGCAGGAAGCGATACGGGAAGTTTCTCTTTTCGATGAAAAGATCAGGATAAATAAGGAAATAGCGGATCGGGAAAATAAAATCGCTTCCACCGGCGACACTTCGGCGATTTCGGTATTTCTTTCCAGTAAAGCAAAAGAAACTAATTTTGACGCGCAAGAAATCGTTTCGGGAAAATTGCAGGAAGCTAAAACAATCGGCGAAAGCAAATTTTTTTATCTGCCGTTAAAAATGGAAGGGAGAGCGGGTTTCCATAATTTAGGGCAGTTTCTCAATCTGGTTGAAACGGGGCCTTATTCCCTTCTGGTAAAAGAGCTTTCGATTAGAGCAGCTAATCCTTATCACGAAATAAGTATCTCGCTTACGGCGTTGCTGAGGGATTGAGATGCGCTAAGAGTGTCAGGGCTTCATAGCGTCATAGCGTCAGAGCGTTACAGGAATTCAACTTTGACGCTATGATACTTTGATACTCTGAAACTACATTGGGTATTTTTGATAATAAACCGAAGGTAGAATATGTTGGGAAAAAGACGCAAGGTCAACTCAAACGGGATAAAAAGGTGCGCGCTATATTTTTTTATCGCGGGCTTGTTACTGGCGGTTCATTTTATTTTAGATGCCCAGGAATTTAAGTACCCCTACTCTTCTTTAAAGGACCGCGATCCCATGCGGCCATTGGTAAACGAACGGGGCGAAGTATTGATCAAAGAAAAAAAAGAACTGGGGGATTCTCTATTGCAAGGTATAATCTATTCACAAGAGGGAAGCGTTGCGATAATCAATAATGAGATGTATAAGGAAAGCGGTATTTTTCAGGGATATAAAATAAAGAAGATTGAAAAGAATACTGTTATTTTAGAAAGAGACGGCAGAGAGTTTACTTTAAAATGGGAGGGGTAAGATGAGAAAGTTATTCGTTCTTGCATTGATGCTTGCGGTAAGTTTCGTTAGCTTCGCCCAGGAAGGGGTGCTCTCGACCCTTAAATTCAAAGATGCCGATATCAGGATCGTCTTGCAGGCGATTACGCAAAAAGCGATTAAGGATGAAAGTAAAGTCAATATTTTGGTCGCGCCGGATATAAAGGGGCTGGTTACGGTGGACCTGGAAAATGTCGATTGGCAGACGGCCTTAGACGCGGTGCTGAGAACTTACAATTACGGCTATGAGTGGGTGGGGAAAAATATAATTTTAGTCGATACTGTGGATAATCTGGCGGAAAAACGTAAAAAAGGCGCCGAAGCGAAAGTAGCTGAGCCGGTTGATTCCAAAGTTTTCAGTTTGAATTTTGCCAAAGTCGAGGATGTAAAAAATACGATTCAGAGTATGGTTTCCGGCCGGGGCAGGATTATTTCCGATGCCCGGACCAATACTTTAGTGGTTATCGATGTCCAATCCAATTTACCGAACATCGAGAAGGCGATAAAAGCGCTCGATGAAATTACACCGCAGGTTGCAATCGAAGCAAAGATCCTCGAAACCGACTTAGGATTAACTAACACCCTGGGTATTAATTGGAATATCGTGGGAGGAGCTTCAGCCAGTAAGCGGCCGATGACATGGCCGTTTAAACAAGACGACAACAGCAAAAAGATGGGAAAATTTATGGGAACGGCTACCGATTTTTTGGCTGTGCCTACTACTACCGGGGCTACCGGGGCGTGGTCATTCGGGAGCTTAGACGCTTCGCAATTAGCCGCTACCCTGGAAATTATTTTCAACGACAGTAATACTAAGATTATTTCTATGCCTAAAATTACTACCTTGAATAACCAGGTCGCTAGTATCAATGTGCTTACCAATTATCCCGTGCCCAACTATAGTTATAACGAACAACAGGGGGCTCTTACGATAAGCGGTTTTACCACAATTAACTACGGCGTGACGTTTAAGGTAACGCCGCAAATAAACAAAGAACGCTTCATTACGCTTACGCTCGAACCGACGGTAAGCGATAAAGTGGGAGAAGTAGCGTTTTCGAGTAGCTCCACTTCCGGCACTGTACAATTACCGATACTTAATACTCAAAGTACTTCTACGAAAGTCATGATTAAAGACGGTAATACATTGGTCATCGCCGGGTTGATCAGTGATAAAACTATCGATACTATCAACAAAGTTCCGCTTTTAGGCGACATTCCGCTTTTAGGGTATTTTTTTAAACACAAAAGTAAAACCGTCGACAAGAAAAACTTGATGATTTTTATCACGCCGACGATTGTGACCCCGGAACGGATTCTTGCTGCGGCTCAGTCGGAAAATACGCCGGAGAGTGCTCAGGGGAAGCAGAAGTAAATCGGCCAGGGCTAAGGCTAGGCTCTCCTTCGCTCTTTGAGCTTCGGAGAAGTCTCGCCGAAGCCTTTGGCGAAGGCGGAAAGCCGGTTCGGGCTAGGGCAAGGGTTAAGGCTAATCTGAATAAAGCCATAACCTTAGCCATAACCCATACAGGCATCGTTACCATTACCCTAACCCAAGTTAAAATATGTACCTTGAATTTTACGGCTTAAAAAATTTTCCCTTTCACATCACCAGCGACCCCCAATTTTTCTTCGAAAGCGCTTCGCATAAGGAGGCTTTAGCGGCGTTGCTCTACGGTGTCAAAGAGCGCAAGGGGCTTATCTTGATTACCGGTGAAGTGGGGACGGGAAAAACCACGCTTTGCAAGACTTTCCTTAATGTTTTGCCTCAGGAAGTAAAGACTTCCCTTATTTTGAATCCTTATTTCAGCGAAGTGCAATTATTGAAAGCGATTGTCGAGGATTTTGGTTTAAATATTAAAGGCAAAGGCCGGCTCGATATTGTCAAAGGCCTGAATTCTTTTCTCCTCGAACAAAATCGCGTCGGCGGTAATGCCGTTCTCATCGTTGACGAGGCCCAGGATTTGGGGGCAAGGCAGCTTGAACAGATAAGGCTTCTTTCTAATTTAGAAACGGCCGCGGGCAAGCTTTTACAAATTGTTTTGGCGGGCCAGCCGGAATTAGACGATAAGTTAAGCCAATTTTCATTGCGCCAGATACGCCAGCGCATTTGTGTTCATCATACCCTTACTCCCTTACGGTTGGGAGAAGTAAAAAAATATATCGAACACCGGCTCAAGAAAGCCGGCGATTCTTCCATAGAAATTATGCCGCAAAGCTACGATGTTATCTATAAGTTTTCCGGCGGCATCCCGCGGTTGATTAATATGCTTTGCGACCGGGTTTTGCTTTGCGGGTTCGCCCACGATAAAAAGATTTTCGACCCCGCACTTTTTAAGATATGCATTGAAGAATTAGAATTTCCCCAAACGCATAATAACTGAACGTAAAAGGGAGATGAGTATGAGTGTAATTTACGATGCGTTAAATAAGCCGGATAAAGACGGAGATAAGGAAAATCAGGATAACGGAAAAAATGATAATAAACCGCAGGGTAAAGGTAAAAATGCGGCGATTGTAATTTTATTATTTTTGGTAATCTGCGGCGCGCTTTATTTTTTAGGCCGGCGTTATGTAAGCAAAGAAACCGTAACCAATCTTTTAGCTAAATTAAGCCCTGAACTTGCTTCGGCGAACAAAAAAAATTCTTCGGCGCGAAGCTCTAAGCCGGCGGCAAAGAGAATCATCGTCCCCGATAAAACCTACGCGCCTAATAAGTATGTGCTGGAAGGGATAATCTACGATAATAACGGCGCCGTTCCTCTGGTAATAATCAACGGGAAAGTTCTAAAAGAAAAAGATCAGATTGACAATTATCGAGTGGCTAATATCAGCGCTTCCCGCGCGGAGCTGATTAATCTGGAAGATAACACTCCTAAATACCTTTCCTTTTAATTTTTTCGGCGGGGCGCCGGCAGGATCGCCGGCCAGCTGTAAAAGTGAATTATCACCGACTTCGTCGGTGGGCCTAGTATTACCCAGCACTAATTTTGTCGTAACAAAATTAGTGCTGGGTAATTCGACTACCGCCTCAATCTGCGCCCTTTGGGTTTGATAATCCAACTAAGCCCGGAATACCTGGCAAGTTTCATTATCGGTGAAGTCTCATTAATTAACCTGGGATGAATGGAAGATATCTATAACTATACCTTAGAAGAGTTAACAAAATTTTGCCAGGCCGCTGATTACCCTCGTTTTCTGGCCCAACAGGTTTTTAATTGGATTTACCGAAGGCGTCTCGAAGACTTTATTTTGATGACCAATGTTTCTAAAGACGCCCGCAAATTTTTAGAAGATAATTTTTTCTTCCCCAGGCTTAAATCATTGAAAAAAGAGGAATCATCCGACGGGACGGTTAAATTTTTATTTGGGCTTAGTGACGGCGCGGCAATCGAATCGGTGTATATCCCCGAAAGAGAAAGATTTACGCTCTGCCTTTCTACTCAAGTCGGGTGTAAATATGCTTGCAAATTTTGCGCCAGCGGCCGGGATGGTTTCCAGAGAAATCTTGCCGCAAGCGAAATTATAAATCAGTATTTATCCGTGAGCAAAGATTTAAACTCGAAGGTCACCAATATTGTTTTTATGGGGATTGGCGAACCGCTGGATAATTTGCCCAATCTTATTAAGGCAATCCAAATATTTTTGGAACCCAAAGGGTTAGGGTTCGGCAAGAATAAAATTTGCGTTTCTACCTCGGGGATTATTCCCGGGATCAGAGAGTTTGCTGCCGCGAGTTTAGGAGTAAAATTATCTGTTTCTTTGCATGCCGCCGAAGACGGCACGCGGACAAAAATCATGCCGGTTAATAAAAAATACCCCCTGAAAGAACTTATCGCCGTGGTGAAAGAATTTTCCCTGGGGCAAAAACGCTCCGTTATGTTCGAATACGCGTTGATTAAAGGATTTAATGATTCACTCCGGGACGCCGCGGCGTTAGGCAAACTCATCAAAGGGTTCGACGCGAAAGTCAACCTTATCAATTGTAATAGTTCTTTTGAAGGGTTTGAGCCGTCCCCCGATGAAGCGATTGTTGAGTTTACGCAGGAATTAAAAAAGCGCGGTATTTTCTATTTTCTGCGCAAATCCCGCGGGGGCGATATCAACGCCGCCTGCGGCCAGTTGAAGGCAAAATTTGAAAAGCCAAACCAGGGATTCCGCTCCACTTAAGCGGAATCCTTAAATAGAAGATACCGCGGCGGTGAGGCTGTGGAGCTTCATTTTTAGCCACTGATTGACACGGATGAAACACGGATTTGAATAAAAACATACTTTAGAATTTAAAAACAACATGCTTAGTTTTTAAATTTTATTCAAAGAACTTAACAAATACATTGTTTATCCGTGATAATCAGTGTTAATCCGTGGCTAAAATAACCGAAGGGAATTTACAATTCATAATTTTATGGATAAAATTTCCGGTTCGTTGCGCCGATTTTCATGGTTTGTTTTTTTTATCACCGCTATCGTTATTGCCGGTATCCTTTTGCGGGTAGATACGCAGAAAGTCGACGAGTTTCTTAAAAAAATACCGCTCGGCCCGGCCGCCGCGGTATTTGTCCTCTTGTACATCGCCGGCACATTTTTTATCTGGGGACTGAAAGACGCGCTGAAGATCGTCGGCGCGCTATTATTCGGCGGTATTTTCAGTACTTTTCTTATTTTTCTTTCCGAAAGCGTAAATGCCTGTATTTTTTTTAAGTTAAGCAGAAATTTGGGCCGCGATTTCGTCCAGGAAAAAATCGGGACAAGATTTAAAAATATCTATGAAAAAGCCGGGAATTTAAATTGGCCGGCCGCATTGGTACTGCGCGCCAATCCTTTGATCCCTTTCCGTGTCTTGGATGTCGGGTTTGGGTTAAGCGCCTTTTCTTTCAAAAAATATTTAGCGGCGGTTCTTTTGGCGTCTTTTCCCAGGATTCTTTGGCACCAGTGGCCTCTTGCGGCGGTAAGATGTTTGTCGCTCGAAAAAATTAATTATTATTTTTTAGCGCATCCCTTTTTTCTTGGTTTAGAAGTCTTCTATATTATTTTTATTTTGGCGGCTACTTTTATGGTTATGAAGAAGCCTGAATAAAAATGCATTTGGTAAAATTCATTTTTTGGGTTAAAATGACGGCAATGAGATATAGCTTAATAAGGAGGTAAACAGGTGAAAATTATCAAGTTGCTAGCGGTATTACTTATTGTGGCAATAATCGCTGGCTTCGTAGCCGGGACATACGCCAATGATTTGAGGGTTATTTTAAGCAAGCTTGGCCCCGGCGGCAATCCGGCAACGATAACGTTTAAAATCAGCTACGCAGGTTTTATATCTTTAGGCGAAGCGGTTATTATAAATAAAGGGCTGGAAGATTTCGGGCCCGATCGAGTCTACCATTTAAGTGCGCGGGTTAAACCTAATAAATTAGCCGATTATTTTTATAAAATAACCGCCAACGCCGATAGTTTTATTGACCGGCATTCGTTGTGCCCGTTGAAATTCCGGCAGGAATTGATTATTTCGGGAAAAACCAAAGACGAAAAGATAATTCTTTATGACCAGAAAAACCAGGTTATGGAGATAAATAATAAAAAAAGAGTAATTTTGCCCAATACTTACGATCCCCTTTCGGCGATGTTGCGCATAATGAACCAGGATTTAACGCTGGGGAAGGCTTTTGATATGAATATTAATACCAGCCAAAAAAATTACCGGCTTTTGGCCAACGTTATGGAAAAACGTCAGCTTCAAATCGGAAAAAATATTTTTGATGTATATTTGCTGAAAGGCAGCGTGGCGCGGCGCGATAAAAGCTTACGCCATTCTTCGAAATTTGAACTCTGGATTCTCGATAAACCAAAAAAAATAATTTTGACCGCTAAAATTTATACTAACATAGGATTAATAACGATAAGGCACGCTAATTAGTTTTCGCTGAAAAAGACCTTCAACGAAAACTAATTAGTTCGTCCCGAAGAAACCATGTGAGTTTGATTACCGTGATTTAAAATAAACCCTGCAAAAAATAAATATGAATATTGCCATCGATATCCGCTCGACCTTGAAGCAGAAAACCGGCATCGGCTATTATACGCTTAATTTAATCCAACATTTAGCGGAGGCCGACAAAAAAGATAATTATTTTCTTTACAGCCAAAAAGGAATTTTCAGCCGCGATAAGAAACTGCCGAAATTGCCCGCGAAGAATTTTACGCATCTGGTAAACCGGTTTAAGACAAATCCCGCCGCCTTACTCAAAAAAGCGCACGTTCTGCACACCTCCAGCTATGATTTATCCAAACCGCAGCAATGCCGGCTGGTCCTGGTCGTCCATGATGTTATTCAAAAAGCTTATCCGCTGGCTCATGCCATGAAGACGGTTAAGGATATTGACGAAAGCCTAAAAAAAGTTTTGCCGCTCGCGGACAGGATAATCGTCGATTCGCAGACTACGGCGAAGGATCTGGCGCGTTTCTATGAAGTCGATAAGGCTAAGATCAGGCTGGTCTATCCGGGAGTAAACACCGATATCGCGGCGGCGAAAATAAAAATTTTAAGCGAAAAAGAATTAAACAAAAAACTTAAAGTCACTCTGCCCTATATTTTATATGTGGGGACGATCGAGCCGAGAAAAAACGTTGAAGGGCTGATCAGGGCATTCGGAATCTTGAAAAAAGATTTTAAAGTCGCGCATCGGCTGGTCGTTTGCGGGATGAAAGGCTGGGGGTGCGAAGATATTTTTTCTCTGGTTAAAGATCGGGAATTGGAAAAAGAAATAATTTTTACCGGTTACGTAAGCCGCAGCGAGCTTAAAAGTTTGTACACGAGAGCGGAGATGTTTGTTTACCCTTCTTTTTACGAAGGAGCGGGTCTGCCCATCTTAGAAGCTTTCTCCTTCGGCCTGCCGGTGGTTACTTCCAACGTTTCTTCGACCGCGGAAATCGCCGCCGAAGCCGCGATGCTGGTAGATCCTTATAGTTATCCGGCCATCGCCTGGGCAATGCTGCGGATCATTAAAGACGAGCATTTAAAAAAATTATTAAAACAGCGCGCGCTTGGGCGGGTTAATGAGTTCAGCTGGTCAGAAGCGGCCCGGAAAACCATGGAGATATTCGGAGAGTTGGACGGCCCTCGCTGAAAAAAGGTAAGATTATTAATAGTGTCAGAGTGTCATAGTATCAAAGTGTCAAAGTTAAATCCCTCCGACACCTTGACGCTCTGACGCTTTGACACTAAATATGGTGCGGTTAATGAATAAAAGGCAATTGGTATTTATTTTTGCCGCTATGATTCTTTTATCAAGCGGTTGCGCGACGGTCGCAAAATACGAAGCGCGCTTGAATACTTTTATCGGCCAAAGCGAAGGTTCTTTGATAGCTTCCTGGGGCGTTCCGCGCAAGGAATACCGCTTGGATAGTGGTAAAAAAGCGGTGGAATACGCGCGTAAAGATTTGGTTCAAACCGGCGGCGATACCTTTGTGGAGGAGCGGACAGTCTCTCACTCCGGCGTTATCGGCGATAAACCATACAGCGGGATATCCACCCAGTATGTGACGCAGACTTCGCCGGTCGAGCAATACAAATTATACTGCAAGACCAGTTTTGTAATAAATACCAACGGTACCGTCGAAAGCTGGCACCACGAAGGAAACAACTGCGTTTCTGAATAAATTACCGATTTTCTATCCGTAACCGATATGAACCAGCATTCTTTATCGTTAAAATTGATGGTATTGTTCTTTGTGGCGGCGGTGTTTGCTGTTCCGTCAGCTCCGGGCGTGCAAGCCTCCGTCCCAGGGGATACCCGGCATACCGTAAGAGGCGTTTATGTTTACAAGAAAGATTCAGCCCCGCGCTCTGAATTCGAATCGTCTTTTTCGCGGCGGGAAGAAGGCGGCCGGGTATTCTACGACATGACGGAACAGGGCAAAGGTAATTACGATAAATATGAAAATATAAGCTGGAATATTCAGGCGCGGATGGAAGAAAAAGAAGGTTTATTGTATCTTATCGAGTCGCGCCGCGTGATTAAAGATGAGGGCGGAAAAACAATAATCGAATATAGCAAAGTTTTCGACTATGAAAAGCGAACCGTACACTATCGTGCCCTGGATGGTAAAGGGAAAAAGATAAGCGAAAAGATTTTTAGGCTAAAAGAGCAAATGACCGACGATAGCACGATGATATATTTTCTGACGGCCTTTATCGCGCGCCGGGACGATAAAAGTTACCGCAGGTTTTATCTGGTTACCAACGAACCGGAGCTTTATAAAATCGATATTAAAATAATCGGCGTAGAAGAAATAAAATTGGACGACGGTAAGGTCATCAGCGCGGTAAAAATAAGAATAATCCCCAATTTAGGGCTGTTAACCGGCCTTTCCAAATTAATCGTGCCGCCGACTTATCTCTGGTACCGCCAGGAGCCGCCTTATCAATGGATTAAATATGAAGGCCTGGAAACCGGCCTGGGTTCCACCCATATCGTTTCCTATGTGACGCAAGGACAATTGAAGTGAATAGAGATTTAGCTATGCTTACTTCGATTACGATTAAAAATTTCGCTCTGATTGAAGACTTGTCCGTTGATTTTGAATCCGGTTTTAACGCGATCAGCGGGGAGACCGGCGCGGGTAAGTCGATTATCATCGACGCGCTGCGTATCGCCTTAGGCGAGCGTATCGATTCTTCGCAGGTGCGCGATACGTCTGTCCCTTGCGTGCTGGAAGCGGTTTTCCAACTATCCGCCGATTTTCTGAATGCCAACGAAAACGTCAGAGAGTTTTTGACCGCGGAGAATGAGTTGATGATCAACCGTATTTTTACTGCCGATGGTAAAGGGAAGATTAAAATCAACGGCCTGGCGGTTACGCTGGCTCAACTTAAAGCCATCGGCGATAAACTGGTAGATTTCCACGGCCCTCACGACCACCAGGCATTACTTTCCCAAGAATCTCATATCGGCATGCTCGATAGTTTAAGCGGCATTGACGGATTGCTTGCCGAATACAAAGATATTTTTTCCCGGCGCACCGTTTTAAAAGCTAAACTGGCCGGGATGCAAAATGACGCGCGAACGCGCGAACGCGAACTCGACCTGCTTGGCCACCAGATCAAAGAATTATCACCCTTAGAGTTGAATCCCGCCAGATATGAAGAATATCTTTCCCAGCAGGCGCGTATAAATAATACGCAGGAATTAAGCGGCTGCGTGGGTGAGATGATTAATCTTCTCCAGGAAGGCGATATCTCGGTTACTGCCGGCCTGATGAAGGTTTCGGCGTTGATGAAAAAACTTAACCGCATCGACGAATCGACTGCTTCGCTGTCGCAGGAACTCGGCGCGGCGCAGGAAGCAGCCGACAGCGTATTGAACAAATTGCAGGAGTATATAAATAGTTTAGAGTTTGATCCGGAGCGCGCCGCTAAGATCAATGAACTATGCGATAGCTACGCCGATGCTCTGCGTAAATTCGGCCCGAAAATCGAAGACGCGGCGTTATTTTTCCAGAAAGCCCGGGAACGCTTCTATTTTTTAAACGATTTCGAACATAACGACCGCCAAATTCGTGACGACATCGCCCAATTAGAAGAAAAGCTGACCGCGATTGCCGGCCAGCTTAGCGATAAGCGCGCCAAAGCCGCCAAGATTCTGAAAAAAACCATCGAAAAAGAGTTGCTCGAACTCGGTTTTACGAAAGTTTTGTTTGATTGCCGGATGACGCGGGCCGATTTTAAAGATGACGGTTTCGATGACGTGGAATTTTATATCAGCCCTAACCCCGGCGAGCCGTTAAAGCCTCTGGCGGATATTATTTCCTCGGGCGAATCGGCGAGGGTGATGTTGGCGTTAAAAAAAGCTTTGATTAAAGCCGATTCTGTCCCGGTATTGATTTTTGACGAAATCGACGCCCAGATCGGCGGCCGGCTTGGACTGGTTACCGGGGGGAAACTAAAAGAGTTAAGCCGTGTCCGGCAGGTTTTAGTAATCACCCATTTGGCGCAAATCGCTTCTTTTGCCGGCGTTCATTACAAAGTATTTAAAAAGGTTAAGGCCGGTCGCACCGTTACCGGAATCGAAGCGTTGAACGGCGAAGCCAGGATAAAAGAATTAGCCCAGATGATGGGCGGCAGCCACGAAAGCGGAGTATCGCTTAAACATGCCCAGGAGATGTTCGCCCAGGCGCAAGGGTGAGGGGAGATATTGAGAGATGAAGTCCGCCAATTTGGTTAACAAATTGGCGAGACCTCGCCATCCGTCACCAAAGGTGACGAGATGGCGAGGATGAGGGAAGGGATAAGGAAAAAGGCCGAAGGATGGGGGGTGTCCCGCGGCAGCAGCCGCTGGGACGTGGGACGAGAGAAACAAAAAGAAAGAAATAGAGAGCAAAAAATAAATTGGCCGGAGCGGTTTAACATAAAAAAGTTATGTTTATCAGACGTTTAAAAGAGTGCAAAAAATTTACTGCGGGAGACCAGTGTGTTTTAAGGGAACTTTTACACCCGGCCAAGGCTGGTTTGAGCCTGCGTTATAGTTTAGCTTACGCCCAGGTAAAACCCGGTAAGACTACCGTCCGGCATAGCCTGAAAACATCGGAAGTATATTACATCCTTGAGGGAGCGGGGATTATGTATATCGATAATGAACAAAAGAAAGTTTTTCCCGATAGCGTTATCTACATCCCGCCTGAGGTGGTTCAGTGCATAAAAAATACCGGGAAAAAGATGTTAAAATTTTTATGTATCGTAGATCCGGCCTGGCGAGCGGTTGACGAAACGGTTTTGGATTAAGCTTAAAATGATAAATGATAATTTTAAGATGAATTGGTTTTCGGTTTATAATCAAAGAAATTAATGACCAGAACGACGTTTGTGTTGCTTTGCCTTGAGGGCGCGGTTCTTTCTTTTAACGTGGCGGCTTGTGCCGCCCTGCTTCCTTCGATTGCCGCTTGTTTCGGCGTTTCGCAATATTCCGCGGGAAAGCTGGTCTGGATATATATGCTGCCTTACGGTTTGGCGGCTCTTTTATACGGGCCGTTGGCCCGGCGTTTCGATATTAAGAAAATAGAGTTATTCTGTTTGTTCTTTTTTTCTCTGGCGAATATCCTGGCGGCGATTGCTTGGAATATCGATGTTCTGTTCTGGGCGCGTTTGTTTTTGGGGCTATTTGGCGCTTCGGTCACGCCTTTGGTCCTTATCCTCATCGCTAACCATGTCGAAGAGAAAGCGCGAGGCAGAACCATCGGCAAATTTTTTGCCGCAAGTTACGCGTCGTCGCTGTTGGGTTTATTTTTAAGCGGCATCGTGCATTGGCGGATGATTTTTTGGATACCCGGAATTTTCGGGATACTTCTTTGGATTCATGTCTGGATGTATCTGCCGAGCTTTAAACAAGAAAGCGGTTTTAAAGTAAATTATTTAGATGCGTTCCGGGACAAGCGGGTATTGGCTATTTTTACCTATATATTTTTTATCAGCCTGCTTTACCATGGCGCGCAGCAGTGGTTCGCGGTTTATTTCTCTAAAAGTTTTTTCCTGAACCAGTTTACGATCAGCATGCTGGTTACCCTTACCAGCCTAAGCGGGGTTTTCGGCGAAATCTTCGGCGGAAAGCTGGCCGACAAGTCCGGCCGGCTTAAGACGATGGAGTGGGGCTTGTTTCTTATGGTTGTTTCGCTTGCCGCTTTATTTTTTAAATCGCCGGTATATATTCTTTCGGTGATTATGATAATATGGGGTATGGGCTGGACGTTTAATCACGCCGGCGTCTCGGCATTGCTTACGGATTTGCCGAAGAAATTCGTTAACGAAGCCGCCAGCTTAAATAGCTCGGTGCGGTTTATTTCCGGCGGCCTGGGGGCGCTGGCGGCGAATGTTTTGATTCTTTATTTTGGTTTTAAAACGCATTTCGGGATTACGGCGGCGGCATTGGTGATTTTAGGGATTGCGGCAAGCAGATTATTAGCAGATGTGCGTAGACCATAGATTGTAGAAGATCGATGCTAGAAAAATAAAAAAATTCTTACCACAGAGCGCAGTGCAAAGCGAAGCGTAGCCTCCCGGAAGGGACCGAACTCACAGAGAAAGGAAAATGTTTGAAATCAACAGTTTTTCTCCGCGCCCCCTGTGTTCTCTAGCGAGTCCCGCCATAGGCGGGACGAGCGGGTGGTGAAAATTTTGCTTTATCCTTAAAGATTATGTTTTTTAAAAAAAGGAGTAAATCATGAGTTTAAAAGGCAAAGTTTGTATTATTACCGGCGCGTCTGGCGGGATTGGTAAAGCGGTGGTGGAGAAACTGGCGGGAGAAGGAGCGACACTGGTATTGGCGGCGCGCCGACTGGAAGTTCTGGAAGACTTAAAGGCGAAGGTGAAGGGCAAGGAAAATATTCTTTGCGTGCAGTGCGATGTTACGAAACAGAAGGACTTAGAAAGTTTAATCAATACTACTCTGCTCGAATACAAAAAAATCGATGTTGTAATCAACGGCGCCGGTGTTTCCAGCCAGCATCCCTTCTGGGAACAACCCCTTGAAGATATCGAGAAAGTGATGTACACTAATTACTTCAGCTATGTGATGTTGGCGCGCCTGGTGGTCAATCATATGAAGGACCGGAAATGCGGCCACATTATCAATATCACTTCCGGTTCGGTGATGGTCGAGCCGCCGCCGAGAAATTTTTTAGTTTATACCTCATTGAAAGTGGGTTTGCGGGCGTTTGCCAAAGGCTTATTCTGGGAAATGAGGGATTTTGGCATCAAGGTGACTTCGATTTTTCCCGGGGTAACTGACACGCCTTTAACCGGAAAATTAAAAGATGTATCAGGCGAAGCGGGAAGGCTTATGGAACCGGAAACAATCGCCGACGCGATTTTATTCGCGTTGAAGCAGCCGGCCAATGCCTGTCCCCTGGAGTTAGCGGTAATCAACCAGACTACGCCGTGGACTAAGCCGGTTATACCGTTTAAGCAGAAACATCCTGAGAAATAAACTGTTTAGCCAGTTGAGCCTGTTAAGCCGGTTTAGCTGGTTGAATTAATTGAATTCAGCAAGCCCTATTTAACTTATTAAGACTGTTTTAAATGCCGTTTGATTATATAAAATGTTTTAACCGGCTCAACCGGCCAAACCGGCCAAACCGGCCAAACCGGCAAAACAAATACAAGAGGAGGATTCACAATGAAAATATTATTCGTAATGCCCAAGGTCGGCGCGTGGGCGACGCATGGCGAACATCGGGCGCCTAACCAGCTTTATGCCCAGTGGGGCGCGTATATCCGGGAGAAAGGTTACGATAAGCTGGAAGTCATGGACTGCCGGGCGCTTTTTATCGAATCGGACGCGATGGTAGCTCAAGTCAAAGAAAAAAATCCCGATGTCGTAGTATTGGGGGATATGCTTCATTCTTATGGCGGCTACGCGATTGTCCATTATTTTCTCGATACGGCGAAAAGAATCAAAGAAGCCTGTCCCAAAACCAAGATTATTTTAGGCGGCCTGTGGTTCAGCGCCACGCCGGTGCAAACGATGGAACGCCATCCTTGCGTGGATTATGTGGTCATGGGCGAAGAAGAATCTTTTTACGCTCTTATCGAAGCGATTGATAAAGGCAAAAACCTTAAAGATGTTGCCGGAGCCACTACCCGCGACGCGAGCGGTAAACCGGTAATGGGGCCGCATTGCCCGCTTTCTAAAGATTTGGATAAGCTGCCTTTGCCGGCCTATGATTTATTTCCCATGGATAAATACGTCGGCCATACCTATTGGAAGCCATTTGTGGAAATGGTCACTTCGCGCGGCTGCCCGTCGGCGTGCACATTTTGTTATGAGTGGGACCAGTACGATCCCCGGCATCCGGAAGATTTCCTTACCTGGCGCGCGAAAAGCCCGGAAAGGGTCATCGAGGAACTTGAGCTGTTGCATAAAAAATTCGGCACTAAAGTCGTAGTCATCCAGGACGATAATTTTAATGTCGACGCCAAGCGCGTGGAAAAATTCTGCAATCTAAAAAAAGCTAAAGGCAACCCGATTAAATGGGTGTCTTTAGGCCGTGCCATCGATTGGATCAATTGCGAACATATTTTGCCGCTGATGAAAGAGACCGGTTTGTTCACCGGTGTTTTCGGCATCGAAGTCACTACCGAAGAGGAATTGAAAAAAGTCGCCAAAGGCATAACCATCGCCCAGATTAAAAAAACCATCGAGATTTTGCGCAAGAACAATATCGCGGTCGTCGCGGATATTATGATGGGTTTTGACTATGACACCGAAGCGATTATCAAACAGCGGTTTGAGTTTACCGATGAAGTCGACCCGGATATCCTCTGGATCGGTTACGTTACCCCCGCGCCTAATTCTCCCATGTGGAGAATCGGGATGAAGAAAGGCTGGATCGATTACGACAAAATTGATTTTCTGAAATGGGATTTTTTGCATCCGGTAATGCCTACCGACCATTTATCCATCGAAGATCTCGGCCGGCTTGGCGCCTGGTGTATGAGGGAGTTTTTTTCTAAACCCGGCCGCGTGCAAAGAATCATGACCAGCCCTTTTGACGAATTGGCTAAACTTTGTTTCCAGGATGTCATGCGCGGCGTTAGCAAATGGGAAAAAGGCGCGGTTAAGGGAGAAAAGCATATTTAATGGTTGAGCCGGTTGAGTCGGTTTAGCCGGTTGTAGCGTTAAAATCTTTTAACAGTCCCAACAGGCTAAACTGACCAACAGGCCTAACTGGCTAAACTATAAATTATGCTCTGTGACGCTCATCTCCACTACATTCCTCAAGCAATCGGCGCCTATACTTCTTTTTATCAAGGGGTTTGGCAGGATAAGGATAAGCTTTACGATTTTCTCGATGCCAATGGTATCGCTAAAGCTCTTCTGGTTTATCCCTCGACTGATGCGCATAAAAAGCTGCGCGGCCACGAAGAGGAAGCGGTGATCTATAATGGCGAAGTCGAGGCCCTCGCGAAAGAAAACCCTAAGATCATCCCCTGCGCGATTCTCAACATGGACGATGTTTCGTATATACCGGGCCAGATCGCCGAATTGGCGGAGAGAGGCTTTAAGGCGGTAAGCCTGGCGTCGAGTTATAACGGCAAGTTCGTCATCGATAAACTTACCCTTGTTTTTGAAGCCCTGCAAGCAAATAAGATGAACGTTTTTATCCATCCCCAGACGGATAATCCGGTAGGGTTTGACCGGGTTGACGACCCTTTGCTTATGCCGGTTCTTGAATACAGTTTTGATTTGTCGTTGTGTATGGGGATTTTGATGATGCAGGGGGTTTTAGACCGCTACCGGATCAAGTTTATTTTTTCTTCCCTGGGCGGCGTAATGCCGTTTTTAAAAGACCGCTTTGACCGGGTATATCCGATGCTGAAAGCCAGGGGTATGGTAAAAGATTTAGGGAAAAAGCCTTCGGAAATACTTAAGAAAATATACGTAGATACTTCCGGCGCCAGCCTTACCAATATAAAACTTGCCGTTGATTTATTCGGCGACGACCGTATCCTGTGGGGCTCGGATTACCCGGTTAATCCCGACGTGCAGGATAATCTCGGGGAGCTGGAAGCTTTCGGCCCCGGTATAAAAAATAAAATAACCAGTGGTAATTTTCTGGAATTTATAAGCTGATAATTTTATGAAAATATATTGTAATAATCAATTTGTTGAAAAAGAAACGTTGGGGGAAGTTCTTGAGCCGGGATATTTATTCGGCTGGGGGGTGTTCGAGACTTTCCGGCCGCGCGGCGGAAATATTCCTTTTCTGAATGAACATATCGGCCGTTTAAGGGACGGTGCTAAATTTTTGCAATTAGAATGCCCTGATTTAGATTATAAGCAAATCATTTTGAGCCTTATGGCTCAAAATGATTTGGAGGATGCTTACGTGCGGATCAATGTTTTTAAAAAAAGGAAAGGCGCCGGCTGTATCATCCAGGTTTCGGAATTTGATTATTACAAGGAAGAGGATTACCAGAAAGGGGCAAAAATAATATTTTCCGATATCATCCGCTACTCCAAAGACGAATTTTTGAGTGTCAAATCTTTGAGTTATGTGAAAAACCGGATTGCCTGGCTGGCCGCGCAAAAACAGCAAAAAGAAGAGGCTATTTTTTTGAATGAAAGATGGTTTCTACAGGAAGGCAGCCGCAGTAATATTTTTTTAGTAAAAAATAAGAAAGTTTTTACACCCGGCCTTTCCTGCGGTTTGCTGGCCGGCGTCACCCGGAAAGCCGTTATCGATATCTGCCGGGATAATAAAATAAAGATTGTCGAAGGAGAATTTACGAAAACCGATTTGCTTAACTGCGATGAAGTATTCTTGACCAGCTCGTTGATGGGAATAATGCCGGTGGCGCAGGCAGCAGACCGGTCTTTTAATATCGATAAATTCACCGTCACGCCGAAAATAAGGAAGCTTTATAAAAAGCTAATATAAAAAAATTACGAAAGAATTTTTTTATTATGGAAAGCCCACTCTTATTTCCCGTTCAAATAAAAGATAATAAGATTGTCGTTCTGGATGAAACCCTTATCCCTTTTAAGGAAGAGTATATCGAAGTTACCGGTTTGCCGAAAGCGTTGTGGGTTTTGAAAGAAATGAAGACCCGTTCCCTGGGCCAGGTGCTCCTGTTTTTTTATTCCTGCGCCTTATTCCGGCAGGAGACAACTGTCGATTATATTTGCGGCCAATTCAAGGCGGTGCGGCCGACCTTCGATTTCGACACGCTTGCCTCGATTATCAAGCGCCAGACCGGCAACGGGGTAACGGTGAAAGACGCCGTGGAAAGCTTTGTGTGGGCTTTTGACCGGGCAAGGAAAAAACGCTGCCTGGCTTTGGCGCAAATCCTGCCCGATCCCGCCAATATTCTAACCATTTGCAATGTTAACGGCGAATTGCTCTATCTTTATGAAGAATTAACCCAACTCGGGAAAAAAGCCTGTTTTTATGTTTCGGAAACGCGGCCGTATTTGCAGGGTACGCGCCTGACTTATTGGGAACTGCAGAAAAATAATATCCCGGTAAAAGTTCTTTGCGACAACCAGGCGGCAAGCTTGATGCGGAACGGTATCGTTAACTGCGTGGTAACCGGCGCCGACCGCGCTACCGTCGGCAATGATGTCATCAATAAATTAGGCACCTACGCGATAGCGCGCCTGGCTAAACACTTTGGGATACCTTTTTATCCTTTAACTCAGTACCCCATAAAGATTAATATCGACGCAATCCCGATTGAAGAAAGGCCGAAAGAAGAAACGTTTATGTTTTTAGGGGGAGATTTTTCCCAGGTCGACGCGGTATACCCGGCGTTCGATATTACTAAAGGCGATTTTGTCACCAAACCGATCGAGCTTAATCTTTTTGAATAAGATATAAGTATTAATTATGAAATTAGAAAATATTAATAACGCATTTTTAATCTGGGGCCCGATATCTCCCGAGGGGGTGATGGAACTTCGCCGGCAAAGAAATCTGGTGATTCTGCCGGAAAACCGGCCGTTTATGCTGGGGCTTAAATACAATATGTCTATTTTAAAACGCGCCGAGTTGTCGTTTGTGTATTGCACCGATAACACCCTGGGGATGTTGTTCTATAAAAATAAAATCGCCAAAACGATGATTTTTTACAAAACTAAAACCGACCAGGGCATTACCGCAATTGCCGGAAGCCTTTATGCCGCGATGTTAAGCAAACTCCATAATGTTCCCATTTCGATTTTTCTTCAAGGCAATGCCCCCGCGGGTTTATTTAAAGACGATGTTTCGGTTTTGGGGGGCAAGGCATTTATCGCGGCGCCGAATAAAGCCGATTCGATTATTCCGGCGGATGACGAATTTATCGAAATACCGATGCTGACTGTTTCTGTTGACCTCAGGACCAAAAGCTGACGCTTCCTGTCTTTTTCGCCAATTCCGCTTTTCTTATATAAATTATCATCACCGCAAGGTAGGGCTATAAAGAAAGAATCAAGCGGTTCGCGCTTTTCGCGGGTGCGCTGAAACGATTTGTTGGAAAACGGTGACAGGAGTTTACGGCAGGCCTTTATAGATGCCATAGCCCGGGTAGTTGCTGTAGCGCCGGCTTTGTTTTATATCGCGCACCCGAAAAGTCGCCTTATTTTGTTTCCACCATTGGGCCCAGCATTGGGCCGGGTCATCCGGGCAGCGGTCAAGGACAATACCGCCTCCATGGTGCCAGATTATATCCGCTACGGTGATATTCGTCAGTGCCAAATTTCCCACCTCGAGGATTCTTTTACGTTTTTCTGCCGGCAGGTTTGACGCCTGTTCCATCGCGGCGATTATCGGGCCAACCGACTCTTCGTCGCCGACACCACCCAGCAAAAAAATGACCTGGTCCGTTATCGCCGGATCCGAAAGCCGCGCTAAAAGCGGTTTCTGAGCCGCCGCGCCGATTTCGAGCAGGGCCTGTATCGGCTCGGTGAAGTGAAAATCCCACTCCATCGGCTCGGCAAACATTTCCGCGCCCGGCCAGGGATGCGTGTATAACGCTTGGATGAGTTTTTCGATGTGTTCATCTTGAGCGGCAGATGATGCCGGCTCCACACTGGAATTTATCCCCAGGGTTATCATGAGCAATAGTGAAACAGCTACCCATTTCATTGTTTTTCCCTTTTCTAACACAAAAATTCGTCGCCCGCCGTAGGCGAGGTCGGCTGGCTTGTTAAATGATTATTCAGTGATAGATTCTATGTCAGCCATGTCTTTATGCCGGCCTAGGGACTTTTTGTTTACGATAAAATCATTTTTGCCGATAAAGTAGGCGGGTGTGTTTCCATGGGAATGCCAGAGCGTAGGCGCCGACGATTATGTATTTAACCTTGTGCTTGTTGAATAATTCTAATAGTTCTTTGAAATCTTTTTGCGTTTCCATTGAGCTGTTTCCTTAGTATCTCGACGGCTTCGATACGTTCGCTAGCCGGCTTTGAAAGCCAATAAGCAAACGCATTGTCCTTATTCTTAATGCTTGTTATTTTTATGATTCTTTTATTCATCTATAATCATTATATCAAAGCGTGTTGTTATTCCCATTTATTATTTAACACAAAAATCAGCCGCCTCTGCGAAGCCAGGAGCGAAGCGACGGCGGAGCAGGGTCGGCTGGATTTGTTGGTTAGAACAATTCTTTAATTAAATCGTTTTTATCTATTTTGAAATGATTGGCAACATCGGACAGAATTCCGTTTAATGTGCCGATTTTAAGATATTTATGCGCAGGGATGGTAATGTGGTGTTCGCCTTGAAGGGTGGTAGTAAGCCGCATGTGGCTGCCGGTTTGTCGGGTAATTTCGTAGGCGTATTTTTTGAGAAGTTTTGCCAGTTCTTCGCCGCTAATTTCTCTGGGTAGTCTCATATCGCCATTACTTCGTCTTTTACCATGTGAAGACGAACGATATGGGGTAGTTCTTTAGCGTCAATGTGGCATTTTACCGCGTCTTTAATGTTTTCTTTCAGCTCTTCCATGGTTTCTGCCTCGGTATAAATGGAATAACCGAGGGCTTTGGCGGTGTAGCCGCCTTCGTCGGAATTTTCAATAATAAATATAATTTCGCTCATTGTTCCCACCTCTATTTAAGTCTACCATATTTTCCTTTGTTTTTCGAGTTTTTTATTATTTTATTGGTTCTAACAATATAATCAGCCGCCTGAACCACTCCTTCCGTGCCCCTGTTTCTGCGAAGCCCATCAACGCTATTACTTGCCTAACAAAGGGCGAAGCAGAAGCGGTTCAGGTCGGCTGGATTTGATGGTTAGACATTTGTTATTTTAAATGTTGTTTCCATATTTTTTAAAAATAGGGAATATCTCAGTATCTTCCTTACGAGCATGCGCAAGCAGTGATTCAATTATTTTTGTGTTCAGTTTCATGATTTTTTCTTTATTATTTCCAGAGGAAGATGCGCCATGGGTAGACACTAGTTTATCTAATTGATTGATCATATCCAGTATTTCTTTATGCTGACTTTGTAACTCTTCGATTAAATTTTTTTCTTCATTTGTTCCTTTGTCTAATATTATTGGGAATATTTCTTTTTCTTCAAATTCAAAATGATCCTCAGCATGTTCATCGAGAAAGCTTTTGAATTTTTCAATATTTTTATCAGACAAGACAGGTATTAATTTTTCGAAAAAGATTAATGATTCAAAAATTTCACCATGTTCTTGAGCTTCTCTCGTTAATTTATCCATTTTCCCTCCTTTTTTGTTTTTATATTAATTATTTATGTCTAACACAATAATCAGCCGCCTGAACCGTTCGTGCCGGCTCGTTGCTGCGAAGCGCGTCAACGCGACTATGCTTCCTAATAAAGCGCGAAGCAGAACGGTTCAGGTCGGCTGGATTTTCTGGTTAGGAGTGTCTATTGTTTATTTTTTCTTGTATTAAATACGGATTTCTGGCGCAATGGAATAATCCGTAAACGATAATAGTTTTTCTTTCAACAAAAAAATAGACAGCGTAGGGGAAGCGTTTAAGAAGTTTGCGATGGAAGTTTTTATAGACTCTGGGATAAAGATTGGGAGTTCTGGCTATTTCAGCGGCGCCGGCATAAAATATTCTTAATAAATCTTCGCCGAGGCCTTGGGATTTTTCTTCATACCAAAGATACGCGCCGATAGCGTCTTCTTCAACTTCAGGAAGGAATGATAACGAATAACCCATGGTTATTTTCTTTTTTCTATTCGCGCTTGCAGTTCTTTCAAGGAGAGTAGGCGTCCCCGATTGTTTTGGTATTTAAGCAGCCTTCTATCCAGCTCCGCCTTATGAGATTCAGGGACAGGGATGCGTTTGTTGGACGAGATAGAATCCCACAGTTCTTCTACGAATAAAATTTTTTCGGCTATACTTAAGCGAGAAATTTTAGGGATATCGGTTATTTTCATAAGATTGCCTCCAAACAAATTATAACATATTTTTAATGTTTTTGCGGGAAAATTTCGGGTGCCGTAGGCAAAATCCGCTGGATGAAATTGTTAGGCGTTTTTTGTAAATTCGATACCATCCAACATATCATAATTACATTTTCTGTCTTTGGGATAATTACTTTCTCTGGAGATATATTTATTATTGCTTTGCACTAGTGTAACCTCTCTATTGTTTGCATATCGGCTTAAAACAATAACGTTTTTCTTTTGTTCCCATTGCCTTTCAAAACCAAACTCTTTGATTAAGGCGCCATGCTCATTGGTTGCTTGAGGAGGATTAACTTTTGCCCTGATTACAAAAATTCCCTTTTTATAAAGATTTAATTTATATTCAGTATACTGGGAACAACCGGCAAGGGCGTTAACCAAATTAAACCGGCTAGTTTTCCAGGCTTCGTTTATTAGCCGCGGAGTTGAAATAATAAGGAGCAGCGTTCCATAGTCAGCAATCAAGCATAGCAAGGCAAGCGGTCTAGTTGCTTTAAAATATGTTAGGCCAATGCCGAGGAATATAGCTCCTAAAATAGGAATTGTTGAAACGTGTCTTTTGTCTTTGTGTGATTGATAAATCGTAGACCAATTACCAGAAGAAATCAATCCACCAATGACCAGCGCTATTATTGCAATAATTTTCATTTATTTTTTGGCCTAACGCGGAGCTCAGCGGAATACGCAAAGTGTAGGTGGCAGGTAAGTGCGCGTTCCTTTGATAATACAGGTGGCGCATTTACCTGCTTACATTTTGCGTATTCCGCTGGAGCGATTTGTTGCGCGTACGATTTTTGAATTTAGGCGCGACAAAGCGCGGAACGGCGAAGCCTGAGCTCCGCGTTGCGCGAAATAAATACTGGTTCTATATTATTTGGATTTCGCGCAACAATTAATATACGGATTCGGTGTTTTCTTTGGTACCCTTGTGTATTTTAGCAAAAATATGACGATTACGCACTAAAAATATCATTTTCTTATTGAATTGTTCCGCCTTTGCTCTATAATATCAGATTATGCGGAATCCGTATAGCATGGGAAACTTGGCAGAAAAGAAAAAATCCTACGAAAACGTATTGCCGGAATTCCAAAAGTTTTTGCTGGATAAGAAATTTACTGACTCTAAGTATGTATCTTATTGCGCGGTTTGGGTGGATAAGTTTTTGAAGTTTTCCCAAAATTATGGGAATCTATCTTTTCTCGAACAGCAGAATAAATTTTTAGCCTTATTAGAAGGGGCGCAATCCAGCGAATGGCAGTTACGGCAGGCGCAGGATGCTTTGAAGATTTATTTTGAACATTTTAAAGGGCAGAAAACGTCTAATTTGGAAATTTCGGCTGATCCCACTGATACCCCGGGAGATATTTTAGAGAAGGCCCGCCGGCTAATCCGGGTTAAGCATTTTTCTTACAGCACGGAACGCACCTACTTGGATTGGATTAAACGATTTTTTGAATATACGGCAGAAGTAAAAAAGAAAGAGATTTGTTCGAGTGGATTATCGTCAGAAGATGTTACTGATTTTCTTACGTTTTTAGCGATTAATAAGCGAGTGTCGTCATCCACGCAGAATCAGGCGTTTAACGCGCTATTGTTTTTATTTCGCGATGTGCTTGGCGCCGAACTGGGTAATTTAGATAAAACGGTGAGGGCTAAGCGGGGGCTTAAGCTTCCGGTGGTATTGTCGGTAAGAGAGGTTCAGGAATTATTCAAGCAGATCAAAGGAAGAGATTTATTGATCGCGCAGGTGCTTTATGGCTCGGGTTTGCGGTTGATGGAACTGGCGCGGCTTCGCGCGCAGGATATTGATTTCGATAATAATTTAATTTTTGTCCGTGCGGCCAAGGGCGATAAGGATCGGTCGACGATTTTGCCGCAAGCGGTTAAGGGGCAATTACGTTTGCATTTGGAAGAAGTTAAAAAACTTCATGACAAAGATTTAGTTTCCGGATATGGCGAAGTTTTTTTACCGGACAGCTTAGGGCGTAAGATGCCTAACGCCGGAAAAGAATGGCGCTGGCAGTATGTTTTTCCTTCCAGCAAGCTTTCGGTTGATCCGCGTTCGGGTAAGGTGAGGCGGCATCATATCGATGAAACTTCGATACAGAAGGCGGTGCGCGCCGCGGTTAACAAAGCGGGTATTGTCAAGCACGCGACGGTTCATACCATGCGCCATAGCTTTGCCACGCATCTTTTGCAGAACGGGGTAAACATTCGCGAGGTGCAGGAGCTGCTGGGGCATAAGAATGTGGAAACGACGATGATCTATACTCATGTTCTGCGGGATATGAGTAACGCTCCCAAGAGTCCGCTGGATGAGCTTTATGCCGTTACGCCGTGAGCCGCGCAAAATGAAGCCTTCCATAACTCCCCGGTCTGAAGACCGGGGTATCCAGCAAGGCTCATTCTAGAGCGGCACACCGTGTTAATTAATGAGACTTAGCCGAGCGCAAGCCCGAAGGACGTAGCGCAAGGCTGTAGTCGAATTATACCACCGACTTCGTCGGTGGTACCCCGTTTTGAAAAACGGGGTTTTAGTGCCGCGAAGAATAAAACAGCCGATATTGTTGAATTTATAACTTCACTTTCGAAAAAATCCGATTAAAATGGTAAATATGAATTTCGAACAAGAAAAAAAGGATATAGTTTACTGGGCGCGGTTACTGGGCGCGAAAAATCTGGTAATCGGCCGCAGCGGCAATATTTCCCTGAACGCCGGCAGAGGTAAAATCATGATTACCGGCCATGACGCTTATCTGGGCTTTTTAGAGGAGGCCGATATCGTCTTGATGGAAGAAGGCGGTAAAATCTTAGAAGGAAAAGAAGAGCCGAGCGTGGAGCGGGAGCTTCATCTGGAGATTTACAAACAATTTAAAGATACAAAGGTTGTCTTGCACGCGCATCCCTCTTTTACTACCGCGTTTTTTAACTATTTTGACCGGTTGGATATTTTTTCTTTCGAAGCGAAGTTTTATCTGGGCGAGGTGAAAGCCATCGCGCAGGATACGCCCACCGTAACTAATATTGAGCCGGTATTGGAAGCATTGGAAAACGCCAATATCGTGGTTTTAAAAAACCACGGGGTTGTGGCGGTGGGAGATGATTTTAAGGCGGCATTCAGCCTGATCGAATTGCTGGAAGAACAGGCAAGGGTAAATTTGCTGATGAAATCAGCAAATTTACAGACACCAGACCAGAAGCAAAAAACTATCGAAGAAGCAAAGGCAAATACAAAAAAATATAAGATGCTGTCGGAAGAACATGCCGGGGCGCTGATGGGCATAGTCAACAATGACAGCGAAGCGCAAGAATTGGGCAGAAAGTATGATTTGACCTGTACCCTGGCGGTGAAGAACCAGGATAACGGCGAAGTGATACGGTTTGTCTATGAGCATGGAAAGATCATGAAAATCGATAATGATGAAAACGCCGAGTTTGTGATTATCGGCAAGCCGGAAATATTAAGAAAAGTTTTTAACCGCGAAATCGACCCGTTTGTTGCCTCTACCCAGGGCAAGGTGAAAACCAAAGGCGACTTCGCGAAGATGAGCAAATGGTATCCGGTGATGGTGCGGACGTTTAAATTGTGGGAACAGGCTCCCGTAGAATAACCCGCAAAATGCGCTTGCTCGCGTCAAATTCTTACCGCTCTTTATCCGCTCCAAGCGCACCTTGCGGGTTATGGGGAAGAAAAACAAAGAGAATTAAATTAACCAATTAGGGGGACACAAAATGGATTGGGGGATGAAGAATCGCTTATCGCAGTTGATTAAAGAGGACGGAAAATGTTTTTTTATGCCGATTGACCACGGCTATTTTCAGGGCCCGACGACCGGTTTGGAAAAGCCCGGCGAAACGATAAAGCCGATCATCGAATACTGCGACGCGCTCTTTTGCACCAGGGGGGTTTTGCGCTCCTGCATCGAAGCGGTTGGTTCTAAGCCGATAATCCTGCGGGTTTCCGGCGGCACCAGCATGGTCGGTAAGGATTTAGCCGACGAAGCTTTGACAACTTCGATTGAAGAAATCATTCGGCTCAATGCCAGCGCGGTCGGTATATCGGTGTTTATCGGCAGCGCTTACGAAAAGCAGACTTTGAATAATCTAGCCCAGTTGGTCAACCAATGCGAGAACTACGGTATTCCGGTGATGGCCGTAACCGCAGTCGGCAAAGAGATCGAAAAGCGCGAGGCGCGCTATTTAGCGCTTTGCTGCCGCATCGCCGCGGAATTAGGCGCGCGGGTGGTGAAGACTTATTGGTGCGATAAGGATTTCGATAAAGTGGTAAAAGGGTGCCCGGTGCCGGTGGTGATTGCCGGCGGCCCGAAATGCGAAACCGAAAAGCAGGTCTTTGAATTTGTCTATGATGGAATGCAAAAAGGAGCGATCGGCGTCAACCTGGGCAGGAACGTCTGGCAGAGCCCCCACCCTGTTGCCATGGCCAAAGCTTTAAGGGCGATTATTCATGAAGATGCCGATATAAAAGAAGCTCAGGATATTTTCAATGAAACCAAAAATAAAAAAAGCAAAAGCAAATGAGATGATGCAAGCCGCGGTTTATTATAATAACCGCGATGTGCGCATTGAAACCAGGCCGATACCGAAAATCGGCAAGGGTGAACTTCTGGTAAAGGTGATTGCCAGCGGTATTTGCGGCAGCGACGTTCTAGAGTGGTACCGCATAAAAAAAGCGCCGTTGGTTTTAGGCCATGAGATTGGCGGCCAAATCGTACAAACCGGGGAAGGGGTCAACCAGTATAAGGTGGGCGACCGGATATTCGTCGCCCATCACGTTCCCTGTAATACCTGTCATTACTGTTTAAGCGGTTATCATACGGCTTGCGAGACGCTGCACACTACCAACTATGACCCCGGCGGATTCGCGCAGTATTTGCGCGTTCCCAGCTTGAATGTCGACCGGGGCGTGGTGGTTTTGCCGAAGGAAATGTCTTACGAGGACGCAACTTTTATCGAACCGCTGGCCTGCGTTTTGCGCGGCCAGAGATTGGCTCAGGCCAAACTTGGCCAGACGATACTGATTATCGGCAGCGGCATATCCGGGCTTCTGCATCTTATTGCCGCGCGCCACGCCGGCGCCGGAAAAATTTTCTCTACGGATATAAACGATTATCGCCTTAAATTTGCCCAAGAGTTTGGCGCCGACGCGGTGTTTAAAGCCAATGAAGATATCGCGGCGAAAGTAAAAGAGCGTAACCAGGGAAGGCCGGCGGATCTGGTTATTGTCTGTACCGGTGCGCTCCCGGCATTTGCCCAGGCGCTTTCCGCGGTAGACCGGGGAGGGACGGTGTTGTTTTTTGCCTGTACCGAGCCGGGCGTAAATCTACCGGTGCCGTTAAACCAATTCTGGCGCAATGAAATAAAATTGATGCCTTCTTACGGGAGCAGCCCCAGCGACGCGAATATCGCCGCCGGTTTGATTTCCGGCGGGCGGCTTCCTTTATCGAAAATGATCACCCATCGGCTGTCGTTAGCCGATACGGGTTTGGGTTTTCGGCTTACCGCCGAAGCGAAAGAGTCGCTTAAGGTCATCATCGAACCGCATCGTCAATAGGGTTAGGGCTAAGGCTACGATGCCCATATGGGTTAAGGCTAAGGTAACGGCTTGAAAATATTTTTTAAGCCCAGGCCATTACCTTAAACCCAAACTGGCTTCTTAACCGTAACCTTTACCTAGATTTTAAAAGGATTGATTATGGAAGAATACAAATATTATATCGCCGGAGAATTTAAAACAGGCGATGAAAAAATTAATGTGGTTAATCCCGCCACGGAAGAAATTTTCGCGCGCCTATCGCAGACTTCGGAAAAAGATCTGCAAGCCGCGGTTACCGGCGCGAAGCAAGCGGCAAAACTCTGGAAAAAAACTTCCTTCAAGGAAAGGGCGGCGGCGTTGCGGGAAATCGCCAAGTGTATTTATGATAATTTGAATACTTTAGCCACCTTGGAAACGCGGGAAATCGGTAAACCGTTTAAGGAATCCTTGTTTGTCGATATCCAATTGGGCGCCGATTGTTTTAAATATTACGCTTCTTTTCTGGAAAGTATCCAGGAGGAAAGCCTGCCGGGCGAGTACGGGATAGATTTAATCAAATATGAGCCTTTCGGCGTATGCGGCGTTTACCTGCCCTACAATGTGCCGTTGATGATTTTTGGTTTCACCGGCGCCGCGGCATTGGCGGCAGGGAATTCTTTAATTATCAAACCTTCGGAATTCGCTTCACTTTCCCTGCTCGAGTTGGTGAAGCATTTAGACCGGTTAGATTTGCCCAAGGGGTTGATTAACGTAGTTACGGGAAGAGGTGAAACCATCGGCAAAGCTTTGGCCGAAAGCCCGGTCGATTTGATTTCTTTTACCGGTTCGCGCCAAACGCTGAAAAAGATAATCGCCGCTACCGTCGACAACCCCAAAAAAATAATCTGTGAATTAGGCGGCTGCAACATCGCGGCGGTATTTGCCGATTGCGATAAAGAAGCGGCGATGCAAAATATTTTAGGTTCGTCATTTATGAAGCAGGGGCAGATGTGTATCGGGACAAGCCTGGCACTGGTGGATGAAAAAATTTATCCGGAGTTTTCCCGCGAGCTTGTCCGCAAGGCCGGGGCGATAAAAATCGGCGACCCGTTCGCGCCGGAAAACGGTTTGGGGCCAATAGCGACGAAAAAACACCGGGATGATATCGATAATAAAGTGAGCGAATTGATAAAAACCGGCGCGGTAATTTTATGCGGCGGCAAACCCCTTGCCGGAAAAGGTTATTTTTATCCCGCTACGGTTATCGAATTAAAAAATATCTGCTACGAAGAGTTTTTCGCGCCGGTGGTATTGCTCAAAAGTTTTAACGGCCGGCGCGAAGCCGAAGAAATCATTGAAAATAACCCTACCGGCTTAGTCTGCCAGATCTGGACTAAGGATTTACCTTATGCCCAAAGGCTCGCCGGAGAGATCAGCTACGGAACGGTTTGGGTGAATTCCTTTGTTCAGATGAGTTCGCTTACGCCTTTCGGCGGCGTTCGGGCAAGCGGCTGGGGCCGCAATCTTGGACGGGAAGGGTTTTTCGAATATATCCAATCCAAGCATATCGGTATTGGATTGTTGCCCAGTCCTGTGACCGGTTGGTTCGGCGCATGATTAATTATCGCATAAAAACCCGCGAGAATTAATCATCTCAGAACCGGAAAAAATATGATAAGGGATAACAATTGTAAAATTTACCATTCGCCCTTGAAAATACTTAAGCCGGACAATCCTTATTCATTTTTTTTCGTCATTTTTTTCCTACTTTTTCCTTCCTTTGTTTTCAGCCAGGGGATTGACGCTAAAGCCAAGGCCGCCACCGTAGATGTTTATCTTGATGCTGTTGAGGCCGGCCGGAAAAATTCGAATCAGGAAGGCGCGGCGGAAAACAGCCCGGATAAAGCCGGCCCTGTTGTCCGGCAAGAAGAATTTATCCAGGCGGTCGGCGGCGACAACCGGAAACTTAGACAGGCAGCCTTAGCCTTTTTGGGTGAAGACGGGTTTATTTCCTTCGGACTCCAATTGGCCCGTATCAGCGGCCAGGTGAAGTATCATATAATGTTTGATAACGATTATTCTGTGGGCGGTCATGGCGAAAGCGCATTGGAATGGCCGATTCATAACATTTTAAGCGGCGTTCTTTGCGCGCTGGGAGTTAATTCTCCTGATTACGAGAACAAACCAAAATATAAATTAGATATGGGATTTTGGTTTAAATGCTTCAGCCGGGCCAGCGGCAAGATGAAAGATTCCGATTGGATTCAAAACGACAAGGGGTATATCGATTACAACGACGACGGCGTGCTTAACAACAGCGCCAATTGGGCAACTAACCATGACGGTAAGGATATTTATTCGGAGTCTGATACAAACGTCGAAGCCTTAACCCTGCTCGACTTGGATTATTTGTATAATTTTCTGATTCGTCCCAAATATACCCTGGGTGTTTTAGCGGGCTTTCGCTACGAAATGTTTAAGTTTTCTTCTACCAGCCTGGCGCAGGCAGGCTACGGGCCTTACGGCCCCGGGCCGTTTGACGCCGGATATACCGATACCCAGAACTTGAAATGGTGCGAGTATGCCGTCAAGACCCAATTGCCTTATATCGGGATAGCTTCAAGTATTTCGCCATGGGAAAGATTTACTTTATATTTTAAGCTCGGCTTTTCGCAGTGGGTGCGCATAAAAGATAAGGACGTGCATCTTTACCCTGATACCGACGCGGTTCTGGGCGCCAACGTCGATATGATCAGCCGGGGGGTATGCAAAGGAAAAGCATATTTAGCGGATATCGTGGGAAGCTGCCGCATCGATCCGTTTTGGACCTGGAATTTAGGATTTAATTGTATTAATATTAACACAAAAGGCAAATTAAAAGAGCGATTTTATTACCAGGGTTACCTTCTCGGCGCCAGCGACGATATAGACCATACGGTAAAAACAAGCTATTGGATGCTTAATTCGTCCCTGGTGTATTCCTTTTAATTTTTCCGGCGGAATACAGCCGGAAAAATTAATCTTGAGCTAAGTGAAGAAGAATCAAAGGGTTGATCGGGGTAATTTTCGAGATTGCTCATAAGGGGCATTATCTCAAATTTTGTTCAATTATAAATCGCCGGGAGAATGAAAAGCCACCATGAAAGAAACTATTTACCGACTACCTCGCGGGTTCATCGAAAAAATGCAGGATATTTATCCGGCTAATTTCAACACTATTCTGGAATCTTTCCTGGATAAAAAATTAAGTTCCTTCCGGCCTAATTTTTTAAAAATAGACCTGGTTACTTTGAAGAAAGAACTTTTACGCCAGGGGATACGTTTTCAGGAATTGCCTTATCCCGCAGGAGCTTTTTTATTAAATACTCCCCTGAGAGATTTCCAAAAAACCAGTTTTTATTTAAACGGTTGTGTTTATATCCAGAATGTTTCCAGCATGCTTCCCCCGGTTATCCTCAACCCGCAAAACGGCGAAAAAATTCTTGATCTTTGCGCCGCCCCCGGCACCAAAACTACTCAGATCATATCGCTGGCGCCCAGAAGCAATGTCGTGGCGATAGAAAAGAATCGTATCCGCTACTATAAGCTTCTGGCTAATTTAAAGATCCAGGGCATCGAAGCGGTACGAATTGGCGGTTATTACGAAGAGCGTTATCCCCACAAGATCCCCGATTATGCGCATGATAGCCGGGAAGATGAAGGCGATGGCAGTGATGGCGCCGGCGAAGAATACCCCGGCGACGCCGACGAACAGGAATTCTCACCGGTCGAAGATGATGCGTCCGGAGAGGTTTACGATGGTATCCCCCGGGTGCGGGTGATGTTGATCGACGGGATGTGGGTGCGGAAGAAATTTCCCGAATATTTCGATAAGATTCTGGTCGACGCGCCCTGTTCCGCCGAAGGCCGGTTCTGGGTAGCCGAACCAAAAACTTTTAAATACTGGCGACCGAATAAGGTTAAAGAGATGGTGCATACGCAGAAAAAGCTCCTGGCCGCGGCATTCTTCGCCCTGAAACAAGGCGGCGAGCTGGTTTATTCGACCTGCACCTTTTCGCCGGAAGAAAACGAAGGCGTAATCGATTGGTTCGTGGATAAATTTAAGGATAGGTTGGAGATCCTGCCGATAGAAACGCCGTTAAAAAACTCTTGCCGCGGTTTAACCGGTTGGCGCGGCCTAAAAAGCAGCGCGCCTTTGCATCTATGCCGCCGGATTATCCCTAACGCATATATGGAGGGATTTTTCGTGGCGAAATTGAGAAAAATATAAAAAACTTGATTTTTTAAAGGATAAGAGTATATTAATACTGTTTCTTTTTATGCATATTAAAAAATTATACCCTAACAGTTATAGGTACCTTCGAGGATACAGGGAAAAGCAGGTTCATTTATAATTATAGGAAATCATTTCATATAAGATCCCTCGGCTTGCTGCTTCGGGATCAAGAAAAATTTTCCCTTCGGGCAAATTTTTCTTGAGGAGGATAAGATGATGAAAAAGGCCATTTTTTTAGTTTTTGCTGTTTTGTTTTTTTCGGGATGTATGACCACTCGTTTTGACGTAAGCCGGCCCAAGCCTTACGTGTCGGGCAATATTAAGGTTAAAGACGACGGCAATATTATCATGCCTGGTTTACGGATGACCATCAAGCCGTATAATTTCGATGTCAATGCTTCCGCGATATTATTTGGTTTCAAAATCCCTAAAAGATTTGACGGCCCGGTAGAACACGCGTTTTTCGTGGAAATGGCATTTTTACCTAAGGCCAGTGGTTTTTCTTTCGACCCTTCGGGGGTAGAATTAAATGCTTACGGCAAGACATTAAAACCCGTTGCCAGTTATGGCCCGGAATACGACAGGGAAGTATACCTTACCAGTTTATTCTGTTTTAAGGATTTCAAGAAAGCTTTTCTGGACAATAGTAACTTTTCTGCGGCACCGCTGAGTTCGGCTCTGGAGCTGGAGAAAGGAAAGTGGTCCGGCGTGCTTTTAAAATTTGAAATATACCCGCCTTCGCCGGAAGAGGCCATGTCTCTTACTTTGAGCGGTTTGGAACGCGATGGTTCCCGTGTCGAGGTGCCCGAAATAAATTTTCAAAAAGGGTATGCGGTTGAGATCGATGATTTAGTGAAATGATTAAATTAATGAGCCGTAAGCCATAAGGTAATTATCGGATGTCGATGGTTTACGGCTCATTTTTTTATTTTTCCGCAGAAAATTGCCGCTGTTCACCGCCTATGACGGGATGCCGCCGAGGGCGGACAAAGGTGGCAGTTCACTCAAAATAAATCGCCCTTGAAAATTCTTCTGATCGCCCCTCCTATCGAAGATTTTTTCTTTACTCCCCAGAGAGCATATCCTTTAGGTTTGCTTTATCTTGCCGCTTCCTTAAAACAAGCCGGGTTTGACGTAAAAGTTTTGAATACGCTGGAAGGGAATAAAAAATTTTCCCTGAAAACCCCGGAAGAATTTTCCTACCTTAAACGGTATTATCGCCGGAACAAATCGCCTTTTTGCCTCTTCGATAATTACTATCATTTCGGCATGTCCTGGGCCGAAATCGAAGAAGAGATTGCCGGATTCAAACCGAGCATCGTAGGAATTTCCTCGAATTTCTCGCCTTATTTCGATACCGCGCTGGGCGTCGCCGGCCGGGTAAAAAAAATCGACAAGAGAATACCGGTTGTTTTAGGCGGGAGGTTCCCTGCCATAATGCCGGAGTTTGTTTTAGGGCAAGAAAACGTCGATTTCATTATTCGCGGCGAAGCGGAACAGAGTATGGTCAGATTATGCGAAGGGGCGGGGAAAGGTATTTTGCCTAAGATTGACGGGTTGGGCTATAAAATTAAAAATAACTTAAATATCTCCCGGACTTCCGGTATAATCCGCGACTTAAACAGCCTGCCCTTTCCCGAGCGTTCCTTGATCGATTCTTCCCGGTATATTTTTAAAGGTATGCTTTCCGCGGCATTGTTGACGTCGCGGGGCTGTAGTCTTGGCTGTAAGTTTTGCGCGATAAAAGAAAGATTTCGTTTTCGCCGCGCCGATAATGTGTTTAAGGAAATAGAGGAGTGCTATTCTCTGGGTATCCGCCATTTTAATTTTGAAGACGACAACATTAACTTTAACCCGGAACTGGGAAAACTCCTGGATTTATTGATCGCCGGCTACGCCGGGAAAATAAAGATTTCCTTCATGAACGGTGTTTTGAGCCGCGGGCTGACTAAAAAAATATGCCGGAAACTTTCCGCCGCCGGCCTTACCCATCTTGATTTTTCCATCGCCGGGGCGCAATCCGCCCCGCGGAATAACGCGAAGCGCAAAACTCAGGAAAGAAATATTTTTTCCATCGCCGGCCGGCTGGCGGAAAATATTCCCTCCACGGTTCATTTTATTATCGGTTTGCCGGGCCAGCGCTTTGGCGATTGCCTCAGGGATATAAAATCCTTAGCCGCTGAAAACGTAATGCTTGGGCCCAGTATTTTTTATCCCGTAATCGAAAGCGGTTTGTTCAATGAGCTGAAAGAGAAATTTTCCTTCGCGGAAAGCGATTACCTGTTTTTTCGCAGCAGCGCCGCCTGCTTCGATAAAGATATCGGCCGGGACGGTATTTTTTCTTTAGTTTACCTCTGCCGGATTGTTAACTTTATTAAAAGCCTGATGGGAAAATTTTTGCTTAACAGCGAAAATTTTCCCATATTCTTAAAAGAAAAAACGCTTAATTCGGATTTAAGTAAAGCAGTATTAACATCAGCGAGGGTAGATAGAGAGGCGCTGGGGATTATTCTTTTAGTGAAGCTGCTGAGAGAGGGGAAAATTTTTCGCGTGGAGGAAACGTGCCGGGACAAGGCATTCCGGTACGAATTTTTTGAAGAAAATTTTATAACACCGGAAAATAATTTCAGGGATGTTTTGAACAAATTAGTAATTAAAGGCTTAACCGGCAATACGGTCAATCTTAGGAAGGTAGTTTTTTAAAGGTGTTTGTAACCGGGCGTCCGGCCAAAAAAATAGAGCGCATCGTTTATGATGCGCTCTATTTTTTGTTCGATAAAAATTTGCTTACGGCAAATTTTTATTATAGAACCGCGTTTTTTAAATCTTTCGCGGCGCGAAAAGCTACTTTCTTTTTTGCCGGGATCTGGATTGTTTCGCCGGTCTTGGGGTTTCTTCCCTGGCGGGCTTTGGTCTGTTTTACCCGGAATGTGCCGAAACCGGAAATCGCCACGTCGTCTTTTTTCTTTAATGAGCCTCTGATTATATCGAAAACCGATTCTACTGCTTCCTGCGCTTCTTTCTTGGTGCAAGTCTTCTTCGCGACCTCTTCGATTAACTGCGCCTTATTCATTAAGACACCTCCCTTTAGTTTGAGCGCACTTCGCTTGAAAGCGTACTTTACGCCCGTAAGCAATAAGTGCAGATTAATGAATGTTTTCAATAAGTTTCAAGATATTATTGTATAATTCCACCGTTTATTGTCAAGATTTTATTTTTACTGCGTAAAAATAAAATAATACCGCTTTGCGGATAAAGGAAGCCGGCGGCAATAAAATATTTAAAAAATTATATTTTTTCTTGATTTTTATTTTTGCCTGACAAATTGTTTCGCAAAAATAGCGAAACAATTTGATGTAACCGTTTACAAAATACCTCGAAACCCCCGTCTTTTCTATGGCAATCATTACCTGATTAATGTTACATTTATATACTATGGTAAGGATGGGCACTAAAAAACTATTATTGATCAAGGCCGTATCCCCGGCGCTGGTGCTTTGTTTATTGGCGACGAGCCTGGGGGTGAACGTTTCCGCTTCTACGCTGGTCAACGCTCCGCAAGCCTATCCGCTTATCAGCGCAAGCCCGGCGTTTAATCCACCGACCCTGAAGGGTATTAAATTTTATCCCCGTGACCCTTTGAAGTTAGATTTTATTATCGATTCCGGCAATTTTAATTCTTCTAACGAAGAATTAAAATTGGATGCGGAAAAATTAATCAGATATTTTCTCGCTGCATTAACTATACCCGAAAACGACCTCTGGGTTAACCTTTCTCCTTATGAGCAAAATAGGGTCATCCCCGCGGGTTTAGATGCTACCGATATGGGCGAAGGCCTGCTGAACCAGGATTATATCTTAAAACAATTATCCGCCAGCCTGACCTATCCCGAATCGCCTTTGGGCAAAAAATTCTGGGATAGGGTTTATGAAAGGATCAACAATAATGTAGGGGCGGGGCTTGCCCCCGCCCGTAACCGGATAATCAATACCTTCAGCAAGGTATGGATTGTGCCGGATAAAGCGGTAGTTTACGCCGATGGCGATAAGGCAATGGTGGGTGAAGCGAAATTGAAGGTGATGCTTGAAAGCGACTATCTTGCCATGAAGAAAAATGTTGAGCCGGTTGAGCCAGTTAAGCCGGTTGCAGGGTTAAAGTCTTCTAACCGGCTAAACCGGCACAACGGGCCTAACGGGCTAAACGAATTAAGCAGTCAAATCATGCGCGAAATCATTGTCCCGGCAATCGAGGAAGAGGTGAATAACGGCAAGCAGTTTGCCGAATTACGCCGGATTTATCACGCGGTTGTGCTGGCAACGTGGTTTAAGCGGCGCTTGCGCGCTGCGCTGATGATCGCAGATGAGAAAAAGCAGATGATCGCTGAAAAAAATAACAGGATCAAGAGCGAAGCGAAGCGGAGCCTCCCCGAAGGGGACGAGTCTAACGGACCCAACTGGCTAAACGCCTTTAATCTGTATATCGACAAAAATAAAATTAAAGGTATCGATAAAATAGATCCCAAGATTAAAGACAACGTTTATCAAAAGTATTTAGAAGCCTACAAAAAAGGCGCCTACAATATTATTAAAAAAGAATATGTAGGGACAGGGCTAAGCCCTGTCCGAAAACAAATCCGCCGTCGCTATTTTTCCGGAGGTTGCACTTTAGCCGGAGTGTCGAGCGCGTTGGTGGAGCGGCCGTTTCAGCCGGTAGAAATGGAAAGCGGTAAAACCGTGACGGCGCGGTTGAGGGGGGCGGGGTCGCCGGCATTTGTAAAAAACAGAGAAGAAGGTGATGACCGAGCGTCTCATGGGGCGTTTTCTCGTTCGGCGGTTCGCGAGTACACTTCGACTTCGCTCAGCACAAGCCCGGGGCGAGGGAAGATGGGCGATGAAGAAGAAAACCCGTTATTCGCTGAGTTGCGGACATTTGTTGATGTTCCCGAAATAAAATATTTCGATTTTTTGCCGGAAGATTTTGGCCATTATGATGTGGATAAACAAAACTATCGTTTGATTACGCGTGAGACAGCGCCGAGCATGCAATTGGGGCAAGGCGTTAAAGCCTATGTTGTGGAAGAGAGTAAATTTATTTTAGCGCGCAATCCACCCGATGACGCGCGGCTCGCGACTGAAGGTATTTCTGTTTGTGCCGGTATGGGATTATTTGGCGCAAATAAAAAGGATACGATTTCCGGGTTGGGGCACTTTACTTTGGGCATGTATGATAAAGACGGCCATGATTTCAGTGTCCCGGTGCAGGAAGTCATGGAAAAGTTACCCCCAGATTTAACAAGCTTGCAGGTTGTTTTCTATACCCATGAGAATAATGCGAAGGAGCGTAAAATATTACGCGAGGCTAAAAAAATAATCCAGGACAAATTTCCTTTTGCCCGCGTACAGCGTGTTTTACCTCAAGGCCGGGGCGGCGCAGCGGCAATGATGGTATCCGGCAAAAATTGCGGCGTGATATGGCGCCGTGATGATGGCCGGGAAAAAAAGGCCTTGGTAAAATGGGGGCAGGGCCGCGCGGGGTCGCCTGTAGAAGACCAGGGGATGAGGGAAGAAAGAAGAGGAATGGGGGACGGAGAAGTAAAAGAAAAACCCGCCGTCCCTCCTATCATTGAGCGTGGTTTTTTGTATCCGGAGCGGTTGAACAGAGCGCTTAACCGTGCGGCAAGGTTAATAAGGAACGCTAGAGGGCAAAGGATTTTTGAAAGAGCATTCGTAAATGGTTCGCTGCAGTATCTGGCGCGGGACGGCAAGGTTGCGTTAGGCGCGGTAGGCGACGAGGATATCTTTATTATATTGAACAAGGCCGGCCGCGAGATGAAAAAAAACTTATTTCGCCGGCGGGGTATCGATAGGGTGGATAGGGGAACGATGGCGGCAGACATTTTTAGAAAAGGGTTTGAGAAGGCGCTAAAGCGTATATTAAGCTATGATAAACAGCGCGCTTTTTTAGATAGCAGGCAGGCAAAGACGGGGGCAGTTTTTTTATCCGACAGCAGTTATAAAACGCAATTTTTAAAATCATTAAAAGAAAGATTGGCCGATAAGGATCTTTTTACTCGCACGGAAAGGTGGGCATTGGCGGGCAAGGAGCCGTTGGCGCGGGATTTAAAATTTCTTAAAAAATACACTGAACTTAAGCGGTTGGTTGAGGGTGACACTGTGGAGCTGCGCGTTCTGCAAAAACAACTTTCGCGTAATTCCGGCGATGCGGCGCAGATGGCTGAATTGAGAAAAAGAGTCAAAAAAATACTTGCCGCAGGAGAGCGAAGGCGGCTTGAACAAGACTTAAATGATAATATTGTAGCGATAAGGGGAAGAATCGAAAAGATTATGAATGGCCGGGTTGCCGCGTCGCCGATCATCGAAGGCGATTTCTTGTACCCGGTGCGGTTGAATGCCGTACTTAATCAGGCGGTAGCCCGCGTGGTGGATGGTGATGGGCAAAGGCTTATTGATAGGGTATTTGTTTCCGGTTCAAGCATGTATTTGGCGCAAGATGGCAGGGTGGCGTTGGCTGCGGTGGGCGATGTTGATATTTCTATTATTCTAAACGATGAGGGGTGGAGGAGATTTGCGGTGACAGGGGAAGAAATACGTCATGCGGAAATATTCAGGAGAAAGGTGCTGGAAAGTATTTTAGAGCACATGGAAAAAGATGATTTGCTATTGGATGAGATGGGAAAATTTGAGCCGCATATCTTTCGGTCTATGGAACGTTACAGGATGATAGTTTTCGAATCACTTGAGAAAAGAGTATTTGTTGAGCCTTTTATGGGATTGCTTATCAGCCAGGAGATATCGCAAGAGGGAGCTAAGAGGGCTAACGCAATTAATAAGAAAATTATAAAAAAGTATATTGAGCTCAAGCACTTAATCTTAGGCATTATTGATGGCGAAATACGGGATAGATTTTTAAATGCCGGCGATAGCGAGACGGCTGATTTAAGGGAAGAAATAGAAACAAGGTTTGCCGCCGGAGAATTAGAGCAATTTAAATACGCCTTAGAGCATAATGAAGCGGCAATAATGGGAAGAATCGAAAAGATGATTAATGGGGAAGGCATGGTTGCTTCTTCTCCTTTTTCTTCGCTTTACGAAGAAAAAACCGGGGTTCTTCCCGCGAAACCAGAAAAAACCGGAGGTATTGATTTCAATCCTTCCAATCTTAATATCGAAACCAAAAAAGTAAAGCCTCAGGCTGTTTTACCGGCTTCCCGTTCCCTGCCGCCTGTGTTTTCCCCTGTGGTTTTCGATCCCGCCGTTTTCGAGGGGTTTGATTTTGAGATTGTTGCCGTAAGCGATTTTGACCCTTCCGCCGCCGAATGGGCTTTGGCGAAATAAAAAAGGGAAAGTTTGCTCGCCACAAAAGAATAAATATTTAGGCTGGTCCGCCGTTGGCGGAAAAAACGTAGGTTTTCATTCGCCTAATCCGGCAATCCCGTTGCCGAAGATAGAGTATTTAAGATAACGGGATTGCCGGATTAGGGTTTACTTGCGCAAAATAAAAAGAATGATATAATAAAAAATATTAATGAGACTTCACCGTAATGAAACTCGCCCGGTACTCCGGACTTAGTTGAATTAGCAAGCTCAAGGGGCGCAGGGTGAGGTGGATTATTCTGCCGTATTCTGGAGAGATTTAGTCTTATGCAAATCTTCGCCGATACTATGGATATTAACAAAGCAAAGAAAGATTTACGGGGAAAATTACTGGCTAAGCTTCTGTCTTTAACCAAAGAAGAAATAAAAAGGAGGAGCGCGAATGTTTTATCGATATTATCGGAATTACAAATATATAAAGATGCAAAAGTTATCATGGCTTATTTCCCTTTAAGGGGCGAAGTTGATGTTTTAGGGTTGATAGGAAAGGCTATTGGGATTAAAAGATTTTGTTTTCCTGTGATGGACACAGCTAAAAAAGAGCTGCGTGCCTTTGAAGCCGGCGACCTTGACCGTGATTTTTTGCCCGGGCCGTTTGGCGTCCGGCAGCCGGATACAGAGAAAACAAAAGAACTGGATATTGGAAAAATAGATTTAATCATTGTCCCCGGTTTAGCTTTCGATCGGCAAAAGAACAGGCTGGGCCGGGGAGCGGGTTTTTACGACCGTTTTTTAGATAAAATCAAGCCTCCTGCCAAAAAAGTAGGAGTTGCGTTTGAATTCCAAATCCTGGAAAGCCTTCCTGTTATCCCGCCCTTTGATCAAAAAGTCGATTTTCTCGCAACGGAAACAAAAGTCTTATAATTTTTGCGGCTGAGTCCAGCCGAAAAAATTATTCTGTAAAAGTCAATGCTATTGATTAAACAGTTTTAAAATGTTGCTTTTTACAGAAAATGTTTAATAAAGGAAAGCTTGAAAACCGTAGGTTTTCAAATAACTAATCCGGACGAACCTTGTTTATTTCTAAATGCTGTTTGTCCGGATTAGATAGGAGGATTCATGAATTTCATATACGCATTAGGAGGATTGATCGCCGGTTGCATCGCCGGTTGGTTATTGGGAGAATTTTTTGAGAAGAATAGACTTAAGAAATCTAAGGAAGATGCCGCCAGGATTATCAATGAGGCAAAAGCCAAGAGTGACGAAGTTTTAAGAAAATCCGATCTTGACGGGAAAGAGCTGCTTTACAAACTGCGCATCGATTTCGAAAAACAAAATTCCGCGAAAAAAGAAGAACTTTTTCAATTGGAAAAACGGCTTACCCAGAGGGAAGAAAATTTAGAAAAGCGCCTTGATTTTATCGAGAACAAAGAGCAGGAATTAAGCCGGCGCGAAGAAAGCACGAAAAAGATATTATCGGAACTCGACCAAAAACACCAGGCGCTTAATAGTTTGATTGAAGAAGAAAAAGAGAAGCTGCGAAAGATATCTTCCCTTACTCCCCAGGAGGCGAGAGATATTTTACTAAAGCGGTATGAAGAAGAATTTCGTTCGGAAAAAGCAAAGATGATCAAAGAGATGGAAGAACAGATCAAGGAAGAATCCGAAAAAAAGGCCAGGGAGATTGTTTCTCTGGCGATTCAAAAATGCGCCGTAGAACATACGATGGAAACTACCGTAAGCGTAGTGCCTTTGCCTAATGAGGAAATCAAGGGTAGAATCATCGGCCGGGAAGGCCGCAATATCCGGTCGTTTGAAATGGCTACGGGCGTGGATTTAGTCATTGACGATACGCCGGAAGCGGTGAGCCTTTCCGGTTTTGACCCGATTCGCCGGGAAATCGCCCGGCTTTCCCTGGAGAAACTTGTAGCGGATGGAAGGATCCATCCGGCCCGAATCGAAGAAGTCGTGGAAAAAACAAAACAGGATTTCGAGAAGCAATTGATGGAAGACGGCAAAAGTGTTGTTTTTGAAGCCGGCTGCCACAACCTCCATCCGGAACTCATAAAACTTCTGGGTAAATTAAAATACCGCACCAGTTTCGGCCAGAACGCGCTGCAGCATTCCCGCGAAGTCGCGTTGATCATGGGAACCCTGGCGACAGAACTTGGCCTTGACCCGCGGCTGGCGAAAAGAGCCGGCCTTTTGCATGATATCGGAAAAGCCGTTGACCATCAGGTAGAGGGAACCCACGCTCAATTAGGCGCCGACCTATTGAAGAAGTACGGCGAGAATGAAATCGTGATCAACGCGGCAGAGGCGCATCACGAAGAAGCGGAATTCAAATCGTTCTATTCTCTGCTGGCGTTGGTCGCCGACGCGATCTCCGCGTCCCGGCCCGGCGCCCGGCGCGAAACCCTGGAAACCTATATCAAAAGGCTCAAAGAATTGGAAGCCATCGCGAATTCTTTCGAAGGGGTAGACAAAAGCTACGCGATTCAGGCTGGCCGGGAAGTGCGCGTGATCGTGCAGTCCAGCAAGGTCAAAGACGAGGAAATACCTTTGGTCGCCCACGAAATAAAAAAGAAAATCGAACAAGAGATGGATTATCCGGGTAATATAAAAATTACCGTAATACGAGAAACGAGGGCCGTGGATTACGCTAAATAAAGCGATGATCGCTGATGAGAAAATGCTGATGATCGCGGATTCGAAGAAAAAATATAGAAAATAGATGAGCGGGTGGAATATTTTGGTTACTACCTATTTTTAATCAGTGATCATCTGTTTCTTTTAATCTGCGATTATCTGTGTCAAATAATATGAAAATCTTATTTCTCGGAGATATCGTCGGCCGGCCGGCGCGGGATTATTTAAAGGACCTTCTGCCGGATTTACGCAAGAGCTTAAGTCTTGACGCGATCATTGCCAACGCCGAAAATGTTGCCGGCGGCTCGGGGATTACCCCGGATACCGCCCGGGAATTATTCAACTGCGGGATCGATGTCATTACTTCCGGCGACCACATTTTTAAAAAAAGCGAGGTAAAGGAAGTTTTAGAAAAAATGGACGTTCTCCGGCCGCTTAATTACGGCCCGTTAGCCGCAGGTAAGGGGTGGCTGGTCAAAGAAATATCCGCCGGGGGGAAAATTGCCGTGATTAACCTTCAGGGCAGAGTTTTCATGCAGCCCATCGACTGTCCGTTTAAGGCGGTGCGGGATATTCTGGAAGATGTGAGGCTGGAGACAAAAATAATTGTCGTGGATGTGCATGCTGAAGCCACCAGCGAAAAGCTTGCTCTGGGGTTTTTTTTAAGCGGAAAGGTAAGCGCGGTTTTCGGCACGCATACCCATATTCCTACCGCTGACGAAAGGATTATCGACGATTTCACCGCTTATATTACCGATGCCGGCATGACGGGCAGTTTCGATTCGATTTTAGGCAGGGAGAAACACAAAATTATCGAAAAGTATATTACTAATATGCCGGTACATTTTGATTTAGCCGGCCGCGATGTACGGGCGCAAGGCGTAATCGTGGAGATCGAAGAAACCACCGGCAGGGCACTTTCGATAAAGCGGGTAGAATACCGGCAGGATGATAAATGATATGGAATGGAAAGGCCGGGACAAAAGGCAATTTATAAGGGCGTCTTTTCCTTGTAAGGTTACGATTTATACGCCCCAGCGCCGCGTGCTCAATATTTATACGCAAGATTTAAGTGAAGGGGGTATGCGGATTATTTGCGAGGAAAAATTGGAAATATCTTCGTTGGTAGGCTTGCGGGTTTATCTGGATAAAGAAACAGCCGTTGATTGCCAGGGACGGATCGTCTGGGTTCTGGAAAAACCGGATTCTTTGATTGAAACCTCATTTTTGTACGATACCGGTGTTGAATTCTATGATATGACTGAGGAAGATAAGCGAGTCATCGGCGATAGAATAAAACTACTTGCTGACAATATAAAGGCGTCTCGCATAAAAGGGGAAGACTAAGGTTTTTAGGTTAAAATATACTAAAAATAAAAGATACCACGGCCGGTGGAGCTTCATCGAACTCGGTTATTCCCTGCGGTCTTGCCGCAGGGTACCCTTATAAAAGGGAAAGTTTGAAAACCGCATGTTTTCAAATCAGATAAAGAAAATTCCGGTGCCGCGAAGCGGCATACAGCCGGCGAAATACCCGCTGGGCTTGCCTCAGGGATAGCCGGCTGTAAGGAATTTTGTTTATTAAGACCCTTCGGCTTAATAGCCTCAGGGTCAATCCCGCAGCAGGCGGGATCAATTCGATAGATTTTCTTGAGTTCGCAGGCAGGCGGCTCACTAGAAAATATATCTCATTGAGGAGGTGGAATATGAGTTGGCAGGGCGATGAACGCAGAAGGTCACCGCGGGCCCCTTTTCCTTGTAAGATTGTGGTGGGTTCGCCGATAAGGCTGCTGGTGTCACATGTCGAGAATATAAGCGAAGGCGGGATAAGGGTATTGCTTGAAGAGAAACTCAGTAATTTTGTAAATGTGGGCCTTGAGCTTTTTGTGGAAAAAGAAAAACCCATAAAATGTAAAGGTAAAGTGATGTGGGTGCAGGAAAGAATAAATCCCATACAGCAAACACCGGTTATCTTTGACACGGGTATCCAATTCATTAACCTTAGCGTTGAGGACAAGCAGTATCTTAAAAAACTCATCGATACGGTTATGGAAGATAAGGAATGATTTGATGATTCTGGAAAAAGTTGATTATCCGCAGGATTTAAAAAAATTAACTATTAAAGAGTTAATTATCTTAGCCGAAGAGATAAGGAAATTAATGGTCGAGGTTGTCGCGAAAAAAGGCGGCCATCTGGCCAGTTCTCTGGGCGCTACGGAATTATGCATTGCCGCGCACTATTGCCTGAATGCGCCCGGCGATGATATTATCTTTGATGTAGGGCATCAGGCCTATGCCCATAAAATACTGACCGGGAGAAAAAACTCCTTTTTTAAATTAAGAGAGTACGGGGGCATAAGCGGTTTTCCTAATTGCGAAGAATCAGTTTATGACTTATTTACCACGGGGCACGCTTCGACGGCGGTTTCCTGGGCTCAAGGCGTTGCCGAGGCAAAGAAGATAAAAAACGATAATTCTAAAACCGTTGCCATAATCGGAGACGGCAGTTTAACCGGCGGCATGACCTTTGAAGCTTTAAATAATTGCGGCCATTCCCAGAGCGATGTTTTGATAATTCTTAATCATAATGAAATGAGCATTTCCCAGTCGGTAGGAGCGTTAAGCAACTATCTCAATAAAATTATTTCCGCTCCGGTTTATAACCGTTTCCGGACGTCATTAGAAAATTTTATTAAATCCCGCTTGCCTAAGGGCAAGGTTATTTTGAAACTTGCCGATAAATTTGAAAAAGAACTGAAAGGATTTTTTGTCCCCGGGATGCTTTTTGAGGAATTGGGTTTTCGTTATTTCGGCCCGCTTGACGGGCACAACCTGGAGATTTTAGTGCCGACGTTAAAGAACGTCCTTTCGTTGCAGGGGCCGCGGATACTTCATGTAATCACCAAAAAGGGCAAGGGGTATAAGTTTTCTGAAAGCAATTGCGAAATTTTTCACGGGACATCGCCTTTTAATATTGGCGACGGTACTCCGGTCAAGAAAGCCGGCGAAAGTTTCAGCGATGTTTTCGCGAAAAAAATTGTTTCGCTTGCCGAATCAGACGAAAAGATTGTGGCGGTTACCGCGGCGATGCCTCAGGGTACGGGGTTGGATATTTTTAAAAATAAATTTCCCGCGAGGTTTTTTGACGTAGGCATCGCCGAGCCTCATGCTGTTTCTTTTGCCGCCGGCCTCGCCAAGAAAGGCTTAAAGCCGGTCGTCGCTATATATTCTTCGTTTTTACAGCGGTCGTTTGACCAGATCATCCATGACGTGGCTTTGCAAAAATGCGCCGTTATTTTTGCTGTTGACCGGGCGGGGATTGTCGGGGAAGACGGGCCGACCCATCACGGTGTTTTCGATGTAGGTTATTTAAGGCTTATCCCCGGTATGGTTTGCCTGGCGCCTAAGGATAAAGAGGAATTGGAGGACATGCTTGAATTCGCCGTAGGGCTGAACGCTCCGGTCAGCATAAGATATCCGCGGGGCGAGGCCTATTCCCTGGGTTCAAGGAAAAAAATTGAGCCGGCAAAATCGGAAATTATAAAAGAAGGCAAAGATGCCTGCCTTATCTGCCTGGGGTCGATGGTAAAGCCGGGCTGGGAATGCGCCGGCTTGCTTAAAGGTTGCGGCATTGACGTAAAGCTGGTCAATGCCCGGTTTATTAAACCCCTGGATGAGGAATTATTAAAAGATGCCGCCGAAAATTTTAAGTTTATTTTTACCATTGAAGAAGCCAATATCGCCTGTGGTTTTGGCGCCGCGGTTCTGGAATTTTTTTCCCGGGAAAATTTGACGGGGAAAACAAACCTTACAACAATCGGCCTGCCGGATGCCTTCGCGCCTTGCGCGAAACGCGACGAAGTGTTTTTAATGTACGGCCTGGACGCGGCATCTTTAGCGACAAGAATAAAAGAAACGCTAAATTCTAAAATAAAAATTAAAAAATTTTCACATGTAGACCATGTAGAAAATGTAGAGATAAAATGAAAATGTTTATCTTATAATTCCTACACGCCCTATACGCTCTACATGTGAAATTTGTCTTAAAAAATGCGTCGGCGCATTTTTTAGGCTAAAGGGACAGGTTTCATGGCGGAAACGATAATACAAAAGGATAAGTGTAAGGGCTGCCGGCTCTGTATATTTTTTTGTCCGTCAAAAACATTAGAACTTTCTCCTGTATTGAATAAGAAGGGCGTAAAATATCCGAAGCGTAAAGACGGCACGGTATGTACGGGTTGCGGATTTTGTTATCTTGTATGCCCGGACGCGTGCATTGAAATATTGGATACGCATAGAGTAAAGGGCAAAGAGCATAGCGAAAAATACTAATTGTTTCTTGCGGCTATGCTTTTTGCCCTATATGCTTTGCAATATTATGGTTAATAAAAGTAAAGTTCTAATCAGCGGTAACGATGCCATGGCGCAGGCGGCATTAGATGCGGGGTGCCGTTTCTACGCGGGATATCCCATTACCCCCCAGAATGAATTAATCGGCTACATGGCGAAAAATATGCGTCGGCATAAAGGTGTCTTTGTCCAGGCGGAGAGCGAAATCGCTGCGATCAACATGGTTTTCGGCGCTTCCGCCGCGGGTTTTCGGGCAATGACCAGTTCTTCCAGTCCGGGGGTATCATTAAAACAGGAAGGCATTTCCTATTTAGCCGGCGCCGAGCTTCCCGCGGTGGTCATCAATGTCGCCCGGGGCGGCCCGGGGTTGGGAAATATCGCGTCAGCCCAATCCGATTACTTCCAGTCAACGCGCGGCGGCGGGCATGGAGATTATTTTACTCCCGTGCTTGCTCCGGCGAGCGTGGCTGAGGCGGCGCAGCTGGTAACGCTTGGTTTTGATATAGCCGATTACTATCGAACCCCCGTTTTAATATTAGCCGACGCCATTATCGGCCAGATGATGGAGCCGGCTTATCTTTTTTGTAAAAGCGTTTTTAAAAAGAAATTACCCAAAAAAACCTGGGCGTTGACCGGGGCGAAAAAGAGAAAATCCAATATTATAAAATCTTTTTTCCTTAAGGAAGGGGATCTGGAAATTCATAATGAGAAATTACGAACAAAATGGGAAACCATTAAAAAGAATGAACAAAGGTTTTCTACTTATAAAACAAAAGGCGCCGATTATCTGATTGTCGCCTATGGTTCACAGGCGAGAATTTGTTCTGAAGCGGTCGATGCGTTAAGAGCGCATAATATAAACATCGGATTGTTTCGGCCGGTGAGCCTTTATCCCTACCCGGAAAGAGGGTTAAAGAAAATTGCCGAAAGCGTAAGGATGATTTTTGTTGTCGAGCAATCATTAGGGCAGATGGTCGAAGACGTGCGGCTTTCCCTTCCTTATAAAAATATATATTTTTTTGGTAAAACCGGCGGCGGTATTCCCCAAGTAGAAGAGATCGTCAGGTTTATTACTAAGACTTGCCCTTGACAGTTTTTGTCAAAGGCTTAGCCGCAGTTATACTATCTGCGGTTCACCGCAGGCAGTATTAAAAGAACCATAGGGTAAACAATGAATAACTTAGCTAAACAGGAAAGAAGATTATTCCCGCGGGCTCAATATTCCTGCCGGTTGCTTATCTCCAATTCGGGAGAAGTAATTGAAGGCAATACCGAAAACCTCGGCGCCGGGGGCATCTGTGTTGCCTTAAAAAAAGAATTGACGCGCAACGCGTCGATCAGTATGGAAATCTTTATTGAGCCGAACCGAGCCTTAAAGTGCGAGGGTTACGTAGCCTGGGTTTTAAAAAGATTAGACGCCGTCGATAATAAAACAGTATTTTTTGATACGGGAGTTAAGTTCTTCAGTCTTAGAGAAAATGACCGGGCATACCTTTCTAAATTAGTTGAGCGTATTAACGCCGCTAAGGCGGGATAAAATATAATAACGGTTAAAGACCCGGCAACAATAATCGGCTAAGGTTAGGGCAAGGAAGCCGGTATGATAAAGACCGGGTTACGGCTAAGGCTACGAGGCCGGTTTGGGCTATAGCCAAGGTAAGGGCTGAGGCTTTAGTGATGATTGGAATATAATTTTAAATTTGGCATTGATCAATTATCATTTTAAAATGGAAGAAGAGAAAAATAATAATTTTTTCAATGATAATTGCTAAATGATAAATGTTCAATTTAAAATGAAATATTATGCCCAATAAATTCTTGATTCCCCGAGCGTTAAAAAATATCGAGACTCATTATTGTCCCGGCTGCGGCCATGGGATTTTATCCCGTATCGTCACGGACGTTATCGATGAATTGAGCATAAGAGAAAAAGTTATCGGGGTAGCGCCGGTGGGCTGCGCGGTAGTGGCTTATGATTATTGGGATTTCGATGTATCGGAAGCGGCGCATGGCCGGGCCCTGGCGGTTGCCACCGGCATTAAACGATGCCGGCCGGATAATATTGTGTTTACTTATCAGGGGGATGGCGATATCGCTTCGATCGGCATCGCGGAAACGATTCACGCGGCTAATCGCGGCGAACATTTGACCTGTATTTTTGTTAATAACGCCTGTTACGGTATGACCGGCGGTCAAATGGCGCCGACTACCCTAGAGCGTCAAGTTACGGCTACTACGCCTCTGGGCAGGAATCCCCAATCCGGCGAAGGTTGGCCTTTAAAGTTAAGCGAGCTGTTGGCCGGTTTAAAAGGCGTTTGTTTCGCCGGGCGTGCGTCTATAGCGAGCCCGGCGCAAATTTTAAAGACAACGCAATACATAAAGAAAGCTTTTCTTAACCAGATAGAGAACAAGGGCTTTTCTATCGTCGAAGTATTAAGCCCCTGCCCTACGATATGGCAGAAAGAGCCATGGGAATCGATGGCCTGGATTGATAAAGAGATGGTGAAGGAGTTTCCGTTGGGTATTATAAAGAACGCAGATGATCACAGATGAGAAGATACAGATGATCGCAGATGGGATAATAAAGTTACGAATGGCAAATTCCAAATCACAAATCATATCCAAATATTAATTATTACATGATCGAAGCATATATCGTTTTTATCATTAGGTTCCGATGATCGGAAGTTATTTAAAGTTTGATGGTGATGTTTGAAATTCTCAATTATCTGTGATCATCAGCATTTTCTAATCAGTGATCATCTGTGTTAAGGGTATTGTAATGAACATCGAAATTTTTATATCCGGTTCCGGCGGCCAGGGAATAATGAGTTTGGGGAAAATTTTAGCCAAAACGGCGATGCGGGAAAATTTGCATACAACCTGGTACCCTTCTTACGGAGCGGAGGTAAGAGGGGGCAGCGCCTATTGTTTCGTAAAAATTTCCGGCAACCCTATCGGTTCTCCGTTAGCGGCTAAGCCGGACATCGCCGTTATTTTTAACAAACCTTCTTTAGGCAAATTTATGAAGAGTTTCCCGGCGCAAAAAAAATGCATGGTAATAATCAACGCCGATTTGGTAGAAAAAAAAGATGCGGTTAAAATAAAACATAAACTAATAATACCTTTCAATAAAATAGCCCTGGAATGCGGGGCGGCCAGAGCGGTTAACGTCGTTGCTTTGGGGGTATTGGTTTCCTTATACCCGGGTATTTTTAAAAAAGAAACCGTACTGAAAGTTTTGGCCGAATCCCTGCCGCAGGGCAATTCAGCGGAAAATTTAAAGGCGTTCGAGAGAGGGCTAGCCGCGGCAAAACCGGCGATGGATAATTCGGCTAAAAACAAAACCCAAAACTTACCACCAAGGCACTAAGGCACAAAGAATAAATAAAAACTCATTTTAAATTGATCATTGGCCATTTAACATTTAAAATTTTCCAAGAATGACCAATGACCAATGTTCAATGGTAATTTTAAAATACCTTAATTGTTTTTCTTGGTGTCGTGGTAAATCTTTTGGTTCTATTTTTTAAAAAGGAGAATTAAATGTTAAGAGTCAGATTCGCCCCCTCGCCGACGGGGTATCTACATATCGGCGGGGCGCGGACTTGTTTATTCAACTGGCTATACGCCCGTAAAATGGGCGGTAAATTCATTCTGCGCATCGAAGATACCGACCTGGCGCGTTCCAAAAAAGAATACCTCGACGAGATTTTAAACAGCGTAAAATGGCTGGGGATGGATTGGGACGAACTTTATTACCAGTCCCAGCGTTTCGATATTTACAAAGAATACGCGCAGAAACTCATTGATTCCGGTAAGGCCTGTCAAAAAGACGGCGCGGTATTTTTTAAATATGATTTTACCAGCGTTAAGTTTAATGATTTAATAAGAGGCGAGGTAATTTTTAACGAACTGCCCAAGGAAGAAGAGGTGATTGTAAAAAGCGACGGTTCGCCTACCTATAATTTCTGTTGCGTTATCGACGATGCGCTTCTAGAGATTAATTGTGTAATTCGCGGCGAAGATCATATTTCCAATACGCCGAAACAGCTTTTGATGTACCAGGCGCTGGGTTTATCGATTCCCGATTTCGCCCACGTGCCGTTGATTCTTTCTCCCGATGGCGGCCGCCTGTCCAAGCGCCACGGCGCTACCGCGATCAGCGAATACCGCGCTCTTGGGTACCTGCCGGAGGCCCTGGCGAATTACCTTATGCTGTTAAGCTGGTCGCCCGGGGATAACCGGGAAATAATTTCTTTAAACGAAGCCAGGGGAATATTTGATATAAAAAACGTTAATAAAACCGGCGCGGCATTCAACCTGGATAAGCTCAAATGGATAAACGCCGGGTATATAAAAACCAAAAGCCCCAAGGACTTGGAAGACCTGGCTTATGAGTACCTCACCGGTAAAAACTTTTTGCCGGCGGGAACATCAAAAGAATATGTGGGCAAAGTCGCTTTTCTTCTGAGGGAAAGGGTGGCTACTTTAGGTGATATCCTCGATTCCGGCCGTTTCTGCTTTTATGATGATTACGCCTACGCCGAAGATACCGCACCGATTTTAGCGAAAAACATGGCGAAAGAAATAAACGCGTTAGGGGAAAAATTAACGGCAATGAGCGATTTCGGCGTTGCCGCGATCGAAAAGGAATTCCGCGCCGTTTGCGAGGCGGCCGGGATAAAAGCGAAAGAATTAGTGCACCCGGTGCGGGTTGCTCTATGCGGCCGGCGCAACGGCCCGGGGTTATTTGAGACCATGGAAGTATTAGGCAAAGACGCGGTGATAAAACGGCTGGAACGGTTGACGCAATATTGGGGCAGCGTCACTAAATAAACCGCTGACGCTTCCCGGATTTTTTAGATATAATCTTGTGGTTAATTTTTTGGCAGAATCGTAAAACATACCAGGGAGGTGTTGCATGAAAAAATTGATAGCAGGGTTAGTCGCGTTGGGTTTGCTGATCACGTTTGTGGGTTGTGGGACATTTAATGGAATCGGCTCGGCTTGTTACAGTCTCGGCAAGGGCGTAGCGACAGATTTCAAATCAATGTGGAATGCGACGCAAAAAGCCGACGCCTGGATTAAAAACAAAGCCTGGTAAATTCGGCCTTACGCTAAAAAAATCTTGGCCGAATTTATTTTTTATAAACTCAACAAATACGAATTTTGTTCAGCGGATGAATTCATTTCTTCCCGCTATTCAATAATTTTTGTACACAAAAATTATTGCCCGGTAGTGTAATTGGTAACACGACAGACTCTGGATCTGTTGTCCATGGTTCGACTCCATGCCGGGCAGTTTCTGAAAAAATCGCCCCCTTTTCTTGGGGGCGTTTTTTTCGGAAAGTTGTCCTATGGAGATGGACGGATTATTTTTGCCATGTGGTACTTATATATTTGCAAAAAAGAAGATAGGCTGTATACAGGGATAACCGTTGATGTAAACAATCGATTAGGCCAGCATGGCAGGCCAGAGTTGATATATCGGGAAGAGTTTTCGGATAAGATAACTGCGGCAAAGCGTGAGCGTCAGATAAAAGGGTGGAGCAGGAAAAAGAAATTAAAATTAGCACATGGCAAAAATAATCCGGTGAGTTTACCCTGAGCGTAGCCGAAGGGACTCCATGCCGGGCAGTTTCTGAAAAAATCGCCCCCTTTTCTTGGGGGCGTTTTTTTCGGAAACCTGTCCCATGAAGGTGAACCGCGCCAAAGGCGCAGTGAGTTTATCCCGAGGTATTTTCGAGGGAACTCCATGCCGGGTAGGGGTTCTTTTCCGTAGAATAACTCGGCGTATTTCTTCTTCAGTTCAGCCATTTTCGCACCTTTAAGCGCCATAATCTGCGACAGAAGCGTCTCTTTTTCCATGTTATTGTCCCTCCTCACATCACATATAGCCATAGACTTTGAGATATAGCAAGGGATAAAGGCGCTTTATTTATCTCGAGGGTTTTGGTTACAGAGCGGGAAGATAAAATCTTATATCAACTAATTTATCGCAACAAGTTACTTATCAGGTGTTAACGTATTATAAAGGTAGTTCGGCTCTGTGCCGGGCAGAAGCAAATCACATAATTAGTTAATATATTAACATTAATGATATTGACAAAAATAGTTTCGGATATATAATATTGCTCTTTTATAAAAAATAGGAAGAATGGCAATGGATAAAGAATAAACAGATGGTTTATGTTAATGGCAGGGAACCAATATCCCGGGGGGAGGAATATGGTAAAAGTCGAAAACAAGAATGAAGATAAACGCGCGAGTTATTACTGGGGCAGGGTAAGGGATTACGGAAAGAAATATAAATGGTTTCACTGGAGTTCAGTGGAGTTGTTTTTAAACCTGGTTTATACTTACGATATAATTTCTAATCACTTCGCTGCTAAACTTAAAATCAAAGGTCTTTCGCGAGCCGCTTTCAATGTTCTGAATATTATAAGCCGCAGCGAAAATAAAGGGTGTATCCATGTAGAGTTAAGCGAATTATTGCTGGTCAGCCGCGCCAATGTTACCGGGCTGGTGGACAGCCTGGCGCGCCGGGGCCTGGTGGAACGCCGGGATTCACCCAGCGACCGTCGGCTCAGCATTGTTAAGATTACCAGGAAAGGTGAAGAGTTGCTTAATTCCACAATTCCTTTCTATTATTTAGAGATGCGCAAGCTCGCCTCAGTCCTAAATAATGAGGAACGGGATAAGCTAAATAAAGTTTTGGTTAAACTAAGGTTGAAAGCTTCTGCCTTAAGCAAAGATGGCAAAAGAGAGTGAATCCGATGGAATGCAGTTACGCAATAAAAAGGAATAATTTTACGATAAAACTCTGGGGTTTTACTATTGTGGTTTTTTGTTCTATTTTCTTAATTGTCGGGGCGCTGGCCGCTATTTATGAAAATGGCAATAGCCGGCCTTTATCTATGGGGCAGGATACTCGCCTGAGCTTAAACGATGCCGTCCAGGCAGCATTAAAAAATAATATTACCGCTCTTTTGGCCGAAGCTAAAACTGAAGCAGCCAGGGGTAAAATATTACAATCGGCTTCTTATCTTTTACCGCATGTGTTGTTGAATGTGCAGCAATCGCGTGTGTTTAAAGAGAACCTTGCCGAGATGGGTTTTTCTTCCTGGGGCGTGATCGGCCCCTACAACGCGTTCGACGGGAGGATTCAATTAGTGCAGCAAATATTTGATTGGAGCGCGGCCGAACGATTACGCGCCGAACAGATTAATGTGAAAATCGCTCAACTTGATGAAGAGCTTGCGGCCAAGCAGGTAAGGACGGCAGCCAGCCTTGCTTACCTAAACACATTGAGCGCGCAAGAAGACATGGAGGCTGCTCTGGCGGATCTGGATTTGGCCAGGCAGCTTTTAAAACTGGGTCGCCGCCAGAACTTGGCTGGTTTAGCCACAAGCATTGACGTAGCGAGGTTTGAAACCCGCGCCGCCGAAGAAGAGGCCGGGTGTTTACGGGTTACGATGAATTTACATAAGGCTCGCATTGAGCTTAATCGGGTAATCGGGCTGCCTTTGGATACCCGCTTGAAACTGACCGATGCGATGGGTTTCGGCCGGGAACAGATTTTTTCTGTTGCCGAAGGGATAAATTTTGCCGATCAGAACCGGACGGAACTGAAAATTGCCGGCGCGCGGATTCAATATCGCGAACTTAAACTTAAAGAAGCGAGATCGGAACGTCTGCCCTCAGTGGGGTTGATGGGTGATTACGGTTTGGGCGGCGACAGTCCCAGCGGTTCGTTGCGCAGCGTCGGCGAGATAGGCGCCGTTTTTAAAATGCCCCTCTTCGACGGCGGCTTGATCAAGGGTGAAATAGAAGAGGCGGAAAGCGATAAACGCCAATCCCGGTTGATTTTTGACGATCTCGCTAAACAGATAGAAGAGGATGTACACCTGGCTTTACAATCGTTTCTGATCAGCACCAAGCAAGTAAGGGCGGCAAAAAAAGTTCTTGTTTTAGCGCAGAGGGAATTGACGATGGCCAGGGATTTATTTTCCGCCGGTATCGGCGATAATATCGAAGTGATTAACGCGCAGACTGCGCTTGCCCGCAGCCGGCAGCAATATGTCGCCGTGGTTTTCCAGTATAACGCGGCGCGGGTTAATCTTTACTCGGCCCTGGGCAATATTGAAACATTTAGTCTTTCTAAAAAGCGAGGTAAATAAGATGAGCGATAAACCAAGCAACCCGATTAAAAAAAGGGAATTATGGGAAAAGAAAAGGTTCATTATCCCGGCAACGGCCTTGTCGGTTTTGGGATGCATCCTCGGCATTCATTACTATTTTTATGCCTTGACGCATGTCGCTACCGACGATGCGTTTATCGAAGGCCATGCCGTTTCGATCAGTCCCAAGGTTTCCGGTCACATCTTAAAGGTTTATATCGATGATAACCAGTCGGTAAAGGATGGTCAGCTCCTGGCCGAGATCGATCCTCGTGATTACGAAACGCATTATAAGATGGCCGAAGCAAATTTCGAAGCTGCCCGCACCAAGGCGAGCCAGGCCGACGAGGATGTGGGCCGTTATAAGAAACTTACCGTAAATGACGAAATCTCCAAACAGGATATGGAACATGTCATCGGCCGGGCGCGGATCGCCGATGCGGAATGCAATCAGGCTAAAGCCGCCCTGGAACAGGCCAGATTAGAGCTTTCTTATACTAAGATTTATGCGCCGGCCGCCGGCCGGGTAACGGAAAAATCAGTGGAAGCCGGAACGTTTGTGCAGGTCGGTCAGACCTTGTTGACAATCGTTACCCCCGAAAGGTGGGTTATTGCCAATCTTAAAGAAACCGACCTAAAAAATGTATTGCCGGGCCAGCCGGCAACGATAAGTATCGACGCTTATCCCGGAAGAGTGTTCAAGGGGCACGTTGACAGTATCCAGAAGGGTACCGGCGCCCGGTTCAGTCTTCTGCCTCCGGAAAATGCCGCGGGAAATTATGTAAAAGTAGTGCAGCGAGTGCCGGTTAAGATTGTATTCGACGAAGCATCGGAGCCGCAAAATACCTTTCCCTTAGGGTTGTCGGTGATGCCGACTATTGAAACAAAATAAATTATGGCCCAACAGTCTAAAAAAACTATTGCTGTCGGTAGTGATGTCGGCAATAAGCATAAGTGGATGATCAGCATTGCCGTTTTGCTTGGCTCGTTCTTATCGGTAATGGATGCCAGCATCGTCAACGTGGCTCTTCCTCATATGATGGGAAGTTTTGCCCAGACTTTGTCGGCGATTACCTGGGTGGCCACCAGCTACAGCATCGCTGCGATTATCGTCATTACCATGACCGGTTGGTTGAGCATGCTCATCGGCAGAAAAACGCTTTATTTCGCCTCTTTTGTTTTATTTACGGTGGCTTCTATCCTTTGCGGCACGGCCAAAACATTCCCCCAGATGATTATTTACCGGATAATCCAGGGGATCGGCGGCGGCGCCCTTATCCCTATTTCCCAGGCAATTTTACGGGAAATTTTTCCCCGGAAACAGCACGGGATGGCAATGGCGCTTTTTGGAATGGGAATTGTGCTGGCTCCGGCCATGGGGCCTATCCTGGGCGGTTATTTGATTGATAATTACGGCTGGCCGTGGATTTTTTACATCAATATCCCTTTCAGTTTGGTCGGAATATGGATGATATATCATTATGTGCACGATCCTCATTACCTGAAGCGCGGCGTCCAAAAAATAGATTGGCTGGGCATAGGGTTCTTGACTATCGGCCTTACGGCTTTGCAGATAGTCCTGGAGCGGGGGCAGGAAAAAAACTGGTTCGATTCTTCCTTTATTATCGGCTGGTCAATAGTTTCCTCCGTTTCCTTAATTGCTCTGGTTTTTTGGGAATTACATACCGAAGAGCCGATTATCGATTTGCGCATATTAAAAAATGTCCCGCTGGCAATCGGGTCTACCGTAGTATTGCTTTATGGGATTGCACTCTTCGGGACGACGTTTATTTTGCCGCAGTTTACCCAGTCTTTACTGGGATATTCCGCTTACCAATCCGGCCTGTCGCTTTTACCCCGGGCCATCGCTTTATTTATTTTTATGCCGCTTGCCGGGAGGCTTTATAACCGGGTAGACGCTAAAGTGCTGATTATTTTGGGAATAGGCATCAGCTGCTGGTCTTATTGGCTGCTCGCTCACCTTTCGCTTAATGTTGCTTTTCCGAATCTGATCCCGATATTGCTGTTGATGGGAGGGGGGATGGCTTTTGTCTTTGTTCCCCTTTCCACCATTTCCCTGATTACGATTTCCCAGGAAAAAATGACGCATGCGACAAGTTTCTATACTTTAATGCAGCGCATCGGCGGAAATATCGGTTATGCCGCGACGGTTACTATCCTGGAACGCCGGATTCAGCTCCATCGTTCGCATTTAGTTGGAAATATTTCCGCTTCCCGTGGTCATTTTTTAAATCTTTACCATATGTTTACCGGCTATTTTCATAAAAACGGTTATGGCCCGGTACATGACCGGCTGGGGATTTTTTCTTTATTCGACCGGTTGATTAATCAACAGGCGGCAATGCTTTCTTACAATGATTTATCATGGATTTTTATGTTGATGTTTCTTTTTGTTACCGTTTTTATTTTGTTCCTGCCGCACAGCAAATCAGCGGGTAAGGACGTTGAAGAAGAAGTGGTTCTTGTGGACTAAGCTCTTGCGAGGTTGTCCGGTAAAAAAGGTGAATAAGCTTATGGACGAAACGGCAATCAAAGTAAAAAATCTATCGAAACATTTCGGATCGGTTACCGCCGTCAACGATATTTCTTTTGAGGTGGAAAAAGGCGAGGTCTTCGGATTCTTGGGCCCCAACGGTGCCGGTAAGACTACGACCATAAATATCCTCTGCACTCTGCTGGTGCCGGGCGGCGGAGAGGCGATTGTAAACGGGTTTAACGTCTTGAATCAGCCTAACGAGGTCCGGCGCTCCATCGGCATTATTTTCCAGGATCCCAGCCTTGATGAACGGCTCACCGCTTACGAAAACCTGGATTTTCACGGGATGATTTATCATTTACCTTCCAGGATAAGAAAAGCGCGCATCGCCGAAGTGCTGGATATGGTAGGATTGTCCGCGAAAAAAGACTATATAGTGCGCACCTTTTCCGGCGGCATGAAAAGGCGCCTGGAAATCGCCCGGGGCCTGATGCACAGCCCGAAAATTCTTTTTTTGGACGAACCGACTACCGGCCTGGATCCCCAGACACGGCAGCATATCTGGGATTATATCGTGAGTCTTTCCCGGGACGAAAAAATAACCGTTTTTCTCACTACTCATTATATGGACGAGGCCGAGATTTGCCGGCGTACGGCGATTATTGACCATGGCAAAATCGTGGTCCTGGATACGCCCGCGGCTTTAAAGAATAAATACGGCGTTTCTTCACTTAACGAAATATTCTTAAAAGTTACCGGTCGTGACATCCGTGAAGAGGGGTCGGATGAAAAAGAACGGCTGGGGCAATTCATCCGCGCGAGAAAAAAACTAAGGTAATGAAACTTAGACGTCTGCCCTGGCCGGACAGGCCTGGGCAGACGTCTGTAGTTGAATTATCCCGTAGTAATTTCATAGAAATTACTACGGGATCAACATAAACCGAGAGGCGTTTTACTTATGGATTTTGATGCGATACGAATGATCTGGTTGAGAGACATTATCCGGCACTTCCGGGATAAAGTCCGGCTCCTGGGTTCAATAACCCGGCCGGTGCTTTGGCTGTTGATTATGGGAACGGGCCTGCGCGCCGCGTTTAATATGCACGGGATATCCTACACTCATTATATTTTTCCCGGCATTATTGCCATGAACCTTATCTTTTCCTCGATGCAATCAACCATCAGCATTATCTGGGACAGGGAATTCGGTTTCCTGCGGGAAATTCTGGTCGCGCCGATCCCGCGCAGCTCCATTGTCCTGGGCAAAGCCTTAAGCGGCGCCACCGTAGCCTTTATCGAAGGATGTTTTGTCCTGGTTTTCGCCCCGGTCATAAAGATAAACATACCCCCGGTCAATTTATTATTACTCTTGCCGTTGATATTTTTCATCGGCTTTGTCTGCACTACCCTGGGAATCGTGATTGCGGCGCGCATGACCTCTTTTGAAGGCTTCGGTGTAATTTCCAATTTCGTGATTATGCCGATGTTTTTTTTAAGCGGGGCAATGTTTCCCATTGACAACCTGCCTCATTGGATAAGTTTTGTTATCCGGATTAACCCTTTGACTTACGGCGTCGACCTTTTAAGATGGGATATTCTGGGCATGAAAATATTTTCTTTTTATGTAGATTTCTTGTTTCTCCTTATTTTTGCTTTTATAATGTTAGGCATCGGGGTTTTTGAATTCAGTAAGACCAATTAAACATATTCGGGCCGGCTTTCTTCGGTGGCATCAAGCCAAAAAAGAATTAGGATAACGATATGGACGAAAAAATCAAAATCATCGCATTGGATTTCGTAAACGTTTTTCTGGTAAAAGCCGGGGAGGGATTTGTTTTGATTGATACCGGTATGCCCCAGCACTGGGAAAGGCTGGAGAAAGAATTGGTGTCCGCGGGGTGTTCGCCCGGTAATTTGAAGTTGGTCGTAATAACCCACGGAGATATTGACCACATCGGTAATTGCGCCAAGCTGCAGGAAAAATATAAAGTTAAGGTCGCCATGCATGAAGCCGATGCGTTTATGGCCGAAGGCGGCGTATCCCCCAAGCGTAAAGTAAGAACCCTGGCCGCTAAAATCAGGATTTTATTTTTCCGGCTGTTCAGGAAAAAGATAACTTTTCAAAAGTTTAAGCCGGATATCTTGTTTAAGGAAGAGCGCGATTTAAAAGAATACGGTCTGGACGCAAAGATTATTAATCTTCCCGGTCATACCCAGGGCTCACTCGGCATCCTGACCGCGAAAGGCGATTTCTTTGCCGGGGATACCTTGACCAACTCAAAAAAGCCCGATATCGCGGTATATGTGGATAATTTCCCCGAGCTTAAAAACAGTATCGAAAAATTAAAAAGATTGAATATCGGAAAAGTTTACCCCGGACACGGCAAGGTATTTTTATTCTCCGATTTAAAAATAAAGGCTTGAAGGAAACAGCTTAAAGCAGCAATCAAACTGGAGGTATCTTATGAAAATTATCGCTTTTAACGGCAGTCCCCGAAAAGAGTGGAATACGGCAACTTTGCTTAAAAAAGCTCTTGAAGGCGCAGCGTCCCGCGGCATCGAAACCGAGCTCGTCAACCTGTATGATTTAAACTATAAAGGCTGCATCAGTTGTTTCGCCTGCAAAGAAAAAGGCGGCAAAAGTTATGGCAAGTGCGTGGTAAACGATGCTCTGAAACCGGTCTTTAAACGGGTAGAGGAATCTGACGCGGTTATTTTTGGCTCGCCGGTCTACCTGGGAAGCGTTACCGGGGAAATGCAGTCGTTTTTAGAGCGTCTGGTTTTCCCCTATCTTACTTATACCGACCCGCCGGAATCGCTTTTTTCCAAAAAGATCCCCGCTGTTTTTATTTATACCATGGGGGTTACCGAAGAGCTGATGAAGCAGATTGGTTATGATCGGCGTTTTGCCAATACCGAAAATCTTCTGGCGAGGATCTTCGGCTCCAGCGAAACGCTTTTATGTTTTGATACCTATCAGTTTGACGATTATTCCAAGTTTGTCGCGCCGCGGTTTAACCCGGAAGCAAAATTAAAAAGACGCAAGGAGGTCTTTTCCCAGGATTGCCAGAAAGCCTTAGAAATGGGCGCAAGACTGGCTAAAAAATAAGAGAAGAAAAAGATGTTTGCCCGCGCAACTGTTAAACACCTTATTATTAAAGGCGCGCTTACTGTAGCTGGTTATCAGTCTGTTGCTTCCTGCATCCGGCGTACGGCTCAGTGAGATTTGGAAGATTTAATCAATAAGATAATCATTAAAGCTGTGGCCAGGAGTGTTACCGATCCGACAAGGTACTATCGTTTACTGTGACAAACTACTGTGACATACTGTGACATGCTGCTGTGACAGTAAAGATTGTATAAGGAAGAAGCATCCTCCCATGATGTTGTTCCCAAAATTATCCCTGCCCCGAATTCCCCTTGACAATTTAAAGTAGCATTTTTAAACAGCAAGCACGTATATACATTGGAGAGAAAAAATTTCGGATAAGAAATACTGATCTAACCCCGAAAAGATTAGATTAAAAATTCTTGGCCGGGGGTAATATAGTATACAATTTCGTATTGACATTCCAAAACTGTATCAAAAGGGGACAAACAAAAGAGGATAGTGGACTTGCCCCCCCCTCTTTATCGATGCTGTTCCCTAAATTCCCCCGAATTCCGACTCCCTGAAGCCTTCTTGGCCGCGCGGGCGTCGTTAGAATTTTTTCTGAAAAAATTCTAACAACAAAAAGCAAATTACCCAGCGCTAATTTATTAGCGCTGGGTAATTTTAGGCAGGGAAATTTATGTTGCCGGTAAGGGGGGTGGGTATTACAATATAGAGGTTAAAAGGCAGGGGAGGGTTTTTATGCGGCAAAGGCATGGTTTTATTATATTTTTAAGAGAGAGAAATCATCTAAGATTTTAAACGGCCGGGATGAATTATTGAATCCCGGCTTTGTTTTTATATAGGGATGACAGAGGAGAGAATAAAAGTCACAATGTCACAAGGTCACAAGTCACAGGCAAAGCAGGGAATTTTAACAACAAATATCGCGAATTACGCGAATGGGTAGATAAAACTATGGAGAATATGCAGAAAGGCCAGGTTGTTTTATACAAAAACAAGGTTGAGGTACGTTTGGACAAAGAAACGGTGTGGCTTACGGCGCACCAGATAGCAAAATTTTTTGGCATTGATCGCACAGGTGTAGTCCGCCATATTCAGAACATCTACCAAACAAAAGAATTACCTAAAAATTCAACTTGTGCAAAAAATGCACAGGTTGCTGTGGCCTCTGAATACATAGCCCTTGACATTTAGTGATTTTTGTTGTATATATTAATACAGAGAATTGTATTAAACAATACAATGAATTGTACTAAAAAATACAAGAATGGAATACCGCGTTGATAGGCAAAGTTTATTAGATTACCCTGGCGGCATGGAACGGTTTCCTGAAAAAGAAAGTTCATCTTATCGCTTGTGGCGGTACGGCAATGACTCTTTTGGGGGTTAAGCCGTCAACCAAAGATATTGATTTCCTGGTACCCCAGGAGAAAGAATACGATTATCTTATAAAAACACTGGGAGAAATCGGTTACAAACCGGTTACCGGATATGGTTGGGCGAAAGATCAAGGGTTTATTTTCGATTTATTCAAGGGTAAGCGGGTATTTACTACTGAGCTTTTAGATTCCCCGTTAGCCGGGGACAGGAACATTAAAATAGCGGAGCTATCCCGTATTTATTTAGGAGTCCTTAACTATTACGATCTCATTATTAGTAAATTATTCCGTGGTTCAACCGTTGATTTTGATGATTGTCGCCTTTTATTGAAAACAAAAAAGAACGAAATTGATATAAAGAAGTTGACTGCCAGGTTTAAAGAAACCGCTTCTTATGACACAAGCGAAGACAAGGCCAACAAAAATTTAACGGTATTCTTAAAATCGCTGGGGGATGAATGACCGATAGTGATTTGGGAGAACAATTAAGCCGTCTGGGGTTTCCGATGCTAAGCCCCCAAGGACATGCTGATGCCGGGATGGTACTTATGAAAATGGCAGCAAGCCGTGATCCCCGGTTGTGGGAGGGTTTTGCCGTCGTTTTAGCCAACAGCTGTCAGCAAGGACTGTTTGACTTTACGAAAGCCGGCGGGTATCTTAACGATAAAAAAACCGGCGCCAATTTGCGGCTATTATTTTTAATGTCATTAGCGTTGTATAAAGCATTGGGCTTAAAATTTTCCTGGGCGGATAAATTGCGCAAAAACCTTAAGAGCGAAAAAGAATTCCGGCTATTTTTAGGAAAACTTAAGGCGGACAAGGATTTTGGTGTCGCGGAAAAAACGATGTCGGCCTGCCGCCTGAAAGAAGTTTTTACCAATTATTTCAGCGGCCAACAGGAGCAGCGAAATAACTTTCTGCATAATAGGGAGGAGATGGGCCTGGAATACGCGATGTCCCAGGTTTTTTCCCCGAAACAAAAAGAGCTTTTTTTCAAAAAATTGAAAGGCGAGAAACTCACCAAAACCGAAAAGGAATATTATTCCCGCGCGGTAAAAAAGAAAGTTTTAGCCTTGGCCAATGATGAGCTGCACAGAATGGCAAGGCAGATGTTATGATTCTGTTGGGTCCGTTGCGCCCGTTGGGTAGGGCCGATTGGCCACCCGGTAAAAAGAAAAACAAGAAAATTTTAACAAACAAATCACCCGAATTACGCGAATGAAGAGATAAAATTGAGATAAAAAATATTTTCACCACAGAGGGCACGGAGAAAAGCATAGAGAAGATATTACTCCGATCAAAGCCAGGGATTTGCTTGTTGAATGTTTCTATGCTGCACAAAGTAAAACTTTTCTTCGTACAAAAAAAAGCCAATACCCCTCACGGCGAGAAAGATGTTATTGCCAGCATAATAGCCGCCGTGAAACTGGCTTTTAGCGAATGCCACGGCGATTTCGATAACCCCTCTAAAGAAAGCCTGGAACAAGTCGTAAAATTTTTGGCAGAACGGGCAGCTACTTGGGGCACTCCCAAAGACATCATCGATCATCATGCGTCGCAGATGCATAAAGTGATAGGCAGGCTTTGATTTACTGATTCCGATTGTGGATTGTGCGATTTTCCTGCGGTAAGTTAAGCGATAAATTTTTTTAAAGCAGGCTATTGAGTTCTATCTCTATAAATTAAAAAGGCAAACAAAATGGCAGAATGCGAGATATTATCCAGTTGTCCGTTTTTTGGTGGCCAAATTAAAAGCGTGCCCGGTGTGTTAGAATTGTACAAGCGGAAGTACTGCAAAGGTAACAATTCGCAATGTGCTTGTTACATGGTTTTTAAAAAGCTGGGGAAAGAAAAAGTCCCGCCAAATCTTTTTCCGAATATGCTGGATAAAGCCAAAAAGATTATTGAAGAGAATAAATAATTATTTTTTAATCCACGAGGAAGCCGAAATAATATTTTAGCCAGGATTTATGTGCGCCGTAATCGCATCGGGCGGCATTTAGCTCAGGATTATTTAAGTCCCTTGAATGTGGAAAGCACTACAGAGTAATTTTTAATAACGTTTACTAAAAAGGACAGGGGCAAGCGACTCAGGCGAGGATATTTATGATAAAGGTTCTAATTGCTGATGATGACTCCAACGTTTTAAACGCAATTGGCAGGGTTTTAAAGGCCAATGGTTATGAGGTCTTTTGCGCTCTTAACGGTAGAAGATGTTTTAACATTATGGTGGAGAAAAAGATTGATGTATTAATATTAGACCTTTCCATGCCTGAAGTAGACGGTTTTACGGTATTTGATTTTATTCGTCAGAGCGCAGAGATAACGGAAGATAGTAAAGTGTATGAATATCTGGTTCGAGTTCCTATTATTATTCTTAGTGGGTTTATCGATGAAAAAGCGCGTGAATGGTTTAAGGGCCGCAATGTAGTTGCCTATTTTACCAAACCGCCGGACGTAACGGCTTTGATAAAAAAGATAGAGGAAGTCGTGGCAAAATAAAAACGAGGCAATTGGAAGAAAGAAATACCGTGCTATTTCAATAATCGCGTGTAGTACAAAAAATATGCGATGCATAGAAAGGCTGAAGGCCTATAAGGCTATAGGTGGCCGGTGCGAGAGTAAAAAATTAGAATTGCTAAATATAGTAGAGAGATAAGTTCGACTCCATACCGGGTTGGTGCGCAGAGATATAGTTCATACATAGTTCGACTCCACGCCGGGCAGCCATTCTTTATGCACCG
>PMCS01000028.1 GCA_003154195.1 Candidatus Omnitrophota bacterium | reverse complement strand
GTAGAATAGTTTACGATAGAGATAATATCCCTGATTTGACCGCCTAACGGTAAGCCGTATTTAATAATTCTACGTTTCTCGCTGGCCGTAGTAGTTATCCTTTCCGGTAACTTAGACCTTAATATCTCGTTTTCTACCTTTAGATACTCCATCTGCCGGATCAGGTTGCCCTGGGTCACCCTGCCTAAAAGAAATAAAAACTCTTGGAAAAGGTTACTGTTTATGGTATAAGAATTGGTATAGTTCATCCGGTTTCCTCCCTAAAAAACGCTGATTTTACCATCGGCTATAAGTCTCATCTTTATGGCACTCCCCTGGTAACCGACAAGCCCAAACTTCCTGAAACTCCTTTCAAAATTCTCATTCTTTTACCTTCCCTTTAGGTGTATAATTAGGCCATCTGGATAGTAGGGGTAAGGCGGTAGAGTGGTTGTCTCTGTCGGTTGGTAAAATAATTAAAGACTGAAAAAAATTTACAGCTTTTACCCCTTCAGCCTGCGTCAGAGCGCTTAAGCCCTCAAATCAGCGCAAAATCGAGTATATACTTTTTATATATGAGTATATATTTCGTATATATTTGGTATATACTTTTGTGTCAATTTTCGCCGACAGACCTGATACATCAGTTTCTAGGCACCTGTTGCGCCCGCGGACAACAAAAGCAAGTGACCGTATTCCTGTTTACGCGTATCTGATTAGGCGAAAGTAACCTTAAGCAGCGGTAATTTTAACGGCACGGGTAGGGTTTATGTTAAAAACACTATTCATAGATAGTAATAATAAGCCTTTTATTTTATCACATTTTTTGATTTATTACTTGACAATACTATCTATATATAGTATATTTAAAGTGAGGCTTTTATGGAGCAAAAGCAAAAATACATAATAGATACGCAGAAAAAATTGTTTAAGCTGGTGGTTGATGAGTTTCCTCAATATTACCTTACCGGAGGAACGGCGCTTTCTATATATTTTAACCACCGCTTTTCTGAAGATCTGGATTTTTTCAGCCCAGAGCATACTAATGCTGCGGCAGCAAAAATCATCAAATATATCGCCGCCCAAACCGGCTTTACCGCCAGTCTGGAAGTTAAACGAAAAAGTTCTCGATTTGTGGAAATGGCGGTTTATATGCTGGATATTCGAAGAGGCAGTTCATTAAAAATAGACTTTGTCAAAGATGTTTACAAAAACCTGAAGCCAATTGAGGGCGGCCTTCACTCTATCGATGATATTTACTACCGTAAGTTAACCATCGCAACCGGACGCGTAAAGGAGGACGATACCGGTCGCGTAGCTGCGATGGGCCGCCAAGCCGCTAAAGATATTTTCGACCTCTATTATTTGTCGCAGCACTATTTTTCTCTTTCAAAATTTTTCTTTGAATATTTTTCTTACGATAAAGCGTATACGCTGATCAACTGGTATCGGGGGTTTAACCGCATGAATTTAAAGATGGAGCTCCTGGATATTGTTCCTAAGGTAGACACCGGCACGGTGTTAACGCATTTGGACAACGAAATACTGAAAATTATTCCCAAAAAATTGGTGGAATGATGAAAAAAAATTGGTTTTGGGATATTCCGGTCGGCGAAGAAAAAATTAAGGAAGCCTTAAGCAACGGCGAACATCCTAAATTTTTGATTTACGCGGCTAAGCTTTTTTCCCGTGTACGCGAAGCGAAAGAGGCTTTTTGCTACGTTGATAAAATAACCTTTTGTAAAAAATGGCCGGCAATAAAAAAACTCATCAGGAAAGATGCCTGGAACTCCGACGCGCCTAAGTTCTGGCAGACAATTTATGAAACGGTAAAGGACGGGTTGAGAGCGGAGGGAATAAAAATCCGCGTGGGGAAAAAACGCATCTTATCGGAGTGCCTGGTTGTGGCCGAGCAGATCAAAATAATCCGCAAGGAAAAAGGCTATACCCAAAAAGAACTGGCCGATAAGATGAATGTAATCCAACAATACATCTCTGCTATCGAATCCGGCCGGGAAAATTTTTCTGTTGAAACCCTGGCCGCAATCGCCGGGGTGTTAGATAAAAAATTAACGGTGAGGTTTGAGTAGGATAAACTCCGCGAACCATAAGGCGGTGAAGCTTCACCGGCAACCGGCCCGACAGTCTCTCCGGGGTAAAGCCCCTTTGCCCTAAAAAGAACTAAGCCCTGAAACCAGCGGCAAAACATAGGGGGGGGTCTTGAAGGGGGTCATTTTCGCCGACAACCTGATGTAACAGTTTTCAAGCCCTAATCCTGGTAAATCTTAATGGCACGGGTAGGGTAGTAACTGAAGATATACAAATTCCCACTTTCCCACTTGACACTTTTCCCATAATATGGTATATATTAACTGGGCCTGACAATCGGGTTGTCGGTTAATCTCTTCAAAAATGCAAAAAATGCGCTTGAAGAGAGGTAAAATTCAGGCGGGCTCTTTAACAATGCGAAAAACGTAAGTAAGGAGAAAAGTATGTTAAAAGAAAAGATAAATGAAAATTTCACGTTAATAGGAAAAAGTTCTTTGGATTCTAAAAGCCGGATGACTTTAGGCGTTCAAATACTTAAGTGGCTTAGCGATAGGAATATGCCGGTAGATTCTCTGAATATATTTGTCGGTGAAGACGGCGATATTCTCCTGCGCCCCTTAGCCAGCATACCAAGCCGAGAATTATGGCTACATAATAATCCGAAAGCTATGGCTAGCTTACAAAAAGGTATGCGCGATGTCCGGGAAGGGCGAATAACCCGGGTTAAAAACCTTAAAAAATTTGCCGATTCTTTATGAGCTTTGAACTTATCTTTTCCGCTGAAGCCAAAGAAAAATTGCGGGAGCTCAAATATAGCCGCAATCTGGGAAAACGCTATAAAGCAGTATTGAACGCTTTAGATAAACTCTCCCAAAATCCCCGATACCCCAGCTTGCAGACGCATGAATACGAGAGTATTTTCGGCCCTAACGGCGAGAAAGTCTTTGAAGCTTACGCGGAAAATAATACGCCCAAAGCCTACAGAGTATTTTTTTATTACGGGCCCGATAAAAATTATCTAACGATTTATACTATTCTTCCACATCCTTAAGGAATTTTAGGGTAGTCATTGCATAGCGGGGGCTGCCCATTTTTCTTTCTGGGCAGAACAACAAGCCGGCCGATGCAAAAATTATATACAGTATCTTTGAGCGCCATAGAAAGCAGTTTTTTAGCCAGTGAGTTAAATTTTCGTTATTTAATTACTTTGCATAGTTAAAATAATAACAAAAAACAAAACCTTCAAGCCCATTCTGGCAGAGTTCTTCCGTGCGTAACCGCCCGTGCAAAAACCCGAATCCTACCCCCAATGATAATGCCTTATCATCCCATCCATCCGCGATTGGCATTTGAGTTTTCCTGAATTTTTTCCGGTCTTATACCGGCGGATGTCCGGCCGGTAATTTAAACGGCACAGGTAGGCGCTGAGCTTTATGGTTTTTATTGACAATAGGTCGGCGCAGGTATATACTTTCTATTGAGTGAGCGCTCACTCAATAGGAGAGATTATGGCTACCGCTTTAGCCTCACACAGCGATACAAGACAGAAAATAATCGATGCTACCATACGCGTAGCGGCCAAGAACGGTTTTGACCGGGCTACTACGGGTGAGATATCGCGCACCGCCGGGGTTTCCGAGGGGATAATATATCATTATTTCAAGAGCAAGCAGGATCTCTATATGAGCATGATCAGGGAGAAGGCCGATAAGTACAGGCAGGCCCTGACGGAAGAGCTCGAAAAAGTGGACGGCTGCGAAAATAAACTTAAGAAGCTTATCGATTTCCATTTCGTGAATTTTACCGGCAAGAATAGTATTTTCAACGGCGTGCTCGATAGGTCAGGTGATGCGCCGGTAATAAAAGAGCAGGTAGCCAAGATCGCGATAGTCCCCTACTCAAAGATTATTGCCGGGATAATCGAAGAGGGGATAAAATCGGGGGAGTTTAAGGAGATCAACCCGGTGATTGCGTCATTTAACCTTCTGGGGATGATGCAGCTGCCGGCGCTTATCATGCATTTCGGCCAGGCCGGGTTTTCCGCTGAGGCCGCAGTCGATTCAATCAAGCAGGTATTTTTTGGAGGTATCCTGAAATGAATAAACAATTAAAGAAAGCAGTTGCCTTAACAATTGCCGCTGTCGCTTTAGCGGCATCCGTGTTTTACATAATGCCGCATCGGCCGGCGAAAGGTGTATTCCAAGTCACCGGAATAGTACAGGCCACAGAGGTAAACCTGGCTCCCAGGATATCGGAGAGGATAAAGGAAATTAAATTCCACGAGGGTGATTATGCCAAGGCCGGTGAAACAGCAATAATCCTGGATGACCGGAAACAGGCGGCTGAATTAGACCAGGCCCAGGCGAATCTTGAAGTCGAACAGGCCGCTGTGGTATCCGCGGCGGCAGCAATAGAAAAAGCGAAAGTAAAAATCAAGGATACCAAAAGGGATCTTGAACGTAACAGCCGGTTGCTGGAAAAGAACCTTATTGCCCAGAATGACGTCGACAAGGCCCAGACCGCCTGTGACATGGCTGTCGCTGATTTAAACGGGGCGCAGGCGCAGAAGTCGTTGGCCGAAGCGAGTGTAAAGCAGGCGCAGGCAGCCCTTAAAGTTGCCGGGACTAACCTGGAAGATACGGTTGTCCATCCGACCTTATCCGGTGTGGTAACGCTTAGGGCTTTTGAGCCGGGGGAAATGGTTTCGGCCGGTTCGACCGTACTGACCGTTGTAGATCTTTCGGATATATGGGTGCGCGTAGATGTCGAGGAGACGGTTGTTTCCCGGATAAAGTTAGGTGATGCCGTCAGCATAAAAATCGATTCTCTTCCCGGTCAGGAATTTGGGGGGCATGTGAGTGAGATCAACAGCGAAGGCGAATTTGCCACGCAGAGGGACGTAAAGCGCGGCCGGCAGGATATCAAAACTTACCGGGTTAAGGTAAAACTTGACGAACCAAAAGGAATGCTTAAAGAGGGGATGACCGCTACCGTAGGATTCGGGGAATAAAGGATTTACCAGATATGGCATATGCCGTTGAAGTAAAAAATATAGTTAAAAAATTCCCATCCGTGACGGCGGTAGACGACGTAAGCTTTAACGTCGACGAAGGCGAAATTTTCGGCCTTCTGGGGCCTAACGGCGCCGGAAAGACGACGCTTAACCGGATGCTTACCTGTCTTATCAAGCCTACGTCGGGCCAGGCAAATATCCGCGGGTTGGATGTGGTGAAATATCCCGTGCGGGTAAGGCGGAACATCGGCGTCGTGTCGCAGGCGATGACCTCGGACCTGGATTTGACCGCTTGGGAGAACCTCGATATATATGGTAAGTATTTTGATATACCTAAAACCCGGCGTCATGAGACTATAAAATATCTGCTTGAGACCGTAGGCCTGGCAAACCGCGCCCAGGAACTCGTAGCCACATACTCGGGGGGTATGAGGCGGCGGTTGGAGATCGCGCGCGGCCTTATACATAAGCCGTATATACTTTTTCTTGATGAGCCGACCACCGGCCTTGATCCGCAATCGCGTCGTGTTATCTGGGATCTTTTGAATAAGATACGCAAGGAAACGAAACTGACTATATTTATAACTACGCATTATATGGATGAGGCTGATTTTTTGTGTGACCGGATAGCAATCGTCGATTATGGCAAGATCGTCGTACTCGATTCTCCTTCTAACCTGAAGAGAAGCATCGGCGGTTTCGATATAATCGAAATGTTGTTGAGCAACTATACGCCAGAAGTTGAAGCCAGCCTCAAGGCGATGCAGTTTGTGAAAAATATAACCAAAAAAGATGAATATACCAGGGTTTATGTCACGGATGCGGCAAAGGCTATGCCGGTAATCATCGAAGACATTAAAAAGATGCATGGGTCTATAGATTACCTTGCCATACAAAAGCAGTCGCTTGAGGATGTCTTTATACATTATACCGGTAAGACGATAAGAGAGGCAGAGGCTCAGAAAACTAACTTCATCCTTGGCGCGGGAGCGCCCAGGCAATTTCCCGGGGGCAGGCTATGAGAGCTTTAGCGATAACCGAAAGGGACCTGAGAAGATTTTCGAGGAACCCGATAGTCTTAATAGCGAGTATCCTGATGCCGCTGGTTTACCTGGTGATAATGGGCAATTCTTTTCAGGGTGAGCTGAAGCATTTGCCGATAGTGGTGGTTGACCAGGATAATGGCCCGTATGCCAGGAGGATGTTAGAGTTGCTTCAGGCGATACAAGACGGGCCGCATACTTTAGATATGACACGGTCGAGCGACCAGCGGGCGGCGATTGAAGGGGTCAAAAACGGTTTTTACAAAGGCGCCCTGATAATACCTCCCAGGTTCAGCGAAGACGTGGTCAAACATGTTAACCCGCAGGTAGGCCTTTTTCTCGACAACACCGACAGTATATCTGCCGCCGGGGTATCCAGCGTAGTATCCCGTTCCATGAGCTATTTGAAGTCGGGATATGTTTCGGTGCGCAGTACTCTGGCCCAATCCCAGTTCCGGCCGGTTGAACTATATAAGAAAATAGACTATGACGCCTCGCTTGTGCCCGGTATTATCGTTATGGCGATATTTATGGGAACGACGTTTACCGGCGCGTTCAGCCTGGTGATGGACAAGTTTCTCGGAATACACGAGAGTTACCTTTCGACTCCTTTAACAAAGATGGATATCGTAGCCGGCATTATCATCAGCGGCGTATTGGTTACCACGTTATTGTCTTTTATTGTCATGATGGGCGGGATGTTTATGACGGGGGTAAAACTTGCCGGCGGCCTGGTTTCATTTGCGCTGCTTCTCCTGACCATAGTTCTTACTGCGCTTGGGCTTCTTAGCATGGTATTTGTTGTGCTGGGAAGAGCCGATCATCCCCGTATCGTCGGCGTTACAATAGGTTTTTTAAATGTTATATTCTTTTTTCCCAGCGGCGCGGTATACCCCATCGAAAGCCTTCCCGGATGGCTGAAGGCTTTTGCCAGGGTTAATCCCGAAGCCTACGCCGTGCATGCTTTGAAGTCCTTAATATTGAAAAGCACGGGTTTTGTCGCCATACAGGGGGACATATTGTTTTTGCTGGTATTTACCGCGGTTATGCTTTGTATTGCTACTGCTACTTTCAAGAGGACGATGTGATGAAATTTAGAAAAAAGGCATTATTGTTTATAATGGTTTTAACGATGATGAAAGGCGGGGTGGGATTTTCAGCGGAGCCCCCCGTTCTTACGCTCGAAGATTGTGTCAAGGCTTCGCTGGCGGATAATCCCGTACTTAAAGAATCTGTCAGCAATGTCTATTTCAATAAAGCGATGGCGGGTGCGGCAAGGTCGGCTTACCTGCCGCAGGCGTCGACGAATCTTGGCTACACACATTATGATGCTTCTAAAATAACGGTTCCGGTAAGCGCGGCGTCAGGGTTAAACAACGGCTCATTAAAGAGGTACAACGTTGCGGCGGAGTCCAGCGGAATCGAACAGCTTATCTGGGATTTTGGAAAGACCCTTAACGACATCAAGCTTGCGGAAGAAAATATGACGTCGGCTCAATGTATTTTCCTGGAGACGCAAGAGAATATAATACTTGAGGCAAAAAAGGCATATTACGGCGTATTGAATGCCCAGCTTATGCTGGACGTAGCCAGGGAAGGACTGGTGCAGTCACGGGCTCATCTCGACCGGGCAAGGGGATTATTTGAGGTCGGCTACAAGCAAAAATATGATGTCACTAAAGCCGAGGTCGAGTTATTAAATGCGAAGCTCAGCTTAGTAACGGCCGAAAAAAATTATAAACTGGCGAAGGTGTTACTTAATAATATTATGGGAAGGAAAGATAATCCCGATTTTGTGGTCGAGAAGTCAGGCATTCCCATGATTGCTGATATTGATTTAAAGCGGTCGCTGAAGACCGCGATGGATAGCCGTGTTGAGCTTGCCAAATTGACATCGCAGACGCGCGCTGCGCAGGCTGATTTTGAGGCAAAGAAGAAAGGTAACTGGCCGGTGATTTCCGCCGGCGGCGCGCATCAGGTAAGTGATACCAGCGCCAAAGGAATAGGCAATGTTAAGAACTGGAATGCGGGTGTGTCGGTTAACTTTCCCTGGTTTGATGGCTTCCGGACCAAGGCCAAGATGGAAGCTGCGCAGGAAAATTTGAAAATAGCCCAATACGCAATAGAGAATGAGACCCTTAAGGTAATTCTCGAAGTTCAAGATGCTGTCTTGAGTTTAAGGGAGGCTAAAGAAAGGCTGGAAGTGACGGGAAAACTTCTGCAACAGTCGGCGGAAAACCTTGAAATCGCGAACGCGCGTTACCAGGAAGGCCTTGGCTCGATCATTGAGGTGACCGATGCCGAAACTCAACTTATTTCGGCCAAACAAAGCCGTACGTCAGCGATTTCGGATTATCTTATCTCGCAGGCAAAATACGAAAAATCAGTAGGTATTATCTCCCAGAACATACAGGCTAAAGAGCATAAATAGACAAGCATTTTGGAACGATTAAGGGTAATTAAAATGTTTTTTGCGTAGGGCAAAAGATGAATGGGGAAACGGATGCCTTTTTATCTAAAACCAATCATGAAAAGAATCACTGTCCGCGGCGGACGGCCGGAAAACCTACCCCCAATAATAATGCCTGATCAATCCACCCATCCGCGATTGGCATTTGAGCTTTCCTGAATTTTTCTCCGATTTATATTCCAGCGGTTCGTTACCCACTCCCGAATGAGGTCTTTTAGTAATGTAATGCTCTACATATTCCCGGGTTAAAACCCAACCTTTGCATTAGGACATGGCGAATAACGCTAATCATTTGGGCTACAAAGGGTTACAAAAATACTCGACATACTTTTCAAGTATGCCTGTGTTTTTTGTAACCCCTTTCGCTCCAAAGCATTAGCATTCTTCATCCACGCCTAATACAAAGCTTGGGTTAAATATTTAAAATGTTCTTGTCCGAATACAAAAAAATGGTCTAAGCATTCTCTGCGTATCGTCCCCACAAACCCTTCGGCATAAGGATTAAGATTGGGGGAGCGGTAAGGTAGTTTCTTTACCGTCATGTTAAATTCTTTGAATAATTCATCGAATTCTTGGGAGAATTTACCATCCCCATCCCGGACAAGGAGCTTTTTGGTATTGTCCTGGAACAAGAAGGAAACGCTTCTTGCCGCGTCAACTACCCATTTACGGTCCGGTTTCTGGCTAATCCCGGCAATATATACCTTCCTGGTCCTTATATTAATGAAGCACCGATGTTCTCCCTGCGGCCCGCTTCGCCAATACGAAGCGAGGTGAGCTTGCCGCAGGGTATCTAGCTTCATTTCTTCGAAGCCGAATGCCTGTATAGCTCTGCTTCGCCCTCGCTTCGCTCGTGGCTTCGCAGCAGTTCTTCTTACGCCTTCATCCCCGCGGTAAGCCGCGGGGTATTCGGCGAAGAAGAATAAAAAACAAGACATGGAATACCTTCGGGGTCATTTTCGACGACAGCCTGATGTAACAGTTTTCAAGCCCTAATCCTGGTTAATCTAAATGGCACTGGCAGGTATTGCCATGGTCATTACCGCCCTGGCTTTATCCGCGTGCCGGTCCAAAAAATCGAACAAGGCCTGAAAGGCAAGAATGATTCCATTTAGGCCCTGAAAGAATAACGGGGCCAGCCTTTGCCCGCCATCCGTCATCAATGATGACGAGATGGCGAGGTCTCGCCTGCCTAGCGGCAAGGCCGCTGGCCTTTGGCGGAAAATGTGAATTGTCCTAGACAATTCCCTATACAATACCTATACGATATGGTAAACTTATATTATGTTTAAGGCCCAATATCGCATAGCGCCACACCTTTTAAAATTGTTTGAGCAAATCGCCATCGTGGGCGCGCTGGTCAGAAACTCGCGGCTGAAAGTGTCTGTTAAGGCCCCCTTGGAGCGGGATGCTTTTGCCCGGAGCGTTCACTCATCGACATGGATCGAAGGTAATCTCCTGTCCCTGGCCCAGGTTCGAGCGGTGGTGGACGGCCGGGATCTCCTGGTTGAAGAGAAGCAAAAGACAGAGGTCGCCAATTGCGTTGGGGCCATGCGCCAGATTTTAAAGAGTAAACATAAGCCGGTTACCGAACTTGGGCTTTTGGCGGTGCATGCGCGAATGATCAAGGGGCTTTTGGCCAGAGATCGAACGGGCCGGTATCGCAGTGTCCAGAACTATATCGTGGATGCCCGCAATAAAGTTATTTTTACCCCGCCGCTTCCTGCCCGGGTTCCGGGACGGATGAAGGCCCTTTTTGCCTGGTCAAAGGATGAATCCTTACATCCGGTTATTCGTAGCGCCATCTTTGCGCACGAGTTTTTGACGATCCATCCCTTTGTGGATGGCAATGGTCGTGTGGCTCGCGCGGTTGGACAGTGGCTCCTTTGGGAAAAGGGTTTTGACCCGCTTTGCACTTTGGGCCTTGATGATTTCTTTGCTCAAGACAGGCCTCGTTATTACGACATGATTCAGCAGACGCGTGACATGGATGGTGATTTTACTCACTGGGTGGAATATGTTGCCGAAGGCCTGGCCTGGGCACATGATGATGTGCAAAAAAGAATCAAGGCCGGGACTCTTTCGTTGCAAGGGGTATCACTCACACCCAAACAGGAAGAGCTTTTAGGGCTACTGGAGAAAAAAAATGTTTTGGGCGCGTCAGAGATCGGGCATGCCATGAAGATCAACCGCGCCCGCGTTAATCAGCTCATCAGCCCGCTTGTCCGCCTGGGTATCGTCATAAGAGAAGGGGCGGCAAGGGCTGTTCGATACCGCTTGAATGAGAAATAGTTTTGGAAAAAGGGAATAAGAATAACGGGGTCAGCCCCTGCCTAGCCGCCGTATCTTGCTTTTGGCGGGAATCTTGAAATTAAATTTTTCTCCGTCCCACAGGGAGTCCCGTTTCGCCTGGATATCCCGGAAATCTCCTTTGGATATTTCCGGGAAGCTTCCGGGATACGCTTCGCTAGCTTCGCACTGACCTTCGTCCCTTGCGGGAGGCTCCGCTTCGCTCTGCGCTGTCCTCTAGCGATCCCGCCAAAGGCGGGAGAGCGGGTGGTTAAAAATTATTTGTTTTGTTATTCGCGCTTTGGTATTTGTCATTAAACTTGTGATTTTTATGCGCATCTGGGATATCGCGCCGGAAAAATTATGCCGTAACCATTTATTGGGCGAACACCGCGAATTGCACGCTATCTGGGCGGTGATTACCGGCAATAAAAAAGGCTATTCCCGTCATCCCGAGACACTGCGCTGGCAAGGCAAACTAAAAGCGCTTTATTTGAGACATGAATCATTAGCAGGGGAGATGCTGGCCCGCGGTTATCGCCACCAAAGCCCCCTGGATAAAAGACTGGCTAAGGGCGCGGGAAGCCAGGATAGTTTTATAAATACCATCCAGCAGCAGAAGATTATCCTGAAAAATAAAAAATGCGCCTGCCGGGTTTAAGCACTGGGAATATAGAATTCCGGGGACACACAAATTAATTGTTCTAGGGAAACCATATAAATGACTATTCGCTGCACCGCAAAATTACTGAAAGAAATGGGGATAAGCAAAACTTCCCTTGCTGATATCCAGGATGCTGGATTTGACGAGTGGTACGCGCACCTGTTCTTTTTGCAGCGGCGTAAATGTGTGATTTTTTGTCACGTGGCGACGTTGTACGCGGTTGTGGCTTATGATGTAAAGCGTGAACAGATAAAGAGGCTTGATGCGCTTTTCAGTAATAATTTAGGGCGCAGGTTGTATGAAGACGGGTTTAGCGCGGATACTATAAAGGGTTTTCTTGAGAAGGCCGGGAATGTCGTATGCGCTCGGACTATAGACAAGAAGACCCTTGGTTCTATCAATCAGATGATCTTTGAATTCAGCAATAACATGAACGTCGGCGGTTATGGAGCGGAAGAAAACTTTAAGGATTCAGAAAAAAGGCTTACCAACGGCTTGTACCAGAAAAACGGCAGGTATATTAAGCCGGCTGAAGAATTGACGCTTGAACTCCGGGGAAATATTTCCCTTCGCGCAGTATAAAAAAATAAATCCCTACCCGTGTAGAAATCTACCCTATCCCCCCCGATAATAATGCCTTATTCTCCTTCGCCAAGGTCCACCTTCGCTAAAGCTTCGGTGAGATTTCTCCGAAGCCAATAATGGCGAAGGAGAACTTCGGAGAAATGAAGCTAGATACCCCGCGGTAAGCCCCGCGGGGAGTACATTTGTGCTTCATCATCCCACCCATCCGCGATTGGCATTTCAGTTTTCCTGAATTTTTTCCGGTTTTATACCCCATTGACCTTACCCCATTCTTTGTGCCAAAGTTAATTGGAGTTTTTTAGTCTTTGACTGCGCCCCGAAAACTAGACCAATGGCAACTTTAGATTTTTGCCTTCTAAGGCCAGGTTTTTATATCTTCCGGCAAACTCTGGCGGAGTCATGTTTTTAATAGGGCTATGCGGACGGACAGGATATGTTTATAGCATATATTTGCACGGGAAGGCCATGGTCTACAGCAGCACGCGCAGATCGATAATTTGTCGCAACCGCTTAGCGTAAAATTTTACCATGCGACACAGCAAAATCCGATGAGTGTACCCAGGTACAATTGATTCTATTTTGAATACTCTATAAAATGATGTTATGAAGCCGGAATAATTTTTCAGCGCTGTGCCGGATAACCTGCCGGTGCAAAAAATCTCCGGTTCCCAGGGATAATAAAAAAAGAGTTAGCATTGAGCTACCATTAAAAAGGAGGTCGGATATGTTATACACAATTGCAGTTATTATGATTGCGCTTTGGCTATTGGGGTTGGTTACATCATACACGATGGGCGGGTTTATCCATATCTTGCTTGTTATCGCTATTATCGTTGTTGCCCTGCGTATCATCAGCGGTCGGAAAGCGGTTTAAGTCGCTTCATCGATAACTCCCTGCGGTTTTTTACCGCAGGGATAGTTTGTGAGGAATTTTCTTGTTCGTTGGGATAAAGGGGTCAATGCCCTTTAATTTTTTTACTTCGTGCCCTTGAGCGAAGTACTCTGAGCGAGAGATGAAATATTTTCTTTAAAACGGGACAGACACACTTACTCGCATAATTAATCCCCCGATACGCCTATATATCGGAGAAATCTCCTTTGGACATTTCTCCGAAGCTCTCGGGGCTTCGCCCGGCTACGCCAGGCTTCGCCTAAGGGAAGGCACCGCTGTGCTACGCACTATGAATATTGTTTTTAAAACTTCCAAGGTAACCATCGAAGGCGAACTTAACAACTCCCAAACCGCCCTAAAGATTTACGAAAAACTTCCCCTTGAAGCAAAAGCAAGTACCTGGGGCGATGAGATATATTTTAAAATCCCGGTTAGCTTAAAACCAGAAAATGCCACTTTAGATGTAGAAGTAGGCGCTATCGCTTATTGGCCGCAAGGCCATTGCCTCTGTATCTTTTTTGGAAAAACTCCCGTAAGCATTGACAACAAACCAATGCCGGCATCAGAGGTAAATATTGTAGGTAAGGTAACCAGTGAGATATCGATCCTTAAAGATATCAAAGCCGGCGATACGATAACCCTCGAGCAGTTAAAATAGGCATAGCCGATGAATAGCCATCCGGGAGCGATAGGCCAAATTGCGAAGCTTTTAAAAAATTGTAAAAGTATCCTGTTTATTACGGGAGCGGGGATTTCCGCGGATTCAGGGTTGCCGACATATCGCGGGATCGGCGGATTGTATAATGATAAGTTAACCGAAGATGGTATCTCGGTAGAAACGGCTCTGGCCGGAGAAACGTTAGCGAAGCGGCCGCAAGTAACTTGGAAATACCTTTCCCAGATAGAAAATAATTGCCGCAATACTACCTTTAACCGTGGTCATGAAGTGATTGCCGAGATGGAGAAGCACTTTGCGCGTGTCTGGGTGCTTACTCAGAATATTGATGGATTTCATTGTGTTGCCGGTTCGCGCAATATCATCGATATCCACGGGGATATGCACAAATTAGTCTGTACGAACTGCGAGTGGCGAGGCGTAGTCAAAGATTACAGTGGAATTAATATACCACCCAGATGCCCTGATTGCGCCGGCATCGCCCGGCCAGAAGTGGTTTTCTTCGGAGAAATGCTACCGATCGATAAGCTGGCGATGCTTGAACGAGAATTAACGCGGGGATTCGATATCTACTTTTCAATAGGCACGAGCAGCATTTTTCCGTATATCAGTCAGCCGATGATAGCAGCGAAGCATTTAGGCCGGCCAACGATTGAAATCAATCTCGAAGATACCGAAATATCTGATTTGGTGGATATAAAATTGCATATGCGCGCGGCCGAGGCGCTGGATGCGATATGGAAGGAGTATAATAAATGAAAGTTGTAGCCTTTAACGGAAGCGCCCGCAAGGATAGGAAAAGGGGACAGCGCCCTTTAATCTTATCGCGCCCCCAAATTCTTCCTGCCGCGTGTAAACATCCCCCTTGCATCTGCGGAGAATATGTGGTATATTCTCCGCAAGAGGTGCGGAGAATATAATATATATCCTTAGCCTGCCATATGAAGAAGACGGCATACATTTATCAATTGGATACTTGGCCGAAATTTACCTGGAACCAGGAGCGGATCGCTTCGACGTTGGGAAGTGTTCGTAATCGCCAGGGGCGTTTGATGGGACGAATGGAAGCCTTGGGCCTGGCTTTGCGTTCGGAGGCGACGCTGTGCACCCTTACCCTGGATGTTTTAAAAAGCAGCGAAATCGAAGGGGAAAAACTTGATCCGGCCAAAGTGCGTTCATCGATCGCGCGAAAGCTGGGGATGGAAATCGGCGGGCTTATCCCCTCCGATCGCCATGTTGATGGGGTTGTCGAAATGATGCTGGACGCGGTCAGGAATTTCAATAAGCCCCTGGCCAAAGACCGGTTGTTCGGCTGGCATGCCAGTTTGTTTCCCGCGGGGCGCAGCGGGATGCATAAAATCATCACCGGAGCATGGCGCACCGACAGTCACGGCCCGATGAGGGTTGTTTCCGGGGCAGTCGGCCGCGAGAAAGTGCATTTTCAGGCGCCTGAGGCCGGTTGTCTTAATGAGGAGATGAAAAAATTTTTAACCTGGTTCAACGGTGCCGGGGAGATAGACCCTGTAATCAAAGCGGCGATCGCGCACCTATGGTTTGTTACGCTGCACCCTTTTGATGACGGTAACGGCCGCATTGCGCGCGCCGTCGCGGATATGCAGCTTGCCCGTTCCGATGGAAGCCGGGAACGTTTTTACAGTATGTCGGCCCGGATAAGGCAGGAGCGAAACGCTTATTATGATATCTTAGAAAAAACACAAAAAAATACCGTCGATTCAAAGGTCGGCATCGATATAACGATGTGGCTGGAGTGGTTTTTGGGTTGCATGGGCCGCGCGCTTGAGGCTACCGAGAATACACTGGCGGGTATATTCAGGAAAGCGCGATTCTGGGAAAAGCATCCGGCCGGTACGATTAATGAACGACAACACGTCATGCTTAATAAATTATTGGACGGATTTGAAGGTAAGCTTACTACTTCTAAATGGGCGAAAATTACCAAATGCTCACAGGATACGGCGTTACGAGATATACTCGATCTCGCCGGTAAGGGGATTCTGATTAAAGATTCTGCCGGAGGGCGCAGTACGAGTTATCTGTTGAAAGAAGCGTAAATAAACATAAACAAGACGTTCCTGTTTGTGTAAAAACCCAACCTACCCCCAATAATAATGCCTTATTCTCCTTCGCCAAGGTCCACCTTCGCTAAAGCTTCGGCGAGATTTCTCCGAAGTCAATAACGGCGAAGGAGAACTTCGGCGCGATTCCTCCGAAGCTCGAAGAGCGTAGGAGAATACCCGCACGGCCCGAGTAGGAGACAGTAAGGCTACCTTACTTTCTACCTTGACGATTATCGGTTTATATGGTATATTCGGATTGGAGGTGAAATATGACGATATTGATGACGGCTAAAAACCAGATAACGATACCTAAGCGTATAGCCCAGACTTTAGGACTTGCCAAAGGTTCTTTGTTTAACGTGGAGGTTGTCCGTAACCGTATCGAGCTTATACCGTTGGAAGTCAGAGAAAAAGAATTTACTGATGAAGAATATCGCCGAATCGACGGCCTATGCATTAAAGAAAAAGGCCGTCAGGCCAAAGTCTCCAAGAAATTTATCACTGGTCTGAAACGGGGAAAAATCTAAGCATGTCGCTCGGGCTATATTATCGACCTTCTTTTTACAGGTGCCTTAAGCGTTTGTCCGATGAACAGAGAAAGATCGTGGGTTTAATTTTGGAAGCCTTGGATGCGTATTATGAGAGCAACGGCGATTTAAATAAGGCTTCGGCGATAGCGCCCAGATTTTTCTATAAACAGTTACGTAAACCATACTATGAAGCCGGAGTGGAACGGAATTTACGAGTAGTTATCCGTCGTGAAGGTGAACAGTGTTTACTCGTTCTTGCCGGCAATCATGACCAAATGCGCAGATTTTTAGCTGAAAGTTAAATCAAGCGGCACGGAAATAAATCCGGCTTAAAAATCATGTTTTAGGGATAAATTTTTAACTTTTGGAGAAATATTTTATCGGCGTAAGCCAATAGCGTAAAGTCGGCATTTTTTCTGCATCCCCCTGGTAACAAAAAAGCTTCAATCCGCTGAAATCCCTTCCAAAATTCTCATTTTTTTAGCTTCCTTTTAGGTGTATAATTAGCCAAGCTGGATAGGGTAGAGGATAGTGTGTTTCTCTCTGCCGGCGGTATGTCTCCTTTTCCTATCCTAAAAACTACAGCTTTTTTACCCCTCGGGTGCGGGCAGAACGTTGGGCCATTTAAGGGAATCGGTTTTCAAGGTCAAATCAGCGGAAAATCGAGCATATACTTTTGTGTCAATTTTCGCCGCCAGACATTATGCACCAGTTTTTGAGCCGTAATTTGAATGGCACGGGTAGATGCCGAATTTTATCCTAAGCTGAAAAAATATATGTAATAGCGTTGAATTTTATAAATGTGCCGCTGGCTGGTTAACGTAATGCTGGCAGCAGCATCGACTTATAAACGGCCGCGCGGTTGTGGTAAACCAATAGAAAAAAGAAGTTGTTGGCATAAAGGCATTTCCAGTATGAAAATACTTATCGTCGACGATGAGCCTAAGATAGCAGAAGAATTGAAAAAGCTGTTGGAGAAAGAAGGTTGCCTGGCAGATATTGCTTCCAACGGAGAAATGGCTCTGGATTTATTAAAAACCAAGAGCTATGATTTAGCTATCTTTGACTATAGTATTCCTCCGCCGACCGGCCTTGAATTGGTCAAATACGTTAAAGCCAATGGCCTGAAAACCAGAACAATAATGCTATCCGGGTATTATGCCAATTTTCTCCTTGCTCACACAATCGGCGCCGACGAATATCTCTCTAAACCTTTTGATAATGCCGAGATAATCCGTATCGTTAAAAAGTATAAAAACAATAAAAGTTAACGTTTTCCCGAATATGTTAAATAAACCAAAAAGATTATTGCAGAGAATAAATAGGCTTTTATGATCCATGATTTTGTGAAGTAAGATTTTAAGTAAATAACCGCCAAGATGGATACAGACCAGACCTTATTGTTTGACGAAGCGATAAAATTAGAACTGAAGGTTGGTGAATTATACTCCCTGTTCGCTTCCTGGTTCAAGGAAGACTACGATTTCTGGTGGAATCTTGCCCTGGAGGAAAATAACCACGCTTCACTTATCAGGAGCGTAAAAGAACATTTCCAGCCGGCCGGTATTTTCCCGAAAAAACTGTTATCCTTTAGCTTGCCGAAAATGGTAGACACCAATAAGAAATTAACCGCCTTAATCGAAAAATATAAGGCTAACCCTCCGCAAAGAGAAGAAACTTTCCGCGTGGCTATCGATATCGAAACATCCGGCTACGAAATCCATTACCAGGAATTTATGGCCGGTAAAGCGGAATCCGCCGTCGACAATCTCTTCCAGGATTTGAACAGCGGGGATAAAGACCATGCCGACAGGATAAAGAACTATATGATCTCCCGCGGATTGCAACCATGATAAATAAAGAAGGTTATCTCCCTTGAGATATGACTTGAGAATGGATCTGGAAAGCAATGGTTATTTGGATGGCACGGGTAGGTTGCGAAAGAAATGCAAGCACCCCCTTGCTTGTGTTTCCCCAGCCTTAAGCTAACCGCATTTTCCATATCTTGACAAAATTAGTAAAATATCCTATACTTAATTGTAAGCTAATTTTTTATCAAAAAAATAAGGGTAATGTATAAGGGTCCAGAAGAATAACTTCTGGAGGATTTAAGATGGTCGGGCCGCCATCTTGCATACAAATGCAGGGTGGCGGCTTTCTCTTTTATCCTAACACTAAAAATCCTGGATTGCTCTTTTGTCTTACGCCAGGATTTTTTTCGACTGCATGGGGATGGTAAACGGTGGGTTTTTGGGTCTGCAAAGTATAAGTAAGAAGGAGGTGCTAAATGAAAAAGGCCTTTACTTTGGTCGAGCTAATCGTTGTTATCGCCATTATCGCGGTACTCGCGGCAGTTGTCGCGCCCAACGCTTTTAAGGCAATCGAAAAAGGCAAGGTAAGCGCTTTTATCGGCGATTATAAGGCCATGAAAACCTCGGCGATGGCGTTTTATTCCGATATCGGTTACTGGCCGGATAATACCAGCAACGGTTCAGGTTTTATTAACAATTCTACCGGATCGGTTTCCAACCTTTCCTGGGATGGGCCCTACTTAGAAAAATGGCCGAGGAGAAACCCTTGGAGTGGCAACTATAGTTTTAACTCCAGTGCGATGTATGATTGGAGCGGAGACGGTACTCTCGAACAAGCGCGCTATATCGTCGCAACCAACATTCCCGCGACAACAAACACCAGCGCGGCGGGGAGGGTTGACCTCCAGCTTGATGGCGTCCTCGGCAATGGTACGGGAACCGTGCGGTATCCCTTCCCGAATGCCAACACAGCAATGCAAATGGTTGTTTCTTACGATTAACTGTTGCCTTGAAAAAACATAGGGGTCACCTACGGAAATAAAAGTCAACAATAAACAAAGCGGCCCCGCTAAAGTTTTTTTGAATCTATATTCTTTGTAAAAACATTTTTAAAAATCCAGCCGCTCTGTGGATATCATATGAAGCACTGGACAAATCCAGCCTTCAGTCACCTATCGGCAGCGTTAGATTAGCTAACCTGCATGATAATATCGGAGCAGCAAGCGCCTTGCTAATCAGACCTCGGGGAGCCCCCGGTAAATCGGAGCTTCAGACCCCTATGAGCACAGGCGCTGCCACTGACTGAATTTGTTCTTTCTTGTAAAACGGCCGTTTTTCTTTAAGGATATGATAGATTACTTTTAACATATCCCTGGCGATAGCCACTTTTGCCGTATTGACGTTTTTCCTTTTTGAAATAACTTCGTATTTACTAAGTTTGTCCGGCTGCTTACGGATAAAATGCCAAACAACCTCTAAAAGTATCCACTGTAGATGTTTTCTGCGATTAGCACTTAAAGGTCCAAAAACATTTGTCGGCACTCTGGCTGACCCGGGGAGACGGGTAGGTAGGAAATTAACAAGTAAGAATTTCTAACTTAACATACTTTCTAACTTATGTTATATATTAATCGGAGGTGCAAACTATGACCATTGCCCGGTTAAAAGCCAAAAACCAAATTACTTTGCCTCATGCGATTGTCCAGAGGCTCCGGTTGAGACCACAGGAATTATTCGCGGTGGATGTGGAAAAAAATTACATCAAGCTCATCCCTATCGAGGTAAAGGAACGCTATACCGCCGAGGAATTAAAAGCCGTCGATGCGATAGTGGAAAAAGAAAAGAAACACGGAAAAGCATTTAAGGCCGGTAAAGATTTCTCAGGGTATGTGAAAAAACTGGCTAAATCAAACAGATAATAATATTGCCTTCTTTTGAGCGGAGCGTTAAACGCTTGAGTGCCGGAGAAAAAGAACAACTCGCCGGAAGCCTTGAGTAGTTTAATGATTTTGTTCTTTACGGCCGCGCTCCCGCTGGTTTAGGCTTTAAGAAGATAAACCACAACAAATATGAGTTCCGCGCCGGGCTGCGTTTAAGAATTGTCGTGAAGGCCGAGAATGATATTTATTATCTTGTATTAGTTAGCAACCACGATGGAGTAAAACGTTACCTGCGTGAGTTTAGATAAATAAAGTGGGTGTAATTTACCCCGTCTCATCTTTTCGGCACCCCCCTAGTAACAGAAAAGCTCAAAATTACTAAAATCCCTTCAAAAATTCTCATTCTTTTAGGCTCCTTTTAGGTGTATAATTAGCCAAGCTGGATAGGGTAGAGGATAGTGTGTTTCTCTCTGCCGGCGGTATGTCTCCTTTTTCTATCCTAAAAACTACAGCTTTTTTACCCCTTGGGTGCGGGCAGAACGTTGGGCCATTTAAGGGAATCGGTTTTCAAGGTCAAATCAGCGGAAAATCGAGCATATACTTTTGTGTCAATTTTCGCCGACAGACATTATGCACCAGTTTTTGAGCCGCAATTTGAATGGCACGGGTAGCAAGCGGGTGGTGAAAATATTTTTTGGTTAGCATACATTTAAGAGTTATATTTACCATAATGCTATAATTAAGAGAGGTTATACCGGTGGGCGCTATATTAAAAAACAATTTAGAAGCGGTATATTTTATCTATGGCCTCGCTTTTTTTACTATGGGCATTGTTATTTTTTCCCATACGGTCAGTAAAAGCAAATTTAGGTTGGCTGGTATCCTGGGATTTTTAGGATGGTTCGGGTTAATCCACGGCATAAACGAATGGCTGGACAATCTGGCGATAATAAAGGGCCGAAGCGATTTTTTGGATAGCGTTCGATTATTCGTACTATCGATTTCTTTTGTTTTTTTATTTGAATTCGGGCGGCAGTTCTTTCGTCTCGAAAGGCAAAAATACCCGGCCGGATTAAAAAAATTTGCCGATCTGTTGACAGGGGCAACAACCCTGATCGCAATCACTACTATCTGTATTATCAGCGTCTTTAACCAAGGTTTGTTGAAAACATGGTCCGCCTGGACGCGGTATCTTCTCGCGTTTCCGGGAGGAGTATTAAGCGGTATCGGTTTTTTTCTATACTATAAATACGAAGAGGCCGCGCTCGCGCCGTTTAAGGTAAAAAAATATTTCCTCGCCGCCGGCATATCTTTTTTAGCCTACGCCATCCTGGCCGGCCTGATTGTTAATAAAAGCCGGGGCGGTGTTTTAACCTTTTTAAATGACGAATATTTTTTTTCAATAATCGCGATACCTACCCAGGTGTTCCGGGCTCTCTGCGCGATAACGATTGGGTGGTCAATAATCAGCATCCTTGGCATTTTCCGGTCGGAGATCATAAAAAATCTCGAAGAAATAAATAATCGCAAATCCGACTTTGTCGCTAACGTCTCCCATGAATTCAAAAATCCCCTGACGGCTATAAAAGAATCTCTGGCCATAGTTACCGAAGGCTTGGCCGGTGAAATAAACGCGGAACAGAAGAGTATCCTTGAGGCCGGCAAGCAGAGCACAGAGCGGCTTATCCGTTTGGTAACCGACCTGCTTGATCTCGCTAAAATAGAATCGGGTAAGACCAATATGCGAAAGGAACAATTCGAGATGGGTCTCCTGATCACAGAAATATTAAATAACTACGCAAACGAAATATCGAAAAAGCAGCTTACGCTAAAAATCAATATTGAGCAAGGCATCGGCCCAATCCAGGCTGACCGGGATAAGATAAGCCAGGTTATTATTAACCTCCTGAATAATGCCATAAAGTACACACCCGGCGGCGGCAGCATAACCGTTCAGCTTGCTAAGGGACCGGACAAAGATATGCGCTTTGAAATTTCCGATACCGGCCCCGGTGTTGCCAAAGAATATTTTGGAAAGATATTTGATAAATTTGAACGCGTTGCCGCCGAGAAATACGAAGGCACGGGCCTGGGACTGTCTATAGTAAAAGGTATTGTCGAGCTGCACAAGGGGAAAATCTGGATCGAAAGTGAGATAGGCAAGGGCAGTAAGCTTATTTTTATCCTGCCGAAAACGCAAGGTTAACCCATAGGTATTGCAATTGGGCTAGATCTAGGAAAGAATTGAAAAGGGGACGCATCTATCGACGACAGACCGGATACAGTAGTTTTCAAGCCCTAATCCTGGTTAATCTGAATGGCACGGGTAGGTTCTAAGCAAGGAGGCATTTGTGATGAAAAAAATATTTTGTTTGTTATTGCTTGCCTTAATTTTGCAACCGATCCATTCCTTTGCCGCTTCAAAAGTAGATCATGGTAATTTCTTGATCGGCTGGGGTGACCCGCATGACATTAGCCGCTTTTTATCGGCTAATCTGCTGGACGACCAACATACAGTTTTATTCACATTTAACCGCTGCATCTATCAACCCGCCGCGGGATTAAACGCGTTTCCTGACGGAGGAGGCTCAAGGACTATTGTCAAGAGGGTATATATAGCCACATACGATATTAATTCGAAAAACGTTAAGATTGTCTATGCCGCAAACCTCCTTGATAAACGAGCGCACGATGATTATAGTGAATTGTATATTAGCGGCGTAAAAGGAGATAAAATACTTATACGCCAACCCCGTGATTATTGCTGGTTCGATCTTAAAACCGGAAAATTAACGCCTGCGCCGCTGAATGACGATATCCGCGGTCTTGGTTATGATGCGGTAAATATCCATTTGGTGGATAGTCAGGGTACCATAGTAATAATCAACAATGCTGCCGCAAACCCTAAATGGTCCAAACCGTCGCTCGCCGTTAAATACCCCGGGAGCGCTCCGATCGTTGTAGCCGGTCCGATTACGCAATACTATGGCTATCGGGGAAGAGAGATCTATTACTATCCCGAGAACGGGAAAGGAACGGCTTTTAACCTCGATACCAGAACTTACCGGGAATATGCTTATAAAGAATATCTCGATTTAACAGCGAGCGAAATGGCAAAAAATAATGAACCAAATATTTCTATTGAGTTTGGAAGCGGCCGTAAACTTTTTATCGACAGAGGAATCAACGCCAAATTGCAGCATGACCCGCTAGGCTTATCCTTGCAGGATATCGCACCGATCACGGATATTGAGGGTTTAAAATAAGCTAGGTTATTATCAAGGTCGTCATTGCGAGCCGCACTACTCGTGTTGGGCTCAGTCGAACCATTGCGCGGCGTGGCAATCTCGGATTTTGTTCGTGCAGGGGCGGGTCTTGCGCTGCCCGGTATGTAATCATTTGCGGTAGGGGTTTGACCTGCCCCGTTCACGGGATTCATTAAACCCGGGCAAAACGCTGATTTTACCATCGGTTATGAGTCTCATTTTTTTGGCATCCCCCTGGTACCGGACAAGCCCAAACTCCCTGAAACTCCTTCCAAAATTATCATTTTTTTAGCTTTCTTTTAGGTGTATAATTAACTCATCCGGCTTAAAGGCAACAGGCTACCGCCGGTAGAGATTCCCGTTCTTTCTTATTCTTAACACTAGCCCTCCGCTCTTGAACGCGCCAACCGCGCGGTACAAAAAATGACTAAGGTTAAAAAATCAGCATTTCGTAGCTCAATTTGCCGCGCAGTGCAAAAAATAAATTTAGCTCAAAAATCAGTATTTATAGTAAACCAAGTCTTATTTTAATAGGGATGCAGGATATAGCTTCCTAGGGGAGAGAATAGTATGAAACTATTTTTGATAGGGGTGTATTTGACATTCAGCTTTGGCCCATGTTGGGCAGCCGGGGCTGGCGCACCGCCCGGTTTAAATACACAAGCCGGCTCCCCAGTCAATGTGCCTAAAAAAGCGGACGATATCGATGGTAGGAAAAAGCTTTATGTGGGGAGAGTCTTGGCGCAGGTTAACCAGGTTTACCCAGCGGATTTTTTCGCTAATTTAACCCCGCAGGATAAAGACGCGCTGACCGCCGCCGGCTCTAAAATCGAAGGAAACAAGTTGGTTATGCCGGCATCGCCTTTGGCGGGATACGTAGTCAGTCTGGGGAACCAGACGGAGTTCGTTGATAAGAATGGGTTTTTCAGCTTCGATACAATTCCCGATGGTATTAGCGAAGGACAGATCCTTGCGCAGTTGACCGATACTAAACCTTTCGCCCGTTTCCCGGTAACAATGTTAATCAAAAATGGGGGTGATGATATTGCTCCCATTGTGTTACACGTAGAAGGTGATGTAGACAGGATTCTGGATAGTATGGATAAATAAGTATGAACCAGCGGTTTAAGCGAGGCGGCAGGTTCTAACCTCGTCTACCCAGCCACCCCATTCTTTTCATCTCTCGAATCACAGCGAAAGATAAAGAAACCCCTGGCTGGTAATTCAGCCAGGGGTTTTTATTTGTTTCGATTTATCAAAAGGTATTCCGTAGGCCAAACCTCTCAAGGCCGCCGGCAATGTAGTATTTATAGAGGTAAAAGAAGAATAAATTTTTTCCTTGCCTTACCCCAAAAAACTGTAACTATAGCAATGGCCAGTTCGGTAACTATACCGGTGGATCCAGATATAATTTTTGTACCGTGCGCTTTTAGGGAACTATTTTGATAGAATATTTGTCTAAGTCATCAAGAAGGATGCGTAAAATATATTCCAAGGAGGAGGACGGTCTATGATAAAACAAGTCTTAAAAAACAAACTTTTGGTAGTTATAGTTATTTTTTTGGCCTCCAGCCTACCTTATTCATCGAATGCATTTGCGTGGGGAGGCCATGGCGGTCATGGCGGTCATGGTAGCTACGGTGGCCACGGCGGCTACCACTATCGTGGTGGTCGCTGGTGTGATAGTGGATGGTTTTGGGGCTGGTTTTCAACCGCGTTGGTAGTTGACACAATAGTCGCAACGCTTCCGCCTCATCATGATACCGTCTATGTAAATGGAGCACCGTACTATTATTATGACAGTATCTACTACCGGCCATGTCCTACCGGATATGTCGTTGTCCCGGCTCCAGCAGCTACTGCGGTTGTGACCGCGCCTGTCGCCACTGCGGCGATAGCTGTTCCTGCCGTTGCGCAACCTAAGGCGACATCCGGTGAATCGGTAGTAATCAACATCCCTAACGCGCACGGCGGATACACGCCGGTTACATTAACTAAAAACGAAACGGGCTATATCGGCCCGCAGGGGGAATATTACGAGGGCCATCCGACCGTTAAACAGTTAACAGTTTTGTATGGAAAGTAGAGGGTGGGTAGGAAAACGTCTTGGATAATAAGTAATAAAAATCGGTAGCGGAATTGTATCAGTGAATTTTCAAAAGATAAGCTATTACAAGTGATGTACGGGAATTAAAAATAGGGTTTATGAGCTGGTAGCAACAAAAAAGGAGAAACGGTATGAGACATGCGGGGAAGATTTTTCTGGTACTATTTTGTGCGGCGGTAGCTGTGTCGTCAGTAGCTTTTGCCGAAGGAAATTTAAAAAAGAATTCCGCCATGGGAGGGTGTGAAAAGATGCGGCCGCAAGACGGCGGTTTCATGGGTGGGCATCATATGATGGGTATGCATAAGGGTATGGGGGCTGAACATGGCATGGACAGGCTCTTTTTTTTCAAAGTCGGTCTTATCTTAGGGCGTTCCGCCGATATCGGCCTGACCGATGACCAGAAAGAAAAGGTAGAAACGCTGAAATACAATTTTCTCAAGACCATTATAAAGGAGAACGCGGACATCGAATTGTTGGCTTTGGATATTAAAGAAGGGCTTAGAAAAGACGAGGCCGATATCAAAACCATCAATGGCCTTCTTGACAAAGAATACGTCGCTAAGGCGCAGAAGGCTAAAGATGCAGTTGAAGCCTGCGTAAACCTGAATAAAATTATTACTAAAGATCAGCAGAAAAAGCTCAAAGAGATGCGTTCTCACCGCGCAATGGAAATGGGATGGAAGCAACATGGAGCGTGGGGAAAGGGAAATAAGAATCCTCCCGCACAAGAGGCTAATGTGTCTGAGGAAAACGAATAAGCCATACCGGATTTTACAAGGATATAACGAACCTCCCTACGGCAAGCAGGTTGATTTGACTCAACCTACAAGCCGCAGGGTTAAAGGAGGGTTATGAATGGTAAGGGGAAGTCTTTCACGGCATTTTTATTCGCAGTGGTAACCTTGTTTCTAGCCGTCGGCGTAGTGCATGCCCAACATAAGGAACAAACACCGGAGGCAGTGGTAGAGAAAATGAAAGCCGACCTTAATTTAACCGACGATCAGGCGGCTAAAATACTACCGATCATTACCGAGGACATGAAGAAGCGTAAAGACCTCTGGGAACAAGCAAAAGAACAGGGCCATGACTCTCGCGAAGCAATCAAAGAACAGATGGAAAAACTAAACCAGGAGAGGGATACAAAATTAGCCAAGTATTTGAACGCTGACCAGGTGACGAAACTAAAACAAAAACGAGAGGAGCGAAAAGCCGGAAAACACGGCCATAACCACGGAGGTAATCGCGGCGGCGGGCATAGCGGCAATGACCAGGGTTCCGGCGGGGAATAACAGGAATTGGAATTATTTTTTGATAATGTTATAAATATCGCCATGTTTTCCTATGTGGGAGTATTGTTTCCAGCCCTGGTTTTCGCTCAAAATTCGGGTATTAATAAAGAGGCGGGAAATTTCACTGCGACATCCAGCGTACAAAAAACTGCGGAATCAAAAATCAAAGGAACCGTTAAGCAAATTGCCGCCGATTCAACTTATATAATTGTTGACGGAACAAAAATCTTCACAACCAAAGAATTCTTAGAAGATTCTTATGTGGAGGTAGGCGATAAAGTTGAAATAACCATCGAAAAAACCGAAATGGGGTTAAAGGCAACTAGTTATGATTATGTCTTCGATGATGAAGAAGATAATCAAACCGGTACATTAAACTCAGATGTGAGCGACAAGGATAACGCAGCAAATCTTACTGCGCCGGGTAATGCAACAAATGATTCTGACGAATAATATAAAGACCTTAAAATTATTCTTTGTATCGGTTTTGTTTATTTTAGCGCTGCCGGGTATTTTTTCTGCGGAATGCGGGGCGTCCACAATAACCAGCCGGTGGCGAGACCGCGCAATTATTATCGATGGTAAAAGCGACGAATGGCAGGACCGCAAAATAAGCATTAACAGTCAGGATGTCGTTTTCGGTATATTCAACGACGAGAATTATTTATATCTGCATATGTATTGCTGGGATAAAAATTTATGCCGCTTGATGATGATGTCGGGTTTTACCGTATGGTTCAATAATAATGACGATGATAAAAAGTTGGGAATTCGTTTTCCTATAGGCATGACACACATACCGGGATTTTCCGCGGACAAGCAAAAACCTATGGAACCGGAGCAAACGGTTAAATTACTCGAAGATATGTTTAAAAAAATAGAGATAATAAACGCGAAGGGCGCCCATAGCATCAGAAACCAGTTTGAATTTTTAAAAGAAATTGGCCTTGAGGTAGCGATAGGCAATTCATCCGGCAATATCATTTATGAACTTAAGATACCCATTGTTAAAAATTCCCAGCATCCCTATGCCTTAAGCGACAATAATCTTAAGCAAGTTGATGTATGTTTTGAAATCCCTGAACCAGAAATGCCCAAATCAGAAAGAATGTCCGGTGATAATCCGGGTAATACTTGGAATAAATCTGAAGGGGAATCGGAAAACGGCAATAATTCCGGTATGGGAGGACACAGGATGGGCGGGGGAATGTCGGGGGGTAGACATGGTGGCATGCATGGCGACCATGGCATGCATGGGGGCAAGCGCAATCCCGAAGGAGAAGACGGCGAGATCGGCAACCACAGAATGCATAGTGATAGCACAGGGTTTAACGGTCTTCAATTAGAACTGAATATCGAGTTAGCTTCAAAACCGGCGAATTGATTTTAAGCGCGGGGGAAGGAATGAATTATCATGCTACAAGAAATATCCGAAGAAAACCATTAATTTCCATAGTCGTTTTGACAAAAAACGAGGAGCGAAGAATCGCTCAATGTCTTGATTCAGCCAAAGGGGTGGATGTATTCAAAGCAAACTGATAATTAAGAATCTTGCGGTAAGTTTATTCATACCCGGCAATAGGAGCAAAAAATGCTTCGAACAATAAAAATATTCAGTGGAATTGTATTGTTAATGTTACTGGTTTCGGTTACCGTCTTCGCGCAGGACTTGAATCAGCGGTTGCTTGATGCAGCAACGAACGGGCATACGGAAACCGTCACGGCTTTGCTGGCTCAAGGCGCCGATGTTAATGCCCAGGATAAATATGGTGCGACAGCCTTGATATTGGCAGCGCAGAACGGATATGCTGAAACCGTTGAGACTTTATCGGCCAAAGGTGCTGATGCTAGTGTGAAGAATAACGCCGGTTGGACAGCTTTGATGATAGCGGCATTAAAAGGACATACTGAAATCGTTAAGGTTTTACTGGCTAAGGGTGCCGATGTCAATTCTAAAGCTAATGATGGTGCGACAGCCTTAATGTGGGCAGAACAGAACGGGGATACTGAAATCGTCCGCCTGTTAAAGCAGGCTGGGGCTAAGGGTAAATCTGATAACAAGGATGAAGATGCCTCGCCGGTAAAGTTGAAAAGTACATCTGAAGGTAGTGTTACTCCCGCCATGGGGATATCATTTTGACTTGTCGCCAAACGTTTTTTGCTATCGGCTGTTCATGTAAAATCCAACCCTACCCCCAATAATAATGCCCCATTCTCCTTCGCCAAGGTCCGCCTTCGCCAAGGTCCACTTTCGCTAAAGCTTCGGCGAGATTTCTCCGAAGTCAATAACGGCGGAGGAGAACTTCGGCGAGATTTTTCCAAAGCTCAAAGAGCGTAGGAGAACTTCGAAGAAATGAAGCTAGATACCAGCGCGGCCCGCTTCGCCAATGCGAAACGAGGCGAGCTTGCCGCAGGGAGTACATTTGTGCTTCATCATCCCACCCATCCGCGATTGGCATTTTAGTTTTCCTGAATTATTTCTGTTTTTATATCCCGGCGGTTCATTGCCTAAACCCTGAACCCAGCGGCAAAGCATAGGGAGGGTCTTAGAGGGGTCATTTTCGCCGACAACCTGATGTAACAGTTTTCAAGCCCTAATCCTGGTTAATCTGAATGGCACGGGGAGAGTTTAAGCTTGACTTTATTTATTACATATGTTATATTCTTATCAGATAAATGTTGTTACATATGTAAAACAAATAACTTTACTATTTTAAAGAAATGAAAATACTACAATTATCCGACAAGCAGAAACTCGAAAAAATATTAGCCAAAACCGGTACTTCCGTCGCCAACCTAGCGAAATGGCTGGAAGTGCCGTATGTCACCGTCTGGCGCTGGTTGAAAAAAGACGTCAATCCCCATCCACGGCAGAGCCGGGATATCGACCAGCTATTTAAGGAATATATCGATATCCGTAGCGTTGTTTTAGAGCTGCGAGGAAAATGTCCGGAGCCGCCGAACTTTTTGAAAACAAATAACGAAATACGCGCAAGTTTTATTCTTAATATGACCTATCATTCCAATGCTATTGAAGGCAGCCGGATGTCGCTAAAAGATACCGAAGCCGCTATCGCCGGAGAAAAAGTCAAAGGCAAAGAAGTATTTGAAATTCTTGAAGCGATAAATCACAAGAACGCCATGAACTATATGCTTGAAACGATAAGGCCAGGGTTTAAAATCGGGTTGGACTATGTTTTGAAACTACATGAAATCATCATGTATAATTTTAACGACAAACTCCCGGGGAAATTCCGCACCGGCCATGTGATTTTGACCAATACCGAAAAGGCGCTTCCCTCGGCGCAGGAAGTGCCGCTACGCATGGACAACCTTATAAAACATATCAATACTTGCGGAAAGGATCCCTTAGGGAAAATTGCCCATGACCATTATGAGTTTGAGGTAATTCATCCTTTTTTTGACGGTAACGGCCGAACCGGAAGGCTTTTAACGGCCAGCCAGTTATTAAGCCAGGGTTTTCCCCCAGCGGTAGTACGGATAGAGGATAGGTATAATTACTACATGGCATTAGGCAAAGCTGATGATGGGGATATGAAAAATATCGTTCAAATGGTCTGCGACAGTGTTATGGTAGGATACAGGCTGTTAGAAGGAAAGATAAAGGAGGACAGGGGGCCGGAGGTTAAAAAACGCTGATTTTACCATCGGCTAGAAGTCTTATCTTTTCTGCATCCCCCTGGCAGTGAATCGCTCCGCGTTGAAACGCGGGGCTTCTTCTAGATAATCCCGCTAAACTGCAGCGGGATTATTCATTCCGCATTCATCCCCGCTTTGAAAAGCAGGGTTTTCTGCGGGAATGAATAAAAAGCTTGAATCCGCTGAAATCCCTTCAAGAATTCTCATTTGTGTCAATTTTCGCCGACAGACATTATGCACCAGTTTTTGAGCCTCAATTTGAACGGCACGGGTAGTTGGTAAGCACGAAGAATTCCATAAATTGTTACATCAGCTAAAAGGGGAATATTTAAAGGGGAGGAAAGACTTATGATACAGAAAAAGATCGCTGTTTTCGTAGGAAGCCTGCGCAAGGAATCATTTAACCGCAAGATGGTCAAGGCACTAATTAAGGTTTCACCCGAATCGCTTAAGTTAGAGATAGTTGAGATCGGCGGGTTGCCTTTATACAACCAGGACTTCGATGATAATCCGCCGGTTGCCTATACGCAATTCCGGGAATCGTTAAAAAAATTCGATGGGGTTTTGTTTGTCACGCCCGAATACAATCGTTCTGTTCCTGCCGTGCTCAAGAACGCTCTTGATGTCGGGTCGCGTCCCTATGGGCAAAGTGCGTGGAATGGGAAGCCGGGAGCGGTTGTGAGCGTATCGATAGGCGCCATAGGAGGATTCGGCGCGAACCATCACCTGCGTCAGATACTGGTGTTCCTTAATATTCCTACTATGCAGCAGCCGGAAGCATATATCGGGAATGCCGCTAATCTCTTTGATGAAAAGGGCAATCTTACCAATGATTCAACCCGGGAGTTTATACAGAAGTTTATGCAAGCGTTTGCGGCTTGGGTCGCAAGAAATACATTAAATTGAAAGGTAATAAATAGCAATAGGAGAAAGGAGGAAGTTATGGGTATGACGACTTTAGGCATCATCTGTATTATCCTGGGGATACTGGCGCTGCTGACGCCCGGCTTGACGGGATTGTCGATTACGACCGCCTTGGGAATTTTAGTTTTGGTCGCCGGTATTATTCGAGTCGTTTGGGCGTTTCAGGCCGGCAGTATCGGTAAGGACATACTAAGGTTGGCTATCGGCGGTTTTACCATACTGTGCGGTATCGTGCTTATCAGCAATCCGATTTTTGCATCCGGCATGTTGACAATTCTTTTGGCAGCGTACTTCATCCTTGACGGCATATCCGAGGTTTTTATCGGCGTCAAAATCGGAACAAACGCCGGTGGGGGGTGGTTGCTTTTCGGAGGGATCGTCTCGATCCTGCTTGGCCTGATGATGTGGCATCAGTTTCCTCTTTCGGGGGCATGGGCTCTGGGTATTTTGCTGGGCATCAAGCTATTTTTGGTGGGCTTGACCATGGTTACATTGGGTTCAGCAGCGCCTAAATATCATTGAAAAACCAAACGATATATTTTCGTATTTGTCAAAAGAGGACAGACACCTTTTTGTCCCCTTCATTTGATGTGTTAAAAGTTTCGTGATTTATTTTTTCTATGCTCCCAAATTACGATTTAAATAAAATAAAATTTGCGACGGATGGGCCGACTTTCCAGCGCGCGGTTGGTTTATATGAAGGCGGCAAAATTACCAAAGTTGAGGAATTTGGCAGGGGTTATGCCGCGATTGTTCTGGGCACGGAGTCATATCACGTGTCGGTGTCTGCCCGGAATTACAAACACGGAAATTGCACTTGTTATTTTGGGCAAAAGGACACGCTTTGCAAGCACATGGTCGCTTTAGCGCTATATGTGGTTCGGGGCGGACAGCTGTTAAGCGCTGAGGACAAGAAGCAATCGCATCATGTTGAATGTGGCAGCAGGCGGGAAGCGTTAAGCGGGGAAGAGATAAAATCCGTTAAGAAGTCCATCAGCCTGGGGATGAGATATATCAAGCCATATACCGGGCCTTCGCGGACATGGTTTTCAAATCAGGATTCTTTGATGGAGGGATGCAGTATACTGTCGGCCATCGTTTCTGATTTGCCGGTTAACAGACCATCGGCAGAAATCCTGATAAAGTTACTTTTGCGATTGGACAAAAAGCTATGTGAGGGCGGCGTAGACGACTCGAACGGTATTGTGGGTGGATTCATGCGCGAAGTTGTTCAGGTATTGATGGAATACGCGCGAATCGATCCCGAATGTATTAAAGCATTCAAGCTGCTTACCGGGATAGGAAATACTTGTTTCGGATGGGAAGAGCCGCTCGTCTGCGAATCTCGCTAACTTTTACCACCCGTGCCGGAAAAGTTTTACCACTAAAGCCGCTCAACTTTTACCACTGGCCTTAAGCTGATAATTTTTTCTTCCCGGAGCTAAGCGACGATAAAAGATTTTCTTATTTTATTCTTTTATTGATCGTTTCTATTTTTAAAGAGCGTATTTTCTGAATCGGTTATTTTTGCGCTTCTTTTTTTCCGGCAGTTTTTCTCATTGATTCGCCTTTCAGGTCAATAGTATACGCATTATGCACCAGCCGGAGTATAAACTCCTGGAATAAAATATCAAAAGGGGTTGACAAATGTCTAGTAATATAGTAAATTAGTAATGGAGGATAAACAATATGACAGTATCAAAAGTTACCAGGAATTTCCAGATAACTATTCCGGCAGCGTTGCGCAAAAGACTGCATATCCGGGTAGGCAGTTTACTCGGTTTTTGTTGGGAGAAGGGCGCGATTGTTATTAAGCCGCAAACCATGGTAGATGAAGGCCAAGCCTGGTTTTGGTCTAAACAGTGGCAGGAAGGGGAAAAGGAAGTCGAGCAGGCTAAGAGAAAAGGCCATACCCGGGCATTCAAGAGTGTTAAAGAAATGAGGCGGCATTTTGAAAGATAAACGTCTCGTCATTACCCGGCCGTTTGAAAAAGCGTTTGCCCGCTTGCCTCAGCAAATTCGCGAAGCCGCCTACGAGAAGCTGGAGCTTTTCCAAGAAAACCCCGGCCATCCTTCATTGCGGGTAAAAAAGATAAAAGGAACGCAGACGATCTGGGAAATGAGTATTACTATGAGTTACCGGCTTACCTTTGAAGTTTTTCCCGAGGAAATTTTTCTCCGCCGAATCGGCACCCATGATATTCTTAGCCAGCCTTAATGAGTTGCTACCTTCCGGGGTCAGATGGAAGTAAAACCAATGGCAACAGGCCATCTTATATGGCCAAAGAGAAAATTGAGAAACTCCAGGATATAGTAACGAAAATGGCCGCAGTGATCAAAAAAGAACTAAACCCTGAACTCAGCGGCAAAGCATGGGGGGCTTGAAGGGGTCAATTTTTGACGACAGACCTGATACACTAGTTTTCAAGCCCTAATCCTGGTTGATCTGTATGGCACGGGTAGATATTCAACGGAAAACGTCAAGTTGTTCCGCCTTGAACTTTTTCTTTGCCATAAGCACCGCCTTCTGTTACTATTATCCTATTACAACTTTTGACATAGCTTAAAGGGTGCAGGTTAATATCCAGATATAATATTTTTCCGGGTGAGGTGTTGCTTTGCGGGAATTTTTCCTTAAAATAAAAAAATTATTTAGCGTGTCTCATGCCCGAGGGTTTGCTTTAATGGTAAATCTTCGGAACAATTCCTTAGTTGTCTTTACTGATGACAATCAATCCAAGACCGTCGTGGTTTTTGTTGACAAAAGCACAAAGATTAGAAAATCAGGCAAAAATATCAATTTAGATAATATCCAGGAAGGCAATATGGTTGAAATAGTGTATGCCGATGTTGGCGGAAAAGAGGTAGCGAAATCTATTGGCGTGACGAATAGAGTATTTCCAGTTAGCTCTAATGAAAAGGGGTCTGAAAAAGAAAAAGGGGACAGACACCTTTTCCCAGAATAAAACGTGCCTGTTGCCCCCTTTTTGTATAGTAGACGGTTTATGTAACTAGTACCGCGTTAACTTAATTATTAATAGTGGTACGCGGTGCAAGTGCATGTAAAAATTAATTTTTCTCCAAGTGATACCATTAAAAATTAATTTAACAGTGCACTAGTATATATACCAAACAGCTACAAATCAAATATTTGTTGTGATTATCTTTATGAAAAATAATAGTTTGGATAAACCGCCTACCTTACTTTATTACTTGCGTAAAATCGCGGTAAATTATATAAAATCATATGAAAGTAAAAAAGACCGTCCCTGTTTTTTTGCATAGATTTCAGCTTAAGGTAACTATTGCGTGCATTACCGCGATGGTTGCGGCTGCCTTTTTGGGGAGCTTTTTGGTTTATCGCTATGCTTTGCGTTCTCAATTTGAACAACTGCGTAGTAAGCTTACCCTGGTTGCTCAAACGGCAGCTTTGACGGTTGATATACCGTCGGTCGAGTGGGTGATGGCTAACCGCTTATATTTTGGTGCCCCGGCATACGATAAGCTTTTTAAAACAATAACCAGGATAAAAAATTTAAATCATGAAATATCTTCAGTCTATATTTTTTGTAAATCTGTAGAACCGGGGTTTTTAGAGTTTGTTGCTGACTCCGATCCTCCCGGTACGATGTATAATAATGAGCCTTCGGTTTTTGGCCCGGGTAAGCTTTATGATGCGCGGCGTTTCCCGGCGCTTTTGCACGCTTTTGAAAGGGCCGGATCGGATGATAAGATCGAGTCCGACCTTTGGCAGAAAACCCTTTCCGGATACGCGCCGCTTTGTAATAACAATGGGCAAGCGATCGCAGTTATTGGTGTCGATGTGCTGGCATCCGATATTCAACGTATGCAGCGAGAGGTCGATCGGCGCGTCTTTTTTGTATTTTTGATAAGCCTTATTTTTTCGATATTGGTGGGCCAATATATTTCGTATATGATTGCGCGTCCAGTGCAAAGGTTGGTCAAAGGCATTAACCATATTACCAGCGGTAATTTAGAGTATCAGATTACGGTCGATAGTTATGATGAGATCGGTATTTTGGCGAATGCTTTTAACACGATGGCTAGAAGTTTGTGCCTTGCCCGGCGTAAGTTGAACGAATATTTTTATAACGTGATGATCTCTTTTGTGACAACGCTTGAAGAGAAGGATGAATATACCAAAGGCCATTCGGAACGGGTTTCGAAATATTCCGAACAGATTGCCCGGCGTATGGGGTTTATTGCTGATAAGGTCGATCTTTTTAAAAACGTGGCGATGTTGCATGACGTGGGCAAAATCGGTATTGCTTCGGATATTTTGAATAAAACTACACCGCTCACCGAAGGTGAGTGGATCGAGATCAAGAAGCACCCGGCTGCGGGTGCGAAGATATTGAAGTCATTGGTCGTAGACGAGGGGATTCTTTCTGTTGTGCGCAGCCACCATGAACGCGTTGATGGCAATGGTTATCCCGACCGTCTTAAGGGCGATAATATTAATATTTTTACTTCCATCGTTACCGTGGCCGATGCTTATGACGCGATGACGTCAGACAGGGCATACCGTAAATCCTTTAGCCAAGAAGAAGCTATTGTTCAGCTTAAGCAAGGCAGCGGCGTACAATTTGATCAACAAGTAGTGGATACCTTTGTAAATATTTTAGAAGAAGAGCAAAGATCTGTCTAGCAACTATGAGGAATGCAACGGTAAAACAGTAAAAGGTCAGCGCTCTTTTTACCTAAAACAAATCACGGAAAAATAACTGTTCGCGGCGGACGGCCGAGAAACCCTACCCCCCCCAATAATAATGCCTTATTCTCCTTCGCCAAGGTCCGCTTTCGCTAAAGCTTCGGTGAGATTTCTCCGAAGTCAATAACGGCGAAGGAGAACTTCGGCGAGATTTCCCCGAAGCTCAAAGAGCGAAGGAGAACTTCGGAGAAATGAAGCTAGATATCCCGCGGCTTGCCGCGGGGAGTAAATTTGTTTACCGGCCTTATGAAATCCATTGAAGGGAAGATATCTTGGAGTATAATATTGGTAAAGTGGGTGTTGGAAACGATTAGTTTAACTTACCATAATGATTTTTGCAAAGCAAACAAAGGGAGAGGGTATGCGTAAGGTATTTACCTTGGCCGAATTGATTGTCGTCATCGCCATTATTGCGACCCTCGCGGCTATTATTGCGCCCAATGCTTTTAAAGCGCTTGAAAAAGGAAAAGTAGGCGCCGGCGTCAGCGATTATAAGTCTTTTAGGACTGGATGCCTGGCATTTTATACCGATACCGGTTCATGGCCGGATAATACCAGCAACGGTTCAGGTTTGATCAACAATACTACCGGATCGGTTTCCAACGCTTCCTGGGACGGGCCTTACTTAGAAAAATGGCCGGCAAGAAACCCCTGGAACGGTGCCTACAGTATTAACTCCAGTATGGATTTTGATTGGAATAATGACGGCAGGCCGGATCAGAGTTGCTATATCACGTCAACAAACATCCCCGCGAGGACGAGCGGTAGTGCCGCGCAGAGGATAAACTTCCAGCTTGACGGCGCGGTGGATAATAGTTCCGGGTCGGTGCGGTATACGAACGGTGTGGCCAATACAACGGTGTATATGCTTGTCGCTTATACTGCTTCATGATTATGAAAGATAAAGCATCCTATATTTTTAATTCGGCGGTTTATTGGTCGATTGTAATTTTGCCGTTTTCGGCGGCGATTAGTTCCGGTTTGGCCGATTCTTTTATCGGCATTATGGGTGTTTTCTTTTTGCTGAAGAAGGTTTTGAAGAAAGAAAGATTATTCATCCCTACGCCGGTGAATTGGGCTTTTGCCGCGATAGTGCTATTTTCGCTGCTCTCCTTTATAAACTCAATTGACCTGAGGGCAAGTTTCCAGGGTATCACGAAATTGCTTAAATACCTTTTGATATTTTTAGTCTGCGCGCAGGAAATTAAAGACATAAAACAGATCAGGCGTATTATTGTATCGACGGCTCTGGCCGTGTCATTGGTAAGCGTTGATTCCGCCTGGCAGTTAATCTTCGGTAAAGATTTCATCCGGGGTAATCCTTTAGATACTTGCGTGATCAGCCTTTTCCGGCCGACCGCTTCTTTCGCTAATTCTAATGTCCTGGGGGTTTATTTAGCCGCGCTTGCTCCTTTAATCGCCGGTTTGGCGATATTTTACTATCGCGGAAAAGCAAAAATCGCGATGTTGGCCGCCGGCCTTCTGGCGGTTGCGGGAGTAGTTCTAACTCTTTCGCGGGGAGCGGGCCTGGGTGTCTATCTTGCTTTGTTGGCCATCGCGATTGTCAAGAAACGGAAAACGATGATTGTTATTTTGCTGGCCGCTTTGTTGGCTTATCCCCTGGTAATGCCGAAAAATATAAAAAAATGGGCAAAAGAAATAAACTATAACCCTATCATATTTATGTGCAACTGTGACCGGATCAGCACCTACAAAAATACCCTGAACATGATTGCCCACCACCCCTTTATCGGCGTGGGGGTCAATACTTTCAGCCAGAACTATTCAAAGTATAAACTGCCGGAAAGTGGAGCCTATATAACCGGCAAGAACGTATACGCGCATAATATTTATTTACACCTTGCCGGAGAAATCGGTTTATTCGGGCTTGGCGCTTTTTTTTATTTTTTATTTATGCTGTTTAAACAGGCAATTACGGTATATCGTAATCTGCCGGATGAATTTTTAAAAACAACCGCTCTTTGTTTAATCGCCTGCCTTATCGCTTTTCTGATCAACGGGCTTACCGAGACCAACCTGTATTATCCCCGGGTAACGGTAATCTTCTGGTATTTAACCGGGTTTTCCCTGGCGCTTAAGAAGTTTACATTAGCCGAAAAAACGCCTACCTAATATCTTTCGGTCAGGGCTATAAAAAAGATTTATCCAGATTTACAAATTCCTGATGGGTTAACTGAGTTAAATTCCGACAAAAAGGTGAAAGAACAATTAGGATTTAGCGCTAAATCTAAAAATAGAGAAATTGCTCAAGAAATGACCTTGGAGGAATTTCAAGGGACTGATTTATTAGATTTTTGTAAAAATATTTTAACGATATTAAATAAAGAAGGCGCTGGGGTTATTGATGGTAAAGAGCAATAAAAATTACTGAATAAAATCTTTTTTTATTTTTCACCTATAAAAATAGGATTGGCTTTGCGGTTTTCGCGATTTGACAATTTTAGGTAAAAGGGTGGGGTAATTCAGGGAATTTCGTAAGCCGAAGGCCGAAACGGCTGCGGGTGTTTGAGCCCTGCCTTTTAACGAAAGGCGGGGCGAGTTACGCAGCCGCCTGAATTACCCCACCCTTTTACCGTTAAGAAATTGTCTTATGAGCGGAAAGCGCAAAGCAAGCCGCTTTATGGCACCGCCGCCCGCAGGGCACCGCCGGAGGCACAGTCTTAGGCATTAAGCGCAGCTTAAAAAAGGAGAAAATTATTCCTGAATTACCCGAAGTCACGACAATCCAACAGCAACTTAAACGAGAAGCGGCCGGCCGGACAATCAAGGACGTAGTTTTTAACGACGCTCGTCTTTTAAAGGGGATTTCGCCGCAGGATTTTAAGGCGCAAGTAACCGGCCGTAAAATCGCCGAGATTATCCGGCGCGGTAAAGTGCTGATTCTTAAGCTCAGCGACAAATTATTTATTATTATTCATCTGCGTATTAGCGGCTCGCTATTTTTAGGAAAGAAGGAAGGCCGTTATGCCCGGATTATTTTTAAACTTTCCGACGGCCGCTGGCTGCAATTTTGCGATGGCAGGGTTTTGGGCGAGCTGCGCCTGGTCAATGATTGGCGGGAATTACCGATTGTAAAAACTATGGGGCCGGAGCCGCTTGACCTCACTCGGCAGGGATTTGTTAAACTTTTTACCGGTAAAAAAACTAAAATCAAGCCACTTCTTATGGACCAGGCCTTTATTGCCGGAATCGGCAACATCTACGCCCAGGAAGCGGTATTCTGCGCCGGGATACATCCTCAAAGGGAAGCGAACAAACTTAACGCCGAAGATTTAGTGCGTCTTTATAATTGCCTGCTTAAAGTTTTACGGGAAGGGATAAAAAATAAAGGAACTTCCGCCGACAGTTATTATCAATTAGATGGGAGTAAGGGCGGGAATGTGCCTTATTTAAAGGTTTACCAGCGTGATAATCAGCCCTGCCTAAAATGTAAAACGCCGCTAAAAAGAATTGTTGTTGCCGGCCGCGGTACTACTTTTTGTCCACACTGCCAAAAATAACAATTTCTACAGGAAGCCAGGGAAGGGAAGGAAGAAGAAAAAAATTATTTTGTTGCCTTTATTCTTTATTTCTCATGGGCTATCGAATAGTTATGCAAATACCCCACATTTTTAAGCGCTAATTTCAATTTTGTCTTCGTTTGTTTCTTCAAGCTCCCCCGGTAAATCGTATTTCTTTTTTTCTATCCGCGATAATAATAAATATACCGACGGAACGACGTACAGGGTCAGGACAGTGGAAATAGTAACGCCGCCGATTATTGCTACGGCCATGGGGATACGCGTTTCCGCACCCGGGCCGATGGCCAGAGCCGGCGGCAGGGCCGCGACGATGGTGGAAATAGAGGTCATCAGAATCGGACGCAATCTTATCGGGCAGGCTTCTACCAGAGCCTGGCGAACGGGGAGTTTCTGTTCGCGCAATTTGTTGGTGAAGTCTACCAGGAGAATGGAGTTCTTTTTTACAATTCCCATCAGCAGGATAAGGCCGATGAAACTGTAGATGTTCAGCGATTGCCCCGCCATCCACAGCGCGATAAGGGCGCCCGAGACACTGAACGGTAGAGCGTACAAGACCGATAGGGGATGAAGATAGCTGTTGAATTGCGAAGCCAATACCATGTAGGCAACGATGATTCCCAGGATCAGCGCAACGAACAAACTGGAAAATGATTCCTGAAAAGTTTTGGTGCTGCCGCTGAACACCGCCTTATAACCTTCGGGCAGGATTTTTTTGCCGATGTTCTCGACCGCCTTGAGCGCGTCAGCCTGGGATTTACCCTGCGCGACGTTGGCAAAGATGGTGATTGCCCGTTCCCGGCCGCGCCGGGTAATGGTCAATGGCGTCGGTTCTTCCTTGAGAGAAGCAACTTCTTTAAGCTGGACTATTTCCCCGCGGTTATTCCATACTTCTGTTTCCATTATATCCTCAGCTTTGGCGCGTTGAAGGGGAATAAGGCGGATGCGGATGTCGTAGCGCCGGCCATCCCGGGTGAATTTACCGATGCGTTCGCCGCCAATTAGGGCATTGACTGCGTTTCCGAGAGTATCGATACTCACGCCTCGTTCATCAGCTTTTGCCCGGTCGGGGATAAGCCTGATTTCCGGTATTTTAGCCTGATAATCGGTGTCGACATCAATCATCAGGCCGGTTTTCTCCATTTCTTCACGCAATTGTGCTGAATAATCGGCAAGTTTCTGCCAGTCCGGCCCTTTCACATAAAATTCGATAGGAAAGCCGCGCTGCGCGGAAAATCCGGCAACGGACATGTCCTGGATCGTTGCTTTAATGTCCGGTATCTTGTTGAGGCTTTCACGAAAGACGGCCATTATGTCGCTTTGTTTCATTCGCCGTTTCAGGCCGGGGTCAACCGGCCGTTCCCCGGGTTTTTTAAGATTGACGAATAACATTGCCGTGTTGACTTCCCCGCCACCGAAACCACCGATTCCCGTGAAGTACCCTTCTACCGCCGGCTGACTTTTCACAAATGCTTCCGCTTGTTTTACCCGGTCTTCGGTGAAGGGTAAGGCTGAGCCTACGGGAGTTTGCAGGCGGCAGAGGAACATGCTCTGGTCTTGCGCCGGCACAAATTCTTTGCGCAGTATTCCAACAAAGAAAAGCGAAGCGAAGAAAAATATATTAGCCGTAAGCAGGATAAGCCAGGGGTGATTCAGCGCTTTGCCGAGGCTTGTGCGGTAACCGGTTGCCAGCCGCCGGAACGTTGTTTCTACCGTTTTGCCGAACCATGTAGTGCGTTCACCGATTTGTAAAAATTGCGAACAGCGCATGGGGGCAAGGGTCAGCGCTTCCAGCAATGACAGGCCGACGGCGATGGAAATAGTCATACCGAACTGATAAAAAAACTTGCCGATGATCCCGGACATAAACGCGACAGGGAGAAAGATAGCGATTAAAGCGATTGTTGCGGCCAAAGCGGCAAAAGCTATCTGGGTAGCGCCTTTGAGCGCCGCTTCAACTTTAGCCATGCCTTTTTCCCGCAGGCGCACAATATTTTCCAGGACCATGATCGCATCGTCTACGACAATGCCGATGGCCAGGGAAAGCGCCAGCACGGTGAAAGTATTGAGGGTGAAGCCGAGAAAATAAATGACGATGAAGGCGCCCAGAATCGAAGTGGGTATCGCCAAAAGAATATTAACCGTAGCGCTCCAGGAACCGAGGAAGATCCAGCAGACCAGCGAAGTGACGATGGCGGAAAGGATCAACATAAAGGTTAATTCGTGTATCGAATCTTCGCTGAACTGGGTACGATTAAAGCGTATGTCTATTTTTATATCTTCAGGCAGGGTTTTCCTTATCTCGGCGAGGCGTTCGAGAGCCTTATGCGCTACAGTAACTTCATTGGTGCCGCGTTGTTTACGGATGCCTAAGCCTACGGCTTGCATGCCTTTAGCGCGTAGAAGCCGGCGTACATCATCAAGGCCGTCTTCGACCGTAGCGACGTCGCGCAAATAAATCGGCTTGTAAATCGGTAGTCCCGCGCGCCGGGGAATCAGAATGTCGGCGAAAGCTTTCGCGCTGAGCGCTTCGCCCATCACGCGGACATTGAATTCTTTTGCCGTTGTTTCGATTTTTCCTCCCGGTACTTCCTGATGTTCCAGATTAACCGCGTCGATAATATCCTGGACGGTTAACTGGTAAGTTTTAAGTTTAGCCGCGTCCACCCAGATACGCAGGTTTCGGTCAAGAAAACCGCCCAGAAATATTTCGCCCACGCCGTTAATCGTGCTGAACTGGTCTTTTAAATAATCCTGGACATAGGTCATCAGGTCGCGCATCGAACGTTTGCCGGAATACACGGTCATCCAGATAATCGGCTGGTCATCGGGGTTGCTTTTTCTGATAATGGGAGCATCCATGTCTTTGGGAAGATTACGCTGGGCTTCATTGAGTTTGGCCTGAACATCCTGATAAGCGGCGTCGATGTTGCGGTCGAGCTCAAATTCGATGGTGATGCTGGCGCTGCCCTGTTTGATGGAAGAGGTGATATCGCGTACGCCCTGGATGCTCATAATCGAGTCTTCGACTACGTCTACTACAGCTGACTCAAGGACTTCCGGGGCGGCGCCTTGCCAGGTAAGGCCGACGGAAATGACCGGGAAGTCTACATCCGGCAGCTGGCTGACGCCCATGCGGTTGAAACTGATCAGGCCAAAAAGCATAAGGCCGGCCATGAGCATCCAGGCAAAAACGGGATTTTTTATCGAGACCTTAGGAAGATTCATGATTATATTTTAAATTGTTCGTTGACCATTTGTCATTTTAAATTTTTTAAAAATGATAAATGGTTAATGCCAAATGATAATTTTAAAATGCTATTGCTTATCTCTTTTGTTCCGCTTCTTCCACCTGCGGGATATCGCCTCCGGCGGCGCGAAGCTGCCAGCAAAGGCGCCGGCTTTCGTAATAAGCGTTATTGTAACCCCGGCGGGTGTTTTCCAAATCCTGTATCGCGGAGAGGACTTCAAGGTTGTTGACCAGGTTGAGCTTGTAGTCTTCTTTCTGGAGCGCGTAATTCTGTTCGGCCGACTGCAGGGCTTTAGCGAGCGTGGTGGTACGGGTGATTGCCGCGGAAGCTAAAGCGTAGGAATCATGGATGTCCACCAGGGCCAGGCGTATCGCGCGCCGGTAACTGAGTTCGCTTTCCCGGGCGACGGCGTTTGCCGCTTTGACCGCGCCGGCAGTTTCCGTGCCTTCAAAAATAGGAACATCGATTGATAACAGGGCGTCCCAGGCAACGCGGGGAGATGAACTTTTATGGGTATAGGAATTGGCTCCCAGGCTTACTGAAGGAAGAAAACCTGTTTTGGCAATATAAGCTCTTTTTTTGTCCGCTTGCCACGCGTAGTTTGTCGCCAAAACATCGGGGCGGTTTAAAACATCCCGGAGATATACCGATTCGCTTTCCAGCGTAAATTTGGCGTTGTCGTCGGTAAGCGAGCCGACCGGTTCTCCGATAAGAAATTCCAGGAGGTCGCGCGCCACGGTCTCGCTGCTTTTGACCGCTTCCGTTTCAGCCTCAAGAGTATAAAGCTGGACTTCAGTGCTGGAGATTTCGCTGGGGCGGGATTTACCGATATCCACGCGTGCTTTAAGGTCATTGATGCGGTCTTTGAGCGCTTGCCGGGTTGTTTCCATGGCTTTGGTGTCTTCCTGTATTTCGGCCAACAGGTAGAACGCGTCGGCGACATCGACAAAAAGAAGTTGAGCGGCGCGTTTAGCTTCCCAGGTGCGTTGTTTTACCTCTTCCCGGCTTCCTGCCATACCTGCGAATTCCTTGAAGCCGGAAAAAAGGGTTTGGCTGAAGGCGAACCCCTGGTCAAAGCTCCTTTTTTTGTTGGAGGAAGATTCACTTGTGTCTTGCAGGGTTTCGGTCCTCACGAAACTGACGTGGGGCAGGGCTGTTCCCAGCGCCTGTGTGAAATGCGCTTCGGCTTCCCGGATTTTCTCGCGGTTGATGGCGAGGGTTTCGCTTTGCTTGAGTGCCAACTTGTAACATTCCTCCAGCGTGATGGCGTTTTTTGCTTCTACCGGCGCAGTTTCCTGCCGCGCTGTTTGCGCCCGGGCCGGCAGGAGCAATCCGGCAAAGCAGATAAAAGCGGCCAGCGGTATTATTATATAGGTAACTTTTTTTCTCATATCAACTTACTATTTTCACTATCCGTTCCAATATGCGCAGGTATTCCGCGCGGTCGGCCGGAGAAATTTTACTGAAAATACGCGCAAAATTCAAGTGTTTTTGCCGGTGGATGTTTTTAATTATATGATACCCTCGGGAAGTTATTTCTATCCGCACAACCCGGCGATCGCTTTTATCTTCTTTTCTTACGATAAGTTTCTGGATGAGCAGCCGGTCGATTAAGCCGGTAGTCGCGGCCCGGGAAATCTTTAAAAACCGGGAAAGCTCGGTCATCGTGCCGGGGCCGTTACGGTATAGATGGTCAAGCGCCCAGAACTGCGGCAGGGTGATTTTACCTTGCGAAAGATGGTCGCTTTCCTGATGGGCAATGCTGCGGGCGATCCGCGGGCATAATTCCATCATTTTCTCGACAAACCGGTCAATATTCATTTTATTGTTTAGTATATTAACTATTTATGAGGTTAAGTATATAGCAGGGCGCCGCGAAAGTCAAGGCGTAATTCAAACTGTTTCGCAATTCTTGCGAAACAGTTTGCCATAAACGTTCTTTGATGCAAAAGCCTGCCTTAGGGACATCCATGTTTTGAAATCTTCTAATTCAAGCTGTGCCGTAAATCCCCAATCTATCTATAAACGAGCGAATTCGCGGCATCGCTTGAATACTTTTTAAACGCATTTTTTTGTTAGTATAACCATCTATAATATTCCATAATCATTCATAATTATATCTTGACAAAAAGTATCCTTCATGATACCATTTTAATCAATAAATGGTATCATACAAAATCAATAAAGAAATCATCAAGCAGGCGATAAGGGAATTTCACCAAACGAAATTACCCCCGGTAATCGCGCGCGATATTTCTGTCCCGTTAAATTCCAAAAAAATCGTTGTCCTGGCCGGCGTTCGGCGCAGCGGCAAGACCTACCTTTTATTTTCTCTTATCCAATCGTTAATCGATTCCGGTATCGAAAAGCGCAGGATTGTCTATATAAATTTTGATGACCCTCGTCTTTTACCGGCCTCAGCGAAAGACTTAGAGGTGATTTTAGAGGTTTACTGGGAGCTTTATCCAGAAAATCAAAATAAAAGTAATTATTTGTTTTTTGACGAGATCCAAAATGTAAAAAACTGGGAATCGGCAGTTTCGCGCCTTCACGCGACAAAAAAATTCCATATCTTTATCACCGGTTCTTCTTCGAAATTTTTGAATAAAGATATTGCCGCCGGATTTTCTTCCCGTGTTTTAAATTTTGAGATTTTACCCTTTTCTTTGCCGGAATTCCTGCGGATAAAAAATGTGGCTTTGTCGAAATCGGCGCCGTCTTCGCCGGCGCATTTTGCGGCCACAAAGTGCCAGGAGGAATATTTTACCAGCGGGGGGTTTCCTGAGGCGGTGCTGCAGCCTGATCCGGCTCTGAAGGCGCGGATCTTGAAAGATTACGTGGAAGCGATGTTTTTTAAAGATTTATCGGAACGCTATAACATCAAGAACCAGATGGTCATGCGCGAGCTGCTTAAGTTTCTAGTTTCGAATACCGCGGGGATTTTTTCTCTAAATGCCTTTTGGAAATGGATCAAAACAATCTATCCGATTACCAAGCGGACCCTGATTTATTATCTCTCTTACCTTGAGGATGCCGGGATTATTTTTATGACCAAGAAGACGCGTTGTGAAGGTTCGGAAAAAGGCGGGAATTCAAGGCCGCGCAAGACCTATATCATCGACAACGGTTTGCGCTTGGTTTACGGGTTTGATTTTAATAAAGACAAAGGCAGGGTTTTGGAGAATTCCGTGTATCTATCGCTGCGCCGTGCGCAGGCGGGATATCCTTTCTCGGAGATAGCTTACTGGCGCGACGGGCGCCATGAAGTTGATTTTGTCCTTCAGGAAAGAGGGAAGGTAAGAGAACTGATCCAGGTATGCGCCGATCCGCAGGAATTTAAAGCAAAAGAAAAATATATTACTCCTTTGGTCAACGCGATGGCGGAATTAAAGGTGAATAGATCCCTGGTCATTACCGAAGGGTTTGCCGGCGAGGAAAAAATAAAGAATAAAAAAATAACCTATGTTCCCTTTGGCAGGTGGGCGCTAACTAAATAGTTGAGCCCTTGAAGTACTTGATGATACCGGGGGCTCAACTAATTTTAAATTTGACATTTTAAGCCTAAGGCTGACCCGCCTGATTCCGAATATTAAGGTGGCGGGAACAATTAGCAATTAGCATTTTTTAAAAAATGTTAACTTTAAAATGTTAATTGCTAAATTTAAAATTATTTTTTATTAATATGGACAATACGCCTAACCCTAACTTAAGTCCCGATTCCAACGCCGGTCCCGGTTCGCAATCCGGCGCGCCGGCCGAGGTAAGCATCCCGGTTACCAGAAAAAAGATTGATTTTAAGGAGGTTCTTTTTTCTTTCAGGAATATTATTCTTTCTACGCAAAACACCATCGGTATTGATGTCGGACAGGGGTATATTAAGATAGTCCAGCTGCAAAAAGGCAGGGGAGGGTATCTTTTGACCGATTATAAAGTCAGAGCCATCCCTTTTAAGGTAAAAGATAATCCTAAGGAACGCGCGAAATTCATCAAAGATTTTATCAGCGAATTTATCGCTCAATCTAAAATAAAAACCACTTTGGGCAGGCTTACGATAAAAGGCGCGGGGATATTTGTTTTTTCTTTTTTAGTCCCGCCGCTTTCCGATAAAGATTTAAGGGGTACGGTAGGCATCGAATTGAAAAAAAGGCTTCCCTTTCAATTGGATTTCAAAAACATTTTTTATAATTATTTTGTTACCGATAAATTCGAAGAAGAAAATCCTTCGGCGATGGTTACTTGCATTGCTATTGATAATAGTTCTTTGGACAAACACCTTGAGTTCTTAAAGGCTTTCAATCTTCGTCCCGTTACGATAAATATCGCGTCCGACGCCCTGGGCAATTTGATTACGGCAATCGGCAGTGAGCAAATTACGGCGGTTTTGGATATGGGCGTAAAACAAAGTATCCTTAATTTTTACAAAAAAGGCTTACTGCAGTTCAGCCGCGAGGTTCCCGTGGGCGGCGAGCAGCTTACCCAGGGGATCCTCAAGGCGCTTGCTCCCCTGGGCGTCAATATAACTTTTGAAGACGCCGAGACTTTCAAACGTCAGTGCGGCATACCGATGGCGGATGACGCAGTCGCGGAGTTTTATACGGATTTCGGCGTAGTCGAGGGCGGGCAGATCACTACGGCGCTGCGGCCGATTTTAGAGCGGTTGGTCACGGAAATTTCTCGAACCGTAACCTATTATTTCCGCACTTACAAGATCGAAACCATTGACGCGTTATATATTACCGGCGGCGCTTCCCGGATGAAGAATATCGACCGTTTTCTCTCGGCGAACTTGAACAATTTAGCGATAAAAACAATAGAGAAATTAAATCCGTTGAAAGCGATCAAGGGTTGGCTTGACACCGGCGTATTCCGGCAAGAGCTGGTGATGGAAGAGGCTGCCCCGCATTTAGCGGTCGCTTTCGGTCTTTGTATCGACAAGGGCGGTGAAGTCAACCTTGTCCCTCCCAAAGAAAAAATCGAACAGAAAGCGCTGTTTTTAATGTTCCTGGCGCGGATTACTTTTCCCTTGTTTCTCGTGATTATTTTAGGCGTTTACAGTTTTATTTACGGCCGTTCCATCATCTTAAAAACAATAGCCAAGCGCAGTGAGGTCCACATGGCCAACCTTGCGCCTACGATTAAAAAAATCAATGATTATCTTGTTTTGAAAAGTGCCATTAACGAAAAAGAATCTTTATTAGGCCGGGCGATCGGCAAGCAGCCTTTATGGTGGGGAGTTTTAAAAGAATTAAGCATCGTGACGCCGCAAGAAGTAACTTTGCATAAGCTGGAAGTTAAGGGCGGCACCGTTCCCCGGGAGATCAATATCAAGGGCGAGGTGATCAGCGAATATTCCAACCTTGATTTAGCGATATCCCAGTATACGCTTAATTTAAGCGAATCGCCATTTTTCGGCAATGTGCGCTTGGTCACCAGTGAACGCGATATCTATTCGCCGGTACCCAAGGCAAATTTTGAGATAGCTTGTGAATTAAAGGTATAAAATTTAGGTAAATCCTTTATGATTGGTATAAAAGACAGAACCTTAAAAGTTGTATTCAACATCGGTATTTATCTTACGATATTTGCCATACTGCATTTTACTCTGGGCAGAAAAGTATTCGGGGGGTTGAATGAAGAGAAGGGGAATGTGGAAAAAATACAACAGGCTTTGACCGATACGGAAAAACTTATAAAAGAATACCCCAACCCCGATAAAAATCTGGAGGAAATTAAAGAAAGAATAGCAAATTTGAAGAGTAAATCGGTTTCGGAAAGGGAGTTACCCAGGATTATCCAGCAGCTTACCAAAAAAACCAGCGAATTGAGCATCGAGATAGTTTCCATAAAACCGATAAAAGAATTATCGTTTAAGGAAGAAAGATTACCCGAGGGTATATCTAAAAGTTACATCGAAGTTGTTCTTAAGGCGCCCTATAAAGTGATCGGTTCTTATTTCAAGGCGTTAGTGGATTTACCCACAGTTTATACCGTAGAAAGCATTTCGGTGGAAAAGTTCGAAAATACGGAAGAGGACGCGTCTAAAAAGAAAAAAGAAGAAGAAGGCAAAGTTATCGCGAATTTGCTTTTGAGCAGTTATACCATGTCACGGATTTAGCCGGTAGGCTAAATTTTTGTTTCGGCAAAAATATTTTTTAATGAGACTTAGATTTTCTCCCCGCCATAGGCGGGACTCCGCTTGCGCTGCACAAGCTCGAAAAGCGCAGCCCCGTTTCCTTAATATACGGATTAAGGTTCGGGGCGTCCCGCACCTGAATATTTTATTCAGGGTAACGGGACAGAGGAAATCTGTAGTCGAATTACCCTGAGTGAGCGAAGGGTTAACTTTGACCTTTCCCGGGGTTAATTTTTCCGGCTGCACGCCGGCGAAATCGCCGGCCGGAAAAATTAAAGAATATTTATTTTTTACGCAGTAAAAAATAAATATGGATAAACAAAAACAACAATTAATCATTACCGGCGTATTGGTTTTAGTTTTGGTCGTCGTTTCAATGGCCACCCTTAAACCAAAAAAGAAGCGGGCTTACGCAGTTGCGGAAACGGCGGCGTCGGCGGTTGTGCCGGAAATCCCCGCGGCCGCGGCTAAATCGTCCAATGTCGTGACCGTCGCTTCCGCGAAGGATATCGACGATCAGAAAAAAAGAGCCAATCTAGAATGGGGCTTAGATCCTTTTTATCACGCGGTAAAGACTGAAATCTATCAGAGTTCAAGTTTTGTTTTAAAAGGCGTGTCTATGGGGGGGGCGAAATCGGGATATGTCTTTGTCAACGATCAGATTTTAACCGTCGGCGATATGATTGTCGGCTATAAAGTCATCGAAGTGCACAAAAATAAAGTTCTTTTAAAAAAAGGAAACGAAAAATTTTATTTGGTCTTGCCGGAGGAATGAACAAATTGTGGATAAACTGTGAAAGATTAATTTCTTTTTTAAAAATTTGGGATATAATAAAAACTATATGAAGAAAAAGAATATTATATTTGTTATTTTTTGCCTGACGGCGTTTTTAACCATTAACCTTTCGCCTGTGAACTTTTTTGTTTTTTCGCAGGAAAAGCAGGCTTCCGAAGAAAAAGAATCTTCGCTTGAAGACTACATCGAGTATCTTGAATTCAGGGAGGTTGATATCAAGGATGTTTTGCGCCAGTTATCCAAGCAGTATAATTTGAATATCATTTTCTCCGAATCGGTCAAGGGGCTGATTACGGTTCAGCTCCATGGGGTAACGATTGATGAAGCGCTTGATTCGATTGTAACCATTAACGGTTTTATGTATACCAAAAAAGGTAAAGTAATAAAAGTAACCACGGCGGCCGAGGCGGAAAAAGAAGGCAAGCAGACCAAGGTTTTCCGGCTTAACAATGCCGACGCCGGAAAGTTAAAAGATACTTTAGCCAAGACTTTATCCAGTGAAGGGAAAATCGAAGCCGATACCCGCTCTAACGCGCTGATTGTTACCGATAACGTCGCGGTGATCAGCAAACTGGAGGGGATGATCCCTAAGCTCGACGATACCACGATGCAGGTTTTAATCGAAGCGCGGTTTATCGAAACTACGCTGGGTACTACGGAGAAACTCGGTATTGATTGGAATACGACGATTTCCGCTTCCGGTTCGAAGCGGCCGACCACCTGGCCGTTTAACCGTTTCGGCGCGGACCGCCAATATTATCCTATCCAGGAACATTCGATAAGCTATACCCCGGATAATACCAGGCCGGTAGAGACGCCTACGGTCACCTATCCGTATCTGCAGACGGATGGAACTGTTGATTATACCAAACCAGTTAGTACTACAACTATCAGCTATCCTTATCAAATTCCCCAGATAACTTCTTCTTTCCCCGTACAGGACGTCGCCTTTCCTAATTTACCGGCCGGCATCGGTTCTTTTCCCGAGGTCGGCGGCGATATGTTTAGTTTTGGCGCGTTGGATTTCAGCCAGTTTAAGGCGACGCTGGATATGTTGAAGACCAGGGGCGATACCAAGCTTCTTTCTTCGCCGCGTATTGTCACTACCGATAATAAAGAAGCGAGCATCCAGGTGGGGCAAACCGTGCGCATCGTTTCCCAGGAAACTTACGATGAGCAGACTAAGCAGACGAAATATACTTATGAAAAACAGGAAGTGGGGGTGATTTTAACGGTGACGCCTCAGGTCAGCCCGGACGGTCACGTTAAACTGAAGTTAAAACCGGAAGTGTCTTCCATCGTCGGTTACAACTCCGGCACCAGTATTCCTATCATCGGCAAGCGCACCGCGGAGACGGAAGTCGTAATTAAAGACGGCCAGACGATTATTATCGGCGGCCTGGTGACTAATGAGAAAACCTATAACACAACTAAAGTGCCTTTCCTGGGGGATTTACCGTTGCTCGGCAAATTGTTCAGCCATAAGGAGGAAAGCCCTACCAAGAGTGACCTGTTGATTTTTGTCACCGCGCGCGTGGTTAAAGAGAACGAAGGCTCGGTATTGGCGATGGATAGCGGGTTAAAGCTTTCGCCGCTGCGGCCGTTGAAATTAAAATTGCGCGATGCCGTTTTAGAAGGTAAGGACAAAAAAAATAAATAGCACCGCGCTGCTTAAACTATTAAATAATGGTACGCGGCACAACTGATTGTAAACATTAATTTTGCATCACATAATTAAAGGCAAAATTAATGCAACAATGCAGTAGTATTTTTTTGAAGAGTCTTCACGTTTGAGTATGTCTTTTTTTATCCGCGAAGCGGATAGTATTATTTTTTGCGCAGCAAACCCCTTCGGGGGTAATTCGGCTACCGCCTCCCTGAGCGTGCTACGCGTGCGCTCGGTCGGCGAAGTCTCATTAAATAAGGGGTAAAAAAAATGAAGAAAACAACAATCGTCGTTTTGGTGATCCTGGTAATTTTTTTAGCGTTGCTCGCGTTCGGGTTTTTTTCCCAGTCGCGCCTGTCTACCGAAGCGCTGACGCGCTATAAAGACCATTTAACGGAAATCAGCAACTCTATTACCGGTATCCTCAAGGAGAAGCAGGATTTAGCGCAGACCAGGGAGGCTTTGACGGCGGCGAACAATAAATTGGAAGAGGAAAACCAGGTTCTTAAAGCCGGCGCGCATACCCTCCAGGAAGACGCGATAAAATTAAGGCAGGAGTTGATCGAGATCAAGAGAAAACTCGTCGAAGATAAAGAAAACAAAAAGGCGGCGGGCGAATCGCCGGGAACCAAAACTCCGTCGGTGGAACTGGCGGCAATCACCGATAAGATCAAAGCAATCGCCTCGGCTATAGACAAAATCGATACAAGTTCGCGCCAGAAGTCGCAATTAAACGCCTCGCTGCGTTCGATCTACAATGAATTATATTCGTTGGATTTAAACATCGTTAAGCTTGCCGCGGCAAAAAATGAAGGCATTCCCGCGAGCGATAAAGATATCTTAAAGGAGGTTTCCCGCCGGGATGAAGAAATAAAAAAACTATGGGAAAAGGTTTCCCTTTTAGAAAAAGAAAACGTCCGGCTGGTTGAGGATGGCCGGAAAAAAGCCAAAGGCGTTCAGCCATACCTTGATGAAATCGCCCGGTTGAATAAAGAAAAAGAAGATTTGTCGGCGCAGTTGAGCCGGTACCGCGACCAGTTCGATAAATTGACGGCTCAATTAAATTCCCCGGATAATTTTGAGCAGACCTTAAAAGAGAAGGAAAATATTATCAGGGGATTAAATGAGGAAGCAGGTAAGTTGAAAAAAGATTTTCAGAGCGCCAACGAGCGGTACGCGCAGGTAAAACAGCGGCAGGCGGGAGTAGAATCGGAATTGGCAAGCCGCGCGGAAAAAATCGTAAATCTGGAGACCGCCCTGGAAGAAAAGAACAGCGTTTTGCTTGATTTGACCGTCAAGGTCCAGGACCAGTTGAAAGAGCTGGTTGCGTTAAGAGAGAGCTCGGTTAAGTCTAAACTGCTTAACGCTCGTCTGGGCGGCCGGTTGAAAGAAAAAGAAGCCGCGCTTGACGCGTTGAGGGCCGAGGTGGCTAAAATCAACGAGTTTAATTCTCAATTTAAAGATTATGCCGACCGTGTATCCCGCGTTGCCGCCGGCCCGGGGCCGTTACCTTCCCGGGAAAACCCAAAGTCGGGAACCTTGCTTCAACCCGGCACGGCCAAAGATAAACAGGTAAACGTGGAAATTGAATCGGTTCAGGTTAAGCAAGATTTCCCGGCGCAGGAAGATACTTCCGGCAAAAAGTCCGCCGGCGCCGGCAGCGAAGCGAAAGGCGAATAGGATTAATGGGAGCGATAGAGTGTCATAGAGTCAAAGTGTCATAGTGCCAAAGCTCAACCTCTCTGACACTTTGATGCTCTGACGCTTTGAGGGCTATACACGGTAGGCATTTTTTGATAATACGTGCGAATAGGAGGCGGTTGAGATGCTGAGAAAGGTTGTTATTCTTGTAGTTTTTTGGGGGATATGCGGTATCAGTTACGCGCAGCCGCAGGAAATTTCCGCGCCGGGATTTAGCGCAAAAAACGCCCAGGATTATTATCTTCAGGGAAAAGAGTTGATTGCTCAGGGAAAATACCGACAGGCCAACGAGGCATTTAAACGCGCCGAAGTTTTGCTTAACGGCTTAGAGGCCAAAGATTTGGGGCCGGCCGACGCGGCAGATGTGTTATCCGCCGGCAAGGAAAATACCCTTAACGCTGTTCCTGCCGCCTACCCGGTTGGCGCCGATACTCAGGTTAACGCTCCCGGATCAGGGAAGAAGAACGATAAAAAGAAAATTATTTTTGTCGGCTCAGAGCCGGCTAAAAAACCCGATAGCCCGGAAGATATTCTGGCTAAAGCGGAAAAGTTTTGCGTCAGAGGTTTACGGATGGATAAAACCAGGGCGCAGAAGGAAGAAATAAGGGATTACGAGGGGGCTGCGGCCGCGCAAAAAGAAATGATGGGCGCGTACGCTGAGGCGATAAAACTTTACGAGCAGGTTTTAAAGATCCGCCCTCGTGACCGTAATATCCGCTATAATCTGGGCATTATTTACCTGAATCGAGCTGAATACCAACAGGCGGTCGAAGCGTTCGAAAAAGTCATCGAGTTGAATCGGCGCGATATAGACGCTTATTATAATTTAGGCATCATCTACGAAAATTTCTTAAATGACTACGTTAAGGCGATAAGCTATTATAACCTGTATTTACAATACGCCCCTAAAGGCAAAGATCGCGAGGCGATCAAAAATTGGGTAGATTACATTAAGAGTAGAGATATACGATGAACGATGCGGAATTAAAAATTTTTTTACTCGAAGCTAATCTACTCAACCCCGAGGAAATAGAAAAAGCTTTAGGCGAAACGCAGAAGTTAAAACGGCCGCTGGAAAGGGTTGTCCTCGACATGCACCTTTTAGAGAAAGAATCTCTTTATAAGGTGATTTCCGAACGTATCGGAATCGAATACAGAAATTTAGCCGGCCTGGAAGTTGCCCCGGAACTTTTAAAGATTTATTCCGAAGAATTGGCCCGTTCCACCAAATCCGTCCCTTTATTCATAAAAGACGACGTTCTGCATATCGCTATGGAAGACCCCATGAACGTTTCGTTGATCGACCAGGTGCAGTTGTTCACCAACTACGCCATTGAGGTCCTTCTTTCCAGCCCCGATGAAATCGAAGAAACGATAAATAGAATCTATAAAAAAGATGAAAGCGCGGCTCTCTTCACGGAATTTAAAGAGATGAAAGAAGAGGGCAAGGCTTTAAGCGAAACCACTTCGATTGTAAAAATCGTCGATTTGATTATCGCCCAGGCGGTTCGAGACCGGGCCAGCGATATCCATGTCGAACCGGAGGGTGAAATGCTGCGCCTGCGTTTTCGCATTGACGGAATCATGCACGAAATCCCTTCTCCGCCCAAAGAGTGGGAATCGGCGATCACCTCCCGGATAAAAGTTTTGTCGGGGATGGATATCGCCGAGTCGCGCGTTCCCCAGGACGGCCACTTCCAGTCGAAAGTCGACGACAAGGTCGTGGATTTCCGTGTATCCACGCTGGCGACGATACACGGTGAGAATGTAGTAATGCGTTTGCTGGATACCTCTTCTGTTACTATCGGTTTAGAGCGGCTGGGTTTTTCTACCTACGAAGATTTAAAACGATACGAAATGCTTATTTCCCGGCCTTATGGGATCATCCTTTCTACCGGCCCTACCGGCAGCGGTAAAACCACGACATTATATTCCGCGCTGATGAGAATAAACACGCCGGATATAAACATTATCACCCTGGAAGACCCGGTGGAGTATCGTTTAGGCCTGATTCGTCAGGTACAGGTTAACCCTAAAGCCGGGATTACTTTTGCCAACGGCCTGCGCGCGATTTTGCGTCAGGACCCTGATGTGGTTATGGTGGGAGAGATCCGCGACTTGGAAACCGCGAGAATGGCGGTTCAGGCGGCATTGACCGGCCATCTTGTTTTTTCCACGCTGCATACCAACGACGCTCCTTCTTCGATCGCCCGGCTGGTGGATATCGGCATCGAACCTTTTTTAGCCGCCGCTTCTATCACCGGGATTATGGCCCAACGTTTAGTCCGGGTTATCTGTCCTAAATGCAAACAAGCGTATGATCCCAGCAAGGCCATGGTTAAAAAATGGAATTTAGAAGAGATAAAAGACGTTAAGGCATATAAGGGAGTGGGTTGTCCTGATTGCAAAGGCACGGGCTTTAGGGGAAGAATCGGTATTTTTGAATTGATGGTGGTAGACGATGAACTAAAAGAAATGATCAACCAGAACGCCACGGCAGTAGCGCTGCGCAAAAAATCGCAGGAAAAAGGGATGAAGCTTTTGTGGGAAGACGGCCGGGAAAAAGTTTTAAAAGGTATGACTACTTTTGAAGAAGTCGCCCGCGTTTGCGAGGAGCAGGGGGAAATTAAAAAAGACGATAAACCGGCGACGGTAGAAGTTAAACCTTACTTAAATGTCATTGAGGAGTCAAAAGAAAAACTTGCTCAAGTAAAAGACGTCAAGGTTGACGCTAAGGCTTTGGAGGAATATAAATCGCGCATGACCAAGTGGTTGAGCAATAAGTAATACAGATATCAGATATCGGATAGACAGATAAGCAGATTAGGCAAATATCGAATATCTGTCGGCTGCTTATCTGGCATCTGCCTAACTGTCATCTGAACTATGTACGAACAATACTGGAATCTAAAAGAAAAACCTTTTCAAAATACTCCCGACCCGAAGTATCTTTATTTGTCGCCGCAGCACGAGGATGCTTTGATGAAGCTTACTTATGTAATCGCCCAGAATTTAGGCTGCGGCATGCTTACGGGGATCTTTGGCTGCGGGAAAACCCTTTTAGCCAGAGTTATTTTAAAGGATTTAGGCCCGCAGAAATTTTGTACGGCTTATATCAACAATCCCGTAGTGTCCGAACCGGCAGAAATAATACGCTCTATCGTGCGTTCTCTAAGGCCGCAAAGTTTGCCGGAAAAGAAGACGGAAATGCTGATCGACCCCCTTTTAGAAAAACTATATAATATTTTTCTGGATAATATCCGCGACGGTAAAGAAAATATAATTATCATTGATGAAGCTCACGCGATTGATGATCTCAGGGTTTTTGAACAGTTACGGATGATTTTGAATTTTCAGACCGAGGAGAGATTCCTTTTAACCCTTATCCTTCTGGGGCAGCCCGAGCTTAAGGATAAAATCGACGCCTTAAAGCCTTTTACTCAGAGAATACCTATACGCTGTCATTTAGGCCCGCTCACGGAAGAAGATGTCGCTAAATATCTGGAGTTCAGAATAAAAACGGCAAGCAACGAAGCGGCGCCGACGGGGGACTTAAAGGCTTTTTTTGATAAAGAAACAGTAAAGGCGATTTTTGCTTATAGCGGGGGCATACCGCGCCGGATAAATACTTTGTGCGATTTGGTTTTGCTTTCCGGTTTCGCCAAGAAGACTACGAAAATTGACGCCAACTTTATCGTTTCGATAGTGAAAGAGTTCAATCTTAGTTAATAAGGTAACGGCTAGGGATGGGTTAAGGCAAAGGTTAAGAGGCTGAAAATTTCAGCCCTAACCTTAACCCTGGCCCATACAGGCATCGTTGCCGTTGCCTTAACCATTTTTTAATACTATGGGTATATACGCTTACAAAGCTACGGATTCCCGGGGTAAAATCGTCAAGGGCAATCTTGAAGCAAAAGATGAACTTGATGTTTCGACACAGCTGGCAAAACTAAATTATGTGCCGATAAACATATCATTTAAGGGCGAGAAAGCCCCCCCTCTTCTAGAGCGGCTTTTGAAAAAAGGGGTAAGCAAGGCATCGACAAAAGCGCTTATCGTTTTTACCAGACAATTTGCTACGATTGTTAAGGCCGCAGTCCCCATTATGGAAGGTTTAGGCGTTTTAGCGGAACAAGCCGAAGATCTAGCTTTGAAGGAAGCTCTGCACCAAGTTATCCATGATATTGAAGAAGGCGCCAGGCTTTCCGAAGCCATGGCCAAGCATCCGGGGGTTTTCAGCGACCTGTATGTCAATACCGTCGTCGCCGGTGAAACCGGCGGCGTTCTGGATAAAGTTTTATTGCGTTTATCTATAGTGGTAGAAGAAGAGGAGGCGACTAAAACCGATGTGCGGGCGGCGTTGCGCTATCCGATTATGGTAGTGATCGCCCTATTCATCGCTCTTTTCGTTTTGTCGGTAGTGGTTTTACCGCAATTTGTTAAGATGTATTCCGGCTTAGGTTCTCAGCTTCCTCTGCCTACGCAAGTAATGTTGGCGATAAGCGTTGCTTTTAGAAAGTTCTGGTTTATCACCTTTCCGGTGCTGGCGGCTTTACCCGTGGGCGCTAAGATGTTATTGAATATGCCCGGCGTAAGGGTAATCTGGGATAATTTTAAATTTCGAATGCCGGTTTTCGGCAAGGTTTATAATAAAATAGTGATGCTGCGTTTTTCTTCGATGCTCAGCGTGTTGTACCAGGCGGGGCTGCCGATATTAAAAATCCTTGATATTGTCAAAATTACCATAGGAAATGTAGTCCTGGCTAAAGATATCGAAAGTATTAAAAGAGATGTCGCCGACGGTAAGGGTGTTTCCGGAGGCGTGCTTAACAGCAAGTTATTTCCCCGGCTGGTAGGATATATGATTTCCATTGGAGAAAAAACCGGTTCTCTATCAAGTATGCTTGATTCTTTATGCGACTATTATACTTCGGAAGTGCGCAACTCAATGAAAACTTTGACCTCATTGATCGAACCTTTAATGACGGCGGTTCTCGGCCTTGCCGTTATGGGCATGGCTCTGGCGATATTCATGCCGATGTGGAATCTTATCGGGGCAATGCAAAAACAGTAATCAGTTTTTCCCGCGACGCCGGCGGGAAAACCAGATAGATTATTTTAGCGAGATTGCTGAAGGATAAATTTTTTTAAAGGGAAGAATATGAATATTATTTTAATTATTTTGACAACCCTGGCCGGTGCCGCGGTTACCCATCTTTATTATAAAAAAAGATTGAGTTTTTGTATCAATAAAGTAAAAGAAGAAAAGGCTCAGCTTATTCATCTGGAAAAAATGGCGTCGCTGGGGACATTAGCCGCGGGCGTCGCTCACGAGATAAATAATCCACTGACTTTTTTAATTACGGATTTAAACCTTTTGCTTAAACATATGGATGAAGCGAATATAGATAAGGAAGAAGCAAAAGTCCTTTTGAGCGAATGTATGGAAGGTTCGGAGAGAATAAGAAGGATTGTTAAGGATTTATTATCGTTTTCGCATCCGGCGCAGGGAAAGAAAGTTTTTTCCGATATCAACAATTTATTGGATTCTACGATCAGGATATTGTGGAATGAAATAAAATACAAAGTAGATGTGGTTAAGGATTATAAGGCTTCGACTCAATTGTGGGTTGACCCTAATCAGGTAAGCCAGGTTTTTCTCAATCTTATTCTTAACGCGGTGCAGGCGATAAAAGATAAGGGAACGGTTTACCTTTCGACGCATGAAGACGACAAATATATTTTCATAAAAATAACCGATACGGGAGACGGAATAAAACCGCAGGATTACCCCAGGATTTTTGAGCCTTTTTACACGACGAAGAATGGGACAGGGCTGGGTTTATCGGTAAGCAAAGATATCATCGAAAGGCATAAAGGAAGAATAGAGACGCAAAGTGTCGTGGGCAAGGGGAGTACCTTCACGGTGGTTTTACCGAAAAGCGAAAATTCTATTAAATAGTTTGCTAAAACCAATATTTTTGCGGCCGGCGGCAATTCAGTTTTTGCCAAAAAATAAATAGTTGAATTAAAAATTCGATAAAGCTATAATATAGGGAAAGTAGAAGGCAGAGGGGAATAGCTAAGGGTTAAGAGTTTTTTATCCGCGAAGCGGAGGGGATATTTTTTTTACGAAGTAAAAAAATAAGGAGGCAGGTATGAAGAATGTTTATCGTGTGGGCGATGATTTTTTCGTAGCATTGGCATTTGTCAGTTTTGTAATTGGAGTAGTGTTGAGAATCTTAAGTTTTTCTCAGGTTCCTTTCGGCATAAATTATAAAGAATGTTTATTCCTGTCAATGATGTGTTTGCTTTTCAGTATCGCTTTGAATTTGCACGACGCGAATCAACCTAAATAATTGCTCATTCGGCAGTCCTGCCATCCCAGGACAATATTAAGGCGCGGTCCGGCGCCCCGTATTTTAATATTAAAATGATGGGGGGGGCGAAGCCTACGGCTTTTTGTCGTTTTAGCTAAGAAAGACGATTGGTGTGCGTATGGAAAACCGCCGGCACCCCCGGATTAATGTAAAATTTTGTGTTGATTACCGAAGTGATCATGTGTGGCAGAACGCGCAAGTTATGAATGTTTCCCGGGGCGGGATGTTTGTTGTTGCGAAAAAAATAGAGTCTCCCGGCACAACCCTGGAAGTTATTTTCGATTTCGGCAAAGAAGATACAAGAAAAATCCAGGCTAAAGCGGTAGTGGTTTGGAACAGGGGAGAGCCCGGCGCGGTCAAGGAAGACAAGGTTCTACCGCCGGGGATGGGAATAAAATTTATTAAGATATTCCCCCGGGAATCGGAAAACTTTTTAGGAGAATTAATAGAAAAGTGGGATAAAAATGACTAAGCATACGCTTCTTATTATCGACGATGAGCCGAATATTCTTTCTTCGTTAAAACGGGTTGTTGAGGGCGAAGAGCGAGAAGTATATCTGGCTAAAGACGCGGAAGAGGGTTGGAAAACGCTTCAGGAAAAAGGAGAAATGGAGGTAATCATTTGCGATAATAAATTACCGGGTATGCTGGGGGTAGATTTTTTCATCAAAGTGAAGCGCCTCTATCCGGATACGATAAGAATCCTTATTACCGGTTACCCCGATTTGAACAGCGCGATGGACGCGATCAACAAGGCGCATATCTGGCGTTATATCCTTAAGCCCATCGAAGTGGAAGAGTTGAAGACATTAATAAAACAATCATTTGATTATTACCGTATTTTAAAAGAAAACCGCTTGCTTTTACAAATCGCCCGTCAGCAAGCCGAGTGGCTGCGCGTGTTGAAAGAAAAATATCCCGGTATGGTCGGTAAAGAAATAAGCGGCGATATGGCTTACGCGATGGAAGAAAAACATGTTTCGGCGATTGTGGAAGAATTTATTAAAAAATATTACCCTCAGGAAAAAACGAAGGATGAAGGACAAGGGACGAAGGAAAAAACGGCGTGACAGGCCGCCTATCTTAAAAAGGAAGCCGCGTTAAAATGGACAATCATCCTTCCGGTTGGGACGAAAATCACAGAAACAGCCTGGAAAACAAGTTAATTAAAGAAAATTGGCTTAGCCCGGCGGAATTTCTTAAAGCCAAAGAAGAGCAAAAAGAATCGAAGAAGTCTTTATACTCGGCAATCGTAAAGTTGGGATTTTTGAGCGAAGAGGATATTTTTATCTTTTTCGCTCAACATGCCGCCATCCCTTTTGTCCGGCTCAGCGATTATAAGTTTGATGAGGGCCTCTTAAATCTATTCAACGAAGACGCCTACCGGCAGCATTTATTTTTACCTCTCTTTAAAATAGACGCCTCTCTCTACGTGGCCATGGTCAACCCCTTAGACAGCGATTTTATTAATACAATCGGTATGCGGACCGGGGCCGAGATCTGCCCGTTATTTGCCAGCCCGTCGTCAATGGTCAGCCAGATAAATAAAATTTTCGGGCCCGACAATAAATATTTTGATTTGGAAGGCCTGGTCGTGTCTCCCCGGGGGTTAAACCTGATTCCTTTTTGGCGGGAATCGGAACGGATTTCCATTAAACTCCCGGTAGAATTTAAGCCGCAGGATGGGAGAGTAAGCCTTATCTCCGATTCGTATATTTCCGCTACCTGCACCGATATTTCGGAAAGCGGTAAGGCAATCGGCATAAAGACGTTTATTTTTCTGCCGCCGAAAGCAAAAATTTCAGTAAAGTTTCCCACTAAAGAACCAAAGACGGAATTAATCGCTGAAGTTATACGTTCCAATATTGAAAAGGGCGGCCAATATTTTCTGGGAGTAAAGTTTGATGAGATTAAGGAGAGTTTGGTCAGAAGCATCCTGGCTGATGTGGGGCGCTAAGGCAGCTGATTTTAAAATCTCCCTGTTATTTTAAATTGGGCATTGATCATTTGCCAATTATCATTTTAAACTAAGATTTGTTTTTTTGAGTAAAATATGGTATAAAATAAGTGGAGAGTGTGAGTGATAAATCCCCCCTGGATAAGATAATAGGGAGGGGAGTGTTCTGAGTCATAGCGGAATACGGCAAACTCTGGGTAACCAGAGGACCCCTGGATCGTATCGGGTTCAGGGCGGCGCACTTTGGTAGTACGCCGGCAAAGTTACAGGCCCTGGTAAAAGATAGGGCGGCTGAATTGCCAAACGCATAACAAGAGCAAGCCGGTCGATCCTACCTTGATTCAGGGTAGGATTGTTTTTTTATAATATTACGGAGGTGAAAATATGAAAAAAGTAATGGGATTAGCGCTTATTCTTGGATTAATTACTTCTTACCCGGTTTTTGCCGCAATGACTTTGGACCAAGCTATTGCCGCGGCTAAACTAGCCCGGGCTAAAGTAGTCACGGCCCAGGCACCAGTAACTGCCGCGCAAAAAAATTTGGCTACGGTGACCGCTGCTCAGGCAAAGCTGGTAGCGACAGCCCAGGCCAATGTAACTACCGTAACCGCTGCCCAGGCTACAAAAGTAGCGACAGCCCAGGCCGCAGTAGACAAAGCTGTGGCTAACGTAGCTACCGTAACCGCTGCCCAGGCTACAAAGGTAGCGACAGCCCAAGCCGCAGTAGACAAAGCTGTGGCTAATGTAGCTACCGTAACCGCTGCCCAGGCCGCTAAGGTAGCTGCTGCCCAGACAAAGGTCGGCACAGCGCAAGCGAGTGTAAACGCAGCCCAGGCCGCATTAGCCGCGGCTATAACTCCGGCGCAAAAAACCGCCGCGCAGAAAGCATTGACTAACGCTCAAACCGCGTTAACTAACGCACAAAAAGCTTTAGCTACCGCCATCACGAATCAGACAAATGCTATCGCCACCGCGCAAAAAGCGGTAACCACGGCCAATACTGCTTTAGCCACCGCCATCACGAATCAGGCCAATGCTAT
>PMCS01000025.1 GCA_003154195.1 Candidatus Omnitrophota bacterium | reverse complement strand
ACACATTAACATACCATCTTAGTGGTAAAATCTTTACGGTTTTGGTATTATTTTTTACGGGGTAAAAAAATATGAAGACCGAATGGTTTTTAGCCAAACGCTATCTTTTCCGGGGCCGGGCCAGGCATATCTCTTTTATCGGGGTTATCGCCTGCTGTGGGGTGGCGGTCGGCGTGGCGGCGCTGATTATTGTTATCTCCGTAATGAACGGGTTTGACCGGGATTTAACAAGCCGACTGCTTAAATTTAATTATCATCTTACCATTGAAGCTGAAAACAGCGCCAAACTGGAAAAAATTAAAGCGGTTGTTGCCAAATGGGATGATGTCGACAACGCTTCGATTTTTGTCCAGACTCAGGTTTTTGGCAAATTCGGCGATGTCTATCTGCCCCTGGGAGTTAAGGGGATTGATTTTAACAACGAAAAAGAAAAAAAGTTATTTTTCAGTTCGGTAAAGCAGGATTTTAAACGCGAAGGGTTTTACGCGGGGGACGGCTTGCGCCGGCGGTTTTTTGTCGACGATACGTTGGAGTATTACCCGCTCGACAAAAAGTTTGTTTTAAAAGAAGATAAGCTCAGCGGTTTCTTTAAGGTGGGCGTTTACGATATCGATAATAATTTCTTAATTACCGATTTGGCGAAAGCCAAAAGCTTATCGGCTAATTATCAGGAGTTTCTCGGCGTAAGGATCAATGATCCCGCTAAGGCGGGGGCAATCAAGGATAAAATCAGCCGCGTTTTCGGCTCTGGTGCATATATCCTGACCTGGATTGAATCCAACGAAGTTCTTTTTTCCGCGCTGGCGCTGGAAAAGATAGCGATGTTTATAATCCTGAGCTTGATCATCCTTGTCGCTTCATTCAATATCTTTGCCACTTTGACGGTTAAGGTGGTAGAAAAAATAAAAGATATCGGCGTATTAAAAGCGTTAGGGTTTACTTCCCGAAGCATCCTAGCCATCTTCAGCCTTCAGGGGCTGCTCTTGGGCATGATCGGCGTATTTTCCGGTGCAATCCTGGGGGTGGCGGTATGCCTAGTTTTAAAAGAATACCATTTTATCAAACTTCCCGCTTCAATTTATACCATGGAATATTTACCGGTAGCGCTTGACGCACCGGATATAATTTTGATTATCGTGCTGGGGATATTGCTTGCTTTCTTTTCCAGCCTGGCGCCGGCGTTGCGCGCTTCCCGGATGACGCCGTGCGACGCGCTGAGATATGAATAACTGGGTTAAGGCTAGGGGCAGGAAGCCGGTTTGGGTTACGGTAAGGGTTAGGGCTAATACGAATTTACAGCCTTAACCTTAACCCTGGCCTATACGGGCTTCCTTACCATTACCCTGGCCGTTTTCTAATAATGATATATGTTAGAACTTAAATCCCTCACTAAAACCTATCATAATGGCAAGGAAAACGTTTGCGCCGTCAAGGGCGTATCGTTAGAGATCAATGGCCAGGATTACCTGGCCATTGCCGGGCCGTCGGGGTCAGGAAAGTCGACGTTGCTGCATATGCTTGGCGGCCTGGAAGTTCCTACCACTGGCGAAGTAGTTTTTGAAGGTAAGAACATCTATGGGTTCAGGGATGATGAGTTATCCGCCTGGCGCAACCGGATGGTTGGTTTTGTCTTCCAATTCTATCACCTGATTGAAGAGCTCGATGTCCGGGAAAATATCGCGATTGCTTCGTTTAACCAGAAGAGAGATTGTGCTTCCAAAAAGGCTTTAGAATTGTTAAAATATTTGGAAATAGAAGACCGTAAAAACTTCTTTCCGTCACAACTGAGCGGAGGAGAAAAGCAAAGGGTGGCGATTGCCCGGGCGCTTATCAACGAGCCGCAAATTGTGCTCTGCGACGAGCCGACCGGCAGCCTCGACAAAGATTCCCAGGATAAAGTCATCGGCCTCCTGGAAAAATTAAACCGGGAGATGAAGAAAACTGTTATTATTGTCACCCATAATATGGAATTGGCGAAAAGAGCGGACAGGATTTTATCTATCCGAGGCGGAGAGGTTAAATTCGATTAAAAAAGGCGGTGGTGTTATGAAGATTTATCTTAACGGTAAAATGGTCGATAAGAGCGAAGCGAAGGTTTCGGTTTTTGACCATGGTTTTCTTTACGGCGACGGGGTATTTGAGGGGATCAGGGCTTATAATTGCCTGGTTTTTAAATTGAAGGAGCATATCGACCGTTTGTATGAGTCCGCCCATTCGATAATGCTGCCGATAAAATTAAGTAAACAGCAGATGGCGGATGCAGTGATCAAAACGCTAAAGGCGAACGTTCTTCGAGATGCCTATATCCGGCTGATTGTTTCCCGTGGCGAGGGAGATTTGGGGTTAGACCCCCGGAAATGTTATGGTAATGAAACTATTGTGGTCATTGCCGACAAAATCGTTCTTTATCCGGAAAAGCTGTACAAGGAAGGCATGGAAATTATTACGGTGCCGACACTGCGTAATTTGTCGGAGGCGTTGAACCCTCAGATAAAGTCGCTCAACTATCTTAACAACATTCTGGCAAAAATCGAGGCGATAAATTCCGGTTACCAGGAAGCGATAATGCTTGACCACCTTGGTTATGTCGCGGAATGTACCGGCGATAATATTTTTATCGTCAAAAAAGGCGAGATTTTTACTCCGCCGCAATGCATGGGAAGTTTGCGGGGGATTACCCGCGATTCGGTCCTGGAGATCGCCGCGAAAATAAAAACAGCGGCCCATGAACATGTCCTGACGCGGCACGAACTCTTTAACGCGCAGGAGTGTTTTCTGACCGGTACAGCCGCGGAAATCATCCCTGTGGTTAGGGTTGACGGCCGCGTTATCGGCGACGGTAAGCCCGGCAAAATGACTCAAAAGATAATGGCGGAATTCCGTAAAGTAACTAAAGTGGCGGGAGTGAAGTATAGTTTGGGAACTAAAAACCGAGAGTGTGTTTAGCCGGTTGAGCCAGTTAGGCCGGTTATTAAATTTTCGAACAGGCTAAACCGGCTTAACCGGCAAAACCGGCTCAACTAATTTCATTTTTTAGTGGGTATTTTATGCTTTGCGACATTTGCCGTAAAAACAGCGCCACGGTGCATTTGACTGAAATCGTCAATGATAAGGTTGTCGAGATGCATATCTGCCAGTCTTGCGCCAAAGCCAGGACCGAGGTGTTCCAGGAACAGTTTAACATCTCGGATTTTTTAGGCGGGTTGCTGGATATATCCGATTCGCAGAAAAAAGAAGAAGATGCCGTCTGCCCGTTGTGCGGCCTTACTTTTGCTAATTTTAAGAAAAAGGGCAGGTTCGGCTGCGCCGGGTGTTATGAGGCGTTTAGAAAACAGCTTTTGCCGTTACTAAAGAGGATTCACAGCGCCGACCACCATGTCGGTAAAACCCCCGGTAAACCGCTGATGCGCGCCGACGGGGAGGAAAAAGCAAAAGAATTACGCGACCGGCTTGAGCGCGCGATACGGCTTGAAGATTACGAAGAAGCCGCGCGCTTGCGCGATCAGCTTGGTGGATTAGAGCAGAGGAAGAGTCAGGGTTAGCGTGATGCGTGATTAAATGTTTGCGTCAGTCGGTTACGGTTAACCTATGGGGTACCAGGGGATTAGGGTATAGGGATTTGGTGATTGGGAGATTGGGGAATTAGGTCATTACCTAATATTATAATGCCCTAATTTCCAAATCCTGATTCTCGGATAGCCTAATCCCCTTAGCTCGCAGACATTTTTTGGGGCAGAATTCCTGCCTACCGGCAGGAATTCTTTGCGCAGCAAAAAAAATATGTTCGAAGAATTTTTAAATAACAAAAACAGCTGGTTAAACGGCCTGGGGCCTTTATCGGGTATTATTTTTTCTTCGCGGATAAGACTGGCGAGAAATTTCAACGATTATCATTTTCCCGGGCATGTCAGCGGAAGCCGCAAGGAAGCGATATTAAAGAATGTAGAAGAGACGTATCCCGCGATTAAATCTTTAAAGGGATGCGCTTTTGTGCGTATGGAAAATCTGGATGATATCGACCGGCGGTTTTTGCTGGAACGGCATCTGGTCAGCCAGGAGCATATCGTTTCCGTAAAGGGTAAGGGGCTGATTGTTTCCGGCGACGAAAGAATTGCCGTGATGATCAATGAAGAAGACCATTTGCGCATGCAGGTTATTGCTTCCGGATTTGACGTTTCCGTTTGCTGGGAAATGGTAAATGATATTGATGATGAATTCAGCCGGTTGTTTAATATTGCTTTTATGCCTGATTTCGGGTATTTGACCAGTTGCCCTACCAATACGGGAACGGGTTTACGGGCGTCTTGTATGATGCATTTACCGGCGTTGGTTTTGACTAAGCGCATGAATAAGATTCTTGAATTCTTGTCGAAAATTTCCTTTACGACCAGAGGTTTGTTCGGCGAAGGCACCCAGGCTCTGGGAGATTTTTTCCAGATTTCCAATCAGGTCAGCCTTGGTTTATCGGAGAAGGAAATTGTCGATAACCTGACTGCCGTGGTCAATCAGGTTAAAGACCAGGAGCTTGAGGCGCGCAGTGTTTTGATGGAGAAATATCAAACCAGTATCGAAGATAATGCCTGGCGGGCGCTGGGAATTTTAAGAAATTGCCGGTTGATCAGCAGCAAAGAAGCGTTAGCCCATCTTTCGATGTTGTCATTGGGCATGGATTTAGGTATAATAAAAAACATAAACCGGGGTGTTTTAAACAGTCTTTTTATTGTCATCCAGCCGGCGCATATGCAAAAGATAGAGAAACTGCTGTTAAAAGAAGAAGAGCGAGACCGCGCGCGAGCGGAGATTTTGAGAGAGAAATTGAAAGAATAAAATAGTTCATAGAGAAAGCGTCAGAGTGTCAAAGCATCAAAGCGTCAGAGTATCAGAGAGATTGAACTTTGACACTCTGATACTGTGACGCTTTGACACTATAATAAAAGGAGAACAAAAAGATGTTTAACCGATTCACCGAACGAGCACGAAAAATTCTTGTCCTGGCTAAAGAGGAAGCGCGTCGTTTTAATCATGATTATATCGGCACGGAACATGTTCTTTTAGGGTTGATCCGCGAAGGCGAAGGCGTGGCGTGCGCGGTGTTGCAGAATTTGGGAATTGATTTGGAGCGCCTGAGAATCGAAATAGAGAAACTTGTTTCCCCGGGGAGCTCCGCGTCGGTTCTCGGCGATATACCGTTTACACCCAGGGCTAAAAAGGCTTTGGAATTAGCCGCGGAAGAAGCAAGAAGCCTGGGGCATAATTATATCGGCACCGAGCATATTCTTTTGGGATTGATTCGCGAGGGCGAAGGGCTTGCTTCGCAGGTTCTTTCTTCGTTAGGTGTTGATTTGAAAAAAATAAAAGACGAGATTTCCGATCTTTTAGGGGGGGCGCACCAGCATTCATCTCAAGCCGCTGCCGCGTCAAAGACCCCCGCGCTTGATTCTTTCGGAAGAGACCTCACGCGGATGGCTAAGGACGGGAAATTGGACCCGGTGATCGGCAGGAAAGCCGAGATCACCAGGGTTATCCAGGTTCTCAGCCGCCGGACGAAAAATAATCCGGTTTTACTGGGCGAGGCCGGCGTAGGCAAGACCGCTATCGTGGAAGGCCTGGCACAGAGCATTAATAACAGCGAAGTCCCGGAAATTTTACGCAACAAAAGGATAGTTGTTTTAGATTTGGCGTTGATGATTGCCGGGACAAAATATCGCGGCCAATTTGAAGAAAGAATAAAAGCGATAATGGAAGAGATAAAGCGTTCCAAAGATGTAATTATCTTTATTGACGAATTGCATACCCTGGTAGGTGCCGGCGCGGCGGAAGGCGCGATCGACGCTTCTAATATTCTGAAACCTTCATTGTCGCGCGGCGAAATTCAGTGCATCGGCGCGACGACTTTGGATGAGTATCGAAAACATATTGAAAAGGACGCCGCTTTGGAGAGAAGGTTCCAGCCGATTATCGTCGAGGCTAATACCGTTGACGAGACGGTGGAGATTTTAAAAGGGCTGCGGGATAAATATGAAGCCCATCACCGGGTTAAATTTACCGATGAGGCGGTGAGCGCGGCATCTAAATTATCCGACCGGTATGTTTCCGGCCGGTTCCTGCCCGATAAAGCCATCGATTTGATCGATGAAGCGGGCGCGCGGGCGAGGCTGGAAGTACTTACCGCGCCGCCGGAAATAAAAACGCTGGAAGACAAAATGAGCGAGATAACCCGGGAAAAAGAGGCGTTGATAAAACAGCAGGATTTTGAGGCGGCGGCCCGGATCAGGGACGAAGAAAAATCCGTCCGGACAAAATTGGAGAATTTACGCAAAGACTGGGGGAAGAAGCGCGACCAGATCATCCCGATGGTCGGCGAAGAAGAAATCGCGAGGCTGGTTGCCCAGATTACCGGCGTGCCGATTTATCGGTTGGAAGAGAAAGAATCGATTAAATTAATGAAAGTAGAGGAAGATATCGGTAACCGCGTTATCGGCCAGAAGGAAGCGATCAACTCGATCGCCCGCGCTATCCGGCGTGCGCGCGCCGGGATAAAAGAGCCGAGGCGGCCGATCGGTTCATTCATGTTTTTGGGCCCTACGGGAGTAGGCAAGACTCTTCTGGCGAGGGCGTTGGCGGAATTTATGTTCGGCAATGAGGAAGCGCTCATCCAGCTCGATATGAGCGAGTATATGGAAAAGTTTAACATTTCGCGTTTGATCGGCGCGCCTCCCGGGTATGTCGGTTACGAGGAAGGCGGCCAGCTTAGCGAGAGAGTAAGGCGCCGGCCATATGCGGTGGTGCTTCTTGATGAAATCGAAAAAGCGCATCCGGATGTGTTTAATCTTCTTTTGCAGATTTTTGAAGAGGGCAGGCTTACCGACAGCTTCGGCCGGCGTGTCGACTTTCGCAATACGATTATAATCATGACTTCGAATGTCGGCGCCGAGATTATACGGAAGCGCGGTTCTTTAGGGTTTAAAACCGTTACTGAAGACCTCAGTTATGATGATATGAAAAATTTGTTGCTGGAGGAAGTGAAAAAGGCGTTTAAACCGGAATTTTTAAACCGGTTGGATGAAATCATAGTTTTCCGGCCGTTAAGCCGGGAGGATTTGGAACGCATTGTCGACACGGAAATCGCTTATGTCAATAAACGTTTAGCGGAACAGAGTTTTGAGGTGGAGCTTACGCCGGACGCGAAAAATTTCTTTGTGGATAAAGGGTTTGACCCGGTTTTCGGCGCCCGGCCGTTGAAGAGAGTTATTCAAAGGTTTCTAGAGGATCCGTTGGCGGAAGATATCATCCGAGGCATATTCACCGAAAAATTAAAAAGTGATGGGCACATAAAGATAAAAATTATGCGTAAGGCCGATGTTTTGGTTTTTGAATAATAAAAAAATTCCTTGTCGGAATTTTTTTATCTGGCTTGCCCGCCACAAACAATAAACTATTTAGGCGGGTTCGCCGCTGGCGGAAAAACCTACGGTTTTCAAGCTTTCCCTTAAAATATGGGAAACGCATTTTTCCGGTTCAGGAAAAAATATCGATGATATGTTTTAAAAACAAATTGTTTCGCGGTGAACCACGAAATAATTTGAAGGGATATTTTTTTGCGGAGCAAAAAAATATATGTACTTATTCCGGAATTTATTAGTAATCATACATTATGTCGGTCGGCTGATTTTTTTTGCCAAAGACACCGTTTGGTGGATGTTTGCCAAGGCAAGGGATTGGAAAGCCATAAAACGTGAAGTTATTTTTATCGGTTTAAACAGCTTGCCGTTAGTTTCGCTTATCTCCTTTTTCATCGGGATAATCATCGCTTTCCAAACCGCGTATCAATTGAAACAGCTTTCTTCCGAGATTTATATAGCTTCGCTTGTCGGCTTGTCGCTGGTGAGGGAACTGGGCCCGGTTTTAGGTTCTCTGATTGTCGCGGCGCGCAGCGGCGCTTCGATTACCGCCGGTATCGGTTCGATGAAAATAAGCGAACAGGTTGACGCGCTGGAAGCTTTTGCTGTTGATCCCGTGGACTATTTAGTCGTGCCGAAATTCATCGCTTTTCTCATCTGCATGCCTTTTTTGATTATTTATGCCGACGCCTGGGGTATTATAGGAGGGTTTGTCGTCGGTTCGACTAAATTTGCCATACCGTTCGGGTTCTATTTCAAATTGACTTTTGACGCGCTTCGCATAAAAGACGTTCTAAGCGGCCTTATCAAAAGTTTATGTTTCGGCAGTATTATTACCTTTGTTTGTTGCTATGAGGGGTTTCAGCCGTTTTCTTCCATCGATGTATCGCGTTCGGTTACCAGGGCGGTTGTCCGCTCGTTTATATTTATTATTATCTGCGACTGTATCTTGACGGCATTGTTTTATTTTATGTGGTAATTTTCTTCGCACCTTAGCGCGAAGAAAATTATAGATATTTATTTTGCGTGATTACTTCGTAATCCCGCAAAATAAATTAGATTCAGAAAATGCAGAATTAAGATATTAATTGTTAGAATAATTAGGAGTGAAAATTTGGCTAACCGGAAAATACGGTAAGCGCATTTTCCGGTTAGGGAAATATTTTTTTACGAAGTAAAAAAATATCCGCGAAGCGGACGGATAATTATTTTTTACGGAGTAAAAAATAATTATGATAAAATTAGAAAATATCTGTAAATCATTCGGTCTTAAGAATGTTCTTGACGGAGTTAACCTTACCGTTAACGAAGGAGAGGCGTTCTTGCTTATCGGCCGTTCCGGCGCCGGTAAAACCGTATTGCTTAAAAATATCATGGGATTACTGCGGCCGGATTCAGGAAGTATTTTTATCGACGGTGTCGATATTACGAAATTAGATAAACAAGATTTCGATCAGGTGCGATTGAAGTTTGGCCTTGTTTTTCAAAGTGCGGCGCTTTTTGACTTTCTTACCATCGAGGAGAACGTAGGTTTTTATCTGCGCCATCATACCGATATGAAGGTAGGGGAAATACGAAAAAAAGCGAAAGAAACCCTGGCCTTGGTCGGTCTTGAGGGAATAGAAGACCAGTACCCATACCAATTAAGCGGCGGCATGAAAAAAAGGGTAGCAATCGCGCGGGCGATAATCTATAGTCCCAAGATATTGATTTATGACGAGCCCACTACCGGCATTGATCCAATCGCGGTGGATAAAATAGTTTCTTTGATCCAGGACTTGCACTATCGGCTTAAGATTACTTCCCTGGTCGTTACCCATGATCTTGAGGTAGGTTTAAAAATTGCCGAGCGCCTCGCTTTTTTATTGGGAGGCAGGATAATTTTTGAAGGGAGCAAGGAAGACCTTAAAACTAATCGTGATCCGCGCGTTCACCAATTTTTAATGGGTAGCTCCGCCGGTCCGATAAAAGAGATGGAGGTGTAATGAACACATTATTTTTTCAGGCGCACAAATAGTGCATGAAAAAATAATAGTGTGAATTACACCCCGCCCTTTTGGCGTTATCAGGAATTGTCTTTATCGATCATTCAAAGGAAAGGACATATTTTAAACCTTAGCCAAAAGGGCGGGGTTTAATTCGCAGACGGACTTCGTCCTATAACTTATGAAATTTAGTAAAATTTCATAAGTTATCTGCTCATTAAAGGAGGGCAAAAATGAATATCAAACTATGGAATATACGACGTTATATGGTGGAGATTAAATTAGGCATCTTTTTTATTATTGCCGCGATTTTAATCTTTATCGGCCTTATTTCGATCAGGGAACTTACCTTGTTTAAAGGAACTTATGTGGTTAAAGTTAAATTTAATTTTGCCGAAGGTCTGCGGCCGGCTTCCCCCGTGCGTTTTTGCGGCGTCGACGTAGGGGAGGTAAACAAGGTTGAAATAAAAAGTGAAAAAGATACGCCGATTGTTTATGTTTACGCCAAGATTCAAAGCGACGTCAAGCTTCCACGCAATGCGCATTTTTTTATCAACAGCCTGAGCTTATTCGGCGAGAAATACATGGAGATAACTCCTTCCCCGGAGAAAGGGGCCGGTTATCTTAAGCCCGATGAGATTGTTGAAGGTATTTCTCCGATACCACTTTTTAACGTATTCGTTACGTTTAACATGACGATGGAAGAAATAACCAAGTTCGTCAAAGAAGGCAAATTGAAGACATCACTGGAAAACGCCATGGTAAATATAGAAAAAGCGAGCGCCGATATAAGAAGTATTATTGCCAGCGTCAAGGGTAAGGAAGGTACTATAGGAAAACTGCTGTACGACGATTCCCTATATCGCAAGACCGAAGAACTTTTTGATGATTTGAAAGAGCATCCGTGGAAAATTTTGTATAAACCGAGGGAAGAGAGAAAGAGATAACTAAAGGATCGGCTAAGGCTAAGGTAAGGAAGCCGGTTTGGGTAAGGGCAAGGGGTAAGGCTGGTGCAAATTTACAGCCCTAACCATAGCCATAACCCATACTGGCATCGTTACCCTTGCCCTAACCGTTTTTAATATAAATATGTATTATTGTTCGTCATGTGGGTATAAATCGGTAAAATGGCTGGGAAAGTGTCCGCTTTGTTCCGGTTGGGAAACTTTTAACCAGGAAAAGGAGGAAAAGGATACATTATCGGTAGTAAAAGATGAAACCGCGCCGAAGCTCTTAAAAGATATTGAAAGCATTGAGGGAAAAAGAATCGCCACGGGGATAGAAGAATTTGACCGGTTGCTGGGCGGCGGTTTGGTTATCGGCGAGACCGTCCTGGTCGGCGGCGAACCGGGTGTAGGCAAATCAACTATTCTTTTAGAGGTGGCATCCCGTCTTTCGCAAAGTCAAAAAACTCTTTATGTCAGCGCCGAAGAATCCCCCCAGCAGGTGGCGTTGCGCGCGAAACGTTTTGAAGGCGATTTTTCGAATCTTTATATTTTAGGCGAAGACGACCTGGAGCGGGTTTACGGCCACATTAAAGAGCATGGGTTTCAATTTGTGGTTATTGATTCGATACAGGTCGTGTATTCTTCCCGGTATGAGGGGTCTAAGGGAAGCGTGAATCAGATAAAGGGGTGCGCCGATTACCTTACGCAAATCGCGAAGTCCTTGGGCATTGTTATAATTATTGTCGGCCATGTTACCAAGGATGGGGCGATCGCGGGGCCCAAGCTTTTAGAGCATATCGTGGATTGCGTTCTTTATTTTGAAGGAGAAAGCTTGTCGAATTACCGTCTGCTGCGGGCTTCCAAGAACCGTTTCGGGCCGGTCGGCGATATCGCCGTTTTTGAAATGACTTCTTGCGGCCTGAAAGAGGTAAAAAAAATTACGGATATTTTTTTGCCGCACGCCGGTACGTCTATTTCCGGCAGCTGTGTGGTTAGTGCCCTCGAGGGTTGGCGGCCGATTCTGATTGAGTTGCAATCTTTAGTGGGCAGGGCAACTTTCGGCGTAGTACGGCGGCGCAGCCTGGGTTTTGATTTCAACCGGTTTTCCCTGATTGTCGCGATAATTGAAAAAAGGCTGAAGGTTTCTCTGGCCGGAGAGGATATATTTTTGAATGTCGCCGGCGGGATCAAGATAAATGACCCGGCGGCCGACCTGGGCGCGGCAATCGCCATCATTTCAAGCTTTAAAGAAAAAGAAGTATCTTTAAGCAATGTTTTTATCGGGGAGATCGGCTTAGCGGGGGAGCTGCGAAAAGTAAATAATATAAACCTGCGCTTAAAGGAAATCGAACGGGCAAATTTTAAAAGATGTTTTGTGCCCGAAAGCAGCCTGAAGGATATCGATAAAGGGTTTACCGTCAAAATAGAAGGATTTTCTTCGCTGGGGGAAGTAGCGGACAAAGTGTTTTCATAAAGGGAGGTCAAAATGAGCCTTGTTATTTTGCGTTTATTTTTTATTTTTATCTGCACGTTTACCGGTTATTCTTTAGGCGGATCTTCCGGGGTTTCGGGTATCCCTTATGGGATGTTCGGCGCCGCGATAGGGTTTGTCGTGGTTATTGTCGAGATGTCGGCCCGGAATGTTTCGTTAAAAGGCCTTAGCTCCGCGGTATTCGGGATAATGCTCGGCCTTTTGCTGGCACGCTTAAGCAGCAGTTTTTTAAATCTATTCATCCATATCGACGAAGATGTCAGCAAAAATATAAATCTTTTTGTCACAATTACCTGTGTTTATTTTGGGTTGACTCTCGGGCTTAAAGGAAGGAGCGAATTCAATATCGTTATCCCTTATGTTAAATTTCAGCGCCAGGAATTAAAAGAGGAGCAGATTATTCTGGATACCAGCTGCATTATTGACGGGCGTATCCTGGATGTCGTCAAAACCGGTTTCCTGGACGCGAGGTTCCTGGTGCCGCGTTTTGTTTTAAATGAATTACGCGCCCTGGCTGATTCTACCGACCATATGAAGCGGCAGAAAGGCAAAAGAGGCATTGAGATCCTGCATTCTTTAAAGGCGTTGCCGAATGCCAGTGTCGATATCTACGACGAAGACGTTGAGGGCGTAGATACTGTTGATGAGAAATTGGTAAAAATGGCGTACAGTTTGACCGTAAGAATTTTGACGACCGATTATAATTTAAACCGCATTGCACAGCTGCAGGGCGTAAAGGTTCTTAATATTAACGATCTGTCCAACGCGCTCAAGCCTACTTTTGTTGCCGGCGAGCGGTTTAACTTAAAACTTATCAAAGAAGGAAAAGAGCATAATCAGGCGGTGGGGTATTTAGAAGACGGGACAATGGTGGTTGTGGAAAATGCCCGTTGGCTGATCGGCAAAAATGCGGAAGTAGAAGTTACTTCCATTTTGCAGAGCCCCTCCGGCAGGATTGTGTTTACGAAGCTGGTAAACAAAGAGGCATAGCGCATAGAGCATAGAGTAAATACGGAGAGTCAAAGAATTGTTTTTGTATTTACGTTATGCCCTGCCCTATGCGTTTACAAGTATATGGCAAAAATTGGCGTTATTATTGTTTGCGCCGGTAAAAGTAAGAGGCTGGGTGTTGATAAAACTTTATTCCAGCTGAACGGTAAACCGCTTTTCTACCATACCTATACGGTTTTCCGGAAAATAAAAAATGTGGCGCAAATAGTCATGGTTTTGCGCGGGAAACATTTTGCCGCGGCGCGAAAATTGATCAGAGACGAAAAGGTTTTGCTGGTCGAAGGCGGAGAAGAGCGTTACGATTCTGTCCGGAACGGTTTAAGCGCGTTGGATGAAGATATCAATTTTGTTCTTATCCATGATGGCGCCAGGCCTTTTGTAACTAAAGAGGTAATCTCGCGTGTCATCGCTGCTCTTCGGCGGTATCCGGCGGTTATTTGCGGTATGCCGGCAAGGGATACGGTTAAGTTTATCGGCGATGGGTGGGTGGAGAAGACGCTGGAGCGGAAAAAAATATTTTTAGTCCAGACTCCCCAGGGATTTAATAAAGATTTAATCCGGCGCGCGTATGCCGGGTTGAAGGATAAAAATGTGACCGATGACGGCCGGGTGGTGGAATTGGCCGGCGAAAAAATAAAAGTTGTTGCCGGCAGCCCTCTTAATATAAAAATAACGTATCCCCAAGATTTAATTATCGCTAAAGCGATAATTAAATCTGCCTTGGAATGAGTTCGCAGGGTAGATTTATCGGCAAATCTGTCGGCAGTGGATTTGGGGAAAATGATAATTGTTAAATGACAAATGCTCAATTTAAAATTAATTTCTAATGAACAATAATACAAGAATAGGTTTGGGTTTTGATGTCCACCGGTTTGGCAAGGCCAAAAAACCGCTGATTCTTGCCGGTGTTCATATTCTTTGCGGATTGTCTCTTGACGCGGTTTCCGACGGCGACGTGGTCTTGCACGCGGCTGCCGACGCGGTTTGCGGGGCGTGCGGCCTGGGCGATATCGGAGATTTTTTTTCTCCTTCGGATAAAAAAAATCTCAATTTAGATAGTAAGCAAATCGTGAATTTTATTCTGAATAAAATTAAAAATAAATTTGCAATTATCAATATGGACATTACAATTATTGCCGAAAAACCGCGGCTTATAAAACATAAACCGGCAATGGCTAAATCACTGGAAAATATTTTTTCCTGTAAGAATATCAACGTGAAAATAAAATCCAAAGAAGGCCTTAACATTTTAGGCGGCGTCAACTCAATCGCGTGTATTGTTAATATTTTAGTAGAACGCGGATGACGGATATTTTTTGCGTAGCAAAAAATATATATGATAAGAATTTATAATACTTTAACCAAACAAAAAGAAGAATTCAAGCCGCTCAATCCGCCGGTGGTGAATATGTATACCTGCGGCGTCACTGTTTATGACGATTGCCATATCGGCCACGCCCGTAGCCTTTACGTATTCGATGTAATCAGGAGGTATCTAAAATATCGCGGGTATGACGTCCGGTTTGTGCGCAATATTACCGATGTGGACGACAAAATCATCAATCGCGCTAACGACCTGAAGGTGGGCTGGCTTGATCTGGTTGAGAAATATATTGCGGCGTATCGAAAGGATTTAAGGAGCCTGGGAGTTGCTGACGCTGATGCTGAACCGCGCGCCACGCAAAATATCCCGGAAATGATTACCTATATCCAGGCTTTGATCCAAAAAGGTTTCGCTTACGCCACCAATACCGGCGTATATTTCAGCGTGCGTAAATTTAAAGGTTACGGCAAACTTTCCGGCCAGAGCCTTGACCAGATGCTGGAGGGCGTGCGCAAGACAACCGCGGAAAGCAAGCATGACCCTCTTGATTTTGCTTTATGGAAAGCGGCGAAAGAAGGGGAGCCGTTTTGGGAGAGCCCCTGGGGGAAAGGAAGGCCGGGCTGGCATATCGAGTGTTCGGTGATGAGCCAGAAATATCTTAAGGTCGACACGCTGGATATCCATGCCGGCGGCAGGGATTTGGTTTTTCCTCATCATGAAAATGAAATCGCGCAAAGTGAAGCTCTTACCGGCAAGCCTTTTGCCAACTATTGGATACACCATGGGCTTTTAACGATTGAGGCGCAAAAGATGTCTAAGTCTCTGGGAAATTTTATTACCATCAGGGATGTTTTAAGTAAATACCCCGCCGATGTTTTAAAAATCATGTATTTACAGGCGCATTATTCAAGCCCGGTAGATTTCAGCTGGGAAAAGATGGAAGCGGCAAAAAAAGCGTATGAAAGTATCGTCATCGTGGTCGATAAATTGGAAAAGATGAATATTCCCGGTAAGCCCGGTGGACTTAATGGATTCAGGGATTCTTTCGTAAGCCATATGGATGATGATTTTAATACGCCCAGGGCATTGTCGGTGGTGTTTGACGCGGTGCATGAATGCAACCGGCTGATGGGAAGCGGCGATGCGTTAAAAGATGATAAGCTGTCTGATATTTTGTATTCGATAAAAGAAATGGCGGAAGCCCTGGGGTTATCTCCCGGCAAGGGCGATATTTTTAAACAAAAAGATATAAACGATAAGGCTAATTTTTTATCTTTTGTGGCGGCTATATTAAGAGATGAGCGAGGATGTATGATAACGGGTGAAATGAGCGAAAAAGAACAAATTGACCTGGCAATCAAAAAAAGAAATAGCTTGCGTAAAGAAAAGAAGTATAAAGAAGCGGATGATATCCGTAAGGGGTTGGATGCGGCAGGAGTTATTTTGGAAGACAGTAAAGACGGCCAAACCGCCTGGAGAAGGAAAATATAGTTGATTTTTTATCTGCGATCATCTGTATCTTCCAATCAGTGATCATCTGTGTTTAAAAAATATGAAAACTAAAAAAGCCAAATTCATAACCATCGAAGGCACCGAAGGCAGCGGTAAGAGCAGTGTGATAAATTTCTTAAAGAATTTTCTTGAGGCACAGGGTTTTTCGGTCATTGTCTTCCGGGAGCCGGGGACGACAAAAATCGGAGAAAAAATACGACATATCCTTTTAGATAAAGAAAGCAGTGAACTGTCGGCGCATACCGAGTTATTGCTTTACCTGGCGGCGCGCGCCCAGCTTATCGAAGAAAAACTTAAGGCCGCGTTTAAAGAATTTGATTTTGTGATTTGTGACCGTTTTTATGATTCTACGCTGGTTTACCAGGGTATTGGTTTAGGTTTGGGGAAGATTGTTTTTGACGCAGTAAAGAAGTTTTCTTTAGGCGTTAATCCCGACTTGACGATATTGCTTGATGCCGATCCGAGAGTGGGGCTTAACCGCATCGAGAAAAAAGACCGTATCGAAAGCCGTCCGCTTGTCTTTCATGAAAAACTACGCCGGGGGTTTTTGTCTCTCGCCAAAAAATACCCGAAACGCGTGAAGGTGGTAGACGCCGGCGGCAGCCTCGCTGAGATTTATCCACGGGTGGAAAAAACGGTTTGCAGGAAGTTTAAGATATAGGGTAGGGGCCGGGCTTGCCCCGGCCCGTTACAAATATCCATACCCTGTAAAATATATTTACCGGTAGATAAATCATAGAGGGCCGGCGCGAGGCTGGCCCCTACATAACCGTATGCGCGATAAAATACTGGATTATTTCGAGCTTCTCAAACGGAATGATTTACTCGGCTCGTCGTATTTATTTATCGGCGATGGCTATCCGGTTGTTACCGATATTTTTAAGCTTATAAATTGCAAGGATCATCCCCGGTTTTGTGGCGCTTGCTGGGATTGTGGCCGCATCGCGGAAGGTAAACATCCCGATGTATTTCTCATCGAACCTGACCCGTCGACGATAAAAATAGAGAGAATAAGGGAAGCACAGTATTTTCTTTCCCTGAAAAGTTTCCGGCTTAAAAAGAAGGTTGTGTTTGTGAAGGGGGCGGAGAGCTTCAGCGAACCGGCGGCCAACGCTTTTTTAAAGACTCTGGAGGAGCCGCCGAAAAACACCTTTATCGCGGTATGCAGCCGGACCGTCGACGGATTGCTCCCTACGATCATCTCGCGCTGCCGTAAAATTTTTCTCCCCTTCAATGAAAAGGTAGATGCCGTTGAACCGGGCGTGCTCTACGATTTTTTAGAGGGGAAAATCCATAAATTCGGCGATCGCCGTAAATTAAACGCTTTTCTGTGGACACTCATCGCGGCGTTACGCGACCATATCGTCGCGGGGACAAACAGCCATGGCGCTGGTTCAGGAGAATGGCCAAGCGGCGACAGCCAGCAGGCCAATAATCGTTTGCTAAACAACGGGGAGTATGAGATAATTTTTACGCGTTATTCCGCGGAAAAAGCGCAGGAATTACTTACTGAAGCAATGCGCGTTTACGGTATTGCCGATACCGTGAATGAGAATCTGGCGCTTAATTTGATCCGGCTGAAATTATAAATTCAGCCACAAAGACACCAAGGCACTAAGAAAATAAGCAATGATCATTTTAAAGTTATCGTTGAACATCGTACATTTATCATTTTTTAAAAATTTAAAATGTTAAATGGCCAATGAGCAATTTAAAATGAAATTACGTATTTATAATTTTAGTGTCTTTGTGGCTTAGTGGCAAAAACCAGAGGAATACGAAAATGAAAGTGGCGGTTATCAGATTGCGAAAAGAAGGGCAGCTTATCAATTGCGAAGTCGGCGACGATATCGGCGTTAATGATTGCGTTATAATTGAAGCGGACAGGGGACTTGATTACGGGGAAGTTATTGAAATAACCGATTCGCATCCGGAAGCGCCGCGCATCGGCGAAGGCGAAAATAAGGAAACTATCGTTAAGGGGATTTTGCGTAAGGCTTCAGCCGAAGACATATCCCAGATCGACAATAATAAGAAGAAGGCGAAAGACGCGATGCGAATCTGCGCCAGGAAAGTGCGGGAATACAATCTTTCCATGAAGCTGGTGGACGCGGAGTATTCTTTCGATAATAAAAAAATTATCTTCTATTTTACTTCCGAAGGAAGGGTTGATTTCCGGGAATTAGTCAAAGACCTGGCGAAAGTTTTTAAAATACGCATCGAAATGCGGCAAATCGGCGTCCGCGACGAAGCCAAAATATTCGGCGGCGTCGGTCCTTGCGGTTGCGGCCTTTGTTGTGTCAGGTTCCTGAAAAATTTTGAGCCGGTAAGCATAAAAATGGCCAAGGCCCAGAAGCTGCCGTTATCCAGCGGAAAAATTTCCGGGATCTGCGGACGCCTGATGTGCTGTCTTTTCTATGAATATAAGACCTATAAAGAATATTCCAAGGGTTTGCCTAAAGAAGGCCAGACGATTGAAACGCCTAAAGGTAAGGGCAAGGTAACCTCGGTAAATGTTCTCAAGCGCCTCGTCTTGGTACAACTTGAAGACGGCGTAATCGAAAAGATTGCTTATCCTCCCATGGAACCATCCGGCGAAAGCAATGAATAACCGGAAAAATGCGCTGAACGCATTTTTCCGGTTCCGCCCTGCCTAGCGGCAGGAAAAAATTCCGTCCGCATGTTTTTTTGAAAGATTTTGAAAGAAAAAAATGGATAAAACGCCAACGAGCGGCATTAAATTTTATATTACTACCCCCATTTACTACGTTAACGCGTCCCCGCACATCGGACATGCCTATACTACGATTATCGCCGACGCCGTCGCGCGTTTTAAGCGCTTTAAAGGCGACGAAGTTTTTTTTCTTACCGGGACCGACGAACACGGTGAGAAAATAAAAAAAGCGGCGTTAGCCGCCGGTAAAAACACACAGGATTTTGTTGATGAAGTGTCGCTTAACTTCTCCCGGCTGTGGGAAAAAATCGGTGTCCGTTACGACTATTTTATCCGTACTACTGATGCCAGTCACCGGCAGGCGGTGCAAAAGGCGATTAAAATATTAGCCGACAAGGGCGATATTTATAAATCGACGTACCATAGCCTGTATTGCGTTCCCTGCGAAGCGTTCTGGACCGATACCCAGGTAAAAGACGCCGGAAATTTATGTCCCGATTGTAAGAGGCCGGTGGAAACGATTGAGGAAGAAAACTATTTTTTTAAACTTTCTCAATATGAACCATGGCTGAAGCAGTATCTTAAAGATAATCCCGGTTTCGTGCGGCCGAAAATCCGCCATAACGAAGTAATGGGTTTTTTGGATAACAATAAGCTTCAGGATTTATGTATCAGCCGCCCCAAGACAAGGGTAGGCTGGGGTATTGATTTTCCTCTCGATAATAATTATATCGTTTATGTATGGTTCGACGCCCTGCTCAATTATATCAGCGCTTTAGGATTTGGCGGGGATGAGAAAAAGTTTAAGAAATGGTGGCCGGCGGATATCCAATTTATGGCCAAAGATATTTTGCGCCACCACGCGATTTTCTGGCCGATTATGCTTAAAGCGCTTGATCTGCCGATGCCTAAGGCAATTTTCGCTCATGGCTGGTGGAAGATCGGCGAAGAAAAGATATCCAAGTCTAAGGGTAATATCGTCAACCCCCTGGATTTGATAAAAGATATCGGCGTAGACGGTATGCGTTATTTCCTTTTGCGGGAAGTTACGCTGGGCTTAGACGGAAATTATAATTGGACGGCAGTGGTTAACCGGGTTAACAGCGATCTCGCCAACGATTTAGGCAATTTGGTGTATCGTACGCTTAATATGGCGGAAAAATACGAACAGGGTAAGGTAAATCCTTCTCATACCGGCATCCCCGGTATTTTTAAGGAAATATTTGAGAGCATGCAAACTAAATATATTGCTCTCATGGACGATTATGATTTCAGCGCCGCCCTGGAGAGCATTTTTGCGTTTACTTCGGTTATGAACAAGTATGTCGAAGATACCAAGCCGTGGAACCTTGCTAAAGAAAAAAAAGAAGAGGAAATACGCAATTTTCTTTACGCGCTCTTAGAAGGTATCCGGATTATCGCGATATACCTTGCGCCGGTAATCCCGCAGACTGCCGCCTCGATAATGCGCCAGCTGGGGCTGCCGGAAACTTTTGATTTCCGCGACGCAGTTTGGGCAAAATATAAGAGTTATTCCATTAAGAAAGAAGCGCCGTTGTTTCCGAGGATAGAGACGTAAAGGCGTTGAGCCGGTTAAGCCTGTTGAGTCCGTTGTAGTGTTAAAATCTCTAACGGGTTCAACAGGCACAACGGGCTAAACGGACTCAACGGGCTCAACGCATTAAACATGTTCATCGACTCCCATTGCCATATAAATTCTTTATCGCCGTTCCAGATTCAGGAAGTAACCGGAGCCGCCGGGTCCGCTTATGCTTTTGTTGATTCCAGCATTGACTTAGCGAGTTCCCGGAAATCGTTAGAGTTGTCGGCACAATATCCTTTTGTATATTCCGCTTTAGGTTTTCATCCTTTTTCCGTCGCGCAGTTTGACGACGCTACGGTAGCGCGGTACCAACAATTAATAACGGAAAATAAAAAAATAATTGCCGTCGGGGAGATCGGCCTTGACGCGCAGGCGGATAGCCCCGATAAGCAGGAAAGAGTATTAAAAGAATTTATTAATCTGGCGATCAATAACGGGTTGCCGGTCGAGATTCATAACCGCACGGAGGGGATGAGGATTTTTGATATCCTGGACGAATTCTACCATTCCTATGAAACGATCGTTTTCCACTGTTTTTCTTACCAGGTAGAAGCTCTAAAGAAGATTGCGGATAGGGGCGGTTTTGCTTCTTTTTCGCTCAACATCCTGCGTAAAAAATCCGATTTGCTGAGCTCTTTAAAATCCTGTCCCCGGGATAACCTGTTGCTGGAAACCGATTCGCCGTATATGAAAATAAACCGGATGCCGTCCAGCCCGCTTAACATAAAAGAAGTATATGAGTTTGCGGCAAATATCCGGGGCGTGAGTGTCGGCGACTTGCAAAATTCTGTGATTAACAACAGCAGGCGAGTATTTAAAATACTGGAATGAACCTCGAGAAAAAATGCTTTCGACAGGATTAATTTAAGAATCCCCATAGTAATTACGGAAGAACTATAGGATAGGTTATGCCGAACGCAAAAAAAGTAGTTATATTAAAAATTGATGATTATGATGTCGCGGTTCTCAAGGCGAAGATCAAGGCTGCGATTGATAAATATTTTCCTCTGGCTAATTATTTTCAGGCCGGCGATAAGGTATTGCTTAAGCCGAATTTACTCATGCCGGCTAAGCCTGATGACGCGGTCACTACGCATCCGGCGATTGCCGAAGCAGTAGGCAGTATTTTTAAAGATGCGGGTTTTCCTGTAGTGATTGCCGATTCGCCGGGGGGATTCATCGATAGCCAGGATATGGCTTACATCTATAATGAGTGCGGGTATGGCGAGCCGGCAAAGCGTTACGGTTTCGAACTTCTCAACCCGGAGCGCAGCGTATTGCGCGAAGGCATTCCTTTATGCTGGTGGGCTGACGGTTCGTTTAAAATAATCAACCTGCCTAAATTAAAGACTCACGAATTGACGATTTTGACTTTAGCGGTCAAAAACCTTTATGGCTGTATCAGCGGTTTGCATAAGAGCCAACTACATATCAATTATCCTCAGCCTAAAAATTTCGTAGAAATATTATTAAAGCTTAATGGGATGGTTAAACCCAGCCTTAATATCATCGACGGGATACTGGCGATGGAAGGCGCGGGGCCGTCTAAAAAAGGCACGCCGAGGAAGCTGAACGTGATTATCCTGTCCGACAACGCGCTTTACGCTGATTTTGCCGTCGGCCGGCTGCTAAACATAAAGGATGATGCCCACCCGTTAATAAAAGCCGCGAAAGAGCGGGGCATGCTGGATGAAAAAGAATTGGAAATTATCTCCGATGCCGGAAATTTTCCTCTGGCAAGAGATTTTGTTTTACCGTCGCCTTCGATTTTGAATAATATCCCCGGCGGGGCGGTTAATATCCTCAAGGCTATTTTAAAATTTTATCCGCGCATTAATTTCGAAAAATGCGTCAGCTGCGGCGCGTGCGGCACGGTTTGCCCGAAAAAAGCTATTACTACGATAAAGGGCAAGGCGGTTATCGATTATAAGGAATGTATCAGTTGTTTGTGCTGCGCGGAGATGTGCCGTTTCGCCGCAATCGATCTGAAAAAGAGTTTTTTGGTAAGAATAATTTTATTATTGCAGATGTTCAGCAAGTCGATTGTCACGGGATTGGCCGGTTTGTGGAGGAGAAAGGATGCTCGCGATAAGATTCAAAAATAACCGTCTTTTCTATTTAGACCAGACTCAACTTCCCTCGAAAGAAGTATGGAGAGAATGTGCCAGCTTGCGGCAGGGTTACCGGGCAATCAAAGAATTGCAGGTGCGCGGGGCGCCTTTGATCGGCGTGTTCGCCGCTTATTGCGTTTGGGTCGCGGTAAAAGAAAACAAGAACAGCCGAAGGGGCAGTTTTTATAACGAGACTTTAAAAACAATCGATTATCTGCAGAGCTGCCGGCCTACGGCAGTAAATCTGGCCTGGGCATTAAAGCGCTTGAAAAATATTCTGGAAAGTAAAAAACATCTGGATATTAACGCGATAAAGTGTTTTCTGCTGGCGGAGGCTGAAGCGATTCACCGCCAGGACCGGGAATTGTGCGCGAAAATAGGTAAGTTCGGCGCGAGCCTGGTTCAGCCGGACGATGTGATATTGACGCACTGTAACGCCGGTTCTCTCGCTACCGGCGGTGAAGGCACGGCTTTGGCGGTAATCTATGAAGCAGCCCGGCGCTATAAAAACATAAAAGTTTACGCTGATGAAACCCGGCCGTTGTTACAGGGCTCGCGGTTGACCGCCTGGGAGCTGATGAAGCATAAGATTCCCGTTACGGTTATTTGCGATAATATGGCCGGTTACGTAATGGCTCAGGGGAAAATCGATAAAATTTTCGTCGGGGCCGACCGGATAACCGCCGAAGGAGACGCGGCTAATAAAATCGGTACCTACTCAGTCGCGGTTCTGGCTAAGTACCATAAAATCCCCTTTTACGTAGCCGCGCCATTCAGTACTTTCGATTTAAATCTTAGAAAAGGCAGGGATATTCCTATTGAAGAGAGGAGCCCTGATGAAGTCCGGAAGATTTTAGGGAAAGTTTATGTTACGCCGGAAAAAGCTCAAGTCTACAACCCCGCCTTCGACGTAACTCCGCATAAATTGATTACCGCGATTGTTACCGATCGAGGGGTAATCAGGCCGCCGTTCGATAAAAATATAAATTATTTTTTGCGGCGCAAAAGATAACCTTCGGATGCCAAAAAATACGGTTGCGTAAACGCATTTTTCCGGTTAAGGCCATATTATTTTCCTGTTGTGCTTATACGCGTTTTTCCCTCATCATTTTTAGAAAATCAGATTGATGAAAAGAAACAAGGAGAGTATAGGTTGATTGTTCCTGGCGGGAAACGGTTTTGTCGGAGATTTCTGCGGTTCGCTGGAAGAAGCTTTTTACGTCAAGGCCGGCGCGCTCTCCCGCGATAAACAAATGGCTGAGCGAAACCAGCAGATCTTTATAATCTAGCAAACCCTCTTCGATGGAGGCGGCGGCCGATCCCCGCCACAGCCAGGCCTGGTCGTCGGCAGTTTTGATGTGTTCGGACGCTTTTACGATATAGCTATAGAGAAGGCCGGAGACGACATAAATTGCCCGTTCCCTGAGGGATCGGACATAGCCGCGGATATCCGTTCGCGTTTTTTCTTCGGCGTCCATATATAAGTCGCACAACTCATTAAAAAGATTGTAAATATTTTCTACTTCTTCATGCGTCGGCTCGCGCTTATTGATTTTGCCGGAAATATCTTTGGCGGTTGCCAGGATATCGTTAAGAATGTTTTCGCTTTTGCGCCCCATAAAATACCCTTTACGGTTTTGTCGTCAACAACATATCGATAAAAATATGAATGGCGATAAGCACTACAGCTATGACGGCAAAAATCCATCCCGGTGTTTCCGGCTTTAAATCTATGACTTTTGTACCTGCCAACATATCGCCCATTCTTCTGCCGTCTTTTCTTCGGGTTGCCGTAATATATTCAATAATTGATATCGCCGCGTTTATAGCGTTTAAGCCCAGGCGAACCAGCGTAGGTAGGTCTGCCTGGTTGAGGGCATGTATTTCTGGTTTTGGCGCCGGAATGAAAATATAAAAAACAATCGGCCAAAACAGGATGATATTTCTTTTAAAAGAAGCGGCGTAATCTGTGGGCTTGTCATTCTGATCGGTTGCTTGCAGGCCGACAAGCATTTTCCCCGGGCTTTGCCCATGGTAGGAATCACGAAAAACATAAAAGAGAAAAGATAACAAAGAGAAAAATGGTTTTGCTCTATTGATGTGCAGTAAAAAACTTAGCGAGGTATTAATTGAAGATATGATCAAAAAATCAATCACCAGCGCGCATACTCTTTTATTAGGATCTACCTTGTCCATGTTTTGCCTCCTTCGAAATTTTTAAACAAAACTAATTTTTTTATGGCAGGATATGCCGGTGGAATGTCGTTGTATAAAGAAAATTATAATATCAGCCCAGGTTAAAGTCAAAGAAATAAATTGCCAAACTTTACCTTTAGTTTATAATAGCACAAAAAACAAGCTATGCGATTGATTAATGAGACTTTTTAAAGATGTATATCCCGGCAAAAAGTTTGGCGATAAAGTATTCGGCGTTGCTTGCCAAACAGGCAGCGGTGTATAGTCAATGGGTAAATCATATGACTGAATCAGGTTGGATAGAATTTTTAAAAAAACAGGTTAAAAAAGACAAGAATGTTCTTGTCGGTATCGGTGACGATTGCGCGGTGGTCCGCCTGGGCAGGGAAAAGTTTCTTCTTAAAAGCGATTTATTTATCGAGGGTGTGCATTTTAAGATTGGAAAGACCGGTTTTAAAGATATCGGCCGGCGCGCCATAGCGAGGGTTTTATCCGATTTTGCCGCCATGGCGGCTAAGCCGAAATTCATCGGCGTGTCGCTGGGCAAGCCGGCTTACGTGAATACCGCTGCCCTTAAAATGATCCTGGCCGGTATTCTCGAATTAGGTAAAAAATACAATTTTTCTCTGGTGGGCGGTGATACCGCGAGTTCAAAAAAGTTGTTTATGGACGTATGGGGCGTCGGCACAGCCGATAAATATGTTTTGCGCTCCGGCGCAAAACATGGCGATTATATTTTTATCACGGGAAAGCTGGGGGAGCGTAAGTTTGCCCAAGCTTTCGCCCCGCGCATCGAAGAGGCATCTTATCTGGCGGCTAATTTTAAGATTAACGCAATGATCGATATTACTGACGGGTTTGTTCTTGACCTTTACCGGATTTTACAGGAAAGCAAAAAGGGAGCTTTGTTGTTTAAGAAAAGCATACCGACAACCTACGGCGAGGCCGATTTTTACCGCGGGGAAGATTATGAACTTATTTTTACCGTTGACCGCCGGGAGCGTAAACTTCGCGAGTTGAAGAAGAAATTTTATTGCGTCGGCAGGATTGAAGATAAAAGTTTCGGCTATAAAATTGATACGGGCAAAAAAATAGAAGATTTACAAGTTAAAGGATATACGCATTTCTAATGGTAAAAACTATCGAGACGCATTCCGCTGAAGGAACGATTCTCGCCGGTAGTAAGCTTAGCCGCCGCCTGCGGCCGGGCGATGTCGTTCTTTTTGAAGGCGCGTTAGGCGGCGGTAAAACGACGTTTATCAGGGGTTTGCTTAAGGGCTTCGGTTATAAAGGAAAAGTTTTAAGCCCTACCTTTACTCTGATGCGGGAATATAAACTTAAAGGATTTGATATCCATCATCTTGATCTTTACCGTTTGGATGTAAAAAAAGATTTATTTGAGTTGGGAATCGATGATCTTATTTATTCCGATCATGCTATTTTTTTAATCGAGTGGGGCGAAAAGATCGAGGCCCTACTTAACCGCTATATCAAGATAACTTTTTCCTATCTGGGAGAGAACAGCCGCAGGATTGCGGTAAAAGAAAAACGTTAATTTTGTTGAGCCGGTTGTGCCGGTTGAGTCAGTTGGGTCGGTTGAGATGGTTGAGCCAGTTGTGCCAGTTGAGCCGGTTGCAGAGGTAACATATCCTAACGGGCTAAACAGGCCCAACAGGCACAAACTGGTTAAACGGACTTAATGGACACAACAGGCCTAACAGGCTCAACCGGCCCAACTTTTTATGAACTTATTATCATTTGACACTTCTACGACTAACTTATCGTTAAGTTTTTTTTATAAAGATAAATTTGTCGTCAGCCATAATGAGAATGTCCGTTTCGGGTCATCGAAGCTGGTAGCGCGTATCCAGAAATACCTTAAGAAGTTTCATCTGGTTTTGAAAGATTTCGACGCGTTAGTCGTGGGCCGGGGTCCGGGTTCGTTCACGGGATTGCGTATTGGTTTTAGCGTCGCAAAGGCGTTCAGCGTTTCCTCGGGTATCCCGGTTATAAGTTTAGGCAGTTTTTTTTCAATCGCTTACGGGTTCAGGGGCCGGTATGATAAAATAGCCGTTATCGGCGACGCGCGTAAAGGCCTTGCTTATACCGCCGCGTTTGCGGTAAAAAAGGGAAAAATAGCAATAACGGAAAAGGAAAAACTTTGCGATTTGGCAAGTTTTATAAAAAATAAAGACGGTTATTTTTTAGTTACCAGCGACGCTAATCTTATCGAACAAAGCCGCAAACTCGGCGCGTGCAGCCTATTCCATCCCGCGCCGTTTTATCCCGATGCCAAAAACCTCGCTATGCTCGCGCAAGATTTATTTGTTAAGAAAAAGTTTACCCCGTTGGATAAACTGGAACCGCTTTATCTGCATCCGAAGACTTGTCAAATAAGGTGAATTTTAAAATTGACTTCATCGGTGAATATGTTATATTTTAAATCCCTGGATTGAGCGGGCCGGGATGTAAACCATATGAATAATGTTAAGAAAAAAATAGTAATCGTCGACGATGAAGCGGAGACCCTGGAGTTTGTGGGTAAGATTCTAAAATTTTCCAATTATGAGACCTATGCTACTCCCAACGGCCAGGAAGCTGTAGGTTTAGTCAAGAAAGTAAAACCCGATTTAATCATGCTTGACATGCTTATCCCCGATATGAAGGGTGAAGATATTGCCTTAGAGCTTGCGCAAAACGAAGTGACCAGCAATATCCCCATAATTTTTATGACGGGTTTGGCCGAGCGCGCCGAAAACGTCATGGCCACCATCAAGGGCAGGTATTCATTGTTGGTAAAACCGATTATCGTGGATGATCTGCTTGCCGCGGTAAAAAAAGCCCTGGCGTTGTAATCTTTATATGGCGAAAGTTTTTATCGGATTAGGTTCTAATTTGGGAGCCCGGGAGTCATCGATCGAGGAGGCTCTGCGGTTGCTTTCCGATTGTTCGGATATAATCATCGAAAAAGTTTCCTCGGTCATCGAGACCGACGCCGTAAGCGAGATAGAACAGCCAAAATTTTTAAACGCGGTCATTAAAGTCCGGACCGAACTTTCTCCCCACGGTTTATTAAGAGTAACGCAGGGTATCGAAAACAGGATGGGCCGTGTCCGCGCCGTTAAAAACGGGCCGCGCAATATCGACCTCGACGTATTGCTTTACGATGAGGTGAACATGAGCGAGGATGGCCTGATAATCCCCCATCCCCGGATGTTCGAACGCCGGTTTGTGCTTGTGCCCTTGCTGGAAATCGAACCGCAGATTTTAAACCACCCTTTAGTCCGGCCGCATAAAAGAAAAATATTAGCCGGTATCTTATAACCTATGATTATCGCAAAAACTATTGATCACACGCGCGAAGCCGTTAACGCGGCGAAAAGAAAAGGTAAATCAATCGGTTTTGTCCCGACGATGGGCGCGTTGCACGACGGCCACCTGTCTTTGGTGCGCCGGGCTAAGAGGGATACCGATTTTGTCGTTGCCAGTATTTTTGTTAACCCGGCGCAATTCGGGCCGGGAGAAGATTTGAAAAAATACCCCCGGCCTTTCGGTAAAGATAAAACTCTGCTTATAAAAGAAGGCGTAGATTTATTATTCTTTCCCGGCGCCGGGGAGATTTATGCGGCGGATTTTTCAACTTACGTAGAAGAGCGGTGTTTGAGCAAGCCTTTGTGCGGCGCTTCCCGGCCGGGTCATTTTAATGGGGTTTGCACGGTCGTAGCTAAATTATTTAATATCATCCGGCCGAATACCGCATATTTTGGCGCGAAAGATTACCAGCAGCTTCAGGTGATAAAACGGATGGCGCGTGATTTAAATTTTTCCGTAAAAATAGAAGCGATGCCGATTGTCCGTGAACCGGACGGCCTGGCGATGAGTTCGCGTAACGCCTATCTTAATCGGGAAGAGCGCCGGAACGCTTTATGCTTAGATATCGCCCTCCGGGAGGCGAAGCGGGCAGTTGACGCCGGAGTAAGGGAAAGTGGGCAAGTTATTTCGTTGATGAAAACTATCGTTCTTTCCCATAAAAATGCTAAAATAGACTATATCGAAATCATGGATGCCGACAGCTTAACATCGGTGGAAAAGATGAACGGCAAGGTTTTAATTGCTTTGGCGGTTGTTGTGGGCAAAACCAGATTGATTGATAATTTGGTTATAAAGATACCGACAAGATAGCGCGGGGTTGCCAAAGAAATAAAACCAATATTGACAGGATTTACATGATAAAAATTATCCTGTCAAGGTTTTATGATTTACAGGATGGGCAGTATTTTTTTATCCGCGGAGCGGAGGATATTTATTTTTTACGAAGTTTCAACCCCCTACGGGGGTAATTCGACTACCGCCTCAATCTGCGCCTCCACTATCCTACGGATAGCGAGATCTAGCCAATTCGTGAAACGAATTGGCTGACTTCGGGCTTGATTTCGGCGAAGTCTCATTAATAAATATGAAAACAAAGATAGGGATTGTCGGGTGCGGGTCGATCGGTACCGGGATCGCTCTTTTTTTAAATAAAGATATGCGGGAGCAGGTTTGCTTGTGCGCTTTAGCTGATAAAGACGAAAAAGCCGCGCAGAATTTGAAAAACCGTCTGGATCCCGTGCCGGACATCTGCGCGATCGACTGCCTGATCGGAAAAAGCGATTTGGTCATCGAAGCGGCATCGGTCGAGGCGGCGAAATATGTTTTAAAGAAAGCGGTTCAGGAAAAAAAAGACGTTTTTATCCTCAGCGTCGGCGCGCTGCTTGACAGCGATGATATTATTGCCGAAGCGGAAAAAAACCACGTTAAAATTTATGTCCCCTCCGGCGCGATTTGCGGGGCGGACGGCCTGGGCGCCTTAAGCGTCCATGGCGGGATAAAAAAGATTTCCCTGGTTACCTCTAAACCGCCGGCTGGTTTTGTCGGCGCGGCCTATTTAGCGAAAAAGAATATCGACATTACCGGCCTTACCGAAGAGAAGGTTATTTTTCGGGGCACGGTAAAAGAAGCGATCGCTAATTTTCCCCAGAATATCAATGTTGCCGCTACGCTTTATCTGGCCGCCGGCCGCAAAGACGTCGAAGTCTGCATCAAGGCCAATCCGGCGTTAAAACGTAATGTCCACCGCATCGAAGTCGAAGCGGAACAGGCCCGGATTAATATCGAAGTAGAAAACGTCCCCGCGAAAACCAATCCCAAGACCAGCGCCCTAGCGATTCTTTCTGCCCAGGCGCTCCTGCGAAAAATATTCTCTTCGTTTAAAATCGGTAGTTAACCCAATCGGATATTTTTACTACCAAGGCAACAAGAAAAGATTTAAAACCATAAAGCTTTTACCACCAAGGCACTAAAAACACCGAAAAGGCAAAAAACTTCAAACCTAAATCTTACCACAAAGACACCAAGGATGATAATTGCTTTATTTTTTCTTTGTGTACTTTGTGCCTTGGTGGTAGGTTTTTGGTTTTATCCAGATTTTATAATTTAGAATTACGGCGATAAACTGTAATGCTTATATGGTTTATTCGTGAACTTAGCGGTGTGTTTTCGGAGAGTTATTCGGTGAGCCAGTCTCCCGCCGTTTCGCTGTTGTCGAACGGTCTTAATTCCATTCGGGAAAAGAAAGAAATCGCGAGCATGATCGGTTTGGTAAAGACGCTTACGCCCACTACCGCTGTTTTTATGGTGATGTCTTTCAGCGCGGCGGCCGAGGCCTTTAGGGCGTCGGCCGCTTCTTTGGTTCCAATGGTATTTCTTACATCCACTAATAATAGTACTGATTCGGTCGGTTCTTTAGACAACGCTAAAGTTACCTCGGCAATCTCATTTTTAAGGCGTCCGATGTTGTTCTCAAAATTGGAATAATCGGCGATGAAGATTTTTTTATTTCTGTACTCCGCCCAATGGGATTTCATGGATATTATTCTGGCACGATAATTTTCGTTGTCAAGGTTCTAAGAACAGGCAAGAATTTTTACCACTTTTAATATCTGATGTTTTTGTTTTTGCTTTGCGGATCGAGGAACCCGAGTTGCTGAAAACGCAGGAAGAGTTCCCGGCAAACCCACGCGTCGGTGGCGGCGTAAACGATTTGCTGTGGCGTCAGCCGGGGCCTGTCCCAATTGGAAGTGGCAAGGCCCTTGGTGACGCGAAACCCGAGCAGCCGCGCGGCCAGATTGCGTATGCCTGATTGTTTGATGCCCTGCCGTTGCGCCACAAGGCTTAAGTCAACAATGCTTTGAGGCCCAAAGGGAAAAACCTTCTTAAGGCTCGATAAATCATGAGCCAACCCGACGCCGGCCTTGATCAGCGCCGGATTTTCCAGCACTTCGGCCAACGCGCCGGAAAATTCCATTTGCTTCAGTTGAAAAAGATACACCGCGGATGCGGTGGCGATCTGTACCAGGCAGGGCAAGTGGAATTGATTTTTCTGGAACGCGGGTTTCGTTTCGGTGTCCAGTCCCACCACCTGTTCGTTTCGAATTACATCAACCGCCCGCTCTAAGTCCTGAGCCGAAGCGACCAGGTGAATCGTTCCCTCGTATCTTTGGATTGCCAACCGGGCTATCTCTTCTTTGGTTATGGTTTTCATATTATTTTTATGCTCCAGCCAGTAGATTTCATGGGTATTATTCTGGCATACTTATCTTTATTGTCAAGGTTCTAAGAGCAAACAAGAATTTTTACACAGAGGGCAGCACGCAGCGAAGCGAAGCCTCCTCGAAGAGGGCAGAGCTCACCGAGAAAAAAATAATCTAAGATTTTTTGCCGCAGATATAATCCAACCAATTTTTTCTTCTTTTTAAGATACCATGTTGAGGTTATAATATTACCCTGTGCGGGTGGTACAGGGTAATATTGAAGGAAGAAGGATGGGGGTTGAAGTCCGCCAATTTGGTTAATAAATTGGCGAGACCTCGCCATTTGCCGTTTTATAGCAAATGGCGAGGATGAGGGAAGAGGGGAGCGGGGGATTAAGTATCGTCTCCCGAACCCTTATGTAATAACGTTTATCCGTGAAAGCTGTCGTGGAGGATGCTAAATGAGTAAAACGGTAAACATTGTTAATTCAACGTTGTTTAAAGAAATACGCAGTCTGATTACAGCGGCAAGAAGCGCTGTGGCCGGAAGTATTGATTATATTCAAGTGCATACCTGTTTTGAGGTTGGCCGTAGAATTGTGGAACATGAACAAAAGGGGTCTGTCCGCGCGCAGTATGGAAAACAGCTTCTTGCCGATCTTTCAGCTAATCTAACCACGGAGTTTGGGTCGGGTTTTTCAGAGAGAAATTTAAGAAATATGCGCAAGTTTTATCTGGTGTACCAAAGCCGCGCAGGACAGATTTGGCAGATGTCATCTGCCAAATCTGTTGACGTCGGAAAACGCCAGATGTCGTCTGGCAAATATCTTCGACCAATCAAACCGGTATTTAATTTAAGCTGGTCGCAATATGTTTTTCTCGTCGGCATTATTCTATGCCGCAAAAACCGCGAAGCGCTGGTCGATATCACCCTTCCTAAAGGCGCCAATATTCACGCTAAGGAATATCAATTGTACCTGCCGTCCAAAGAAGAACTGCGGCAGAAACTGTTGGAATGGACTGAGGATAGTAACTCTGTGAGGTTATCGGCAGAAAAGAAGGTCAGCCCCTTATCGCGCTCGCGCATTAATAGTAAGAGAAGCGCGGGGTAATAATTAAGTATCATGTCTTTAGGGCTGGAGCATCAAAGAGGAGATGAGCTTTGAATATGCCCTGTCTCAGGTATTCTCGCCGAAGCAAAAAGAATTGTTTTTAAGAAATTAAAAGCGAGAAGCTTATCAAGACCGAAAAAGAATATTATTCCCGCGCGGTGAAAAAAAGGTTTTGGCGCTGGCGAATGACGAGTTGCATAAGATAGCGAGGCAGTTATTGTGAGAAGGCGTGGGAAAAAAGTTGAAGGATGAGGGAAGAAGGATGAGGGATGAAAGAAGATGGGAAGGGATAAACGAAAGACAAAAATTTTTGTCCACAGATTTCCCGGAATACCGGGGAAGTCTAAAGTATAGTCTATATGGTCGCCTAAGCGGCAGACTTTTTCAGATTTTCACAGATTGGGAAAAAATAAAAGAAAGAGGGGCGGGGATAAATAAGTTGTGTGTCCTCTGAATTTATTGTATAGGGCCGCCGGGGGCGATGGTGATGGAGGCGCGAATTTTACTGATTCGCGGGATAATTATGTTGCCGAATAATTTTTTAAAAGTTATGAGCATCGTTTTCTCGGGAGTTATATTTTTATTCCAACCGGTTTATTGTTTTGCTTGGAACCGTTATCAAAAAGATGATGATGACTGCCGCAGGCTTTCCGGAATGTATGAACCCGGCCGCCTGAAAATTAATTTTGCTCCCGGAATTACGGAAGAAGAAACCGGCCGGATTTTGCAGCAATATAATTTGAATGTGCTTCGCTGGGATGACCCTTATCCCTATGTGATGGAGGTCTTAGGTGATGACGTGCAGCGCTATATCGATATCGTCAATAAAAGCGGATTATTTTATAATGCCGCGCCGCTGGTATACTATAGCTATGGGGCAGACGGCCAATCTGTCAAGGGAGTCGATAAGAAAGTACTTCTTGATAGAAAATGGGGCGTCGATAGAAAAACAGTGAAAGAATATCTTTCCGGTCTCGACGGGGTTAGCGTATCTTGGCGTGGCCCCGACAATTCTGACGACAGGGGAAGTGCCTTAAGGGATGTTATTAAAAGAGATTTTCCGGAAAATGGGGAAGCAATTTTTAACTGGTTGATGGATAATGGTTATTTTGACCAGGAAGTTTGCGGAACGGATGGTTGTCATCGGACAAATCAACAAGATATAAAAAACCGCCTGCAAGATGTTTTTCCCGCCGATTCCGGCCGGATCTTATGGTATTTGCCCCAGTGGAACGGCCTGGTGAAGCCTAAGTTTAAGCAGGTTCTTTTGGGCCCGTGCAATGTAGCAGTAAGCTGCTCCGTGGGCAAAGAATGTGAAACGGTGGATGAATTAAAGAAAGATAGCCGTATACAATCCGTTTCTGTAGTGATTAATATGACCATAGAAGCTGACTAAATGAGGGAAGGCGTTTGCGCGGTGCCAATTCGTTTAGAAAATAGGAACAAGAAACGAAGCGGGATATAAAAAGATAACCAACTATGAACGACTTCATCATTATTAAAGGTGCCAAGGAACATAATTTAAAGAATATCGACCTGTCGATTCCCAAAAACAAATTTGTTGTGATCACCGGTTTGTCCGGGTCGGGGAAATCCAGTCTGGCGTTTGATACGATTTACGCCGAGGGCCAGCGCCGCTACGTGGAAAGCCTGTCGAGTTACGCCCGCCAATTTTTGGAACAATTGCAAAAACCGGATGTCGAGCATATCGAAGGTTTGTCTCCCGCCATTGCTATCGAGCAGAGGACCGCCGGCGGTTCGCCGCGCTCGATCGTCGCCACGCAGACCGAAGTCTATGATTACCTGCGCCTGCTGTTTGCCCGTATCGGTAAGCCCCATTGCCATAAGTGCGGAAGACCGATCAAGAGCGAGACCAGCCAGGGGATTATTGATAAAGTGATGGGCTTGGCACAAGAGAGTAAGATTTATATTTTATCGCCGGTGATTCGCGGGAAAAAGGGCCAGCATCAGGCGTTATTCGCCCGGCTGCTTAAAGAAGGTTTTTCCCGAGTGCGCATTGACGGCAACATCTATGAATTAAGTGAAGAGATAAAAATTGAGAAGTATAAAATCCATAGTATCGAAATCGTGGTCGACCGGATCAAATTGTCCCCGGAATATCGCAAGCGTATCGCTGATTCGGTGGAGACGGCGCTGAAGCATTCCGACGGCTTGGTGGTCATCTACGACGAGACGCAAAATAAAGAGATGCTTTTTAATACCAAGCTTACCTGCGCGAATTGCGGTATATCCCTGGCCGGTTTGGAGCCGCGCGTGTTCAGCTTCAATTCGCCTTACGGGGCGTGCCCGGCGTGTAATGGTTTGGGAACAAGATTAGAGTTTGACGAAGATTTGATTATCTCCGATAAAGGCAAGAGCATTCGCGAAGGCGCAATCGAATGCTGGCGCCGGGGCAGCCGCGGCTCGATGATGTACTACCGGGCGTTGTTGCGGGAATTATCGGAGGCCGCCGGGTTTTCCCTGGATACGCCGTTTAAAGATTTGCCTAAAGAGACGCGCGCTGCGATTCTTTATGGCAGCGAGGTTATCGTTGTGTGGGGTAAACCCTTCGAGGGTGTTATCCCTAACCGCCTGCGCGTTTTCAATACTACCGACAGCGAATACGTAAAAGAAGAAGTCGCCAAGTATATGTCCAAACTTCCCTGCCCCCAGTGCAAGGGCAAGCGGTTAAAGAAGGAAAGCTTATTTGTTTTTGTAGAGGGAAAGTCGATCTGGGATATTATTACCTTAAGTATCCAGGATTGCCATGATTTCTTCAACCGCCTTAAATTAACGATTTATGAGGAAACTATCGCCCGCCATATCGTAAAAGAGATACGCGAACGGCTTTCGTTTTGTATCGCCGTGGGCCTGGATTATTTGTCTTTAGACCGCTTAAGTTCTACGCTTTCCGGCGGCGAGGCGCAACGGATAAGGTTGGCCACACAGGCCGGCTCGGCGCTTTCCGGCGTGATCTATATCCTTGATGAACCGACCATCGGCCTGCATTCCCGTGATGATATCAAGCTTATTAATACCTTGAAAAATTTACGTGACTTAGGTAATACTGTGATTGTCGTCGAGCATGATGAGAATGTAATTCGTTCCAGCGACTGGGTGATAGATATGGGCCCCGGCGCGGGCGTGAACGGCGGAAACGTTATTTTCACCGGCAAGACTTCCGACTTGCTGAAATCGAACACGCCAACCGCGCAGTATTTAAGCGGTAAGAAGAAAATCGATTCGCCTTCACAGGGCAGGAGTCTCAAGGGCAAGCTGTGCTTAGTGATTAAAGGCGCGAAAGAGCATAATCTTAAGAACATCAATATCAAGATTCCCCTGGGTGTATTTACCTGCGTTACCGGCGTCTCCGGTTCGGGTAAATCGACCCTGGTTGAGGATATCATTTATAAAGCGCTGGCGCGCCGGCTTTATGATTCCAAGGAAAAGCCGGGAAAATTTAATAAGATTGAAGGGCTGGATAATATCGATAAGGTCATTATCGTCGACCAGTCGCCGATTGGCCGGACGCCGCGCTCCAACCCCGCCACCTATACCGGGGTTTATACGTATATAAGGGATATCTTCAGCAAGCTTCCCGAGGCGCGTTCCCGCGGCTTTACCGCTTCCCGGTTCAGCTTTAACGTCGCGGGCGGCCGCTGCGAAGCCTGCAAGGGTGACGGGATAAAGCAGATTGAGATGCATTTTCTCCCTGATGTCCACGTGCCGTGTGAGGTGTGCGCGGGAAAACGTTTTAATAAGCAGACCCTGGAGGTGGCGTTTAAGGGGAAGACGATTTCGGATGTGCTGGAGATGAGCGTGGACAGTGCCCTGGCGTTGTTTGAGAATTTTTCCCATATCCGCAATATTCTCCTGACCTTGCAGGACGTGGGCTTGGGTTATATTACTCTGGGGCAATTCGCTACGACCCTTTCCGGCGGCGAGGCGCAGCGGATAAAACTATCCAGCCAACTGCGCAAAAAGGCTACCGGCAAGACGATTTACATCCTCGACGAGCCGACGACCGGTTTGCATTTTGAGGACGTGAATAAACTGCTGGCGGTTTTGCAGCGGCTGGTGGATAAGGGAAACAGCTTGCTGGTCATCGAGCACAATCTTGATGTGATTAAAAACGCCGATTATATCATTGATCTTGGCCCGGAAGGAGGAGAGGAAGGCGGCCGCCTCGTCGCCTGCGGCGCGCCGCGCGAAATCGTAAAATGTCCCCAGTCCTATACGGGTAAATTCTTGAAAGCTAAGCTGGGCTAAAATAAAAAAACCAAAAGATTTACCACTAAGGCACAAAGCGCACAAAGAAAATAATGAGTGCCAATTTTAAAATTATCATTTGGGTTTTCTTTTTATAAACATGAAAATATTTAAAATCAAAAATTACAAATTAAAAATTTACAGCCTGGCCGCGTTTTTATTTCTCGGCTTTTTTGCGCCGCCCGCCGGTTTTTCCCTGGACAAAGAGCAGGAAGATTTTTATAACGCCGCTAAGAATTTTAACGATGGTTTCTATGATGCTTCAACAACGTCTTTCCAAAAATTTATCGAAAGCTATCCGCGAAGCAGCAATATCTATAAGGCGGAACTGTACCTGGCAAGGTGTTTTTATAATAAAGGTAACTATCACCGGGCATTGCGTATTCTTGATACGCTTGCCGTGGACAAAAACGCGGCGATTATCGGTGACGGCGTTTGTTATTGGCTGGCGCAAACGCACTTTAAATCCGATGATTTAAGAAAATCCCTTCAGCTGGCCAGGTTTGCCGTAAAAAAATATCCTGATTCAAAATTTTATTGGCGTTTTTTCAGTTTAGCCGTATCCTGCAGTTTGAAAATGTCCCAAACTCCGCAAGCCGAAAAATATTTCGCGAAAATAATTTCCGGCAGCAAGTCCCGGGAAATCATCGACGATTCCTATACTTTAATGTTCGAGTACTATTATCGAAATAATAATTTTGTCCGGCTTAAGGCGCTGGCCGAGGCGTATACCAAAGATTATCCTGACGGGAAAATGCGTTCCCGGGCCTATTATTATGTCGGCGAAGCATGGTATGCCAGGGAGGACTATAGCAACGCGATCGCGAGTTACGCGCAGGCGCTTGGCTTAAGCGATGACACGATTTTTAACGATTCGATTTACCAGCGCCTGGGGTTTTCTTTTATCGCCATGGGCCAGTATCTGGAGGCGAAAAACAATCTCGACAATATCCGCAACGACGAATTTCGTTTATATTCGCTGGGCATGGCTTACTGGAAGATAAAAGAATACGTGAAAGCCCTTGAGGTTTTGGATGGGCTGCTGAAGGATTTTCCCCAAGGAAAGTTTTTTAACAATATTTACCTGAATAAAGCCGGTATTCTGTATGAAATGGGCAGGATCAACGACGCGATGTTTCTTTACCGTCACATCCTGACCTTTAGTGGCGATGATTACGAAGATATTTATGACCGGGCGCACTACGGCCTGGCGCGCTGTTACTTGCGCGGCGGCGATTTTACGAGCGCGGTCAAGGAATTCAAGCTGGTCATAAAGTACACGCATGACCAGTTGGTAAAATTGAGTTCGCAAATCCAGGTTGCCGACAATTTTTATAATTCAGAAAATTTTGCTGAAGCGCTCGCCGTTTATAATAATATTTTAAAGAACAACAGCAAAAACGAATACGGGGATTATATATTGTTCCAGAAGGAGAATATCTTTTTAAAGACTTCAAAATTGGAGGACGCCCAGAGTTGCCTTGACCGTATCGGCAAAGATTACCCGGATTCAAAGATTTTATCCAAAGCAAAATATAATTTGGCAGCCGGCTATTTTTCCCAGAATATTTTTATAAAAGCCGGGAAGTTATTAAGTTCGTTTATCGACGGCAGGGCGCAGGATGAGCTTACCCCCAAAGCGGCTTATCTTTATGTTAAATGTTTGCTGGCCGGTAGAAAATACGAACGAGCTTTGGAGACGCTTAAGAATTTATCGGGAAAATTTAAAGATTCTCCGGAGGAAGGATTATTTCTTATCGAAATGGGTGATGCTTACGCGGGCTTATCCTTAGCGGATAAGGCAAAGGAGGCGTGGAAAATATTTTTGCAAAAATTCGGCCATTCTTCCTACGCCGGTTCGGTAGCTTTGCTTTTGGCCGGGGCCTACGAAAAAGAGAGCAATTATGCCGCCGCCGAAAAGTATTACCGGGTAGCGGCGTTAAAAGATAAAGATTTAGCGGGGGCCGCCTTTTTTTCTTTAGGCAGCATCTGTTTGGCGAGGGCCGATTTCGATAAGGCAAAAGATTATTTCCAAAAGCTCAAAACTCTGGATGGTAACCTTTTTTCAAAAGCAAAATTTTCTCTTGCTAAGGCTTACGCTAACGAAGGAAAGACCGCCGAAGCCCTGGCGGTTTTTGACGAACTCATCGGTTACGGAACCGGAACCAGCAGGGAAGCGGCGATGGAAAAAGCTTTTTTTTTAAAAGGCTCCCAGGATTATAAACAGGCGGCAGCGGCTTATAAAAGAGCGATGGTAATGGGTGTTGACGCGGCATCGGCCCGATTTTTTTTGGGAATGTGTCTGGAGAAAACCGGCGACATAAGCGGCGCGTTAACGCATTACGCGATAGCCGCGTCTTCCGGGGATAAAGATTACGCGGTCAAGGCTTTTTTTCGGGCGGCGCGTATTTATGAGGAGCAGGGAAATATTGAGTTGGCAAAAAAGATGTATCGCGATATAATTAAATTAAATACCGTTGAATCAGGGGTAGCGAAGGAAAAACTCTTGGGGTTGGAAAGGAGATAATGATCATGGAATTTTCAAAAATCAAGGAAGAGGTCATGTCGGTAAGCTACAAGGAAATTCGCTGCGAGAAGGATGATTATTTCGAAGCTGTGCTGGTAAAAGAGAAGGTACCGTCATTATTGGCTAAGCTTGATGCTCTTTTCGGTTCTTGCGCGTACCCCTCCCCTAAGGGAATTCCTTCCCAGGCCGAGGCGGTTATAGGTAAATTCGGCGGTATAATGAAAGGCCAGACGCTTTATTTTTCCGATAATAACGGCAGTCCTGTATTTGCTATGCTCTGGCCGTGGCAGGATAAAGAGAATATTACGTTGAAGCTGGGCAGAAAAGGCTAAGGTTAGGGTTATGAAGCCCGTATGGGCTAAGGCAAAGGTCAGGGCTTAAAACAATTATTTCTTAAGCCTTTACCTTAACCCTAGCCCATACTGGCATCTTTACCCTTGCCCTAACCGAGTTTTTAGCCCAAACCGGCTTTCCGCCTTCGCTATTGCCTCGGTGAGACTTCTCCGAAGCTCGAAGAGCGAAGGAGAGCCTGACCCTAGCCTTTACCCGGTTTAAAAATATGCGCATTCTATTTGTCGAAGACGAACGCAAAATCGCGGATTTCATCAAGCGCGGCCTGAAGGAAGAGGGGTATGCCGTCGATATCGCCGGCGACGGCGAAGAAGGCTATTTTTTAGGTTCGAGCAACGAATATGACGCTATTATTCTGGACTTGATGCTTCCCAAACTCGACGGCGTGAGTTTATGCAAAAAATTGCGTGCCGATAAAATCACTACGCCGATTATTATCCTTACCGCTAAAGATTCCCTGAAAGATAAAGTAATCGGCCTCGACGCGGGGGCGGATGACTATTTAACGAAACCGTTCGCTTTTGAGGAGCTTTTAGCCAGGCTGCGCGCCGGTTTGCGCAAAGCTTCGGCGCATTTATCCCATGAGTTGACGGTGGCGGATTTACGCATGGATTTATTGAGCCATAAAGTAACGCGCGCCGGAAAAGAAATAGTCCTTACTTCAAAAGAGTTCGCGCTTATGGAATATTTTATCCGTAACGCCGGCAGGATCGTCACCCGTACCATGATCAGCGAGCATGTCTGGGATATTAATTTTGATACCGATACCAACGTGATAGATGTCTATGTCAACTATCTTCGCCGAAAAATCGACGCCGGCCACAAGACTAAGCTTATCCACACCGTTCGCGGTTGTGGGTACACCCTCAAAAAATAGCAAAAAATTGTTTTTGTAATCCCAGAGAAATAATGAGTTACAAAATAATATTTTTATATTATTGGCTTAAAAAATTTTTAAAACAAATGGGCGGCATTTTTCCCCACAACCGGGAAAATGCCCGTCTGCTCGCCTCGCTCGACGCGAGTCGAAGCGGGTTGTCAGGCAAGCGTGAGGCATTTTTCCGGTTAACATTCTTTAAATCAATCCGTTTTAAGATCACAATCTGGTACATGCTGATTCTGGCGGTTACCCTGTTTGTTTTCAGCGTAACCCTCTACCGGAGCATGCGCCGCAGCCTCTATGACGATATGGACGCTGCCCTGAAAACAAAAGCGGAAAGCATTGCCGACGCCATTGACGTCTACTGGCAGGCTTACCTGTCACAGAATGGGGAAGGATTTTTGGGCGGTGATCCTTTAGATAAAGCGAACAACAGTCATTTTGCCGACTTAGCCCAGCGCTGGGTTGACGAAAAAGCTAAAGACCCGTCCTTTGTTAATGTAATCGTCCGGATCTTCAGCGCCGGCGGCCGGCAAATCGCTTCTTCTAAAAATATACAAGGAAGATCTAAGCTTCCCCAGAAGATAAGCGCTTTTATCCTGAACGATAATCGCCGGTTTGATGTTGTGACCATCCGTCTTCCCGAGGCGCAGCCGGTATTATTGCGCACCTTTACCCTGCCGGTTATCGAAAAGGGCATCGTGACGTATGCTGTGCAGGTATCCAGCCCTTTGAAATCCGTAGATTCAGCGCTTAGCCGCTTGCGGGCAATATTGTTTTTGATGCTGCCGTTGACGGTGTTGGTTACCGCTGCCGTGGGAGAATTCCTGGCGAGGTTGGCGCTCAATCCTGTGGACAGCATGATTCGTACAATCCGCCAGATCACCGCGGAAAATTTAAAAATGAGGGTTTTGATACCGGATACCAAAGATGAGATAAAAAGGCTTGCCGATACCTTCAACGATATGCTGGCCCGTTTGGATAGTGCCTTTACTTCGCAGCGGCAGTTCATGCAAGATATCTCCCACGAGCTTAAAACGCCTTTGACGATATTGCGCGGCGAGCTTGAGGTAGCCCTTCACCGGATTCGTTCTCCCCGGGAGTACGAATCGGTTTTAACCAGCAATCTGGAAGAAGTTAATAAAATAATCCGGATGGTGGAAAATCTCCTGGTATTGGTAAAGTTTGACAACAAAGAGGTGAATCTAGAATTTCTGCCGTTTAATGTTTTGAATCTGGCGCGCAAAGTTTCCGGCGATATCGCGGTGATCGCCGGTCAAAAAAATATATCCATCGGAATATCAGGCGACGAAAATGTTGTCGTTGAAGCAGACGAGAATCAGATTTCCCGAGTAATTCTTAATCTACTGGACAACGCCTTTAAGTATACTCCCGAAGCCGGCAGCGTAAATGTTTTTGTGAATAAAGAGGGCGGTTTTGCTAAAATTACAGTAAGCGATAACGGGATGGGTGTTTCTTCTTTTGATTTGCCGCATATTTTCGACCGGTTCTACCGCGCCGATAAATCACGTTCCAGCTCAGGTTTTGGCCTGGGCTTAAGTATAAGCAAGTCTATTGTCGACGCCCACGGCGGTAAAATCGTAGTAGGAAGCAAATCCGGCGGGGGAACATCTTTTTTTGTTTTTCTTCCTTTAAAACTACAAGGAGGTAATTTATGAGCTATACCGGTATCACCGCGATAAACGACAAGGTCAAGAAAGAAAGTTCATTCGTCAGCACTCTGGTTTCAGAAATGCGCAAGGTTATCGTCGGCCAGGACTATTTGATCGAACGCCTTATGGTGGGGTTGCTTGCCAACGGGCATATTCTCATTGAAGGCGTGCCGGGCCTGGCGAAAACTCTTTCCGTCAAAACCTTAGCCGGCGCGATAAACGCGAAGTTCCAAAGAATACAATTTACCCCTGATCTTCTGCCCGCTGATTTGATCGGCACTTTAATCTATAACCCCAGAGATACAAGTTTTATGGTCAAAAAAGGCCCGATTTTCGCCAATATAATTTTGGCGGATGAAATAAACCGCGCTCCCGCTAAAGTCCAGAGTGCCTTGCTTGAGGCTATGCAGGAGCGCCAGGTTACTATCGGCGAAAATACCTTTAAGCTTGATGAGCCGTTTATGGTCCTGGCAACCCAAAACCCCATCGAACAGGAGGGGACTTATCCTTTGCCGGAAGCGCAGCGCGACCGGTTTATGCTCAAGGTCAATATCGTCTATCCCAACCGCGTCGAGGAAACTAATATTCTTAAGCGTATGGCGCATACTTCTTTCGGTATTGAAGTTAAGCCTGTTATCGGGCCGGAAGATATTATTCGGGTAAGAGCGGTAGTGGATGAAATTTATATGGATGAAAAGATTGAAAAATACATTATTGATATTGTTTTTGCCACGCGAGAGCCCCAGAATTTTAATTTAAAAGAGCTCAGGGATTTTATCCAATACGGCGCCTCGCCGCGGGCGACGCTTTATCTGGCGCTGGCCGCCAAGGCTTACGCTTTTATCCAGCAAAGGGGATATGTCACGCCCCAGGACGTTAAATCAATCGGCCCAGATGTATTGCGCCACAGGGTTATTCCCAGCTATGAGGCGGAAGCCGAAGACAAGACCTCCGACGATATTATAAAGAGGATATTTGAGGAGATAGAGGTTCCGTAAAGCACAGATGACCGCTGATTAGATGCAGCGGATGATCGCTGATAAATGATAAAATCCCAAAATATTAAATAAATCATAATGTCCACAATTATTAATATTTGGGCAGCCAGGATTTTGATAATTGGTATTTTCCCGGTTTTTATTTATAAAACGGGAATTTTTAATTATCTGTGATTATCTGTTGATTTTAAATCAGCGGTCATCTGCGTATAAAAATATGATCCCACGAGAAATCTTTAAACAAATCCGCCGGATTCAGATTACCACTTCGCGGTTGGTTTCCGATGTTTTTGCCGGGCAATACCACAGTGTTTTTAAGGGCCGGGGCATAGAATTCGAAGAAGTGCGCCAATACCAGCCCGGCGATGAGATACGTTCCATCGATTGGAACGTAACCGCTCGCATGGGGCAGGTGTATGTTAAAAAATTCGTGGAAGAAAGAGAGCTTACGGTAATCATCATTCTCGATGTTTCCCAGTCTTTCAGCTTCGGCACAGTCAACAAGCTTAAAAAACAACTGGCGGCGGAACTCTGTTCGGTTCTGGCCTTTTCCGCGGTCAAAAATAACGATAGAGTGGGATTTATCGCGTTTAGCGACCGGATTGAAAAATTTGTCCCTCCCCGTAAAGGCTTGCGCCATGTGCTGCGCGTAATCAGGGAAGCTTTATACGCTAAGCCCATCGGCGTAAAGACTGACTTGGCCGCGGCAATCGAATATTTAAATAAAGTTGCCAAGCGCAAAACAGTAACCTTTATCATCTCTGATTTTTATGACGAGGGCTACAAAAAGGCGCTGGCGATTGCGGCTAAACATCACGATATTATCGCTTTGACAATAACCGATCCCCGGGAGCTGGCTTTGCCGGACATCGGTGTCATAAAATTTGATGATGCGGAAACAGGAGAAAGCTTTTTCATCGATACCGCTAACGCCGCGTTGCGCCGGAGCTATCATGATAATTCTTCCGCTAAGTTGGAGGAACGGGGAAAGCTGCTTTCATCATTGCATATCGACCATATCGATATCCGTACGGATATCCCTTATTCTCAGAGTTTGGTAAGGTTTTTCAGGGCCAGAGAGAAGAGGATGAGATGAGCGAGAGAGAAGAGAAAAATAGAAGGATGAGGGATGAGAGATGATGGATGAGGGAAGAGTGATGAGGGAGGGAGGAAGAAAAAAGATAAAAGATAAAAACCTATTTAGTATTTCCATCCTTCATCCTTCATCCTTCATCCTTCATGCGTGTTTTCTGATCTTTGGTTTTTGGTCTGTACTTTTATGTCCGAATCATTGTTACGCTGCTGCCGATAAGCCGGTTGCCGTAACGGCTAAAGTTAATAATAAAACGGTTGTGGTCGGCGATAAAATAAATTACGTTATCGCGGTTAAAACGAAAAGCGGAATCGAAGTGGAGTTCCCCGCGGTTAAAGAAAAGTTAGGCGATTTCTTTGTTAAGGATCACCGCGATTCGCAAAATGAAATATTCGGCCGGAAAAATATTGAGCGCCGCTATAGTTTGCAGTCGTTTACGCCGGGGAAAGTAGTTGTTCCAAAAGTGATTTTAAAATATAAAGATAAAGCAGGCGTTTCCGGCGAAGCAGAAACTGAGCTTATCCCGATAGAAGTCAAAAGCGTTTTGGGGAAAGATGCGGAAAACGCCGAGATAAAAGATATTAAAGGGCCAATCGGTCTTTTTAATAAAATTCCCGTCTTAATTTTATTAATTATTATTTTAGCCGTTATCGCCGGTTTTATCTGGTTGAATTTCGGGAAAAAGGGTAGGGCGCAAACGGCAACTATTGAAACCAGGAGGCCGGCACATGAAATTGCCTATGAAGCTTTAGATGAGCTGCGCGGTAAAGCTCTTGTCCGGGCGGGATTAATTAAAGAATTCTACACTCAGCTTTCTTTGATTTTGCGCCGTTATCTCGAAGATCGCTTTAACATCCACGCGCCGGAAATGACTACAGAAGAATTTTTTATTAAAGTAAAAGAAGAAAACTCTGTTTCCTATGAACATCGAAGCATTTTGAAGGAATTTCTATCACATTGCGATTTGGTAAAATTTGCCAAATATGGCCCGTCGCCCGAAGAGATTGAAGCCAGTTTCGTGTTGGCGAAAAAATTTATCAATCAGACTAAAGAAGTGATAACTTCGCTGGACATTGAGGTGGGTAGCAGCGGTAAAACTTAAGAGTCATTTTTTATAAAAAATAGATAAAAAAACAAAAATATTTTCTACCACGAAAAATGCGAAACACACGAAAACGAGAAGAGATTACTATTAGATTTTGAACTAAAGATTGCTTCACATTTTGCATTTAACTTTTCTGATTGGTTAAATTTTTCGTGTATTTCGTGATTTTCGTGGTCAAAAAATCATACTATGTTTTTTCATAACCCCTGGATTCTATTCTTGTTGCCTTTGGCGGTATTACCGGCGATTTACGCGAAAATAAAAAAAGAGCCGGGGGCAAGATATCCCTATGCTGTTTTTTTAAAGGGTAGAGAGGGTTCCTGGAGGATAACCGGGAGCCGCAATTTAGTTATTTTGCGGGTAATTTCCCTGGCGCTTATTATTTTCGCCTTGACGCGTCCCCAGGCGGTTTTAGAGGATTCAAGGATAGATACGGAAGGTATCGATATTGTCCTGGCGGTCGATTGTTCGACGAGTATGCGCGCTCAGGATTTTACCATTGCCGGGAAACGCTTCGACCGTTTAGAGGTAATAAAGAAAGTCATCGAGGATTTTATAAAATCCCGGCAGGGCGACCGGGTCGGTATCGTGGCGTTTTCCGCCCGGGCCTATACGGTTTGTCCCTTGACTACGGATTATGGCTGGCTGCTGGATAATCTGGCGCGGATCAAAACCGGGATGATCGAAGACGGTACCGCTATCGGTTTGGGTATCGCGACCAGCCTTAACCGGTTGAAGAATACCAAGGCAAAGAGCAAAATCATAATCCTTCTTACTGATGGTGTTAACAACGCCGGGAAAATTTCTCCCCTTACCGCGGCAGAGGCGGCAAGGGCGTTGGGCGTAAAGGTATACACGATCGGCGCGGGGACTAAAGACGTTGTTCCCTATCCGGTTCAGGATGTCTTCGGCGGGTTGGCTTATCAATACGTGAAAATAGAAATCGATGAGGATACTCTCGCGAAAATCGCTACCCTTACCGGCGCGAAATATTTTCGCGCTACCGACACGCCGTCTTTAAAAAATATTTACCAGGAGATAAACCGGCTGGAAAAAACAAAAATCGAGGAAAAGGGATACCGTCAGTACCGGGAGTTATTTGTGTTGTTTCTGATTCCGGCTTTAATCCTGGTGTTGCTGGAGATGATTTTGGTGAATACGGTTTTAAGGAAAATACCCTAAGCGCATAACAGAACTATATGCAATTCGCGAATTATACTTTTTTAGCCTATGGTTTTTTGATTGTGGCCGCGGCTGCCGCGTTTTTGGTTTGGTCGTTTAAGAAACGGCGCCGCGCTTGGGAGGAATTTGCCCAACGCCATCTTCTTGAAGAATTATTCAGTTCGTTGAATCAAAAAGCGCGGAAAGTCCGGGCGCTATTGTTTATACTGGCGTTATTTTTTAGCGTTATCGCTCTGGCGCGGCCACAGTGGGGATTCAGCTGGGAGGAAGTAAAGCGGCAGGGCGTGGATGTTTTTATTGCCGTCGATACATCGAAGAGCATGCTGACTAAGGATATCAAACCCAGCCGGTTGGAGCGCGCTAAGCTTGCGGTGAAAGATTTGGCCGGCAGGCTTTCCGGCGACCGCGTGGGCTTGATTGCTTTTGCCGGGACGGCTTTTGTGCAATGTCCCCTGACGGTAGACTATCCGGGTTTTGTCCTGGCGCTGGACAGTTTATCCGGTGATTCCATACCTCAGGGCGGTACGTCAATATCGACGGCGATAAAAGAAGCGATAAAGAGTTATCCTAAAGATTCTAAAAAATATAAAGCCATGGTGATTATTACCGACGGCGAGGACCATGAGGGCGACGCCCTGGCTTTGGCCGGGGAAGCGGCCAAAGAAGGTGTCAGGATATTTACGGTGGGCGTGGGCACGAAAGAAGGCGAGCTTATCCAGGTTGCCGACGATCGCGGCAGTTCCGAGTTTTTAAAAGACCGGGAGGGCAACGTTATAAAATCAAGGCTTAACGAGGAAATCCTGCAAAAAATAGCTTTAGCTACCAATGGTGTTTACGTGAAAGCGACGCCCGCGGATTTTGGCCTCGATTTTATTTATAAGGAAAAAATATCCCGGATGGAAAAAAGAGAATTAGAGAGTAAAACCATAAAACATTACCGCGAGAGGTTCCAGGTGCCTTTGGCATTGGCATTTTTGCTGTTGCTGGCGGAACCGTTTATCTCCGAGCGGAGGGAAGAAAAAGATAAGAGGCAATAAATAAAAAACAAAGAATATTGTCCACAGCCCCGTTACCCTGAATAATCTATTAATGTTCGGGGCGTCCCGCACCTTAATATTGTTATAAAGGGTACCGGGACAGATTGCTCAGATTGTCACAGATTTTTTGGAAAAACATGAACCAAAAATATCTTGCTTTTATGAAAAGCTATAACTTAAATATTTCGCGTTTCAACGCAGGGATAATTTATTCTTTATTCTTTTCGGGCTATAATCCGAGCAATCTGCGAAATCTGTGGACAAAGTATTTTTTGTCTTTATTTTTTTTCTTTATATTGTTGAGCGCGGCGGATTGTTTTGCCGCGTCGCCGGCCGGCGCGATCGCTAAGGGTAATGAATTTTACCGGCGAGGAAAGTTTGACGATGCCCTGGGGCAATATCAGAAAGCCGGTGATGATTCCGGGGTTTCCGATATCGTTAATTTCAATACCGGCGCGGCATGGTATAAAAAAGGCGATTACGAAAAAGCCGCCCAGTTTTTTACCAGGGTGCTGGCTACGGATAAAAAAGGTTTGGAGGCGAAAGCCGCTTTTAATCTTGCCGACAGTAAATTTAAATCAGCCGTCGCTAAAGAAAAAACCGATATAAACGGCGCGATTAATCTTTTGAAGGATTCGCTTAACCATTATGCTAAAACGATAGAATTATCGCCTAAAGATAAAGACGCGAGGTATAATTATGAACTAACCGATAAAAAGTTAAAATTACTCATCAAGAGATTAAAACGGCAGCCGCCAAAGCAAAGCCCTAACCTGGCCGATAAAAAAAATAACGGCAAGGCGGATAAACAAAATCCGGAGGAAACACAAAAAAATAAAGGTCAGTCGATGGAGCAGAAAAATCAGGCCGAGGAAGAGGATAAAAATAACGAAACCGATAAAAAGCAGACAGCACAAGATAATAAAGAAACGAAAGACGCGGGAAATAAAACTTCCGAAAAGCCGGCGGCTGAGGAAACGGCCAAGGAGATGTCGAAGCAGGAGGCCCGTATGCTTTTAGACGGCTATCGCGACAACGAAGAATATTGGGGCACGGTGGATAACCGTACCCGGGAAACAGGAGAATACCCGGAGCCGCAGAAGGATTGGTGAATAAAAATTTTACCCCTTTTAAAAACTTGTATCGCGAAAAAAGGCTAAAATTTTTATGTTGTAAGAAAATACGAAAAAGTGAATATGAAGAAAGTAATTACCTTGTTGTTTATTTCGGGATTGTTGTGCGGTACGGCGCCGGCGGAGAGCTTGACCCTTTCTGTGGATAAGGAAAAGGTCGTGTTGGGCGACGGGATTTATCTCAGTTTAAATTTTGAGGGGGCGCAGGACCTTCCGGCGCCAGATTTGGGAACGGTTGACGGTTTCAGCAGCAGCCGCTATCTCGGCCCGTCGTCAAATTTAACCATTATCAACGGCAAATCTTCTGCTTCCGTAAGCCATGCCTATCTGCTCGCGGCGGTTAAAACCGGCACTTTTAACATCGGGCCGTTTACCGTCGACTACAAAGATAAACAATATACTTCCAACGCGATAACTATCGAAGTGGTTGATAAACCCGCTTCGCCCGCTAATGTTAATAACCGCGAAGGAGAGGAGAGCCGGGCCGAGGCTAAGAACATCGGCGATAAGATATTTTTAGTGATCCAGCCGGAAAAACGTAAGGTGTATATTAATGAAAAGTTTAACCTTTCGATAAAATTATACGTGAAGGATTTAGATATCAGATTGTCCCGCGGCGGGGTGCCGCAGATTAGCCATGATGGTTTTTCTCTGGCGCAGTTCAGCCAGCCCCGGCAATATAAAGACATGCTCAACGGGGTTTACTATGATGTGGTAGATTTTAGCGTGGAAACTTTTGCCGTCAAATCAGGCGAGTTGTCGCTTGGCCCGGCTAATTTTGAATGCTATCTTATGGTGAAACCGGAGAGGCAAAGAAGGCTGCCTTCGTTCGGCGCTTTTGACGGTCTTATTGACGACAGCCTTTTTGAGGATTTTTTCGGCGCGGCCAGGACACAGCCGTTAAACCTGGATGCCGCCGGCGTCGGCGTGGTCGTTTCCCCCTTGCCGGAAGAAAATAAACCGGCAAATTTTAACGGCGCAATCGGCGGATTTAACCTGGACGCGCAGGCCGGCCCCCCCGAGGTAAGCGTGGGCGATCCGATAACATTAAGACTTGCTGTAAGCGGCAAGGGTAATTTTGATACCGTAACCACCCCCGGTTTGGGTTTAAGCGAAAATGATTTTAAGGTTTATGAGCCGAGGATAACCAACGGCGAAAATTCTAAGATTTTTGAATATGTCGTGATGCCTAAAACCGAAAAAGTTACCGCCATCCCCGGGATATCGTTTAGTTTTTTTAATACCGCCGACGGCCGTTATTCGACCATCGAAAAAGGGCCGTTTCCTATTACTGTAAGTAAGGGAAGAGCGGAAACACAAAAAATCGTCGAACAAAATCCCGCAACGCAAAAAACAACCGTTACCCAGGTTTTGGGCCGGGACATCATTTATATTAAGGATTTAGCCGGGGCGTTAAGAAAAAAAGGGCATTATCTTTTTAAAAACAGGATTTTCTGGCTTTTGCAATTTCTGCCCCTGCTGTGCTTTGTTATCGTTTCCCTGATCAACAAGCATTACCGGCGGTTGATGGTAGACGACGCTTACGCGAAAAAACTTAAAGCGCCGTCCGTTGCCGCCAAGGGCCTTAAAACGGCGGCAGCATTTTTATCCGACAGTAAATCCAGGGAATTCTACGAGACATTGTTTAAGACCCTGCAGCAATATCTCGGTTATAAACTGCGCCTTCCCTGGCGCGGTATCACCGTCGATATCGCCGGCCTGTTGGAAAGTAAAGGATGGGATAAGGAAATTATCGATTCGTTAAAACATATCTTCGGGCAATGCGATATGGCGCGTTTTTCGTCGCAGCAGTTTGAGCCAGCCTCGATGAAAGAAGATTTAAAAACGGTAAAAAAGATTATTGATTACAGCGAGAGGAGATTAAAGTGAAGACGTTTATCCCGACAGCAATTATCGCAGTATTTTTATTATGTGCGTCGGCCCATGCCCAATCCGGTATAGACAAAACAGGGTTTTATCGCGCCAATCTTTATTATGAGGAAGGTAAATATGATAATGCCCTGAAGTTGTATTCCGACATCGCGGGCAAAGGGTATGAGAGCGCTAATCTTTATTACAATATAGGAAATTGCTTTTATAAAAAAAGCGATTTTCCGCGGGCCGCGCTTTTTTACGAACGCGCCCGGCGGCTTGCGCCGTCCGACGCCGATTTGAATTCTAATCATGAATTGGTTATCAGCCAGCTTACCCAAAGCTATAAAACCGGCGAGAAGAATAACCTCGAAAAGTTTATCGACTGGCTATACGCTTCATTCGCGCCGGATGGTTTGGCGATTTTTATCGCCATACTTAATATTTTATTGTTTTCGTTGCTGGCCGGGCGGTTATTTTTACCGGCTTTTAAAAAACAGTTTTTTTACCTCGCCGCCGCGCTTTTTCTTTTGATGGGCCTGGGTATTTATGATTTATTTTCGCGTTCCCAACTGTTCGGCAAAGAAGCGGTTATTATCGCGGAGAAGGCTAACGTTAAATTTGAGCCTGGTAACGCCGCCGTCACCCATTTTACGATTTACGGCGGCGAAAAAGTTATTTTAGTCGAAGATAAAGGCCAGTGGCTTAAGGTCAAGCGATTGGACGGAAAACTGGGGTGGATCAGGAAGGAAGAGCTGGAGATAATATAATTGGGTGAGGGCTAGGGATAGGCTCTCCTTCACTCTTCGAGCTTCGGAGAAGTCTCGCCGAAGCAATAGCGAAGGCGGAAAGCCAGTTTGGGTTAAGGCAAAGGTTAAGGCTGATACTAATTTAAAGCCTTGACCATAACCATGGCCCATACGGGCATCTTTACCCTTACCCTAGCCGTTTTATTGCGGGTCATTGATTTTTGTTTTAAATTCGCGCAGGATATTTTCAGCAATCCCGGCGATAGCATTTTCTACCGATTCATCTCTTGAATCCCCCCATACGATTAACCACGAATCAATTTTTTTAATGATGTATCGGCGCGTAATCCCTGAGCTGTTAGATAATGATTCGGGTTTACGGAAGGTGTGACAGCAGGACCCGCAGTGGTCGAACGCAAGATATAGTTCAAAATCTTTACCGGTATAATAGATGCAATATTTAGGTATTCCGGCGTCTTTATCGATACAGGAGTCCAATCTAAAACTATTGAATATCCCGGCCGCGTTTTTTAATCTTTCTATTTCGTCATAGATGTTAAGCATTATCCCGTTGGTAATCAGCACTTGTTCTTCGGATTGGTAACAGAGCTTCAGGCTCCTGCCACGTAGTATTTCAATGGCCTGGCGTTTTTTTATTATTTGTGGTTCTTTAGCGAAACTTACGCCGGCGCAGCCAACGGCGATGACAACGGATATCAGCAGTTGTCTCGTTATTTTTTTAGGCATAAGTTATTTTAACACAAAAATCAGCCGCCCGCCTCGCCGCCATTAGGCGGCGGGCAAGGTCGGCTGGATTTGTTGGTTAGAAAATCTATTCATAATGCGTCCACATTCTTATGATTTTTATGGTGTGTGTTTCTTTGATAATCTGATAAACAAGACGGTGCTGGATATTTATTCTACGCGAGTAAGCTCCCGCTAAATCGCCTACTAATTTTTCAAACGGAGGAGGGGCTGGGAAAGGATTTTTTTGCAAGATTAAAAGAAGTTCTTCCGCTTTTGGCCGTAAACCGGCAGTGGAGAGCTTTTTGGCGTCTTTTTGGGCTTGCTTGGTATAAACTAATTGCCAATTTACCATTTGATAATCTTAGCGCATTTTGAAACCGGAGTTTTTAGGCCTTTTTGAATAGACCTTCTCATCCCCGGGATTGACAGCAAATATAATGTTTCTTTGATTGAACGCCAATCGTCTTCGGCAATCAAAACAGCATTATGGCGTTTGCCGGTAATTTGGATAGGCTCGTGGGAAATTGCGGCAGCATCTAACAATTTATACAGTCGGCCTCTTGCTTGGGTGGCGCTTAACGTGGTCATTTAAATCACCTCCATATAAAACGTACCATATAACGTACGTATTGTCAAGATCTTTAATTAATTTTATTATTATTTCTAACAATTAATATGCAGACTCCGTATTTTCTGTGTGACCCTTAAATATTTTAACAAAAATAAACCGTTTTCATACAAAAAATAGCACTTTTTTGTTGAATTTATCCGCCTAAATTATACTCCAAGTTGCCTGCTCCGGCAAAAGCTTATATTCGTTGCAATATAGCGTATTTTGCCTATAATACCATAAGATTATGAACTCAACCGAAATCGCCTATTCCCGGACTCATAAAATCGATTTGCGCGGTGTCGTTAAGGACACCTATAAGTTTATGGGTAAGGCTATCTTTGATTACCAGATGCTGGCGGAGAATGATAAGATTCTTATCGGGGTTTCCGGCGGCTCGGACAGCCTTTCGTTGTTAAAGTTATTTCTGATGCGTAAAGAGCGCATCCCCATGAAGAGTTTTCAGTTTGTAGTTTGTTTTGTTGACGCTAATTTTATCAGGATTGACCCTAAGCCATTATTGGATTATATTAAAGATACCGGTATAGAGTGCGTAGTTAAAACGCTTACTTTGTCTGACAAGGAAATAGACTGTTTCTGGTGTTCCTGGAACCGCCGGAAAATTATTTTTGAAACGGCGCGGGATTTAGGGTGTAACAAAGTCGCCCTGGGGCATAATCTCGACGATACGGTGGAAACGACGCTGATGAATATGTGTTTTCACGGCGAGATTAGCACGATGAAACCGAAGATTGATTTATTCGATGGGAGGCTTACCATAATCCGGCCGCTGTGCTATGTACCGAAAAAAACAATCGCTAATTTCGCTTCGAAATTGAACCTGCCGGTTACCGGCTATGAATGCCCGTTCGGCAAGCAGTCGAAGCGTAAAACAATGAAAGACATCATCGCTCAACTCGAAGAAATAAACCCGGCAGTTAACATCAAGGGGAATATCTTCAAGGCGTTGAAAAAAATTAAAACCGACTACTTGCCTTAGGAAAGGGGAAATTGTTAAAAACAAAAGATTTTTTGTCCACAGATTACTCAGATTTTCACAGATTTTGCGGAAAGAATATGAACTAATGGGTTGGAAAAAACATCGATACTTTATTCTGTCCTACGGTTTGATTTTCTATTTATAATTTTTTAATCCGAGTAATCTGAGAAATCTGTGGACCACATTATTTTTTTATTCAATCATAGAATGAATAATTTATGAAAATGTTAGTGACGGCCGGGCCGACCTGGATAAAAATCGATGAGGTAAGGATTTTGACTACCGTCTTTACCGGCGCTACCGGTTTGTTTATCGCGCGCCGGCTGCGCGATAAGGGGTGTGATGTTACGCTGGTGGTCAATAACCATGCTTTAGGCGAAATCAAAGAAAAGGGGATAAGAGTTGTTCCGTTCCGTTACTTTGACGAACTGAAGCAGGTAGTGAAGTGCGAGCTGGCCGGAAAAAAATACGACGCAGTTATTCATAGCGCGGCAGTAAGCGATTATAAATTGGCAAGAGCATTTGGCGGCAAGATTTCTTCGGGGAAGAAAAGTTTGAGTTTAAATCTTATGCCCGCCGAAAAAATCATTAAAATAATAAGAAAGGCCGTTCCGGCGGCAAAGCTTGTGCAATTTAAACTGGAGATAGGGCGCGAGGGTTTAATCGATAAAGCATACGATAGCCTTTTGCGCAATAAAAGCGATTTGGTCGTGGCGAACGCTTATGAAGATTTAAAAAAAGGATATAAGGCATTTTTGATCGATAAGTATAAGAAGATAGTTGAGTCAAATTCGAAGGAAGACTTGGCGGATAAGATTCGTAGTATTTTATTTTGTGGCAAGATGGGGAAAAAATAATGAAAAAGATTTTGCAATTATTTGGCTTAATAATTTTGGTTAGCCTTAGTGGGCCTTCTGCGGGGTATGGTAAAAAAAATAACGCCGAGTTATTTGACAAGGCGCCACGCCATAACCTGGTACTACCCGCTGAAAAAGGCCAATTAGCCGAAGTCAAATCTTTAGTTGAGCAAGGCACCGATGTAAATTATGCTACTTCTAAAGGCCAGACAGCCTTAGTGGCTGCCGCTTTCGCGGGGCACCTTGATATAGTTAATTATTTATTAGATAAAGGCGCCGATGTCCAGGCTGGTGATCCTTTTGTTTATTATTCAATTGGCGCCGATAATACCGGCCCTAATGAGGCGATAAAATTAATAAGGGCAAAATTGGATATTGCGAAAAAATTATATAGTAGTTTAGTAGCCGCCGTAGAACAAAATAATTTAGAAAAAGTTAAACGGCTATTGAAAAACGGCGTAAAGCCGGACATAAACCCGAGCTTATTTTATGGAAGAGACATACCGGCTTTAACCCCATTGCAAATTGCCGCACAGAATGGGTATACAGAAATAGTGAAAATTCTTATGGCGAATAAAGCCAGCGCCAATAGCACAGGTAAGGGGGGAGGCGATCCGATGACCGGCAACGCTCCGTTGGCATTAGCCGTTCGCGAAGGCCATGAGGATATTGTGAAATTACTTCTTAGCGATCAGCACGTATATCTTGATGAGTCAAACAGTAGCGGTTGGACAGCCCTGATGTATGCTTGCCATAATAATCAAAAAGAGATTGCCGATATTTTGATAAAAAATGGAGCCGATGTGGAGCGAAAAAATAAAGATGGCAAGAATGCGCGGGACATCGCGCAAGCGGCGGGCAATCAAGATATTATTAAATTAATCCAAACTATGGATAAAGAAAATAATCAGATTGTGCGAAAGAAGAGAATTTCCTTAATCAACGGTGTTTTCGATATCCGAATGGAATCGCGTTAAATCTAGTCGGCTTAATAAAACTTGCATTAAACGAATAAACGGAGCGTCTATTATAAAGAATAAAAGAATGTTCTGTGGATCAATCGACAGTAATGGGAGAAGGAGATGTATATGAAAAAAGGAAAAAATATATTAGTCGGAGTGTGTGCCGGGATCGCCAGTTATAAAACCTGCGAATTGGTAAGGTTATTGGTTAAAGGCGGATATAGCGTGAAGGTGGTTATGACTGAAGCGGCGGCAAAATTTGTTTCGCCTCTTGTTTTTCAGGCATTGTCAAATAATCCAGTGTATACGGATATGTTTTCGCTTGACCGCCGGGAAGGCGTCGAGCATATTTCTCTTGCCGACTGGCCGGATTTATGTGTTATCGCGCCGCTGACGGCTAATACCCTTTCTAAAATTGCCGGAGGAATCTGCGATAATCTGCTGACGACGGTTGTTTGCGCTTTCTCGGATAAGGTCAATGTTTTGCTGGTTCCGGCGATGAATGAAAAGATGTGGCAGAATAAAATTATTCAGGATAACGCCGATAAATTAAGGCGGTTAGGAAAGTATATGATTATGCCGCCGGAAAAGGGTGAGCTTGCCTGCGGTGCGTGCGGCGACGGCCGGATGCCTGAACCGGAAGAGATTTTTGAGAAGATAACCGAAAAACTAAAGAACTGAAGAACCTGAAACCGGTAAATATTTTTCGCCATCCAATTTTTTGTTTTTAGGTTCTTAGGTTTTTTAGTTTTTTGGTTATTAAAAAAATATGGCCCGACTTTCAAAAATATTAATTCCTTCGGTTACCAGTATCAATGAAAAGGTTTTTGAACTTTATCAGAAAGGTTTTTACAGCCGGGCTCTGGAAGGGGCGGAAAAAATACTAATCGGCGCCGAACAGACTTACGGCACGATGCATCAATCGTTGGTGCCCTATGTCAGTAATCTGGCGGTTCTTTTCGATTTGCAAGCTAAGTTTGCCGAGGCGGAAACTCTTTTCGATAAAGCGATGAAAATTATAAAGATACTTAAAGAAAGGGACTTATATACTTGACACAACCATAAAGGTATGGTATAATGGGTGTGTAAGGTAAATAAGGAGGCCCATTATGGAAGCGAATAGTCTTTACGATTTAATGAAGAAATTTCCTACCGAAGAATCTTGCATCAAACACCTCGAAAGTTTACGTTGGCCCACCGGGATAGTGTGTCCTTGTTGCGGAAGCAGCCGAAAGATACATCATATCAAACGGTGTTATGTCTATAAATGCGCCGATTGTAATAAGACATTTTCCGTTCGCAAGGGAACTATTTTTGAAGAAAGCCGTTTACCGCTTCGCAAATGGTTTTCTGCCGCATGGCTCATCACCAGCAATCGTAAAGGTATCAGCAGTTGCCAATTAGCGCGGGAAATAGGCGTAACGCAAAAAACAGCATGGTTCATGTTAGGTCGTCTTCGTGATGTAGCCGAGGGAATGGGTGCAACTGGTGGCCCGTTAAGTGGAACTGTCGAAGCTGACGAAACTTATCTTGGAGGTAAAGAGAAAAATAAACATTTTAATAAAAAGTCTGATTTGGGCCGTGGGCCAGCAGGGAAACAGGCTGTAGCTGGAATACGTGAAAGGTCTGGCAGGGTTAAAATTAAGATGGTTCCGAATACTGAAAAGAATGAATTGCATAATTTTATACAAGAAAATGTTGCAACAGGAACAACTCTTTACACAGATGACCATCGTTCTTACCTCGGAATTAAAGACTATAACCATTACAGCGTTAATCATTCTATGGGTGAGTATGTCCGCGGGCAAGCTCATACGAACGGTATGGAATCTTTTTGGGCATTGTTAAAACGTGGTTATTACGGAACATTCCATCATTTAAGCTGGAAACATCTGCACCGTTATTTATCAGAGTTTGAAACGCGTTTTGGCATGGCCGAAATGAAAGGTTGCGAACGATTAAATTATCTGTTAGAATCAGTAGCAGGAAGACGCCTATCGTATAAAGGGTTAATCGCATGATTACAAAACCTTTCTCTGTTGCTGCTACTTTTAGCCAACTTTTAAAAGCCGCCACCAAGACGATTTCTCCCAATGTTTTGAAGCAATGGCTTAATAAAGTTCATTGTGGGGACAGCCTTGCGTTGATGAACAAAATGCCTACAGGGTCAATAGACTTAATTGTTACCTCCCCCCCCTATAATCTTCGGAATAGCACCGGCAATGGAATGAAAGACCCGCGAGGCGGTAAATGGAAAAATGCTCAGCTTGTAAATGGTTATGAAAATCATAATGACGATATGCCCCACGATGAATATGTTGAATGGCAAAGAAATTGCCTTACTGCGATGATGAGAGTTTTACGGGAGGATGGAGCGATATTCTACAATCATAAATGGCGGGTTCAAGGCGGCGTAATGCAAGACCGGCATGATATTGTTCAGGGATTTCCGATTCGGCAAATCATTATTTGGAAACGTAACGGCGGCATAAATTTTAATTCTGGGTATTTTCTTCCCACTTATGAAGTTATCTATCTTATATGCAAGCCTAATTTTAAACTTGCGCCAAAGGCTAATGCCGTGGGGGACGTGTGGATTATTCCTCAAGAAAATAATAATCCTCACCCTGCGCCCTTTCCTGTTGAATTGGCGCAAAGATGTATTCAGTCTACTACGGGAAAAATTGTTCTCGATCCCTTTATGGGTTCGGGCACTACGGCTATTGCCGCCGAAGTATGTGGAAGAGATTGGGTAGGTCTTGAACTATCAAAAGATTATTGCAAATTAGCAAGGGAACGCATTGAAGCCCAGGGGAGGTTACTTAAAAAATGAGTATCATAGCTCCAACAACAAAAAAAGAGCTGTTTGCACGAATTTCCGAAATTATTCAGCATAAAGAATACATAATGCCCGATAAGCGATATATCGGAACAGGGGCCCCTGGACTTTACCTCGAAGACCTTCTTGGATTAAGAACAGGTAATAAAGATATTCCTGATACTCTTGGATGGGAATTAAAATTTTATACAGAAAAAACAAACCTTATTACTCTATTCCACAAAGAGCCACGCCCCGATAATGTTATTAGGCTTATGGTTAGTAAATGGGGATGGAAAGACGATATGGGACGTCTTAGCTTTAGACATACCATAGCGGGCAAATCAGATAGGTTCAAAGTAGAAGCAGATTCTCACCAGATAATAATTCGCCGACTTGACGGAAACGGCGCGGTTCCTTATTGGACTGATGATGATATTATGAGCTCGGCGGGAGCCAAATTACGCCGCTTGATTTTAGTAAAAGGTGTAAGAACAGGGCAAAAAATTGTTTACAATCGCGCTGATTCTTACGAAAACCTTGAATTAAGCTCTTTCATTGATGAAGTTGTCCGCGGAACGGTTAAGATAGATTTTGACGTAAGAGAAGCTAAGCCAGAAAGCAAAGGGCTACGTAATCATGGCACTAAGTTTAGAGTATCCCCTTACGATATAGGCCGCCTTTACTCCAAAAAAGACCGCATTGGTTGAGCTAAGTATATAATTCCCTAAAGAAAGGCCGGACAGCGAAGAGCGGTATAGCCAAGTGGACGAGACGATGACGTTGAACAATTTCGGTATTCATTGTTATCTACAGGGGCGCCTGGATGAGGCAACTAAGTATTATAATGAATCCCTGGCGATAATCGGAAAAATATACGGGCCGGATAGTTATGAATCGGTACCGGTTTTTAATAATTTCGCTTTGCTCTATGAGGCGCAGGAAGTATACTCCGAGGCCGAAACTCTTTATAATAAAACACTGGTTATATTGCAGAACTGCTTCGGGAGCGGGAAGCTGGATGAAGGCTGCATCCTTAACAACTTCGGCGCCCTTTACGATTTCGAGGGCCGTTTTACCGAGGCGGAATCGTTTTACCAGCGTTCGCTGGGGATCTTGGAGGGTGCCGCCGGTAAAATCCACCCTTTTACCGCTTGCCCTCTGGATAATTTAGCTAAACTATACGACGCGAAGAAAGAATACCAAAGCGCGGAGAATTTTTATAAACAAACCCTGACGATAAGAGAAGCTACGTTAGGCTCTCACCACCCCGATACCGTCGCTACCATTGATAGCTTAGCCGGGCTTTATCGGATTGAGCGCCGGTTTATGGAAGCGGATATATATTGCAAGCGCGTCCTGGAGATAAAAGAGAAAATTTTCGGCCCAAATCATTCCGAGACGATTTTAAGCCTTCATAACCTGGCCGGGCTATACGCGGAGCAGGGGAAAAATTCCGAAGCTTTGTTTATTTATAAAAAAATACTGGAGATAGCCGAAAAGGTTTACGGTAAAGATAGCGCACCGGTTGCCGAAGTTTTGGAAAAGACGGCAAAGGTGGTACGAAATTGCGAAGACGAAGGCCGGGCGAAAAAGTTAGAAGACCGCGCTAAGAAAATATTGGCGAAACTAAATAAATAACCGGCCGGTGATTTTTATTTGAACCGCAGAAAACCGCCGAATTTATTCGGCGGATTGATGCGGGGCAAATAATCCCTGCCTCGCTCGCCTCACGGCGAAGCCGTGGGCCTTATGGCTCATCAAGGCGGGCCGCCGCAGTTTGGCGGGATCATTTAGGAGAAGCTGCCGATGAAGTCGGCGGTAATCCACCCAAACGATATATCATGCGTATCAAGGTAAGAGTAGTTCCCCGCGCGAAGAAGGAACGTATCGAGAAACTGCCCGATAACTTAAAGGTTTATCTCAACGAACCCGCCATCGAGGGAAGAGCCAATAAAAAACTTTGTGAAGTCCTTGCCGATTATTTTGCGGTAAAAAAGAGCGCTGTCACGATAGTCCGGGGAGAAACGAACCGGGATAAGGTGGTTGAAATTGAAGGTATTTAAGAAAAAAGATTGCTTTTTTTTGGAAGATTTTTTTGCCGGCGCGTTTATCGCCGGCTTTACCGGTAAAAAGATAAAAGGTAAACTTCCCGATGATATCGCGAAAGTATTATCCGTCTTGCGATGCGGCGGCGAAGCAAGCTATATGAAACAAATCCATTCTTCGATTGTCTATGAGGTGTCAAAGCCCGGCATTTACGAAGGAGACGCGCTTTTTACGAAAGATAAAAACCATCCGCTTATTGTTAAAACCGCCGATTGCCTGCCGCTTATTTTTGTAAGCGAGAAAGCCGGAGTTGCCGGGGTGGTACACATGGGATGGCGCTCGGCCAGGGAAGGTATTCTGGATAATATACCTTACGACTTGGCGGCATTTAAGGTTGTTGCCGGGGTGGGGCTGCGCAAGTGTTGCTATCGCGTGGGGGAAGAATTTCTTACCTATCGCGGTTTTGATGATTTTCTTACGAAAGAAAACGATTGTATCTATTTTGATCCCATCGGTTTTGCCCGTTCCCGGTTAATGCGCCGGGGGGTGAAAGGAGGCAATTTTTGCGATATTGGCTTATGCAGCTTTTGTGACCGGCGCGGTTTCCCTTCGCACCGGCGTGACGCGACAAAAAACCGGACGCTGACGTTTCTGGCGTGCGCATACAACAGCCAGGATAAATAATCGGGTTTATTCAGGACAACTATCGAAAAACCTTTCTGTTCCTTTCCGCGCAAGCGGCCGACTGATTATTTTTTCGCGAAGCAAAAAAATAATCAGCCAGGGTCGTAAAAAAATATTTCACAAAATAAAACTTGCTGGTAATCAACCGAGATGGGCGGGTAGGGTAGCGGATATTAACCGGTATCCAGGCGATAGGAATATTTTTTTCGGCCATAAAACACACCGATTCGATTGCTTCCTCATAGGGATTGTGGAGGTTTTCAAGCAATAGCTTCGCGGTTTCTTTGCGGTAGGCGCGGAGGCTGGAAGCGATATCCTGGACATCTGCCCCGAAAATAAATCCGGTGAGCCCGTTGCCGATTCGCTGCGATAATCTCATATAAAAAGGGTAAGTTTTTATTTTCCTGAAATTTCTTTGGCCGATTACAACCTGGCCAGTTCCTGCTAAAACCGGCGCAACTATTTTTTCGATATCCTTCCCGTAATATTGGCAATCGGCGTCGAAGATAACGATGATATCCGCGTCGTTATCCACGCCATAGCTTAATCCGGCCCGAATGGCCGCGCCTAAACCGCGATGGCCGCCCAAATCGATGATTTTACCGGCTTCGGCGTTGCGCGCCGCTTTAACCGTGCCATCACTGCTCCCGTCATTTACGACAACAACCTCGATACTGCCGATACCGTTGATCTTTCTGGGGATTTCCTTTATCGCCGAAGTGATAAAATTTTCTTCGTTAAAGGCGGGAATAATAACAATAAGTTTTTTATCCATTATTTAAAAATCCTTTATTGGCAAAATGGCGTTTAAGCAAATCCGCGACGATTAAATTCATGGCAAGGCAGGGCAGGAGCATGATCCGTAGTTGATATCTCAGTGATGTCTCGATAACGTTAGACATTAATAGGGCATTCACCAGTATAACGATGGCCGCAAAAACCACAAATGGATAATATTCTAAATTTTTTATTTTGCGATTGATGAAAGAAAGGAAAATAAAGAGCAGAATAACCGGGAAACTTGCATAATAACATAGTCCATAGAGCGCTTTTAAACGGATGGGGAATTGTTCTTCGTTGGATTTATAGGGTAGAGAATTTAACGCGCTTTTAAGTTGGCCGGGAAGTAAATCCCCTACGCACTGTTTGATTGCTGCGCGATGGGTATTCAGCCCCGGCTCGTACCCCGGCCATAGCAAAAACCTGCAGGTATTCTTCAGGGTATTCTTTAGCAATTCCCGCTTGTAGTTGCTCAAAACATACACGATAAAACTTCTGGTTTCTTTAAAAAGGTTATCGTCGACGGGCTGATAGCCCAGCCCTTTTTCACCTTGCCAGTCTCCCCAAAGCAAGGCGTGAGAAGGTTCTCCGGCGGTGAGAGCAAATTCATAAAATTCTTTGTGCTTGCCAATATAGGAATCGGGGTATTTTTTCATATAGGAACGGGCGGCGTCAGGGTAATCGGCCATAAGGCGCGGCACAGTCATGGCATATCGCGCTTTCGAAAAAAATATAAAATCATCCCCCTTTAAATAACCTGTTAGGACAACGCTTATGATGGAAATAATAAAGGTTATTATTATCGAAATCAGGGCAGAGCTAATTTTCTTCCGGTGAAATATTATCCAGTATGCTACGGCGGAAAGAAGGAACAGCGGAATGTTCTCATAGTGAGCCAGGAAACATAAACTTAAGGTAATATAAAGAAAAATATTTTTGTTGCCGTTCAAGATGAGGAATAATACTAATAAGCCGGCGGCGGTATAAATATCCATCATCACGGAAATAGCATAATAGGCGGCCGCGGACATTATTATCGCGATAAGCCCCACGATAAAACTTTTATGAAAGAATTGCGAAGACGATACTGTAACATACGCTAATAAAATTATCTGAATAATTGCAAATCCCCAGGCTCCCGTGATGGCGACCAGCGGATGAAACAAGTAACAGACTGAGGTCAGGGCAAAGGGGCAGGTTTGGAAAAAAAGCGCCCCTCTTAAATACCTTTGCGAATCCCAATTTATAATCGGGTAACCGATAATAATAAGATATATTGTTAAAAATAAACTTATTACCATAAACGAAAGCCAATAGTTTTTTTGCCATTTTTGGGCGCCGATACGCATGGAAACAACTCCTCGGTTCAATTTTCTTCGGCAGATGAAGAAAGTTTTATTTATTAATGAGGCTTCGCCATAAAATTTAAAATATAACCGAAAGCTTTGACTTCTCTGATAAAATAAAGTTTGCTTTTATTCCGCTCGTTCCACCAGATAGGTATCTCTTTTATCCGATAGCCGCGCCTTATCGCCCTTACTAACATCTCGGTATCCCAGAACACGCCGCGCTTAAGCGTCTTATCGTAACCCATCTCATCCACCAGCCGCAGAATCACCCCCTTTTTAAAAGCCTTGAATCCGCACATGTGGTCGCGGATTTTTGTTCTAAAAACTATTCGCACAAAAGCATTATACAGGATGCTTATTACCAGCCGGAATGGTTTTCTTTTTATTTTAGCGCCACAAACATAACGGCTTCCCGTCGCGATATCGTAACCAAGGATTATCTGGTCGATTAAATCCTGCAAAAAACGCAGGCTGGCGGCGAGATCGACATCCACAAAAACTATAATATCGCCGTTTGCCTTCCGGAAAGATTGCGCGAGGTTCTCCCTGCGGGTAGGGCCGATTTCATAATTGAGAAGCGTAACTTCCCGGTTCGAGGCGTGGATTTTTTCTAAAATATGCCGCACGTTGTCGCGGGAAGAGTCGTTGACGATAAATATTTCGTAAGCCAGGGGTATTCTTTTTAAAATATGCCGGAGCGTATTGATATACCGCTCGATGACGTCTTTTTCGTTAAAGATCGGGATAAAAAGAGAGACCTTATGGTTTTTGTTTGCTTCCTGCATAGGTTTAGGGTTTATCGCCGGGATTGAGCTTCCTTATGTTTGCTTACGGCAGAGCATAAATCGAAATCTCTTCGTCGCCCCGGCTGAATTTTTTTACCAGCGCCGCGTTCGTTTTTTGTTGAAATTTTATTACTTCTTCTGCCTGGTCGGTCCAAATCCGGTAATACTTCGAAACGACGATGATCGTTCCCTGGCTGGCGGTTTCCGGCGGCACATCCACAACATTGGCCAGTGGCCGGTTGACATACCCCCGTACCGGCAGGGTCAGGTTATTATTTACCGGCAATGCGGCGACAATCAAACGGGAGGAGAATTTTTTTGCTAAAAACCCGGCAGCTTCTTTATGAATTTTTACGATATTAAGATAATCCAAATTTAAATCATCTTTTTGCGGCAAACCTCTCGAATGCCAGCAATTAATGAAAATAAAAATAGAGAATAGGAAAACTAAAGTATGCGCGATTTTATTTTTAATCAATTGGATCACGGCGGCGGTTCCGGCCAGAAACAACAACGGCTGGAGGAATAATAGATAACGCATTGAAAATCCGTAGTGCTTCCCTTGTATGCCGGCAAAAAATAATATCGAAATCAAAGATAATATCGCAAAAAGCAGGAGTTCATTCTTTAAAAAACCTTTCCGGATATCTTTTTTGAATAAAGAAAGAAAAGCGGCTAAAATAACCGCGCCGGTAAAAAAAATCCTGAAATCTTCCCGGAAGGTCCATCTTAGAATCCATTTCATTAAATCGGGAAATAGCGAAAACCTTTCGAGAAGCGAAGTGAATAAGGGGAAAAAAAACCAGCCCAAAAGCAGCTTGTTGAGAATCATCCATACTAAAAAAAATAAAAGCGGCGACAGAATAAACAATGTTTCTAAAATTAACTTCTTTGTTTTTGACGATACTTCTTCCCGGCGGGATTTTCCGGTAAATTCCGGTAAATTCAGGATAACCTGGTATATTCCGATCGCGATGACCGTCAATATCGCCGGTTCTTTAGTCAAAACAAGCAGGGTCGCGGCGATGAGATACCCTCTCCTTTTACCGCTGACAAAATAATAGATAGCTGCGGTCGATAGCGCTGTCACCAGCATATCGCAATACAAAAGGCCGCATTGCGCGAAAAAAAACGGCGAGAAAAAAAGCAACAGGCCGGCGAAAAAACCGGTTTTTTTGTTATATAACTTTTCTCCCAGCAGAAAGGTAAAGTAAAGGGTGGAAAGGGAAAAAAACATTATCGCCAGGCGCCCCACGGCAAGCGAGCAACCGAATAATTTGAAAAGCAAAGCGACGAAAACAAAAAAAACCGGCGGGTGGTAAGCCCAGTAGGTAACGAAAGGGTTAAGGTGGTTGTCGTAGACTGCCAAAATACTGGTGATGTAATTCCATTCATCATTAAAGGCAGGAAGATTCAGGCACGGCCTTTTAAGAAAAAACAATAAAATTAAAAATAAAAAAAATACCACCGGCCGGATTAACTTATCGTTTATCTTCATACTTTCCTGTGCCGTAAAAAATCTGCGACGATCAAGCTTGCGGCAAGGCTTGGCAGAAGCATGACTCTTAATTGGTATCTTAAATATATGTTGATAAAGTTAGACATGGCAAAGGCATTGATCAATATAAAGATCGCGGTTAAGACAACGAAGGGATAATATTTTAAATTTTTTATTTCCCTTTTTATAAAGGAAAGGAATATAAAAAATATTATGATTGGAAAAGTTATGCGGGAACACATTGCATAGACCAGTTCAAAACTTATAAGCGACAGTATCCCTTTGTATTGTAAAGAATTTTTAGCGGCGGCGAGCTGCCCGGGTATAAATTCTCCTATAAATTGCTCGATCGGTTCCTTGCCGGATTCTCCTCCTATCTTGTGCCCCGGCTTTATGAGAAACCGGTACGTATTTTTTAAAGCATTTTTAAATAATGTAAGCTTGTAGTTTTTCAAGGCGTATGATGTAAATTTTTTTGATTCCTTATCGAAATTGTTAAAGCCTGCCCCGAGGCCGATTCCTTCTTTTGCATCCCAGAGCAAGACGTGAAACGGGTCGGCTTGAGTTTTAGCATATTCGTAAAGTTTTTTACGCTTGCTGAAGCCGGAATCGGGGTATTTTTCCATATATGACCTTGCGATCTCAGGAGAATCGGCCATGATCCGCGCGGCGCACATGGAATATCTTACCTTAGGAAAAAAGCGAAAATCATTTTCGGCCAGATAATTAGCCGAAAAAACACCGATAACAAGAATGAGAAAGAGGAATGTCATCGGAAGCAATTTTAAATTAAATTTTTTTCGATCAAATATTGCCCAATATATCCCGGCGCAGAGAGGGAAGAGGAAAATATTTTCATAATGAGCTACATAGCATATGCTTAATATAGCATAGAGAAAAATATCCTTATCTTCATTCAGTACAAGAAACAATGCCAGGAATCCCGCGGCAGTGTAGATATCCATCATCACCTGAACGGCAAAATAACCCGCCGCAGATACCAATATGGCGATGACGCCTACGGTAAAATTTTTATTAAAAAATTTTAATACTGAAACTGTAACGTAGGTTAATATAGCTATTTGAAAAAATGCAAATCCCCATGCCCCGGCTAAAGTTATCAGCGGTTTGAGCAGATAAGATACCGGCGACAAACTAACGTAATCCGGATTCAAAAAAAGCGAACTGCCTAAATATCTTGCCGAATCCCAAAGGATAATCGGGTAGCCGGCAATAACAAGATGCAGCGCCAAAAAGAGAGAAATTGCCGCAGATGAAAGCCACTCGTCATATCCCCATTTTTTTATGCCGACATACATATGGTGTAACCTCGCGCTAAGTTAAAAATGAATTTTAGCAGTATCGCAACCGGAAGTAAAGCGGAATTTAGGCCAGAAGTTTACCCATTTTTGAAAACAACCAAAAATTTTCCCGCAAAGGCGAGCGAAGCCTTCCAGAAGAGAGAAAGTTCGCAAAGGGTGTCGATTCTCTTATTATTTTCTTTGCTTGGCGAACTTTGCGGGAAATCTTTATTTGTTGCTTTTTTGGTTTTTATTTTTTAATTCTTTATATCCCAAGGGGTTATATCAAAAAGCGTGAAAATTTTAGGAATGTTTAGGAATTTATATTGTTTTCGCGACGTAAAAAATTTAAACTAATTTACATTCCTCCTGAAAAATATTACAATATTACCGAAATATATAAAAAAGGAATTCATGCGACGATTAGCCATATTCTTCCTGTTTTTATTTTTTGCTTTATTATTTACCCACGACATCCGATCCCATGATCTATGGCGGCATCTCGCTACCGGTAAATACATTGCCGGTAACCACGCTGTCCCGCATACCGATATGTATTCGCAGGCTTCTTGCGGGAAATCCTGGATCGATATGCAATGGCTGTTCGAGCTGGCTATCTTCGGGGTTTATAAACTTTTCAATATTGCCGGGATTATATTATTTAAAACGCTGGTCCTTCTGGCGGCGTTTTTCATCTTATTTAAATCGGTTTACCGGCCGGAAAGGGTTTTTGCCGTAATCTCTGTTTCGTTGCTTTGCGCTCTGTCCTTCTGGGAACGTACCTACATCCGGCCGGAAATGTTTACCTTTCTATATTTAGCTGCTTTTTTGTATATTTTGCACCGCTACAAATATTCTTCTGCCGGCAAATATATTTATCTCATCCCTGTGATACAACTTTTATGGGTCAACAGCCACGGGCTATTTATGCTCGGTGCGGTGATAATGTGGTCATTTGTACTGGGGGAATTCTTATCCGCCAAAAACCGTTTGCCGTTTTTCAAGGAAGGCAGGATAATAACCGGCCGCAGTTATTTTCATCTTACGCTTGCCGCGGCTTTAAGCTTAATTGTTCTTTTTATTAATCCTTACGGCTTCAAAGGCGCATTATTTCCTTATACATTGTTTACGCATATGAGCGGCCAATTTAAGGTTTTAGCGCTGACGATAGGGGAGTTAAACCCTTCTTTTTCTTATCTTTGCCGTGGCGGAGCGATTGGTTTTTACAAAATACTTATATTTGTTTCGGCATTATGCTTTGCGCTTAATGTGAAGCGCCTTTCTTTTTCGCACCTTATACTTTACGGCGTGTTTTTATGCTTATCATTACTGGCCAGGCGCAATATAGCCCTTTTTGCCCTGGTATGCCTGCCGGTTACCGCGGAGAATTTATGCCAATTTCTGGAAAACCGCAAAAGTGCTTTCCGTTTCCATAAAACGGTTCAGCTGGTATCGCTCTTTGTATTTTCGCTGGTATTGCTTTTTTGCATTAACGACCTTATTTATAACGGCCGGATTATCCGCGATGATATCGAGAGAAAATTATCTTTGGGAATAGCGCCTTTTAAATTTCCCGAAGGAGCGGCTTCCTTTGTACTCAGGCACGGATTGAAAGGTAATATGTTTAACGACCTGCAAAGCGGCGGTTATCTTATATGGCGTTTTTACCCCGGACGAAAGGTACTTTTTGACGGCCGGTTGGAAGTTCACGGCACCGATTTTTATGCCGGATACGTGCGCCTTCTGGAACAACCTTTGTTATGGGAAAGTTTTTCGCAAAAATATTCCATAAATTACGCTTTGTTTTCTCATCGCGACGCCGACATGGATAAGTTGCTGGTTTATCTTTATCATAGCCCGCGGTGGAAATTGGTTTTTTGCGACGACCTATCCGTAGTTTTTTTAAAGGATTCTCCGGAAAATAGCGCGACGATAAGGGGCTGCGAAATCTTCCCGGTGTTTGCCGATTTTTCATCAGACGATACCATTGCATTCGATGACGGGGACAAAGCCTCTATCTATTTTTCCCGCGGTAATCTTTTCGCCCGGCTGGGTATTTACGACAAGGCGCGCGACAATTATGTAAAATCCCTGATATTCAAACCTTACGATAACGCGGTATACATAAACATGGGCATACTGTATCAAAATGCTTGGCGTTACGAAGAAGCGATCGAAGAGTACGAAACAGCTTTAAGTATAGTTTCCCGTTCTTCGCGCGCGCTGTTTAATCTGGGTAATCTTTATTATGGCCGGGGAGAAACCGGTATGGCTTTGAACTATTTTCAGCGGGCCGCCATGGCGGATCATTCCTTTGCCGAAGCGTATTTTAACGCCGCAGGCATCGGCATGGCCTACGGGCAATATGAGCGTGCCGAAAGTTTGTATTTGCAAGCGTTAAGAATACGGCCATGGCATATCGATACGATGATAAACCTCGGTGTGCTCTATGCGAAAGAAGGCCGGCCGGATAAAGCGCGCCGGCAATTTTTAAAAATCCTGGCGTCCGATCCCGGCAATAAAGCGGCGTTAAAGAATTTAAGATTATTGGATAAAACTCCTTGACTGGAGCCCCGCGGGGCGACGTCCCGTCTTGCTTTCGTCCCCGCCGGTAGGCGGGCGGGGGGGGTATAATAAAACCAAGTCCCGTCGTTTATGGTGGACCAGATTTTATTACGGCTAATGGGATAAGCGAGTCTGACCGCCCTGAATATATAATCCTATTGGATTTTACGCGCTTTATTGTAAAATATCTACAATGAAACGTTTTTCTATATTTTTACTCTTCTTGTTTATCTTCCTGCTGTTCGTCCACGATATTCAGTCTTTCGACTTGTGGTGGCACCTTAAGACCGGCCAGTATATTATCCAAAATTTTAAAATTCCCCATACCGATTTATATTCCTATACCTCGGTAGGTAAACCTTGGATGGATATGCAGTGGTTGTTTCAGGCAATACTTTTCCTGGTATACAAATATTCCGGCTGCAGCGGATTGATTTTGTTTAATGCCCTGGTTGTCCTGTCGATTTTTTTAATTATCTTCAAGGCTGTATACGGCCCTGGCGAATATTTTTTTACCGCCGCAGCGGTTTTTCTTGCCGCGCTATGCCTGTGGGAAAGAGGTTCTTTGCGTCCGGAAGTATTCAGCTATTTTTACCTGAGTATATTTGTCTACGTTTTGCACCGTTATAAATACGCCGGCTCCGGATACAATAAAAATTACATTTATCTTCTGCCCCTGGTACAACTGTTCTGGGTTAACAGCCATGCGTTGTTTATCCTGGGAATCGTGCTGGTTTATTCGTATGTTTTAGGCGAAACCTTAAGCTCGCGCGTAAAATTACCGGTTTTAAACGATAAGGCTTGCCGTATAGAAGGGGAAGACTACCGGCGTCTTTTGGTTGCCGCAGCGCTTATAACTGTCGTCTCTTTTCTGAACCCTTACACCTACCGTGCTTTTATTTTTCCTTTTACGCTTTTGGACAGGATCAACGGCAGCATCAAAATATTTTCTGCGGTCGGAGAATTGCCCGTAGGAGAAATCCAGCCGCCTTTTTCTTCTTTTTGCCCGAACACCACCATCCTTTTTTATAAATCTATCCTGGCGTTGTCCTTCGCGGCGATGTTGATTAATTCGCGCCGTCTTTCCTGGCCCCACCTGATATCTTATTCATTTTTTTTCGGCCTTTCTTTTTTAGCCCGGCGCAATATTCCGCCGTTCGCCTTAGTGTGCGTTCCGATTATAACGGAGAACCTGTGCCAGGCGGTAAGGGGACGGGTAAAGGAATTCCTGGCGCGCGGCGATATCCGTTTTGCCGGTTCGTGTATTATCGCTGTTATCACAGCGCTTGGTATAATCGACCTCTCCGGAGGAGGAGAGCGTATTCGGGGCAATACCGAAAAGAGCTTTTATCTTGGCATGGCGCCATTTAAGTATCCGGACGCCGCGGTTTCTTTTGTGGAAAAAGCTTCCCTGAAGGGCAACATTTTTAATGACCTCCAAAGCGGAAATTATCTTATCTGGCGTTTTTATCCCGAACGTAAAGTATTCTTAGACGGCAGGCTGGAGGTGCATAGCGAGGAATTTTATACGGAATACGTGCGGCTGCTCGAGGATCCCGGGCTTTGGCCAAAAATAGTTAAAAAATACAATATAAATTACGTTTTGTTATCTCACGTGGAAGAAGGCCTGGACAAATTATTAACCTATCTCTATTCTGATTCCGGGTGGAAACTTGTGTACTTTGACGATGTCGCCGTGGTTTTTGTTAAAGATTCAGAGGAAAATAAAAAAATTATTAAAAACTATCGAATCGATGTTGCTTCTTCCGATTTTAGCGATATCGGCAGTTTAGGGGGCCTTTCCCCAAAATTATTATCCCGGATATATTCCCGGCGAGGTAATTTTTTTGCCCGGTTTGCCGTTTTCGAGAAAGCTAAACAAAATTATACGAAGGCTCTTATCTATGATTCTTTTGATGAGAATATATATATTAACCTGGGGATAATCCATTCAAGGGAAAACGATTTTTTGTCGGCTGGTGATTCATACAAAAACGCTTTAAAGATAAATCCGCATTCGGTTTTAGCCAGCCTTAATCTTGGCGCGCTTTATTATCGCCGGAACAATATCGGCCTGGCAGTTAAATGCTACCGCGACGCGATTAAATTTGGCGGCGGCTTAAACGGAGCGTATTACGATATGGCCGGGATATGCCTGCTGTATGGCCAATACGAACAAGCGGAGAAATGGTACCTCAAGCTGTTGAACGTCCGGCCCTGGAACATTAACGCAAGAGTCAATCTCGGGGTTGTTTATGCCCGGCAGGGATTATACGAAAAGGCGGAAAAAGAATTTTCGGAAGTTTTAAAAACCAACCCCGATGATCCGATTGTTCTCAAAAATATTGCAAGGCTAAGTGCTGTGCCGCGGAGATAATATACATTCGTTGCTATTTTTTTGTTTGCGAAACCTATTTTTTCGGTTAAAATTATAGTACGCATGCCGGAGACGAAAACTCCGACAGTTGATTATTCAACTTTGCTAAAGGAAGGGGGGGTATATGAAGTTTAATGTTTTTAAAAAAAGTTTTACACTTATTGAATTGATCATGGTTATAGTTATTATCGGTATTTTAGCGGCTACAGCGATACCTAGATTTATTAATTTGCGTGATCAAGCTAAACTTGCTGCAATTGCGGGATCTCTTGCCGCGTTAAGAAGTGGGATAAACGTCCAATACGGCACTATCAATGTCAAGGGCTATGACCAAACCGGCAATGTCCCCACTTTAAGCGAGATGACCAATAATCTGGTAAGCAGGGGTGGGGGCGCTTATGTTTCGCCGGTTGTCAACGATCCTTTCCCGCACAATTTGTTTGTGGAGAATAATAATGTGACTAATGTGGTAAACGCTTCCGGCCGTTATAAGGGTGCTGTTATTGGAAATTCAGGCGGGTGGGCATATAATCCTACGACGGGAGAAATATGGGCTAACAGCAATACGGCAAGAGAAAATTATCTATAAAATTTTAGATATTTTTTCCTTTTCGGTTTTTTCTCCCCGGTATTCGTGCCGGCATCGCTAACCATTTATTATCAATCAAGTTATAGCTTTATCCCGCCAGCTGCCATTTACTACCAGGGGATCCCCCATGTTATTCCATAAATAAGTATTACTTATAGGAAGGCAGGCATCAGCAAATAAAGCGTTGATAAACATATTTTTTAAGCTAAAATATAATTATGGAAGGCAAGCAACTCGAAGAAATACGAAGGCTATTTCTGTTCCAAACTTTAACCAATGAGGAAGTCGAACAAATCGCGGCTATTCTACACGAAAAGAAAGTTTCTTCCGGTGATAAAATCTTTTCCGAAAAAGATGAGGGCGATACGATGTATGTAATCAAAAGCGGTTCGGTAAAAATCACTAAGCAGCGGGAGGGGGAAACAACAGAAATGGTCGTGTTAAGTTCCGGAGGTACGTTCGGAGAAATTGCCTTGTTCGGCTATGTTTTGCGCACCGCTTCCGCCGTTGCCGTCGAAGAGGCTTCACTTTTAGAAATCCGGCGCAATGAATTCGTCGATTTTATTTCTTCGCATTCCGCGATTGGAGTTAAGATACTTTTTTTTCTGATACAAAATATGGCTAAACGGCTGCGCCGGCTTGATAAGCATCCCGAAGAGGCAGCTTTTATTTAATGAGGTTTAGCCGATTGCAAGCCCGCAGGGCGCAGCAAGAGGCTGTAACCGAATTACCCAGCACTAATTTTGTGTAGCAAAATTAGTGCTGGGTAATGAGACTCAGTCGATAATGTAATTAAGCCTTGCCGTGAACGGCAGGCCAAGATTCATTGCTCCGAAGGGGGGAATGAGGCAGGGAGGATATATGGAGCAGAAAAGAATAAACGAATTGAAAGAATTATTTTTATTTCAATTATTAACCGTTGAGGAATTGGATGATGCAATCGAATTTTTTCATGAAAAGATGTATGCCGGAGGAATGAAAATCTTCAGCGAAAAAGAAAAAGGCGAAACGATGTATGTAATCAAGAACGGTACGGTAAAGATAAGCATACAGGAAGCCGGCCGGGAAAAAGAAATTATTACGTTTTCGTCGGGCGAATTTTTCGGCGAGATTACCCTTTTTGAATACGCCTTAAGGACTGCGACTGCGACGGCGGTGGAGGAAGTGTCGGTTTTAGAAATCAGCCGTAACGAGTTCAATAAATTATTTAATCAGAAGCCGCAAATCGCGGCAAAAATCCTGTATCAGATGATGAGCGAGATGTCCCACCGGCTCCGGCGTAAAAATATGCCCGGCGGCGGTTTGATATTTTAATAATGAGACTTATCCAGCACTGATTTCAAAATGAAATTAGTGCTGGATGTAGTCGAATTACCCCTGAGCGGAGCGAAGGGGTGAGGCTGTAGCCGAATCAATTCAGCTATGCCCTGAGTATAGGGCAGGCTTCATTGCCAAAATCGTTGGAGCGCGAAGCGCGACTTCAGATTTTGTAATGAAACTTGACCGGTATCCCGGTTATAGTTGAATTATCCCGATAGGGAGGTAATGAGTGAGGCTTCATCGCGAGCGCATGTGTAGCGTGCGCTGTGAAACTTGTCCGGTACTTCCATACTGCAATACCATCCTTTTTTTCGCATCAAAAAATAAAATTCAGGAAAACGCTTACAGCAACCGTTTTTTTAGCAGGTTAATCGGGCTTAACCCGTTGTAATTTAATGAGCTGCGCATTTTCTGGTCTGGGCGAAAAGTTATCTCCCTGCCCGGCGGCGTGGTATTTTTTTGCGTTTCGGCATTGGTATTCATTTTTGAGGCGTGGTATACTTAACCATGACTCCTTCCAGGTGCGATTATGCAGGGGCGGAGCGCCGCGAGTTTTCGAGGGTAGAGGAGAGTTCTTTGTTTGAATATTCTTTAATCAGAAAGTCTACTGCCCGTATTTCGTTTCTCAAAGATCTCGGGCCGATAGGGCTGTGCTTTTTTTCCAATGAAAAGATAGAACCGGCCAGCCATTTATATTTTTGTCTTTATTCCTCCGGAATGGCCGATCCCATAAAGCTTATCGGCAAGGTTGTGTGGTGCAAGGAAACTGCTTCTTCCCTCTGGATCCCCCGCTATCGTGTCGGCCTGGAATTTTATGACGGCGATTCTGCGCAGTATGCCCGCTTAACGGATTTGCTTCGCGCGAAAGGCGCGGGTACTAAAATTTGAAAGCCGGGATGACCGTGTTCAGCGGCAAGACTGCTTGCAAAAAAGCATAGCTATGGTAAAATATTTCAGCTATGCAAAAAATTTTATACTGCGCTGATAAACCGTTAAAGAATAAACCCTTCCCCTTCCTTCCTCTGGTCGTCACCCGCCGGATAAAAGATGTGTATAAAAAAGATTACCCCCTTGTTATTTTCAGCGAAGATGCGGTGAAAAATAAACAAATCAATCTGCAGCTGTTGCAGGATAAGGTTTGTTTTATTAATTTTTCCCGGGAGGGAGAAAATAACTTTGAATTAACTGGGAAGTTTGGTTTTCTCGATTATCTGGTCGACGGGCATTCTAAGGAAAAGGTTCTTTTCAAGATACACCGCGCGTGGGGGGTTGTGGCTTCCCGCCGGAAGATACTTAATCTAGAGCGCGGTATTCTGAGTAAAGATAAAAAACTTGAAAAAATTACCTTAGTCGATCCTTCCTGCGATTGTTATAATTGGCGTTATTTTGTCCATCGTTCCCAACAGGAATTAAGCCGCGCCCGGCGGCATTTTTACAATCTTTCGTTCATCGCCGTGGATATCGATTATTTTCGCCAGGTAAACGAACTCTACGGGATTAAAGTCGCCGACAGCATGATCTCCGATATGGTGAAAATTATAAAAAAGATTTTGCGAAAAGAAGATATTGTCAGCCGCTGGCGCGACGATGAATTTTTTATTATCATGCCTTATATATCGAGCGATAATGCTTATCGGGTTGCCCGGAGAATAAAAAATAAAATCGCCGGCCACAAATTTAAGTATAAAAAATTAAGTTTGAGTATTCACGCGAGCATTGCTTTTGTTTCCTTCCCGCAGGATAATGTCGTTAATACTGCCGATGTGGTTAATGCTTTAACCAAATGCCTGGCGACCGCTAAGGGCAAGGGCGGCAACGTAATCATTCCCTATTCTCCCGTCGCCTATAATATTGTTTGCCGCGAAAAAGAAGAGGCAAGCGTTGATGAATTGCAGGAGAGAATCAAAAAAATGGATTCTTTGCTCACGCGGGATCTGCTGGAGATGATTTACGGTTTTGCTAAAGCGATTGAGGTAAAGGATGCGTATACCGCCAAACATACGGAGTCAACGGCGGTAATCGCCGAAAAAATTGCCCGGGAGTTGTCCGTGCCCAGCGATGAAATAGAAAATGTAAAACGCGCGGCCATTTTGCATGATTTAGGCAAGGTCGGCATCGATGAGAGTATTCTGGCAAAAAAAGGGCCTTTGAATAAAGAAGAGAGAGAGGTGGTCAAGACTCATCCCTGGATTGCCACGGAGATTTTACGGGAGATCCACGCGTTAAGGGGAACGATTCCGGCGATTCTATATCATCATGAGCGTTTTGACGGTTCGGGCTATCCTTTAGGATTAAAAGGCGAAGAAATTCCTTTAGGCGCGCGCATTATCGCCGTGGCCGATGTTTATCAGGCGCTGATCAGCAACCGTCCCTACCGAAAAGCGTTTAATAAACAAGCGGCGATTAAGATAATCCGGGAACAAACGGGAAAACATTTTGATCCGAAGATTGTGGACGTATTCCTGAAAATTGTTGGTATGAATAAAAATAATTCAAGAGAATAAGAATCCCTTTTTGATTAATTCCCGCATGCGTTTATTTCCGGCCGATAAATTCTATATGCAAACCGCCATAGCCCAGGCGCGCCTCGCTTATCAGGAAGATGAGGCTCCTGTCGGCGCGGTAGTCGTTTTAAAAGATAAAATAATCGTCAAGGCTTATAACCAGGTAGAGCGTTTGTCTGATCCCACGGCTCACGCGGAAATCCTCGCCGTCACCGGCGCGGCGGCTTTTTTGCGCTCTAAGTGGCTGCAAGATTGCGTGCTATACGTTACGGTAGAGCCATGCAGCATGTGCGCGGGAGCGTTAGTGCTGGCGCGCATCGGCCGGGTTGTTTTTGGCGCCGTCGACCCCAAAACCGGCGCGTTCGGTTCAAAGATGAACATTAACGATTTAAAGCTTAATCATAAGATAAAATATAAAGGCGGAATCATGGCCGATGAATGTTCACAATTAATGAGCGATTTTTTCAGGAAGAAGAGGGAAGAGAAGAAGACTCAAACGACCGCCATTCGCCGCACGGTAAATTGAAAAATGCCTTTTAAAAATCTTCAGGCAATGCTATAATACACGCCGTCACGAGAAATATTATTAAGATTTTTCGTTTCGCCATAGCGGAACTCGAGATCCAAGAAATTTCTGCATATGAGAAATCTTGTTGAGATTTCTCGCCCTTAATGGGGCTCGAAATCCTCGAATTTGCTTCGCGAATTCTCGGAGAGGTGGCCGAGTGGTTTAAGGCGGCGGTTTGCTAAACCGCTGTATGGGTGAAAGCCTATACCTGGGGTTCAAATCCCCACCTCTCCGCCATTTTTCGCAAAGCGAAAAATGGCGAGATCTCGCCCGCCAGCGAAGCTGGTGAGGCGGATCCGCCATAAAATACCCCTCACCCTATTGAAATGGTGCAAGGGGTATTTTATTTTTGTAGAGGGGGCTTGCAAGTTCCAGAGCTTAACGAGACTGATTCTGCGCCGGAAAAATTAAAAATTATTAATTTTATTTTAACGTTAATCTAACGAAATGCCGGCTATACTCATTTTTCACCGTAAAGATGCTGCCTGTGCATGGCAAGCAGGCGTCAGGGATGTGCTTAGCGCAAAAAATATTGTTGCCTTAAGAGTTATCTAAAAGTATAATCGTACAAAAGATTCAGGGAAGCATTCCTCCGGTTCCGCCGCAAGAAATAAAAGACTGAGGAGATCGGTAATGCTATGGGAAGAGATTTACATGGTAAGCAACGCCGCTATAGAGATTCCAAGCCAACGATGGATTTAGCCGGGTGCCAGGTATTTTTTGATTTCGATAATACCATCACTTCTTTTGACGTTTTGGATGATTTGATTGCGCGGTTTTCGGTCGATAAGGAATGGCAGGGATGGGAAAAGAAGTGGCAAGCCGGCAAGATCGGTTCGCACAAATGCCTGCGGGAACAGTTTAAGTCGGTAAGAATAGGCAAAGATGATTTAAGGAAATATCTTTCCCATATCAAGATTGATCCTTATTTTCTTGTTTTACTGCGGGAGTTTAAGGATAATAATATCCAGTCGGTGATTGTAAGCGACAGTTTTTTGCCGTTGATCGCGGCGATTCTGGAATCAAATAAAGTTAAGGGATTGAAGATTTATGCGAACCGGCTGCGGTTGGTAAATAACCGTCTTATTCCTTTTTTCCCTTACAAAAATGAGACATGCTCGCGATATTGCGGCCATTGTAAGAAGGATACCTTGCTCCAGAGGGTAAGCAACGGCAAGACCCGAGTTTATATCGGAGACGGAAGTTCCGATATCTGCCCTTCGCGGCACGCGGACTTGGTATTTGCCAAAGAACATCTCTGGCAAAAATGGGCTGGGCCCAGAAAACAGTGTATTCCGATACAGAGCTTAAGGGATGTGTATCATTATTTTAAAAAGGCATTGCCATGATGAAAAAAGGAAAAACCACGGGAAAAATGTCTACCGCCGCGGCGAATAACCTGCTGGCGCTGGAAGAAAAATACTGTTCCTGGGGAGATACGGTTCATTACGCGCCGCATCCTCAAATATTCAGCCGCGCCCAGGGAAGCTGTCTCTATGACCACCGGGGCGTTGAGTATATGGATTTGCAGATGTGGTATTCGGCGGTCAACTTCGGCTATGCCAACCCCCGGTTAAACAACGCGTTGAAGCGGCAAATCGATAAATTGCCCCAGCTGGCCTGCCAGTATCTTCATGAGGAAAAAATACTCCTGGCGGAAAAAATCGCCCGGCGCATGGAAGCAACCTTTACGGAGAAAGGAAGGGTGCATTTTAACGTCGGCGGTTCGGCGGCAATCGAAGATTCGCTTAAATTAGTGCGTATCCATGCCGGCAAAAATCTTATGTTCGCGTTTATGGGCGGTTATCACGGCCGGACGCTCGCCGCATCGGCAATCACTTCGAGTTATCGCTACCGCGAACGGTTCGGCCATTTCGGCGACCGGGCGTTATTTGTCCCTTATCCTTATTGTTTCCGGTGCCCTTACGATAAAAAGAAGGATTCCTGCGATTTCTATTGTATTAAGCAATTCGAGCGGTTATTCGAGACCGAATACTACGGGGTAGTCGATAAAAAGACCGGCAAGTGCGAATTTGCCGCCTTCTATGTCGAGGCAATCCAGGGCACGGGCGGTTATGTTGTTCCGCCGCCTGAATATTTTTCCCAGCTTAAGCAAACCCTTGATCGTTACGGCATCATGATGGTTGACGACGAAATACAGATGGGATTCTTCCGGACGGGAAAATTCCTGGCCATCGAGCATTTTAACGTTGTCCCGGACATCGTGGTTTTCGGCAAAGCTTTGACTAACGGTTTAAACCCTCTCTCCGGGGTATGGGCGAAGGGAAAGTTGATCTCGCCCGACGTATTTCCTCCCGGTTCGACCCACTCTACCTTTTCTTCCAATCCTCTGGGCACGGCCGTGGGTTTGGAGGTGATGAACCTTATCGCGGAATCAAATTTCGAAATCGAAATTCCCCGAAAGGGACGCTATTTTCTGGCCCAGTTGAAGGAATTACAGAAAAAGTACCCGCAAATCGGCGATGTCGACGGCTTGGGATTGGCATTGCGGGTAGAAATATGCCATAAAGACGGATATGCGCCGAATAAAGAATTGACCGATACCGTGGTCGACTTGGGGTTGAGCGGAAACTTGAGCGCCGGTGGAAAAAAACGCGGCCTTATTCTCGATGTGGGCGGGTATTATAAGAACGTTTTTACTATTGCCCCGTCGTTTTATATTACCGAAAAAGAGATCGATTTAGCTTGTGTCCTTTTCGAGGAGGCATTGCAGAAAGGCATCAATCGCCTTTCGTAAGATGTTATCGCGAAAAATCCGCGTCTTGAATTTCGACGACAGCGTTACCCGGCAAAAGCGGCTCCGGGAACAATATTCGCCTGCCGTAATCGACTTAACCCATGTTGGGCCTTCCTGCCGTATCTGGCTAAATAAAAAAAACAGCGAAGTGATAAAAGAGAGCCTTAACGTTCAGGAAAAAAACAGCGTGACCTTCCTGGGTTCCGGTGATTTCCACCATATTTCCGGGCTTTTACTTGAACAATTCGCTGAGCCGCTCACCATCATTGTTTTTGATTATCATCCTGATTGGGATATTCTTCCTCCCCGGTTAGGCTACGGTTCGTGGGTTACCTATGCCTTACGAAATCCGAACATCAAAAAAATCATCCTTCTGGGCGTCTCTTCGCATGACATTTCGACTTTTTCTATCCAAACCGGAAATTTAGCCGCTCTTACCGATAACCGCGTCGAGATTTATCCTTATCGCCATTGTCCAACGACAACATTTTTTAAAAAGGTGCCCGGACACAGCGCTTCCATAAGGGTCGAGGATAAATTGTTTTATAAAAAAATACACTGGCAGGAATTGAGAAATGCCGATTTAACGAAATTTTTTCTTGCCCTGAAAGAAAGAATCGATGCCCGGCAGGTTTACGTCAGCGTCGATAAAGATTGCCTGCGCGCGCCTTATTCTTTGACTAACTGGGAAGAAGGCTGTTTTGAGCTGGACGATGTGCTTCTTCTGCTGGGGCTGATCAAAAAGCATCTCGATATCGTCGGCCTGGATATCACCGGCGATTACTCTTTGCCTAAGATCAACGGAAAGTTCATGGAATTTTTATACCAGACCGACCATCCAAAGATTTTCAGCGCTCAGGGCCGGGCTGAGGCGGAGATCAATTCGGTTAACGAAGCGACGAATTTGGAGATTCTGGGATTGCTGGGGCAAGCTTAATGCAGAAATAAATACTTTAGTCCACGGATTTCGTGGATTAAACCGATAGATACTTTAAAGATAAAACCGATACCTACTACCAAGGCACAAAGAATACTAAGAGAAACAAAAAATGTGTCCACAGATTTCTCAGATTACTCGGATTTGAAATATTTTTTAAATAGATTGGAGTATTTTGGTAATTTTTGCGGATAAGGAAGGCAGTTCTTCGTCGGTCACTGTCCATACGATGTCGAGATTTACGCCGGAATAATCGTGAATAAGCCTGTCGCGCATGCCGGAAATTTTTTGCCAGGGGATTCCGGGGTGTTTTTTCTTAAACTGTGTCGATAGTTTTTTTGACGCTTCGCCGATAATCTCTAAATTGCGCACTACCGCGTCTTGAGTTTTAGTGTCGGATAAAAATGTTTCATAGCTTATCTTGGCAGTATATGATTTTATCCGCGAAGCCGCTTCTTTGATGTCTTGGAGCAATTCTTTGTCCGAACGTTCAGACATATAGCAGGCTCCTTTTTATGCTCTGAGCTATTTTTTTAACTCTTATCCCTTCTATTCCCGCGGCGGTTAAGATATCGATTTTAACCCCTAATATTTTTTCCAGATGCTCGGCCATGTCGATAAAATTAAGGCCGATCGGCCGCTGGAATTCTACCATTAAATCAACATCGCTTTTCTTTGTGGCTTTACCGATTGCGTAAGAGCCGAACAGGGCAATCCGCTTGACGCCGAAATTATGGCGTAAGTAAGGTAAATCGGTGCGTAATTTAGCAATTATATCTCTTTTACTCATAAAAACCCTCCAGCGGATTATATTTTAAATGACGGCAGGGTAAATGCAAGATGTTTTTCTTGATATAAACAAATCAGTTTACCGCAAAGCCCGCCAAGGGCGTAAAGAAAATAATAAAGAGATTAATTATCTTTGCGTGCTTTGTCCTCTCGGGGAGGCTTCGCTCTGTCTTTGCGGGAAAATATTTTGCTGTTATGTGTTATTCTTCCTATTACCGCACTGCCGCAAGGATTATTCCGATGAGGATGAGCAGGGCGCCGAAGAGGCGTTTTTTATCGATGCGTTCTTTCAGGATGAAATAGGCCGCGGCGAATATTACCAGATAGTGGATACTGCTTAAAGGGACGGCAATGCTTAAGTCAAGATTTGCCAGGACCGCCAGCCATACCAGCCACATTGCAACGGTCATTACAAATCCCAGCCAGATCAGCGGTGAGCGGAAAACTCTGCCTAAAAATATGAGGTAGTCCTTGATGCCCCTCAGCTTTCCCTCGGGGAAGTTGTTGACGCTGGTTTTGAAAAACAGTTGCTCCGCGGCGCCGACGACTTCATGCAGTAAGATTAATAAAAAATTTTTTAAGTTCATTCTTCAATATCCTGCTTGGCCGTAACTTGTTCTTTTGATTGCGAGACAAAAAATATCCCGACAATGATCAAGATAATACCCAGCCATTGGCTCCAGATTACTCTTTCGCCTAAGAAAATCATTGCCAACAGCGGGACGATGACATAAGTCGTGCTCCCGATGGGGAAAGCGACGCTTAAATCGACTTTCGAGAGCGCGGTAATCCAGAAGAGAAAGTTAACAAAGTAAAAGGCAATACCAATCCACAAAAGGGGGCTGGTTAACAGGTGTTCCGTGAACGGGGCAAGATTATGCAAGGTGACGTTGGTGATGCCGGTCGCCGATGTCCCTTTCTTAAAAAATAAATCGGCCGCCGCTTCCGCAAGGTCGGCAAAAAATATCAACGTGAAAATTTTCCAGAAAAAGCCGTTTTTTGTTTTTTTCGCCGCTTTTAAAACCGGATCAAAATTATCCGGCTGGAGAATTTTGCAAAGAATACCGAAGAAAAAATTCAGGAAACTATTCTTATGTTTAAGGAAAATGCTTTGCGGTACGAAAACGAAATCCAAACGTTTTTTAGGGTCATAGTTTAAACTGCCGCCCTGGATTGTCTTTACGTTATTTTGCAGGCACCAGTTGAATACGTCGCGAAAGGTCACGTAATACAGATGGTATTGATACGCTAGCGTATAATCCATACCGATATATTCGTCGATTAAAGTCCCGCCGGAAACCAGGCAAAGGTCAAAGGCGGCAAGCTTTCCGTTGATGCGCCAGAGAAAATATCTGGTTTCCCCCGGCATATTCTGCGATATTTTTTTAAAAAAATCTTTAGTGAGTATCTCAAACTGGACGCCGCTTTTATTGAGCGTATTGAGATAGAGGGTGTAAACTTCATCCAGGTTTTCGTTGAGGCTATTGACAGTTTCCATCTCTACTTTTGCCAGTTCTCCTGCCTGCCGGAATTTTTTCCTGAGATTCTTGCGCGTAACCTTGCTGAGGCTGGAGAGATAATCTTCGAAATTATTGAAATTTATTTCCAGCATTGCCGCGGGGTAGCTGCTCATTTTATGGAACCCGGATTTACGCAAAAGAGAGAAAAGCGGGTCGTATTGCGGCGAAAACTCTTTGAACGCTACCAGGCCGGCTTTTTTTTCTTTTGCCAGGGTAAACATCCGGCCGGCCAGTAATTCTACGATTTCCCGGTCGAGTTGGTCCTTGATGCCGATTCTTCCTTCGGCAGTAGGGCAGCCGCAGATGAGGACGCGCAAGGTCAGGAATTTCGTTACGGTACTGCCCAGGCGGTCGAGTACTTTTTTAAACGGACCGTCAACGGTGGTGGCCAGGGAATAATTCATCGTAAAGCAGGGGGCAATGCAGGCGATTTCTCCGTTTTTATACAGCGTAAGGTAGTAAGGCTGGAATTGGTCTTTCAGTGTTTCTTCGATGGTTTTAAAAAAATAGTAACCGTCGGGGGCGGGGGAAAACAATGCGTCCCACTGCGCTTGGGGTATCTGGGTGACCGACGTATATACGGCGGTAGTAAGAAGCGGCTGGCTTTTCACGGCAGTTATTATAACCTAAAAAATGCGCTTTCCCAACGCATTTTTTGTTTGGGTATTTTTTATTTTAGTGATACAATTTATCCCTTATGGTAATCTTTTCTTTTAAAGAAGAAGCGGAAAAAAATCCGGTTGCTCCGGACGAGAGTTTTTTCCTACAAGGCAATGACCGTCTCTGTTTTCTTATTCATGGGCTTACAGGTACGCCCCGGGAAATGGGATTTTTAGCCCACCGCCTGCATCGGGCGGGATATTCGGCGGCCGCGCCGCTGATGAAGGGGCATAATATGACCCTTTCTACTTTAAAGAAAATACGCTGGCAGGATTTTTATGCCGCGATGAAAGAAAAGTTTCTGGAACAGGCGGCGCGCTGCGAGAGCGTATTTGTGGCTGGTTTATCCTTCGGGGCATTGCTGGGGCTTTGTCTGGCCCATGAATTTCCCCGCAAGGTCAAAGCGCTGATATGCCTCTCGCCGACGCTTTTTTTCGACGGGTGGAGCACGCCGAAGTCGAGGGTATTACTTCCTCTAATTTACCGGACGCCCCTAAAGTACAACATTTTCTTTAAAGAAGAGTCTCCTTACGGGATAAAGAACGAACGGCTGCGTTCGCGAATCGAAAGCTACTACAAAAAGGCCAAGCTGGACGACTATGAACAAATCCATTTGCATGGTTATCCCGCTATCCCCGTATCGTGCATGTATCAAAATCATTTATTAGCGAACTATGTTTCTTCCTTGCTGGGTACAATCCGGAATCCGGCGTTATTGGTCCAGGCCAAAGATGACGATGTGACCAGCCCCCGCAACTCCGAGTATATTTACCAACGCCTTGGTTCGTCCGACAAGGAAATCTGCTTCCTCGAAGATTCTTACCATATAATAACCGCCGACCAGGAAAGAGAAAAAGTAGCGCAGAGAGTAATTTCTTTTCTGAATAAATATTGACCGTCAGCGAAAGGGCTATTGATTTTTTTCTAAGCTGTGATATAAAAATATACTTATCGAAAGATAAAAAAGGGAACGAAGTGAGTAAGTAGCATATCCCCGTAGTTTCAGGCAATAAATGTCAAAAAAACTATTATTGTTTTTTGTAATTATCGCGATATTGCTTATTCCCGCCGACAGCTTCGGCCAGGCGGCGGCGGATGGGATATCTTTCAGCAAGGGCGAGCGTATTCTTGTCCTTGCGCCTCATCCTGATGACGAAGTATTGGGTTGCGGCGGTATTATCCAGGAGGCGGTTAAAAATAAACTGCCGTTGAAAATAGTTTTTTTGACCTACGGGGATAATAACCAGTGGTCATTTTTGTTCTATCGCAAATATCCCGTGGTTATGCCCAAAGGGGCGGAGGCGATGGGGGTGGTTCGCCATGACGAAGCGCTGGCCGCCGATAAAGTCCTTGGCGTATTGCCGTCGCAACTGGTGTTTTTAGGGTACCCCGATTTTAAAACTTTGGATATCTGGTTGTATCACTGGGGCCGCCGGCCGCCGGGCAAGGGGATGCTGATGGAGGTAACGCGGGTGCCTTACTCCAGCGCGTTTCGTTCCGGCGCCGCCTACAAGGGTGAAGAAATAGTAAAAGATTTAAAGACGATTATTGAAGAATTTAAACCTACCGAGATTTTTCTTTCTCATCCCTCGGACAATAATCCCGACCATCGCGCCTTTTACCTTTTTACGCAGGTGGCAATCTGGGATTTAGGATACGAAGGCCGGGCCATGATTTTTCCTTATCTGATACATTGTAAGGATTGGCCGTCGCCTTCAGGCTATTACCCTTCCCGGGAAATGGCTATACCGCAATTTTTCCAGCGGGAGATAAAATGGTTCGGCCATAGTCTTTCCCGTCAATCGGTCGAAAATAAATATGCGGCAATAAGGGCGCATCGTTCACAATATGATTCCGGCAAGCGCAACCTTCTTTCTTTTGTCCGGTCTAATGAGATATTCGGCGATTTTCCCGTGGTGAAGCTTGAACCTGCCTCCGCCGAATACGATTTAACGCAGCATGTTTCCGGCGACGACGGCTCCGGGCCGGAAGAATTAACCGCCGAGGAAAAAGCTGCCTTTGTCGGGATCGAGAAGCGTTTTGTGCGCCGTAATAAAGACAGGCTGATCATCAGAATCGAGTTATCCCGGCCGTTAGCCAAAACGGTCGGCATTTCGATGCATATTTTTGGCTATCGTAAAGATAAAGATTTTCGCGATATGCCGAAATTACATATTCGGCTTGGTATGCTGTGGATCAGGGTTGTGTGCCAGGGGGTTAAATTGCGCAAGTCCGATTTGCAGATAAGAAAGGGCGGCAAGGCGATAACCGTTTCTGTTTCGCTTAACGCGCTGGGTAACCCCCGGCGCATTTTCACCAGCGCCAATACTTATCTGGGCAATATCCCTTTAGACCGGGTTTCCTGGCGCATCGTCGAGCTTGAATAAAATAAGCGGGGGAAAAAATATAGCCTATGCGGATACTGGTTATTGAAGACGAAAAGCGGTTGGCAAGTTTTATCCAACGCGGGTTGAAGGAGCAGCATTATATCGTCGATAACGCTTATGACGGTATTGATGGTTTGTTCCAGGCGGAGACCAACCAGTATGATTTGATAATCCTCGATGTACTTTTGCCGGGTAAAGACGGCCTGGATGTCTGCCGCCAGCTGCGCGCTAAAAAAAATTCAACCCCTGTTCTGATGCTTACCGCTAAGGGCGGTATCGAAGACAGGGTGTCAGGGCTTGACGCCGGCGCCGACGATTATTTAGCTAAGCCGTTTGATTTCAAAGAATTCTTAGCGAGAGTGCGCGCCTGCCTGCGGCGTCGGCAGCAAGATAAGGCCACCAGGCTTAAGGCCGCTGATTTAGAGCTTGACCAGCTTACTCATGAAGTAGTGCGCGCCGGTAAAGAAATAAAACTTACCGCTACCGAATACGCCTTGCTGGAGTATCTGCTGCTCAACGCCGGCCAGATCGTAACCAGGACGATGATCTCGGAACATGTCTGGCACCACGATTTCGATAGTTTTTCTAATATCATCAATGTCTATATCAACTATTTACGTAATAAAATCGACGGTGGCTATCCCCAAAAATTGATTCATTCCCTGCGGGGCACGGGCTACGTGTTGAAGGGTTAGCCTATGCGCGCCAACTCCATCCGTTTCAAAACAAGCATTTTATATTCGATTATTCTTTTTTTTATTTTAGATATTTTCGGCGGGATTATTTTTTTATCGATTCGCCATATCCTTTACGCCGATTTTGACGAAAAGCTGCGGATTAAAGTTTCGGAAATCACCTCTCTTCTAAACGCTTCCGAAGAACTCAGCCCGGCGCGCGCCGGTTCCTTCGTTATTTCACGGAAAAACGGTATTTTTATCGAGGCGGTCGGCCTGGAGGGTAAGAGCCGCAAAATCATCGATAATCTCTGGAGGGCGGAAGTGGAGGCGCTCAGCCTGAAAGAAGATTATATTAATGTTTTTGATGTGGGCCGCCGGTCTTTTTTATTTTCATCGAATTATCCTCAGGAAATCGGTAATTTTCTGCGGAAAATGTTCATCAGCGCCAACAATAAGAAAAACTATAAGACCATTAAAATCAAAAAAAATTATTTTCGTTTTATCGAGAGCCCTTTCTTATACAAAAACTCGCTTCGTTGTATTATCCTGATCGGCTCGCCGGCAGGGCATATCGAGCACATCTTGAACCGGTTATTTTTATTCATCCTGGCGGGTATCGTCTGTATCGTTGTCGTGACCAGCTTTCTCGGTAAATTTCTTGCCTATAGTATTTTAAAACCCGTAGCCGAAGTAGCGCGTATCGCCAATAATATATCCCATCATGAATTGGGCGTGCGTATCCCCGCCGGGCAAATCGACACGGAGATGAAATATCTCGTCGATTCCTTTAATTCCATGATCAGCCGCTTGCAGAAAGCGTTCGGCCATATTAATGAATTCAGCTCGCATGTCGCCCACGAGCTCAAGACGCCGTTGGCAATCGTCAAAGGAGAAATCGAGCTGGCCTTAGAGAGAGACCGTTTGCCCGATGAATATAAAAGAGTTTTACGGGAAAGCCTCGATGAACTTAATAAGATTATCAGGACAACCCAGGATTTGTTTCTTTTGGCCCAGCTTGATTACCGGACGGATATATTTAAATTTGAACAATTTGATTTTATAGTTTTTCTCGCCGAAATCTGCGAACACGCTCGCGTGCTGTCATCGACCAAGGAAATTAATTTTAGCTGTGGTCTTCCCGCGGGGCATTTTATCGTCAACGGCGATAAAGTTCATCTGCGCCGGTTATTTTTTAATATTCTGGATAACGCCGTTAAATTCACCCCTCCCTTCGGCGATATTGATGTCTTGGCCGCCGTAAATGGCAGTAAAATTCATATTAATATTTCCGACAACGGGGAGGGTATACCGGAGCAGTATCTGACTAAAATTTTTGATAAATTTTTCCGCGTCCCCGGTAAAAAACAAAACGATTCCCATGGTATCGGCCTGGGCTTAAGCATCGCCCGGTCTATCGCTCTTGCCCACGACGGGGATATTACCGCGAATAACAAACCGGAGAAAGGCTGTATCTTTACGATTGTCCTGCCGCTGTGCTAACCATCAAAATAAGAAAATTTTAATCTTTTTTTAACCGTCCTTTTATCATTGTTCTGCAATAATAAATATCTTTTATGAAGACAATTCTTATTGTTGACGATGAAGATAAGATAAGAAATATCTACGGACGCCATTTAGAGGCTTACGGTTTTAAGGTCTTAGGGGCGGCTAATACTGTAGAGGCCGGCGCGGCATTGAAAGAACAGCCTATCGATTTGGTTTTGCTTGATATTAATATGGGGCAAGCACGGGGCGATGAGTTTTTTGGTATCATCGCGTTAGTATACCGGGAGGTCAAGGTAATCGTTACGAGTGTTTATTCGGTAGAAGACCAGAAACGCCTTATTGACGGCGCTTTCGGTTATCATGATAAAGCGGATGGTTTTAGTAAGTTGATGGATAAAATCAATAAAAGCTTTGGAACGCAATCGGAGGAATGCCGTAGCGGTATTGCTTCGATTAAGGAAAGGGGGTGATTGTTATGAGAAAGATGGTATGTTTTTTTATCGCATTGGTTTTTTCCGGCAGCATTTGCGGGATGAGTTTTGCTAAAAGCGGGGAAGAAACACCCGGCATGAATAATGCGGGGAACGCTACGGCAGGTTCGGTAACGCCGGCCAAAAAAACATCCGCGACGCATAAAAAGGGAAAAGCTAAGGCCGCGAAAGTTGCGCCAAAAAACAGCAAGAAGCGCGCCGCGCCAAGCAAGCCTAAAAAACAAGTAGAGCCAAAACAAGCAGAAATGAAACAATAAGAAATGAAGTAATAAGAAATATAAAAAGACGCGGTGTGATTTTAAGAAACATGGAAATAAGGAACATTTTTACCAAAAAAAAGGGGGGGTGGGGATATGAAGAAAGCATTATTTTTGTTTGTTTTGATGGTGACCGCCGGTTCTCTTTGTTTCGCTCAGCAGAAAACAACGGCAACGGCAAAGGCAAAGGCCAAGGCGCCGGTAGCGATGACCGTTTCCGGGACCATCGATTCTCTTGTTCCCGCCGATGCGGCAAAAGCTACGGATGCTTCGATTAAAATCATCGTAGCCAAGGACAAAGATTTAACCATGGCCGTAAAGGCGTCGACGGTTATCTCCGATGCCGACGGCAAACCGATTACTTTCGATAAGCTTGTTGCCGGAGAAAAAGTCAAAACGCAGTATATTACCAAAAAAAATGGAACCAACGAAGCGGTTTCGATTGCGTTAGTAAAATAACAGTTTTCGGTATCGCGTTGTAGTGAGTGGCCTGAAAACAGGCTGTAGGCAGCGGCAAAAAAAGGCCTGCCCTTTATAAAAAGGGCAGGCCTTTTTTATTTCTTGGATAAATTTTGCCGCGTGATTGGCATTTCCATAATAAATATGTTATATACTAATACTTATAATAAAATAAGGGAGAATTTTGCCTGGCGCAGGCCGGATTATAATGCTGCTTAAACTATCTAAACCACATTCAATAATTTATCGCAAGTTGGCCATCGTGATTTTGCTGGTCTCGTTTCTGGGGACAAGCCTGGGGGTAGGTTACGCCCGCGCTTCCGTCCCGGGCTCCGCCCTGTCCTACATGCCTGCTCCGGCATCGCTGGTTTCGCTCAGCCCGGAATATACCCCGGCCCAGCTTCTGGGCATTAAATTCTACCCCAGCGACCCTTTAAAATTTGACTTTATCATCAATCGCGGCGATTCTAACCTGGCATCTGACGAGCTGAAATCCGAATCGACAAAACTGATAAACTATTTTCTTGCCGCTTTGACTATTCCCGAAGATGAATTATGGGTAAACCTTTCCCCCTACGAGTCCCAAAGAATCGTTGCCGATTCTTTGGGACAAACTGATTTAGGGAAAGATTTACTGTCTCAGGACTACGTTTTGAAGCAACTATCCGCCAGCGTTACTTATCCGGAAAGTGAAATCGGAAAGAATTTCTGGAAAAAAGTTTACGCGCAAGCGAGTAAGCTTTTTGGCACAAACAATTTACCCTTCGATACTTTCAACAAAATCTGGATCATCCCCAATAAAGCTCAAATCTATGAAGATAGTGATAAAGCCATAATCGGAGAGTCTTCGCTTAAAGTCATGATGGAAGCTGATTATGTTGCTATGGAAAAAAGCGTTAAGACGGTTAGGCCGGTTGAGCCGGTTGCAGGGTTAAAATCTCCTAACAGACCTAACGGGCCCAACGGGCAAAACGGACTCAACGGGCTAAACGAATTGACCAGCCAAGTCATGAAAGAAGTAGTTGTTCCTTTAATCGAGCAGGACGTCAACCACGGCAAGAATTTCAGCCAACTGCGCCAGGTATGTAGTGCGGTGATCCTGGCGGCGTGGTTTAAGCGTCGCTTGCGGCAAATCGTTGAGTCAGTTGAGTCCGTTGAGCCGGTTGCAGGGTTAAAATCTTCTAACGGGCTAAACAGGCCCAACGGGCTAAACGTTTTTAGCCGGTACTTCGATAAAAATAAAACCAAAGGTATCGAAACCTCCGACCCGGCGATCAAGCAGAAGATCTACAGCCAGTACTTAGAAGCCTACAAGAAAGGCGTCTATGATTACATCAAGAAAGATTTAGACCGGTCCACAAAGAAACCGGTCCGGCGCCGGTACTTTAGCGGCGGAGCCAGTATGGCGCGGTTTTTTGATTATCAGGCTACGGTTGCCTGCAGCCCGCTGGATTCAAGTTCGCCTATAAAAAATAATGAGGCTACAGTGGTTACCGCGCGGTTGGGGATAATGAATGCGGAAAGTGAGTCTATGGTTAGTTCTCAGGCTTCTCTCGGGACAATCATCCCGCAGACTATAGGTGAGAGACGGAGCAAGAAAGAGGAAAGATGGAAGGGGAAAGGGGAAAGAACGAAGGGCGAGAGGCCTTCGTTTCGCTGGGATGAAAGACAAAGGCTGGTGAATGTAGAAGGAAGACGGAAGAAGCATGTTGCGGAAGAGAATGCAGAATATGATAAACAAAAAGGCTCGCTTGTAATCGCCTCTTTATTTAGAAGTATAACTCTTACGCGTAATAGATTTGCGTTAACTGACGCCGAAATTGGCGCAATGGTTCATTATGATTTAAAGGCGATAAAATTAGACGGTTGGTGCGATGGTCCGGTGCTTACGGGAAACGTAACAAGTTCGGCGGTGACAAAGTGGGTGATTGGGGGATCAATTATTGCGGGAATAATAGGTGGCGGGATTCTCGGGCATTATTTAGGTGGCCATGCTGTGCAAATGATACTTGCCGGAGAACCCTTACGTGACTTAAAGGCTCTTGGTAATATTATGTCGGAGTCTTCAGAGGCGTTTTGGCAACGCCAGTGGAATGAATTTGTGCAGGAGTTAGATATTACTGGTGCTTTTTGGGGAGGGCTTTTCACTCCCCCTTTAGTATATTTTAGCTGGCGATTGTTTTTACCTATAAGTTATTTCAGCGAGCGCATAGGCAGTGATTATGATGCAGCTAGAAAACTGGCAAAAATTGGCAAGCGCGCTGTCCCGATTTTTACTAAGAAATTAACGCATAAAAATAGTGATGTTCGTAAGGCAGCTTACGATGCTCTTGACGAGATGAGATCGTTAACCAAGGAATTAAAGATAAAACGTTATCTCAGAGATTTGGAGGATTATAATCCAAGGATTCGTAGAGATGCTTGTAACGCTCTCGGTAAGATTGGCGATAAGTCAACGGAAGCCGCAGTTTATCGAGCATTTACGAATACCGATCCGGAAACGGTTTATAAGGCTATCATTGCTATCAATGGAAAAAAAAGAAAATTTGTAGAGGAAGTGCGTGCGGAATTAGAGGCGCAAGAGGGGTTTTTCGATTCATTACCGGAGGCGCTTAGATTGAAAGAAAGCGGATTTGATTTCCGTTTTATAAAATCTATACATGTCGACGATGGGATGCGTGAGGAGCCGACATTTTATCAGACTGAATGGGGTCAAGTCACAGATGGAACGGTAAAGGTTCCGGCGGGGCATTATACGAAAGCATATTTTATTAAAATTGCGCCGGGTAGAAATAAGTCCAATTCCAGTCCGCTTTCCGCCGCCGCCAGCCCGGCCGGCCGAGCGTCATCAGCCGCCGGGAAAAAGAAAGCTGTTTCCGGCAGTCCGGCGGTTCGATATGGCGATCCGCGAGATATTATCAAAGATTTTCCTGTTCCGGATTGGTTTCTTCTTGATTCGGCCGGGAACCCTACTTCTGGTTCGATTTTGCAGATGTGGCCGTCGCGTTATGCTGATCCCAAAGCGGCTAACTGGGAAGGCCATGTCAACCGTCGAGCTTTGGTGAAAGCGGCGGCAGAGGCGAAAGCCACGGCGATACTTTTATCTCCGGTTTCCATGTCCGCCCACTGGGATAAGCGTAAATCTCAAGCCAATGTCGCTAAGTACGCCGGTGATGTCGACGTGGCGATTGCGCAATACAAGACTACAGGAAGTTTCGGTGATTTTGAATTTATTGTCGATGATTCGGCTTACGCGTCGATCAGTCCCTGGATCATCAATCGCGGTTATCACGATATCGCTGAAGTGGAAGGCGAGGGTGATGATTTAGTCGCCAAATATGAGTATTGGGAAAGAACGGATCGCGATAGGCTGGCTAAAAATTTTATAAAGCCGATGCGGACGCTGGCTGACGGCCGGGTTAATAAAGGGGCTGACGCGCTGGTTTTAAGGATTTTGCGCGACGGCTGGCCGGGGTATCTTAAATTTATTCTAAAAAGATTTCCCCAATACCGTGTTTCTGATTTATTACAGAGTTCAAACGAACAGATCCGCGCCCTGCCGATTTATAAGAAATTAATGAACCTTGTTTTATTTGAGCAATACTGGCTCCATAAATTTATCAGGGATTTAGTCGATGATGCCCGGGCGCACAATGTCCGGGCGCTGATCGATTATCCGGTTGCCCCTTCGATTGTGGGCGTGGATTCGGTCCATAACCCCGGAGTACTGGTCGATAACGGCAGGGCAAATCCCGGGGTAGGCGACAAAAAATGGGATCCTTTAGCGATATACTCCGATTATGATTACGTGAGAAGGGAAATCGTAGCATATCTGGAATATTTTGGTTTTAGCGGTATGAGGGGCGACGCGCTCTGGCAGGTCAGGGATAAGCCCGGGTACTGGGATAGTCTTACCGGTGAATTTAAAAAGCACGATTGGCTGATGATGCCGGAACTTTTAGGTTCGCCGGAGATACATAAGCTTTATCGCGACGCGCTGCAGCGGGGCTGGATGCCGATTATCACCAACTGGGGGGCTAAGTGGGGGGAGGGCGGTGATGGCACGATTGCAAGCCGGCATATTTTAATCGACGGCGAAGGCGGTCCCCGAGCTTTAGACAATCATCAATGGCCGCCGGATGGGACCGGCCGGCGCAACGACCAGGACCGTTATCTGATGATGATGGCCAGTCACGATTGGCGCAATGCGGCGAAAATCCTCGGCTTATTGGATTATCGTGTTCCGCCGGCGGTTGCCTGCCGGATTGGGATGTGGTTTGCCGGGACGACTTCCGCGGCATACAGCCCGGGGCCGGGCTGGGAACAGGGCGACGGCCGTGATTTTAATCGTGCGCCTGGTGAAGAAGTACTCTGGGCGTACGCGCCGCGCGATACCGGCGTTGACCTCGTCCCGGAATTAGCGATAATCAATAATTTGCGCATGAGGTTCCCTTTTATGTTAAACCCCAGGAATTCCGACATAAAAGTTCTTGGCGAACACGGCAGGGGGGTGGCGTTACAGGTTGAGCGGTATTCTCCCGATGGAAAGCGCGCGATGGTCTTTGTCGAAAATTTTTCCGGTTACCCGGCGCAAGGTCATTTTTGGATCAATCATAAACATTTTAATATCGATATAACGAAACCTTTTGACTTGGTTGATTTGAGCCGGGCGGTTGATCAGAAGGATTGCCCGAGGTATACATTTACGCCGGGGACCGACACGGTAAAGGTTGACGGTGATTATGTAGGTTTGTATTTCAGCCTCGAACCAGCTCAGGTTCACGCGTTTTATCTTGATCCGGCGGCGGATTATAGCGTCAGTTCGTCGAGCCCGGTGGCCAAGTCAAAGGGCGGGGGGGACCGAGGGGTGAAGAAGGAAGGAGGAAGGAAGAAAGTAAGCGTCTCTGGACCGGTTAATATTGGCGCCGATGAAGCGGTATGGGAATTTTCCGATAAGAATAAAACCGATACGTTTGTCATGCCTTCGGGAAAAACTTTAGTCGTAAGAAATAAAAATTCTTTTATGCTGCGTATTCGAAAACACGGCGAACCGGCGCGGGATATTGAAGCGCGGTTCAATGCGCAGAGCGGTGAATACGTCGCTGCCGTGCCTGGCCTTGAAACCGGCAGTGAATACTGGATGACTTTTAAGTGGCTTGGTTCCGGGCAGTGGGATCATGATGAGCAGGCGCGATATGGCCACAAGCCCCGGGATTACCGTATCGAAGTATTGCCGCCCTATGAGCGGATGAATGAGTTTGACAGCGCGTTGCCGTTTGTCCGCCGGGTGCAGAATGTTTTTGCCGGGCTCATGGAAGCCGGCGAAAATATGGTTTATTTTGACCCTACCCTCAGTGTCAGCCGTCTGTCGGATGGCAGTAACCGCTATGATCCTGCTATCGGCTGGTCAATCGTTGCCGGTTTTCCCAGCTTTGGCCCCACATCTTATTTGCGTAATTGGTCGCGGGATACGATGCTCAGCTTACCGGGGTTGCTCGCTACAGGGCATGTCGAGGCGTTTAAAAATATTATGTGCACTTACATAAGATTTGTTAAACAGGGATTATTGCCGAATTTTATCGGCGACGGAACAAACGTCAATCCCGGTTCTATTGACTCGACGATGTTGATGTTCTGGGCAATCGGCGAATATTTAAAGGCGACCGGCGACTACGCTTTTTTACAAACGCCGATCAGCCTTGCTTTCGGCATTAGCGGCGATAGAAAAAAAGCTACAATCTTGGAAATATTAGAAGATATCATGCGCGCTCATCGAGAAGGAATCCATTTGGTATACAGCGATAAAGGAGAGAGGAATATCGATATCACCGTCGACTCCGATGGATTGCTTAAGGGCGGAAATCAGAATACCAATTTAACCTGGATGGATGGGATGGTAGAAGGTTTCGGCCATATTTTCACTCCGCGTTACGGTAAACCGGGTGAGGTGAACGCTTTATGGAAGAACGCGTTGTCATTGATGGCGGATATTTACGGGAGAACCGGCGATAGTTCAAAGCGCGAAAATTATGAGGCTCGAGCCAGACTGGCTGAGGAAAGTTTCGGCAAGTACTGGAATGAAAAAAAAGGATGCCTTTACGATACGATCGACGGCGATAGCAAGGAAGCGGAGATGATTCGGCCCAACCAGATGTGGGCGGTTGCTCTGGGATTGGTTGAGGGCGAGCAGGCAAAACGGATAATGGATAAAATGATGGATGAACTTTTTACCGTATATGGGTTCCGGACGCTTTCTCGCGATGATCCGGCATACAAGCCTCTGCGGACTGACGGTAACAAGGAGGAGGCCTATCACCAGGGTTTGGTCTGGACGCATTTAAGCGGCATCGGCATACAGGCTTGTATCCGCGTTTACGGCCGGGAAAAAACAATTCGGTTATTGGCGGAAAAAGGTTATTTTTCCGGTTTGGCCAAACAGCTGAGGGACCTTCACGGCATTGCCGAGATATTCAGCGGAGATAATAATTTAGAAACCGAATACAATAAGACCGGCGCCTATAAACAAGCCTGGAGCATTTTTGAGAACCTGCGCGCGTTAAGTTTGCTTTTTCCCAAGTTGTACCAGAAGACCGCCCGGTCGTCGATTGAGGCTTCGTTGGCCCGGGAACCGGTTTGGAGCGATAAATCCGCTCGCATATATTTTGCGGCCCCTAAAAATGAGGCGGTAACGATTCAGGCGCAGGCGCCGGCTCAAATTCATGCCGGGGTCATCCATCCCGATGGAACCTGGACGGATATTCGTGATATCAAGCTGGATGAGCCGGTGCAGGGCATCGGCTACCAGGGAGTTTTACCCGCGGGTAACCAGAATGCCTTTATCGCAAAATGGCCTGATGGCACAGAAGAAGGGATTTATCCCATCGTCAGGATCGACCGGGATAAAGAAAAAGCGCGGCGCCAGGCGAATGTTGATAAATGGTATGAAGGAGTAAAGCTGGCCGCCAGCCCGGTTGAAGCTTGGCTGGATATTAAGGTGATGAATTCGAGGGGGATTCATGGGTGGCCCTCGACGGTGGCGGCTAGATTTTCTTCCCAAATGAAAGAATCATTTTCCGATATTGCGGTACACATTACCAATAATAATAATAATGGGGTAAGCGTTACTCTTGTGGGTGACCAACCTACAGATATTAGGTTATTGCTTTCGTTGGTTGTAGAATTTAAGCATGAGGTTACGGTAACGCTTACCAGCGACGGGGAACATAGCCCGGAAGTTCTTGATTCTTTACTTTTGCTATGGGCAAGACTATTAACAAGTAAGGATATACTGGAAAATACAAGTGAAGGCCCTGGGCGGGTAAGCCAATTATTAGAAGAAATGAAAAGTATTTCGGAAAAGGAGAAAAGGGGCGGCAGGGGAGAAGGGGATGAAAAACAGGTAAGACAAAGCAGGGAGCCCAGTCGTGCCGGCGAAAAGCGGCAATCCCTTGAAGAGCTTGTCGCAGGATTACCGGGTTCTTTTGATTCACTCCTCGGCAGGATGTTTGTGGATAATGAGGGAGACCCTCAAGAGCGCGCCCTTGCCGCGTGGCGTGTCGGCGAAGAGCGCGATCCCAGAGCATTGCCGTCCCTGGCAAAAGCATTTTACGACAACGGCACTGCCCCGGTTGTCCGCATTGCCGTTATCGAAGCGTTGGGTAAAGTAAAACCAGATGATTTACGATCGCCGGTTGCTGATGAGGTGAACAGGGTAATCGGCGACGCGCTTAATGATGAACACCCGCAGGTCCGCGCCGCCGCAATCGAAGCTTTCGAAAACATCGACCATTACCGGGCAGAGGCGGGTTTAGAAGCAATACGCGGGAAAGGAGATGGGAGTAAAGAAAAATCAGGCGGCAAAGCTCCGGTTGGCGGCGCTGAGCCGAAAACATCCAGCCCGTTAAGCCGGGCGGATAGGTATAGGCGCTTCGATGCTCAAGAAGCGATTGCCGGGCAGCTTATTGCCGGGTTTTTGAGCGGGGATGATAAGTGTTTTAATAAGTTGTATGCTCTTTACTGGCAAGCTATTTTTAACATCTGTGTTAAGCAACTTAATGGTGATAGCGACGCAGCTAGTGACGCAGTGCAAGAGATTTTTGCTAAATTAGTTAAATTGCTGCGCTCAGGGTCATATCAGGATAAGGGAAGATTCCTTCCGTATCTGCGCAGGATAGCGATTTACACGTGCATCGATGAAATGCGGACGCGGAAAAAACGCAATAATAGAGTATTGTCGTTGGATGACGAACAGATGACCGGCGTTGCCCGCCAAGTTATCGATCGAGCGCCGGGGACAGAGCATAATATCATACAAAGGGAACAGTTGGAAGGATGCCTGAGCGGATTACCCGACAAGGAGCGCGAGTCCCTTGTTCTTTATTATATTTATGGGTTTAAGTGTAAAGAGATAGGTAAAATTTTGCAGCTTACCAAAAGTTCGGTTATGAACTATTTGAGTTGGGGCAGAGAAAAAGTTAAAAAAAATCTTGAAGCATCGAAGGTCGCCGTGCGAAATGGTGTAGCGTCGTCTTCTGCTTTAAGTCCGACGAATAGCCCCTCTGGCGGTATCGATTTAAAAGCGGATAAGCTGAATCTGGAAGTGAAAACTGTGGATAGTCAGATGTCAGATAAGCAGATAAAAACTAAAAATATCAATGCGTCTTCAGGGGTTTCCAATCTACCGTCTGCTATCTATCATCTACCATCTATTGATTTCAACAACTTCGGCGGATTTCGGGTAGAAATCATGGGGATGGAGGAAGTAAAAGATCTTAAAACCGCCTTAGGCATTTCCGGTCAAGAGCCGCCGCTTAAACAATACAGCAAACTGCCGTAATCGTCTTGCCATAATTATCCTCTTCAATTCAAAAAATGCCGGTGAGGAATTTTTTATAAAATGCTCTTGGAAATCGCGTTTTTTGGGTTAAAATAGATTTTATTGATTTTTTTGTTTCCACCACAAAGTCTTTTATTTTTCTCACGGGATACCTTTCGTATTCATCTAAGGAAAATAATTTTCTGGATTTTTAAGGAGGTGCGTCAATGGCTTTACGGGAAGAAATGAGCAAACAGGGTGAGTTCCTTTTTCGCTGGAGGAGTTATCTCCCGTTGCTGGCCCTGCCTGTTTTCGCGATCGCGTTAAGAGATTCGGAATATCTGAAGCGCACATTTGGCGACGCCGTAGATAACGCGTGGGAAATATTTTGTGTCGCGGTGTCTTTCGCCGGCCTTGCAATCCGGTGTTTTGTCGCCGGATACGCGCCGCGGGGTACTTCCGGCAGGAATACGAAAGACCAGGTGGCGGAAACGCTTAATACCAAAGGCATGTATTCGATTGTCCGTAACCCTTTATACCTGGGAAATTTTGTGATCATGCTGGGAATATTTTTCTTCGTTCAAGTTTGGTGGTTTGTCCTTGTCAGCACGGCGGGCTTTCTTTTGTATTACGAAAGAATAATTTTTGTCGAGGAGGAATTCCTGCGCGCGAAATTCGGCGATGTTTTTTTGAATTGGGCGCAGGGCACGCCGATTTTTTTCCCCCGTTTCGGGAATTGGCAGAAACCGGATCTGCCGTTCTCCGGAAAAACAGTTTTGCGCCGGGAATTTTCGACCTTTATCGCCATCGTCGCGTTTTTTTTCTTCCTTGACGCGGCGGCGGATTTTATCACCGTAAGAAAGATCGTGCTCGATGCCGCCTGGGTTATTTTTTTTAGTGTTTCGCTGACGATATATTTTATTTTACTGTTTTTAAAAAAACGCACAAAGATTCTTGACGTTCAGGGAAGATAACCAACAATACCGTAGGGATAGCATGAACGTTGAATTTGACGTTAAGAACATATCGGGGCTTTCGGAAGAAGTGGTTTCCCGTCGTTTTGAGACGGAAGGCTATAACGAATTACCATCGCAAAAGAAGCGTAATGTATTCGCTATTTTAGGGCATGTTTTAAGCGAACCGATGCTGCTTCTTTTGCTGGGCAGCGGCGCGATTTATTTTTTCCTGGGCGAAGTAAGCGACGCGGCGATGCTGCTGTCGTTTGTCGTGGTAGTGGTGGGTATTACTTTTTATCAGGAAAATAAAACCGAGCGTGCCTTGCAGGCTTTAAAGAACTTATCCAGTCCCCGGGCGCTGGTGATACGCGACGGAGAACAGAAGCGTATTTCGGGCCGGGAAGTAGTCAGGGAAGATATTATTATCCTTAAAGAAGGAGACCGCGTTCCCGCTGACGCGGTGGTATTATTTTGTTCCAATCTTTCGGTAGATGAATCGCTGTTGACCGGTGAATCGGCAGCGGTACGCAAGTCGGTATGGGACGGCAAGGAGGCGGTGAAGCGGCCGGGTGGCGATGACCTGCCGTTTGTTTTTTCCGGCACCCTTGTCGTGCAGGGCCGTGGCGCGGCGAAAGTCATTTCAATCGGCGCGGCGACTGAGATGGGAAAAATCGGTAAAACGCTGGGGAAAATTACCGAAGAGCGGACACTGCTGCAGAAAGAAACCGGCCGTATTGTGCGTAATTTCAGTATTGCCGGGGCGATCCTGTGTTTATTGATTGTTGTTATCTACGGATTGACGCGCGGTAATTGGATACAAGGTGTACTTTCGGGGCTGACTTTGAGTATGGCAATGCTGCCGGAAGAGTTTCCCGTAGTTTTGATTATTTTTCTTACCCTGGGCGCGTGGCGGATGTCCCGCCATCGCGTATTGACTCGCCGCGCCGCCGTGGTAGAAACTTTAGGCGCGGCGACGGTATTGTGCACCGATAAAACCGGCACTCTCACCTTGAATTCCATGAAGTTGTCCGGGTTGTTTACCCCGTTAGAGAAAGTTGCCGACAAAGATGATGGTTTTCAGCCTGGGGTTCTTCCGTCTTCGGCGGATATGCCGCCGTCGCGCCCTGTTAGAAAAGAATTTTATAACGAGGTAAAAGAACATAGTTCTCTAACGGGGTTTACCCGCGGCCGGTATTGGGAATTAGATACTCACCAGGATGATTTACCGGAAGAATTTCATAATATCGTGGAATACAGCATCCTTGCCAGCCAGCGCGACCCTTTTGATCCCATCGAAAAAGAAATCCATCGTGTAGGCGAAACATACCTCAGGGGCACGGAACATATCCATAATAACTGGCAACTTGTACACGAGTATGTTTTGTCCAAACAGTTGTTGGCGCTTTCCCATGTCTGGGAATCGCCGGATAAGCAGAATTACATCATCGCCGCGAAGGGCGCGCCGGAATCGATTATCGATTTATGCCACATCGACGCGGCGGCCAGGGTTGCCCTGGGAGATAAAATCACGTTAATGGCGGATAAAGGGTTGCGCGTTTTGGGCGTAGCTAAGGCAATCTTTGCTAAGGGCGAGCTTCCTAAAAACCAGCACGATTTCGATTTTGAATTTATTGGTTTTATCGGGATGGTCGATCCGGTACGCAAGATTGTTCCTAATTCGGTACAGGAGGCTTATAACGCGGGTGTGCGCGTGATTATGATTACCGGTGATTATCCCGGAACGGCTCAGCATATAGCAAGGCAGATAGGTTTACGTAATCCGGAAAAATATATTACCGGCCCGGAAATGGAAGCGTTGGATTTTCTCGCTTTGCGGGAAAGAATCAAAGAGGCGAATATTTTTGCCCGGGTGGTGCCGGAGCAGAAGTTGGCGATTGTCAACGCGCTTAAGGCCAACGGCGAAGTCGTGGCGATGACCGGCGACGGCGTTAACGATGCCCCGGCCTTGAAGGCGGCGCATATCGGAGTAGCGATGGGTGAGCGCGGCACCGATGTGGCACGCGAAGCTTCGGCGATTGTTTTGCTTAACGACGATTTCTCTTCGATTGTCCAGGCGATACGTTTGGGCCGGCGCATCTTCGATAATTTAAAAAAAGCCATCGCCTATATTTTTTCCGTGCATATCCCTATCGCCGGAATGTCGTTTTTGCCGGTGGTATTTAATCTTCCCCTGGTGCTGTTACCGGCGCATATTGCTTTTTTAGAGTTGATTATTGACCCGGCGTGTTCCACAGTTTTTGAATCGGTCCCGGAAGAAAAAGATATTATGAATCGGCCGCCGCGCAATTTAAGTGAGCCGTTGTTCAGCCGCAAAACTCTTATTTTCAGCTTGCTTCAGGGGTTAAGCGTATTGGCGGTAGTTTTTATCGTATTTTTGCTGGCATTGCGCCGGGGGATGGGCGAAATCGAGGCGCGTACGCTTAGCTTCGCCGCGTTAACCTTTGCTAATATCTTGTTGATCATTACTAATCTTTCATGGAAGCAGAGTCTGGGGCACATTTTACGTTCCCGAAATTTAGCGCTTTGGTGGGTTTGTTCCGGTACCTTGGCCGCGCTGCTGGCGGTTATTTATGTGCCGTTTCTACGGGGTCTTTTTCATTTCGCGCCGCTTTCCTTAGGTGAGCTGGCAATCGCGTTTTTCGCCGGTATTGCCAGCCTGGGGTGGTTTGAGGGGTTGAAGTTATTAGGCCGCAATCGGTAAAAAACGCGGTTGTCTGAAGTCTACAAAAAAAGTGAAAATAAAACGATACGGCAAGAATATTTGTCCACAGATTTCTCAGATTTAATGGATTAAGGAAAAAAAAGAAAGGGGATGATAAGAGAATCAAAAATCAATCGTTGAATTTTATCCTTTAACTCTGAAATCTGTAAAATCTGAGCAATCTGTGGATAAAAATATCCTGTAGTTTTTTAGATCATTAATCCTTTGATTTTTTATCCGTTGTTATCCTGTTCATCCCGTCAAAAGTTTTGGGGCTTGCGTGATAAAGCAAATATTTTCATATTGCTGAAATACCAATAAAAAGGACTATATGGTTAATATTTTCGATTTTATCTTTCACATCGCCGATCATCTCAGGAATATCGTCCATGATTGCGGCGCGTGGTCATACCTGATTTTGTTTGTTATTATTTTCGCGGAAACAGGGCTGGTATTGACGCCTTTTCTGCCCGGCGATTCGCTGCTTTTCGCGGCCGGCGCCTTAGCTGCGGGCGGTTCGTTTGAGATTACGCGGCTTTTTTTGATATTGGTGTTTGCCGCGGTTGCCGGCGACAGTGTTAACTACGCTGCGGGAAAAATTATTGGGCTTAAAATATTTAAAGAAAAAGCGCGGATTCTGAAAAAAGAATATTTAAACCGCACGCATAAATTTTACGAAAAGTATGGCGGCCGGACGATTATTCTGGCGCGGTTTGTGCCGATTATCCGGACGTTCGCGCCGTTTGTCGCCGGCGCTGGGCAGATGGGGTACCCTAAATTTTTTAAATATAACGTGATTGGCGGCCTACTATGGGTGGCGCTTTTTTTATTTGGCGGATTCTATTTCGGTAATTTACCCGTCGTAAAAAGTAATTTTACTCTGGTAATCGGGGTAATCATCATCCTTTCGGTTCTGCCGGCGGTGTTTGAAGTGATGCGCCACAGAAAGAAGGCGTGAATAGACAACGGATTGTAGATGGATATCGAAGGAAGAAGTCCGCCAATTTGTTAACCAAATTGGCGAGACCTCGCCATCTCGTCACCTTTGTTGATCGATGGTGGGGATGAAGGAAGAAGGATGAGAAAAAAAGATGCATGACATTGCCGTGATGATAAATAAAGGAAGGGGGCGTGTATGGATGATAAAAAACAGGACAAATGGTATTTTAAGACATCATTGCTGATTATGGCATTTTTATGTGTCGGCCCTTTTGCCTTGCCGCTTTTTTGGGCTAACCCGCGTTACGGCAAGATCAACAAAATCATCACCAGTATTCTTGTTATTGTCGTGACTTATTTCCTTGCGGTTATTACCTATAAATCATTTAAGACCATTATTAATGCCTACCAAATTACTTTTTGAAACTTTGCCTTGTTTTTTACTTGACGCCTGAAAAGTTTCTTATAAAATATCATTGTTAAATGAACGTTATGGGTAGCAGGTTTATTCATTAAATTAAAGGAGGTGGCTATTGTGAAGAGGAAAGTATTTTTTATTTGGGCAGGAGTGATGTTTTTTGTTTTTTCCGTGGTTTGTTTTTTTTCGGCGCGAGCCGGCGACGGCGATAAGCCAGATACCGTAACCGCTAGCGGCGAGAGCGATAACGATAGTTCCAATGTCCCGGCCTGGTTGCAGCGCACCAGCTACGGCATGAGTATCGAAACCGACCAGAAACCCCGCATCTATCTGGAAACAGTTCAGCCTTTGTATCAAACCGACGACAAGGTCAATACGGTTTTTACGCACAGCCGCGTTTCGATTCAGGACGAGAGAGGTACTTATTCGACCGGGTTGGGTTACCGCCGGTTGATCAGCGACAAGCTTTTGGCAGGAGTTAATACTTTTTTTGATTACCAGGATTTGCATCGCCATTCCCGGCAGGGAGCCGGCTTGGAATTGTTGTCCCAATATTTAGAGTTACGGGCGAATACTTATAACCATCTTTCCGGCCGAAGGACGGTCGATGAGACCCCCAGCTCGATTACCTATGAAAAGGTAGTGGATGGTTATGACTTGGAATTAGGCGGCCCGGTCCCTTATCTGCCATGGTTGAAATTATTCGGGCAATATTATTACTATGACTATAAGCAAGCGAAGAATATGGCTGGTAACAAAATAAGGGCGGAAATAAAACCTTTTAAATGGGTTACCTGTAATCTGGCAACCTACGACGACAATAAAGGTGATCGGGAATATGTAATGGACATACGTTTCAGTGTGGCTTTTGACACTTTTACCGCCAAGAGCTTCTTGACAGCATTTAAACCTACTTGTGACGCGTTTCCCACGGTTGACCTTAAGAAACACACGCTTGACCGAGTGGAAAGAAACTTTAATATTCAGGTGGAAAAGTGGAAAAAGACCGGCAATATGACAATTGCGGTGGGAAGAGGAAGCTAACCGAAAGGCAAGGTGAAATTATGAAAAAAATTATTTGTTTCTTGGTTTGTATTTTCTGTTTTGTCTCCCTGGCGTTAGCCTTGGGCCCGAATCCGGGAACGGCGGTTACGCCCAGTATTTACGGAATAACATTCAGCAAAGTAGAGTTGCATAATAAAGACACCAATACTTGGGTTACCATCGGAGAAGGGGACGCCTACTTTGATATCGCCCTCGCCAACGCGGGTGCAACCGTAGGGGATTACTTTTCCAATGTGGAACTCCCCAGTGGCACCTACGACAAAATCAGGACAAAAATTTCCCGCAATATCCAATTAAAGGGTAGCGGTAAAGATGGCTCCGGTGTGACATATTATACGACCGCGAATCAGGTGGCTAACTTTGGTACCGGAACGGTTAAGGGTAAAGCAATCAGTGCGAGCAATACGGTGACTTCTCCCGTACAAGGAACGTTCCAGGTTCCCGGCGATCTTCCCCCCACCCCGCCGGCAGGGTTTACGCGCGTGGCTATCGACAACGATTATTTTACCGATGAAATCGCCGCGCCGACTTTTACGGAATTTACCGTGGTTAAGGGCACGCCGAGAACCATGAAGCTTAGTTTTGATGTAAGCAGCACATTATATTTCGACAGCGGTATTGGTCCGGCGGCCTATTGTTATCCTCCGGTCGTCAGCGCTTCGATGCAATGATGATAGTTAAGCGTAAAAACATTTAAAGCTAAGGCTTAAAAGTAAAATATCACAAATCCTCTCTGTTGCTTAAAAGGCGGCAGAGAGGATTTTTTTAACATTTTTGCCGTTATCCGCCTATAATTTATAGTATTTAGCAGAAAAGACTTGAAATAAAATTACCGTATAGTATTCTATTATATAGTATTCTATAATCATAAGATGAAAAAAGTTATTTCGATATTTATTTTTTCAATTATATTTGCCGGGTTAACTGCCGCCCATGTTTTTTCCCAGGATTCCCTTTCCGGTTCCGGCAGCCCTGGTCAAATTGAAGTAAAACCGGCAAGCGCCAATTACTACCTTGCCGCTTTTACCGGCGAAAGCGAATTCTACGACCCTACCTTTTATGACGACTATTTATTGATTATCGACGGCAAACCGGCGGCGTATTTTACTAAAGTCGACGGCCAGCCGGCCGATTTTTATTTCTATAGCGACGGGGAAAAAGATATCCAATCCCTCAACGATTTTTTTGACAAAAACAGCGATCGCCTCAACCAGATTTCTCCCCGGATAATCCCGGCTTTTAAAAAATACGCCGGCTTAAAACCCCGCTACGTTCAGAAAAATATCTATCACGAAGTTTCGCGGGTAATAAAAAAAATAAGCAACGTGACCAGCCGGCAATGTGCCAGCAAAGTGATCGGCGATAAGGTTGACGCGGTTTTGTACCGGTATTTGCGCTCCAACGGCGTGGAGTCATTAGGCGGAATAAAACGCAATCGTGGTTTGATGAATATGCTGGTTAACAAGTTTTATATGTTGAGTACTACCGGTTTTTATCGGGAGTGGGTTTACGTGAAGGCGTTCAAGGACTACCTTGAGCCGCTTAAGGCAAAAGCGCAGGCGCAAGGCCGGCCGTTTAAAGTGAAAGTGTTTGCCTGCTCTACCGGCGAGGAGGTTTTGACTTACGCGATTGAACTGCTGGAGTCGGGTATTAAAAATTTTACGATTCTCGCTTCGGATATCAATGATTCAAGTTTGGACTTTGCCCGCAAAATGAATTATTCGTATAACTCTTTCAGCCGCCTGTCCTTAGTTATCCAGGAGAAGCTTAAGAAATATTTTCGGTTAAACGAAACGGCCAGAGTATGGGAGTTGAAAGACCCGGATTTCTTTCGGTCCCGGATAAAATTTATCAATCACGATATTCTGGAAGATTTACCCGCCGACCTGGATAAAGATTTTTCGCCGCCTTACGATCTTGTCTCTATTCTTAATGTTTTGCTTTATCTCGACGAAGCGGCAGTCCAGGAGAAAAAAAATTACTGGCTGAGTATTCTGGGGGTTGACGGTATCCTGGTTCTCCATGACGCGAAACATTCTTTGACTAATATGGATATCGCCTGGGCTTTCAAAAACTTTTATGTAGCGAATGAGTGGGTGAATATAAAAACATCCGGGAATCTCAGCGATGACACCAGGGTAAAAATGTATGAGCGTGCTTTCCGGGATAACCCTTCGGACGCTGGGCTGGTCTTATTAAACTGGGCGTATGCGGTGATGGGGAAACCGCAGATGGCGCTGGCAGTTGCCGAGGACTACCTTAAAAAAACCGATTCCACTTCCTTAGCCGCCGTCGTGCTTATTTCCAGCTACTATTCGCAATACGGAAAAACCGAAGCGTTTAATCGAACGGCAATAAAGTTATTGCATACTTATATCTATCCGGAGCGATTATTAGATTCTGTGATTGCCGCGGAAGATAATCGCAACGATAAAGATTTTTTGAAAAACTTAAAGAAGCTTTATGATTATTTTTTGGATTCCCATAATAAAGAAAAGCTTGGAGAAATGGAAAATTTGTTTAAATTTACCGTTCCGTCTTCGGCAAAATGGGATTTTTACCGGGCACTGTTGCAGATTGCGGTTAACGACGAGATTCAAGGCAGATATCTGGCCGGCGGCAACGATGGTAAGTTTGAAGCCATAACGTTGGAGTCGTTAAGCGCGATCGAGGCTTTTTTGAAGGATAACCCGGATTTTTTGATCATCGCCAAATTTTTAGATGACGCCGTGGAGAGATTTATGAAGTATTGCGTCGAACGTAAACGTTATTCCGACGCTCTCGCCGTTGCCGATCGGGCGACAAATATTTTTGCTAACCGATTTTCCGGCGCTAATTACTTTTTTATTTCTTATGGTTTGGGCAATTTAAATTTGTATAAGGCGACAATTTTGGAAAAGCAAGGCCGGGATGAGCCGGCCGCTAAAGCGTTGGACGCGGGATTGTCGGATTATGGCCGGGGAATGGTCTATAAACAAATCCTCGGCCTGTCGAATTTAATGATTTTTTACAGCAAAATCAGCCAATGCTATTTATTACGCGGCAAGGTCTATTTAAGAAATAAAAAAAATGATTTGGCAAATAATGATTTTAAGAAGTCTTTATATTATCTGGAACAGGGGCTGGAGGTTGACCCTGTTTACGGTAAAGACCTGGCGCTGACGCGCGCCGAAGTATTGAGGTTGATCAAGGCTGAGTGAAGTAAACTCCGTTAGACCCCGTTAGAAGCGTACTTCTAACGGGACAAGCTTTCTCTAACGGGGTAAAGACGCGGAAGCAGTGGAGGAAAAGTCGATTGTCTGCGTTGGGGCATTGCCGGAAGCAGGAGGGAGGAATCTGAAAAATAACAGCAGGATCTTCAAGCAAGAATTAAACTGGTTTGATTGTTCGGCGATAATCGTGGGTATTATTATCGGTACGGGGATATTCAGTGCTTTCCCCCGGCTGATTGCCGAAAGGACAATGTCCGCCGGCGCTATTCTTTTATCGTGGCTGGCGGGAGGGCTTTTCGCCTGGTTCGGCGCCCTCTGTTACGCGGAATTGTCCAGTTTATTCCCCGAGGCCGGCGGAGATTACGCGTATTTGCGCAATATTTATTCGCATAAGGGGGAAAATTTTGTTTCCTTCCTTTTTGCCTGGTCGCAGATTCTGGTGATAAGGCCCAGTGCCATCGCGGCTCTGGCGTTGATCTTTGCCGAAGAGGCCAGGAATCTACTGCTCTCTTTTAGCGCTGTCCGTGGCGGCATCGCTGCCGGCAATTTATTTTTAGCATTTTTTGTCGATAATCTGATCCTGGCGTTTTTGGCGTTAAATATTTTAACGCTTGCTAATGTCACGGATTTGAAAATAAGCAAGTGGTTTCAGAATCTCTTGTCCGTGATCAAGATTTTAGCCATTGTCGCGATAATCGGTTTTGGGCTATACAAAACAAGCGAATTCTCCGTTAATTTATTTCCCATTTTTCCTTCCGGTGATAAAAATATTTTTATCCTTCTGGCCAACTTTTGGAGCGCGTTGGTTTTAACGATGTGGGTTTATGGCGGTTGGAACGAAGCGGCTTATGTGGCGGAAGAGACTAAGGATGTTTACCGTAATATTCCCAAGGCGCTTTTCGCGGGAATATTCGTCGTTACCCTGATTTACCTCGGAATAAATTTTGTTTATATCAAGCATCTGTCTGTGGCGGGCCTGGCCGGCACTTGGAGCCCGGCGTCGAGCCTGATGGATAAATGGTTTCCTGCCTGCGGCGGCCGGATCATGTCCGGGATTATTATTATTTCGGCGCTGGGAGCGATGAACGCGCTTACGCTTACCGGCGGACGGGTATCTTACGCGATTGCTAAGGATTTCCCCAGTTTACGGGAGTTTGCCGGGTTGGATAATGTACGCCGTACGCCGGTAAAAGCTCTTTGGGCTAATTTTATCATCAGCGCGTTTCTTATCTGTCTGAGCCGCGGCAAGGTTGCTTTTGTGGAAAGCCTTACTTTTTATACCGCGGGAGTATTCTGGTATTTTTTTGGGCTGGTCGTGATAAGCTTAATTTTGTTAAGAAAAAGGATTCCGATTGCCGAGATTCCCTTTAAAGTCCCCTTATACCCTTTTTCGCCCATTCTTTTTCTCATTGTTACTGCCGGCTTGGTCTGGGGTTCGATCGACTATAAGCCCGTGGAAACTCTTACCGGCACCAGCATCTTACTTCTGGGTATACCGGTTTATTATTATCTCAATACGCCGCGGCTTAAAAATAAAAGATAAATTCATTCTGCCGATGGCAGGGGATAATTCTGGAGTAATAGGAATTTCCTTTTAGGATATCAGGGGTTCAGGAATTTCTTTTTTTATTATTTTTAGCGGCGTCCGGAGCGTGGGAATCAACCCATTCAATAATCGAAGAGATTACCTGGGGCCGGGAAAGCATTTTTGTTCCGTGACCCAGGCCGTTGGAGATTATCGCTTTTTTGATTCCCGGGAAATCGATATATAATTTATTTCCCGAGGAAAAAATATTTGTTTTTTCCGGCGACGGGTCTTGTTTGTCCAGAACGAACAGGATGGGGATGGGGCGGCATCTGCTGATTATTTCCTTGATATCAACACTGAAGTAATTTTCCGCCGGGGATATCAGCGTCAGAGAATTAATGGGCATATTTTTCATAAACATTGTCGCGTAGGCAAATTTTACCGCGACAATCGCGCCGATGCTGGCGCCCATCACGGATATTTTTTCGGGGTCCACTATTTTTTGCCGGCCGGCGAATTGATAAGCGGCGATGGCGTCATATTTCATATTCGGTAAATTAGTGTATACATCAGAGGTTATTCTTTTTCCATTACTGCGATAAAGGCTTTTTCCGTGGCCGCGTAAATCTATCGCCATGACGACATAATTTGCTTTCTGCAGTTCGGGGATTAATTTGAGCCAGTCGTAGCGGTCGCGTTCCCACATGTGCAGGAGTATGGCGGCCGGATAGCGTTTATTAATTGCTGTCTCCGCGCCGGTATCGTCGCCGGCTGAATTTTTATTTTGAGTAAAATATTGCGAGGGATAAAACATCGAGCCGTGTATTTCCATGCCGTCCGAGGTGGTAAAAGAGATATATTCTTCTCCCGGCAGGGCGCCCGGGGCGTTATTCTCCTCAGCCGCGATAAACGCGGGCGCGGGAGTGGTTAAAAGATATATGAGGGCAATAAATAAAAAATATTTTTCGCGCATGAAAGAAATTATATCCGGTAAAGCGGGAATGTCCAGAACTTAATTAATGAGACTTAGCTTTTCTCAAGCTCGTAGAGCGAAGAGAAAAGCTGTAGTCGAATTAGCCCGGCACTAATTTCGGTACACCAAAATTAGTGCCGGGTAATACTAAACCACCGACTTCAGTCGGTGGTGATTCGCTCAAAATTTTGACTAATTCTTTTATTTTGTTACAATAATGCTGACCGGGAAAATGAGGCGAGCGCCCGTGGTTTTCCTCGGCTTCCCGTCTCGCTCGCCTCGCGGCGAAGCCGAGGGCCGATGGCTCGCCGAGGCGGCATTCCTATGGCCAGGGAGGTAAATAAAAATGTACCAAAATTTGAATGATAATGAACGCCGCAGATTTATCCGGCATCCGATGTGTTTTCCCCTTAAATATAAAGTGCTGAAGCGCGGCTTTTTTGTTTCTTTAAAAGAGGAACTCGTCCGGACAAAAAATATAAGCGAAGGCGGGCTCCTTTTTTGCGCGAAGAAAGCCGCCGAAGTTAATTCTCTGCTTTCGATAAAAATACCATTTCAAGAGAAGATGTTCAATGTACATGCCCGGGTTATCCGGTGCGCGAGGGTAGCCGGTTCCCAACTTTTCGATATCGGCGTTTCCTTTCAGAGATACAATGACGCATTCAAAGTCAAATTGATTGAGCAATTATACCTGATCAGCGAATACAGGGATTTACGCAGTATGCAATTGGGGAAGGAAGTTACCCTGGAGGACGCAAGCCGGGAGTGGATACAGCGTTATTCGAAAAGGTTCGCCCGGCTTTACTGGTAATTATTTTTAATGAGACTTTGCCGAGCGCAAATCTGGAAGATGCAGCGGGAGGCGGTAGCCGAATTAACCCTGAAGCGTTAGCGAAGGGCACGCTGCGTAAAAAATAATTACTGACTGTTTCGTGGTAAAAAATTTTACCCAATGCTGCCCGGGATAAGAAAGCCATATTTATAGATTAAGTAAATGCAATATTGAGAGTTTTATCCGCGCAAGCGAATAGTAGCGTCGCGCTGCCTATGAATCGATAAATTATAAAACAAATTTTAGCGATTATGATAAACGGATACATGAAGAAATTACTTAGTCCGGTATCGCGTATCAATTGTATCGCTCGATGGCTAGAATATCATTTTTGGGATGAATGGTTTAGAACACAAGGGTTGCATTGGCCGGAAGGATATAATGACAGGATACATCAAGATCGTGTGATTGATAGCAGACATGAAAAATATATAGATTTTGTGAATGGGGATGTCGTGAAGGTATTGGATGTAGGGTCGGGGCCGATAACGCTTCTTAGTAGAAAACATCCCCGGAAAAAGTTATTAATTCAATGTTGCGATCCGCTTGAGGACGTATACAGGAAGCTTAGGCAAAAGTACCATGTGGACGATGGTATAGATTACGCGAAGTGTAAAGGAGAGGAGTTATCACAACGCTATCGGAAAAATGAATTTGATTTAGTGACAGCTACGAATTGCGTTGATCATGCCGGAGACCCTGCCGCCGTTATCAGGTCAATGGTGGCGGTATGTAGGGACGGTGGTATTGTGGCGTTGCATCATGGAAAAAGCGCAGGATATAACGAAGACTATTTTGGCCTGCATAAATGGAATTTTAACGTAAAAGATGGGCATTTGATAATAAGCGATCGCCGCGGAAAGATTTTTGACGTATCAGAAGAATTCAAGGGCGAAGTTTTATGGAAGATCGATGAGTGCGATGGGTGGATATTTGCGTATGGAATAGTAAAACACTAGTGTATGGTAAGTTCTGGCGTAAAAGGATAGACTGCTTTAGCAGAGGTGAAAACAGTTCGGCGGTCTATCAATCTAAGGAGGAGAAAAATGGTTTCTTACAAAGATTTAGGGTTGGTTAATACTAAAGAGATGTTTGCCAAAGCAATCAAGGGTGGTTATGCCGTGCCGGCATATAATTTTAATAATATGGAGCAGTTGCAGGCGATTATCACCGCCTGCGCCGAAACAGAATCGCCGGTGATTTTGCAGGTTTCTAAGGGCGCGCGCGAATACGCCAACCAGACGCTTTTGCGCTATATGGCGCAAGGCGCCGTAGCGATGTCTAAAGAGATTGCTAAAGCCAGGGGGCTGAAGGCGATACCGATTACTCTTCACCTGGATCATGGCGATACTTTTGAGCTTTGCCGGTCTTGCGTGGATAATGGTTTTTCTTCGGTGATGATCGATGGTTCAAGCCATTCTTATGACGAAAACATAATATTAACGAAGAATGTCGTTGAGTACGCGCATAAATATGACGTTACGGTGGAGGGCGAACTGGGGGTTCTGGCAGGCATTGAAGAGCACGTGGTCAGCAGCGTTACCCATTATACCAAACCGGAAGAAGTGCAGGATTTTGTTTCCCGTACCGGAGTAGATTCTCTGGCGATTTCAATCGGAACGTCTCACGGGGCCAACAAATTTAAACCGGAACAATGCACGCGCAATAAAGATGGTATACTGGTTCCCCCGGAATTGCGATTTGATATTTTAGAAGAAGTCGAAAAGAGGCTGCCGGGTTTTCCTATAGTTTTACACGGCTCTTCGTCGGTGGCGATTGAAGCCGTTAAACTTATCAATCAGTATGGCGGCCGGATGAAAGATACTATCGGGATTCCCGAGGAGCAGTTAAGAAAAGCCGCAAAATCAGCCGTATGCAAGATAAATATTGATTCCGACGGAAGGCTTTGGATGACGGCGTTGATTCGTAAAACCTTAGCCGATAAGCCTTCGGAATTCGACCCGAGAAAATATCTCGGCCCGGCCCGGCAAGCTTTAATTGAAATGTACAAACAGAAGAATACAAACGTGCTGGGGTCGGCGGGGAAGGCGTAATAAAATAATCAAAGAGCTGAAAAACCAAGCCATCCTAAAATTATTATTTTCAGCCAAAGGCTGATCCGCCTAAATAAAATATTAAAGTGGCGGAAATATTTTGCATTTATCATTTTTTAAAAATTTAAAATGACCAATGAAAAATGAACAATTTAAAATGAAATTAAAGCCTTTTGTTTTCCGGTCTAATCTATAATCTTCGCGTTTTTTGTGTCTTGGCGGCTAAAAAAATGGAGGTATAACCGTGGCTGGGGAAGGTAAAAAAAATAAAGTCTTAGCTTACTTCGACGAAGTTATATCGGTTTTAGACGACGAAACTTTTAAAAAGCTGGTAAACTCCCGGTCGATAAAGCGATGGGTGACGGTTTTTTTATTCTGTGTCTGCGTCGGGATTAATGTTCATTATCGTTTATATCCCGCTTATTTCCCGCAATTTAAAAAACCCGCTCAACAGATTGTAAGGAAAAGAATAGTTGAAGAGGCGGTCAATAAGGTTAAGGGGATGTACCCTAATTATCCCGCGCATGTTCAGGATAGGCTTATTGAGCAAACCTTTAATATCTGGTCGCGCGATAAAAAGAAAGTCAGGTTAATGATCGACCAGGAATACCGCAGTTTAAAAGACCAGTACCAGGATGATACCGGCCAGAGTTATCTTCTGGAATTGGACCCGTATCAATGGCTGCGCTACACCGCCAATGTTTTGAAATACGGCCATCCCGGCGAGAAAAAAGTTAACGGTCAAAGCTATGATACTTATATGCTTGCGCCGGTAGGTATGCCTGTTTTTTATACTCAGTTTTTATTTTACCTGGCGGCTTTTCTCTATAAAATACTGACTTTTTTTATATCGGTCAGGCTGGAAGTCTTCGCGTTTTACCTGCCGGTTTTTTTCAGCATAATTTATTTAAGCCTGGTGTTTTTTATTGCCCGGAAAATTTTTTCTGCTCCGGCCGCTTTTTTTACCGTTCTTTTCATCGGTTTGACCGGTCTTTTTATCAACCGCAGTTGCGCCGGTTGGTATGATTACGATGTTCTAGGTTTGATCATTCCCGTTCTGATTACCTGGTTTATCGTATGCGCTTTAAAAAATGCCCGGAATCCGGGAAAACTGGTTGCTTATTCATTTTTGGCGGCATGCCTTCAAGGGCTTTACGCTTTTACCTGGTCGGGGTGGATGTTCATCTTTGTCGTAATTTCCGCTTTTTTTGTACTTTCGATGATAAATAATTTTTGCCTGCATTATCCCGGCGATATCAAGGCGGGAAATAAGGAGAACTCAGCTTACTTTCTTTCTGCTTTGATTTTTATTCTGGGAAGTGTTGCCTTTTGTTTCCTGGTTCTCGGCCAAAACTTTTTTGTCATTTTTTTGGAGCATGTAAAAGTAGGCTTACGCTTGGGCGGTAATTTATCGGAGTCAATATGGCCGAATACCTATTATACGGTAAGCGAACTATTGCCGACCAGTTTCATCCAGATTGCTTCATCCTTATATGGAAAATTTATTTTTCTGTTGTCTCTAGCGGCGGTTCTTTATATCTACCTGAAGGAAAGGCGGGGAGCGAATAAAGATTTTGTCTATATTATGTTTTTGTGGTTTTTATTTATGGTATACGCTTCTTTGAAGAGCGTGCGGTTTATCGTTTTTCTTTCCGTGCCGCTGGGATTTTTTCTGGGAACATTCCTCTGGGAAATGTTTAAGAAATTTACGGCTTTCCTTTCGGTTAACCGGCGGCTGAAATTTGCCGCGATTACATTTTTATTCATGACCAGTATTATTTTGACGAGAATATTTTCCTCTGCCGGCGAACGCGCCATAACGGGGATGTTTCCCATGATGAACGATGACTGGTATAGGATATTGACTCGTATAAAAAATGAAACGCCTAAGGACGCGATTGTCAATTCATGGTGGGATTACGGCGATTTATTTAAGCCGTTTGCCGGCCGGCGCGTAATTTTCGACGGACAGTCTCAGAATACGCCGTTGGCCTACTGGATGGCTAAAGTTATTACCGCGGAGGACGAAAAGTATGCGGCGCGAATCCTGCGCATGATTAATAACGCCTCGGATACCACGTTCACCTTTTTAAATAAGTATATACCCGACCAGTTTGAATGTATCGCTGTTCTTCAGAAACTGCTGAAAATGACCAGGCTTGAGAGTGAAGCTTTTTTAAGAAAAAGGGGGCTGCCCAAACTTGCGGTAGCAAGGGTGGTGGCGGATTTATATAATAAGCCGGTCAAGGCCTACTTCATCGTGGATCCGACGATGATCAGCAAAATAGCGAGTATTTCTCTTATGGGCAATTGGGATTTTGTAAAACTTTATTTTTACCGCAATATCCAGAAACCAAAAAACGAACTTATAAAAAAAGCCGTCGGCATATTCGGTATAACCCGGGAGGAAGCTAAGGCTTCTTATGAGGCGATATCCGGTGCCGGTTCCGGAAGATCTCTTTATGAAAGCCTTACGCATAGATATTTTTTCTATGATCCACCGGAAGAAGGTAAAATTGACGATGGCTTGATTTATTTCGCCAACGGTTTGATTTATGACACGGCCAGGAAGAAAGCACTGACTTATTCGTGCCGGGAAAAAAACTATAAGATTATAAGCATGGTAAGATTCAATAACGGTACCCGTGAAGAAGAGTTTGTGAATTATAAGAATGCCACCTCGGATAGGGCCGCCGGTATATTTAAGGACGACGATAAATATTTTTCTCTCTATATGGATAAAGAACTCCTTGGTTCTTTATACTATCGCCTGATTTTCTTAAAAGGGGAAGGACTTAAATATTTTAAGCCGTTTGCTATGGACAATATCAACAGAATTTTTGTTTATGAGATAAACTGGGATGCTGATTAACCCAAAAAATGCCTCAGGGCATTTTTTGATGGGTTAAGGTAAGGGTAACGATGCCCTATAAAAACTTGGTTAGGGTAATGGTAAGGAAGCCCGTATGGGTTAGGGTCAAGGTAAAGGTTTGGAAATTGTTTTAAGCCCTAGCCCTTATCTTTACCCATACCGGCTTTCCGCCTTCGCTAAAGTCTGCTTTCGCTAAAGCTTCGGCAAGATTTCTCCGAAGCTTTAGCGAAGGAGAACTTCGGCGAGACTTCTCCGAAGCTCGAAGAGCGAAGGAGAGCCTAGCCCTAGCCTTAACCTAAGCTATTAAAAGGGGATGTTTGATGAGCAGTGAAATTGATGTTTCGGTGGTGATACCATGCCTTAATGAAGAAGAGGGTATCGGAGTTTGTATTAAAAAAATCAAAGATATTTTTTCCCGGGAAGGCTTGTCCGGTGAGATTGTCATCAGCGATAACGGTTCTACGGATAAATCCGTTTCGATTGCTCTTGGCCTGGGCGCTCGAGTAGTGGCACAGCCTGTAAGAGGATACGGCGCGGCGTATCTAAAAGGCTTGGAAGAGGCTAAGGGTAGGTATATCGTTATCGCCGACGGCGACGATACTTATGATTTTAACGATATCCTTAAGTTTATCAAGCCGCTGGAAGAAGGGTATGATTATGTGATGGGAAACCGCCTGGCGGGTACGATGGCCAGAGGGTCGATGCCCTGGGCTAATCGTTATATCGGTAATCCTGTTTTATCTTCGTTGTGCCGTTTGTTTTTCGGCACAAAGCTGTCGGATATCTATTGCGGCATGCGCTCGTTTACCAGAGAGGCATATGAACGGATGCATCTACGCTGCCTGGGGATGGAGTTCGCCATCGAGATGGTTTTGGAAGCGCTGCAGAAAAAATTAAAAACCAAGGAAGTAGTCATCGATTATTTTCCCCGTAAGGGCGTTTCGAAGCTGCGCCCCTTTCAGGATGCCTGGCGCGCCGCGCGGTTAATGATTCTTTTTTGTCCGACCTGGCTCTATTTTATCCCGGGGATTGTTATCATGGGATTTGGCATTATTAATCTTTTGTTTCTCGCTAAGGGGCCGTTTCTTTTCCTGGGGCGTTACTGGGGGGTTCACATGGCGGCTTTAGCTTCATTGTTGAGTATTCTGGGGTATCAAATAATTAATTTGGGCATGTACGCGAAAACTTTCGCCATACAGCAGGAATATCTATCCGGAAGCTCCACGATAGCATTCTTTATGAAATATTTTAATCTGGAAATCGGTATTATTATAGGCCTGTTGTTTTTTATTATCGGTTTCGGGATAAATTTTTTAATATTTTTAGAATGGTGGGGCAGTTCTTTCGGGCAGCTTTACCGGATTCATGAGTCTATTTTCGCGATGACTTTTATGGTATTGGGTATCCAGACAATATTCTCTTCCTTTTTTATAAGTCTTCTCACCATTCGCCGATAATTGTTTTTTCGCCGCAGAATTCTGCGGCGAAAAAACAATTATTAACTAAAACAACTGCAATCCGCGTGTTACCGGGGAGTAAAACAAATAATTAAAAGTTAAAATAATATTTTTATGTTAAATAACGGTTATGAGCAAATTGTTTCGCAGGAATTGCGAAACAGTTTGAATGATAAGATTTGTGTAATCGTTCCCGCCAAGGGTGATTGCGATAGCTTCGGCAAGTGTATCGACAGCCTCATTAATCTCGATTATTCGCCCTTCGAAATCATTATTGTCGATGATGGCCTTACGCGGGGAGCCTTAGCGCAGTTAGAATCATTTTCCCGCCGGATAAAAATTTTGAATAGCCAATCGCGCGGGCCTTCCTATGCCCGTAATCTGGCGGCGCAGCATACCGACGCGGAGTTTCTGGCATTTACCGACAGCGATTGTATGGTAGATAAAGATTGGCTTAAGGAATTGAAGCGCGGCCTGGATATTTCCGGCGGCAAATTTATCGGTTGCGGTGGGGTGCAGGAGTTGCCTTGCGACGCGTCTTTTTTTGAAAAAAAAGTTTTCCGCTTTATAAAAAAAGCCGGGATTATCGCGGATTATGGCCGGAGCGCCGAGAAAGGCGGTCTTTTGGCTTCGGCCGGGGAGATTAAGCCAATCTCCGATTCGCGGAGCAAATTTAATGCGGTTTTTCGCGGCATTGCCCGCATGCCTTACGTTCCGCCCCGTCCCGTCAAATTAAAAGAAGTTAAGCATAATGCTTCGTGCAATGTTATGTACCGTAAGGATATTTTTCTGGCGGCCGGCGGGTTCCAGGAAGGTTTGTGGCCCAGTGAGGACGTTGAACTGGATTATCGGCTGATAAAAAATGGGTACAAACTGTCGTTTAATCCTTCAGCCGTTGTTTACCATTACCGGCCTAAAGATTTTAAATCGTTTACGGGAATGATGTTTCGCTATGGCTCTACCGCGAGTTTTCTGATAAAAAAATACGGTTTTTTCCGTCCAGTATACTTTGTGCCTTTATTTTTGGCGTTTTTGTTGGTTTTTCTGGCATTAAGTATTTTGTTCAATTTTTTTCTTGCGTATCTATCGACTTTAGCGGTATCCGTTTTTTTGCTGTTTGTATATTTACAGTCTGATTTTTGGCTTTTCAAATTGGCGATTTCCGCAGTTTTTTACTGGAGTCTAGGATTATTGAAAGGGTTAAAACAAGCATTTATAAAATAAAAAAAAAGACAAACCGTAAAACTTTACCACTAAGGCGCTAAGACACAAAGAAGATTAAAAAATATATCTTTTTTTGTGGCTTTGTGTCTGTTATGTAGTGTGTCA
>PMCS01000021.1 GCA_003154195.1 Candidatus Omnitrophota bacterium | reverse complement strand
TGGCAGAAAGCCTATCAAGCCGCGGCAAAGGCCTTTGGCACTACCGATATAAAACTGGATACCTTCAACAAGATATGGATTGCTCCCGATAAAGCCGAAGTCTATGAATATAAGAATACGGCGGTAGTCAATCAGGCAACGTTAAAAGCGATGTTAGAAGAAGACTTCGTTGCGTTAAACAAAAACGTTAAATCTGTTGGGCCGGTTGAGTCAGTTGAGCCGGTTGTAGGGTTGAAATCTTCTAACCGGCTAAACCAGCTAAACCGGCCAACTGTTAACAAAGTCGCCTCTGATGTAATGCGTGAAGTCGTAGTACCTAAAATAACCGAAGATATCAATTCCGGTAAGAACTTTGCTACTCTTCGACAGATTTACTACTCTCTTATCTTAGCTAAATGGTTTAAAGAGAAGTTTAAAGAATCTTTCTATAAGCACTATATCAACCAGAAGAAGATCAAAGGTATTGATACTAACGACCCCCAGGCTAAAGAGAAGATCTATAACCTATATACGCAAGCCTTTAAGAAGGGTATCTATGACTATATTAAGAAAGAATCGGATCCGGCCAGCCATAAACAAGTAAGGCGTAGATACTTTTCCGGAGGAGTAATTTCTAACTTTGAGCCGGGAAGGTTTGTGGTAAACGGCCTGGTCAATAGCTCTCCCCTGGATGCGGTGCGGGGAATGAATTTTATCAGCGCGGAGGCAGAACTTGCAACGGGAGCGGCGAATGATAACTCGTTTGCGCTGGCGGCGAGCCCAATGGGCCAAAAAAGGCCTGGGCTTCAGGGCTGGAGTGATACGTATGATAAAGTAGCGAATAAGGGAGGCCCGGGGCTTCGTGGTTGGAATGACCGATACGATGCCAATCGAAGTTTTTACGACAGAAATGGAAACCCGACGCAACGGCCGGGAACAACACCAAGCAAGCCTTCACCCAGTACTTCTTCAGGAAACAAATCCGGAAGAAGCGCCAGCCCGCTAAGTACGAAACAAATAGACGCTCTTATCGCCGATTTGGAAAATCCCCAAAAGGATCTCGCCGCAATTATGGCATTTGAAAAACCAGGAAATGTCGGCTCGAAGGATTTACGAACAGTCATTATGGCCTTGAGAGTTCATCAGATAAAAATTAGAGGGGAAAGAAATAACTTGGAATCTGGTAGTAGGCTGGCAAACGTTGACAGAGTGCTTGGAAAACTGCAGGCACAACAAAGAAAAGCTGCCGCCAGCCCGGTAAATACAGCAGATCAAATCGCCGTTTTGAATGAACCCGATGCGAATGAAGACAATCTGACTGACGCGGTATCATATTTTTCCGGTGGCCTGAAAGGAGTCAGCCGGGATGATTTGCGTAGCGCGCTTGAGGCTCTCAAATTTTGTCGTTCCAATCTTTCGCTTGAAAATGTAGCCCGAGAAGATTCCTTAGATACACGTTTTGTTGGTATGGGTATAGGCATTAAATCGGGTAATATTGGGCGTGCGATTAGAAACGTGGAGGAAAAAATAAGAATTGCCGAGGCCGGGAAGAAAAAACCAGAAGGCGGGAAAACACGGAGAAATAAACCCCACAACTCCAGCCCGGTAGAAAGGAAAAAATATGTGGTACACTCGATTACCACAATATTAAAACCGTCAAAGGAACTTTTAGGATTGATGGTCGATATGATATTGGACGTTAACCGAAGGCATCCGGGTTACGAATACGGAGACCCGGAAGCGTTGGCCGAATTCATTGGAGAGCAGATTGCCAAGTTAGAATTCGCGGAAAAACATATCCCGAACGTTATACTTATGGTCGACGATCATTTAAGCACCCGCGCTGAAGATCGAATGCAAATGGTAACTCAGGCGGTTGTTCGCTCGTCCCTCCCGGAAACAAAACAAAACGCGCAACCATTAGCGCGCGCTATAGGTGAGTTTCTTGCCGCTATGAGAAAACGGCCTTCCCCTGAAGGAGACGGTGATACGCAACGGCTTGCGCGAGGGATGGACGAGCTTCGTACTGCTATCGACAACTATCTATTTAGAACTTCACCCAGCGGGATTGCCGAGATAGCAATAAGTGGGGCGCTCGCAGAACTTAACCGAAGGCTATTTGCGCTTAATCCTAAAGGATACGCTAGCCATTCTCAAATAGCCGCGGCGTATTTGAGAGCGGCGATTGATAGGCGTACTGGACCGGAAAAGAAGCCCGGCTCCAGCCCGACAACAACAGGTGACAGATGGCAGATGGCAGATGGCAGTAAAAGAAAAACAGGCTCAGGCCCAAACACCGTTAAGGAAAAAAGGGAAAAAGAACCTGCTCCAAAAAAACCTATACCTGGCGAAAAAGATGGTTCACAACCGGAGGCAACTCCAGAAGAAGAATCTCCTTCGCCGGACACTTTGCCGGCTTTCCCTAATGTTTTTGGTGATGGAACGTGGGATGGATCGTCATTTTCTGGAACAAACCAGGCTGCCGCAACCAGCCCGGCTGCTGCGGGGAGTCCAACAAAAACCGTAGGACGCAGGACGTCCGCTTCGCTGGAACGTAGGGACGTCGTGGAACGTGGAGCAATGAAAGGCGCAAATGCCAGATCGCGGCAGAAAGTTGCCGCGGCCTTAAAAGACCCCCGGATAGCAAATTTCCTAGGCCTAACCCTCGAAACAATATGGGGCCCGGAGTTTGATAAAGGGGCCTATCCCGTTGCTATAGCGCTGGCGAAAAGCCATAGAATCGAAACAGTTAGGTGGGCATCGGACGCAATTAGAGATACGGCTAAACGCCACCGTTTGACCCCCCAGGAAACCGTAGCCTTAATAAACCGCGTGGCCGCTAGATTAAACCTTAACAACAGGGGGCTGCAACCTAAATTAAACATTACCGGCAGGGAGCTACAGCATCGAAACCCGGTAGTTTCAATCGATAAAGCAGAACGTGTGTTCATCGCTCCGGCGGCCGTGGACTGGCTGGAATTACTCTGGTGGATAAAAAACATTGCCGACAGCCACAGGGAAGCAAAATTGGTTAAAGAGTACTTAGCAGAAGCCGACTATACGGAGGAAGAGCTAAGGAGCGCGGGCAATTTAATGTCCTGGGCCAGTGAGTTACAAAAATATCATCAACAAGCAATAAACCAAGAAATAAAAAGCAAAGATAGTAGAGATAGGGCGTTTAAATATGCTCTACTGATATTGATACTTGACGAAGACGAAACTAAACACGATGGCGCGAGGTGGCTGGCTAAAGAATTATACCAGTATGACATACAAAAATCGTCGCAGGAAGCAGAACGTTTTTACCGGGATGCTGCCGCTTCTTTTAATGCCCGGAATCGCGCCACCGCTGCGCGATATACCGGCATTTTCGCCGCGCGCGCGCGAGCATCAGTCGCGGACGAACCAAATGTCCACGGCACTTTGGCGCTGAAGCAGGAACCATTCCCATATTTAAGAATGATTCCCTTCCTCGGAGACGCGGCCAGCCCGGTGGAACCGGTAATAACCTTTGAACAGATTGAAACAGAATTAGGCGATGCGATACAAAGCAGGGAATGGGGCGAAAGAATAGTGACCGAAATAAGATCGGTATTTTTTAGGTTAGATACTACACGTTTTGCCGAACGCGTAAGGCCACAGCTTGACGAAATGAAGAAAGCGTCAATAGATTTCTTACTGGAGCTCAGAGGACGCACTATTGTTGACGGCCCCATTAAAGAAAAACTAAAAACAGCTGCCCAGGCGCTTAAAGATGCGGTCCATAATGAGGTAGCGGATAAAGCCAGGGCGATTTACGGAAAACACCCTGGGGAAAAGAACCAGGATCAGCGAAATTGGTCTGAGGCAGTAGAGGAATTAGAACCTTTGCTATATCGCGCGGCCAGCCCGTTGGGACTTAACATTAGTGTAAGGGAACAATCAGACATAGCCAGAGCGCTCATCGGTTTACTGCCCGGCTACTGGGAAGATGGAGAAAAGCCTTCCCCCAGAGCGATAAAAGCTACGACCTATACGCAAAAGGAAGAAATCCTGGGCCGGCTGCTTAATCGATTATTTGTCTTTACCGATACCCACAGCAAGAATTTTGCCGAAGCGCTGCGAAAATTCCAAATGGGTATTGATTTTATTGTCTTAAGCGCACCAACACAAATAAAACAATTTCCCTCCGGCACGGGTTACGTTGTACGCGCCGAAACGATAATCGGCTGGTCGAACGACGAAGAAAGGTTCCGAGACGCGCTTACCAATATGTGGCAAATCATGGTGCCGACAGAAATAGATGGGGGAAACTCCGCCGGACAACAGGATTTATCGGAAACGATACAGAGAGACATTGCCATTCTGAGCACCATGGGAATACGCGACGATAAAGATACCTCGATAATAGGACTGGGCAGCCTGGAAAAAGTCAGCCCGTATGGCCTGCAAAAAGTTTTCCGGGCAGTGTTCAGTTACGGGCAAGAACTTTTAAGCGAGTACAGCCAGTTAGCGCGGTCGATCACCGCCGGGACGATAGGCGATGATAGCATGCGCCAGGTTGACAGCGAGTTTAGAGCTGTCCAGAATACGCTGGCAAATCTTGAAAGATTGAGGCTAAAATCAGAAAGCGCCGCCGCCGGCCCGGTTGCGTCCAGCGCCGCTTCGCCCCTTCCCGTCGTACTCCCTGATTATGACCGAGTCGCGGATGACGTAGCCAAAGAGCTATTAAGATCGCTTAAAAAAGATTCCCTCCCGGGGGGAGACGACAGCAAAGCTAAACTTAGGCGAACAATTAAAAAGTACTTAACAGGGGGAGAGGAGGCGTTGAGCGAAGATGATCGGGTTATTGCCGGCGATGCTGAGAAATTAAGGATAACTTTGTGGAAATTAAGAGACACTATTCGTTTAGATTATAACTATTATGAAAGAGAAGGTACGGGATGGAATTTTGCTGGGAGCGGAACCACCCCGAAGGTCACTTTAAGTGAAGAAGGCGGTTCCGCGCGACAAAATCCCCGGCCGTCGGCCGCGGGTAAACCGGCACCAGGTGTTCTTTCTCTAACCACCGGTGTTTCTCCGCTCGAAAGAAAGGTAGGAATATTCAGGGATAAGATAAGCGATATCAGAAAGCCCGGAAGAATGAATCCAACTGAAGTAAGCGAAGCGGCAAACGTATTTAAAAGATTTTTAAGCAGCGCCGAGCGCTCCGGTGAATGGCCCGGCAGCCGTTGGAAATTATCTTTCCAAAAAATTACGGATAGCGAAGACACTGAAATTTTTGTTTTCTTTAAAACCGGGGCAGAAAAAAAAGATCTTTATGTTACGCATTTTAAAGTCCCCGGCTCCAGCCCGGCTGATGCGGGAAGTCCGGTAACAGAAAAGCATCGGGCAAAGAGTATAGTGAATAGTGTAAAGAGCGAAGGGGCGAGCCCCGGAGCGGCCAACCTTGGAAAACCCGCTTTCACCAAGGCTGAGCTGACAAGAATAAGCGGGCTTTTTGAGGCGCAGATTGACCGGTTCGTCAGGCAAGCCGAAAAACACAGCCGCCGGGCCGCAATCGCCTTAGGCGAAAATTTCAGTTTGCTTACCGATGCCGCGTTACAAAATGAGGTCATTGACGAACTTTTAGCAATAATAAGAGATGACTACGATGTTGAGGCGGCGCTCGCGTTAAAAAATGGTATCAAACTCATGCGAGACAAGGAGAAACGAAAAGAAGCCAGAGAGCGGCTTCTCAGTATGCATCGATGGGATAATCGTAACGCCACCATTGCGTTAAAGAAAAAACCTCTAATATCAGACTTACTTGTGGATATTTTTTTTACTGAGCAAGCGAGAAAGATGGCTAAAGCGATAATGATACGTATCCCGCGCGGTGATATTTTCAAAGCTTCGGACGAGGCTGCCGCAGGGGTAGCAATGAATATTGACTCGATCAAATCCGTTAAAGACCGCGTTAAGGTCGTTAAAATATTAGCAGATTCGCGTAATCCGCTCATTGTCAGCGCGCTGGCAAATTGGGCGAGAACGAGATTGAAATATGGCCCGGCAGTTAGTTCCGGAATTGGCGATGATATTTCCAGCTCCGCTGCCCCCGCCGATACCGCCAAGCCATTGTCAGCAATGAATTACGAAGAAGCGCTTACCGCCATAGCGATTGCTTTAAATTATCCGCTGGACGCGGATAAAATAGGCGGACTAGCTAAAGAGGTTTCCGCGTACATCGCGGCACAACCACCCTCCGATTCTCTGATTGATCTCGTAGAGAAGTTATTAAACAAAGCGTTAACTCAACATAACGCATTTTCTAATAATCCCAACTTGGCGGATAATATCTTAAAATTTGTCCAAGCTTTGACCGAGAAAAAAATTATTGCGATAGAAGGAACGCCCAATAATGTCCTCGTCACATATCGGCCGCAGAAATGGCAAAACGGACATTGGGTGACCGACAAGACCGCCTACGAGAATATAACCGGCCGCTGGTCAGAGAATGAAGAACTACGCGTGATATTGACTACTATAATTATCCAGACAGCCGAGACGCAATCCGCGGCCGCCAGCCCGGCGGAAGATGCTATCGCCGCCGGCCCGGCCGGCAACCAGCCTGGCCAGCCATCTACGATGCGCAAGAAAAAAGCTTCCAGCTCAATAGGATTGGAAGAACTCGCTGAAATCAAGACACAAACCAGCCAAGGGTACAGCCCCTGGACCGACGTCAGGATGGCCGAGGAATTAGAGAAACAATTTAAAGCAGGGAAGCGAGATTTGATCATTTATCGTGTAGATAGCGACCGGCCTTCGGCGATAGTGTACTACCCTTCCCATGGAAGAATAACAGTAAGGCAAGGGGATTTCGATACAGAGATATACAATAAAAATGAAACTTACTGGCACGTAGATGTCTGGACAATGGATTACGACGAAATGATAGAAATCCAGTATATCAGCGGAAAAATATCTATCCGGGCAAGCATTCCTACCCAGGGACCAGTAGGCTCAAGAACATTCCATGTCGCGTTGATGCCGGTGACCGGCGCCGGCGCGGCAACCGGCGAGGCAAAAAAAGAATCCAAACCAAGCATTGGCGCTCACGATTTTACCGTAGTTTATAAAGGCACGGAGTTGCATTTTAATAGTAGCGATAACTCTATTACTTACAGAGGAAAAGTATATGTACCGTCAGGCGTCGCAACGCTTAATGATATTGTGGGAAAACTTCCCGAGGGAACTATTCCGGCGGATATAAGCCTTGATACGCCGGCCTATTATTATTACAGCAATGTTAGGGGGTCCAATCTTACCTTAATGCTTGACCCGGAAAAAATAGGGCTTGGCATCTGGATGCGCAACAAATCGCATAAAAATGGCTCCTATATCGAAGGGTATAGAGTTGTTTACAGGGATGATGGGGCGGAGGCTGTCGCGCTTTCCGTACGAGAGGGAATCGCCGAGTATGTAATGCCTGGCGCGGGGGATATTTATGTTGACGGCGATGACCGCTATACCGAACTTTTGACCCGGGGCGGGATGGTGCTTCTCAGCGATACGATAAAAACCACACGAGCATTATGGCGCCCCGGTCTGTTTGTTGACGCGGTGTATGACGAGCCGGGCGTTGTTGTTCCGCTGGGAACAAGCTTTGACGATTTCGCGCACGATAGCGCTACCCCTGGCGCTGACTGGACAAAGATGCGCCGGGGCGGCGGACCGCTCTGGAGCAAAATTTACAGGATTGCGCCGCTTCAACCGACTGACCCGCTATTCGGTCCAATAACAGCAATATTAAACAGTCAGAAGAAGGATAAAGCGAAAGCGCTGATCCCGTCAGAAGCAGATGCCCTAGTAGAATACTTTCACAGCTCCGGCTCCATTCCGGATGTTGCGGTGGGCCAGGCAACAGTTGAGAAGAGAGTGGAGAACGAAAAACGAGAAAGCAACGGAGCCGCGGCCAATCCCCCCGCTGCCAACAGCCCCAGCCCGGCGACCGCGGGCAATCTGCCGGAACCAGGAACTATTTCTTCGCCGGCCGGCAAAGACATTGCGGCAATGGCGGAGCAGGTGAGGACAACTCTTCCTTCCCAAGAGGAAATAGGGTTGTTGAGGCAAGATGGGGTAAGAAACTTAATTGGGGATATATCTAACAAGGTGCGGATTTTAGGTAGTGAGCGCTTTCTCTCTCCGCGGGAAATGGTCAGCTTGATCAACCGATTAGCCCAAACGTCAGGCCTTTTCGCGAGGGATATCCAGTATTATCCGTATTATCCAGGAGAGCATGAAGAGCGTATAAAGCCCGCGGAAGTTGACCGCCGGGAATTAGGGTTGTGGTTAATCGAGGCGGCAAAGAGAGAAACCGGCGGCTTGGCGCGGGTGAGACAATACTTAGGCGAAGCCGAAAAGCTACCGCACGGGATTTCTGAGGTGGGGCAGTGGCGTGAGGCGATGGAAAGAATGTGGCGGATGGCTAATGGTGATAAGGCAGCAGTCTCCTACACTATGGTTATTTGGGCGTTTACCAAACCGGGATACCAAAGTGTTGCGCGGGCGGCTATAGAAACATTAACCGCGTTGGACCTGAACGATCCTGGTGACGCAAGAACAATCTACAGATCTTTGCTGACCCATTTAAGTCCGGAATCACACGCGATAGCAACAGAGTATGCCGATGTTTTTGCCGGTTCCAGCCCCGCCGCTATCGTCAGCGCCGACAAGCCCTTATCGGCCATGAATTTTGAAGAAGCGCTTACCGCCGCAGCGATTGCCTTAAATTATCCGCTGGATGCAGATAAAATAGGTAAACTGGCTGAAGAAGTTTCTGCGTACATCGCGAAAAACGAAAGACCAGATAATCGCAAGCCTTTGCGTGATTTCGTGAAGAAATTATTAGACAAGGCACTGACTCAACACAATGTGTTTTCTAATGATCCCGGCACGGGAGGCCTGGCGAAAAATCTATTGAATTTTGTCGCGAAGTTGACAAATGAAAAAAATATTCAGATAGGAGGAACACGTGAAGATATTCAAGTCACATATCGGCCGCTGGCAAGAGGTAACCTGGAAACAGGTTCCTGGACAACCGATGAGATAATGCGCGAGGAATTGACTACTATAGTTATCAAAGAATCTCTGAAACGAGCCGGCTCCAGCCCGGGCAACGCGGACAGTTCGGCACAAAAAGATGACGCCGCTGCTACAGAATTTACCAGGGTACTCCGGGAAGATATCCTTCAACCCAACCAATTAGCTGCCATCAATACCTTAAGACGAACAGGAAAAACAATGAAGCTAAGCGAGCCGGTGAGACAGAACTTGGCAACGGCTTTGCGTAAATACGATAGAAGACTTGAGTTGGTAAGCGCTGTTACCGATGACGAGGCCGAGATAGAACAGATTCCGGGTTCTAGAGAAACAGTCAAGGAAGCGCTATCCGCCCTGGGAGAAAGCATAAGTTCTTCCGTTAATAAAATTCCGCAAGTTATTTCTAGCCCATTTGCCGCAGGCAGTGCCTCTCCCGCCAATTTTCGCGGCGCTAAAATTGGCCCAGCAAATCCCGCGCCGCGGGATTTGGGCGGTATCAAAATGTCCAACATCCCGGTGATATCTTCGACGGCGTCGCAGAAAATTGAGTTTGCCGCGATCGGCCCGGATTTCTTCGACCAGTTGACGTTCCGGATTGTGTCGATGAAACATATCGTTTCTTTAGCACAATTTGCGAGCATACCTTGACATAATCGGTTAAGGCTAGGGTTAGGATGCCGGTTTGGATAAAGGTGAGGGTTAAGGCTGATACGAATTTGAAGCCATAACCATAACCATAACCATAACCCATACTGGCTTCCTTACCCTTACCTTTACCCATTACTGTAAACGCTTACAAATATTTCATTTCCTACCCTTGTTTTTTTAAAAAAAATATGTTATATCTTCCTACCGCGATGTAATCATCGCCGGTTCATTTAAAAAAATATAAATCAACATATTTTAGCCGCGGAGTACTTAGAAAAGTATTTTCGGCCAACCTAACCGGAGGAAATAATGTTATCTTTTATCTCTAAACCGAAACAAAACCTGTTTTCTAAGTTAACATTGATTCTTGTCTTATTCTCGTTTTTAGGCACAAGCTTAGGCGTCAACTACGCCCACGCCGCCCTAACTCTTCCTGAACCTACCCAGTTACTGGGACTATC
>PMCS01000014.1 GCA_003154195.1 Candidatus Omnitrophota bacterium | reverse complement strand
TTTAAAGATTATATCTTTTCGTGGTAAAAACTATTTTGTTTTTCCTTTTTTTATCAACTTCGTGCCCTTTGTGCCTTCGTGGTAAAAATGGGTTTTTTTCGTTTTTCATAAAACTTTTGACACTATCCCTTAAAGCATTTCATCGCCGATATCGGTAACTGTATTATTATTGAACGTTACCAAAAAATTAGTGAACCGGTTTTCCCAGTATTTCCATTGATTGGCATCAATTGATGCCGTTGCGTGAGCAGGCGGATAGCCGAAAGCGGCAAGCACTGCTTCTTTGCTCATGCCCGAGGTAACGTCGCCCTTTTTAATATATTTCTGTTCTTCTTCGGTGAATCTGTCCAGGGCTATTTCTTTTTCGGAAAAATACTGGTTGAAAAGATCGCTCATCGGCTTGATACTGTGCCGGGCGACATAAACTAATGTGTACTCTACATTGTTTTCAGTTTTAAACGTGACTTCTTTGGTGTTGTATTCAGTGATTGTGGCCTTCGTGTTGACCGGGATTATCGTTCCCCTGTGGTAATTCGTAGTAGGAATTTCCCTGGGTTTTTCATACCAGATATTTACCGCGGTATAGTAAACCTTTCCCAATGGGCCGCCCCTTTCTCCCTTACCCGCAGCGAATGCCAACGAACTTACCGCACTCAAAACTATTGTTCCAAGAACAATAAAACTTTTCATACCGTTTTTCATGGTTCTCTCCTTTTTAGTTAAAACTTCATTTCTCTAAAAAAAATTCCCTCTTTTCTCTTTTGCACCCATACTTAATACAACTGATTCTATCTATTTTAGCAGGTTGATGGATTTTGCACAAATCCAATCCATGCGGGTTATCTTGTATCGGCGTAGGATAATGGCACTGATTTTTTAACATCAGCGCGGCGGCGACGCAGTTAAAGCTGCTTACGGTCAACATACTGCCGAAAATGGGCACATAGCTGGAAACAAGCGCGCCGGTTTCTTTTATCGATAAATAGGCTTCTTCGCTCCCGCACATTCCATCGCAATCAAGAATACACATATCCGGTTTTTTAAAATTCGCGTCTGCCGGCGGGAAAAGTGAAGCGTATTTTTTGGAAGTCGTTTGGTTAGTCATTAAGAAAAACACACTGCCTTCTCCGGGGACAACTACCGGCAGTTTAGAAAAAGAAAACGGCCTGATTTTGCCGTCATCGGCGATTTTGAGCTTTTGGCCGCAGATATATTTCATTACCTCTCCGTATTGGTCAACACTGCCGAGTAAAATATAATCGCACCGGTTTTCATTCAACCATGATTGCGCGAGTATAACCGCCTGATGAAATGAATCGGCAAATTGGGTTATTGTTAATGTAGGCCCGCGGCTTTGCAGCATAAAGGACAGGTACGATGCCGCGGCGTTATGCACAGAATGAGAAAATATCGTAGGTGATACGTTGGCATCGGTATAGCTTAAGATATCGTCGAGAAATCGAAAAGTAGTAGCATGCGGCCCGAATGCCGTGGCTACGATTATGCCTAAAGTTTTTTTCGCTTCCGGCGGTAGGCCGCTGTCGACAAACGCGTCGTATCCGGCTAAAACCGCCATCTTGGTAAAATTGTCCGCCCGCCGCGCTTCTTTTAATATTACCTTATCCTTGATAATATCTTCGCTGACGCAATAACTTGAATCTTTGGGCGGAATCCATCCCTCTTCCAATGCTTTTTCTAAGGATTGTACTCCCCTGCCACGATTAGATATGATACCGATACCGGCAATGTTCATAGATTACCTGGCTTTTGTTTTTTAGCCACGGATTTTCACTGATAAACACGGATAAATTAATCGATTATTTATCTTTGTCGCCTACTCTTTTTGAAAAGTCTCATATTAAAATCCGTGTTCCATCCGTGTAAATCAGTGGCTAAACACACCTAAAGATAATTATTCTTTCGTTATAACAATCGCCGAATTGTTTCCGCCAAACGCCAGCGATGTGGATACCGCGCAGTTGCCTATAATTTCTGTTTTTTGGCAAACCGGCGCGATGCCGATTTCTTCATCGATATTAGTAAACCCGGCGCTGGCGGGAATCCAGCCTTCGCGCAAACCTGATCCGGCGAAAATCGCTTCCAAGCCTCCCGCCGCGCCTAAAGTATGGCCGGTGAAACCTTTAGTGGAAAGAAATTTAATGTTTTTGCCGAAAACTTTAGCTAAAACCATTCCTTCGACTTTGTCGTTATCCTTAGTCGCCGTGCCATGAGCATTAACGAAGCTGACTTGCGCAGGTTTTATCTGCGCTTCATCCATCGCCCGCGATAAAGCGGTTTCCAGCCCACTGCCATCCGGCCGGGGCGCGGTCAAATGATAAGCGTCGCAAGCTAATCCGTAACCACGAAGAAAAAGCCGCGCTTTTTTGCCGCGCTTGCGGCAGGTATCTTCTTTCTCGATAATAATGATACCCGCGCCTTCGCCTAAATTTAAGCCGGAACGTTCTTTATCAAACGGCTTGCATAAAGAATTACTCGCTACCCCCAAAGAGCCGAATCCCGCCAGGGGTACGCGATTTAATTCATCGGCGCCGCCGCAAATTGCTATATCGCACATATCCGAACGTAACCACGACAAACCTACCCCAATCGCATCAGTGCCGGAAGAACAAGCATTCACAACCGTGCATGATGGGCCGGCAAGCCCAAGTTTTTCTGAGATTGCCTGTGCCAAGCTGCCCTTAAGATACCTCTCTACAGAATGCATTGATGCGTTCCCTGTATTTTTATATTCCCTATAAAAATCAATATCGTTCAACTGGCTGGCTACCGTAGTACCAAGACATACGCCGACACGAAAATCTTGCAACACTCCCTGGAGCCCGCTATCCCCTATTGCCTGTTTGACCGCGATGAATGCGAGGTTCAAAGTTCGCATGATATCCCTGCCGTTGGTTAAACCTTTAACCTCAAAAACCGGATAGGGCAAACAAGTATCAAATAAAGATATGCGTCCGCCGCTCCTTCGGCCCTGGGAAAAAGTATCCAAAGTTTCTGCGACATTATTGCCACAGGCGGAAATCGCGCCCATCCCGGAGATAACTGCGCATTCTCGATTCATATTCATTTGGTTTATAAAATATTTTGCATTGTTTTACTTTCTCATCCGTGGTAATCCGTGGATATCCGTGGCTAAAATATGTTTTTCAAAGAATTTTCAGCCACCGATTGACACGGATACGCACGGATAAAAACCTAAGAAATTTATGAAATGCTTCTTATTTTTTTTTGTTTTCCAATATGTATCTCGCCAGGGTATCGACTGAGTAAAATATTTTCCTTCCCTCGTTCATATCTTTTATCTCAAGGCCAAAATTCCTCTGCAAAAGCACGACTATCTCCACCGCGTCCAGGGAATCAAGCCCCAACCCTTCCCCGAAGAGTATTTCGTCATCTTTTATATCTGTCGGCTTGATATCTTCAAGGGATAAACTAGTGACCAAAAGCTCTTTCAACTTAGCGCGAATCTCCTTCAATTCCAACTCTTTATTCTCTTCCATTTCCCTCCCTCCTTGTTATAAAATCATATTGTCTTTTTTATTCTTTCACCCTTCGTCTCTCTTCCTATATTCATCAGCGATCATCTGCATCATCTAATCTGCGATCATCTGCGCCTGCCAAATATCATGAAACAAAAAACACTGATAAGGATATTTTTTTACAAATGATTCTAAGATATTTGAATACTCCTGAACGAATACGCGTAGCTGTTCTTTTTTATCCCTGCCCCGTTCTAGGCGCGGCTGTATGGTATGTGTTACATTTACATCATAGCGCCGAGGCCCAAGCTTAGCCGACTCCAGTACCACCACCGGACATCTTGCATTCGCGGCGATAACGAACGCGCCATAAGGAAGCAACGCCGGCTTACCTAAAAACTGTACATCGATGCCGTCAAAGCCATAGCGGCGATCGCCCATGATCGCTACTATTGCGCCGGCGGATAAAGCGTTCATGATTTCTACTACGCCGCCCAGATATTGTTCCGGCGAAATAATTTTAATACGATTGTTGTCGGCGCCGATTTTTAAAGATTCGCTTACCGCGCGATTATCCTCGGGCCGCATCACTAAATATACCGGTTTGTCAATTTTGCTTAAAGCCGTCATCGCGATTTGCCAATTTCCGGTATGGGAAGTAAGAAGCACAAACCCCTTGCCTCCGGCAACAAGCTTCATTAGTTCATCATAACCTTCCAGCCGCATATCAAATTCTACTTGGCCGGAAATACAGGCAAAACGATCGATTAATTGTTTGCCCTGGTTAATAAATAGCCGGTACGTATGAACAAAATTCACCATCCCGGAGCTTCCGGGAAACCGCCGTTTTATATATGCCAGCGCGCCGGCGCGAGCCGGCTTGTCAAATAACGCGTAATGTAAGGCTACACCGTAAAGCAATCCATAGGCGCCGGACAAACCGAATAATTTTAAAGTTGTTTTAAAAAACCAAAATCCCAGCGCATTACCGCGTTTCTTTGCTTCTATTTTATGAAAAGTTTCATTCATATATAGTTTCCGCTGACGCGTATCTTTTATTCTTGTTTATCGCCAAGGCCGTATAAAAAACAATAATGCTTACTATAATTGCCATAACCGGAGCAACAATCAAAGAACCAAGCAGCCATTCCCATAATCGTTCTTTTAGCTGGCCGAAGATAACGTTAAAAGAAACTTCTTTTAACCACGCTCCGTGCAGCATGTAATGGCCCAGCTCAATACAGGCAACCGGCACAAACGGCGGCATGCACAAATTCTGGACCGCTAATGCCATTATTTTATTTAAATGCAGCCTGGTGGTCACATAAATAATCACCACCATATGAACCGCGACTAAAGGCAGCGCGCCTAAAAAAATCCCCACACCGGAAGAAACCGCTAAGTATAAAGGAGTAGAATTATCCTTGAGCAATGCTTTTAGTAATTTTACCGGGTGCCGGAATATATCCAGGGCGATTTTTTTATTATCCCCGGGCACTACCCTGGGATAAGGCCAGGGCATAAACCGGCGCCCGATAAGACGGGCATGCATAAGGCTGATGCGCAGGTTATCAATAAACGGATGAAAGTTAGAAACGCGCGAACTTGCTTGCGGATAGAATACGTTAACCGGAACTTCCTTAAGTTTAAGCCCCGCCCATGCGGCGCGGGTTAAAATCTCTATTTCAAAATCATAATAATTACCGTCGAGTTTTATCTGGGAAATATATTTTACCGGATAGGCGCGAAATCCGCTCTGCGAATCAAGTATGCCGATGCCGGTTTCAAGCTTAAGCCAAAAATTAGAAAACTCCCGGCCAAAACGGCTATGGGCCGGCACTTGTTCCTGATTAAAATTACGGCAACCTACGATAATCGCTGCATCATCATTTTGCAGCAGCGGGACAAACGACTTTATGTCCTCGGGATAGTGCTGGCCGTCGCCATCAAGGGCCAGCATAAATTCGCCTCCGCTTTTCTCAATAAAGCTCAAGGCGGTGCGCAAGGCCCGTCCCTTGCCTAGATTTTTATCATGCCTTAAAACAGTTATATCCGTACCGCAAAAAATTTGCTTAATATCGCAATCAGTAGACCCGTCGTCGATAACAATAACATGTTCGAGATAGCGGCGGCACCCTAAGGCAACTGCCTTTACCGTATCTTTATTATTAAATACCGGTATCGCGCACCAAATATGTCCTGTGGGAAAAACATTATTTTCCGGCATCTTCAAACCTTTCGTTTAAGCCTGGAACTACCCGGGATCAGCATAGAACCGGAATGGCCTAATTTGTGTAAAAGCGCGAGCCGATCATCCAAAGCATCCGGCGGAAAAACGTAATTGCGCCTTCCTTTAAACGCCTCAGTTAAAGTCTCCTGGAGCCAAACCCTGTCTATCTCCGGGGCAATATAATAAACCGGCTCAAGCAAGTCTTGCCCGGGTTTTATAATCCCCTGTTCTCGCGCTAAATCGGCAAGCGGGGTTCCGGGAAGTATGCGTATTCCCATATAGATAAAGGAAACTGTCTTCGGTAAACTTTTAATGTTCCTTATGCCCTCTAAAACTGAAGCTTTGGTTTCTCCGGGGGTCGCGAACATAAAATAATGCGCCGCGGCAACCTCGAATTTGGCAAAAAGCTCATTACAGCCGGTTATATCCTTAAATAAAAACTCTTTACCCAGTTTTCTTAATGTCGTGTCCGAGGAAGCATCCGAGCCGACCTCGGCCGCTTTTAACCCGGTCTCCTTCATCAGCTCGATAGCCCTATCGTCTAATCCTTGCGGCCGGAAGAATGCCGTCCAGGGAATATTGATCTTTCTTTTTTTCATTTCATCAAGGAGCAAGAGATAATCCCCCGCCGGATCATTAAAAACCGAATCGGTAAAGAAGATGTATTTTGCCTGGTGTTTATCGATCAGAATTTTAATATCATCCACAACCGCGGAGATATCGCGGCTGCGGATATCCCGGCCTTCTAAAACCGGATAGGAACAATATATACACTTATGGCCACAACCGCGTTTAGTCTGTACTGAAGCAATATTGCCGCTTTTTAAATAAAACCGCATGATGCTCTCGTCATAATATGCCGAAGGGATTTGTCCTCCGGATAATTTAGAATCCGAGCGCAATACGCGCTCCTTAGGATAAACGCCCTTGCTTACGCTGTTGATAAAATCCAAAATAAGGGATTCTCCTTCCCCCGCAATTCCGTAATCCGCGCCTACCGTACGTAAAATTGCCTCGGGCATAATGGAAAACCCTGAGCCGCCTAAGATTACTTTTGCCGGGCTTATCTTTTTAATCTCCCGCACGATATCCTTTACCGTACCGATGTAGCGCTGTTCATTAAGCAGATTAACATTGTCGATATTACGGATAGATATGCCGATTATATCGGGATTAAATTCCTTAATCCGGGTATTAAGCGTTTCGATAGAACGCTCGCTTGCGAGAAAATCAAATTGCCGCGTATCATGCCCGGCATTTTCCAGGCTTGCGGCTACCATACTTAAACCCAGAGGATAAACCGAATAAGGGCTATCGGCAATATTTGACGAAATCAAAAAAACCTTCATCACTGCCCCTCCCCCCGCCTACGCCGGGCTCTTAAGGCAGACTCCTTATAAGTCCCATCCCGCTTTTCCTTTTCAATAACCTTTAAATATAATTTTGCCATCTTTATTTCTTTACTGAAATCGCCATAAAATGTTTTCCAGGCGTACTCGTACATTTCCTGAAGCGAATCCACGCTCATTTTAGCGGGCTTGAAGACCACTTCCCCGCCGGTATACCGTATCCAGTCATTATGCAGGATGCGCCCTTCTTGTTCCATCTGCGCGCGGATCGGCGTATGCGCAAACGGGGTCAGGATAGTAAACTCCGCGAGGTCAAGTTCAATCTCTAAAAGAAAATCAACCAGCCGCTTAATATAATCCTCATCCTGATTATCCATCCCCAGGATTATTGTCCCCTCTACACCGATGCCGCGTTCTTTAAGGCGTTTAATCCGCCGACGAATATGGTCGGAGGTATCGACAACGGCCTGGTAGACATACCAGCATCCCGCCTTTACCGCCAAATCGAGAATCTCATCGTCATCTTTTATAGGATGCGAGACCCATTTCTTTTTCAGCGGGGCGATTGCCCGGAAAAGTTCTTTTTCCCACGCGTCGTCTTGCGAAAGAGAATTATCGACAATAAAAAGCCGGCTGTTGTCGATACTCTCCAATTCTTTGATTACATTTTCAATCGGACGCGGCCGGAACTTGCACCCTCCCAGGTACGGGGTACAGCAAGGAAAGCAATTAAAGCGGCAACCCCGGGAAGCATGTACCAGATCAACCATCTGCACGCCCCGGAAATGATAAAGTTCGTGTTTTAAAATATTTCTGCGGGCGGTGCCGATCAGTTTAGTGTCGGGAAAATCATGCAAAAAATTATAAGTTTTTTTAAGTTTATTTTCCTGGAAATCACGAAGAACTTGTTCCATCCGTCCTTCGGCTTCTCCCAGAAAAACACTATCCGCGTGCGCAAGAACTTCTTCATGATGGAGCATCGAAGCAATCCCCCCGAAGATGACCTTTTTGCCCATTGCCCGGTATTTATCGGCAATCTCCCAGGCGCGCGGCATCTGGCAGGTAAGCATCACCGACAAACAGATTAAATCCCCGCCGTCACTAAAATCCAGCGCTTCGACGTTTTCATCGCAAAACGATAATTCAACATCCGGGGGCAGTGTCGCGGCAAAGCATACCGGCCCGTGCGGCGGCAGGTTAAACTCCGGCTGGTTTTTTAATTTCGGCCATTTTGGGTAGATAAGTTTTATTTTCATTTAGAAACCTTAACGCTCCTTCGTTATATCCAACTTGGCCGACCAGTCTTTCGATGAAGGCAGGTATTTTTTTAACATCTTCGGTAAAGACTTCTTAAGAGAGTAAGTCGAAACACCTATCGGCTTTTTAACATCCCTGAGGGCATATTCAACGACTGTACGGCTTTTGCTATTTCTGCAACCATTGGTTGCAGTTTTATGTTCCCAACGTATATTTGATAAAAATTTCGCATATACCAAATATTTCTCTCGGAAAATCCCTTGATTCCCGGAAACTCTTTCTGAAGTTCCCGGGCAAGGTTTTCCACTACTGATTTTCCCCAGCTAAATTTTTTTTGCTTATCAGCGATCTTACACCCGATATCCCAATAAAGAGCTATCAATTCCCTATTGACTGCCTTTAGAGCCGCATATTGCGAAGCGCGTACACGCTTTTTGATATCTTCTACAAATAACTTATATTCAAAATCTGTCTTAATTTTCATCACCCCATCCCCCCACATCTTCCTTTATCGTGTTTTTACTCCCGACAGATAATAACACCTGGTTTCTTCTGTATCAAAAATAACCGCCAATATCGCCCGCGTCTCCTTATTTTTTATCATCAATTCTGCCTGCGCTAATAAATTTTCCTGCGGTTTTTCCAAGTATCGCATATACAACAGCGGGCCCTGCAAACCAAAATTTATTGCCGCTTCGGCTAACGGACTCGATGGCAAGGTGTAAATAAAAAGATTTCCCCGGCCAAGTTTCCTCCCCGCGTCTACATAATCTTTAAAGTATGCCAGATTGGCATTCAGCGCGCCGTCCGGACTCGTCCCCAGTATCCCGATATCTTGTTTGTTACCTTTAGAATAAGCAACGCCGGCGTCATATAATGCCAAGGCAATAGAAAGACAGGTAAGCCTGGAGTCTTGATTGAATCTGCCAAAGTTTTCGATAGGATAGGGCAATATAGAATCTTTGAGCAACTGCGCATAGAGTCCATGCGGGTCGGCATACTGCCATTTCCTATCCTTCCCGGCGCCACACTCTTTTTCCTTAACCCAGCCGCAACCTTTAACTAAAGAAATATTTGGATTATTATTTCGCATTAGATTTGTTAAGCTGCGCACCCCCGAACTTATAGGATTTTAATATTTATCCAACAGTTTCTTCTTTTCCTTTTCAAACTCTTCTTTTGATATAATACCTTCATCCCTCAACTTTTTTAACTTCTCTAATTCGGAATAGAGGTCTTTTACAACGACTGCATCAGATTGGGCTTTTATATTTTCCTCTGTTTTAACTTTAAGCGTGGGATCTTTTATGCTGTCAAAATCTCCCCACACTCCAAATGCTTCCACTACCCCGTTAATAAGCCTAACGAAATGACTCCCATCTTTAAAATAAGTAAGATATTCAACGTTTCCCTGTGCCTTAATTGCCCTGGGTTTCCCCACGGCTTTAACCAACTCTTCCCTTGTCATACCTATCTTAATCTTTTCCAGTTCTCCAGATAAAGGAGTTACACAACCATATAATCCTAAACATAACATTAATACAAATATTTTTTTCATTCTTATCCTCCTTTCTTACTGCCTCAACACCAGCGCCGCGTTCACTCCGCCAAACCCCGCGTTGTTAAGCAAGATCGCGCTTTTTTCTAGCTTACGTTTACCTGAAGAAACCCAACCCTCTGCTTCCGGGTCAATATCTTTTAGCCCCACGGTTTGAGGGATAATTTTTTCTTGTAAGGCCTTAAGCGCGATAATCGTTTCGATTAAACCGGCGGCTCCCATGGTATGGCCCAATGCTCCTTTTATAGAATAAAGGGGAATTGGTTTATCCTCAAAAATACTTTTGTAAGCTTTCATCTCCATCGAATCATTATAAACCGTCCCAGTACCATGGCTGGATATGCCGCCAATGTCATCGCCGGACATACCGGCTTTTTTTATGGCTTTTTGTATCGCGAGCCGAAGGCCGCTGCCGTCACGCGAAGGCCCGGTCATATGATTAGCATCACCGGCCACGGCCCAGCCCGCCACTTCTCCCATAACTTTTCTGGCTTCTTTTTTTGCTCTTTTTTCGCTCATTAATAAAACAAACCCCGCCCCTTCTCCCAAGCTTAAGCCGGTGCGATTTTTATCAAATGGTTTTGCTTTATCACGGTCAAGCGCCATAAGCGAAGAAAAACCGGAAAAAACAAACTCAGTAACGGCATCAACGGCAACCACCAATAAGCAATCGCGTTTGCCGCTTCGAATCAAACCGGCAGCAAAACCGATGGCGGCGCTGGAAGAAGCGCAAGCGCTTGAGATGACGATGCTTTCGCCGGTGATTCCGGTAAGCGCTTTTACTTTTTCTAAAAGAAACTTGAGTTTACTTTGCGCGACGTCGCCGGCGCCTTCCAAAACCTGTTTTTCCAATATATCGATTTCGCCGGTAGTAGTAGCAAGAACCAAGCCGGCATCATCCGGTATCAGGGCTTTATTACTTTTTAACAATGGGGCAAGCATTTGTATCGCCAATGAATCTTTACCGAGATAATTAAGCCCGGCGACGGTAGCGGCATTGGCGCTTTGGAATGATTGGGTGGGGAATCTCTCCACTTTGCCGATGGAACTGCGATCAGCTAAAATTCCTTCCCAACATGGCAGGATGCCTTCACCATAAGCAGTTATTAAATCATAGGCTACGATCAACGGTCTCATTCCAGGCATTTGAATTCTCCCGCCTGCCAGCGTTGGCGCATTTTTTCTATTAAGTCCGGTGTAGCAATGTAAAGCTCTTCTGTCCGGCTATCGATAAACATCTGCACGGTATAAGCGGCGGCAGCCAAAGTACCGTCTAACCTGTTGATTTTGTATTCAGTCAATAATTTAGCGCCTTCGGCCCATGGTACCGAAGCCTTCACGACAAACTCCTCATCTAAATGTAAAGATTGGTAGTAATCAACATGAAATTGGACGATCGGCGCGCGCAGGTTTGCCGTGTAAAAATCCTGGTAGGATAATCCACACCGGCGGCCTAACTCCTGCGAAGCTTCTTCGAAATAAAGGGAATAGCGGCCATACCAGACTATCCCCATAACGTCTACTTCGCTGAAAGCTGCCCTTCTTTTTATGGTGAAAGACACCGGCAGTGGCGCCCCTTGCACCCGCTCAAAATATTTACCATCATTACGCCGCGTCATAAACACCTCTCTATCCTTTAAAAATAACTTTCAACTGAATCTCGGCAATTTTCTTATCCTTGTTAGTAATTAAGGCTGAGACCCTTATCTCTTCACTATTCTCCGATACCCGGCGAACGGTACAAATTATTTCTTCATTGCAGGTAACGGGAGTAAAAAATTTAGCGGAAACAATTTCTTTTAGCTGCGGCGTTTTTCGGGTAGTTTCTTCAAGCATGCATAGTATTGCCTGAATCTTACATACCCCGGGCAAAATCGGCTTGTCGGGAAAATGCCCCTGGAAACCGATGAATTCCGGCGAAAAACAGAAACGCGCGGTTAATTCTTTGCCGTTATCGCGCAGGCCGGACATGTTTGATTGAATTTCTTTTTTTAGCCGGCTCACCTAACGCACCTCTTTTAAACGGACAATAAGATTATAGCCAAAACGATAATTTTTGAGGATGATCCCTGCCGGATAAAACTTACCGTGGTCCCGGCGGTATTGATAATAAAAAACACTCCAGAGAAGGCGGTTTTTTTCATAATATCTTTTTTCAATAAGCTTGAGCCCCGTGCCGGCAAATATATACTGGATGGCCCCCGAACCAACCGGCTCGCGGAAAATAACCCGGTATCGGTCTTTTTGCGCTTTTGCCTCCGGGGAAGGAACAATATCAAAATAAATCCTCCGGATATCCTCGCCAATAACCCGGGGTAAATCTCCCCGGCGCAAGAGTTCTTTTAAAACAAAATTAGTCCTGACTGAATCTTTATCCCCGGATAATTCAAACAATTTAATTCCCACCGGATTCAGGCAGGATACGGCAAAAGTTTTTAGTTCCCGATTGGCATCGATATAACCCAGCGCGGAAAAGCTCTGCCATTTATATTGAAAAACGATGCTATTTATTAATTGAAATCTATCCGGGAGAGACGCGGCAAATTCTTTACGCACAAGCTGGGGGTCAGCGCTATCCAAGGGAATATAGCTTGCCCTTGGGAAAGGAACAGTGCTACAGCCGGCGCTGGTTAAGATTATTAAACCAAAAAGTATAAGCCTACGCATTATGTGGCTCCTTGGGAAAACCAATTAAATAAGTAATCCTGACTGTTCTCAATTTAGAAGGAACCTGGCCTATTTTCCAAACATACCCTTGCGCGTCGATACCTTCGACAAGCTTCTTTAAATCTTCGGGAGAATACGTTGTCGCGTAAGAAATAATCGCGTCGTAAGTAAACACCAAAGGAACAATCGGGATAATATTTGTCCAAAGAATCCTTTTAAAAGTTATTGGCTTGATAAATGGCGTAACGAAAAAAACAAACAGGGGAAGTAATAAAGCAAAAAATATTTTATCTAAGCGCTTTTCTGAAAACTCAAAAATTCCGATCGCGCTGCGGCTATTCACCGCGTTCTGCAATATCGTTTTTGCCGCATCAGGCTCAAAGTGATGGAAAGCAGAAAAAATAGTACGCATTCCTTTTAAATAAGCCGGGACGTTCGCCGCATCCACGGCTTCAGGTATATACTGTATTTTGCCGCCGGAACGCTCTTTTATTTTCTCGAAAGCCTGTAGATTAGGGTATTTATCGGTCAGGGTGACCGAAACAGATTCCTGCTGTTCTTGCAGTTGCGCCTGCATCTGGCTCCAGGGGCCCGAGTTCCCAGAACATAAATCTATGACCTGGGTAGTCTTCATCTGCCGCATGGCTTCTTTAATCAGGGGGATAACCGGTTCATAAATCCGGTACGTCACAATAATAAATCCTAGAATATCCGTCATCAGGTTACGGAGCGTATCGGGAAACCAGGGATTATCGGCTATCTCACATAAGCGATATTGTTTCATCTTGTATAACCTTTTTTTCCGGAATCCACAACCGGTACAGCGGCGGAATGATAATCAGGCTGGAGAGATAACCCGACAACACCCCCGTCACCAGCGTTACTCCGACAGAAAAAAGCATCGGGTGGCGGGCAAACAAAAGCGCGCCTGCCCCGATAAGGGTTGTGGCCGCGGCAAAAGTTACGGCCGGATAGGTCCCGGTCTGGAATTTATGCTTACAATAATACGCTACAAACATGCCATAGTCGCTGACGATACCGACCACGATCATCGAAGCAATAATACAGGACATGTTCACGGCCAATCCGGCTAAAGGGATTACCCCGGCAATCATTATGATACTGGTTACTACCGGCGTCAGAGCGATAGCCGAGAGGCGAATATCTTTTAGCAACAGAAATGTTAACGCCGCAGTCAGAAAAACCGCTGAGAGCGACAAAAAGATAAGTTCCGAGCCAAGCGCGCGCGATACTGTATTAGAAAAATTTTTTTGCGATACGATAAACGCCCCGGGATAACCATTGCTTACCGCGGACAATCGCGTAATGTATTTATCTTCGTCGGGGAAAAAAGATAAAACCTGGTACCCGTCATCTTTTTTAACCACATATTGCTCCTTTAAATGATCGAAAAAGGCAAACCCCTCAGGTTCAACTTCCCAATCTCCTGCATGATGCAACTGTTGGAAAAATGGCCGGAAGGCATCCGGCGAGAAATTATAAACCCTGCCGTAATCTGCCAGCATACTCTTAATCTTATTCTCTGATTCAGTACTCCAGAATTCCTGCCAGCGTAATGCGTTAGCCTTGCGCGTATTGAGCCCCGGCCAGATTGAAGACAAGCTGGCAAATTTATCCTTGCCGATCTTTTTAATCGCTGCCTGATAAATATTTGTGTTATTCTGATAGGCGCCTTCGAGAGTCCTACCGGATGCTACTAAAACTGCCGGCATGGCCTTGCCTCCCCAGATATTATGAAAATCCTTTTCCGCCGACAAAACTTCCTTGCCCACGCCGTCAAACTGGGCAATATCATTATTAAACCTTAACCCGGTACCCGATATGAACATCATGGCCAGAATCGCTGCCCAGCAAAAAATACATAGTGAATCCCGCGGCTTAGAATTAAGCGGCGAGGCCGGCTTGAGCGCTGCGAAATTTGACGCGGGATTTTTCTCCCGGCTTAAAAAATGGGGCAAAATAAAAAGGGAAAAGATCAAACACAGAATGATGCTTGAGTTTGAGAAAAAAGCAAGCTGATGATAGCCTTTTACGCTGGAAAAGAAAAATACCGCAAAAATACCTATCGTTGTCAGGGCGCTGAAGATAACCGGCCGGATCACCTGCCTGATGGTTTCTTGACTGTTACCGGCTTTGCGCACTGCCATATATACATAAATCCCATAATCGATCGCGATGCCGGAAATAACCGTGCCCATACCGATAACCGAATACGATAAATTCTTAAAAACAAAACAGGCGATATTTACGGAAACAGCTACTGCCGCGAATGGGGCCAGGAAAATCATTACCGCTTTGGGATCGCGGAAGAAAAACAAAAATAATAACAGGAAAGCAAGTAAAGCTATAATTGAAGTAAGCTGAATATCTTTTTTTATGACATCCTCGTTAGAAACTGTATGAATGTGCCCGGCGACGATATCCGCCGAAACAAATTTCGGTAAGGCCGTCTTTAATTTTCCTCGAAGATACGTAACTAATTTTCGCGCCCCAAATCCTTCGGTCAAAGCCACAGGTGTCTTGACGATAACCATAGCATGCCGGCCGTCCCGGCTGATAAGATGGCCGTTGTTGATCACCACATCATAGCCTGACGACATCGAGAGATTCTCGATATCGCGTAAAATCCCGGAAAATAACCCCAGTGGATCGGCGCGCAAAAATGGCATCAAGAATGAGCTTCCCGGACTTAAAGACTGCCGATAAACAAACTTAAGCCTTTCTTTAATGCTGCCAGGATTCATAAGGCTTTCTATTTTAGGTAGGGCTTCAGGCCCTAAAAGCTGTGGGGCATACTTCAAGAAAGCAATCATTTCCGATGCCACATCGCCTGGGGATATGTTGTTGATTACCTGTTTTACCATCGAAGATGATTTTATTGAGGCCGCCAGCCCGTCGCCAGCAAGAATCAAATCCTGGGTGGTATGCGATTCGTCATTAAGCTTTAAAGAGATAACCAGCTTATCGGAGAAATTAGCCTCGCGCAGAAACCGCATAGTATTCTGCACCGCAGCATTCTGCGGCAACATCATCTCGATATTATCATTATATTTAATAAATTTAAGCCCGATTATTGAAGCAACTATTACAGCCCCTAAGAACCCAATTATCGCCCCTTTACGTTTTTGCGCTAAGCTATGTATTCGGGAAAGATAATCACCGGACATCAGCTTTAACCTCCCATGCGCTTAGCGGTATTAGCTGGTTAAGCTGAGCATTCACAAAAACTAAAGAAGTGCTGTCTCCGTTTTTTTCTTCAATGCGCACCTCTCTTATGTAGCGTTCATCATTTTGAAAGAAGACAGTCACGCGCGTAATGAAATTACGGGAGACTGAATTTTCCCAAGGAACAAACTCCAGGGTAATGGGATGCTCCGTAATCAGGGTTATTTTATAATCATCTACCATAGATTTAAACGTGCCGTAAAACCAATTTTGCATTTGTTTAATCGCTACCTGAAAGCCGGGATTCTCCGCCAGCCGCACTTGCTGCACCTGGTTAGTATCCTCGTCCCACTGGCTGATAGTATTCCCCCTCATCACCATAGAATAACGCATCGGGCTCATTACCCTCCAGGAAAGAAGGCTGGGTTTCTGGATAAAAACTTTGCCCTTTAAAATAATTTTTTGGTTAAAAATGGCAAGGCTCTTCTCCTGGATAAAATCAGTAGAAATCGTTTTTGTCCCCGACATCATCTTTTCCAGTCCCTCGAGCACGGCCGTTATATCCCGAGAGGAATTATCGGCGTAAGCATTAACGCTTTGGAGACAAACAAAAAGCAACAATGTTGTCATTATCCGTTTCATATTTTATTTCCTTTATTTTCCCAAAACTTTACCTCTCCCTGCGCGAGTAGTTCATCGCCGCACATGACTTTTCCCTTAACCACGCCAAAATCTCCGTAGCGCGCATACTTAAAGATCGATATGGTCAAAGTATCTCCGATCCGGGCTGTGCCTGATATTTCCAGCTTCTTTGCCCCCAAGAGAAAACCTTCCACCACTTTATTATTCACCCCCAGCGCTTTAAAGCCGTTAAGCGCAGCCATCGCCTGGGCAATCATTTCCAGGTACACTGTTTCGTCAAGAGTGCCGTCTTCGCGCACAAAAAGCATATCATCAGATATAGTTACAGAAACCTCACCGGCGCGTTCCGCTACTTTCTCCAATTTATCGATAACGCGCATCGAGGCTTGCTGCGGGATGATGCGGTCAACCGCCACCGGAAGATGCACAATGTCATTTTGCCGGTTGGCATTATTCCAGCACCAGGGATCGGAAGCAAGGTAGTCACCGGTAAGCTGATAAGCCGCGCCCCGGCAACCATAACATTCGCTTGATTTATCGCAATCCCGGCAAGGCCCCTTGATTGATTTACGGTAATTGCGTAAGTCTTCTACAACTTCGCTTTCCGCGATGATATCGGAAAGTTTATTTTTTCTAACATTGCCGATAGGAATATTTATGCCCACGCAGGGAAAAACATAACCTTGAGAATTTACCATGCAGGAAAACTGGTGGCGCAAACACTTGATACCGACCAGGGGGGGCTGAGGCTGCCAATGGCGGTTAAATTTAACCCGGTCGATTTCCGCCAGTTTTTTGAATATTTCCTCAAGCCTCGGTATGCTTACATACAGCCATTCATTCGCGCGCGCTTTGCCCTGGGGGGTGATCATTTCAAAATAGGGAATAATGTTTTGTTCGCGCAGCCATTCCCACATCGCCGGCATATCTTCAATATTTTGCTGGCAGATAATCGTACTTACGGCAAAATTACCGGATTTTCCCGGATAACCGGCGGCTTTTAAGTTTTTAAAAGCTTCCTGGATATTTTTATACGCTCCTTGCTTTCCAGAAAGCGCGTCTTGGATATTTTCAACCCGGCTGTTCATCTTTAAAACTACGAACGTATCCAACGCGAATAACCGGCGGGCGATATCAGGCGTTATCTTGGAACCATTAGTAAACAGCTCTATATTGAGGCCGTTTTCTTTGATAAACTCAAGCATTTCCATTATATGCGGATAAACCATCGGCTCGCCGCCAAGAACAATGATTTTGCGCGCGCCAAGCGCTTTGGCCTGCAGGATGGTATCACGAATCTCTTCGCGGGTAAGCTCATTTTCTAAATTTTTTTCATCGGGTACATAGCAATATTGACAGCGTAAGTTACAACGCAGGCTGAATTCTATCTCCATGGAAAGCAGGCGGTTGCTTTTTGCGGTATGTTCAATTTCTTCTTTGGTGAATTCAAAATTACTTAATTGCGTCGAGCAGACGTTCATGGTTTTCTCCTGTCGATGAAGCGTATGGGTTTTCGGAATTTAGGATTATATATTTGCTCTCGAATAATTTTTTCATCCCGGATAAGCACCTTGGGTTTAATTCTCAATTTGGACTGCAATTTATTTTCAATTTCTTCGGGCGCGCGGCCAGGATTATTAAGCGCGAGATGCACCTCAACCATATCGGAAAGTTCACTCTCATTCGTTACAGCGATGTAATATTCCCTGACTCCTTCGATCTCTTCCAAAGCCGAATATATTGCCTGGGGATAAATCGTCGTTCCTTTCACTTTCATCATCTGCTTTTTTCGGCCCACAATCGGGCCAAGCCTGATAGAGTTACGCCCGCATTTGCATGGGGTATCAATAATAAAACTTACATCCCCGGTTTTAAAACGTATAAGCGGCATTCCTTCTATGCCCAGCGGGGTAACCACCACCTCGCCGATTTCTCCCGGGCCAAGGACATTTCCGCTATCGTCTACGATTTCTACTATTGCCAGGTCGGAATGCAGATGCCCTCCGGATTGAGCGGTACACTCGCAAAAAGTAGTGACAATCTCGGAAGAAGAATATGTGGAATAAACTTTCGCGCCCCAGATTTTTTCCAAATCGCTTCCGACTTTTAAAAGCTTTAGATTAGCCATCCTCAGGGGTTCCCCAATGCACACAAGTTTAGAAACAACCGGAGTTTTTGGGATGCTTTTATTTTCGGCGAGAAAACCCCCGAGTTTTCTTAGGAAACTGGGCACTCCCACGATGGCAGTCGGCCGCATGCTGCGGATTACCTGGGCATGGCTCTCTAAACTGCTCAATCCATTCCTGATTGCGGTTGCCCCAACCGCCCGGACGCCGAGAAAATAAGCCAGGCCGGCGACAAAACAGCGATCAAGGGTACAGGTTAAAAGCACGGTATCCCGCGGCGTAAAACCGCAGTTTAAAAAAGATTTCTCTTCATTGTAAGCCAATCGCCGCAAATCAGATTCGGTATAAGCTATTTTAGTAGGCTTGCCGGTCGTGCCCGATGATAAAACAACATCGACTATTTTTTCAATTTTGACCGCCATGAATTCATCGTTGCTGTTCTCGATGTCGGCCTTATCCGTAAAAGAAATATCGCAAAGATTGCTGAGATTGATCTTACCGGGATTTATTTTATGCCCCTTGAATAACCTTTGGTAAAAAGGGGAATTATTTTTACAATACATAACATGTTCATGTAAAAGCTTCTCCTGAACCGCTTTTATTCTGGATGACGATAAAAAACTTATTTTTTCGTATTTATAAAAATTTTTCATACTTTCATTTTTCCATCGCCGCGACTTCATTGATAATCATTTGGCGGACATGATTTTTAAGTTTAAACGGGCTAAACCCCGCGTATTCTTCCCAAAGCAATGGCTTAAGCTGGTGTATTTTAATTACTCCCGGACGCAATAGCATGGAACCTATTGGAGGGATAAGTTCACTTCCCGTAATGCATAACGGAACAATCGGCGTTTTTACTTCAATCGCGGCACGAAATATCGCCCCGTGGAATTGCCCCACGGAATTATCTCTTGAACGCGTTCCTTCGGGAAAAACAACTATCGAAACTCCTTCCCTTAGAAGCTTAGTCGTTTTAGCAAAAAAATCTTCAAAAGGCATCTCGCGAACACTTAAATACCCGGCAAGTTTAGCGATAATACCTAAAACCGGAAGACGAAACGGCCAGATATTTACCACCTGTATCGCTTCATAAAAAAGACAGGGGCAAGCCATTAAAAATGGGTCCGAAGACGAGCGGTGATTACTGACAAAAATAAAAGGCCCTCTGCCTTCATTACGGGCATAATTTTTATATTCGACCCGTATCAAGGGAAATGGCAGGATGCGGATAGCCACTGTTCCGTACCAAACAATTACCCGGCGCAGGCGCTTCATGGTTTGGCGATGCGACAAGATTAGCCGGCAGCAAACGATGAATACCGTCAATAACGGGATAAAAACCAAAGAAAAAATAATATAGAACGCATAAAAGGTAATATTAAGGTATATCAGTTTCAAAAGCCGCATTACTTATTACCCTCTGTTTTTATCAATTGAATAAAATTATAGATATCCCCTAAGGTGCGGATGGTCCTTACGCGTTCGTCATCCCGGATGGCCACGGCGAATTTTTTCTGAAGCGCGACTACAAGATCGACAATATCCAGACTATCGAGGCCCAAATCATTAAATATATTTGCCTCCGGCACAAGCTTATCGGCAGGAATTTCAAAGGAATCGATAAAAACTTCATTGACCATATTAATTATAGTTTGTTCCGCCATCGCAACCCCCCTTAGATTATTTTGAATATAAATAAAAGCAAAACTTTTACCACTAAGGCACAAAAAACACAAAGGAAAAAATCTCACCACAGAGAACACGGAGTTCACAGAGAAAGATAAACGGGAGTTTTAACCACCCGTTCGCTTCGCTCACTAGATTGCGCAGATTGTCACAGATAAATAAATTAGTTATGGTAGCTGTCCCCAGCATTTGCATCTGTTTTGACGGTATCATTTCTCTTGTTAATGGAATCGGGGCCATTTTCTGATAAGCATTTGAAGATCAGCTCAGCCGTAGACCATCTAGTGAACGCAGCCCAATCACTGCATTCAGTTTTCACAGAATAAAGTTGCTTATTTTTACTAATACAATACTTGTTTCCGATTCCATATAGCTTAGCCAACACAGCATCACCTTTAGAAAATGGAGTGGAAGTACAACCATTAATCATATAGGTATCTTTTCCTGTTGGGACTACTCTTCCCGTTGCACATCCACCCAACACCATCACTGCAAAAACCACATAGATCAGCTTTTTCATCTTTCACTTCTCTTTTTTACAAACTAAAGCGGCATTTATACCGCCAAAGGCGAAACAGTTTTTCAGCAGGATATTTATCTTTTTATTCAACGGTTTCATCACATGCATTATTCCCTGACAATCCTTATCGGGTTCTTCCAGGTTTAACGTGGGATAGATTATATTTTTCTCCATCATTATTAATGAAGCGATCAACTCTATTGATCCGGAGGCCCCCAACGTATGGCCGATATTGCCCTTTAGGCTGCTCACCGCGACAGTATCGCCGAAAATCTGACGAATGGCGGCAGCCTCCTCTTTATCTCCCTGAATTGTGGCCGTGGCATGGGCGTTGATATAATCGACATCCCGGGACGATACCGCTGCCCTCTCTAATGCCTCCTTCACGCAGAGCGTAATTGCCTCCCGTTTTGATTCACTGACATGGCTGCCATTTCCGTGGCTGCTATAGCCGATAATCTCCGCGTAAATCTTAGCCTTTCGCTTTTTTGCTCTTTCATAATCCTCAAGGACTACAATACCACTGCCCTCGCCGCACACAAGGCCATCGCGTTTGACATCAAAAGGCCGGGGCGTTTTTTTCGGCGCTTGATTATAACTTGAGGAGGTAGCAAAGAGGACGTCAAAGGAACCGACCACTGTCGGATGCAATCCTTCGGCTCCTCCGCATAACATAATATCCTGCTCGCCCAAGCGAATGAGATTATACCCTGCGCCGATTGCCTGTAAGGCTGAAGCGCAGGCAGCGTTAGTCGCCATCACCGTGCCGATTATACCTAGATACTGCGCGACATTCATTGCCGCGGTGTGTGAAATGCATTGAAAGAATTTTGTCGAGTTAAGCTTACTCAAGTCAAAATCAGGAATAAGCGTTTCAAACGCCTCGTTGATACTCTCCGCGCTTCCCATGGTCGAACCAATAACGCAGCCGAGCCGGCTGCTGGATAACTCTTCCCGGGAAACTCCCGCATCCTTGAGGGCTTGCTGGGCAGCTTGAGCAGCAAATATGCTTAGCCTCCCCATCGAACGCCGGTTCTGGCGCGGAATCAATTGCTCGTCCTGCATCCGGACAGGCGCTCCTACGAGGCAGCGTAACCCCTTGTACTTTTGCCACTCGGGCATATACTGAGTTGCGCACTCTCCGCGCTCAAGCCCCGAGATAAGCGCCTCTACGCTGTTGCCTAAGGGAGTAATTGCCCCCAAACCGGTAATCGCTACTCTTCTCACCGTGACAACCTCCCTTCAATAAAATAGTTACACTTATCTTTGCCGATCAAGCTCCTGGCCACAATAAATGAAGATAGCATTGAGCCAACAACACCGGGCAAAACCGCACTCTGGCCGGCAACATAGAGATTAACCAGCGGGAGTTTGCCAAAGAGGTTAAACTGTCCCATCTTCTGTTTTATCCCGTAGGCGTTGCCTTCCGGCGAAAATAGGTAATCCCGGAATGTCAGCAGCGAAGCCGCGTCCAGGACGCTAAATCCCTCGCGATACTGAGGATACAAGTTGCCGACACGCCGGGCAATCTCTTCGGTTTTGCGCTTTTTATACTCGGTATAGGCAGCCGGCCTCATCCCAACGGAAGAATCGGCCCACTGTTGGATATTAGAAAAGAATTCCGGCTCAAAAGCAGTGATCACGCAATGCGTTTTATCCCCGGCTTCTTCCGCGCTGCGCATTACCCCCAGCGCTGCCCTTCCCGCGTAGCGAGGGTCGAGCAACGTATTCAAATCGGCGCAGGGAAGAAGCGAAACAATGCTCGGCCCGAAGGCTAAAGGGTCAGCATTTTTAACAACGCCGAAACAAGAGAAAAAACCGTTGGAATTCTCAAAAGAAGAAACCCTGTCCACAAATGCCTTGCTCAAGTGCTCACGCGGCAGAATTTTTAAAACCTCCTGGGGATGAATAGTAAAAATGCAATTATCCGCGCGCATCACATCTCCATTGTCCAACACAAACTCGCCAACGATATCATTGCTGACATCGGTACATTCGGTAATAGAAGCATTGCAGAGAATATCTACATCGAATTGCGCAAAGCGCTCACGAAACGCACGGATGAACGCTTCGCCGCCATTTTTGATGCGCGCTACCGATTCGTACAGCCCGACAGCTACGCGGGCATAATTCGCGAATGATACTTCCTTCGGCGGCACCCCGAAGCACAAGCAACATGCCGACAAAAGCCCTTTGAGATTAGCGTTAGCGGTCAAGGAGCTAAGCAACTGTTCAAGGCTGATATAATCTTCCTCGATCGGTTCAACAGAAAGCGAAAGCTTGCGCAAATCAAACGTTACCGTCGACTGGTATACTTTTTTAACCCGCGCGAAATATTCGTTAATCGCGGCCGATTCATCCGGGAAATATTTGCACAATGCGGCACAACAATTATCTATGCCGAACGGCATATCGTAAACCGCCCCATCCTGCTCAAAGACAAAACGGTTTGCTTCGGAATTAGGAAGAAAAATAGGTTGGACAGAATCGCTGATACCCAAGACATAAAGCATATCGGCCAGAATGCCGCCGGAAGAAAAACCGCCGGTAAAGTGGAAACCGGTGTCTAAAGGAACGCCTTCCTTATAAAAACGAATGAGGCTTCCCCCGATATGCGGCGCTTTTTCAAGAAGAAGGACTTTACGCCCGTTCATCGCCAGAAGCAGCGTCAAGGTTAAACCGCTGATGCCGCTCCCTACTACTATATCGTTATACCTCTTCATAATTGTCTTAATAATCCTTTACAGAGGAAGTTTGTGATTTAAATAGCCAGCCCGCCGTTAATGCCAATAACCTGTCCATGAATGTACATATTCTCTTCGGTGCAAAGAAAATTTACCACTGACGCCACTTCCTCCGGCCGGCCAAAACGCCCTAAAGGAATAAGCGGCATGATTTTGTCTTGGGGAAGCTCCTCGGTCATCTCGGTTTCGATTACGCCCGGAGCCACAACATTAACCAGGATATTCTTTCTACCTACTTCCCGGGCCAGGGCTTTAGCTGCGCCGATAAGCCCCGCCTTGGACGCGGAATAATTAACTTGCCCGGCCTGGCCGATCTGGCCTGATGTCGAAGAAACAACGACAATGCGCCCGCGTTTCTCGCGCAGCATCGGGAAAAGCACAACGTGCATGATATTATAAAATCCATTCAGGTTTGTGGAAATAACCGTATCCCATTCTTCCCTGGTCATCCAAACCATCAGGTTATCCCGCGCGATACCGGCATTATAAACAAGCGCGTGGGGCGGGGTTTCGTCGCAGGCTTTGCCCAGGGCTTCTTCGGTCGCGCGATAATCCGCGACATCAAAGGCAAAAAGGCGGCAAACCACGCCTGATTTTTCTATTTCTTTTTTTGTTTCTTCAGCGGCAGCGTGGTTGCTCCGATAGGTCAACCAGATATTCCATCCGGAACCGGCGAGGCTTAAAGCAATGGCTTTACCAATACCGCGGCTGCCTCCGATAATCAAAAGTGTTTTTCTCATCTTTTGTGCCGTATTTTAATAAAACCGGGAAATCCCAGCGAGAAACATATCAACATTTATGCCATCATTAGGCTTATTTATATTTGCATTGGAAAAATGCCGGTACCGGCATTCCACGTTAAGAGCCGTGTCTTTCCTGAAAAAATATGAAAACCCCGCCCCTATCTGATATGAATATCTTCCTCATCGCTGCTCCTTTCAATAACAACGCCTTGTTAATTATAAAACTTAACCTCATTGCGTATCAAGAAAGTATGCGGTAGATTTCTTGAGAACTTGAGCGAGCCTTACTAAAGCATCTAAGGATTGGGAAGTAACTAGTGCCGGGATGAAGTAATGCCTGCTTTTTGAGCGAAGTGGATGAGTTCAGTAACGTTTTTAGCCTGCATCTTCCGCATGACCCGGCCGCGATGGACTTTTATCGTCTGAAGGGCAGTTCCCCGCTTGAGGGCAATCTGCTTATTCAACATCCCATTGACTACCAAACGGAAGACTTCAAGCTCTCGGGGGGACAACGTCTTGATATTCCGCCAGATTCTTGCGGTTTCGGCCTGTTTTTTATTTCTGACTCTGCTCTCTACAATGCCAAACTCAACAGCATCAACGAGTTTCGCCGCGGTAAAAGGTTTAACAAAAAAATCTATGGCTCCGGCTTTTATCGCCTGCACGCTCTTAGGGATATCTCCATGCCCGGTAATAAAAATAATAGGGATGTTAATCCCCCGCTGCACCATTTTATCCTGAAGAACAAGCCCGTTGATATCCGGCAAACGTATATCAAGCAACAAACATGACGGCACCTTAGGATGCTTAAAAGATAAAAAACTGGCGGCCAGCGTAAACGTCACAACCTTAAACCCATGTGATTCCAGCAGTAAAGCTATCGCCCGGCATACGGAGATATCGTCATCGACGACATAAATTATCGGCTTGCGATTATTCATGGAGTATTCTTGGCGGCAACGGGAATAGTGAAATAAAAGGTTACGCCGCGGTCGGGATTATTTTCTACATCCAATCGCCCGCCATGCGCCTCGACAATCGAGCGGCTGATCGACAATCCCATGCCTAAACCATCGGGTTTACTGGTAAAAAAATGAGTGAAGAGCTTAGGCATATTTTGCGCGGAGATCCCGCATCCGGAGTCCTTTACCGCCGCCATAATCGTATCAGGATCTTTGCGCGATGTGCGAATCAATATTTCATGAAGATAAGGGCTATCTTCAATAGCATCGAAACTATTGCTGATAAGATTCAAAAGGACCTGCTGCAGCTGTATCCGGTCGCCGCGCACAAGCGGAAGATTATTCTCCAGTTCAAGTTTTAAAATAACGTTTTTTACGGTAGCGTCGGTAGTGATAAGCACGATGGTCTCGTTGATAATCGCATTGATATCTACCGGCTTCATTTCGGGCGCGCTCTTTTTTAACAGCGCGCGTAATCGATGTATAACCGCGGCCGCTCGCTGGTCATCATTAATGATATACTGCAGGATTTCCTGTAGCTTAGGCTCCCTGCCCGCAAACATACGCTGGGCAGCCTGGGAATAAGAAAGAATAGCCGCAAGAGGTTGGCTGATTTCATGGGCAAGCGAAGAAACAAACTCCGCGAGCTTTCCTACCCTGGTAACATGCAGGAGATCCTCGCGCTGTCTATCAATCTCTAACTCTTTCTCCCGCGTTAAGGTAACATCGGCCTGATGCCCGACATAATGGGCAACGACTTCACCAGGACCATATATCGGAACGATACGCAGCGAGCTCCAAATTTTTTTGCCGTTCTTTTTTAAATTTATCATTTCCCCAAAAAAAGGTTCACCTTGACATATCGTATCTTTTATTTCTTTAACCGTACGGGGACCAATATCAGTACCATAAAGGTCTAAAAAATTTCGGCCGATGATTTCCTTTTTTGTATAGCCGGTCATCGCCGCCAAGGATTGATTAGCATAGATGATAGGAAAATCGGGCTTCCGGGCATTGATAATAAAAATACCATCGGCGGTCGAGTCCATCGCTTTGGTCCGGAGATAAATCTGCTCTTGTGACCTTATCCGTTGCTCTGCCCCATCCTTTAATTGACCATTTTTTCTTTTCAGATTATCCATTTGCCGGCGGATCTTCTTTTCCAGATTACTGCGGGTTGTTTTTTCTCCTCGCGGCGTTTTCGCTTCCTTACGCGCGCCGTCGCTTAAACCGATAGGGCGCTTTTTAACAACCCGGAGGATTCGTTTTTGTTTGGTAATTATTTTCTTTGTCGGTTTCATTTATACTCTTCTGTTAATTTTTGACTATTTTCGCCAATATTATAATACAAACAAAAGCTCCCTGCAACTTATTTATCCCGATGGACAATGGTTTATTGCCAAAAGTTGTCGCGCGCTTCTTCGTCTTACTATTTAATCATCCTATTCGTATTTTCCGACGCGACGTTAATAAAGTCGACCAACGTCTGGCCATTAACCGGCTTTTGCAAAAAACCCACTGCTCCTACGTTCAAAGCGCGGCCGGCGGCGCTCTCCTGCTTTTCGGCAGAAATAAAAATAACCGGGCGGTTCGATCCGGAGTCAAGAATCTTTTTCTGCGCCGCCCATCCGTCCACTCCCGGCATATGAATGTCGAGGACTAAACAACCGGGTTCATCATTGGGCACGGCGTCAAAAAAACTTTTTGCCGAATTAAATGTTTTTACTTCAAAATCAAAAGTCATTAAAAGAATTTTGAGCGCGCGGCATACCGACTCGTCGTCATCTACGATATAAACATTTTTATTGCTTGAAAGCATTTCGCTACCCCTTAGTTGACAAGGTTAGATATAAAAGATGATCGAGATAATTAAAATAGTTAACCAAATATAACTTTATGATATTAAAACATGCGGGATAAAAAAATCAATTATACCAAGGTATGATAGACCTGGCTGATCGCTTTGCTTCAACAATTTGGAATCCCGTGGTTAGGCTTAAGATTTTCTTCTTTTTTCTATTTCACTCCGCAAACCGAAATTGCTCAATAGAATTATCTCCCGTCCCAGGTTCCGAAAACAAAAACGGAGAAGCGTTGTTCGCTTCTCCGTTTCCGAAGAATGAGCTTGAAACATCAAAAAATGGCTGCTCCCGCCTTCGGCGGGACTAATTCAACTATGCTATTTTGTGCGCTTCGCTTCAAAACAGCAAGTTTTATTGAGCCAGCCAGAAGTACTTCGTCACTTCGTGCCTCGGCGTAAACTCACCGGATTATTTTTGCCGTGCGCTGACTCTATCCTCTTCATGGCAAAAATAATCCGTTCACCTCTATGGGGCAAATTTCTGAAAAAAAACGCCCCCCGAAGAGGGGGCGCTTTTTTCCAGAAACTGCCCGGCCGGACAGGACACCGAACNNCGGCGAAAATTGACACAAAAGTATATACCAAATATATACAAAATATATACTCATACATAAAAAGTATATACTCGATTTTCCGCTGATTTTACCTTGAAAACCGATTCCCTTTAATGGCCCAACGCTCTGCCCGCACCCAAGGGGTAAAAAAGCTGTAGTTTTTAGGATAGAAAAAGGAGACATACCACCGGCAGAGAGAAACACGCTACCGTCTACCCTATCCAGCTTGGCTAATTATACACCTAAAAAGAGCCTAAAAAAATGAGAATTTTTGAAGGGATTTTCGGGAATTTGGGCTTGTTCGTCGTCAGGGGGGTGCCGAAAAGATGAGAAGTGTTAAATTAATAAAATCCGTAGATTTTAGGAGAAAAACCAGATGAATTATACCCAATCTTATACCATAAACAGTAACCTTTTCCAAGAGTTTTTATGTCTTTTAGGTAGGGTGACCCAGGGTAATATGATCCGGCAGATGGAGTACCTTAAGGTAGAAAACGAGATCTTAAGGTCTAAGTTACCGAAAAGGATAACTACCACACCGGCAGAGAAACGTCGGCTGGTTAAATACGGCTTACCGTTAGGCGGTCAAATCAGGGAGATTATCTCTATCGTAAACTATTCTACCTTTAGAAGGTGGGTTAAGGGAAATATCATCGACAAGAAGCGGCCTAAATGCGGCAGACCAAGGAAAACCAGCCGGGATATTGTTGATATTATCGTGAGGATGGCGAAAGATAATAAGCTGTGGGGTTATGGCCGAATATTGGGGGAACTGAAGAAGCTTAATATAAGAAAATTATCCCGAAATACCGTAAAACGAATCCTGGTACGAAACGGTATAGAACCTAGCCCTAAGCGAAAAGAAGACTCCTGGGACAGCTTTATCAAGCGGCACTTTGAAACTTTATGGGCCTGCGACTTTTTTACCCAGACGGTCTGGACTGCTCTGGGGCCAAAGATGTTCCATGTGTTGTTCTTTATTAATATAAGGACAAGGAAGGTATATATCGCCGGGATTACCCAGAACCCGGATAAGGAATGGGTAATTAAAGCAGCCAAGAGCATATCGTTTATTTTTGGCGACAATACCAAAAAACTTATCGTCCGGGATAGCGATAAGAAATTCCCTAAGGGATTTGATGATCTGCTCAAGCCGTTTAATGCCCAGGTTCAACGGATACCCTTCCGCTCCCCTAACCTTAATCCTTATGCCGAGGGGTTTGTGGGGACTATCCGGAGAGAATGCCTGGATCATTTCTTTGTATTCGGCGAGAATCATTTTAAATATCTAATCAGAGAATACGTAGACCACTATCTCACCAAGAGGCCGCATTCGGGGGTAGATAATGAACCGCTGAAGTATAAATCGGAGAGAAAATCAGGGAAGCTTAAATGCCAGACAAGGATGGGCGGGATGATAAGGCATTATTATTGGGGGTAGGTTGGAATTTTTGCATGGATAGTCACAATCACCCCAGCCTTAATTTTTCTATGCTATAGACGTTCATACGTCCCGTAATGTTCATTTAAAAGATCATAAATTGAATTGAGCTTTTCACTTTTAGCAATTTCTAACAATTCAGGATAGGCTTTGCAATCGACTGTATACTTCTTAACAGAAGTCTTCATTCTTTTAATATAATCAGTTGCTTCGGGTTTAAAACTGCTTGTTGTCCAAAACTCAAAATGTTGTTCCCGCCCCGCATAGACACTAATCCCATTGATCCAATTCCGAATAATACTAATCTTTTTTTCCCACCGTTGAACAGTTGACAAGTCTATGATTTGATTTGCATTGCATCCTTTACATTCAAATACTCTAATAGCCTTGTTGCCCTCCAGACAAAGAACATCAATTTCTGTTTTCTCACCATTATCATTTTTTATATTTTTATTAATATCCATGATTCCGCCGAATTTTTTAAAAACCATATGTCCGGTAACTAATTCAAATAAAGCTCCCCGGATGTTATTTGATTTACCTTCGAGTTTGGCAACCGACTTAAACATGTTCGTGATTTCTACCTCGGTTTTTTTGCTCACTGCTAACGTCATATTTTCTAGCGTATTTTTTAAATCTGACAACAGGGCCCCAACCTGTTCGCCAAAAAAGTTGGCAGGTGTAGTAATGATAAAACCAGATTTCTTACCGAAGCTGAATGCAGATGCAGAAAAATTGTTGCCGATTAGAATAGGAAGGAACCTACCAAATCGGTACTGGCTACGGGTTGATTCAAATTTTTTAACAAAATATCGAATCTGTTCTTCAGTGATATCATATTGAGGTAATATATCTACTACAACGAATCCCGATTTTGCCTGTTCGCTCTTTTCGCAAAGAGGGAAAACATATGAAGGCGCGGTTATATCCCAATAATAAGAATTAAACTCGCCATTACGTTTTAATTTATTATAAGAACCAAGGCCATTTTTCTTTATCCAATTTGCAAAGGCTGCGGCAATCAGTTCCTCAATAACCTCGTCTGCATCAGTCCATGCACTTTTTGGCATTGCGTTTAATAAACTAGTATGTAACTCAATAATCTCTTTGTCGTTTTCTTGTTTTTTAAAAACGAGTTTTGATTGAACAAGCTCTGCCATCAATAGATCAAAATTTTTGTGTTTTTTACGCATTATGGGTGCGCCAGATAAAACTTTGAATTTTTCAAGATTGGTCTTTCCACCTCTTGCAGCCAAGGCAGCAATTGCACCAAAATGTACTGAATTAGTTTCCTTGAGCGCAAAGATTAAATTTTCAAAAAATTTATCTGTATTTTCATGACTTTTTAAGTATAAAAAGGCAGCCCGGCATGGGAAAAAATTCCCAGGAAGCTTTTTAATTTGTTTACTAACCCGCGACATTTGCTGACGAGCAGCTACGTCTGATAACCCGGCATTCAATAGCTTCTTCTTTATAGATGAAGAAAGCATTGGCCCATTTGCTTCAAGAAGGTTTATGATATCCATATGTCACACTCCGCTATTTATAATAATATAATATAACCGGATCATCTATTTTTCTCATCCTCATAACTGCTTAATAGACATGGTCTTACAAATATTGTAAAAAATTGTCCTGTCACATGGTTATTTTTGTTCTCCACTATCGGACTTTCGCCATGATACGTAAGGAACTGGATAGAGCGTCTTGTTTAGCTTATTATTTACGATCATTCTTCTTATAAACACAGGGCTTGATCAATGAATCGTTTCAAATAACCCACCGATGATAGCTGGCTATTCTTTACCGCTAAACATTTTCCTATCTCCTACGTCTTGGATTTATCATAAATTGCCTAAAAGCCTCGGCTCTCTGTTTTTCTCTCCACTCTCGTAACTCCCTTTGCTCTTTCTCTTTTGTACGTTGCTGTTGATTACGCTTTGCAATATGAGAACAGATATCTTGAGCTAGAAGTAAACTGGATGCAGTTAAGGAGCATTCTATAAAGTCTTTTCGCTGAAGATTAGCAACTACAGCCCATCCCCCTATATCCCCCGGAAAAATACACCAAAGAAGATCGTGCTTTCCATCTAGTTGTGCAAAAGGAGAGATACCCTGAAAATCAAAATAAACTGGCACTAAACTGGAAAGCCACCGCTTAGGAAAACACTCTTCGGGAAAGTAGGTTGAAAAAATATCTTTCCAAATAGGAGACCTGAAGTATTTAGATTCCAACCAAGAGTTGAATTCTTTAGATCCTTTACAAAAACGTGGGTAGTCCAGCTTCAATCGTGTACCATCAACAACCCACACCATATTTTTATAGAAAGCTTCACGGGCCCTTATCTCCTCAGATTTGATTGCAGAATGCTGAAATTCTATCACAAAACCTCTATCCGTTTTTATGTCTGCAATATGTTTTTTCCCTGTCGTGGAATCGCTATGGATGTTTTCCTGCCACTCCGTAGGAAAATAATTTTTCCAGGTCCTGTGCCACTCTGTTTCATTTTCCCACCATGAATCGCACAGAGATTTTCTTTTATGTTTCCAATGCCAAACTTTTTCTGATCCGCAATAAGCAATTACATCGCTTTGGCAATACACACACGTACCTCTCAGCCCCGGTTGAGCCTCCATCTTATTCCCGTTTATCAGAGCGAATTTCATATTCTATTCCGTATTTTTTTAATATTACCAGTACTAACACGTTGTTATGCTTTTTTCTCAAACATGCTTCACTGGTCTGTCTCTTAGGCGCTGATTTCTCCGGGTTGATATGGTGATATTGTTCCGAATATGTTTTCTATACCTTTTTTGAATTCGGAAATATCATCTAGATATAGTATTCTTAGGTTTTTTATTGCGCGCGAGCAGGAAACGTATAGTAGATTTCTTGTGTTATAAAGCTGGGCTGTTTCTTTTTCGTCCAATGGTATCGGGTTGGCATAGTGTTCGAAGAATGATGAGAATTTATCCGGGCTTAGGCGGCCGAAATCGTTTTCCATGATTATGATTACATTATCGAATTCGGCTCCTTTTGTTCCGTGATAAGTATAATAAACGGTATCTATTTCTTGTTCGTCGTTAATGAATTTGTGCCAAATGGCCCATTGGTCCAGTTTAATACTAAGCAAGAGATCTAACTTCTTTTTTGCTTCTTCTGCTTCATCAATATCGACAATTGAGAATATTTCGTCTTCAAATAGTTTATCAACTTTTGATCTGAAAGGATCTATATCTTTGTCACTTATGCCAGATATCTTTTGGCTATTAAGTAGTTTGTGTATTTTGTTTTTAAAATTATTAACTTCTTCCGTGTCCAAATAGGATAAAGATTGGTTGCCAGTTAATTGTTCTAATTGATGTTTTAATTCTAAGGTTTCTTTTTCGGCGGCCTTTACAACCAAGTTTTCGTTGAATAGTTCTAGTAATTTTAATTTGAAATCCTCTATTCGCGCGCTCCCTATATTCAGAAATAATTCATCTAACAAGTAATTTGTAACGTGCTGGTGGGAATATGATTCGATATTTATTAATTCCCGTATAACTTGTTTATAGTATGCGCTTCCTGAATTCTCGTACTTTTCGAATATATCTTTTACGTATTCCCCCAAAGAAACGCCCTTTATATCTTTCAGTATGGCAACTAGCTTTTTCAATTCTGCTATAGTCATTTGTGAATAAATTTTTTTATTGATCAGATTGGCTAAAATTGTTTTAGGATTATTCAGGTTATTTATGAATTGGAGTATTCTGTAGAAAAGATTTGGGATGTTTCCGAGTTTTGATAAATCGTTGCTCAACAATTCGTTATTTAATCTGTCATAATTTCTTTTGTAGTATGCGGTTTCTGAAAAACAGTCGTATATATCAGGAAATCCGTTGAATTCAGCTACGAATTTATTAAGCAGAACCATGCAGTGTAGTTTGTTTTCTTTGTTTATATTCCATTTCTTTTTGTATTCGGCAATAAACTGGTGCTTGGTTTCATCTACGCCTGTGTAAAATTTTACGGAACCACCAGCACAATCGTCATAAATAGATTTCTGTTTAATGTCATCGTTTCTGATTTTGTTTATAACGTCGATTATTTCTGAATGCGAGCGCCTATTGAACTGTTTATTTACGATTTTTAGACCGGGGTGGATATCCAGAAGTCTGGTGCCTATACCGTCTTCGTAAATATTTTGTGCTGAATCCCCGAAATACCCGATGAATATTTTACGCTTGATGCTTTTTGCGTGATCTTCGATGAATCTCATTATTTGTACGACACTTTCGTTTGTATCCTGGTATTCATCTATCAGGATATACGGGTAAGTATCCAGGATGACTCGCCTTAGTAAATCATAAGTTTTGATCATTGTCAGAGAGTATTCCAGGAGGGTATCGTGGCTGATTATCATTCTATGCAAAATATCTGTATTGTATTTGTCTTCATACCTGACCTCGCTGAATTTAGGGTTTTTGGCGTCTATCTGTACCAGGCAGTCTGAATAATTCTCTATTTTGTATATGGTATTTACTATCTTTTTAAAATTCGCTACATTACTCAAAATGCTTGAGTATTGTGCCAGATGTACCCCTAAAACGCTTTTGAACTCTTTGGCCGCTTTATCGTAATACTTATTAAAGTTGTTTTTCTGGACGAGCATAACGTTTTTAAAATCAGTTCTTTGGTTATCGTTCAAATCGCGGAAAGCCCTGAATTGTTTTTCCGCTTTTTCTTCAGGATTCTCGTTTAAGTCGAATTGCAGCTGAGTAAGTTCTTCTTTAATTTTTGCGGCATGTATTCTTACGAGTTCTTTTCTGTAATCTTTGATCAGAGCCCAAAGCCTTTCATGAATAGTAGAAACTCTTACTAGGTCAGAATTCCCAAGCCGTTCCCTAATCTCATTCGTTGCGACGTTAGTATATGTTATACACATAATTTTCTGATTATGATGTTTCAGCCTATCCCCGTGTTTTTGTATAATGTATTTCAGACTTTCAGCAAGCGCATAAGTTTTCCCTGAACCTGCACCTGCATTGAAGACAATGCTCTCGTCATTATCTATATAGGAATCAATGATATTCTGTACGTCTAATTCTTCTTTAGCGGAAGCGGGAGATATTACTGACAGGCTCATTGCTTTACGCTCCCCTTCATCTGCTTCTCTATTGATTGTCCAAGCCAGACTAATCCGTCACTTATATATTTGGGAGGTTTCGGGATACTTTCTGCGTCTTCGGCAATGACGACTTCATAAAGAATTTCGTTAGTGAAATCACTCTTATCAGCGGATAGCTTTATTTGAAGTTTATATGATTCCTGTTTCAGATTGTTCCGGTTTTTTTCTGCCCCTACAATTGCGGCGTAAATTCTAGGCTTAATATGGGATACAACTTTATTAAGAATATCGTTTCCGTAATTAGTCAAAATAAAAGCCTCTTCAAAACTTGTCGCATAGTACCCTTCTATCTGTTCGCTCTGGAAAGCGACATAAATGTTTTCATCTTCGAAATGCTTTTTAATTGTTTCGAGATCACTACTGCCAGAATTATATTTAATAATAGTCTCATTTGTAGTTTTTCTGCCGCTTAAATCGCTGATCTGAGCGCATTCTGTCTTTTCAGTTTCGTTTCTGTCTATGTCTAAATCGGTTATTATCAGGGCTGGAACTTTGAGCAATTTAATCAGGGAGTGGTATACGAGGCCGTGAGCGCCATTTATATTAAAAACTGAAATGTAGTATTTGTCTAATTTTTCATCCTGATCTATATAGTAAGACAACAGTGTTTCTTCTGTGACTCCTTCTACAAATATAACGGCATCGGAAAAAAAAAGTTCTGAAACTTTATATTTGATATGTTTCTTTAGAAATTTCAAATCGTCTCGGAGCTTCTTTTCCTTTGCCTCCTCCTTTTCTTTTATCACTTCTTCTTTGGGCTCTTTCTGCGTTGCCGATTTATCTTCCATAACATTTATATCGTTCAGATTGACTACGTTAGATAGATTATCAACGATTGTAATATAACTTATGTTATTGAATGACTTGCCGCTGTGGATCTTGCTGTTTAGGATATGGGGTGAATGCGTTGTTATTATGAGTTGGCTATTGATTTCTTTTTCACTATCCTTTAGCAGATAGTCAACAGCGTCGTTGATATGCTTGATGAATAGTTCCTGCATTTGCGAATGCATGAAAGCCTCTGGTTCTTCTATGCAGATTAAATTAATCCTGCTGTGACATTCATGTTTGGGATACCTCTCAATATATTCTATGAGTTTCCCTATTATAGTCATAAGATTTGAATATCCTAAACCGAACTGCCCTTCGGGGATGTGGAATTCACCTTCTTTATATTCGTATTTAATAATATCGCTCATTAGTTTTTCAAAGGTTAAATCTGCGCTCAAATTAACTTCTAAGCGATCTCTGGATTCTATTTTGCTCAAAGCTTTATTGATAGATGACGTGTGCGATTCTTCAACCTTCTTTGTAATATTTTCATTAATCTCATCTATCGCGGAACTTACTGAACTCTTAATTCCTTTCTTGTTTTCTGCTTTATATCTAAAATTTATTACCTTATTGAAAATATCCGACAGGCTCTTGTCATTAATAACTTTATTAGCATTTATCGTTTCTATTTCCAGCAAGTCGCTAATTCTAAATTTATTTTCGCCTATCGGGATGCCTTCGAAATCATAATAATTTAGCTTGAAATCGGTATTGTCTATCAGCTCTAAAAACTTTCTGAACAATATTGGTTTCCCTCTATGCGTCGCAATAATAGATTTAGCTTCTTCAGTAAATTTAACATCTTCCGCTATTTCATATTTCATGATAACCTGAAAGTAGCTTTCTTTGTTTCCAGACTGAACGCTTTCTATGCTCATAAAGGGGGCAAAGTTTGTTACCAGATCGCAATCGCTATCAAAATTAATCCCTACTTTGACTTCAAATTCTATACTGGGAAAATTCTCAAAATGGTCACTACAATATTCCTGCAATAACCTACTTAAATATATGAAGTTAAAATCTTTAGATCGGAATTTCCCTCCTTCATCCAACAGTTTCTTTAAAGCCTCGGTTACCGTTGTTTTTCCAGAATTATTCTTCCCGACAATCAGTGTTGTTGCCGTGGCTATATTGATATTATCGGATTTCAGTGAGTTACTTTTTGAACTTACAAATTCTACAGTATTATTGTTTTCGCCAAACTTTCTGAAATTAGTAATTTTTAGGCTTTTTAAATACATGCGCTACTCTCCTTCAGATTTATCCTGTTACCCGTTTTTTCAGCGATAGTGTCCTCAAGTCTAATGGTTAATTAACTTTTAGTTTTTAGCGCCGAAGGGCATTGTATATCACGGTGGCGCTATTTTTTATTTATTTTTATTTGCCTTGATTATTTTCCACGCTTCCAGCTTATCCGGCCGGTCAAAATAGATATTTTTACCTGTTGCCGACAGGGGTATACCGATTATCAAATCGCATGGTTTCAAGATACCCAATCTTAATGCCGCAACTCCTGCTTTGTACATCAAGCGGTTATCAACATTATGTTCCATGGCGGTTTTTGCTGCCGACCCGACGGCAATGCTTAAATCCATTACTTTAAAGATACAATAGGGGCCGGATAGCATGCTTTCCGCCAGGGAAACTCTCGGGTATTTTAGCATTTGCGAGCAGGCAGGGAATCCGCATCCTCCGCAGTTAAGACCTAATATTTTTCTTCCTTCAACGCCGATTAGCATCAACAGGCCGGACTCCGTTATAGTCCGGGCGTCGCTTTGCCAATCCAGCCTTACCGCCTTCCCCAGCTTGTTGTCCGACAGTTTGCGACAAATCTCTTCGCCGATTTTCTTCATCGTAGCGGCGATAGATTTTTGTTCCCGGGAACCGGCAATTATTATCCTCACATGGTCAATGCCGCCGGATTTGGGAGCGGTACGGCCAGATACGGCCATTAATTTGGCGATGATTTCTAATCCTGACTTTTCTAAAATATTCATACCATACCACCGGTTAATTTAAATATTAAGTATTATTCACCCATATATAACTCATCAATAAATAGGGTGATTCGCTGATCTTTTTCTCGATGTTAAAGCCGGATTCCTGAATAATCAAATCCATTTGCTTTTCTACCATGATAGCTTGGGTTAAAATAAACAAAGGGAACTAACCTTTTTTGTAAATTCGCTGCCCTAATTCTACTACTAAAATTAATGTTAGGCAATTATCTATTTAGGGATGCAAAAGTCAAAATTTTAAATACACAACGCCATATTTTTGCTAAAATATGCCTTAGGGCGAAAGCCCGGGGTTGGCCGTTGTGCCCGGACTTTAGCGAGTTCCCAAGGCCGCGGTCGGCCCTTGTTTTTATAAAGGATAATTTTTTGCCTGCCCCTTGCTTTTTGGGAAATAATGTGTTATATTTTTCCCAGATTTTCACCAAGGGTCTAACTTCAATAAAATATGGCTATCAGGGAACTCGCTAAGAAGACCGGTCTATTCAGCGCATTATCTTTTGTTGGGATAACGAAAGGTACTGCGCTTTTTTTATTTTTAAGGACTCTAAGAAAATAACCTAAAAGGAGAGCTTTAAGAACATGCCGGATACGGGAACTCGCTACCACGCAAGGACTCTGCCTATAACAAGCGCTCTATCTCTACAAAAGAGATGAGAGCGCTTTTTTTGTTTTTAGGAGGTTGCGGATTATTGTTTCACTGACCGCATTTTTCTTTTAACCCGGGGTAACATGAAAAATTCCTTGACGAAAAAAGAATTAAGTCTTATTATGGATTTACCTAGTTTCTCGCTGAACAAGCGAAGATCTAGGTTTTTTATTTTTACAGGGTATCAAAGGCCTGGATTCTCGTAACAAGCGAGAGCTCAGGCCTTTTTTATTTTAACCTATGACCGCGAAAAATTTCTTGACGAAAAAAGAATTGTGGTTTATTATGAATTCACCTGGGTTCTCGCTGAATAAGCGGGGAACCGGGTTTTTTTATTTCCCCCCTACCAAGGGTATTAGAAGCCTGAGTTCTCGTCTAAAAAGCGAGGGCTCAGGCTTTTTTTATTTTAACCTATGACTGCGAAAAATTTCTTGACGAAAAGACAATTGTGGATTATCATGAACTCGCTTGGGTTCTCGCTGAATAAGCGGGGAGCCAGGCTTTTTTATTTTCCCCCAAAAAGGGTATCGATGGCCTGAGTTCTCGTCTGAAAAGCGAGAGCTCAGGCCTTTTTTTGTTTTCTAACAAAGAGATTCTTTCAACCAGGAGGTAAAACTACTATGGCAAGACTGCTGATATCCATCCCTGAACAAGAAGCCGTAGAAATCCGCCAGAAAGCTAAATCTTTAGGCCTTACCACTTCCGCTTATGTCCGTAACACCGTTAAAGATTCTATGAATAAAGACACCCGGCATAACCAGATTCTTAAGGCAATCCGGGCATTAGTTCCCACTTTAGCCGAAGCTTTAGGCCGGACGCAGAATGTTTCTGCGGAAATGACCCAAAAGCTAAGTAATCTTTTAGTCGAGATGTACGACAGGAGAAACTCATGAACTTCATCCGGGGATTTTTCAAAGGACTCGCGTTACAAGTATTTACTTCGTTCCTGGTCGGAATAATCGTCGCCTACCTAAACTATTACGACCGGTATATTTTCTCAAGCCTTAAAAGTTTTAATGATCTCCTCTCCTTTCTTCTTGATTGCCTCGCGCCGGCATTTCGAACCAATATCCTATTTATGGTTATCGGCTTTGTCCTTATCGCGCTGGCAATCATAAAGAAAAAGCGCCTAACCTTTACCGTTATCGCCTCAGCCGCTTTATTGCTCGGGCTTAAACCCCTGGCAACTTATTTCTTCCCCGGGGCGTTTGATTATAGTTATCTGCGTTTGCGCTTCCCTGATAGCCTAGTGGGGAATTTCCTGTTTAATGTTGCTAAGGTAAATATCGGGTTGTTATTGTTTCCGGTGTGGGCCGGGTTTAACGAATACGGATTTTCTTTAACCGGATACAAAGCGATTAAATATGTTTCCGGGTTTGTCCGAGGGTTTTTCCTACAATTCGTCTGCGCTTTCCTGGTGGGTATATTATACGAGTGTTATCTTATGCATTTCCAGGGGTATGGGTTTAATATCTGGCGGTCATTAAACGATTCTTTTAGTCGCGGCGTAATGCTTAACCAGGCTGCCCGGCATCCGGCATTATGGACACACATCGGCTTTGCCGTGCTCAGCCTTATTCTCTTAATGAAAAAAACCGGTAACGCAACGGCTTCGCTATTGCTGACAGGGATAATCGGTATTGCCGCAGTATTAAGATTTATCTCCCCGCACGTTCTCTGGTTGAATGATTTTTATACCGAAACGGCCTTTGGCTTAACTTTGGCTCTGCCGTTTTCTNNAAACAAAACCGGACAATGCCTCTCCTTTTAAAATTAGCGCATAGCGAAAACGCGCAAAGCCAAAAGGGAGAAATTAAAATCTGTAACGCCGCCTTCCTCCCCTACCCCAAAGAAAACCAGCACCTTCTTATCGTCGGCTCCCCCGGCTCAGGCAAGACCCAGATAACCTATCCAATCGTAGAACAAGTTATAGCGCGAGGCGATAAAGCGATTATCTGGGATATTAAAGGAACCTATATCCAGGCCTTGGCCGGAAAA
>PMCS01000031.1 GCA_003154195.1 Candidatus Omnitrophota bacterium | reverse complement strand
TACCATCTTAGTGGTTAAAAAGGGTAGGATTTTGACAGAACCGTTTTATACGTAAGGAGAAAGATATGCGGATATTGACGGCGGGAGAATCGCACGGAAAAGCTGAAACGGCTATTTTAGAAGGTTTTCCTAAAGGCGTAAAAATAGAAGAAAATATTGTGAACTCGGAATTAAAACGCCGTCAGTCCGGTTATGGCCGGGGAAAGCGGATGCAGATAGAAGCCGATACCTGCGAGATTTTAAGCGGCGTGCGTAACAAAATTACTTTAGGCAGCCCTATCGCGGTGCTTGTCAATAATCACGACGCCAGGATCTTTGCCGGTTCAAACGACAACCAGCCTGAGTTGGTTGTCCCGCGGCCGGCGCACGCTGATTTGGCTGCCAGCCTGAAATATGGCGATAGGGATATAAGAAACTTTTTAGAACGCGCTTCGGCCCGCGAGACGGCAGCAAGGGTTTGTGCTGGTTCGCTCTGCAAACAGTTTCTCGCCAATTTTAATATAAAAATCGTCAGTTTTACCGTCAGCGTCGGCAGAGTTGAGTCAAAAATCAAGCCTGAGAATATCGAAGAAATTATTAAAAAAACAAATCTTTCTCAGCTTAATTGTATTGACCGGGCAAAAGAAAAATTGATGCTCAGGGAAATAGACAAGGCTGATAAAAATCTGGATACCTTGGGCGGTGTGGTGGAAGTTTGGCTTGCCGGCGCTTGCCCGGGAATAGGCAGCTTTATGCATTGGGATAGCCGGCTTGACGCTAAAATAGCCGGCGCGTTGATGAGCATCCCCGCGATTAAGGGGGTAGAAATCGGCCTTGGCTTTGCCTATGCTAAATGCTTTGGTTCGGTATCCCACGACCAGATTTTTTATTCGCCGGTTCGGGGGTTTTATCATAAAACCAATAATTCCGGCGGCATCGAAGGCGGTATCACCAATGGCGAGTCGATTAAGGCGCGCATTGCCATGAAACCTATCGCTACGCTGCGCAAGCCATTATCTTCGGTTAATCTTATCACTAAAAAAAGCGCGAAGGCTATCATCGAACGTTCCGATATCTGCGCGATTGCGGCGTGCGGCGTTATCGCCGAGAGTATGATGGCGATCGCCGTTACGGAAAGTTTTTTAGAAAAATTCGGCGTCGATAGCTTACGAGAAATAAAAGCTAATTACCATAATTATTTAATGAGGCTTAGATTTTCTCAAGCTCGAAGAGCGTAGAGAAAATCTGTAGCCGAATTACCCCGCGCTAATTTCGCTACGGCAAAATTAGCGCGGGGTAACGCGTTGCAAAAAATAATTATCAGCTCATCCGCGCAAGCGGATGAGGAATATAAACGCTAATTTCTTTAGCGAAATCCGGTTGTAATATTCCCGCCGATATGCCGATAAAAAACTACAATCAAGCAAGCGCATACCTGGAATCTTTTATCAACTACGAGAAAAAATCGTTTTTTCCCTATAAAAAAAATTTGAAACTGGAAAGGGTGAAGTTACTTTTTGGTTCTCTTGAGATACCGTATAGCAATTTAAAAGTTATTCATATCGCCGGCACTAAAGGCAAGGGTTCAGTCGCTCACTTTTGCGCCAATATCTTGGCGGCTTCCGGTAATAAGGTAGGTTTATACACCTCGCCGCATTTTTTTGATTTCAGGGAAAGAGTCCAAATACTTGAGCGAAGGACGAGGGACGAATTAGAAAGAAGTGTCAGAGTGTCAGAGTGTCAGAGTGTCAGAGAAAGACCGAATGACGAACGACCCTTCGACTTCGCTCAGGGTAAACTAACGATTAACGAGAAAAAAATAGAAGCGCGGTTGATTTCGAAAAGAGATGTTGCGCTGATTGTCGGGGAAATGAGGCCGATACTGGAGAAATTAAAGAAGAATAAAGAATATGAGGCGCCGAGTTTTTTTGAGGTTTATACCGCTTTGGCGCTTAAGTATTTTCTAAAACAAAAATGCGATTTCGCGGTATTGGAAACCGGCCTCGGCGGTAGGCTCGACGCTACCAACGTAGTTACGCCGCTGGTCAGCGTTATTACCCATATTGGTTATGACCATATGGATAAATTGGGCAATACCTTATCGGAAATAGCTCATGAGAAAGCGGGTATTATTAAGCGAAATGTCCCGGTAGTATCCGCGCCGCAAGAAAAAAATGTTCTTACGGTAATTAAGAAAAAATGCAAAAAAATGCGCGCCCCGCTTTTGGTTTTAGGAAAAAATTTTCACGCCCGGAACATCCGGATAGAAAATAACCGGACGTGGTTTGATTTTTCCAAAGATAATTTTCAATTAAAAGATACAGTAATCAATATTAAAGGCAGGGTCCAGGTAGAAAATGCCGCCTGTGCTTTGGCCGCAGCTTCTTTTTTAATAAAAAACGCTGTATTTTTACGGGAGGGATCTAAAGATGCGTTTCTTGAAGGGAGGTTTGAGGCAGTCTCAAAAAATCCTTTAACAATAGTCGATGTTGCGCATAACCTTTCTTCATTTAAGGCGGTCAATGATAATCTTAAAACTTATTTTCCCGGGCGGAAAGTTATTTTAATTTTTGGCGCGTCAAAAGATAAAGATGTCAAAAAGATGCTCAAGGTTATTAATTATGATACTATTATACTGACCACTTTTCGTAATCCCCGCGCGTTTACGTCTGGGGAAATCAGAGATATCTGTGGCCTCAAGAACGCGCCTATTACCAGCGGGATTAAAGAGGCTTACAATTTAGCGAAAAGATTATATAATAACGGATCCCTTATTTTAATCAGCGGATCGTTTTTTCTTGTCGCGGAAGCTAAGAAGGCAGTGCCTATGGTACCTTAGGGCAAATGCCTAAGGTGCGCTAAAGTTCGAAGTGCCTAAAATTAAAAACAAAAGAATAATTATTTGTCTTTAACTTTAGGCACTTTAAGGCACTATTAATTTATGTTTAAACTGAAAGATTACAATACTAAAGATACTATTGCCGCGATCGCTACTTTTCCGGCAAAATCCGCCCTGGGGGTAATCAGAATTTCCGGTAAAAAATCTTTGCCTATCGCGGCAAAGATTTTTTATTCCCCTAAAAAAACCAATCTCCAAAAAGTCAAAGCCTTTACTTTACATTACGGGTTTATTGTCGATAGTGGTCCAAAGCGCGGCATTTTTATATCTAACAGGCTAAACGGGCGCAACGGGTATATCATTGATGAAGTTTTATTAAGCATAATGCGCGCGCCTAATTCCTATACTAAAGAGGATGTTATTGAGATATCCTGCCATGGGGGAGTTTTAGTTTTAGATAAAATTTTAAAGCTTATTTTGAAACAGGGGGCGCGTCTGGCTTTGCCGGGAGAGTTTACCTACCGCGCGGTAATTTATGGAAGAATCGACCTGATCCAGGCGCAAAGTATTTTTGATATTGTGGAAGCGCGAAGCGAAAATGGTTTGGATCTGGCGATTCGGCAGCTTGGCGGCGAGGCTTCGCGGGGGCTCAGGGAAATAAAAGATAAATTAAAAGAAATCTTTGGCGGAATCCAGGCGTTTATCGATTTTCCTGAAGAAGAAGTCGTTTTGCCGGCTGGTCTAAAAGACGGCTTGGAAAAGATTGATCAAAAATTAGAATATTTAATTTCCGGTAGTTTTGAGGCCAGGGCCATTAACGAGGGTGTAAAGTGCGTCATCTGCGGCCGGGCTAATGCCGGCAAATCCACGCTGTTTAATTACCTGTTAAAAGAAGAGCGGGTAATCGTAAGCCCTGTTCCCGGGACGACCCGCGATGTAATTGAAGAAACCATTACCATCAAGGGAGTTCCTTTACGGATTTACGATACCGCAGGAATCTTGGAACCAAAAGATTTAGTTACCAGAAAAGCCGTGGCGAAATCGGCGTCTATCTTTGCCCAGGCTGATTTAGTGGTGCTGATGGTTGACGGTTCGCGGCCTCTCTCCGGCGATGATTATTTTTTCCTGGATAAGATAAGAGATAAAAACGTGATTATCGTTATCAGTAAAATCGATAAAAAACAAAAGATAAATGAAGATACCCTGCATAAGACCGCAGGGTATCTTCATCGGCAAATCCGCCCTGGGCGGATTTACGGAGAAGATAGAACAAGTAATGCAATTCGGCGACAAGCCATAGGGAATTCCTTGCTTTATTGTCCGATAGTTAAGGTAAGCGTGTTAAAGAATACCGGTTTAAACGATTTAGAAAAGGCCGTTCTTGATTTTGTTTACAAAAAGGGCGTAGCGCGGGAAAATCTGGTATTTTTAAGCGCGTATCAGCAGGAGCTGCTCAAAAAAGCGCAATTTTCCCTTCGTCAGGCGATAGATTTTATAAACAAAAATCACACGATCGATTTTGTAAATTTATCGATAAAAGAAAGTCTGGATAATTTAGGGAAATTAACTGGCGAGGTGTATTGCGAAGAATTATTGGAGAGTATCTTCAGTAATTTTTGTATCGGTAAATAATTTTTGCCCCAAAATCGTGGCAAAAATTATTTAGTCGTCCGGAAAAATACGTCAAAAGTTGAAAACCGAAACAACGCGGATGCCGAAGCGCAAAGACAAGCCGCCTTATAGCACACGCCGCCCGCAGGGCGCTGCCAGAGGCAAGTTACGATTGCTGGAACAGTAAATAAAAAAAAGGAGCAGCCATGGACAAACAAAAAATCGAAAAAGGCGTCAGGCTTATTTTAGAAGGGGTCGGCGCGGATTTAAAAAGAAAAGATATGCAGCTTACGCCTAAGCGCGTGGCGGAGATGTACGAAGAAATCTTAGCCGGGCAGTTTAAAAATGCCGAACGCGATCTTGACGTTATCCTGGAACAGGCGCACGATGAGATAATTCTATTGCGGGACATACCTTTGTATTCTCTTTGTGAGCACCACATGCTTCCCTTTATCGGTAAAGCCCATGTCGCCTATATCCCGGACAACCGTATCACTGGGTTAAGCAAAATTGCCAGAGTCGTAGAAACTTTATCCCGGCGGCTTCAGGTCCAGGAACGGTTAGCTACCCAGATTGCCGACGTAATTATGAAACGCTTAAGGCCTAAAGGCGTTATGGTGGTTATTGAAGCAGAGCATCTTTGCATGTCCATGAGAGGCGTCAAGAAGGCCGGGGCGGTTACTACTACCTCTGTGGTGCGGGGGGTTTTCAGGAAAAACCAGAAAACAAGGCAGGAAGCGTTGAGCTTGATATTTAGATAAAGAGTAGCTTTGATAAGTGCCTAAAGTTCAAAGTGCCCTTCCGCCACTGATATAAAATCTTATGTAGGCGGATCCGCCTCTGGCGGATAAGTGCCTAAAGTTAAACGCAATGACTATTCTTTTGTTTTTAACTTTAGGCACTCATCAAAAGGTGCTTTAGGCACTTTACTTTTATTTTTCCAGGTGCCAGCTTTCGTAACCCGATTCATCCAACTCTTCTATAAACATCGATGGCTTTGAAAGGATGAGGCCGTTTTTGAAGGTATATTTGCTTTGGGGGTAGACCATGTAAACCCGGGATTTAGCGCGGGTCACCGCTACGTAGAAAAGCCGGCGTTCTTCTTCGATTCCTTTGTTTGACCCCACTGATTTAGGGTGGGGGAACTCATGCTCCGATAATCCCACAATAAATACGCTATCCCATTCCAGCCCCTTGGATTGATGTATTGTCGAAAGTACCAGCGCTTCGTCTTTCTGCGCCGGCGCAACCAGCGTCTCACTCTTAAATTCTTCATAAGAGTTCATCTCGGCGATAAAACGTTTAATCGTAGGGTAGCTTGCCGCCATTTTAGCCAGTTCTTCGATATCGAGCATTCTTTCATCGGGATTATCGAAATTAAGAAAACAATAATCTTTGTAAAAAGGTAAAATGCTTCGTATCGCGGTTTCCGCGTTTTTGTCTTTTAGCGTTTCATATACGTGTATAAATTCTTTAAATCCTTCCCGCTGCCTCTTAGGTAATTCTTCTTCGATCTGCCGCGCGTTTTGCTGTTCATTGATTTTTCCCCATATTTTATACGCGTAACTTCTCCCTATATTTTTATGCAAACCGGCGGCGCGTTTAAAAGAAATCTCGTCGCGCGGGTTTACGGCTATTTTCAGGTAAGCCATAATGTCTTTTATATGCGCTTGTTCGAAGAATTTCACTCCGCCCCGGACAATATAGGGGATATTACGTTTAAGTAATTCGACTTCTATTTCCAGGCTTTGAAAATGCGAGCGTACCAAAACAGCCATCTCTTTTAACGGTATCCCCTCCCGGGATAATTCCAGGACTTTTTGCGTGATAAAGTGCGCTTGCTGGTATATGTCTTTTGTCTGTACCAGCGCCGGGGTTTGCCCCGGGCCTTTAATGGAAGAAAGTGTTTTTTTGAATTGGTTAACGTTTTGCTGGATAATTTTATTGGCCAAATGCAGAATGGGAGAAGTAGAGCGGTAGTTTATCTCCAGTTTAAAGATTTTCGCTTTCTCGAAAGTTTTGGGAAAGTTTAAAATATTTTTTATTTCCGCTCCGCGGAAAGAATAAATTGATTGCGCGTCGTCGCCCACGGCCAAAATATTTTTATGGACGCTCGTCAGTTTCTTCAGGATTTCAAATTGAAGCCGGTTGGTATCTTGATATTCGTCGACCAATATATATTGGAATTGATCGGCATATTTCCGGCATACTTCTTCGTTTTGTAATATTCTCAGCCAATTGGCCAGAAGGTCGTCAAAGTCCATGATGTTGTCTTTTCTCTTTTTTTCCTGATAGAGATTGCATACTGTTTCAATCGATAAGATAAACTGTTCGAGGTGCGGGTAGGAATGCCTGATGATATCGGCCGGTCTTTTTAAAGAGTTTAGCGAAAGGCTGGCGATGTTGGCGATGACGTCTTTTTTGGGAAATAATTTATCCTGATCGGTAAAACCCGATTCTTCGCTACAGTCGGCGATTAAATCTTTGGAGTCTTCCTTGTCGATGATTGTAAAGTTATCAGCGTAGCCAAGCAATGCCGCTTCACGGCGCAGGGTCATGTTGCCGATGTGATGAAAGGTGCCGGCCCACAAACCGGAGAGAGTTGATTTCAGAAGGCTTTCCGCCCGGCTTAACATTTCCTGCGCAGCTTTGTTGGTGAAAGTGGCCAGCAGGATATTCTGCGGCGGGATCCCTTTTTCTAAAAGATACGCCAATCGGTAGATGAGGACGCGTGTTTTTCCGCTGCCGGCGCCGGCAAGGACTAAGCATGGCCCATCGCCGTACTCGACTGCCTTAAGCTGTTGCTCGTTAAGGTTTTCTTTGTAATTTATTGAGGCTGGGGAATAAAAAGGAGTTAATTTATATTCTTTCATATATTTTCGCCGGACAATACCGTTAACCCAAAAAATGCCGTTACGTAACATTTTATTTTTTAGGGAATTTTAAAACATATTGCCGGCATTTTTTTCCATATTGAGAAAATGCGTGAAACGCATTTTCTCAATGAAAACATCATATCAAATCTGAGCAGAAAATCCAATAAATAGATTAACCGGGAAAACGCAATTTTTAATTAAGGAGATTTCACCGAACCCAAGCCTGAAGGGCGAAGGATGAGGCGGCAATTCGCTGTATTTTTTGGGTTACCGGTGGTATTATATATTGGGATGCGGATTGCCGGGCGCTGTCGCGCGGCGGTGAACGTCCGAATGCGTGATATGAAAAAGAATATTATTGTTTTCTTGCTGGTTTTTTTGTTGGTTTCGATGGTTATCCTGCCAGCTTATGCCGTGAATATCGTCGATACTTTTCTCTGCAAGAGAGCCGTTTTGCGCGCCAATAATATGAGCATATTGGTGAACCGCGTAACGGGAAATGTTAAATACGCGTTGCTTGGCGATAGGTGGATACCGGTTAAAGGGGCATTGAAGGTCAGATGTCAAACGCTGTATAATCTTCAAAAGCAGTCAGCGAGGCCTAATAAATTTTCTTCGAGGAAACTGCGTTGGAATAAGAATGCTCCGGCGGGCCTGTATAAAAATTAATATGAATAAAGACTCGCAGACTAAAAAAATTATTTCTTGGTGGGAACCGGATATTGAGGAAATCGCGCGTAAGCTGGGCGCTGATACCGGTGTCGGCATCAGCCATGAGGAAGCAAAAAAAAGGCTCTTGGAATTTGGGCCGAACCAATTGGAGGAAAAAAAAGGCCCTTCGGCCTTAAGCATATTTTTGGAGCAATTCAGCGATTTTATCATATGGGTGCTGATCGGTGCGGCGCTTGTTTCCGGGTTTTTGAAAGAATGGATTGACGCTGCGGCAATTATCGGAATTGTGATTATCAACGCCATTCTGGGATTTATTCAGGAATACCGTGCCGAAAAGTCCCTGGCCGCTTTAAAGAAACTTACCAGCCCTACCTCCAAAGTCATGCGCGGCGGAGAACGTGTTGTCGTGCCTTCTTCACAAATAGTATCCGGAGATGTTATTGAGCTCGAAGCCGGGGACAATGTGCCTGGCGACAGCAGACTTTTTTGGATTACGGGTAATTTCACCGTTAACGAAGCAAGCCTTACCGGCGAGTCTACACCTGTGTCGAAAGGTACCGATGTTCTTGCCGGAGCAGATATCGGGCTTGCCGATAGGGCTAATATGGTTTTTATGGGTACATCCATCGCTTACGGCAAGGCAAAAGCTCTTGTCGTCGAGACCGGTATGAATACCGAGTTGGGGAAGATCGCCGGGATGATCGAAGGAATAAACAGCCTGGATACGCCGTTACAGCGAAAACTTGAAGAGTTTGGAAAATGGATTGTTTATCTATGCTTTGCGCTGGTCGGACTGGTGTTTGTTCTCGGCCTGTGGCGCGGCGGAAAGCTAATCGATATGTTTTTAACTGCGGTAAGCCTTGCGGTTGCCGCGATACCGGAAGGATTACCGGCGGTAGTTACTATCGCTCTCGCGTTAGGAGTTCAGAGAATGGCCAAGCGCCATGCGCTTATTCGTAAACTGCCTTCCGTGGAAACCCTGGGAAGCGCCACGGTCATCTGTTCCGATAAAACCGGGACTTTAACTAAAAATGAAATGACAGTTAAAACCGTGGCCACCGTAAGTTATCCTTTTGAGGTTACCGGAATAGGTTACGATAAAAACGGGGAATTTTTAATCGACAATAAATCTTTCGATATCGGAAACTATCCCGATTTAAAAAAATGCCTGGTATGCGGCTGCTTATGCAATGGGGCGGAGTTCGTTCCTGCCGAAAAAAGGATAATTGGCGATCCTACCGAGGCTGCCATTTTAGTTTCCGCGGCAAAAGCCGGATTCGATAAAAAATATTTAGAAAAAGAATATGAATTTGTCGAAGAGATACCTTTTGATTCTGAAAGGAAGATGATGACTATGGCGCGCCGCCATAACGGCAAAAACTTTATTTTTGTTAAAGGCGCGCCCGATGTTTTGTTGAGTAATTGTACCTCCGTAGAAGACCGCGGCTTGGCGAGGCTGATGACTGAATCGGATATAAAAAAAATAAATTCTATTAATAACGATTTAGCGCTAAAAGCGATGCGTGTTCTGGCGGTTGCCTACAGGGAGTTGGATTGTCTACCTTCTAAGTTAGAAGCCGCTGACTTAGAGCGCGATCTTATTTTTTCCGGCTTGATCGCGATGATCGATCCAGCCAGGCCGGAAGTTAAGGAGGCGATAGAGAAATGCAAGGCTGCCGGAATAAGAACTGTTATGATCACCGGTGACCATAAAAATACCGCTATTGCTATTGCTAAGGAATTAGGTTTTTTTAACGAAGATTCGAAAGCTTTATCCGGAGAAGAACTGGATAGAATTTCCGATGCCGAACTTTCAGAAATAGTGGGCAAGGTAACGGTCTATGGAAGAGTTTCTCCGGAGCATAAGCTGCGTATTGTGCGCCGGCTGCGTCATCATGGGGAGATCGTCGCGATGACCGGCGACGGCGTTAATGACGCGCCGGCAGTAAAAGAGGCGGATATCGGCGTGGCGATGGGCATAACTGGTACTGATGTCACTAAGGAAGTTTCCGATATGGTTATTACCGATGACAATTTTGCTTCCATCGTTGCCGCGGTGGAAGAGGGCCGGGGCATTTACGATAATATTAAAAAGTTCATCCATTATTTATTATCGTGCAACGCCGGAGAGATACTGGTGATGCTTGTCTCGACGCTGATGGGATTGCCGGTGCCGTTATTGCCGGTGCAGATACTCTGGGTTAACTTAATTACCGACGGTTTGCCGGCTCTGGCGTTAGGCGTTGATCCCGTCAATCCCGACGTGATGAGGCGGCCGCCACGCTCGCCGGATGAAAAGGTGGTAACTAGAAAAAGAGCGGTTTTAATGCTGGTACAGGGGGTGTTTATCGCCGCCTGCAGCTTGTTAGCTTTTTGTTTTGTGCTTTTTGTGGAGAAGGAGGGCCTGGGCAGGGCGCGTACCGCCGCCTTTGTGGTTTTGTCCTGTACCCAGCTTTTTCACGCTTTTAACTGTCGCAGCATGAGCGAGTCGATATTTAAATTAGGGATTTTTACCAATAAAAAATTAGTTGCGGCGGCGTTGATTTCGTTTTTTCTGCAGATGGTTGTTGTGTACATACCATTTTTACAGGTAATATTTAAGACCCAGGCGTTAGGGGTTTTTGACTGGCTTTTAGTAGTTATGATTTCTTCTTTGCCGTTATGGGCGATGGAGATAGCCAAGCTTATAAATAAGAAAGCACATTTTTTGGATAACGTCTAAAAGAAAGAAAAATCACCATAGAGGACGCAGAGGAAAAAACAAAGCTTCAAGAGATAATTTTTACCACAAAGAGGGTGCTTAATTTTAGCATTACGCTCTTAAGGCACATGGCCAGACGAGAACATTTTTGAAAGAAAACAATTAACTTTTTTTATTCGTGTGATTAGCGATATCCGTTGTTAAAAACTTTGCCCCCCTTTATTATTTCCTATATTATCCGTGTCTATCTGTGGCTAAATTATTGTTTTCCTTCGTGCCCTCCGTGCTTTCTGTGGTGAAATATTTTTTTCTTTGCGCACTTTGCCAGCCTCGACTAGCTCGGCTAGGCGGGCGCCTTTGCGGGAAATATTTTTACTTTTCTTCTTTTGTTTTCAACATTTTTGTGTCTTGGTGCCTTCGTGGTAAGTTTAGATTTTATATTTTGTATCTAATTTTCTACAGCCACGAACTTCCGTCGCACGCCGCCGTATTGAGTTCAGAAAATCCTTCCCGGCAACTGGAAAATTCTAAACCTTGAGCGAGAGCGATATCCCGGACTTTTTTTATTAATTTTTCCCTTAAGCTTTTGGCCAAATAAAGATAGTTGCTTCTCTTTTTCCCTTCCTTAATATATAAGTCATTCCATAGCCGGGAATGTTCGGGAAACGCTTTAACCATCCTTTTGAAATTATCCGCTTTTGCTTTATAGGTTGAAGTTACGATTTGTTTCACTCCGGCCAGCTTAGCTTCTTTTATTATGCCATCGAGATTTGATGTATTTAAGGGATAAACCAGCGGGTCAAGCCGCAAGATTATCGGTATCATACCGGACAATTTTTTTATTGCGGCCAAGCGTTTTTGCGGTGAGGCTGCACCGGGTTCCAGTTTCCCGGCTAGTGCCGGGTCAATGGTGGTTAAGGTGATTGCGATAACCTTTTTCTTAAATTTTTGTAAAATATCTACATCACGGGTGACCAAATCCGATTTAGTCACGATAAGTAAGTTTATTTCGTAATCTTTCATGATTTCTAAGGCGCTTCTCGTTAATCTAAGTTTTTCTTCCAGGGGTTGGTAGGGGTCGCTTGAGTTCGATATGGTTATGGTCGAGTCGGCCGGCATTTTTTTAATCTCTTTTTCCAGCCGGGATAAAAAGTCTTTTTTCGGCCGGGGCGAGGAGAACCCTCTTATATAGGAAGAGGCGTAACAGTAGAGGCAGCCGTGCGAACAGCCGGTATAGGCGGACAGGCTATATTTTTTACGGCAAGTGCAAAGAGGGCTTTGCCAGGGGTCGAAGGGAGTTATTAAGCTCATTATCCTTAAAATTGAAGATTCTTCACGATTCGGCTAAGGGGGTAACCTTGCGTGGTTTATGTTTTATAAATCCGCCGTAGGCGGATTTGCCGATAAAAATACCCTGCTGTTTTTGCAGGGTATTTTTATTAGCCTTTCCTGCGGTCGATAACATAGATGCTTTTAGAAAATGTTTTTGCGTAAGTTTTCAATTCCGTAACCAGCTGAATTACTTCTCCTACGTGGCGTAACGGCCTGAATTCGTTGGCGGTAACGCCGATGGATATGCTCATTATCGGAACGTGGCATATTTTTCCCATTCTATTTTTAACAAAAATACCGCGTTTGCTGATATCCTCTTTTTTGTAAAACGAGGAGATGGTTTTATCAAATTTTTCGATTATTTCTTCGCATATATTTTGTATGCTTTCCCAAACCGTGATAAAAATAAAATCATCGCCTCCGATGTGACCCAGGAAGTCCTTACTCGAACCGAGAGTTATCAGGGTATTGGAAACGAGCGCGGCGGTGTGCTTGATGACATTGTCGCCCCATTCAAAACCATAATGATCGTTATATTCTTTGAATTTGTTTAAATCGACGTAGGCAAGGCAAAATTTTTCATTGCTTTTTATACGCTTTTCGATTTCTTTCAATATACTTACGTTGCCGGGAAGTTTGGTCAAAGGATTAGCGTCTAAATCGCGGTTAGCGCGCCAGATATTGGCTTTTATTCGCGTCAGCAACTCTCCGGCCGCGAGAGGTTTCTCCGCGTAGTCGTCCGCTCCGGCGTAAATTCCTTTTATTTTATCTATCGTATCTTCTTTTTCAACCAGCAGGATTATCGGGGTGTGGCGAAGCGTGAAGTTAGCGCGTATTTTTTTGCATATATCAAGAGCATTGGGGTATTTAAAATCAAGGATAAGTACATCGCTTTTTTTATCGGTTAATTCCTGGAGCAGGCCTTCAGGATTGTCGCTGGAATTAAATTTATAGCCTTCCCCTTCAAGAAGAGTTTTTAAAAAATCTTTGAGTTCAGCGTCAAGGGTTGAAATAAAAATACCGGCTTCCGAAGTATTATCGAGCATCATTTATGGTAACCCCAGGGTAAGCTATATATTATTCAACATTTCTTTACAGGCTTTCTGAATTTCATTTACCGCGCCATGGGTAAGGATAAGCCAGAATGTCCCTTGTAATTTTTCCTTTGGTTCTTTGAATGTGCTTTCGATCAACAATACCTGATTTTTTTCATGGCTGGGGACGACCATTTTTACAATTTCATCAAAAGGGGCGTTAATCAAAAGCGGTAATGACGGGATGAGCAATTTTTTTAAAAAATACCCTAAAGCGCCCATGTAAGCGGCGGTTACTACATTGGCGATTTCTCTCATCAAAGACATGGACATTTCGGTATATAAGCTTCCTTTTTTTAATCCTTCATCCAGCTTATAGCATATATCAACAAGCTTGTAGGCGCTTTTTTCTTCCAGCAGGATATAAAGTGATTCACCGGCTAATCCTTCAAGGATTTTAGTTTGGAACGCCATCGTTATCCCCTGGATGTTGGCCTTTTTTATTATTTCTTCAGGGGATGCCATGGTTACGGAAGGTACGTTTAATTCTATTTTTCTTCCCAGCATTTCCGATAGAGCGGTGCTTCCATGGGCCGCGGCGGTGTTTCCCACTTCTTTTAGAATATCCATTTCTTCGCGCATTATGGAACCTCCTTCAATGAAACTTAGCCAAACGCAAGTCCCGCCAGGGACGAAGCGTAAGGCTGTAGTTGAATTGAACCCCGCCCTTTTGGCGGTATCGGTAAATTAACTTTATTTTTATAATAACCGCCTTAAAATTACAATGAACCATTTTTATCTAAAAACATTTAGCCAAAAGGGCGGGGTCAAATTTGGCTATGGCTTTTCGCTTTTGTTTATGGGAAATAACCTATTATTCAAAAGCGTAAAGCCAAGCCTTATTTGAAATAATATCATAACCCCCGGTCTTGCGCAACAAGAAAATTACCATAATAAGGTTTCAGATTTACCGGGGGAAGTTGTTTTTCCGCCGGTAAGCGCTCAACCTACCCGTAGTGCTCCTGTTGTTTACCCCCAATATACAGTTTGTTTTCGTATATATAGTGGAGTTCAGCAATTGCCCCAACAGGTAGGTTTTTTAAAAAATTCGCTTACTAAATTTATTGCGCCCGGCGTAATAATGTAGTTTAATTAAGATAGGACAGGTAGTGTAAAGCAGTGACAGGTAGTATGAAGCAGTGACAGGTATCATGAAGTATAGCCAGGAACGGGAAGGGGCTATAAAAGAGTTATATGGTAAAAAAATATCTTAACGCTCAGGCCGTTGCTCAGAAGTTGGGGATTTCCAAGAAGACTCTGGTTCGTTATGAGAATAAGGGTATATTCCCCAAGCCTAAAAGAAATTTAGTTAACGGGTGGCGGGAATATACCGATAGCGAATTAGGAAAGCTGGAAAAAATCCTGGGGCGTATTTAATTTTCCGGCTGGGTACAGCCGGAAAATTAACCCTGAGAGACCCCGAGCGACTTGTGGTGAGCGAAGTCGAACCAAGCGAGGGGGAGTCGAAGGGTCAACGGTTACGTATCGAGTTAACGTTGATGGGCAAGGTCAGGTAGGGATGAGAAAATGGTTAAAATTTATATTTTTTATTCAGCGGTTTTTATCGTCGGCATATTTTCGCTATATTGGTATCCCGATGTTGTTTGTCAAAGCGCGGCCGCCGCGCCGGATGTAAAGAGAGAATCGGCTGCCGGAGCGTATCAACCTTTGAGCAGCGCGGCTAAGCACAACCCTTTCCTTACGGAAGAGGAAGAAGAATTATTATTTAAAGATAAGAGAGAAACGATAAATTATTTAGAGGTTTCCGGTATTTTTTATTCCGGTAATTATTCTTACGCGATAATCGACGGCCGCATCTTAAAAGAAAAAGATATTATTGATAATAAAACGATTACAAAAATCAGCCGCGAAGAAGTGACTCTTAAGGATAGCGGAGAAAATGAATATTTTATTAAAGTTAAAAAGATTATCGGCCAGTGAAAAAATATTAACCGGGCTCTTTCTGTGTTTTTTTTTAGGAAATATATGTTTGGCTGAGCCGGAGACTAAAGGTAATAATGAGACCGGGCAAAAAATATCGGCTTACCAGATTCTACACAAGGCGTCGCTGGCATTTTTTGACGCGGATTCCGTTGTGGTAACCGTGGAGCATTGGATACAGGAGCCGCTTTGGCATATGAAATTAAAACTTACTAACTTTATAAAAGACGTAGACGATTACAAAGTAGAAGGCAGGATGAGCTTTTCTTCCCTGGTGCCCAATACTAATTTTTCTTCGTCTTCCTGGCTCCAGTCCTATCAAATCGGCGGCGTTCCTTTTAGCTGGTCGTCGAGCGAGCGCGAATGGAAAAATGAGGCATTAAAAATTGAGGAAAAGAGAGCGCGGAAGGTTTTGCAGTATTCAATGATCCAGAGTTTATTTTCTCTAAATGATCAGACCGCTGATATCTCCACTTTGGAACTTTTAGGGGTACAAAAAAAATCCGGCAAGGATTGTTTTGTCATTAAATTCAAAATCAACCCCGAAAGTTTGAAGCGTTGGGGCATGGCCGGCGATTTAACGGATAAGGTATGGGTGGATAGCCGGAGTTTTTTGCCGGAGGCGGCGCGCGTGGAAGGAAAACTGGGGAATATGGATTTTTTAGAGGTTATTAATTATAAAGATTATAATGCCTTTTTAGAATTTAATGAGCCGGATTTTATCGCCCAGGAGGCTAAAGACGAGAGAGAAGAGTTGCGCGGTAAAATAAAAGAGTTGATTGAAGAAACATCAAGGATCAGGGGCTGGACCGGTTATGACTTAAGCGATGTAAAAATAGATTTTGTTAAAAGAAAAAAGCTTAAAGAGGTATTGCGGTCGGAATTAACCAACGAAGCCCGGCTTAAAAATGAAGAGAAAATTTTAAAATGGTTTGATTTAATCCCCCCGGAGCTGGATTATAAAGAGCTTATTGTTAATTCCGAAATTTCTTCCATGGCCGGGATGTATGATTCTAAAAACAAAACCATCTTTATCGGAGATTGGCTGCAGCCTTCTTTGGCCGAAATCGTATGTGTTCATGAGATCACTCATGCCTTCCAGGATAAAATACTGGGGTTGGCGAAGCTGTCGGATGAGGCCAAAGGCTTTGATTATAATTTCACGCTGCAGGCTTTATTGGAAGGCGAAGCTTTTGCCGTAAGTTTGGAATATCTGTTGAATAAAGATAATGAAAGTATTAAAGATGGGAAAAACATGGTTTCTCTAATGGAGGCAAAGATTAATAATTCTTATTTGCGGGATAAGATTTTTTATAACCTGTACGGCGTGGGAGCTAGATTTATCCAGGCCTATTTGGATAAAAATTCCTGGAAAGATATCGACCGGCTCTATGAAAATATGCCCAATTCAACCAGAGAGATTTTACATCCCAATGAGTATCTAGTGCGCCGGGATATTGCCACTAAGGCCGTCGAAAAAGGTAATAAGAAAAAAAACGTGCGGGAAATACCCGTTCTCAGCGGTTGGCAAGAGCTTTATTCGACTACCTTGGGGGAGTACTTTATTTCAAGTTTTTTAGGGGCTGCTCTCGACAAAGAATCTTGTGGGAATGCAATGCGGGGATGGCACAGCGATAAGTTAAAAATCTATACCAATGAGAGAGGAGAAGAAATATTTATTTTTTTGGCGCAATGGGATAGCCCCCAGGATGTTCTGGAGTTTTCCCGATTTTATGTCCAGTGGTTGGAAAAAAAGGGATTTAAATTCGAGGCGGGAGGGTGGGCGTATTTAAAAGATAAAAAAATGACCAATTTTAAATTATCCGATGATTATATCATGATTATTGGTTCCGATGGATTAGGGGCGGATGAATTTAATTCCGTAAATAAAGAATTATTTTCGGAAATAGAAAAGAATAGGAAATTATGAAACCAATAAATTTATTATTAACCGCGGGGTTCCTGTTCGGTTTCGCCGTAACAGGGTTATGCGAGCAAGAGTTTAAACCGTGGGGGGATTGGAAGGACAAAAAAGACGCGGCGCCTGCCGCGCCGGCGTCCAGCGAACCGGCAAAAGAAGCAAAGCAGGCGCCGCCAACGCCACCCCCTGCCGACAATGCGGCGCAAAAGGATTCCGTTCCCGCGGATAAAGAAAAGGCGAATGAAAATAAAGCCGAGGCTCCTGCCGGCGCCGCGGCGGAAGCAACCACGGGAGAAGAGAACGTTAAGAAGGGGCCTAAGGAAGTAAGCGAGCTTCAGGCAGCCAAGAAGGAGATCATGGAGAGCTTGCCGCTTTTAGAGATTAAAAGATTGGAGTCGGCTCAGCCCCTTTATTCTATTGAATTACGCGGGGTAGATTTAAATGATCTTTTTCGGGTGCTGGCTCACGATTATGATTTTAATATATTAGTGGATAAGAATGTTTCCGGTAAATTAAGCGCCAGTTTTACCAATATTTCCCTGGAGGAAGCTTTAGAACGTATCGCGGATATGCAGGGCCTGATTATCGAAAAAAAAGGAAGCGTGTTGCTGGTAAAACCGAACTTGGTGACCAAGGTATTCCCTTTGCAGTATGTCGAGGCGAAGACGTTTGTAACCGGCGGCACGCCCCAGGCAACAGCCTTGGCCGGCCTTTTATCTAAAGAAGGCAAGTCTTTTTTGGGCGACCAGCCTAATTCGATTATGATTATTGATTATCCGGTTAATTTAGAAAAAATAGAAAGTTATTTAACGATGGCCGATAAAAGCATCGACGCCAAAGTTTTTAAATTGAAATTTTTAAACGCTAAAGATGTTGTGGGCGTGGCTAAATAAGTATAGTAAAGTGTCAGAGTGCCAAAGCATCAGAGTATTTTAGAGAAGAACCGAAGGGCACGGGACGAAAAAGATAGTACGTTTGCATTTTGTTTTTATTCTGTAATTTTTCCATCCGCGGAGCGTAAGCGGAGTCCCGAAAGCTTCGCGAAAATGTCTGAAAGAGATTTTCGCGATATTTAGGCGCATCGGGACGCAGCGGATGATATTATTTTTTTACGCAGTAAAAAAATAAGGAGCAAAATATGAAAAAACTATTTCCCCTGTTAACGAGATTTATCTTATCTTTTTACATCATCATCGGCGGCGTTTCTTTAATTTTTGCCCAGTCGGTTTCGGATATAAGGTCTCTTCTTTCCAGCGACGGCAAGATCCTGTTCGGCGTCGAGCCCAACTCGGTTATGGTGATGGACCACGCCGATAATCTTAAAAAGGTCGAGAATTACTTAGCCATGGTTGATACGATGCCCCGGCAGGTTCTTATCGAAGCCAGGGTCGTAGAGGTCAAGCTTACGGAAGAGAATTCTTTAGGTATCAACTGGTCGGCATTTGCCGACCATAACGGCTGGCGCATTGGCCAGTTTAACGTCGGTTCGGCGTTAAACCAGGGGTTAAGCCAGGATATCCCCTTCCAGGCGGTAAGTTATCCTCCGGGAGGATCATTGGCGCAAGAACCATTTACGATAAATATATTCGATGAAAATATAAATGTGGTGCTTAAAGCTTTGGCCACTAATTTTAAAACCAACATTCTTTCCGCGCCCAGCATCAGCACGGTGAACAACCGCGTGGCGGAAATCAAAGTTATACAAAAACTTCCCTGGGCCGAACCCAGCGTAGCGGTTTCCGAATATGGGGCAGTTACGGTGACATGGACCATTCATTTTGAGCAAGTCGGCATCGTGCTTAATGTCACGCCGACCATCACCGACGACGGCCGGATTGCTATGGATATTAAACCGGATGTGAGCGAAAAGACCGCTGATTTTACTCTTACGGTTACCGATCCGAATGGAAAAGCGATTCCTTATACTGTCCCTATAATTGACAGCCGGACGGCAAATACGAAAGTTATTGTCGGCAACGGCCAGACTTTTATTATCGGCGGCCTGATGAAAGAAACCACTACCGACGGGTCGACTAAAGTCCCGGTTTTAGGCGATATCCCCGGGTTAGGCTGGATGTTTAAGAACAATAAAAAAACAAAAGAAAAAACGGAACTTCTCATTTTTGTTTCGCCGACGATCATCACCCCTTCGGTGATGCAGCGAATGGCCGACCGGTCGGAGGTTTATTCTCCCGCCAAAAATGTTCCGGCTGCCGGGGATGAAAAAGAAAGAGCGGTGAAAAGTAAACCCCCCAGGGACCTTGAAGTGTTAAAAATCGATAAAGATAGATGGAAAAAAGTATTATCCTCGGTTAATTCTCTCGAGTCGAAAGTGGAAGATCTAACGGCGAACAGGGAAAATCTGGAGAGACAGATCAGGATAAACAACTAAATTTGAATAACCAAAAAACCTGAAAACGAAAAACTTAAAAACTAACCGTTGTTTTTCGGTTTTTACGTTTTTCCGTTTTTCGGTTTCCAGGGTTTTAGGTGCGCGATATGCCTGAAAGAGATAGAAGAAAATTAGGTGAGCTTCTTGTCGAGCAGGGGTTTATCACGGAGAGCCAGTTGGCAGAAGTTCTTGATGAGCAGAAGGTAACCGGGGAAAAAATCGGCGAAATTATCGTAAAAAAGGGCTGGATTTCCCAGAAAGATCTGGCCCGAGCCCTGGCAATCCAATCCGGCGTCAGCAGTTTTGATTTATCCGTCTATATTATCGATCCCCTCGTAATCAAGCTTATTCCCGAAGATATCGCGCTAAAATATAAAGTTATCCCGGTTTTTAAAATGGGTTACACGGTAACCGTGGCGATGGCCGATCCCACCAATGTATTCATTATCGATGAGCTTAGCCGTATCACCGGCTGTACCATTGAGCCGGTTTTAGCGGATGAGATGGCGATTAAAAAATCCCAAGACCAGTATTTCGGCGGCGCGGCGAGTATCCAGGAGATCGTTGCGACCATCGACAAAGATAAATTAAAAGAAGCGGAGAAACTCGGCGAAGAAGCGCCCATCGTAAAAATAGTAAATCTGATCATTATGGAAGCGGTGCAGGCTAACGCCAGCGATATCCATATTGAACCGGAAGAAAAGTTTGTGGGCGTGCGCTACCGCGTTGACGGTATAATGCAGCGCCATACTTTTTTGCCGAAAGATTTGCAGCCGGCGGTTATCTCCCGTTTTAAAATCATGGCCAGCCTGGATATTGCCGAAAAGCGCCTCCCTCAGGATGGAAGGATTTTGATGAAAGTCGGCACCAAGGATATAGATTTTCGTACTTCCACTTGCCCTACGGTACATGGGGAAAACGTGGTTTTAAGGATTCTGGATAAGAGCACCACCATGGTGGGGCTGGAGAGCCTGGGTTTTCCTAAGAAAGAACTGGAACTCTTGGAATTTTTAATCAGCCAGCCTTACGGTATTTTTTTAGTTACCGGCCCTACCGGCAGCGGTAAGACTACCACTCTCTATTCCGCTTTAAAAAAAATCAACAAAGAAGATATCAATATCATGACCGTCGAGGATCCGGTGGAATATCAATTTCCCCGGATGCGCCAGGTCCAGGTTAATCCCAAGGCCGGCCTTACCTTTGCCGCGGCGCTGCGTTCTTTCTTACGCCAGGACCCGGATGTGGTGATGGTCGGCGAAATACGCGATTTAGAGACTGCGGAGATTGCCGTGCAGGCGGCGTTGACCGGGCATTTGGTTTTTTCTACTTTGCACACCAATGATTCTCCTACGTCATTTACGCGCCTTGTGGATATGGGCGTGGAACCATTCTTAGTATCCAGCTCTTTATTGGGGGTTCTTGCCCAGAGGCTGGTAAGAAGGGTTTGCGCCCGATGCAAAGAAGAGTACGTTCCTTCCGCGGCTCTTCTGGCGACCCTGGGTATGGAAGGAAAGGCAGATACGGGTATTAAATTCGTAAAGGGGAAGGGCTGTAAGCTATGCGGCAACTCCGGCTATAAAGGCAGGACCGGTATCTATGAGTTATTGCGGGCAACGCCGGAAATCCAGGAATTAGTCTTAAAAAAGGTTTCCGCCGATGAAATACGCGATTTGGCTAAAAAACAAGGGATGAGGACTTTACGAGACGCGGCCATGGATAAATTGCGGGAAGGCATCACGACCCCTGAGGAAGTAATGCGCGTTACCCAGTCAATCGGCGTAGAATAAATTCGGCTGCAAGCGCGTGATTGTTGCCGCAAAAAAACTTGCAAAGGGAAAGTATTGTGATAGAATTGGAATAATCAACCGGAGGCTGCGTGCGGCGCTTTGGTTGTTCGCGCGAGGGCGGATTCGGTGAAAGAAATATTTTGCCGTTGGCCGGCCGCAGAGGCATTAAAAAGTTTTAATCTTCATTTAATGGTGTTTTAATGATAATAGTGTAAACTGTAGTTAGAAGGAGGGAAAGAAAATGATTTCTGGCAAAACAAAAAATAAAAGGAGGTGGGTTATGCGTAAAGCATTTACTTTAGTCGAATTAATTGTCGTCATTGCTATCATCGCGGTACTCGCGGCAGTTGTCGCGCCCAACGCTTTTAAGGCAATCGAAAAAGGCAAGGTAAGCGCTTTTATCGGCGATTATAAGGCCATGAAAACCTCGGCGATGGCGTTTTATTCCGATATCGGTTACTGGCCGGATAATACTAGCAACGGTTCAGGTTTTATTAACAATTCTACCGGATCGGTTTCCAACCTTTCCTGGGATGGGCCCTACTTAGAAAAATGGCCGATGAGAAACCCTTGGAGTGGCAACTATAGTTTTAACTCCAGTTCGATTTATGATTGGAGCGGAGACGGTACTCCCGAACAGGCTCGCTATATCACCGCAACCAACATTCCCGCGACAACAAACACCAGCGCGGCGGGGAGGGTTGACCTCCAGCTTGATGGAGTCCTCGGCAATGGTACGGGAACCATACGGTATACGTATCCCGCGGCCAATACAACGTTGCTAATGGCTGTTTCTTACGATTAAGCCATTTATTTTTTGTTCGCAAAAAATAAATGTTGTCCGCTGGCGCGGATAGAAAACGAAGGGATGGGTAAAAGAAAACTAAGTTATAAAAAGGCCGGAAAGCGATTTGCTTTTCGGCCTTTTTTATTAATGAGACTTCGCCGAACGCAAGCCCGAAGGGCTTAGCGAGAGGCGGCAGTCGAATTACCCAGCACTAATTTTGCTAAGACAAAATTAGTGCTGGGTTTGAAGTTTCGCCGAATACTCCGCAGATTGCTTACCGCCGGGATTTTTACTTTTTCGCCGGAATAAATACTTGATTTTTTTAAAATACAGGTTATTTTATAATAGCGGGGAAAATTCCGCCTGTCTGTCGAAAGGAATATTTTCGGCTAACCAAAAAATATGTCCGGCATATTTTTGATTAAGAAAATAAAAAGGGAGAAATAAATGCCTACGCCGCTGGAAAAATGGGTTGAGGAAACAGCCGAACTTACCGGGCCGAAAAAAATATATTTCTGCGACGGTTCCGATGCCGAGGCGAGAGTTTTAATCGAAAAAGGTATCAGCGAAGAAAAAATCAACGGTAAGCCCGTATTCAGCCGGTTGAACCAGACTCTTTGGCCGAATAGCTATTATCATCAGAGTCATCCTAACGACGTCGCGCGCACGGAAAACCTGACTTTCGTTTGCCATTCCCACAAAGATACTGCCGGCCCTAACAATAACTGGATGGATCCCGCTGAAGCAAAGATGAAAATGACTATTTTATCCCGGGGGGTCATGAGGGGGCGTACCATGTACGTTATGCCTTTTGTCATGGGGCACCCCGATTCGCCGTTCGCTAAATTTTGCGTACAAGTCACCGACAGCGCTTATGTCGCCGTAAGCATGCGGATTATGACGCGTATGGGTAAAGTCGCGGCGGAACGTATCGGCAGCCGTGCTGATTTCATCAAAGGCATCCATTCTATCGGCGAGCTTGACCCCAACAAGCGTTTTATCATGCATTTTCCCGAAGAAAACCTTATCTGGAGTATTGGCTCAGGCTATGGCGGCAACGCTCTTTTGGGCAAGAAGTGTATTTCGTTGCGCCTGGCTTCCTGGATTGGCCGTAACGAAGGTTGGCTTGCCGAGCATATGATTATTATCGGCATCGAAGACCCTGGAGGAAAAGTTTCCTACGTTACCGCGGCATTGCCCAGCGCTTGCGGCAAGACTAATCTGGCGATGCTGCGTTCCGCCCTGCCTGGATACAAGGTTTGGACCCTGGGCGACGATATCGCCTGGCTTTGGGTGGATAAGGCCGGCCAGCTCAGGGCGATCAACCCGGAAACGGGATTCTTCGGCGTCGCGCCGGGCACATCCCCTAAAACTAATCCTTCGATGCTTGATACCTTGAAAGCAGGGAGTTTTTTTCCTACGTTATTTACTAATACCGCCATCAATCTCGATAATAACGAACCATGGTGGGAAGATTTGACCAAAGATTATCCCGCTCATTTAATCGATTGGCAGGGGAATAAATTTACGCCTTCCCCCGATAAAAAAGCGGCACACGCTAATTCGCGTTTTACGGTTTCGATAAAACAATGCCCTACTTTAGCTAAGGAATATGACAGCCCTCAAGGTGTTCCGATTTCCGCGATTATCTTAGGGGGGAGAAGGACGACGCTCGTCCCCCTGGTGTATGAGAGTTTTAATTTCGCGCACGGCGTTTTTTGCGGTTCGATGATAGGTTCAGAAACTACCGCCGCCCAGGCCGGGGCCGTGGGGTTATTGCGGCGCGACCCGATGGCGATGCTTCCCTTTTGCGGTTATAACATGGGTGATTATTTCAGCCACTGGCTGGATTTCGGGAAAAAAATGGTAAATCCGCCCAGGATTTTTTTCATCAACTGGTTCCGCAGGGGTGAAAATGGTAAATTCTTATGGCCGGGTTTCGGCGAAAACATAAGAGTGCTTAAATGGGTGATTGAACGCGCCCAGGGAAAAGCCGGAGCCGTCGAAACTCCCATCGGTTTTGTTCCCGACGCAAAAAGTTTTGATACTTCCGGCATGGATTTATCTCTGGAAAATTTAGATAAACTCTTTGCCGTTGACCATAAGGGGTGGGATGCGGAGCTAAAAGACGCGAAAATATTCTTTGAGAAATTCGGCAGCCATGTGCCGCAGGAGCTGCGCAATGAATTGGTAACATTAGAGAAGAGGCTGAAAGTAACCTAAAAACTAAAAAACCAAAAAACCGGAGGACTGGAAAACCAAGGAACAGGAAAACTAAAGAAACGAAAAACGGAAAAATATATTTTAGTTTTTACGTTTTTTTGGTTATTCAAATATGAGCAAGCCAATCCTATCCACCGATTTAAAAGACCTGAAATTGTTCAAACGGGGGAAAGTGCGCGATGTCTATGAAGTGGGCGATAACCTTTTAATCGTCGCTACCGACAGGATTTCTGCCTTCGATGTTGTTTTCCCCAATGGTATCCCCGACAAAGGCAAGGTCTTAAATCAAATATCTCTTTTCTGGTTTAATTTTTTAAAAGATATCGCGCCTAATCATATCGTGGCGGCGGAGATAAAGGATTATCCGGCGAGTTTACGCAAATACGCCGATATTTTAGACAAACGTTCTATGTTAGTAAAGAAAACCGAAGTCATTCCTTTCGAGTGTGTGGTAAGGGGGTATTTGTCCGGCTCGGCCTATAAAGAATATAAGGAAAAAGGCACGGCCTGTGGTGTAACTTTACCCAGAGGGATGCTGGAAAGCGCTAAGCTGCCGCAGAGTTTATTCACGCCTTCTACCAAAGAAGAGCATGGCCACGATATCAACGTTGATGAAAATTTTATGGCCAAGAAAATCGGCAAGGAACTTATGGCTTTGACTAAAAAGTTAAGCCTGGAGATTTATAATAAGGCCGCCGCCTACGCTTTGACTAAAGGGATTATTATCGCCGATACAAAATTCGAATTCGGTATTTATCACGATAAGGTTATCCTTATTGATGAAGCGCTTACCCCTGATTCTTCCCGTTTTTGGCCCCAGGCTACCTACGAGCCGGGCGGTTCTCCCGCCAGCTACGATAAGCAATTTGTGCGCGATTACCTGGAAAGTATAAGATGGAATAAGCAGCCGCCGGCGCCGGAATTGCCCGAAGATGTCGTCAGGAAAACCGAAAACAAATATAAAGACGCGTTGAGGGAGTTGACGGGGATTATTCTTTAAAGGCCTAATATAAATTAATTTTAAAATTATCATTTTGCATTGGACATTTGCCATTTTGTAAAAATTTAAAATGGTAAATGAAAAATGAACAATTTAAAATGAAATCTGTTTTCTCCAAAATATAAATTATGCGAATTTGGCTTTATGCCCTCGTTAGTGTTACCATCGTAAGCCTGCTCTCGTTAATCGGTATTTTTACCCTCGTGTTACGCCGCGACACTCTGCACAAGATAACCTTATTTCTCGTATGTTTTGCTGTCGGCGGATTGTTCGGCGACGCCTTTATCCATTTATTGCCGGCATCATTCGAAAAATTAGGCACAAAATTATCGACGTCGCTTTTGATCATCGCCGGAATTTTTATTTTTTTTATCCTGGAAAAATTCCTGCGCTGGCGTCATTGCCATGCCCAGCCCGGCGAAAGCGGCCACACTCATCCCGTCGCGATGATGAATTTAGTGGGAGACGCCGCGCATAATCTTATCGACGGTATGCTTATCGGGGCGACTTATACTGTCGGCATTCCTATCGGAATGGCCACTACACTTGCCGTGATTATGCATGAGATTCCCCATGAGATAGGCAATTTCGGTATTTTTCTTCACAGCGGTTTTTCCATACGAAAGGCTTTGATTTTTAATTTTTTGTCGGCGCTGACCGCTATTTTAGGGACGATTATTTCCCTGCTTGCCGGTTCGCGCATCCAGAATTATTCTTATATCCTGCTGCCGATAACCGCCGGGGGATTTATCTATGTCGCCGGCTCGGATTTGATCCCCGAAATACACTCCGGCTGCGACGTGAAAGTATCCGCCGCCATATGGCAGTTTATCTGTATCCTCGGCGGTATTGCCATGATGGTGGGGCTGGTATTTCTTGAATAATTTAAATTTTTTCTTGTGCGCTTTATATTTTCGTATATAATACACAACACTTATGGCGATGAATATTTTAGTCTGCATCAAACAAGTTCCCGACACTACTGATGTAAAAATCGACCCCAAGACCAATACGCTTATCCGCGAAGGGGTGCAATCGATTATTAACCCTTTTGACGCTTACGCGATTGAGGAGGCGGTGCGCCTTAAGGAGCGTTTTGGCGGCAAGGCTACCGTTATTACCATGGGGCCGCCCCAGGCGCAGGACGCGTTAAAAGAAGCGATTTCTCTGGGTATCGACGAAGCGATACACTTAAGCGACCGGGCGTTTGCCGGTTCGGACACATGGGCGACAAGCTTGATTTTATCCGCTGCGATAAAGAAGATCGGCGATTTCGATTTGATTATTTGCGGCAAACAGGCTTCCGACGGCGATACCGCGCAAGTCGGCCCCGGTATTGCCGCGCACCTGGATTTAGCCCAGGCGACTTATGTGCGCCGCATCGATTCGGTCCATCTCGATACTAATCCTAAAGTGATGATTGTGGAAAGGCTTTTGGAAGAAGGCTATGAATTGATCGAAATCCATCTGCCGGCATTGATTACGGTAGTCAAAGAGATCAATACCCCGCGCATGCCTTCGCTTAAGGGAAAGATGCGCGCCCAAAAAGCGGCAATCACCGTTTGGGGCAATAAAGATTTAGGCATTGAAGAAAATAAGATAGGACTTAAGGGTTCACCCACTCAGGTAGTAAAGATTTTTACCCCGCCGCATAAGGAAGGGGGGAAAGTGTTTACCGGCGAGCCGGGCGAAGTGGTTGATGCCTTGGTTGCCGAGATAAAAGACATATTGTGAGCACAGATGATCACTGATGAGAAGATGCAGATGATTAAAGGCAATTATATGATTATTAATGTCGAGGGATTAGAAAATATTTTTTTGTATTTATCAGCGATCATCCGTTTCTTCTAATCAGCGATCATCAGCGCATCGAGCGGAGCGAGGTATATGAGCAGTATCAAAGTTAATAACGAAAAATGCGTCGGCTGTACCCTGTGCGTTAAGGTTTGTCCCGCGCAGGCGATCAAGATGGTTGATAAGAAAGCGGTTATCGACCTTGACCGATGCACGCTTTGCGGCGTCTGCGTGTCCACTTGCAAATTCGGCGCAATCAGCATTTTACGCCAGCAAGCGGCGAAAGATAAAGATTTAAGCCATTATAAAGGCGTCTGGGTATTTGCCGAGCAGCGTAACGGCGTTTTTTCCACCGTTGCTTTCGAGCTCCTTAACAAAGCGCAAGTTTTAGCCAAAGACCTCAATACTTATGTCGGCGCGGTGCTGTTAGGCTCGGGGATAAAAGATAAAGCGCAGGAATTAATCAGCCGCGGCGCGGACAAGGTATTTGTCATTGATTCGCCGGTCCTGCAAAATTTTATCACGGAAAATTATAAAGAGGCGATTATCGAGTTGGTCAACAAGTATAAGCCGGAAATCATCCTTGCCGGCGCCACGACTACCGGCCGCAGCCTGGTTTCCCGGATTGCCGTGGATTTATACGCCGGGCTGACTGCCGATTGCACCGGCCTCGATATCGATAAAGAAAAGAAAATATTGATCCAGACTCGGCCGGCCTTCGGCGGTAATATTATGGCGCAGATCATCAGCCCTGATTACCGTCCGCAAATGGCTACGGTACGGCATAAGGTTATGCCTGAGGCCGTGGTCAATCCCGGCCGGGAGGGTGAGGTTATCGTTAATGATTTCAATCCCGAGTGGCAGGACCACCGCATTAAGTTTCTGGATTTTATTGCCGAAGCGGTTTCTACGGTCAATCTTTCTGATGCGGATATTATCGTTTCCGGCGGCAGGGGATTACAGGCGCCGGAAAATTTTAAAATCATTGAAGAACTGGCCGCCAGTTTAGGCGCGGCGGTGGGCGCTTCCCGCGCCGCGGTGGATAGCGGCTGGATGCCTTATTCCCATCAGGTGGGACAGACCGGCCGCACGGTATGCCCGAAGATTTATATCGCCTGCGGTATCTCCGGCCAGATCCAGCATCTGGTCGGGATGCAATCATCGAAGACAATTATTGCTATCAATAAAGACCCCGACGCCCCGATTTTTAAAGTCGCCGATTACGGTTTAGTCGGCGATGTTTTTAAAATCATCCCTCTTCTGACGAAAAAAATACAAGAAATCCGTAATAAATAGTTTTATTTGAACCGCAGAAAACCGCCGGCTTTAGCCCGCGGATGAATGCGGTTTAAATAATCCGCCGACGCTTTGTGGCGGATTATTCAGAATCCGACGACGAAGTCGGCGGCAATCCACTATCTCGTATGACTGGATATCTCGGACTATTTTCTGTGCCGCGTTATTTATTTCGAATGAAAAATACTTTTTCACGCAACGGATTATGCTATAATGTTTTTCGAGTTAACTCGGCAAAAAATACATGTATAGCTTGTATGGTGGGTTACCGGGAAATTTCCCAAAAACGATAAATTATGCATAAACGGCAGATAAGCAGTATTTTTCAGGTCGGCACAAGATTAATTTTCTTATTATTTTTTGTTTTTACCGCCCCCGCGTTTCCTCAATCTCTGTCTTCCGATGATTCCGGGGGAATTTTAATTTTGAAACCGACGGATAATGAACCGATACCCACCATTATCAAAAACGTACGGTCTTGCCTGGCGAAGGCTCATCCCGGCGTAAAAATAAAAGAAGCGGTAGTAAGCGGCGTCGACAACGCCGCAAGCCTTGTGCGTTCTCAGAAACCTGCGGTAGTCCTGCTGGTCGCGGTAGATATCGGCCAAAAGCTGGTCGAGTTGACCGAAAAGGTACCTATCGTAATATCTGACCTTTTTACCCCGTCCTACATGAAACTGTTCACCGATGAACGGGTAATTATCCATACCCTCGACATCCCCATCAGCCGGCGCATCGAATATATCGAAAAAATACTGCCTGGCCCGAAAACAATCGGTATAATTTTTAACCCTAAAAAAAATACCGCGGTGGTGGAAGAAGGAGAAAAATACTGTCAGGACCGCGGCCTGACGTTAAAAAAATTTCCAGTCACTTCGGAAAAAGATATGGTAACCCTTAGTTCCTTGAAAATCGACGTGCTTTTAGTGATCCCGGATTCATTTGTATGCGGTACTCTTTCTTCAAGATATATTATGACGCTGTGCTTAAAAGAAATGATACCGATGATGGGTATATCGGAGTATTTCGCTCAGGCCGGGGCAGTGATGGCGATTTCCCCTGATCTCGACGATTATTCGCGGAAGTTGTCCGAGACAATCGCCAAACTTCTTGACGGCGCCGACCCGGCGGCAATACCTGATGTCTACCCGGAAAAAATCGACTATTTTATCAATATCGCCATGGCCAAAAGAGAGGGTGTTATTTTTAAAAACGACGCCATGGCCGGAGCTAAAAAAATATTCGGACAAGGGAATTAACTTTATCTATGAAGCTTGAAAAAGGAGGTAGATATGTTGATTATGGGGCGTATCCTTGGCGTAGTTGCTCTATTCATGGCGATTATACATTTTTTCTTTCCTAAAACACTCAGGCCACTGGATGATTTAGGCAAGAAGACCATGGTTAGTTTTGTGGAGATAGTAGAAAAACACCGGATTGCTTTTGGCGTGTTTTATTTTCTGGCCGGCGCCACCATGCTCTATTATGCGCGGTGATTGCTGGATGTATTTTTTTGTGGTATAGGAAAGTATACCAGGGTATATGCTATGCCCCCAGGGAGGCCCGGGGTAGAAGTCTGGATGGCTATGCTTGCGCGGCTCCAGGCTTTTCCGGCGAGTTGATGCCATGGAAAAAGAAAACAATACCGCGCAACTAAAATCAAGCCTGAATTTCGAACCCGCCTATCTTAAACTTTACCAAAAAGGTGTCTTAGCGCAAACCGGCCGGGAGCTTTGGGAAATGATGAAGGCCTGCCGGCTTTGTCCGCGCGAATGCAAGGTTGATAGGACTGCCGGCCAACGCGGGTTTTGCGAAGCCAACAGCGATTTGGAAGTGAGCAGTTATCATCCCCATTTCGGCGAGGAAAAGCCTTTAACCGGCAAAGGCGGTTCAGGAACGATATTTTTTACCCATTGCAATTTACGCTGCGTGTTTTGCCTCAATGGGGAAATTAGCCAGGGAGGCCAGGGCTCGCCTCCCGGCCCATCTCGCTCGCCTCTCGGCGTCCGCCTCGGCGAGCCATCGGCGAGACGGGAAGCCGATGGTCAGGCTGTTAAGATTGAGAATTTAGCCAAAATGATGTTGGAACTGCAGAATATGGGTTGTCATAACATCAATCTCGTGGCACCCACACATTACCTGTCCCATATTATTTTGGCTTTAGATTTGGCCGCAGGCAAAGGCTTAAAATTACCTTTAGTGTATAATAGTTGCGGTTGGGAACAGCCGGAGATTTTAAAAAAATTAGACGGCATCGTTGATATTTACTTGCCTGATTTTAAATACGCATCTGCTGATATGGCGGCAAAATATTCCTCCGGCGCGGCAACTTATCCGCAATTTACCCAGCAAGCTTTGTTGGAGATGTATCGCCAGGTCGGTACAGCTAAGCCCGCAGCGGACGATATTATTCGCCGCGGCTTGATGATCCGTCATTTAGTCATGCCTAACGGCGTCGCCGGGTCAAAAGAAGTCATTTCCTGGATTGCCGACAACCTGCCTAAAGATACCTACCTTAATATTATGTCCCAATACCAGCCGGTATATAAAGCAACTCAATACCCAGAAATTTCCCGCGGGATTACGGTCAAAGAATATGACGAAGTAGTCCGATACGCTAATGGTTTAGGTTTTACCAATCTTGATGTCCAAAAGTATCCGTTTGAAGGGATTTTGTGATTAGCAATAAGAGCAGGATAGCAGGGTCAGTGAATTTATCTGTGACAATCTGAGAAATCTGTGGACAAAAAGTTTTTGTATTTTCCATCTCCTAACTCTTCTCTGTGGGCTCTCAGACTGTGCCGCAATTAAAGTTTTGCGTTTTTTGGAAAAAATTTGCTCCACTTGAATATCAAAAAAGGCTGTTTTTTTTGGGAACACGCCTCAAAAAGTACGCGTTTTTTAGTTTTTTTTCTTCGTGGCTTGGTGTCTTGGTGGTAAGCTTTTGGTTTTCTTGCCGCCCCATCCCACGTTTTACTATTCCCAATTTTTTCCTTAAATAAAAAACCCTTGACATACCCCAGGGGGGTATAGTATACTAAAAGTATAAAGAAAAGAGAAGGCAGAGAAAAAATATGGCTAAGAACGTGATGAAGAAGACGACACACGAGGAACAGTTGACGGCATTGCGGCGCATCGAGGGCCAGGTCAAGGGCGTGCAGAAGATGGTCGAGGAGGGGAAGTACTGCGTCGATATCGTTATCCAACTGCACGCCATTGTCAACGGCCTTTACCGCGTTTCGGAAAAGATTTTCGCTAAACACATTGAAGGATGCGTGCGGGCGGCATTCGAGCAGGGAGGCGAAGCCGAAAAGCAGAAGAAGCTGAATGAAATAATCAGCGTCATCAAGATGCTCCATAAGCTAGATTGAAAATTAGTAAATAAAGACAATAGGCAAAAATGGTGTCCACAGATTGCTCAGATTTTCACCGGGGTGGAAAAAAGTCAGGGAAAAGAGGAACCGGATAGTTGACCTATCGGTGGATCGATGTAGGATATAAGGAAACATGTTAAAAAAAGCTTTGGTGGTGTTGTCGTTTCTTATTGTCATGCCGGTTTTTGCCGGGGATAACTTGTTTTACCGGGAAGTTAATCTAATCGGCGGCTATTCCCGGCAAGACAAGTGGGTAGGCAAAAGCGGGATGCTGGCTAATTCACTGGGCTTTGAGGATTATCGTAAATTTTCCGGCGATTACGGCGATTTTTTAACTACCGATTTACAGGTGCGCGCGGCCTACGATAGCTTAGAAAACTCGCGCAACGCCTGGGGGATGCAAGTCCATAACGCCTGGCTGCAGTTTAATTTAGGCGGCGGAAAAAAATTGACCCTGGGGCACTTTGACCCGGTTTTCGGCCTGGAGCCGGTTTTAGATACCCACGCTACGATTCTACGCACATTGATTGAGCGCGATATCGGTTTTAACAAAGACTGGGGCGTGGGGTTTAAGGGATTTAATCATCTCTTTGATTATGAAGCCGGGCTGCAACTCGGTTCGGGGATGAGCATTTATCGCCGGGATAATAATTTTCTTTTTACCGCGCGCGTTTCTAAACCGGCCGGCAGTAACCAACAGTTTGGTTTATCGGGGATGTATGGCCGTTGTTTAGAGACGATGGGAGAGAATACGATTCCGCGTAACGACATGATAAGCGCCGGCGCGGTTTTGAAAAAAAGAATCGGCTTGGACGGCCAATATTTATACGGGCCGCTCCTGTTCAAGGGAGAGGCGGCTTACGGCAGCGATAATCATGCCGCAGTAGCCGGGTATATGGTCGAAGCCGATTACACCCTGCCGCGCAACCAGAATGTTGAATTAGAATTTCAACTCCAGTCGTGGTTTCATGATACTGCCAGAAGGGGGAGCGACGATACGGCGTTAACGCTGGGCAGTTCTTATAAACTTAATCAAGACATTACCCTGCGACTGGCTTATCAACGCGAACTTAACATGAGGGAAGGAAATGAAGACAATACGGTTATCTTTCAGTTTTATTTTTTCGGTCGTTAGCTTATTTTTTTGCGCCGCGGCGGTTTATGCCGCGGTGGGCTGCCAGCTTAACGACCCGGACCGCGACGTGAAAAAAATATTCCCCGAATCGACGGGGTATAAAAGCGATTTTGTTTCGATAAAAGAAATCGGCGGCGGTGGGCTTTATCAGAAGATCGAAGCGGCTTTAGGCGATAAGTTTGACCCGGTGTATGAAGCGATGGACGTGCCGTATTCGTTTTATAAAGTTTTAAAAGGCCGGGAAACCATCGGTTATGTCCACGGCGTCAACCAGAAAGGCGTTTTTGGCGGGATGCAGTTGATTATTTCGACGGACCTCGCGGGGAAAATCATCAATTTTTATTACCAGAAGATGTCTTCGCCGGAAGCGGCAAAGTTTATGGATAAGGATTTTACCGGTAAGTTTAACGGGTTGGCTCTAACTGATTTTTTGAAGGGTAATATCGGTATTTCCGACCCCAGCAAAGAAAGCGGGGAAGATTTTAGATATACGCTGAGAGGGGTTAAGAAAAATTTGATATTGCTCCACGAGTTAGAATTAAAAGATAATGTTTTGGGTAGTGTCAAAAAATAGTGAACAACCGAAAATTTGTGTAATTTGTGATATTCGTTGTTTAAAAAATTTTAACAATAAATTGCACGAATGACACAAATGCTGGATTTAAACTATTGCGTAATTCTTGCGCAATGGTATGAACGCGGCATTACTATATTTATAATAGGGAGGGAATGATTATGAGAAAAATAAATATTTTTGTACTCGTAGTATTGTTGTCGGCCGGGGTGTTTGCCGGGCAGGTTTACGCGAAAAAGAGCAAGGCCTACGGCGCGTCGCTGACGATCAAAGAGGCTACGCCGATTGCCGATATTTTAAAGTCACTGAATAAATTTGTCGGTAAAGATGTTCTGGTGCAGGGTAAAATTATTCAGGAGTGCCCGGCCGGCGGTTGGTTTATGCTCAAAGACGGCCCGGCGGTTATTTTTGTGAATTTGCATCCTTCAGAGCTTGCTATTCCGCAGGCGGTAGGCGCGACAGTGGCCGCGCAGGGCGTAGTCAAAAAAAATGGCCCTAAAGCGGAAATAATCGGCAAGGGGGTAGAAATAAAATGAACGCGATAACGATTGGTTTTAAAAACTTAACCCGTAAAAAAATACGGACTACGCTGACGGTTGCCGGGATTGCTTTGGCGGTCGCGGTTTTGGTAAGTTTGCTGGGGTTTGATGCCGGTTACCAGAAGTCGTTGTCCGGCGATATCGATAAATTAGGGTATCACCTGCTGGTCACAGCCAAGGGCTGCCCTTACGAAGCGGCGACGCTGATCCTCAAAGGCGGCGGCGGCCTGCGTTATATGGAAGAGAATATTTTTAAGCGTATTGCCTCCGACCCGCGGGTAGATAAAATCACGCCCCAGTTGATGAACAGCGTTTATAACCAGGAAGGTGCCGGCGGTAAGGGGGCATTCGCGATGTACGTGGGCATCGAACATTCTTACCTGGAACTTAAGCCCTGGCTTAAATTTAGATGGGGCGGGTGGTTTTCCGGCTCGGCCGCCGATGAAGTGATTATGGGCTATGAAGCCGCGGAAGTAGAACAGCGCAAACCGGGCGATAAAGTTTTTGTGCCGGGGGTAAGCAAAGTCCTCACGGTTAAGGGAGTTTTAAAACGCAGCGGCACCCAGGACGACGGGGTAATATTTTTGCCCTTAGCGACCGCGCAGAATATCTTTGAACTTCCGGGAAAACTTACCGGGGTGGGGGTAAAATTAAAAGATATCGGCCAGATCGCCGATTTTGAAGAAAGCCTTTATAATGAACCGGGAATCCAGGTGGTAAGCCTAGCCGAGGTGCGCGGGACGATTCTTAATCTTGTGGCGTCGGCGCGGGCAATGGCCGGTTCGGTGGCGTTAATTGCGATTTTTGTCGCGTTGATCGGCGTTACCAATACAATTTTAGTCTCGGTGTTCGAGCGGACCCGCGAGATCGGCGTGATGAAAGCTTTGGGCGCGTCGAGTTTCGATGTGTTTAAAATAGTCTGGAGCGAGACGGTAATCGTTTGTGCTCTGGGTGGGTTGGCCGGAGTAATCCTCGCGATTTCCGGCAGCGGATTAACGGCGAAGGTTATCCGCGGGATGCTGCCGTACGCGCCGCAGGGAGAATTGGTGTTGATCAAAGGAGAATTTGTCTGGATGGCGTTACTGGCGGCAATCGTTGTGGGTTTGATTGCCGGTACGTATCCGGCCTGGCGCGCGAGCAGGATGAAGCCGGTAGAAGCGATTAGAGCCGGCGAGTAAACGCGCGGTAGTGTCAAATAGAAAAACCTAAAATTTACCACCAGACACGAAGTATACGAAGAAAAAATATAATTTTTTAATTTTCTTAGTGCCTTGGTGGTTAAGTATCTATGGTTTTGTCGTTGCATTTAGTTTGAGAAATTTATTTTAAACATAAAGGATATAAATATGAAAGATGTGATTGTCCGGGCGGAAAAAATAAGTAAAATATATAAATTACCGGGTGAGCAGATCGCGGCAGTCAAGGATATCGATTTGGATATTTACGCCGGAGATTTTATTTCGATTATGGGGCCTTCCGGTTCCGGGAAAACTACGTTGCTTGATTTAATCGGTTGCCTTACCTCAGCCACCGGCGGCCGGTTGACGGTAATGGGCAGGGATGTGTCCGGCGCGGGAGAAAGCTGCCTGGTAAAAGTGCGGCGCCAATTTTTAGGTTTTGTCTTCCAGGATTTTTTACTGATTCCCAGCCTGACGGTTGTGGAAAATGTTCTTCTGTCGCTTTATTTTTCCCGGCAGCATCAAGATAAGAAAAGAGCGATTAACGTTTTGAATCTGGTCGGCTTAGGACAGCGTCTTAATCATTTACCGGCGCAGCTTTCCGGCGGCGAAAAGCAGAGAGTGGCGATCGCCCGAGCGATTATCACTAATCCGAAATTGTTGCTGGCGGATGAGCCTACCGGCAATCTTGATTCGCGCGCTTCACAAGAGGTGTTTGATTTGTTTAAGCAGTTGAACGAGAAGGAAGGTTTGGCGGTAGTGGTGGTTACCCATAATCCTGAATTGGGCAACCAGGCCGGGCGTGTAATAAAACTTAAAGACGGCCGCTTGGCGGCGTAAAGCAATAGATAAAAATATTGTCCACAGATTACACAGATTTTTAATTATTTTCGGTTTGGTTAAGGAGGGGAAAATGCATAGGAAAATATTCTTAATTTCCAGTGCGGCAGTGTTTGTTTTGGGGACAGCGGTTTTGTCTTTCGCGCAGGTTCCCAGCGGGAGCAAAAATAACGCGACCGAAGCCGGCGGGCAAACGGTTTCGGATAAAGCGGTTAACGCCGGCAACCAGTTCTGCCCGGTTTCCGGAGAGAAAATATCTGATGCCGACGGTTCAGGCATGGCGCCGGCAACCTATGAGTATGAAGGAAAAATTTATAATTTTTGTTGCACGTCTTGCATTGAAGATTTTAAAAAAGAACCGGAAAAATATATTAAAAAAGTTGAGGAAGAATTAGCGAATAAGACAACAGAAAAGTCCGAATAAGAATGGAAAAAAAACTCGGTATTATCCAAACCCAATCGATTGTTTTTAATGAGCCGGTTAAGCTCGAATGCGGCAAGAGTTTGCCCGGAGTTACCGTGGCTTATGAGGCTTACGGCGCGCTGGACAAAGAAAGAGGCAACGCGATTCTGGTGGCGCATGCTTTTTCCGGCGACGCGCATGCTGCTGGTTTTCATCAGGGTGAAGACAAACCGGGATGGTGGGATGACCTGATCGGCCCGGGTAAAGCGCTGGATACCGATAAATATTTTGTGATCTGTTCGAACGTGATCGGTGGCTGTAAGGGTTCCACGGGGCCGTCGTCGATAAACCCCGTTACCGGCAAGCCTTACGGGCTGGATTTTCCTTCCGTTACCATCGGCGATATGGTAAATGTCCAGAAAAAACTTATCGACCGGCTGGGCATAAAAAAACTGCTTGCGGTCATCGGCGGTTCGATGGGCGGGATGCAGGTGCTGCAGTGGGCCGTCGATCATCCTCAGATGCTTAAAAGCGCGATTCCGATTGCGACCGCGCTTAAACATTCGCCCCAGCAGATTGCATTCGATGAGGTGGGCCGGCAGGCGGTAATGGCCGACCCGGATTGGCGCGGCGGGAATTATTACGATTCCGGCCAGCCGGCCAAAGGGTTGTCGGTGGCGCGGATGCTCGGCCATATCACTTATATGAGCGATAAGTCAATGGAAGAAAAATTTTCCCGTAAACTGAAAGACGATAAATACGCGTTTAACTTTACCGCGCCGGATTTTGAAGTTGAAGGGTATTTGCGCTACCGGGGCGACAGTTTTGTCAAACGCTTTGACGCCAACTCTTACCTATATATTACTAAGGCGATGGATTATTTCGAATTATTGCCGCAGGATTTTTTAAGGGAAGATATCAAAATCGATACGCGGTTTTTAGTCATCGCTTTTAAATCCGACTGGCTATATCCGGCTTACCAGTCCCAGGAGATTGCCAAGCTTCTTAAGATAAAAGGCGCGGACGCGACCTATTGCGAGATAAATTCAACTTACGGCCACGACGCGTTTTTGTTGGAAGTCGAAGAAGAGACGAGGCTGATTAAGCATTTCTTGGAGAAGACGTATAAAACTGTTTAGCCGGTTTAGCCTGTTGAGCCCGTTAGTGCCGTTAGAAGATTTTAACCCTACAACTGACTCAACCGGCTCAACTGACTCAACTATTAAAATTATGAACTACAAGTCAGCGCCGTTAGATTATAAGATTATTTACGACATCGTCGAACCGGAGTCGCGCGTGCTCGATTTAGGCTGCGGCAGCGGCGCGCTGATGCAGTTATTGGTGGAAGGCAAGCACGCTAAAGCCCAGGGTATCGAGATCGATGAGGAGCAGATTTACCAATGTGTGGAGAAAGGTTTAAGCGTATTCCACGGCGATATCGATTCGGGGTTGTCGGAATATCCCGATAAATGTTTCGATTACGTGATTTTAAACCAGAGCATGCAGCAGGCCAGGAAAGCTTCTTTTATTATTAGCGAGGCGCTGCGTGTCGGTAAAAAAGTCATCGTTGGCTTTCCTAATTTCGTTCATCTTACTGCCCGGATTCAAATGGCCCTAAAAGGCCGTACGCCGATTACGCCGTCTCTGCCTTACCGCTGGTACAACACGCCGAACCTGCATTTCTTAAGCATCAATGATTTTAAAGATTTTTGTAAAGAGGAAGGTATACATATTGATTCGAGCTATTACCTGGGTAAAAGAATGGCGATTTTATTTTTTCCCAACCTGTTTGCTTTCAACGCGGTTTTTGTGATTTCGCGTAGCCGGAAAAATTAATAAACTAATTTTTCCGGCTCTGGGAAAAATTCTGCTTCCCGTATTTTAAATAATTTGATTCCTAGCGGAATTTTTCCCTTTTTAACCAAAAAAATGCGAAGTACCATTTGGTTTAAAGATAAATTTTGTAATATACGCAAAACCAGTCGGTTGCGTAAGAAAAATGGCTCAGGCGCATTTTTTTGGGTAACGGCAATCTTAATTATGGGGTGGGTTATGGCAGCGGGATACGGGCAGGAAGTTAAGACGGGAAAAGCAATATTCGCCGGAGGTTGTTTCTGGTGTTTACAGGAACCGTTTGAAAAGGTAAGAGGCGTGGCAAAAGTCATCGTCGGTTATACCGGTGGCCGGATAAAAAATCCTACCTACGAACAGGTCTCTACCGGTAGGACCGGCTATTTCGAGGCAATCGAGGTTACTTTTGACCCGGGGCAGGTCACTTACCGCCAATTATTAGATGTTTTCTGGCGCCAGATCGACCCTGTCGACAGCGCCGGGCAATTTGCCGACCGGGGGAGCCAGTACCGCTCGGCAATTTTTTACCGGGATGAGCAGCAGAAACAAATTGCCGAAAGCTCCAGCGACGAGTTGGGAAAATCCGACCGGTTTAAAAAACCAGTCGTTACCCTGATATTGCCGGCGTTGGAATTTTATCCGGCGGAAGAGTACCACCAGGATTATTATAAAAAAAGCGCCGGACGTTATCAATTCTACGCGGCTAATTCCGGCCGCAAGCAGTTTTTAGAAAAAACCTGGGGTAAGGAAATGAAAAAGAAAGAAAACGCGCCGATGTGCCCTCTGCCCTTCAGCAAGCCGTCGCCGGAACAACTTAAAAAAATTATTACCGGCGAGCAATACAAGGTTACCCAGGAAAACGGTACGGAAATTCCTTTTGCCAACGCTTACTGGAACAACAAACACGAAGGGGTTTATGTGGATGTAGTTTCCGGAGAGGTATTGTTCAGTTCGCGGGATAAATTCGATTCCGGCACCGGCTGGCCCAGTTTCACCAAACCTTTGGAACCGGGGAATATTGTAGAGAAAAAAGATATCGGCCTCGGTATGGAACGGGTAGAGGCGCGCTCGAAACGTGGCGAGTCTCATTTGGGCCATATCTTCGATGACGGCCCCCGGCCGACCGGCAAACGATACTGTATAAACTCCGCGGCCCTGCGTTTTATACCGAAGGAAGATTTGGAGAAAGAGGGGTATGGGGAGTATAGAAAGCTGTTTGAAGGAAAATAGATGAAGAAAATTTCACTTAAGCTTCAACTGTGTTTGTTTCTTTTTGTTTTTTCGCTATTTTTGGCCTGGCCGGATCACGCTTTTTTTTTCCCGGTAAAAAGCATCATTGCGGTTATCGCCGCCGCGTTTATCGATTCGCTTTGTTTATTTTTTAAAACCAGAAAATTCAAACTGACCGAAAGTTCGCTGATCACCGGGTTGATTGTGGGGTTTGTTTTGTCTTCCGACGCGGGAACGGGGTTTTTCGCCGCCGTCGCCGGCCTGGCGATTCTTTCCAAATTCCTAGTTCGTTTTAAGGGCAAGCACATTTTTAATCCCGCCGCCGCCGGCATTTTTTTAGCCATAGTCCTGTTCAAACAGGCTACCCAATGGCATGGCGCTTACAGTTGGTACATTATTATCCCCGCCGGTTTTTATTTTACCTGGCGGATAAGAAAACTTCCTATCGTGGGAGCGTATTTTTTAGCCTATGTTATAATGTATGGGGTCAGGGCGTATTGGCTGAAAACGCCGTTTTTAGACCAAATAGTTTATGCCAATTATTTTTTTATCTTTATCATGCTGATCGAACCGAAGACTTCGCCGTTTGATTTCAAAGAGGGGGCGGCTTTTGGTATCGTTGTCAGCATGGTTTCTTTTATTCTTTACGCGGCCGGTTTCCCTTACGACGCGGATTTACCGGCATTGCTGGCGGGAAATCTTGCGTTCGCATTATGGAACGGCCGCCCGCGAAAAACTCTTACTAAATAATGAAAAATGTGAAGGCGAGCCATACTGCAAAATCTGAGTAAAGACCTAAAACTTACCACCAAGACACAAGGTGTACAAAGAAAAAATAAAGCAATTCTCATCGTTGAGGCACAAAGTTACCAAAGGATGATTGATCTTTTCTTAGTGCCTTGGTGTCTTTGTTCCCTTCGGGAAGGCTGAGCACTGGTAAGGTTTAGGTTTTAAGCTTTTTACTTCCTCTATGTTTTTTTAGTGTCTTGGTGGTAAATTTTTATGGTTTGTTATTATATAAGGAGGGATGATATGGACAAAAAGATGAGTCGGAAAGAATTTTTGGCAATGGGGGCGAAGACCGTATTGGCCGTGGCAGCAGTCACCGCTTGCGGCGATTTAATCGCGCTGGGGGCGGATACAAAAAATAAAATCAACGAAATGACTGTTGGGGAAGATAATTTTATCACCAGCCGGGCCGAGCTGGAAAAACAAAAAGCTTTGAATTTTGTCTACAAAGGTAAAAAGTCTATTTTGCTTTACAATGACGGTGAGATAAAAGCTTTTGAAAATATCTGCACCCATAAGGGCGGCCCGTCTAAATTGAAACAAGATAAGTTAGTATGCCAGTGGCATGGCGCGATATTTGAACCGCTGACCGGCGAGGCTTTAAAGGGACCGGCGCCTAAGGGGTCAAAGCTGCCGGCGATCGAGCTGGAGGAACGAGAGGGAAGTATTTACGTGAAGCCGGTAAAAGCAGGGTAACTTGCTAATTTTATAATTATTTAAAAGCATTTTTAACCCGCCTTCGCGGAATTCCCCACCCGGAAGGGTGGGGATGGATAGCGGGAATTCTGCTTCGCCGAAGCGAAGAAAAAGATTCCACCAGCGTAAGCTGGTGGAGCTTCAACATGGACATATTCTTATGGTTCAGTTATTTTTCGCTAACAAATTGTTTCGCAAGAATTGCGAAACAATTTGAAAAGGAGGTATTTTTATGAAAGGCATAGTTTGCAAAGTGTGCGGTTATATCGAAATCAGCGGCAGCGCGCCGGATAAGTGCCCGGTTTGCGGCGCGCCGAAAACGGCGTTTCAGGAAAAACAAGACGCTTTTAAGACGGCTAAGGACGAAGTTTCTTTAAGCGAAAAACATACGCCGGTCATAACCGTCGTAAGGAAATGCGGCCTTATCCCTGACGGCTGTCTAGATGTTCATGCCAAGGTGGGGGCGGTTACGCACCCGATGCTGGCGGAGCACTATATTACAATAATCGATTTTTATTTAGACCAATCTTTTTTAGCCAGGGTACATTTAACTCCCCTGAGGCTTAATCCCGCCGCGGCTTTGCATCTTAAAGCGGAAAGCGGAAAACTCGCGGTCATCGAGCATTGTAATTTGCACGGCGCCTGGATCAGCGAAACGGATTTGTAGTATGAAAAAAGTATTAGTCGCGATGAGCGGAGGGGTTGATTCCTCCGTCGCGGCGTATTTATTAAAGGAACAGGGTTACGAAATTGCGGGCGTGACGATGTGCCTGGGGGTCAAGCGCGAGGATGCCGCGGCTTGTTGCGGCGCCGAGGCGATCAACGACGCGCGCCGGGTATGCGATGTGATTGGCATTGGCCACTATGTCCTTGATTTTTCTAAGGAATTTGATAAAGATGTGGTGGGGTATTTTATTGATGAATACGCCAAGGGCCGCACGCCTAACCCTTGCGTGAATTGTAATAAGTATTTAAAGTTCGGCCAGCTTTTAGCTTACGCTAAAAGCCTGGGCTTTGACTATTTGGCTACCGGCCACTACGCCAAAATCATTTCCGCATCCGGCGGAAATGATTTTGTTTTGAAGAAACCCAAAGACAGGAAAAAGGACCAGACATACTTTTTGTATTGTATAAAAAAAGAAGATTTGGGAAAGATAATTTTTCCCCTGGCCGATTACACCAAAGAAGAAGTCAGGGCTATCGCCAAAAAGGCTAAACTCTCCGTTGCCGAAAAAAAAGAGAGCCAGGATATTTGTTTCATCCCCGAGGGAGATTATGCCGCATACCTGCGCGATAAAATAAAACTTGTTCCCGGGGATATCGTAAACCTAAACGGCAAGGTAATGGGTAAACATAAAGGGGTTGTCGCTTACACGATCGGCCAGCGCCAGGGATTGGGTATTTCCCATAAAACCCCGCTTTATGTTATTGGTATCGACGTCAAAAATAACCGTGTTGTCGTCGGCGGCAAGCAAGATTTATTATCGAGTGGCCTTATCGCCGATAACGTCAATCTCCTCGTGGATAGGTTACCGACTGCGGCCGCTGCGAAAATCCGCTACTCATTTAAAGAAACAATGTGTGATGTTTTTGGAGAAAATGGTATAATAAAAATCAATTTCCCGCATTATCAGGAAGCGGTAACGCCGGGACAATCCGTGGTTTTATATGACGGCGATATCGTGTTAGGCGGGGGAGTGATAAGAGAGGCGATAAAATAGTGCCTAAAGTGCCCTAAAGTTGATAAAGGTAGTGCCTAAATTGCGCTAAAGTGCGAAGTGCCTGAAGTTAAATACTAATAATTATTTTTTTGTTTTTAACTTTAGGCACTTATCAAGAGGCACTGTATTGATGGAGGAAATATGTCCGATAGAACAGTTTACTTAGACCATAACGCCACGACGCCGCTTCATCCCGAAGTTAAAAAAGCGCTTAGCGAGGCTTTTGAGATGTACGGCAACCCTTCGAGTTTGCACCGGCTGGGCCGGGAAGCGCGCGCCAAAATCGAAGTGGCGCGCCAGGATATTGCCGCGTTCATCAACGCTAAGCCGGAAGAGATTATTTTTACCGGTTCCGGCTCGGAAGCCAACAACACTGTCCTTTCGATTTTTTCCTGCAGTTCAAAAAGCCACGAATGTTCCTGTTTCAGCCGTAAAGATGTGATGACGACGACTATCGAGCACCCTTGCGTTTTAGAATCATCGAAGTGTTTGCGGGATAAGGGAACTTGTGTTTCCACTTTAAGAGTGGATAAAGACGGTAAACTTGACTTGGATAATTTAGGGCATGTCATTAGCGATAAAACCGGCCTGGTTTCGGTGATGACCGCCAATAACGAGATCGGCACGATTCAGGACATTAAAACTATCGCGAAAATGGTTCATGCTAAGGATGCTTTGTTTCATACCGATGCGGTGCAGGCGGTAGGGAAAATCCCTATTGATGTGCGTGAATTAGATGTTGATTTTTTGACCTTTTCCGGCCATAAGATTTATGGGCCCAAAGGTGTCGGCGCGATCTATGTTAAAAAAGGCGTTCCCTTCTGTCCTTATATCCACGGCGGCCATCAGGAAAGGGGCCGGCGCGCCGGCACGGAAAACACGCTGGGTATCATCGGCTTCGCCAAAGCGGTGGAAATGCGCAAGTCCGAAATGCTTACCGAGACAAAGAAACTTTTACAATTAAAAGCGCGGCTTAAAGCCGGCATCGAAAAAAATATCCCCGATATTAAGTTCAACGGCCATCCCACCGATTGTTTGCCCGGAACTTTGAATGTTTCATTTGAGGGTACGGAAGGCGAGGCGATTCTTCTATATCTTGATATGGAAGGGATTGCTGTTTCCACCGGCTCGGCCTGCGCGTCGGGCTCGCTTGACCCTTCGCATGTGCTTCTGGCGATCGGTTTAGCCGCGGAATTCGCCCATAGCTCGATACGGATGAGCTTGGGCCGGGATAATACTGAAAAGGATGTCGATTATACGGTAGCCAAGATGGCGCAGGTGGTGAAAAGAGTGAGGAGTATTTCGACGGCGTATAGTAAGAAGTAGCGAGTAGAAAGTAGAGATAAATGTTTTAATCGGCTAAGGCTAGGGTTAGGAAGCCGGTTTGGGTTATGGTAATGGTTAGGGTTCAAACCAATTTTTAGCCCGTACCTTAACCCTAACCTATACTGGCATCCTTACCCTTACCCTAACCATTTTAAAGTATCTCTCTACTCTGCCCTCTCTACTCTCTACTTTTTCTTGGAGATACTATGAGCGATTGGTTATATACCGACAAAGTAAAAGACCATTTTATGAACCCGCGCAATGTGCTGACCGATGAAAAAAGTTATCCCGCCGACGGCAAGGGGATTGTGGGCAATATCAAGTGCGGGGACCAGATGATGGTGGTAATCAAGGTAGATAAAGAAAAGCAAATCCTTACCGATTGTAAATGGAAGACTTATGGCTGCGCTTCGGCGATTGCCAGCACATCGGTGATGTCGGAGATGGTCAAGGGGATGTCGATCGAGCAGGCTTATCATCTGACGCCTAAAGACGTGGCTAAGGAATTAGGCGGTTTGCCGGAGCATAAGATTCATTGCTCGGTTCTGGGCGATAAAGCCTTGCGCGCCGCAATCAACGATTATTACCGCAAAAACGGGATGGAAGATAAGATTACCAAAGAAGAAGCGCGCATCGTTTGCCAGTGCATGAACGTTACTGACCATGAAATCGAAGAGGCGGTGCTGGAAGGCGCGCGCTCTTATCTAAGCCTGCAGGAAAAAACCAAAATCGGCACGGTTTGCGGGCAGTGCAAGGAAGAGACGCTCCGGCTGATGGATGTGTATATAGGTAGGCACTTCGGCGATAGGAAATAATATTTATCCATATATGGAATAATAATTTCTATAACCTTGTAGGTGCCGGGCATGTCCGGCCCTCTAAAATAAAAGATAAATGTCGTAACCAGCATAAGTTAGAGGGCGAGGCATGCCTCGCCCCTACAGGATAAAATAAATTATCGATTATGAAAAAACGCATACGGATTCAAGGGGTACTGATGTTTGTCGGCGTGGCCGCAGCTATCCTTTTGTCCAAATTTTTATTTCCTTCCCGGAAACCCGGGCTAATTTTCGAGTTACTCGACGCTTTCGCGGTCCTGCTTATTCTGTCCGGGTTTTTATTCCGCATCGCCGCGCGGGGGTATAAAGAAGAACATTCTTCTAACGGTAACGCCCTGGTAAAAGACGGCCCTTACGCGGTAATCAGAAACCCGATGTATTTCGGGACCTTTCTCATCGGCGCGGGAATTATCCTGCTTATTTTCCGGTTATGGGTACTGCTTCTTTTTTCCGTCGTTTATTTGATGATTTATATCCCGCAAACCAGGAAGGAAGAGGTGGTATTATCGGAGATGTTCGGCGGAGATTACCGGGATTATTGCCGGGCAACGCCGAAGTATTTTCCCCGCCTTTATAACTTACCGGTAATTTTTAACCCGGCGCAGATAAAATTTTTTTGGCTCAAAAAAGAATTACCTTCCTTAATCGCGGTAGCGGCTATAGCAATGGGGATAAAGATATTTCAGGAAGTAAAAACCTCCGGTTATCGAGAAATTTTAGAAGAACCACTGAAATTATCGCTGGTTGTTGTCTTATTTCTGCTAATTTTTTCCTTGTGCCGCCGCGGTAAAAAAATAACTCCTTTCAAGAGCAACATGTTTTTTTAATCCGCCTTCGCGCTCGCCTCGCTGAAGCATCGGCAAAGCGGGGAAATCCCCATCTGTGAGCGTGGGGTGCAGAGCGGAAAACATTTTTTGCTTCGGCGAGATTTTCGCTTCGACAAAGTGAACAGTAATATTCCAACGGTGCGAGCCGGTGAAGCTTCAACCTGATAAAAATCCATGAAGGCAATCGTTCTGTTTTCCGGAGGATTAGACAGTACCTTGGCGGTAAAAGTCATTCAGGCCCAGGGTATCGAGGCGATACCGGTACATTTCCTGATGCCGTTTTTGCAATGCGGCGAAGTATCGGAGATCACCCCTTGGCGGGATAAACATTCCCAAACGCTTGGCGCGCCGATTACCCTGCGCGATATATCCGAAGAGTTTCTAAAGATTGTCGAGCACCCCCGGTTTGGCTACGGTAAAAATTTCAATCCCTGTATCGATTGTAAGATTTTGATGCTGCGCAAAGCCGGAGAATTTATGGAAGAAGCCGGTGCTTCGTTTGTGGCGACCGGCGAAGTGGCCGGTCAGCGGCCTAAATCTCAACATAAAGATACGTTGAATTTGATTGAAAAAGAAAGCGGCCTGAAGGGGTATCTCTTGCGTCCGCTTTCGGCAAAATTGTTGCGGCTTACTATTCCGGAAGAAAAGAAATGGATTGAGCGGGATAAACTATATGGTTTCAGCGGGAGAGGCCGGAAGCCGCAGATGGAATTGGCGCAGCGTTTAGGCATAACCGATTATTCCTGGCCCGGCGGCGGGTGTTTATTGACCAATGAATCGTTCTGCACCCGCATCGACGATTTGTTAAAGCACGGCGATCTTAACCTTTTTAACATTAAGCTGGCCCGGTCAGGAAGATATTTCCGTTTATCGCCTTCTTTTAAGCTGGTGGTCGGTAAAAACGAAGAGGGAAATGAGAAAATAAAAAAATTCGCGGCGGAAGCGGATATTTACCCCGTTAGAGATAAGACGGAAACGCAAGTGTTTTCTACCTCTAACGGGGTTTATTTTGAGCCGAAAGGTTTACCCGGGCCGTCGGCCGTCGGCATCGGTAATTATACCGAAGACGAAAAAATAAAGGCGGCGCAAATCGTCGCGCGTTATACCGACAGCGATGACGATAGCGTAGAGGTGATCATTAAGGAAAAAGGCCGGGAATCAGTCATGTCGGTAAAAAGATTAGATGATAAAATAGTTAGAGAATTAATGGTATAATAAAAAAATAAATTGTAGTAAATCAAAAAGGATAAACAAAAAAACACAAAAGAAAAGAATATTGTCCGCAGATTGCTCAGATTACAAAGGATTAAAGGATGAAACAAATAAAAGGTTTGGTATTAAATATTTTTCTGTGAAAATCTGTGAAATCTGTGGACGAGAATTTTGTTTTTACGATGTTAACTATTAAAAAAAATATTTACCGGATTTTTTCGCTGATTCCGGCGATTTCGTTTTTAGCGGCGATATTGCTTCTACCGTTCAGGGCTCTCGCCAAAAGCGTCGACCTTGAGCCGATTACAATCGAAAAAGAATATTCCGGCCGCCTCGTTGACGCGAAAGAAAATATATCGTCGCAGGATAAACCTTACGGTTCGATTGAGGAAACCATCGGGTATTCTTCGGGCGTGGAATTGCGCCGGCGCTCCGGTTTCGGGATTCAGCAGGATGTGTCGTTGCGCGGGGCAACCTTCGAAGACGCCGATGTCCAATTAGCCGGAGTTAAGATCAACGACCCGCAAACCGGCCATTTCAGTTTAGAGATCCCTTTTACCGAAGCCGATATCGACCGGGCGCAGATCTTTAAAAATTCCCAGAGTATAAATTTTATTCCTAAGGCGCCGCGAGACCGTGGTTCGCTTTTAAAAGTAGGTTTTGGTGAGCACGCGCTGTGGGAAAAGCTGTTTTCCACTAATTTCGTCTTTAAAAATATTAAAAACCGGTTATCGATTGAGCATAAAATATCGAGCGGGGCAAGGCCGGATACTGATTTCGAGACCTATAATTTTTCCTGCCATGATTTTTGGCGCGGCAGCGATAACGATAAAGAGGTTGAATTTTTGTTCGGTTCCAGTGTGCGCGATTTCGGCGCGGACAGTTTTTATTCGTCGCTTTCCCGTTACCGCCAGGAGGAAGAACATACCCGGCAAAAGTTTTTCCTGCTCCGGGGGTTAAAAAAATTCAATGATTTTGAAATAAATAATAATTTGTATTTGCGCCACCACAAGGACAAATTTATTTTAGACCGTCATGATCCTTTCTCCCCCACTAATTACCATACGACTTATGTTTATGGCGATAACCTCGAGCTTAAGTCGGAGAATGGTTTATTCGCCGGTTCCGCTATCGAGCAGGAACGGATTAACAGCACTAACCTGAAAAAACACAGCCGGGAAAAGTACGGCGGGCAATTCGGCTTACGCGATAAAAAGTTCGGACAAATTGGCTTGAGCGTTTTCGGCGGCCTGGATTATTTTCAAAAAAGGCATTTTTTGGAAAACGGCCATTTCGCTTTAAATTATGACGCGGCGCAAAATCTAAAACTCGCGTTTAATTTTGACCGAATTTGGCGTCCGCCTTCCTTCACTGAACTCTACTACAGCGATCCATCCAACCGGGGAAGGGATGATTTGAAGATTCAAAAGTCTAATAATTTTCAATGGGGTTTTGCTTACGCTTTCACTAAGAACGCCAATATTTCCGCCGATACTTTTTTACGTAAACAATTTAATACGGTCGATTGGGGAAAAGATTCCCTCACCGCAGTCTGGCAGGCGGCCAATGTGGGGGATGTTTCGGTTAGCGGTTTTGACGTGAGCATTGACGCCGCAATTGGTAAAATTTTAAATAAAATATCTTTCGGTTATACTTATCAGGATTTAAGCAAAGAAAGTCCGTATAACTTTTCTAAGTATGTTTTTGATTATTTACGCCATAAGTTTGTCGGCGCGCTGGATTTTGATTTAAAATTGTTCAATTTAAATTTTATAAGTAATTTTTCCAAGCCCGCCGGACGGAGTAGTTACGAAACTTTTGATTTAAAACTGACGCGGGAGATGAAACAGTTTACTTTGGCGATAGAAGGGACGAATATTTTTAATAAAAAATATCAGGAAATCCAGGATATCGACGCCGCGGGAAGGTGGTATAAATTAAGCGTTGCCTATAATTTCTAAATTATAAATAAAAACCTAAAAACTTACCACCAAGGCATAAAGGGCACAAAGAAAGACCAGTAAGTGTATTTTAAAATTACCATTGAGCATTTTACATTTATCATTTTTTAAAAATTTAAAATGCCAAATGGCCAATGAGTGATTTAAAATACAGTTGGTATTTATAATTTTAGTGTCTTTGTGGTAAATCTTTTGGTTCTATAAGGGAGAATTTATGACCATTTACGAAAATCTTAAAAAAGTGCGGGAAGAAAAACCGTTAATCCATCATCTGACCAATTGGGTGACGATTTACGATTGCGCCAACATTGTTAAGGTTTTTGGCGCTTCTCCGGTAATGGCGCACGCCCCGGAAGAAGCCGCGGATATGGCTGGTTTAGCTTCGGCGTTAGTGCTCAATATCGGTACTCTGACTTCTGATTTTATCGAAGCGATGAAAATCGCGGCCCGCGCCGCTAACATCAAAAATATTCCGGTTGTTCTTGATGTCTGCGGCACCGGCGCGACAGAATTCCGGGACGATAAATGTTTAGAGCTTTTCAGCAGCGCCAGGATAGATATTATTAAAGGCAATGCCACGGAAGTCGCCCGGATCGCCGGCGAGGCGGTGCGCACTAAAGGCGTTGACGCCGGAGAAGTCGGATGCGATTTGATAAAGATTGCCGCGAGGTTGTCTAAAGAAAGGGATTGTGTAGTAGTGGTCACCGGAAAAAACGATATCGCCAGCGGCCAGGGAAGTACTTATCTGGTAAATAACGGTTGCTCTTTGATGGCGCACGTTGTCGGCACGGGATGTATGGCCGCTTCCGTTATCGGGACGTTTGCCGCGGTCAATGCCGATTGGGCGCAGGCCGCGGCCAACGGGTTGTGTTGTTATGAGATCGCCGCGCAGTTAGCCGAAAAGAATTCATCCGGCCCCGGGACATTTAAGGAAAAGCTCTTCGATTATGCTTTTTCTCTGGACGAAAAGACGATTGTAAAGATGCAGAAAGTGACGATTGAAAATAATTAATGAGGCTTCACCGATAATAAAACTTGGCTTGCCGGGTACGGCAAGACTTAGTTTTATTACAAGCCCGAAGGGTGAAGGGTGAGGCGGTAGTGAAACTTATCCCGCCGTATTCGGCGGGATGTAGTTGAACTATCCCCGGAGGGAATAGTCGAATTATCCCGCAAAGCTCGTAAGGAAAACGAAAAAATTTTATGACCAATTTAGTCTTGCGAACGAAAAAATACGCGAAGCGCATTTTTGCGGTTAAAGGGTATTATTTTATAACCGATTCCGGCTTAAGCCGCCGCGGCAATATCAGCGATGTAAAAAGCGCGCTTGGTGCCGGCGTTTCGGTTGTCCAATACCGTAATAAATCCGGCACGACTAAACAGTTATATGAAGAAGCGCGTGCCTTGCATAAGCTTTGCCGGAAAGCGTTGTTCTTGGTAAATGACCGGGTGGATATCGCTTTGGCAGTGGGCGCCGACGGCGTTCATTTGGGCCGGGATGATTTGTTTTATCGAGAGGCAAGAAGAATCCTGGGCAAGGATAAAATCATCGGGTTGACCGTGCATAGTATCGAAGAGGCAAGATCAGCCCAAAAAATCGGCGCGGATTACCTGGGAGTTTCTCCGATATTTTCTACCGGTACGAAGAAAGATGCCGGAACGCCTTGCGGGGCAGGACTTATCCGGAAAATAAAAAATATCGTTGCGATTCCTATCGTTGCTGTCGGCGGCATCAATCGGGATAATGCCCGTGAAGTTATTGCCGCCGGAGCTGACAGTTTATGCGCGATATCGGCGGTAGTGGGCAGCCGTGACGCAGCCGGCGAAATAAGAAAGTTCCAGAGGCTATTTAATCCACGATGAATAAGTCAGGAAAAACGATAAAAATATTTTTTGCCATAGTTGTATTGTTAGCGATGGGTATACAGGCTTATGACACGATTAAGGAGAAGCTTTTATATCCGCTTATCAGCGCGAAGCTGCAACGTTATTTTGCTTCAAAATATAACGCAAAATTAACGTTTGAAGAAATCCGGGGCAGCGTTCTCTGGTCGGTTAAGTTCGAGAATGTAAGAATCGAGAATGTAAAAGGCTTCCCGGAAGGGCTGCAATTAAGGCTTGATTTGATAAAGCTTCGCTACAATTTGTTGGATATAATAACCCGCCGCCCCCAATGGGAAATAAAAGGGTTGGAAATAATCTACGGCAAGTTACGGCTGCCGATAAAATTTTTCCAACAAGACCGGTTGATAATTTTTCACCTCGATGAAAAAATTTTAAACTTAAACATCATCGAGCAGTTGTTGAAACAATGGGGAGGCTTTCCCGGATTTTCGCCGGACCGGAATAATCTTACCGGCCAGAAATATTTTTCCCTGGCCGGGGTGGGCACACTTAAAGGTTATGTTATCCTGGATGAGCTTAAGCTTAAATCATTCAACGTGCAGTTCGAATCAAGTAACGTAAAAATGTTTTATAAAGATTCGGCGCGGGCCGATTTAGATTTTCTTTTTAACTTACGCAACCGGGGCGATACTGATTTTTTTACCGGTTCTCTTATGATCAATGATGGCGAGTTTGCCTGTGATTTTTTCCAGGGCTTGCCGGTGATTGGTTCGGGATTAAGCCGCGCCGGCAATTTGACGGTGAACATGGCGATTAAAGCAAAAAAAGTAAGGTTAATCAACAAGGATGCCGACGTATTGCTTGCCGCTGATTTAAGGTTAAAAAAAGAACGTCGCCGTAAAACATATTTGACCGGCGCCCTTGATATAAAAAGCGGCAACTATCTTTATCGGGACAGGCGGTTCAGCCTGAACGAATCAAGGATTGTTTTCGATGAAAAAAACATTAATGACCCTTTGCTAAATATTTCTGGCATGGTAAAAGTTGGAAGGTATAATATAAATGTTAAGATTATCGGCAGCGTGAGCAGTCGCAAGGTGGAGCTTTCGTCTGTGCCTTATTTATCGGAAAGCGAAATAAAAGCTTTATTACTTTTTGGCAAAAGAATAGACGATTTAAGCCTTGATGAAAAAAGCGAGCTTTCTAAAGACGCGGATATCGCCGGGTCATTACTGGGGAATATCTTTCTTGGCAAGGCCGGCGGGGAACTGGCGAAATTTATCGGCATCGACGAATTGCTTTTTGAGCCCAATGTGTCTAACCGGGGGAATTTAGAATTTCCTTCCCTGGTTTTAGGAAAAAATATAGGTAATTTATTGTATGGCACATATAAGATTACCTCTTCGCCGGTTTGGGGCGCATCGCTAAAACAGGCGATTGGCGGGGAAGTGTCGATTTTTAATAATTTACGCCTGCGGGGGGAGCGTTATTTCAACGAATCGGTAGGGATCCCCCTTGAGGATAAGCTATCGGTAGAGATGAAGGTGAAGTTTTAATGAGGCTTCACCGATTAGCCAAAAGGGCGGGGTTTAATTCGCAGGCGGCCTTGACATTTTAGATATCAAGGCCTATGATTTATGAAATTTGGTAAAATTTCATAAATCATCTGCTCATTAAAGGAGGTAAATTATGGAAGGTAATTGGGTAGCGGCGATAATCCTTATTAATGTAATCAGTTTTATCTGGTTTTTGTTTGTTTCCGTGCTTGTTTTAGCCAAGCTTGATATCATTATTAAGAATATTAAAAAGCAATAAGCGAAGCGGATTGATCCGTTTCGCTTATTGCTTTTGGTGATGGTATGAAAAAATACAAATGTACGGTTTGCGCCTATATTTACAATCCTCAGTTGGGGGACCCCGATTCGGGGATCAATCCCGGGACAGCTTTTGAAAATATTCCCGACAGCTGGACGTGCCCGGTTTGCGGAGTAGACAAGAGCCAGTTCGAGGCCATCGAGTGAAGACTGAAGAAAGGTCATTATGCCTATCTATACCTATACTTGCAGGAAGTGTTCGAAGAAATTCGATATCCTGGTCGGTATGACCCAGGAAAAAACGCCGATCCAATGCCCCGATTGCCGCAGCTTTGACGCGGAAAAGGGGTTCGCGCCGTTTCAGATTTCCGGCGGGGCGTCGGCCAACGCAAGCTCCGGCGGAAGTTCTTCCGCCGGCCGGTGCGGTTCTTGCTCCGGCGGTTCGTGTTCCTCGTGCTCGCATTGATCCTAATCCGGCAGAACCGAAACCAGCGAGAGATAAATTAGGGTTCCGGTTCCGCCGGATTAGATAAATGAAAACCTACGGTTTTCGAACTTTCCCTTATGAAAGAATTGGACGACAATATAATTCATTTTTTAGAAAAACAGGGTTTTGTCATTGTCTCTACTTTGGACAAGGACGGGGGTATCCATTGTTCGGCGAAAGGCATTGTGGGGGTGGAAAAGAGGGGGATTGTTTTGCTCCTTGATCTTTATAAGGCCCAGACCCTCAAAAACTTAAAAAATAATCCGGTTATTACGCTTACGGCGGTTGACGAACATTTTTTCATCGGTTACGCGCTTAAAGGGAAAGCGGTTATTGTGGAAAAAGAAGCAATCGAAAGCGCGATAATGCGAAAATGGGAAGAAAGGGTAATCCGGCGAATTTCCAAAAGATCGATCAAGCATATAAAAGATGAAATAAAATCTTATGCGCACCCCGAAGCAAATTTTCCCCTGCCGCAGTACTTAATAAAAATGGAAGTCAAAAAAATTGTCAACCTGGCGCCGTTGGCGCCGGAAAATCGCTGAAGACAGTCCGGGGCAATGGGGGAATTTCATTCAGGATTGACAAATCATACCCTTGTAGGTATAATCACTTAAGATGAGTAAAATAGGTAAAATACTATGCGCCGTTTTTGTATGCCTGCTTCTGTTTGCCCTGCCGTCTTTCGCCTACAATATTGAAGAAGAGCTCATGTCGAAGATAAAATCTTTAGAGAGTTCGATTAACAAAGAAAATACCAAAATCGACCGGCTGCGTAAAGAATTTGTCCAATTACAGCAGGAAAAAGCGGATATCTCCGCCGCCCTGGAAGGGAAAGACCGGGAAATCGAGCGTTTAAAAAAACGCTGGGAAGCGGCCAGAAAAGAAGGAGAGGAGCGAAAATACCCCGCGGGCAAAACCGGTAAGCCTGTTTCTGAAAAAAGGCTCAATGAATTAAACGAACAGCTGGAAGACAAAAACAGCGAAATTAAAGAATTGAAATCCCGCCTTAATACAATTAAGGAACAGAACCGTCAGCTGCTGGAGGCGAAATTGTCGCAGGATTTACAAAAGCAGCCTTCCGGAGGCGAACCGTCATCCCGGGAAAAGGAGAAAGCCTTAGCGGAGAGATTAAAAGAAAAAGAAACGGAATTGGCCGACGTTCAAGAGCAATTGTCCAAATCTCTCGACAGCCAGATGCGCCTTCAGGACGACTTGAAAAGCCTGAAGAAGCAGGCCGGGACGAGCCGGGAGGATAAAGAAAAAGTCCAGGAGCTTAACGACAGTCTTGCTTCCTGCCAGAAAGAAATAAAAGCCCTTAAAGCCAATGTCGTCAATGATAAGAAATTAAGACAATTGACTCAAGAGCTGGAGGCAAAATCCGAAGAAATTTCCGGGATGCAATCTCGGCTGGAAGAAAAAGAAAACGAGCTTAAGGAGACGAAACGCAAGCTTGCTGAGGCAGTTGATGATCAGGCGCAGCTTAAAGAAGAGATGAATAAGCTTAGCGAAAAAGCCAGCGCCGGTTCCGAAGGAGCCGAAGAATTATCGCGCCTGAAAGCCCGGCTGGAAGAAAAAGAAAGCTCCCTTAAGGATAACGAAGATAAACTCGCAGCGTCCCTGGACCGGGAAGCGCGGCTAAAAGATGAGGTGGGTAAATCAAAAGAAAATAAAGCCGGCGAAGCAGACCTGGCTAAAGGAAAAGCCGCCGCCGAAGAAATCGCGCGCCTCAAAGAACAGCTCCAGGAAAAGGAAGACGCTCACGCGGAAACCCAGCGCCGGCTTAACGAAGTTAAAGAGAGAGAGCTCGCGCTGAAAGATGAAGCGGAGAAAATTGATAAAAAGAAGAGCAACGATTCCCGGGCCGCCCAGGAAATCGCGCGCCTCAAAGAACAGCTCCAGGAAAAGGAAGACGCTCACGCGGAAACCCAGCGCCGGCTTAACGCGCAAAAAGATAAAGAGGCAGCTTTAAAAGATGAAATCGACCGGCTCAAGAAAAAGAAGGGTGAAGGTTCCGGAGATGGGCAGGATTTATCGCGCCTGAAAACCCAGCTTAAAGAAAAGGAAGGCGACTTGCGGGAGGCCGAACGCAAGCTCGCGGTGTCTCTGGACCGGGAAGCGCAGTTGAAAGAAGACATCGATAAACTTCGCCGCAAAAAGAGTGAAAGCGCCGGGCCCGGTAAGGGGGGCAGTGAAGCGGCGGATTGGGAAAACAGGATTAAAGAACTTGAAGGTAAACTTGCCGCGTCTCTGGAGCGGGAAACGCAATTAAGAGAGCGGGCGAAATCCGGCGCGAAAGGTAAATCATCTTCCGCCGTCGACGCTTATAAAGAAAAGTTTGATTCGTTGACTAAAGAACTGGAAGAGAAAAACGTGCTGCTTTATCAATTACGCGATGAGCTGGCGCAAAAAAGCGCGCCCGTGGTTGATGAAGAAAAGAAAAAAATCAGAGCCGACGCGGAAGGTAAGGACGCAGAAGCGCGGCGGTTAAGAGACCTCATCGAGAGGGCGATCGAGCGTATCGGGAGGCTGTCTTCCGACAACGGTTATCCCCGGTAATTATTTTTTGCGCGGCAAAAAATAATTAAATTTACGTTTTTATTTTGCAGTGTAAACTACCCCACAAAGATGATTAACTCCCATGCCATTCGCTCAAAAAAACTCGCCCTTTCTCTGGTCGAATTGGTAATGGTAATGGTGATCATTGGAATCTTAGCGGTAGTGGCTATCCCGCGCGTGGAAGTTTTTTATAATATAAAATTTCACGCCGCGGCGAAAAAATTAGTTTCCGATATCCGATACGCCCAGAATATAGCCATCTCCAAGCATGTCAACATAACCGTTGCGTTTACTCCCGCCTCCGACAGCTATAGTGTTATATATACGGCTAACAGTACGTCTTTGCGTGACCCTTTTACCCATAGTTCGATGGTTACGGATTATCGCACCGATGCGCAATATGCCGGTATCGATATCTTAGCGAATGTTAGTTTCGGCGGCACCCCAAGTTTACGATTTGACTGGCAGGGGATACCGGAAGACGCTAACGGCAATAATATTACTGTAACGGGGAATGTTGTCTTACGGTATCACGATTTTGACGATATAACCATAAGCGTAACCCCCCAGACGGCCAGGATCACCGCGCGGTAAAATGCAGATGATCACCGATGAGAAGAAGCTGATGATCGCAGATAGATAATTACTTTTTTTTATCTTTGGGAAATATGTTAAATTCAAGGCGAGAAAGGATGTTTGCTGATTGCTAATAAATAAATTATAGCGGGCCGACCTGCCTCGCCTTGCTCGCATATCGGCGAAGTCGATGGCTCGGCAAGGCGAGCACAGGGGTCGGCCCCTACAGTATAACAAAATATGCGTGGTCAATGAAAAAACTAAAATTTCTAAAATCTTTGCACAAGTCCGTTACCCTGATGGAACTCGTTGCGATAATCATCGTGATGGGGATAGCCGTTTCCACCCTGATGAGTTTTTTAAGCGAAACCACGCGCCGGGTGAGATTCAGCGAAAATGAAGTAAGCGCGGCTTTTTCCGCCGAACAAGTGATGGAAAGCGTAATCACCCAGGGGTATTCTAACATAAGTAATTATTCACGGTTTTCCCAGTTTTTGCCCGGATGGGACAACTACAGCAACGTGACTACTAATGTAACTGAGTATCGCCAGAAAACGGCCAACGCCAGCGATGGTTTTACCAAGAGCGTGGTTGTGCGTTATTGCAATGTTTCCGTGAACCAATGGAATACTACTGATAATGCCGCCGATCTTTACAAAATGGTAAATGTCACGGTATCTAAATCCGGCAGTAAGGCGGTGTTGTTTACGATATTTTAAACTATACTTCAATGAAAATTTTAACATTTCTCAAATATTCTAAAAAATCCGTTACTTTAATCGAACTGGTGACGGTAATTGTGATTGTGGGAGTCTTATGCGTGGGGCTCGGCTCTTTTATAAAACAGGCGATGGACGTGTGGAATTTTACTACTTTTAGAAGCGACATCGTCAATGACGCCCGTATGGCAGTGCTGCGGATGGCGCGCGATCTGCGCGGTATTTCTTTGTCGGCGTCGGCAATCCAGAGTACCACAAACGCTACCATGATTGCGTATACTGTGGGAAGCGCTACCAATAGGTATCGCTACGATGGCCTGTCTATTCCGGCCAATAAGCGCCTTTATTATGAAATCGACAGCGCCAGCGACGGAACATTTGAGTCGTCAAATATTCTTCTCGCGGAACTGGCTAATTTTTCTTTCCGGTATTATAATAATACCGGTTATGATATTACCGCTGGTATTGCGGGTAATATCAGCAATATTTCTATGATCGGTATGAATGTTACAGTCGGCAATCCGGTTACCAAAGAAACGTTCAGCGTCAATTATCTGGTTACTCCGAGAAGCTGAAAATAAAAAAATTCCTTATGAAAAACAAAGCCACAGCTAAAAAAAATTCACAGATTATTTTTAAAAGGCCGGGGATCAGCCTGATTATTGTGATAATGATTATGCTGGTGCTGGGCGTATTAGCCTGGACACTGGCCGGCCTCGTTTCCACGAATTTAGAGATGGGTTCCCGCATGTCCGATTCGGAAAAGGCACTCTACGTAGCCGAAGCCGGTGCCCGCTGGGCGCAAAAGAACGCTACCTGCGCCGGCGGCGGCAGTTTGACGGTTAACCATACTTTCCCCGCCGGAGAATATAACGTTATTTGCAGCGGGTCTACGATTGTTTCTACCGGTTACGTGCCGTCGCAGAGCGCGTGCGGCGGTGCCAATTGTCTTGGCCAACGCAAAATCCAACAAACTGTGGGCAGCAGCAATTCAACTTTTGTCTTGAATTCCTTGCTCTATGCTTATAAAGATTTTGATTGGTCGGGAGTAAACACCCCCGGAGGGATGTATAATTCACGCTTTGACGGCAATATTTCCGTAGGCAATATTACCTCTAACGGTACTTACGGTTTTGAGCGCGACGGCGACGTGTTACGTAACGAAGCCGGCGTTGATTATCGTAATGATACCAATCCTCTGCCGCCTTGCGGCAGTTCTTTCAGTCCCGCGCCTACGCGCACCGGCAATCCCAATTACCCCGCGATAAATTTAGACTGGCTATGTAACAATGCTAGTGATTCTTGTTATTGGCCTGATCCCGGCGCGCCGCATCCGACTGTCCTCCAGAAAGCGCAGGCAATGGACCGTAACTTGCGGGTATGTTTTGCCACCTTTAACCTGGGCAATATGTGGTTGGTCAATAACGATCTTGGCCAGTCGTTTAACGTCGCCGGCAGTGGCACTTACGTTGTTGATAATGTCAGGGTCATGCACGGCCCGAACTATTTCATTCCCCAGGGCAATGTTACCTTAAGTATTTATAATAATAACGCCGGCAGTAATACACCTAACGCGCCGGTATCGGCTTCGGCGACTAAGACCTATACGCCGGCGCCTTCCAGCTGGAACACGGTTAATTTAACTTCCAGCGTAACCCTTAACAAAGGCGCGACTTACTGGTTAGTGTTGAATGATACGGCTACCGAGCAGCCGGAAACCCGCTACACTGTCCGCGCCGGTTATTATAACGGCCCGCAAAGCCTGTTATTCCGGCCGCCGAGTCAGGCTTGGGATACTAATGACCGGCAAGATGAACCCGAATTGCTTTTTGAGATCCGCCAGGGCACTACCGTGCAGGCCGGCGCTAACCAGAGCCGTATTTATAACCGTTCTCTTCCTATGCCTTTGGGCGATATTGCTAACAACGAATACGATTGTGCCGAGGCGTTTATGATCCGGCCATGGTGGCCGTCTACTACTGTTACCGGCATAACCACATATCACCGTTTGGACACCAACAACCCCACTAATGATTGGATTACGGTAACTATTCAAAGAGACGGTGGTTCGTTTGTCGCGTCTACCGGTATCCTGACTTTACCGACCGGGTTGCCCGGGGCAAATACCCCGGTACGCATTAACTATTCCAGCGGGGGTAGTTCGTGGTCGGATGAATTGCGGACATCAACGGATGTGACGCATGTCAGCGTAAACCCGAGTCATCTTCCTGTTTCTAGCGTCAGCGGAGTATGGCTGCAAAGCGATGCTTTACATACGAAAACTAATTATTACAGCGGCCCTTCCGGCACAATTTTAGGCACGGCACAGTATAAGTCACCCAATGCTGCTACGTCCGTCAGCGCTAATTTCAACTCCAGCGTTGTTTTAAATTATGATACAAAATACTGGCTGGTCTGGGATGCCGTTCCCCAGGCTACCAACAAGTATTATAATTTAGCCGCCGCCGGATATAAATATGGTTCGCACACCTATCGCGTAAGCGGAGGGGCGTGGCAGCCGCCATCCGAGCCGGATGTGATGTTCCAGCTTAACTTAGCTACCAGCGGTCCGATCAGCATGACCGCGGACAGCAATTTTTTTAGAAGTCCCACGGCGATGGATGGCGAAGCGCTGAAGAATTATTCGCTTAACGGTAATTGGAGCAACGGTGAATGGGCGGTGATCTCCAGTATCTCCTCCGGACAACTGGATTATAACGATATTGTTTTTTACGAGCGCATGTTAGGACAGACTTTGAATCCGGATAACAAATATGCCGCAATTCTCGACCGCAGCGTGGACTGGTTGGATACCGACGAAGTCCAGCTTGCTCATTACGTTTCCGGCGGTTCCAACAATGCCGAGAACTGGTATGTGGCGGCAGGGCTGGTATTTGATTCTTCCGGCGGCACCGTCTCCTTAAAAACAAAAAGTTTTGCCACTGAGCGCGATATCGGCCTGGTCGGCGATAACCGTATAGAATTACGTGCCGATACTGGTAGCAGCGCCCGAGCTCTTTTAGCCAGCCAGTTTGGCAGTATCTACTCTACCGCTCCGGCCAACGACACCACGCCTTTTTTAACTGCCCGGCGTAGAACCCTGGCCGGCTTGCTTTATACCCAAGCCGGCAATGTTACCTTTAACAGCCTTTGCGCTACTGACAATGATTGCCCGCCCAGCGGCAGCAGCCAGACCGGCGTAGCGATTTTAGGCAACAACATCAAAATGAGCGGCTACGTTTATCTTGATGATAACTCTACCAGTATTGACCGCGGCGGTTCCTATTTCAACCTTACCACTAGTTCCGTTCCCACCTGGCAGGAACAATAAATTAAAAGTAAAAGAGATAAAGGGGACACCTTTTTTTGTTGACGGTTTTGCCTTCAGATTGTAAAATATTTTTATGCCTCGGCAAGCGCGCATTGTCATGCCTGATTTACCCCGTTAGAAAATAATTTTCTAACGGGATCTAACGGGGTTTACCTCATCATATAACTCAACGCGGCAACTATCGCCGGGATATTTTTTTCTGAGCGGTGCGGTATAGAAATAAAAGTTGATACCATGCAATTTCAAAGTTAGACTTTAAATATGCATGATATAAAAAGAACCTGTTCTGAGGCGATTCGCTATTTGTTGCGGCATTTTCCTTGCGTAGCGGTGTTGCGGGAGCGTGTCAGACCGGTAAAGACCACTTTGCTTAATAAGCAAATTCCATCCGGATCGCCATTTTTTGACTTAGTAAAGAAAAGCCGTCCCTATCCCCTCTCCTCATTCTAAATTAATCGTTGACATATCGGGATAAATTATGTATCATAAATATAATAAATGCAAATATAACAACAAAAGTGGTATATAAAATGCAAAAGATAAGCTAAAATGCAGAGATTACTCTTAAATGAGCTTATAAAATGGAAAAACAAAAAAGATCGCCGGCCTCTTATTATTAAAGGTGTGCGCCAATGCGGTAAGACCTATTTGCTTAAAGAATTTGGCGCCAAGTACTACCGCGATGTTGCATATTTTAATTTTGAAGGGAACGCGCCTTTATGCGAGCGGTTCAAGGCTGATCTTGACGTGGAAAGAATCATAACCGAGCTTTCGGTATTGCATAAAAAACCAATAAGGCCGGATGAGACGCTTATTATTTTTGATGAGATACAGTTTTGTAATGAAGCACTGACTGCGCTTAAATACTTTTATGAGAATGCTTCTTCCTACCATATCGTTTCCGCGGGGTCCCTGCTCGGCATTGCTTTATCAAAACCCCTCTCCTTTCCCGTCGGTAAGGTTGATTTTTTGACCTTACGGCCGATGAGTTATTATGAATTTTTGCTTGCCCATGGCGAAGCTATGTTGTGCGAGCATTTGCAAAAATTAGCGCCGGCAGAAAAGATTTCCGAATTATTCGCGGAAAAGTTGGAAAATTATCTTCGCCGGTATTATATCACCGGCGGTATGCCGGAAGCGGTTGCCGTATGGCTGGAAACAAATGATTTATCAGCGGTCGAATCCGTACAGCAAAAAATTCTCGACAGCTATGAGCTTGATTTCGCGAAACACGCGCCGCCTAAGGATTTTCCAAGATTATCGCTTATCTGGAATTCTATCCCGGCGCAACTCGCCAAGGAACACGGTAAATTTATATTCAGCAAGGTCAAGCCGGGGCTGCGCGCGAAAGATTTGGAAGACGCATTACAGTGGCTTATAAGCGCGGGCCTGGTCTTTAAGGTTTCAAAAATTGGGAAACCGTTTATGCCTCTTGCGTCCTATGCCGACCAAAATTACTTTAAGTTATACATGGTTGACATTGGTTTACTTCGTAAAATGTCAAAATTGCCGCCGGAAGCCCTTCTTACAAGAACCGATATGTTTAAAGAGTTTAAGGGCGCTTTGACGGAGAATTACGCGCTTTGCGAGATAGTGAATCTTCAGGGCGATGCGCCATATTATTGGAAATCGGGTAATACGGCAGAAGTCGATTTTGTGGCGCAATTCGGCATGGATATAGTGCCCATTGAGGTAAAATCCGGGCGAAATGATAAATCAAGAAGTCTGACGGAATATCGAAAAAAATATACGCCCAGGGTGTCGGTCAAGGTTTCGATGAATGCCGCCGGCGGAGGTGAAGTAAGAAATATACCTCTGTATATGCTCTGGAAGATGCCGGGCATCATTGAAACGTCTGGATAATAGCGAAGCGACTCGGCGTTGCCTTTAACCGAAAAAAGCCGGGTGGAGGGTAAAAAAGGTGTCTGTCCCCATTAATTTTGTACGCGAGATTGTTGAGGAAGATCTGAAAACGGCTAAGTTTTCCGGACGGGTGCATACGCGTTTTCCGCCCGAGCCTAACGGCTATCTGCATATCGGCCACGCCAAATCGATCTGCCTCAATTACGGCATTGCCCGCGACTATCAGGGGAAGTTCAACCTGCGTTTTGACGATACCAATCCCAGCAAAGAAGAGCAGGAATATGTTGATTCGATCATCGAAGACGTAAGATGGCTGGGCGCCGATTGGCAGGAGAGGCTTTTTTACGCTTCGGATTATTTCGCGCCGATGTATGAGTACGCCGAACAGCTGATTAAAAAAGGCAAGGCATACGTATGCGATTTGACTTCGGAACAAATCCGTCAATATCGCGGTACGTTGACCCAACCCGGTAAAGAAAGCCCTTATCGCAGTCGTTCGCTTGAAGAAAACCTTGATTTATTCCGGCGCATGCGCGTCGGCGAATTCCCCGACGGTTCAAAGGTCCTGCGGGCTAAAATAGATATGAATCACCCGAATTTGAACATGCGCGACCCGGTGCTTTACCGGATTTTGCGCGCCACGCACCATCGCACCGGCGATAAATGGTGTATCTATCCGATGTACGACTGGGCGCACGGCATTGAAGATTCCTTGGAAGGCATTACCCATTCGATCTGCACTCTGGAATTTGAAAACCACCGGCCGCTCTATGATTGGTTTTTGCAGGAATTGGGCGTCTATCATCCGCGGCAGATTGAATTCGCCCGGCTTAATTTAAGCCATACGGTATTAAGCAAGCGCAAATTACTGGAGCTGGTCAATGGCCGTTACGTGGACGGCTGGGATGACCCCCGGATGCCTACTCTTTCGGGATTGCGCCGCCGGGGGTACACTGCTTCGGCGATCCGCGGTTTTTGCGAAACCATCGGCGTCGCCAAATTCAACAGTATTATCGATTTGGTGGTGCTGGAAAATTCCCTGCGTGAAGAATTAAACAAAACCGCGCCGCGGGCAATGGCTGTATTGAAGCCGTTGAAAATATTGATTACCAATTATCCCGAAAACCAGATTGAGGAATTAGACGCGGTGAACAACCCGGAAGACGCGTCCGCGGGAACCCGCAAGGTGCCGTTTTCCCGGATGCTCTATATCGAACAGGATGATTTTCGCGAACACCCGCCGGCGAAATTTTTCCGGCTCGCTCCGGGGCAGGAAGTCCGCCTGCGTTATGCGTACTTTATTACCTGCCGCGAGGTTATAAAAAATGAAAAAGGCGATATCGTGGAAGTACGTTGTACCTATGACCCGGCGACCCGCGGCGGCGACGCGCCCGACAGAAGAAAAGTCAAGGGGACCATCCACTGGGTTTCGGCGGCGCATGCGATTAACGCACCGGTCCGCTTATATGATAACCTGTTTAACATACGCAACCCCGATGATGTGGCCGAAGGTGTCGACTATAAAGTTAATCTTAATCCTCAATCCCGGGAAGTTATCGAAAAGGCGTGTTTGGAGCCGGGCCTTAAAACCGCCGCGCCGGGCAGCCGGTTTCAATTCGAACGCCTGGGCTATTTTTTTGCCGACCCTAAAGATTCTTTGCCGGGTAAGCCCGTGTTTAACCGCACGGTTACTTTAAGAGATACGTGGGCGAAGATAGAGCGGGCAGAGAAAAAATAAGGCTATCAAGCCGGTATTTTACAGGGTTAAGGTCAGGGTTACGCTCTCCTTCGCTCTTCGAGCTTCGGAGAAGTCTCGCCGAAGTTCTCCTTCGCTCTTCGAGCTTCGGAGAAATCTTGCCGAAGCCTTGGCGAAGGCGGAAAGCCGGTTTGGGTTAAGGCAATGGTTAGGGTGTCAGTAAGAATTGGGATATAATTTTAAATTTAGCATTTATCAATTATCATTTTAAAGTGAAAGGAAATAAATGGAAACGCGGACGGTAGAGGTTACTTTTTGGGAAAAAGATAAATTCGCAATAGCGGCGCAAGCCAGCGGGGTAAATTTTTATTCCGACAAGAAAAGCGAAAACTATGTTCCCGCCGGCCCCGACCCTTTGGAATTATTTCTTTCTTCGCTGGCGTCCTGCGTCGGGGTCTACGCGAAAAGGTATTTAACGACGCACGCCAAAGATTTTAAAGAGCTTAAAATAAAAGCCGGAGCTGAATTTACATCCAGCAGCCCGGCCCGGCTCGTTAATATAAAGGTAGAGACTTTTTGTGACGCTAAGCTTTCCCGCGAGGAAAACGAAGTTTTTTTAAGGTTTATCCAGAATTGCCCCGTCCATAATACCATTATTAATACCGACCATATTGAAATTATACTGAAAATTAAAGAATAAAATTTTGGGCGTGCCGGCCGCGAGGAGAATTTATTCGTCTGGTTTTTGGTCCGTGGTTTGTGATTTGATACCCGCAGCCTGGCTGATCAGTTCTTTCAACTCCGGCGCCGAAAGGCAGGCGATGCCTAATTTATGCGCCCATTTGATCAGGCCGTTATCACTGGTCGCCAGGTAACAGTTCAATTCTTTGGCCAGTAAAATCAAGTCAAAATCTTCCTTGCTGTCTAAAATACCTTCCCGCAGGGCTACGCGGTATTCTTCGCGCACGGCTTTTACGATTTCTTCTTCTTTGCCTCCGGCCAGTCCCCGCCGCGCATATTTTTCGGCAATCCTTAAACCTTTATTGACGCGGTTGCGCATTTCTTCGATGAACTCATAGAGGAAAAGCGCCGTGATGGGCGTTTCGTAAGAGGATGGCGGTTTTTTCTCAAGCCTTATGGATTTTTCTACCGGTATTTTTTCTTCGATGAATTTCATTAATTCTTCATGGACGGAAGGCGGTATCAAGCAGGCGACATTTTTTTTGTCTTTCAAAAAATCAAGAAAATTGCTTAAAGCCAGGAAGGGAGTTTCGCCAAAGCAATAGCGCGATTCGGGGCTCACGAAAATGCTGGTATCGAGGACTACTCGCGTTATTTTTTCCATACTTAAATATTTTACCCTAAAAAACGCATTTTACCAAACGCATTTTAACAAATATTTGTCTGCGAACCGTGGCTTCCTCCGGCTTTGCCGAGAGGCGAGCGAACGGGCAGTAAGGCGAGCCGGCAGGTATTTTTTGTTAATGGTATTGACTTTTGGGCAATTTGCTTTAAAATTAAAATAGTAAACGTTCGGTAAACGTTTGCCGAATAATCAAATAAACATATTAATATTAAGGAGGATGCATGAGAAATAAAATTTTGCTTTTGGCGGCGGGTATTTTTTTAATCCAATTTTATGGATGCGATAAAATCAATTTCGGCAAAAAAAAGGAAGAACCTAAACCGGTTCAGCAGGTGGCGGCATCAACCTCGGCTCTTCAAGCGGCGGTGCCGGCGGCAAAAGGCACAGTAATTGCTACGGTTGACGGGTATCCCGTTACGCAGGAAAGTTTGGACGAAGAGATCAATCGTTATAACGGCCTCGTTCCCGAAGATAAGCCGGAATCAAAAATAGATACCAAAGAGAAAAAAATAGCCTATTTGAAGAATGAGGTAGCCCGGAGGGTTCTTTTGTATCAAGAGGCGGAAAAAAGAGGATTGGATAAAAGCTCCGATGTGCTTAAGGGCCTGGAGGATACCAAGCAGCAATTGCTTGTGCTTCAGCTGGTTAAAGACGAGATGAATAAAGTAAATGTTTCCAACTCCGCCATCGAGGATTATTACAATACCTACAAAGATCAATTTAAAGAACCGGAAGAAAGACGGATCAGAGAAATCGTGGTGGCTACCGAAGGGGAGGCGAAAGCCGCCCTGGCCAAGCTTTTGCTGGGAGAAGAAGAGTTCGCGAGTATGGCGACGCGTATTTCTAAATCGGAATCCGCGGCAAAAGGCGGTGACCTTGACTTTATTAAGCGAGGCGATATGAAAAGCGAGGAGTTTGACCGGGTCGCTTTTTCTGATGCTATTGAGCCCGGCCAGACCAGCCAGTATTTTAAGGGCCCGAAAGGCTATTATATCCTTAAGCTGGAAGCGAAAAAAGGCGGCAAGCAAAAATCTCTTTCCGAAATCTGGGATGATTTGAAAAAAGGCCTTGTTTATATGGAGCAGCAGAAGAGGCTGGAAGAGGTGGTAAAAAATCTTATGAAAAATGCCAAGGTTGAAATAAAAGAGAGCGAAATAAAGTGAAGCTCCGCCGGCTGAAGCCGGCGGCTTCAGCCGATATACGGTGCGGAGCGGAATCCCGCACCGTCCCGCCAAATAACGGCGGGACTGGTGGGGGTAAACTACTATTATGCTGAGAAAAGTTATCTTTATCGTCATCGGCCTGGCATTAAGCGGCGTTGCCGTTTTCTTGCTCCATTCTTATTTGAGCAAGGAGCGGGAAAAAATTTCCCTTGAATTGAAACAGGCTTTTTCCGAACAATATAAAACGCTTGTGCCGGTCATCGTAGCAAAAGAAGCAATCCCCTCGGGCGGCGAAATCTCTCCGCGCGCGCTGGATCTGCGTGTTTTCCCCCAACAATTTATTCCGCCCAACGCGATTCTGGCCATTGAGGCGGTTGCCGGGAAGCGCGCTTTGGTGAATATTTCTAAAGACGAGCCGATTACTACCAATAAAATCGGCCCGGCGATCCTGCCGGATGAGCCGATGGAAGTTACTCTTTCCAAGATCACGCCTGCCGGTAAGCGGGCGGTGCCGATTAAGGCGGAAAATATGCAGAGCCTAGCCGGTATGGTTAAACCCGGAGATTATATCGATATCATTGCTACGATGATGGTTCCTTTGCCGCCGGAGGAGAAGGAAGAAAAGAATGAAGAAAAGAAGCAGGGCACAAAACAGCAAGCGCCGCAGCAGCCGCCGCAGCCGAATGGCCGCATCCTTACCGTTCCCTTGTTTCAAAATGTTTTAATCCTGGCGGTAGGCGACGATTATCTCGGTAAACCCAAAGAAAAGAAAAATGTTTTCGGAGAACTCGTCAACAAGGTCCAAAAAAAATCCCCCTCGGAATCATCGCAAGGTACCCCGTCTTTTGTCACTCTGGCTTTAGCGCCCAATGAGGCTAATCTTCTTGCTTTTGTGATGACCCAGGGCGTAATCCAGATTGCCTTACGTTCGCCTACCGACGCCAAGGTTCAAGCGATGCCGCCGGCTAACTGGGATACGCTGATGCAGTACTTGGAGAGTATTATGCCTTTTGAACCGAAAGACACCAGGAAAAAGCAATCCTTGGTGTCTCCCATGATGAAAAAAAAGGAACCCCGGAAAATACAAATTCAAAGAGGGTCACACGTCGATTCAATGAATGTTACCGATCAGCCGCAGCCTCCTGAAGATAAGCTGCCGCCGGTAGCAGAAGCGCCAAGCCGGACGCCGATTAAAAGATGAAAACGATAATTATTTTTCTTACTGCCTGTTTGATGTCGCCTTTATCGCTGCCTGCCGCAGATCGCTACGATCTTTCCGCTCTTATTTTTTATGTGGGCGATACGCAGGTGATACCGGTCAACAATCCCCAAAGGATTTCGGTAAGCAGACCGGAAATCCTGGACGTAGTTTCCGCCAGCGAGAAAGAACTGGTGCTGGTCGCGAAAGCCAAGGGGGAGGCAAAGCTTCAATGGTGGGACGCTTTCGGTGAACATAATTTTGACGTAAAAGTTTACGCGGAAGAAATGACCGCGCTTAAAAATAAAATCGAGAAAGTTTTGAAGGAATTGGGCATGGACGCGATTACCGTAAAGGCGATGGACAGCGAGGATAAAGTTTTTCTTTTCGGCGAACTTAAGAAACAGGAAAAAGAAAAATTAATGGCTATTTTAGCGGCTTATAAGGCTAAAATCGGGGATTTTATCGTGGAGGCGGATGAAGATGTTTTGATCGAGATCGCCGTGGAAGTGCTGGAGCTGAGCCACGATGCTACCCGCAGCCTCGGTTTTAATTTCCCGAGCAACACCGGTATCGGTGAAACTTTGCCCACGGATAGGAATTCCCTGGGCCATTTCGCAGAATTTTATAAGTTGGGACAATATGGCCGTTCCGGCGACAGCTTTAGTTACTCGCTCGATCTTTTAGAAACCGAAGGTAAGGCGAGAATCCTTTCCCGGCCCCGGGTGACCTGTCAAAGCGGTAAAACCGCGGAGATCACGGTAGGCGGAGAAAAACCGATTTTTAATACCAATATTACTTCAATTGGCGGCGGCGCCGGTACGACCGTTGAATATAAACCTTACGGCATAAATCTTTCAATCAGCCCGGTGGTGGATAAAAAGGGCAAAATAAACGTGATGTTGAAGATATCGGTTACCGACCTCGAGGCGGCGGAATCGATCAGCAGCGGCTCTTCGACTACGGCCAAGGCCTACCCGACGCTTAACCGCAGTGTTTCCACGCAAATTTATATGGCCGACGGCGAAACCATCGCCATCGGCGGTTTAATCAGAAAGAAAACAGAGGAAGCTATCGCCAAGTTTCCCTGGCTGTCGGATACGCCTATTTTAGGCGCATTCTTCCGGCATAAAAGCATGCCCTTTAACAACGACGCGGAGTTCTATATCACCCTAACGCCCAGGATTGTTTATTCGGCGGGTATGGAAAAAGCCGGAGAAAAACAAGCCGCCCCGGCTAAAGAAATTAAAAAAGAAGAGAAAGAGTCCGACGCTATGGAAACAATGAGAAGCATTCCTTTTGAGCTTCAGGATTACGCTTTAGCGATTCAAAAAAAGATTACCGATAATATCAGTTATCCCCTCGAACTGGTAAATACCGGCTGGCAGGGAAACGTTTTGGTCAAACTCATCCTTGACGATGTCGGCCAATTAAAAGACGCCTATGTGGCGCAGACATCGGGGTATAAGGTATTTGACGAGGCCGCGCTCAGGCTGGTGCAGAAGCTTGTTTATCCTCCTTTCCCGGCGCAGGTTGAACTTAAAGAATTAAGAATCGATATTCCCATTGTTTACCGCGAAAGGAAATAAAAAAGCCGGTTTTCGTATCGCCCGCCCCTTTTTGCCTGCCAGATAATTTGTCCAAGGTTTAGGGGGCGGCAGCTTCCATAAAAATTCACCATGACTAAGACGATAACTTTTTTCAGCACAAAAGGCGGCGTAGGTAAAACTACGCTGGCGCTTAATACGGCCATAAGCCTTTCCCGGAAAAATAAAAAAGTCCTGCTTTTGGAGATGGATTTTGGCGCGCCTTTTGATATGTCCAAGATGTGCAATCTTAAGCCCAAGGCTTCGCTGGTAGATATAATCCATGACTGGAGCGCGATTAAAGACAACAAGGAACTGTTAAAGGGAAACTTTTTAATCGCGATAAATCCTTTTCTTGATTTTTTGCCGTCGATTTTAAGCTTGCGTTCGGCCGGTTCGCTTACCGCCGCCAACGTAGCCGAAGCCCTGGGTTTTTTTAAAGCCCTGGAATACGATTTTATTATTATCGACGGCGGAAAAAATATCAGCGATATTACCGTAAATATTTTTGATAAATCAAACCTTATTTTGCTGGTGATAAACCCCGATGTCCTTTCCCTGTATCAGACCGAATTAACCCTCGAAGCTTTGGAAATAATGACTTTTCCTCTTTCCATGGTAAAAGGTATTTTAAACCGTTTTGAGAGTAAAGGCGGCGTAAGTTCTTCGGAAATAAAAGCGCTTTTGCCGATCGATATTATTTCCCAGGTCCCTTCCGACGGAAAAGCCGCCGGCCTCGCCTTGAATATGGGGATCCCTATTATCATCGATACCCCCGACAGCAAAATTACTTCCGCAATCGACGCCTTGGCTGTTCTTTTAGCCACCCGGGAAGATATTTTTGTGTTTCAAAAGAGCCTGGCCGAGATGGTTGTCAGGGGCGATGAGATGGCGCAAAAACCCAAGGTAGATTTCTGGACTGATCTGGGCATGTCCGAGCAGAAGAATGAGAAGGTTAAAATCGATAAAGAAACCGATAACGTGATAAAACTTAAAAAACGGGCGCATCTTAAGCTGATCGAGGAAATGAACCTCAAGCGGCTGCCGCTCGATACGCTTACTACCGACGTGGAGCAAATGCATAAGCTGAAAGAACAGGCGGAAAAAATTTTAAGCAATATTCTGACCAGGGAAATCGACGGCATCGCCGCCTCGTTGGAAATGCGAAGACAAATCATCAAAGAAATCATCGACGAAGCTCTGGGCCTGGGGCCGCTGGAAGATTTATTGAGGGACGCGACCATTACCGAAGTCATGGTCAATAATAAAGACCAGGTGTATATCGAGCGTGCCGGAAAAATTACTCTTACCGATAAGCATTTTACCACCGACGAACAGGTAAAGATCGTCATCGAGCGGATTCTGGCGCCGTTAGGCAGGAGGATCGACGAGTCGTCGCCTTATGTGGACGCGCGCTTGCCGGACGGTTCCCGCGTTAACGCGATTATCCCGCCTCTGGCTTTAACCGGGCCTTCGCTTACCATCCGAAAGTTTCGCAAAGAACGTTTTTCCATCAAAGAACTGGTCGGCCTTAAGTCGCTGAGTAACAGCATGGCCGATTTTTTAAAAGCCTGCGTGGTGGGGAGAAAAAACATTATGGTTTCCGGGGGAACGGGAAGCGGTAAAACGACTTTTCTTAATATTCTTTCTTTGTTCATTCCCGACCGCGAACGTATCATCACGATCGAGGATTCGGCGGAATTGAAACTCGACCAGGATCATTGGATACGCCTGGAATCCAAGCCGCCGAATATCGAGGGCAAAGGCGCCGTTACGATCAGGGAGCTTTTTCGCAATACCCTGCGTATGAGGCCCGACCGGATTATCGTCGGCGAATGCCGCAGCATCGAGGCGCTGGATATGTTGCAGGCGATGAATACCGGCCATGACGGCAGTATGTCTACGCTGCACGCCAACTCCACCCACGACGTGTTAATCAGGCTTGACTCCATGATTTTAATGAGCGGCGTGGAATTGCCGATCCGCGCCATCCGCGAGATGATTGCTTCGGCGCTCGACCTTATCGTCCATACGGCGCGCTTAAGCGACGGCACAAGAAGGGTTTTGGCGATTACCGAGATCACCGGCATGGTGGACGAGATGCACGTCGGCTTAAAAGACATTTTTTCTTTTGTCCAATCCGGCGTGGATAAAGACGGCAGCATCATCGGCGAGTTTAAGCCCACCGGTTATATCCCCAGCTTTTTCCCGGACATGAAAATGCAGGGCATCCTGCTTTCGGAAGACATCTTCAAGGTCTAATTTTTCCGGCGGACCGGAAAAATCAGGCCTCCCTATCCCCGGAAAACACCACTGTTAATATTTCAACCACTCGCGCAAGTTTTTGGTATAATATAGTGTAAAAATTTCTGTAAATTGCGATATGCGTTGTTAAAATATTTTTAACAACGAATTGCACAAATAACACGAATAAATTCAATAAATACAATGATTATTTGGGTTAAGCGGGAGGAACTGTGCGGGCCAAGATAAATCCGCGGGTGCGTAGTTTAATCATCAGCGCAAGAAAGAAAAACCCTTATCTGGGGGTAAGGGCGTTGTCCCGGTTTTTAGACGAAAAACACAAGATCAAGCTCTCCAAAAGTTCAATCCAGAATATTTTTTCTTCTCGCGGCGTAAAAGAAAGGAAGGGGCGCAAAAAATCGATTACCCTTTATAAAAAAGGGGAAAACTATGATTGTTTTCCCCTCCTCCTGCGCGGCTTCGATTCAAAGTTCGGCCTTATTGATTACGCAGTTTCTTCCCTCAAGCCGTTTTTCCCTCAGTTCGAGGAAGACCTCCTGCGCAAGATCACCGGTTTACTGGTTTTCCGGGTTCCCGCTCTGGGCCTGAAAGAAAATATCGCGGCCCGGGGATTCTTACGGGCAGCCGGGCTTGGCCATCTGTCCCTGGGCAAAATAAACGAATTTTTAAAAACCCTGCCGGCGGCAAACCTCCAATTAGATTTAGCGGGATTTAAAGAAACCCGCAAAGAAACAAGGACGATAAAATTTTATTTTGAGGGCGGCGCGGTTTCTTATTGCGACGCCGCGATGACGACGTTTTGGCGGGGCGATTGCCCGATGGGAAATTTTAGCGCACCGTTAACGCGGGCGAAAGAAATCATCACCCGGATGCTTTCGGCAAAGGCCGTTCTGGTAAATTATACGAAAAGTTTCGGTTATCTTTCGCCCTTAGCTTTGGATTTTTTAAACGGCTTGACGAAGGGCGTAAAAGAAATAGAATTCCTCAGCCCTGCCGGCGAAGCGTGGGAAAAAATATCTTTTCCCGCGCCCGTCAAAACTTCTTTTTTTGTCGGTTATCATCCCAGATTTTTATCCCAGGGTGCCGCTTATTTAAGCCGGCAAACAAGAATTAAAAAAATACCTTCTCCGGCGGGGCAGGATTTTTTTTACGCTTCCGCTTTAGCCAGGTTCTCCCGGGATAAAGACAGCCGGGGTATTATCGTCAATAATATTCCGGTTTTTCGCAAGAAAAAGGCCCTTCCCGTATGGTGTTTTATGACGGACCGGAAAGATTTTCTGCCTTTACTGGGCAACTATTTATATTTCTGGCCGTTTCCGGAAAAAAAATTCCCGGATGACCTGGAAATATTTGAAAATTTTTTTAAAGGCAGCCCGGCGCCCGGGATCGCCGATTACCCAATGCCGGCGAAAAAAATTCCCCTCGCTAAAGCGGAGGATTTTATCGAGATTAAAAATATTTTAGCCGCCGCGTTCAACCGCAAAATGCCGGCGCCGCCGGTACCGACGGCGGCATCGTCGCCCGACGCGGCCGGTTACCTGGCCGTCGGCAAGAACTTTTATAAGATAATCGTAAAAGATATTTCCCGCACCCTCAAAGATGCTTTTAATAAAGAAGGATTTTATTTGGATAATAAGAGAATTTTTCTTCTTTAACCGGAAAAATGCCCGTATTTTGGGGGGTAAGCACGGCGTTTGTAACATAACTCAAGGCAAACGCGTATAAATAAAATGCTGGCGGAAGGTATTTTCCGGGTTAAAATAGTATTATTGGAAACGGTTTCAAAATCATTTCAATTTCGCATTTATTAGCTTGAATTCAACGTAGTGATTGTGGTATATTTATGATGGTAGGGGAGGCAGCTAAGGGGCAGGCTCCGGCAAGCGGAGAGAAGGGGTAGCTATATCCATGTCTGGAGGTATAGAGTTTTGTTTTTTTGCCGGCGCCGCTTGCCTCGTTAGAAAAGAATTTCCTATCGGGGTGAAGGAACAAAGTCCTCTAACGGGGTTTACTACGGCGACTATGGCCAAAATAATTGATTCAGGATTACCGGTATTGCGGCGCAGCCAGAGCATGCTTGAATATATTATTCTCACTGCTTTGATGGTGATAATGTTTGTCGCCGCCGGCAGTAAGTTTAACGACTTAATCAAGCAAAAATTATGGAATCATTTCCGAACGTCAAAATATTTTATTACCAATACCATGGATGTGCCCAAATACAACGCCGATCCGAACAAAAAATTATGAAAAAAACAAAAGCGCAAGGCATGCTGGATTACGCGATGTTGATTGTGGTGATTATGGCGGCAATGATGATAGCCCATAAATACATCACCCGGTCGATGAATGCTAAGTTAAAACAGATCCAGGAGCAGTTGGAGTATAAGAAATAAAGGGGAGAAGGATGCTGGTAAGATTAAGAAAAGCGCAGGGAGTTTTGGAATATACCTTATTTTTAGCGGCGATTATCGCGGTAACCATGGTTATTTTATTCCGTAGGGGCGGCTTGCAGACATCGCTTGACGCCACTTACGGCAAGGTAATAGGGGCGATGGGGAATACTACCGATAAGATGACTAAGGAAGTTTTCTCGCAATAAGTTTTGCAGCAGATGAACGGGGGTTCATTGGGATAATGTTCGGTTAAGGTTAGGGTTAAGAAGCCGGTTTAGGCTAAGGCGAGGGTCAGGGCTGATACGAATTTACAGCCTTAACCATAACCCATACCGGCATTCCGCCTTCGCTGAAGTTCGCCTTATAGGCGAAACCTAGCCATATTTGATGGCTAGGTTTCGGCGAGACTTCTCCGAAGCTCGAAGAGCGAAGGAGAGCATTACCATTGCCCGGGCCGGTCGTTAGTTGAGAATATGTTTGAGAAACGTACCCCGGCTCATAAGCCGTTCAAAAATTCTCTTCGATAATTTTTGAACATTCGCCGGGGTCAATTCGCGCTATTATTTTTGAAGCATAGTAACGCTTCAAAAATAATGCGCTCATTGAGGGGGTGAGAAGGATGTTGGTAAGGTTAAGAAAAGCACAGTCAACAGCGGAATACGCGATCACTTTAGGCTTGATCATCGCAGTGGTCACGGGAGTCTTAGGCGCGGCCCTGAAAGCCGGGATGCGCAAAAAAGGCGCCCAGACAGTGGATTTGCTTAAAGATGCCGCTACCGGCGATGATAGCGGCGATCGAGCGCTCGCTGAGGGCCTCGACACTAACACCAACGGCATTCATTTAGCCGGCGGCGGCAACATCTCTATCTACAACCAGCAGTACCGTAACACCCAGATCACCGGCAGTGATTCCACCAGCGTCATGCATCGCGGCGGCGGCGAAGAAAAGATCCAGAACCAGACATCAAGCACGTCATCGGTGGAAGTAGAGACTTTAGGCAGTGTGGGCTGCTTGACCGAGTGATGATTGGTTAAGGTTAGGGCTAGGAAGCCCGTATTGAAAAAAGGTTAAGGTTAGGGTTAAGAAGCCGGTTTAGGCTAAGGCAAGGGTCAGGGCTGATACGAATTTACAGCCTTAACCATAACCCATACGGGCCTCATTACCATTACCCTGGCCATTTTTAATGTACTCCGGCTCATAAGCCGTCCTGAAAATCTCTTCGATATTTTTAGGACATTCGCCGGAGTCAATTCGACTACGGCCTCGCTGCACATGCGCAGCATGCGCGCTCGGCCAAGTCTCATTGAGGGGGTGAGAAGGATGTTGGTAAGGTTAAGAAAAGCGCAGTCAACAGCGGAATACGCGATTACCTTAGGCTTGATCATCGCGGTGGTCACGGGAGTCTTAGGCGCGGCCCTGAAAGCCGGGATGCGCAAAAAAGGCGCCCAGACAGTGGAGTTGTTGGGGGGTTCCGGGGTGGAGAAGGAAGATGGTACTGGTATTGCGGTAAGCTCGGTAGGCGACTCGGGAGGCGTTGTTTTAAGCTCCTCCGCCGGCAACATCTCTATCTACAACCAGCAGTACCGTAACACCCAGATCAGCGCCAGTGATTCCACCAGCGTCATGCATCGCGGCGGCGGCGAAGAAAAGATCCAGAACCAGACATCAAGCACGTCATCGGTGGAAGTAGAGACTTTAGGCAGTGTGGGCAACTTGACTCAATGATTTCATCGGCTAAGGGCGGCGTTAAGAAGCCGGCAGGGATTTAAGGTAAAAGTTACTTAAGATTACCCAAGTTACGGAAAATTGCTTAAGGTTACCTTCATAAAAACATAATTCTTTTGTAACTTTAAGCAACCAGAAGATAAGATGTTTGTTGTTACCCTGGAGCGGGGGCTGAGTGAAAATATACCTTAATAATGATTGGTTAAGGTTAGGGCTAGGAAGCCGGTTTGGGTTAAGGCAATGGTCAGGGTTGATACGAATTCACAGTCACGACCTTAGCCATAGCCCATACGGGCATCATTACCGTTGCCTGGCCATTTTAAAGAAGGGGGGGGAGAATGATGAAAAGGTTTAGAAAAGCGCAGGGAGTTTTGGAATATACCTTGTTTTTAGCGGCGATTATCGCGGTAATCATGGTAATTTTGTTTCGTACCGGCGGTTTCCAGTCGGCGGTTAACTCTACTTACAGCAAAGTAATCGGGGCGATGAATAAAACTGCCAATAACGCGACCGCGGGGGTTTTCGGTATGTAAGTTTTATGCCAAAACCATCGACTTCAGTCGGTGGCGGTTCATTGAAAATGTAATTGAATGTATCCCGACTCGTAAACTATCGCAAAAATCTCTTTGATATTTTTGCGATACTCGTCGGGATCAATTCACACTATTATTTTTTCTGCGCTTTCAGCTTGCGAAGTGTAAGCGGAGTCCCGCCTTGGGGCGGGGAAAAAATAATGTGTTCATTGAGGGGGTGACAATAATGCTTGTAAGATTAAGAAAAGCGCAGTCAACAGCGGAATACGCGATTACGTTAGGCTTGATCATCGCGGTGGTCACGGGAGTCTTAGGCGCGGCGCTGAAAGCCGGGATGCGCAAAAAAGGCGCCCAGACAGTGGATTTGCTTGGTCATGCTGCGGTGGGTGCAAGAATAGAGGATGGCGCGGGTGCGTCGGCGCTTTCCAGCGACTTTAGCGGCGACGCTATCGATGCTTTGGCCCCAGGGGGGGTATCTCGACTAAGGGATACTGCGAGCAACATCTCTATCTACAACCAGCAATACCGCAACACCCAGATCACCGGCAGTGATTCCACCAGCGTCATGCATCGCGGCGGCGGCGAAGAAAAGATCCAGAACCAGACGTCAATCACGTCATCGGTGGAAGTAGAGACTTTAGGCAGTGTGGGCAATTTGAGTCAATGATTTCATCGGGTAAGGCCAGTATATAAATACTGGGTTAAGGCTAGGGCCAGGAAGCCGGTTTGGGTAAAGGTAATGGTTAGGGCTTAAAATATTTCTTTAAAGCCCTTACCTTAACCATAACCCACACGGGCCTCATCACCATTACCCTAACCATTCTTAAGAGGGGGTGAGAGGGATGTTGGTAAGATCAAAAAAAGCGCAATCAATCTTAGAATATGCTTTATTGATCGCTGTGGTCGTGGCGGCGATCCTGATCATGCAGGTATTTGTCAAAAGAGGTTTTCAGGGGCAGTTAAAAGACTCTTCCGACCGGATGGGCGAGCAATTCTCTGTCAGCGGTTCGACGAGTAAGCAGCACACCAACAGTACCGGGCAAAATGTTACAGATGAAACGGCAACCGATTACAATTTTAGCGATCGTGCGGGGGGCGGCAACATGGCTATAGATACGCCAAGGCTTATGGGGGATGTGAGCGGAGAGGGAGTTTTGGAAAAGGGGGCTTATTCCGCAAGCGCCAGGGACAGCGGCACACAAAGCGTAAATACGTCATCTGCCACGGATTCGGCCAGCGAGGAAAATTTTAAAATGAATTTTACCGGACCCACTAATGGCGGTGATAGCCCTGATTCCAGGTTCGACATGAATTAGTAAGTTGGCGGTATTGTAAATACTGGGTTAAGGCTAAGGCTAAGAAGCCAGTTTGGGTAAAGGTGATGGCTAAGGCTTAAAAAATATTTTAAAGCCATGACCTTGACCATAGCTCATACCGGCCTCATCACCGTTACCCTGGCCGGTCGTTAATTGAAAATATGTTTGAGAAACGTACCCCGACTCGTAAACTATCGCAAAAATCTCTTCGATATTTTTGCGATACTCGTCGGGGTCAATTCGGCTACCGCCTCACGCGGCGTCCCTTGTGGGACTTGCGTTCGGTGAAGCCTCATTGAGGGGGTGAGAGGGATGTTGGTAAGATCAAAAAAAGCGCAGTCAATCTTAGAATATGCCTTATTGATCGCCGTAGTGGTGGCGGCAATCCTGATTATGCAGGTATTTGTCAAGAGAGGTTTTCAGGGGCAGTTGAAAGATGCTTCCGGCAGGATGGGCGAGCAATTTTCCGCGACCGGAACGAAAACTTTACAGACGAGCAACATGACTCCGGGTGATGTTCAGCAGATCGTGGAAGAAACAGCGACGGACGGTAATTTTTCTAACTTTGTCGACTCTGCGGTGAGAGTGACCGATGCAGGAACGATTACCGGCGACCCGAGCAAGAGTTCGTATTCGGTAACGAAAAGAGCCGGCGGCAATCAAACCGTGAAGTCAATGTCCAAGACCGACAACGTCGAGGCGGAAGATTTTAACGCCAGCTCGGATTATAGCCTGGGTGTGAGTGATTACAAATTATAAGAGACAGGTATTGTGAAAATGGTTAAGGCTAGGGTTAAGAAGCCGGTTTGGGTAAAGGCTAAGGCTTAAAAAATATTTTAAAGCCATAACCTTAACCCATACGGGTATCATCACCGTTGCCCTGGCCGGTCGTTAATTGAAAATATGTTTGAGAAACGTACCCCGACTCGTAAACTATCGCAAAAATCTCTTCGATATTTTTGCGATACTCGTCGGGGTCTCCCGCCTTCCTTGAATAATTATATCTAAGGAAGCGGGATCACGCCATAGGCGGGAAATTCGGCGACCACCTCACGCGGCGTCCCTTGTGGGACTTGCGTTCGGTGAAGCCTCATTGAGGGAGGTGAGAAGGATGTTGGTAAAATCAAGAAAAGCGCAATCGATTTTAGAATATGCCTTGTTGATCGCTGTGGTAGTAGCGGCAATTCTGGTTATGCAGGTATTTGTCAAGAGAGGTTTCCAGGGGCAGTTAAAAGATTCGGCCGGCAGGATGGGCGAACAATTTTCCGCGACGGAAACAACGACTAAGCAACGTGTGGTGTCGGAAGCATCGGGGATTACGGAGAGTACCGGCGTTAATGCTAACAGTCCAATAGCCAAAATAGGTGGCGACGCGGACGGCGTCTCCGCCGCAGGAGTAGCAGTGGACGCACAAGATACTATGTCTCATAATGCTTTTTCTGTAACCACGCGTACTGGCGGCAACCAAACCGTAACTTCCGGTTCCCGGACTGACAGCGCTTCGGCAGAGGTGAATAAGATGAATTATACGTCCCTGCATGATGTGGACGCGAACTACATTACGGCTCACGGCGATAGCATAGACAATACGGTAGTCGCCGACGACAATTTTTTTACTAATTAACGGTGCCCTTGGGTATAAAGGTTGATCAGGGATATTGCCGATGCGCCAAAAAAAGGTATAATATTGTATAAGGATCCGGGGCGGTAAAAGAGGGCGGGTAATTTTCATAATCATCTAAAAGAAAATATCGGTAATTTTGTCAAAAAGGCGGTTGTTCTATGAGATGGCGCGGCAGTCAGAGCATGTTGGAATACGCGATATTTTTGGCCATAATCATGTGCGCGCTGCTGGTAATGCAGGTTTATGTCAAGCGCGGTTATCAGGGAAGATTAAAGCAGGATTCCGACAGCATTTCCGGCCAGCATTACGATTCGAGCTCTAGTACGTCGCTTTCGTTTTTGAATACTTCGGTGGAGACGGAATCGTACACCGGAGGAAGCACCTATGAAGGCGGTTTAGCCGGCGATACAGAAAGAGATATACCGCCGGGCACGACGGTAAGTTATACCAATAGTTCCACGTCGTTTAAGCGCGCCGAGCGGATGCAGTAATAAATAGTTTACAAAGAGGATGAAGCAAGAGGCAGCAGCGGCATTTTTGTTGCAACCATAGCCTGAGGGTGAACGATGAGCCGCAAAAAGATAAGAAAATATCTCCGCCGAGCCGCGGGGCTGGCGGAATGGGCATTAGTGTTTGGCATGGTTATCGCGGGGTTGACGCTGATCCAGGCCATATTGCGCCGGCCGTTGACTTATAAGGTGGTAGATGTGGCCAACAGCCTGATATGGTATAATTCGACCGTGCCCAGCCTTGACGGCGAAGTGTTGAGCAAAATGAGAAGTGCCCAGAGGCAGAAAGATGATACCGCTAATCTGGAACAACGCGGCGGCGTGCTGGGGACAAGTACTAATCAGCAACGCAGCGATAAAAGCATTTCCGTGAGCGTCGGTACGCCGGACGCCAAGGCTCAACTCGATACTTATGATATCAGCAATGAGCAAATAAAGCCGTGAAGCGCGGCCGGTAAGCCGGCCGGGGAGTTTTATGCGCAACGAGCGGGTAAGGCAAAACAGGGGGCGTCAAAAACGCCGCAGCCAGGCGGTGGTGGAACTTGCCATCTTTGGGGCGCTGATTCTTTTGATTTTTAATATGATCTTGACTTTCGGCCAGCGCCTTGACAGTACGCAGCGGGCAAAGATGGAAGCATTCCGCAAAGCTTTGCGCACTTCCTATTACCGCAACGCGCCGACCAGCTATACGCTTAAACGCGACGGCCGTATCGTGGACGCTAACGCCGGTTTTTATCAGGGCCAGGCTTCCTCCAGCGGCGCCAGCGCTTCGGTGATGTGGGTAAAGGGCGTGCCGGGAGAGTGGACGAGCTTGTTTCATGGCATGTTTAACGGGCAAGTCATCGTGGATACGCTTTTGGGCGGCGGCGATATCAACGGACATCCCGAAAACGGCACGCCGGGAACCGCCAATCGTACCAATGATGACGTGCACCGCGCCCAGAACTTCGCTTACTATCAAGTTAACGACGAAGTCCTGGGAGATTTATACGGTTTACCGATGTATCGAAAAACTACGAAAAAACCCGGCTCCGTAGGGGTGGACCTGCTGGGTAAATTAGCCAGTGTTTTTGGTTCTAGTTTACATTCTGTCGATACCACCGAGGCATGGGTGCCGGTAGGTATCGGCAAGGAAGAGTCCGCCCGTTTTACCCGATACAGCAGTTCGACCGGTAAGCGCGAGGACGACAGCACCGGCGCGCGGGCGATCGTCAACAGTAAGAACGCTACGCTCAGCGACGTGATTAACACTAATCTTTACACCCGCGCCGGCCGCACGCAGCAATTAAGCGCCGATCCTTCAGATGATTCCAACGATTGCGTAGACCTTAATGGTGTTGCGACAAAGTGCGACCCTGACGCCGGCCCGGGCACGCAATTTCCCAAGTTGTCCGCCGGCGATAGATACAAAAATCGCGATATTAGCGACACTACGCCGACGTTTCGCCATGCGATTGATAATAGCAGTCCCAACGCGCAGTTTAACTACTCCAGCCAGGTGCCGATTGACAGCACCGGAAACGCGATGACCGCGCCGATTAAACGCGGCCGGGAGTGGACAACGAACAATAACGATGAATATTAACCGGAGAAATACCCGCGCGCCTCAGGCCGGCGCGGCGTATTCAGCCGGTTAAAAGGCAGGTACCGGATGATGAAGCCGAAAAAATCTCAAGGGGTTTTGCAATTCGCGCTCACTTTTGTCGCGGTGATGCTTTTTGCCCTCGGTATCACCCGTATCTGGATATGGTTTAACGCCAATTACGCCCATCACGAAGTAGCTTACCAGATGGGCCGTCAGCACGCCGGCGATGTCAGCTCTTATTCCCCTGCCCCGGATCCGGATAAGCCGGCAGAGAAAAATTATTACAAGACCACCCTGGCTAAACAAACTGAGCTTAATTTTAACGGCACCGATATTACCGGCCATCCCGAACTGGCTTATCGGGGGATCCCCCTTGACGAAAAATGGGTATTCGCCGGCGAATGGCCGGGCGACCAATATTTAGGCGGCGCGGGGTCTTTGGAGAGCGACGAGGAAGCTTGCCGCCGGGGGTGCGGTACGGATGATAATAACGCCGGCTACAATGCTACTGACAAGACCAAACCCCTGGCTAATACCCCGGACTACCGATGCCACGAAGCCTGCCATACGCTATTCGAGAGGGGCGTACCTACACCTTACGAGGATGAGCAGCGTTGCCAGGATTATTGCGATATGGGCGGCCTGGCGGCTTGTCGTGCCCAGTGCAAGTATAATTATTCGCTTTATGACCCCGGTTATTTTGCTTCTGTCACGGGAGACCCGGATATGCATTCGTTTCCTGTAGTAAACAACTATGAAAAGTATGACCAGATGGGTGTTTGTCTTAAAGCTTGCGATGATTTGCCCCGGGTGCCGGCCGATGATAGTAACCCCAACGCGAATAAATGCGGCGCCGTGGTAGAGTATCTCAATATGCATTGCCAGCAACTTTGCCAGGACGGCGATTGCGAAGGGTTAGTGAGTTTGAATCCGGCGCCTGATTCGCCCCCCGATCCTGCGGCGATTTATTATACTGATTCAATCGGCGCTTGCCGGGGGATAGATGGAGGTATTATAGATGGCCTGGAGATGAAGGATGATTGCAAATCAAGATTTGTCAACAACTCCAACCCAAAGAAAAACGACCCGGATAAATATGACAAGTGCGTAAAGAAAAAAAAGGCGGAGTGCCAAATCAGCTGCCCGCTGGGCAAATACAACCATAGTTGCGATTGTTTTACCGGCTGTATGTGTTCGAGAGGCTTGTCCCTGCCGGCGTCGATGAATCATAAGGATATGGTGGATACCTGCGGCGGCATCACTGAAGGAGGCGAGGATGGTAAATTCTTCAAGGAATACCGAAGTTGTTGTAATACCATTAAGACCGGCTCGAGTCCGCAAGCGTATCTCTATGAACCCATAGTTGATCATAACGGCTACAATAGCCCCAATAATTGCTGCAATGACCGCGGCAGCACCGCAAATATGATGAATTGCGAGGATCATAAAAGTAAGGGTTGCGACGATGTGGCCAATGTGTTAGATGGAACAAGAGCCTTTATGCCTGCTGATCCTTTCAACACCAATAGCGGGGGTTTTTGCAAATACTGTAATGAAAATTGTCATGATGAAGAGCAGCAGGGCGCGGGAGATGCTAATGGCGCGGCTGACGGCCTGGCCAATGATCTGGTCCCCGACGCGAATGAGGCGAACCAGACTTTTGTAACCGGCACGGAGACTTCGGCGCCTGCGTTAGACAAGTTTACCGTTTGTAGAAAAGCCTGCGCGATTTGCCAAAATCGTTGCAAGTATGACTGTTGCATGAAAGGCTCAGGCCCGAGCTGTACGGCCTGGGATCAGTGGCTTAAGTGCACGGACGCTACTTGCCCTCGCAGTTATAAAAAGATCGGGACAGTATGCTCGAAGATCCACAGCGCTCAACAGATGTATGGTGAAGCGGAGGATTGCGACGATTGGTACGAATTTTGTTCCTGGGGCAACCGCAATGCCGACGAGATGAGGAAGACGGCCGACGAAATGGTGGTCGAAGCCAGTAAAACTGCCAATTCCGCGGAGGCTTACCGTGATAAGAAAGCAATGCTTTACAATTGTTGCCGTACCGGCAGTGCCTCCTGTAATTTAGCCGGCGGCGCATGTGCGACCCAGCCGCCCAACTCGGCCATTTCGTATGCCGACTGCGGGGCGGGCATGATCAGCTACGACCTTACGGTGAAGGGCAGGACGCCGGATTTTTGCAACGAGGATGATACGGGGTATATTATCCCCGCGCCGATAAACAGCCAGACGCAAAGCGGCTGTATCAACGTAGTGCAAAATTCCGATTGCCCGGCCGCCGAAGGAGACCGTCTGAAAAGTTTGTGTACTTCAACTGCGTACGACGAAGGAATAACACAATGCAGCACGCTTATTGGTAAAATCAATAATACGTTGGGCAATCCGGATCAGGAAAATACCTACTCATGCCTTAAGTGGGCGGTGGAGACTACCTGCGTGCCGTTAAGAGATGGCCAATGCCGGGGCGACGGCGGTTGGGACTATTGCCTGGGTGGAGCCGTGACCACCGATCCCCCTTGCGATGAAGGGTGCGTTCATGCCAACCAGGTGAGTTGTCTTGCCGGCTACGCCGACCAATATAACAATTGTTTCCAATGTGGCACGGTCGCGTCGGTCAATCCCACCGAAGACGGCATTAGCTTCAATAATCCTACCGCGTCTGATTATCTGTCGCGTTGTGACCCGAATTTTATTAATCCTTGCGTGCCGGAGAATGAGAAGGAATGCTGCGCTTCGTTTAAGATTAACAACAAAGCCACCGAGGGATGCGCCAGAAAAATTCCGGCGTGTAATTTTGATCTGAAAGCAGCGGGCACTCCCGTTCTTCACGGCAACGTCGAGGATAAATTGAACGCTCTAAGCAGTTGCGATGATTTAAAATATCTTGTAGATGGCGGGACTGATGGCAGGGGAATCGGTGGATTAAGCGACGGGAACTTGGTTGCCATGCTGGCAAATCTGGAGGATCTGAGGGATGCGGCTAACGGGGGGTGCGCTAATCTAACAACCAAAAACTGTTGCAGCCCAGAGAATAGCTGCAGTGAGACTGGTTTATACAGCATGAGTCACGAGCAGTGGTCGAATTGTATAACTTATATTTCGCCCAATCCTAACCTCGATAGTGGCGGCAACTCCAGAGGAAATGCGGTAGATTGCAGCCAAATATCGGACCGGGATGCTCTTGTGGCGTGTATCCGCGCCCAATCGGATTGTTTGGAAAGAACCAAATAAATTAGTTAGAAATTGTATTTCAGTATATAGCCGAATCAATGAAACTTTACCCCGTTAGAGAACTTCGTTCTCTAACGGGGTTTACTCGCCGTATCGCGCGGCGGGGCTTAGTCTCGTTACCCTGAGTGAAACGAAGGGCTTTTCCAAGATGGATTAAGGCTCATTTTTGTCCAGGGGGTTAATTTTTATGTACCAATTATTCATAAAAGTCGAAAGGCATAAGTGTTGTTACCAGCAAGGCCAGATTTTTCCCGTGTTGATCATGATCATATGTATCCTGCTGATTTTTTTCATGATTACCATAAATTTAGGCCAGGTGGCCATCATGCGCACCGATGTTTCCAACGCCGCCGACGCCGCGGCTTTGGCCATCGCCAGTTCCGTGACTTCCGGCCTGCTGGGGCTGGGAATGACCAGCGATACGATGATGGGCTACGGGCTTCTGGTCGCCTGCTACATGATCGTGGCGATGGTCCAGAACGATTGGCCCAAAAACCTTATCTACGCTCTGGAATTATACGTTATTGGTATGATCAGCCAGATGTTTAGCTTCTTTACCTCGTTAGATTCCAGCGTGAAAATGTGGACCGGCGCCAAGAAGAAAGGCGTTTCTTACGCGTTTAACAATCTGGGCGTGGATGAACCCAAACCGAGTTTTCGCCAGTATGTTAGCAGCGCCTGCAGGGTTACTTTTGACAACCTGTCGGTCGATCCCACGGTACCTTTTACTTGCAGCCCCTCGATCCCTCATGCAAGCAGTTTACCTGCTACGTTTTCGACAACTTTAAGCGACCTTTATAAGGACTATACGCAGGGCAATGTTGACGACACGACGCGTATGGCTTTGTGTAATTATTACAGCCGAAACGGTTTTAACAAGTTTATGGAAGACGACAAAGGCGGCTATTGGAGGAATAGTGAGGACCCCAAGTGCGGAAGCCATAACTACGCTTGCGGCATGGCTGACGAGAAACAACCCAGCCAAACGACCGGTTCCCGCCTGATCAGCGGCTACGGTTGGACGCAAAACGCAGACAAGACTTTTAGCGGCAGTTACGTCGAAAATCCCGGCACCACCGGCAGTAATAACGATTACCACAACAATTTTAAAAATTACGCGGAGGTGCAAATCGAAGCGCCGCCTTTTACTACCAGTCTTACGACGTTAGGCTTGGCAGAGATCGGGTGGCTCGGCAAGACGATAGCCATTATTTTCGGCATACTGGTATTTATTTTTGTATTGGTCAAAATGCTTGAAAATCCCGCGTTCGAAGTCTGGTACATGGTGATTGTTGCCGTAATCCTGGCGTTGGTTATTGCCGCCATATCTACTATTTTGGTGTGGGAACTGCCGGTGGGGCTGAAGATGAAAGAGAAAGCGGAAACCGATGCCAACCCGATTACGGTTAAGGTGAACCGCTATAAAGCGCCGGAGGATTTAGGCCTCTGGCGGTTTTGGTACGGTCCCAAATCATCGCCGGTATCCGCGGTGTCGGTCAGCCACATCATCCGGCCCAAGATCGTCACCGACAGCAATGGCAAAGAGATCGACGCGGCAGGGACAACTATCCAGCCGACACTGTCCTATCATCCCGCGGAGAAAATCGCCCACCTGATAGTAGCGCTGTTCACTAAAGCCATATACACTCTAGGCGGTGATCCGGGTAGGAACGCTGATGTTTTTGAAGACTTTGACGCGACCCGGCATCTCTACGAGGCGGAGTTGATGGAAGTGATGTAAGGGACCGTAGGCCTTACGGTAAAAAAGGGGATATGATGCGACAAATTGCGCGATTATTAGCGTTGGTTATATGTTTACTAACGGCGGGGTTTTATATCGCTTACGGCGAGGGCGATAAAATCGATATACCGGGGCCGCCGCAAGGGTCTTCCCTGGATAAGGGCGGTTCGACGAAATTCGGCGGGAAAGAACTTCGCGGCAAGGATTATAGCAGCAGCGCTTCCGGCGAGGAGATCGCCGGTTTCTACGATTATTTTTTTGAACAAAACGAATTTGAAAAAGTCGGCGACCAAAACATCGGCAACGTCTCGTCGGCTGTGAACGAGCTCGATCTTGATGCCCAGACCAGGGATGAACTAAAGAAGAGCCTCCCCAAGATCGACATACGCCGGATGCAGTATAAAAAAGGAGAGCAAGTGGCCGAGGTGGTTATTTCCGACGAAACAACCGGGAGCCGAAAAGTCGGTATTGTCCAGTACCTTCAGCCGCCGGGCACTCCGGCTCTCGATAAGACGCTTCCCTCGGTGCACGACTCTTTTGTCGCCGACAGTATACCCAAAGAAGACGCGCCGGGCGAAGACCTGCAAACCGTGCCCCGGCCGCCCAAGGGAGTGCGGTGGTCAGTGACCAATTCCGGGAAAAACGCGGACGTGATGTATTCTACCGCGCTTTCCCCGCAGGAAGCGCACGATTTTTACCAGGCAACGATGCCGGAGTACGGCTGGCAGTTGGACAAAGATGCTTCCGCGGGAGAGTTACTTAAGGCTTATAACCAAAAAGGAAGAAAGTTGGAGATGAATATACCCCAGATTTTCAGCGACGGCGAAGATTTAAACAAGGTTGTAACCGACAGCGTATTGTTGAAGTATACCAATGAAGCCGCGGATGCCCAGGTCCTTATTACGCCTAATATTATGGACAAAGCCCAGGGCTGTTATGTCCGGATTCAGTATAACGAAAGGCATAACCGCGCCGATTCCGGAGAAGCCCAATAGCGGAGGCGATGAGAAATAAGGCTTATTTGTATTAAGAGCTTTCGCATGTGAGAATACATATGGATTTACGCAGGAAACAAAAATTATCCCAGACCATGCTTGATTATAGCATCATGGTTGCCGTTGTTCTTCTCGCTTTATTCTTAATGTCCCACTATATCAGCACGGGTTTTGCCGGAAAAATCAAGGAGACCGCTGATGTTTTCGGCGGCGGCGAAGTATACCGGCCCAATCCCAACAATGACGATAACATTGAGCCCACCACGGTTAAAGAAACTACCCCCTAATCACCCCGCAAAATAATTTTTTTTTCTTGTTTTTCTCCCCAAACTCCTAAACTTCCTGTGGGGAGAAACCTTGTTGATGAGGCAACGAAGCCTTTCGGTGTTTGATGCGGTAACATTATGAGACAATTAGACTTCGTCGGTAAGTATGAAAATTTCTGCCCTCATTAACCCTTGCCAAAAAGTGTTTTTCCGGTTAATATATGAAGGAGAATAAATAATTATGGCGCTGAAATTCATCAAAAAAACCATTGCGGCGATTGAAGATACCCGTATTCCTCTGGTTTATTATTTTATCTCTTTTGTTTGCTGGGTAGCAATCCGGCAATTTATCGAACTATTTTCCGACCATTCGCGGCTGCGCTTTGAATTGCTCCCCTGCGCGTATTATGATTATTATACCGCCTTCTGGACGCAAATACTCTCCCATTGCCACCATAGCTTATGCTGGCTGCAAAACTTTCTTGCCGGCGCGATTATTTTGGCGTTGGGCACCAGAGAAAATATCAGGAAAGTACTGCGCGTGACCTTGTTCAGCGTATTCGCTATCGTTTTGACGCCTATTATCGACCTGATTGCCAGCTATGGCAAAGGGCTTAACGTACACTATCCTTACCCTAAAAGCTTCAGTGATTTTTTCCCTATCCCCCGCGATTTTACTATCGGGATGGCCGCGACTGCCGCCGCAATCATGTCTATAACTTTTGCTTATGCCTTAATAAAAACCAGGAATATTTTTAAAAGCGCCGTAATTATTTTAGGCTTATACGCCAGCGCCGCCCTTAGTTTCCTTTTGCCGTTTTTACTGCGGCCGGTCATGCCCCTGATGGCTACCCGGGCATTTATGGTTTTTCTTGCCGTAGAAATTGTCATTCTTGTACGGCTATGGGACAAAAATCTATTTCGCGCGCTCCGGCGCGACATTAGGATAACGCGCGCGGCCCATTATCAATTGATGTTTCTATTGGGGATAGCTATTTCATCGAATGGCTTAATAAGCAGTATTGCCGGCGAGTGGTTGAGCTTCCTTCTTATGCTGATTGTGATTTTCTTTTCCTGGATCGGCGCGGTAATGGTCAATAATATCGCCGATGTTAAAATAGACAGGATCACCAGCCCCGGCCGGCCGCTGGTTACCGGCGCCGTCGCTTTAACGACTTATTCCTTGCTCGGCTGGTCATGCCTTGGCCTTGCCGCGCTATGCGCGTTCATGGTCAGCCCGGCGATTGCTTTCCTGACGATAACCGGCATCGGCATCTCGGTGATATATTCTCTCCCGCCGTTCCGGTTTAAACGAATACCGCTTTTTTCCAAAACCATGATTGCCGCAGCGTCGCTGTTAATGGTAGTCACGGGATATGTGTTTGCCGGTATGCCTTTGCTGGAATTCCCGCGCATTCTCATCTGGTATTTTCTTATCTTCGCCGCTCTGGCCTTGAATTTTATCGATTTAAAAGATATTGAAGGCGATAAAGCCGCGGGCATCCTGACTATCCCGGTGGTATTCGGCGAGAAAAAAGCAAAAATTATTATCGGTTTGTTTTTTATCGCCGCCTACCTGGCCGCCGGTATTATTGTTGCCGCTAAATTGAACCTGCACAGCATTCTTGCCGTAATCCTGATCGCAGCGGGGATAGGCCTGAAACAATTTTTCTTCCTCAACGATAAAAAAGGATACAAAGAAAACCGCGTCCTGCTCACTTACCTTGCCAGCCTGATTCTGTTTTTATTTATTTTTACTCTCCGCCGATAAATAAATTCGGCCAAAACACGGCCGAATTTATTTATCTAACCGCAAGCTTGAAATTGCTTCGTTGAAGATTCTCTTATAGTGGTTATATTTATCCGCCTCACAGCTTGCCGTTACTACGTAAACTCGCGAATTTTTTGCCCAAATCACAGAAGTAATTCTCAACTTAAGGTTTTCCTGGATATAGGTAAATGATAAAGACCTGCCCATCTCCGAGCCGGCATACCTTTCGTCTTCGACAATATCGTATTTAATTCCCGGGAGAGTCTTCATCGCCATTTCTTTATTGATATCATAAAAAATATCTACCGGCGCTCCTTCCGCCGCGCTGGTCACGGTAACATTTATATTTTCCTGAAATTTATCGTTTTTCCCATGCAATGGTTCGCGCACCGATATCGCGACCGCTTCGTTTACATCAGTATCACGTTCCCAGAATCGCGGCAATGATATGGAAAATTTGCGCTTCTCGTCGTGATACCGCGCTATTAAAAGATGACATCCGCTTGACAAAAGAACTGCCGCCAATAACATAACCGCGCTCTTCCCCCATATTCTCGTCATTTTAAAACCCCCCTTGAAAATGAGTAAGTCTCAAGCTCATTACCCAAAATCTGAGGTCGCGCTCTAAGCGCTCCCACAATTTTGGATAATTCGACTACACTCATTTCCTGCGCCTTCGGCTTGAAAATGAGTAAGTCTCATTACATCCCGCCAAGGCTCATACTGCCGCCCGGCGTAAGGCCGCCTTGCGTAAATTTTATGATGATCGGGCCGGCGACGACAACCATAATAACCGGTAAGATAAAAAATAGCAGCGGGACAAGGATTTTTATGGAAGCTTTTATCGCCTGGCGTTCGCCGTTTTGAAAACGCAATTCCCTGGTATCTTCAGAAAGGTTTTTCAGGGCTTCCTCAATCGAAACGCCCATGCGTTCCGACTGGACAATGGTACGCACAAAACTGCTGATATCGGGTATATTAAGCCGCTTGGCCATATCCTTAAGAGCCTGCACTCTCGGTTTGCCGACACGGATATCGTTGAATACTACCTTCAACTCTTCCATGAAAGGGTTGGGGCGGGATTTATCCACGATCCAGGCGATGGAAGATAAAAAATCAAGGCCGGCGCCGATACACAAATCCAAAAGGTCTACCGTATCGGGGAAGTAACGCACGATTTCCTCCTTACGCGTGCGGTATTTTGCCAACAGCATAAAATCAGGTAAAAGAAAACCTACGAGGGCGGCGATCAGAACGTATTGCGACGCCCCCATCGTATAAAAAACTCCGGCGCCGGCGATAAACATCAACAGCTCTTTTACAAAAAGCAGCTCAATTGCGCCGATAGGCAGGCGCAAAAAATCCAATTTTTCCTGCAAGCCTTTTAAATAAGGCATCTTGGAAAACGGTTTATTGATGAACATGGAAACTCTGCCCAACGCCGGCCCGGAAGATTTAGTCCGCTTAGCCTTAGTTTTTATTTCAACAAGATGCGGCCTTTTTTCAAAAAAAAGCGGTTCCTCTTTGGAAGAAAAAATTCCATACAGGATAAAAATCAGGCCGAAAACTGTTAAAGTTATAATAACTGGGTACATAGTTTTAAACTGGGTTAAGGTTAAGGCTACGAAGCCGGTTTAGGCTATGGCTAAGGTAATGGTTTTAAAATATTTTTAAGCATACCCCAAGCATTTACCCAAACGAGCTTCCTGTCCCCGGCCTAACCTATTTTTTGAAATTAGTCCACGCCGCGCCTAATTTATAAAGTTGGCGGCCGCATTTATCGTAAATAGATATCAGATCATCACAATTTTTTACATTCAAGTATTTATCATAAAGATCTCTGGCCTGGCTTAAACTTACTACCATCTCATTACATTCGCCCATCGCGTCGTCAATATATCTTTGAAATCCCGCCTTTTGGTGCCGCTTCGCGTATCCTTCAGCAATCAATCGAGGAATCGCTTTACACGCGCGGCTCAATTGATCATTCAAGTCATATTTTTCCATGTTGGGTAATTTAGGTAAAACTTCTTTCATAACAATAAGCATAGCGTCGTAACTGCTTCGATACACTTCTAAATCCTTAAAACTAGTTATTTTCTTCCCTTCCATTCTCTCAGCCTTGACCCTTGCCCTTACCCAAACCGGCCTCGTAACCCTAGCCTTAGCCCAGTATAATAGCTATGTCTTGATGGTGCTGATTTTCTTGATAAAAAATAATCCTAAAACATAGGCCACCACCGCGCCGATCATAAGCTTTCTTCCCAGGTCAGTTTGAAACATAATATCGAAATGCCCGGGCGTCTGTTTGTAGATGTAATAGGTAAACACAATCGGTAGAATTGCCATAATCACGCCCTGCAGCCTGCCCTGAAGCGTGAGGGTAGCCATTTTTTGTTTAAGTTTAATATTGCTGCGAATGGTAGAGACCAGCCGCGAAAAAACCCTCGGCAATTCTCCTCCGGTTTCCCGCGCCACTAAAATCGAGGTTACAATAAGATTAACCTCCTCGGTCTGGATGCGGGCGCGCAAACCGTTCATTGATTCTTCCAGAGAAATCCCCAGCCGGTTTTCTTTTAAAATAAGCCCGAACTCCTGGGATGTGGGCACGGGCATTTCCTCGCACACTACCTCTATCGCCTGGACAATACTCATCCCGCCCTTTAAAGAGCTGGAAAGTATTAAAAGAGTATCCACGAGTTGAGACTGGAATTGCCTTAGACGGTTGGCGCGCGCCATCTTTATTAACTGCGAAGGGACAAATAAACCGACGACAAACCCGATAATCCCGCCGATGTAATTACCGATTGCTACCCAAAGCAGCACGCCCAGGATAAACGGCGAGGCCGCGATAAGAATCCCTTTTTTCTTCTCGACAAAAATAAAAGAATCGCTGAGCTCATCCACCATTTTATCCGCCTGTTTTACCTGCCACTTGCGCCAGACTTCAAAAAGGAAATTAAGGATGGCGATCGCGACGCAAAAAGCGCCGATGAAAAAAACAATATATATTGCCGTATGCAGCATAACCAGACCCCTTTATTATTTCTTCCGATTTTTAGGACTTCTACATTAATTTATTGAAATCCATATTTCCCTCACAATATTATAACAACATTTAGCCGCTTCGTCATGAAATTTTCATACTTATGTTAATGAGGGCAGGAGCTCCCCTCCATTTTTTAAAAAACGAGAAAAACGTTTCCTGCGGCGTTCTTCGATTTTACCCCGTTAGAGAACGGAGTTCTCTAACGGGGTTTACTCAGGGTTTAGTCTTGAACGAAGTCGAATAGGCGCAACCGTTTGACGAAGAACGCCGATGTTTTTAACGGCGGAGAACAAAAATAATTAAAAACAAAATCAGGCCGGCAAGATAAGTGAGCAGGACGCGGTTTTCTTTGTATCCCTTTTTATCGTTGAAGAAGAAAAATTGTTTCAGGCCTATCCCTGCCGCGAGCAGGATCACGGTGACAGAGCTCCACAAGTTCAATTTGACGGCAATAATAACCCCGGCGGCCAGATAGGCGGCGATAAAGAACAAACCGATGATAAATTTTGCTTTTTTCTCGCCGAATACCACCGGGATAGTCAGGATGCCCGCGGCTTTGTCGCCCGCGGTATCTTTTAAATCGATAAAATTTAAGGCCAGAGCGGCAAAAATAAGAAAATACCATATTATAATACGTGGAAACCGCAATAGAGGCATACCGGCAAATACATACCCAATGATTACCATCAGCAGTGATGCCGCCGCGATCATAAGTTTTGAGAAAAGCAGTATGCGCTTAAGCCGGAACGGCGGCAGCGAGTAGACTATGGAGATGCCGATGAAGACCAGGATAAGATAAGCGATGGCGGGGCTTGCCAGAAAAGCGCCGCAAAGTGCCAGGCCAAAACAAGCCCATCCCGCGGCCGAGTAGCTTTTAAGTTCGACGGCGCCGGTTACTGATGGCCGGTTGGGATTTGTAATCCGGTCTATCTCGATGTCGACAATGTTATTGGAGATTACCGCGCCGATCCAGCTGAGAAAAATCGCGATGCCAATAAGGGTAAAGCTTAACCATTCGTCGGCTACCGCCTTGATGCCGTCGCGCACGAGGAGTATCCCCAGAAAAAACATTAATTCGTAATGCGCTACGCGCGGCAATCGGCTGTCGCGCCACAGCGCCTCAATAAAATTTTTGTTCCCTAACCACGCCAGAATAATAATTTGGATGATGATGCAGACCATAAATGCCCGCGTTGTCGTATGGGGTATTACCGGCCGCAGGATAAAGGGAAGGATGCTGGAAAAAGCAAGATTGAGATAGAAACCCAGCGCGCTTATCGCGCTTTTAAAGATATCGGCAGTTTTGATGAACGCGTAAAAGAACGCCGCGGCAAGAGAAAGGACAATAGTTATTTTCATGCCGATGGTAAAATCGCGGGGAATGGGAAAAAAATCGCCGATAGTCCTGGGATAAGGATAGGGGATATTGAGTCCCCGGCCGGAGTTGGCGATCAAGTCGATGATGGGGGTAAAAATTATGAGGAAGGCGCCAAAAAAAACCGCGCGCATGACTTTTTTCGAATCTTCCCGGGTAGCTAAGGTTAAAACAATCGCCGCGGTGAGAAAATTTTGCAGCCAGTATAAACCGTGGTGGCAGTGGGAAAGTATCTGCATCCAGAACGCTGAATAGTATTCAAACGACGCGCAAGAATATAATTCAAAACGTAAGCGGGAACTATCGGAAAATATTTCGATAAACCGGCGAAAGGCAACCCAGCCGATAAAAGAAATGAAATAATAAACCAGAGGAATACGGGTATCTTCAATCGCCGCAATGGTTTTTTTGATGAATTTCAGCGCCATAATTATTTATATACTAACCGGGAAAATGCGTAACCGCATTTTCCCGGTTAACGGAGATAAGCGGGTTTTACAAATATGATAAGATAGGTGATCAAGGCAACGATGCTGAAAAGATAAACGATAAATACGGGCCGTTCGTCATAATTCTTCCGGTTGATCAGGAAAAATTGCAAAATCCCCAGGCCGGCTAAGGGGGCCAGCAGGTAAACGTTGCGAAACATGAAATATACCGAAAGGTAAGCGATTAAAAAAAATACCCCGATAATTTTTTTGCTTCCGGCCAGGCCAAAAATAACCGGAAGGGTTTTTATCCCCGCCTGTTTGTCTCCCGCGTAGTCTTTGAGGTCGATGAAATTGACCGGGGCGGTAAACAATACCCAGAAAAGAACAATCAGCCGCGCCGGGCTTCTCATCGCGGCCAGAATTTTAAAATGCCCGACCAGGAAAAAATATCCCAGCATAATCATCGCCATTGAGTTGAGGGAGATAAAAAATTTTGAAAAAAAAGTCACTCGTTTCAGCCTTAAGGGAGGCATTGAGTATAAGAAATAATTACCGATGAAAAAAAGAATGAAAAATAAAATTATTGGGCCGGCCATAAAGGAATAAGTTATCGCCAGCAGGAAGAAAATCCACGATAATATTTTGTAATCGGCTAAGGGTATCGCTTCGCGGGCCAGCGGCCGCGCTTTGTTGACGATCCGGTCGGTGTCTAAATCGGCCAGATTGTTCGCGGTGAGGGAAAACAGCCAGGCGAATACTATCGAAAACATTATAAAAATCCAGGGAAAAAAATTATTCTGGGTTAAGGTGACCGGTTGGGAGGAAAAGATCCCCGCCAGGACAGTCCCCAGGATAAACATCAATTCATAATGGAGCAGCCGGGGGAATCTTATATCTCCGGCGATTTTCCTGAAATATTCCGGGTTATACCAATAAAACACCGCGGCGGCTAAAATCAGGATAAGCAAAAGATAAAAATCGGTTAAAGGAAACGATTGCCAGTCGGGTTCCAGTTTGAATATCTTGATGAATAAGCCAATGATAAAAGGCATGGCGCCGTAAGCAAAGATCACGCAATAGGTAAGAAACGAAAAGAAGAGACGGCGCGCCAGGCTGAGCCCTTTAATAGAAAAATAAATAAAACTAGCCGCTATAATTAAAGCTGTTTCTATTCTTATGCCGGGGGTGACTCCCCATCGGCCGTTAAAATTACCGAAAAAAGTAAGGAACTTCCACCATATATTTTCACCGGGCCCGGGAAAAAGGTAAGTCATGGAATAACCGCGGCCCGTGGAGGCGATTAAATCAATAAGCGGCGGCAGGATCAAAACTAAAAAGGAAGGCAAAACCACGCGCGAGATGTTTTCGATTTTTTCCCGGGTGGCAGCATAGAATAAAATAATCAACGATAACGCGATGCAGATATAAAAAAGATAGCAATGGTAAATGTGCCAGGCTAACGCATAGGGACAGCGGCCGGAAAGCTTTTCCAGAAAATTTCTTAAGGTTACGGCAAAAAAGAAAGTGAGGACGAAATAAATAAAAGGCGCCGGGGAATTTTCCAACTCCGAGATCATGCCCCTGATTTTATCGGGAAGTTTTGCCATAATTTTATCCTTAAAATTTATTCTATCGCGATTGTGAAGATATTGCAATAGCGAATTGCTTCATAATTAATGTTACCGTACCAAACACCGGAAGGCTTTATTATCTTATTTTGCGCATTGATTTTTCGTATAATTATAATAACATTAGCCTTGATTTTTTGTATAAATTTAGGGAAAAATGCCGCCGGAAATACAATTTAAAAACACGTAAGCGGTATTTTTCCGGTTAAGGCTTGACCAATCGCCGGTAGTTGTTATAATTTCTTTTATGATGAAAGATAAGATAAATTCGGTCATGTTTATCGTGCCGCCCAAGCCGGCCTGTGGTTTAGAGTTTGCCGGCGGCGGGGCGCATCCCCCCTACGGCTTTCTTTGTTTAGCCGAGCGGATTAAGGGTAAAATCGGTAAGGTTTCGATTGTGGACTGCCCGGCGCAAAAGATATCCGCCGGCAGGCTTTTAAAAATAATCAAAAGAGAGCAGCCCGATTTGATCGGTATAGGCGCGATCACCTACCACGTCAAAGATGTTTACGATTTATTGGCAAAGATCAAGGCAATCACCGACGCGGTCATCGTCGGCGGCGGGCCGCACTTAAGTTATGAATACCGGGAGGCGATGGATAACGGCTTTGACGCGATTTGCCGGTTTTCCGCCGAAGAAAGCCTGCCGGCGTTAATCGACAGCATTAATAAGGGGACTTCCCCGGGTGATATCGCCGGTGTTGTTTACCGCCATGAAGGCGCGGTTATCGTTACCCGGCGCGGCGCCGATAGCGGCGATATTTTTCCCATCGGCAATTGGGAATTAATCGACCCTTCCCGTTACTGGTGGTGGTTTCGTTCCCCGGCCAACATTTCTTTAAATACCAGCCGGGGCTGCCAGAAAAGTTGTAATTTTTGCACTTTGCCCGACTATTGGGGGCGTTCCCGCCGATTAACCGCCGCGCAGGTATTCGCGATGGTAAGCCTGCTTTATAAAAAATACGGCAAACGGTGTTTCTGGTTTACCGACGATGATTTTCTGGTGGACAGCGGAACTTTTAAGGAGCTCTGCCGTCTTTTTATCGAAAGCGGCATGGATATACATTGGGGGTTCCAAACACGCTGCAGCGGGATTATCCGGCATAAAGAAGCTATCGCCCAAGCCAGGAAAGCCGGGGCATTTTTTGTTTTGCTGGGGGTTGAGACCTATTCCAACGACCGTTTAGGCGCACTCAACAAAGATATATCGATAAGCGAAATCGAAGACGCCGGCGGTATTATCGATAAAATCGGTTTGCCGTCGTGGAATTCTTTTATCGTAGGATTGCCGCAGGACGGTTACGCCCAGCTTGAGGAAACATATCGCTTTGCCGCCAAGCTTAATTCGTTGATGGTTACCTTCACGCCGTTAACGCCTATCCCCGGAACGCGGTTATGGGAACAAAATAAAAAAGATATCGACTATTCGCGGATCACTCTTTACGATACGGTTTTACCTACGGAAAACATGAAAGCCGGCGCGTTAGAGCGGAAAATCACCCAAATGTACCTGAGGTACTACACGCGGCCGGATTTTTTCAAGAAATTTTTGAATGCCCCGCCGTTAGCGAAAAAACTTATCCGGCGGTTGTATGTTTCCGGCAGTATCATGATGCTTTCCCGCGGCGCCCGGGCGTTGTTTTTAAGATAAAATAACCGATAACTCTTTGAAAGCGTTATTATAAAAAGAAACCTTTGTCGATAGTGTCAAAAGTTTTATGAAAAACGAAAAAAACCCATTTTTACCACGAAGGCACAAAGGGCACGAAGTTGATAAAAAAAGGAAAAACAAAATAGTTTTTACCACGAAAAGATATAATCTTTAAA
>PMCS01000002.1 GCA_003154195.1 Candidatus Omnitrophota bacterium | reverse complement strand
AATGTAAACGAGTGCCTGTAGCGAAACTCGAAGAGCCACGAACCGAACTCTGTTCTGGTTCGCGGTTGGATAGCTCCGATTGCGACCCTCCCGTTTATATATCCGGGGGAGTCCCGCCGAGCCGCTACACAGGCGCAGGCGGGAAACTACAGGCATGCCGCTTTTAAATTCCAAAAATTAAGACTCCTGTCATATACGAACAGGAATTCATCGCAAAAGATAATATTAATAATTTATTAGTTTTTTCTTGCAAGGCAAAAACTAATAGTTTCCACTCAATCAAAACGACCAAAAATTCTAAAAATAAAATTACTAATAAATTTGTTTTGAAGAAAGAAAAATGGTCATTAACCAATAATAAATAATTTAAAATCGGATTGGTAAGCAAATTTACAAAAACAATCGCCGTTATTTCCAGCTTTTTCCTGAAACCAAATAAGAAAGCTACCATCAGCTCAACCGCTATTGTCAGAAATAGTGCGGGCAGATAGTTACTTATTAATGCCATTTTTTTTCTTCTTATTGCTTATTGCGCGGATGACACGCCAAGAAATCCAGGCAACGGCCGCTACAACAACACCGGCACCGACGATCATCACGGTACCGTCTCGACTCAGTGCTCTGGTAAGAGCTTCAGACCGGGTAATCAAATCGGCATGCGCCGAAACCGCAGTCAAGAATAATCCGAACAATAAAACTGCAAACGGTGACAAAATTTTTATTGATTTTTTCATAATTTTCTATTGGTTAATTACTAAAACTTGAGTTTTTCAAGCCGTAGGCGCAGAAAAAACGATTAGCCACATAATGAAACTTGGTGCGCCGTAAACGGCGGGACTTAGTTTCATTACCTTCGGCTTGCCGCAGGGGAATTCATTTTGCCCCATTATACTTGAAAAACAAATCTATTAAAAGCAGAATTAATCGGCCGTTTTGTTCGGCTCATAAATTATCGTATGCTGACGCAAGCCGCAGTAAAGGGCCAACGCGGAGATAACGACAATACTGAAAATAAACCAGTTATTCGCAAGGATTTGTTTAATTGAAAAGAAGGCGGGGAGCGCACCTAAAATCAATGCTAGCGCAGTTAGCCCAAAAGCAAACCCCGGACGGCCGGGCAAAATGTTAGAAATTACCGTCAAAGTTACCGGCATTGTTATATTAAACAAAAACATTCCAATAATGGCAAAAAGGGGGATGTTTGTGCCAAAAATAAGAAAAGGAATCGATAATGCCAAAGCGCCGACCGCAACCTTAATCCAACCAAATTTATCAGCTAAAATTCCGCCAAGCCCCTTGCCCAATACCACCGCCCCGGTTAAAACAAACAGCAAATCAATCCTTGTTTTCCACGGGAATACCAAAATTGAGCCAACGAGAGAACGGATTGCGATTGATAAAAAAACTAACGACAGAATAAATTCAAAATGATTAAACTCATTTTCTTTAATTTCTTCCTGTTCATAATTCATTTGAGGTTTTTTAATAACAAATATCAACAAGCATAGAATGGCTAAAATAAAAATGGCCGGCCAAATAATAAATTGTCCATTTTTTCCCAGCATTGTCCCGATAAAAAGGCCCAACGCCCCGGGGGCAACATAAATTCCCGGAACGGCTGCTTTTTTAGGAGTTAAATTCAAACTAATGCTTCCCGCGCCGGTATGAAATAAAGCATTGCCAAGCCCTGCGAAGATAACTGCTGTTATGGGAGAAGATAAAAAAATGACAGCGGAAAGCCCGGTTAAAACACAACCGGAACAAACCGCCGCTCGCGGTGATTTGAAATAATCCGTGGCTAAGCCAAAAACAGCTTGAAGGCCAAACGCCAAAACGTTATATAAAATAACCATACTCATAAAAACAGTTGCGCTGACAATCTGATTTTTGAGAATACTAAAAATTACTGCGGCGCAAATGCCGTCAACCACGGCGTGCGCAATCCCATAAACCAGAAGATTGGCGGAAATATCTTTTAGAGATAATTTTTTGTATTCCATAAAATTTATTTCAATAAATCATCAGCATTATGAAACCTTGTATCGTAATCTTATTATTAGAATACATCTTTTCTTTGATTTCTAAAAGGGGATTTAATGTTACGCGCGCGAGTGCGTATGGCAAGTGCAATTTATCTTTTTCTTGCGTTGCATTTATTCCGCCGGCGTTCAAAGCGAATGGCGGAGGGGGTGAGATTCGAACTCACGGTGGAGCAGGCCTCGCAACAGTTTTCCGCGTGATAGCTGCTTCGCAGCCAAGCGCGGCCACGTTTGCAGCTCGAAAAGCGGCATCACGTGGCAAGACTGCCGATTATTAAAAAAACGCAAAACGGAGAGGGTGAGATTTGAACTCACGGTGGAGCAAGCCCCACTCTGGTTTTCAAGACCAGCTCCTTCAACCACTCGGACACCTCTCCGTAAAATTTACTTCTTAAATTTTTTGCTTTCCGAAGAAAAAATATATGTTTTAAAACTTAGATAAATTTCTGGTATAATTTACATTGCCTATTATACTAAGTTTTTAAGAAAAGGGAAGCTCTGCCGGTTGAAACGGGAATTCGGGATTTTAAACATCTTGCGGGTAAGGTGTGCGATTGCTCATACCACAAACCTGTCGGCAGGGAAGTCCAAGAAAAAAGTCTGGACGGTCGCCCTTGACGGACGGTAAAAAAATCATTTGGTTATCTTCTTTTCTCATCCGCGAAGCGTAAGCGGAGCCCCGCAAGCTTCGTGAAAATATCCTTCGGATATTTTCACGATATCCCGGCGAGTAGGGGCGAAGCGGTTGGCGGATATTTTTCGCGAAGCGAAAAATATGAACAAAAAACAACTAACCATAGTCAGCGCGGCGTTTATCTGGCTTGCCGCCAGCTTTGGCCAGCTCATTCTGCAATACAAAACCGCGATTACGCCGGGTGAGCAGGGGAGCAGCAGCGACCTTTTCGGCTGGATGCAGCTTATTGTGCGTTTTACCGCCAGCAACCTGCCGGTTGTAATTATCGCGGGGTATTTATTTTACATAACCCGAAATAAATAGTTCGGCATCCGTCTGTTTCATTCGCGAAGTGCAAGCGGAGTCCCGAAAGCTTAGTGAAAATTTCCTTCGGAAATTTTCACTATATTCAGGCGTATCGGGACGAAGCGAATGACGGTTATTTTTTACGGAGTAAAAAATAATGGCTGTATTAAAAAGCGAACTCACCTGGTCTTTCTCCCGCGACCGCCTGTTCCGCGACTGCCGCCGGGCGTATTATTATAATTATTACGCCTCATGGACCGGATGGGAAAAAACCGCCGATGACCTTTGCCGCAAGGCCTACATTTTGAAAAATATCCAGAATAGCGATATGTGGATCGGAGACATTACCCATCAAATCATAAAATGGATACTCTCCCAGGCCGCCGGCAAAACAAGCATCACCCTGGAACAGGCGCAGATAAAAACTAAAGACATGCTGATGAGAACCTGGCAGCAATCGCGCAATAAGCTGTGGCAGCAAAATATCAAATACAACCTTAACCTTCTTGAACATTATTATGGCATCGAATTAACCAAAGAAGAACTGACGCGAAAATTGCAAAAGGCCGCGGACAGCATACGAAACTTTTATAGTTGCGGCGTGCTGGATTTATTCGACAACCTGCCCAGGGAAAATTTCTTAGCGCTGGATGAGCTGGATACTTTTGAATTCGAAGGGCTTAAAATCTTCGCCGTGCCGGATTTTGCCGTCCGCAACAACGGTTTCACCCTCTACGACTGGAAAACCGGCAAACCTTCCGATAACGACACCCTCCAGCTATCCCTATACGCCCTTTACGCCCAGGCAAAATGGAAAGCCGCCGGAGACGAGATAAAAATAGTCCCGGTATATTTAGCGGGGGAAAATATCGAGATCAAACCGGTTAACCCGTTACCGGAAGATAAAGTAACAGCTTATATGCGCGCGAGCATCAATGAGATGAAAGCGATCCTTATCGATAGGGAAACAAACAAAACCGCTATCGAGCGCTGCCCCAAAACTCAGGAAGCCTGGCGTTGTAAAAATTGTAAATTCCAGGAAATTTGCACGTGATAATACCGAAAATGGAAAAATATGAATATCAGTAGGGGCAGGTTTTAACCTGTCCTCTATAGAAATCGGGGTAGGAGAAAAATGTTCAATATTGCCGTGCCTTATATAATCATCGGTTTTTTTACTTTATTCGCCGCCGCAATCGGCATAAGTCTTTGGCTGGAAAAAAAGCGCCGTGAAGAATTAAAGCGGCAGGCCTCAAGGCTGGGTTTTTCTTTTATCCCCAAAGACGACGGCACTGCCATAGGAAATTTTAACAATTTCCCCATTTTTGATAAAGGACATTCCCGCTGCGCCTACAACATTATGCGGGGAAACCAGAGGGACAACGACTGGACTATTTTTGATTACCGCTATACCGTCGGCAGCGGGAAAAACCAAACAACCTATTGCCAGACGATCGCCGCGATAACCCTGCAGAATTTTAATTTTCCCAGTTTTATGCTACTGCCGGAAAACTTCTTCTATAAAATCGCCGACTTTGTGGGTTATAAAGATATCGACTTCAGCGATAAGCCTTTGTTCTCAAAAAATTACTTTCTTAAAGGCCCTGATGAAACCGCGATAAGAAATTTATTCTCACGCGAGATTATGTCATTCTTTGAAAGAGAAAATTACAAAGGCCACCTCGAAGCAAACGACAGGTATATCCTCATCTACACCCCCGGCAGAAGAATCGAACCCCAGAATTTCCGGCAGTTTTTAGAAAACTCCGGCAAAATCATCCGCGCCTTTACCGGAAAATAAAAACACCCTGCGGGAGCGCAGGGTGTTTTTATTTTAGCTTATTCGATTGATCTTATTTATAGGTTGCTTCGCTTCTTTTGCGCAAATCAAAAATCCAAACAATTTTATTTTTGTCGTCAATATCGTAGAGAACTCTGAAATTTCCTACGCGAATACGGTATTGCGCCAGGTAATTGCTGATGCCGATTGCCGGGATTATTTTTGTCGCTCCGTAAAACCGGGGATTATCGGATAACGCCTGGACCGCGTCCATAATCTTATTTTGTATGGCCGGCGGTATCTTAGAAATTGCCTTACCGAAATCGCGCTCCCGGGCAAAATCGGGAAACCTGACGCTATACATTGTTTTTGAGGGTTTTTCTGATTTTAGAAAATAAACGACTTACCGCGATGCCCCGGCTGCCCCGCGCGATTGACCGCCGCCCATCGTAAACTGCCTTAATCGTCACAGGATCGCTTAATTCATCCATCATGTCGATAAGGTCAAGCATCTTATCGTAGTTTATCATCACGCGCACCGGTTCGCCCCGCTCAGTTATAACCAGAGAATCGTCGGCCTTGAGATAATGGAACAGCCGGCTGCGAAACAGCTTCGCTCCAATATGTTTACTGCGCAATAAATCATTAGCCATCTTAGTCATTGCCCACTCCTTTTTAGGTATCCCTTTTGGGTACACTTAAGTATATCATTTATACTTATAAAATGCAACTATTTTTTGCTTCCAGATTGTTTCGCAATAATTGCGAAACAATCTGACGCAACAAAAAATACCGTGGAAGCGGTATTTTTTGTTATAAACCGGGAAAATGCGTGAAACGCGTTTTCCCGGTAAGCGCTTTCAAAAATACCCCAAAATCACGCCAATCCGCCTTCCTTTTTACCCCTCGAATATGTTATATTTATATAATAATACTACCTTATGGTTAAAAAAATTACCAACACATTCTCCCGGCATCAAAATCTTACCCGCAAAGCAATGCTCAGCTTTATGGCGATTGTGTTTTTCTGCCAAAACCTGGGCTTAAGCGCTTATGCCGCGCCAGTTTCTGTCCCGGCTCCGGCTAACGGCCAGGTCCCCGGCTTAAGCGCCAGATTTGACCCACCGGTTTTACGCGGCATAAAAATCGACCCGGCCAATCCCTTTAAATTCGACTTTATCGTTTATGAAGGCCAAAACCCGTTAGGTGAAACCGAGTTGAAAGGGGAGAGCGAAAAGCTTATCCGCTACTTTCTCGCCGGTTTAACCATCCCGGAACAGGATTTATGGGTAAACCTCTCGCCTTATGAAAAAGACAAAATTGCCGCGCCGGAGTTTTCGCAGACTGATATCGGCCGCGATATGCTGGCGCAGGATTATTTACTTAAGCAGCTCAGCTCCGGGCTGACCTATCCCCAAAGCGCTTTAGGCAAAAAATTCTGGGATAAAGTTTACGCCCGTGCTCAAGAAATCTTCGGTACAACCAATCTTCCTTTTAGCACCTTCAATAAAATATGGATTATGCCTAAAGAGGTAGTGATTTTTCAGGATAACGACCGGGCGTTTGTCAAAGATATTAAGTTTAAGGTGCTGATGGAGGAAGATTATTTGGCGATGAAACAAAATAATACTGTAGGGGCGGGGTCTCCCCGCCCGGATAAATTTATCGGGCGCGGTAACCGCGCCCCCACGAATGTTTCAATTGACATATTTAAAAACATCATCTTGCCCGTCATCGAAGAAGAAGTTAATACCGGCGCCAATTTCGCGCCCCTGCGCCAGCTGACTTATTCATTGATGCTGGCGGTGTGGTTTAAACAGCGCTTACGCGCTACACTAATGATCGCTGATGAGAAAAAGCAGATGATCGCTGAAAGAAATAACAGGCTAAACGTTTTTAACCTGTATTTCGATAAAAATAGAATCAAAGGCATCGAGACCTCCGACCCTGCCGCCCGGGAAAAAATTTATCAGCAATATGTCGAAGCTTACAAAAAAGGCGCTTACGATTTTATTAAAAAAGAATTTGAGGCGAACTCTAAGAAGCCTGTCCGCCGGCGGTATTTTTCCGGAGGAGTCGTGGCTAACGCGGTCGGTACGCCGCTGGGAGATATCCCTTTACAGGAATATTTAGAAAAGAACGCTCGTTTGACCAATTCCGCTTCGCCGGCTGAAAAAGAAATGATGGCTGCCCGAACGCACGTTGTAACCGCCGGGCTTAATGATGCGAACGCTCCGCAGTTGGCCGCCTCGCCATTAAAAAACAAAGATAAAGCAGGAAAAGAAGATCCGTTATTTGCTGCATTGCAGGCATTCCTTTTTTCCCGCGGTCGCCCTGGAATAAAATATCTCGATAATTTACCGGAAGGTTTTAATTATTATATCGTAAACAAACCCGCGCATCATTTACTTGGGTGTAAAACTATAGCGAGTATGTCATTGGGACAAAAAGGTAAGGCCTATATTACCGGCGAGGGTGCGTTTACGCTGGTGCGTAATATGCCGGATGATAGTCTGTTGGTGGCAAGCGGTATATATAGTTGTGCCAGCGTGGGTTTTTTTGGTTCAAATGGAAAAGATACGGTTTCCGGGTTAGGGCATTTTACTTTTGGTATTCACGACAAAACTGAATTTAGTGATTTTGTTACGCCGTCCCAGGATATCATCGCAGAGTTACCGCGCGACTTAACGAATCTCCAGGTTGTGGTCTATAAAGAACAAAGCAGCGCATATGATGGCAGCGTTTTGCGTGATTTCGCAGAAAGAGTAAAAAAAGAATTCCCGTTTGCCCGTGTGCGTATTAGTGAAATACCTAATGGGTATGGTGCTGCGGCTATGATGATATCAAATAAAGCTTGCGGGATATATAAAGGTTATATCCAGCCGCCAGAAGACCAGAGAAAATTATTGGTTAAATGGAGCAGAATAAATAATGCCAAGCCTCTTAGGAATGCAACAATGAGGCATGATGGACGAGGAGGGAGAACCGCCGCCTCGCCGATTGATGAATCGTCTGGTAAAAAACGTTACGGGACCATCGAAATCGTCGGTGGAAAACAAAATATAGAAACAGGGCTGCCTTCAAATAGTATTTACACAGAGGGCTGGGATAGTGATTGGCATTACCAATTAAGATACCTACCATTGCGCAGTCTGTTGAGTTTAGTTAAACCGCAGGTACTTGAAAGGATAACAACCGGTAATATTTTGCTCTTGGGCCCGGGACGGCATGTCCGGGAGATAGAAATGTTGATGGAATTATTTCCCCAGATGAAATCGCTGACCGTAGCTGACGGGGATTGGGAAAACCTTGAGTTTATCAGGGATACCTTAGAACAGCGCAGTGGTATTGACCATAATAAAATAAAATTATACCACGCTGACTTTGCCCATCTGCCGTTTAGCGACGGCCAATTTGACCTTTGCTATAGCCATGGGGTTACGGACAGGACTTTATTTTCTCCCGGCAAAGATGATTCTGCGGCGTTTTCTTGGGCGGGAGAGATAAGCCGCACTCTTGGCGATAATGGGATTTATTTCACTACCCTTTCAACCCCGCGTTTTTTTGAGAGAGAACCGCTTACTATAAAAAGGTCGAAAGGGGCGCCCTACTTTCATGTATTCGCCGCGGCAAAATCTGAAGCGGTTTTTAGCGAAGCTGCTGCCTCGCCTTTGCCTCCGTCCATGACGCATAATCCTTTTATGACCACGCAGGCGCAGCGACGTATCGAAGAGCATGGCCTTGCCGGCGAAAAACCAAGCTTAGATTTTTCCCGCCAATCGCATGTCAACGGTCGCCTCAAGGACGGGCCGACCTATTATTCTGCCTTGCCGGATGTTTTAAGCAATATTCCTGCCGGCGGCAAGGTATTATTCATCGGCCCCGGTATGGGCTTTGAGATGCTGGATATTTTAGAAGAGCATCCCGGTTTGGTTATAGATTCTGTCGGTATAGAAGATTTTATGAACGATTCCCGGGGAAAGGAACAGCTTACCGCCGCATACGGTGCCGATATTGCCGGCAGCAAGGCTCTGCAGCTTGAAAAACTTAAGCAAAGATTTACTCTTTCTGATGTTGACTACGGCTTGCCTTATGCCGACAACAGTTATGATGCCATAATAATGGGGATCGGGGTAATGCCGCACATCATAAACCAGGCAGGGTTAGTCGAGGATATCTACCGTGTGTTAAAGAATCACGGTAAAGCTTTGGCGGCAATTGTCGGGAGTAAATTTTTGCTAACTGCATCTATCGGCGAAGCCGGCGATGCCGCCTACAAAGTCCATACATTTTTTGATTTACCCGAAGTTAACCAAATGGGAATTTTCAGCCTTCCCACGCCCCTGTCTTTAGTCATACGCAAAGATGCGGCAAGGGCCGGGGAGCAGATCAATTTACCGCTTCGTCTTTTTATCAATCCCACGGGTAGGGCAAGTTATAAGCTTGTCGGGAATGGGCAGACAAGCGCCTCGCCGGTTCCGGAAAGTTCGTCAACTCATCAGCTCGTCAGCTCGTCAGCAGATACAAAGCAAGCCCTCGCCTCGCCGGCGGAAGATAAACTAGATAAAGTAAAAAAAGATTTTGCCGAGATGGCCCCGATCCAACGGATTGCCATAACGGTGGAATTAGCAAAACAAGGAATATCTTCTTACCGGGACATATTTAAAGAATATGATCCTCATTACGACGCCGTGACCGTTGATGATAGGGCCATGCCGATAATTACCATGATCCTAACGGGAAAAAGCGCGCCGGCATTCAATTTTATGGGCGCAGTAATTATCAGTGAAACAATTTTGCGTAAAGCGCGCGAAGGGACAAGAGACTCTTTATTGACGATCGCCCACGAACACCGTCATAACGATTATCTTCGCCGTCACTCCCACACGGATAAAGTTGAAATGATACTGGTAAACGAACTTTATGCCTATTTCGCGTCTTTTATCGATATATACGGCCGAGAAGAGTTAACAGCCATCCTTGAAACGAATGACATGGTGGGGACCTACGTAGAAATAGTGACACGAGAAATAGTACAGGGCTATATCTATGGCGTTTACAAAAACCAAACTGACCAACAAACAAAAGAATTGCTGCGCGTTAAAGCTACGATTGCCGCGCACGTTATTAACGGGTTCATAAAAGGCCTCGGGCCAAAAGCGGCGTTGCCATATATACTCGAAGCAGAAAATTTCGATACAATTATTGCTACCTTGTCTCCCAACGGCCTGGAGCATGCGATTAAAACATATAGTCCTAGAGGTATGCCTCCTATTGTAATTGATAATTATGCTAAGCTGCATAAGGTATACTTAGAATACAAAGCAAGCCTCAGCGTTGGAATAACATCTTCAGCGGTTGCTTCATCGGCAGTAACGAAAGTTCATAAACAAGAGGCTAGCGCCGCCTCGCCTGTCCGGAGGGCAGAAAGTAGAAAGGAGAAAGCAGCTGGAAAAGACAGTACGGGAGAAAAAAATGCCGGATCGCCGGCAGAACAATATATAAATCTTGCCGCAATGCAGTCGTTATTAGAAACGGGCGTGGCGCAAGCGGTCAAAAGCCTTCTCCCCGAGCCGCCGCGTATCATTATTACCGGTTCTTTACGCTCCCTGGCCGATGAAGGCCTCGTGCCCTTAGAAAAATGCGGCGATTTAGATTTTGAAATTATATGCGGCAAGCAAAACCGCAATCCGTACTTTAAATCACTTTTGATGTCCCGCCTTTCAGAAATACTCTATGCCAAATTGGACAAAGCTGGAATATCCAAAGGTATTAACGTAGAGATTATATCCTCGGTCGAAGAAGTCATTGATTTTAGACTAAACGGGTTGAGGGAGCAAGTCAGGAATAACGACCTTATGACTGGGCCAGAAAGGTTTGTGTTTGCGGACGAGCTGGTTAAAGCCGGTGAGATGGCCTTATATCAAGAGAAATTGAATGAAAAGTTAATCAAGCGGTATATCGAAATAGAAACACTTGCCGGCGATGAAAACCTGGCCAGAGGGTATAAAGCAAGATTTCTACACACACCGCCTGAGCAATATGCGTCAATCGCCAGGGAAATTCGCACATCGCTTGCCGCCGGCAGAAGAGAGAGCCTTCTAAATGCGTTAGCCGCTGATGAACCGGCCATACGTAAGACCATACGGCGTTATTTCGAGAAGAAAATCTACGACACGCCTTCTCCCCGCGCCGATGGTAAGTTGATAATCGTTAACGCCGCCTCGCCTATCCGGAAAGTAGAGAGTAGAGTGGGGAGGGTAGAGAGAGAATCCGTCGGATCGCCGGCCAAAAAAGCAAAAAATTTAATCCCGAAATTTCCTGAAATTGAGAATGACCATGTTCATGCTTATCACCAGATTTTAGAAGCTGTTTCTCACGGCGATATGCCGGCCGGCCTCCCGCTGATTTTGTTCGACCAACGCAGCGATAATAGGTACTATCAAAGGGGCAGAGTCCTCAACGAGGCCAATTGGCTGACCGCCTTGCAAAGAGAAAAAAGCAAACCGATCGGCGATGCGTTTTGGATTTACCCCCAGGAACGGCAAACGCTTATTGCTAAAGACAAAAGCTCGTTTAAGGCAAAGGGGCCGGATTTTGAGGAGATTTTGAAAGCTAATCTTGAAACATTGCGTAATGGCGTGATCTTGTCGTTCGATCTGGATTACTTTACGTCGGAAAAGCATTCACAAGCCCCCAGGTACGCCCCGCTTCATTTTGGGGAAATCACCGATAAAATAATCGAGATATTCGGCTTGCTTTCTCGCTACGATATACCGGTATACCTGGTTAATGGCGCTTACTCCTCGGCCTATCTACCACGAGTGATAGAATTTTCTTACCGGAGTGAATTTGAAAGCAAATTAAACTTCCTGCGTGCGAGGCCGGATCGTTACTATGAGACAGAGTTCAGACGTGCTCTTGGCATAATGCAAATGAGATTCGCCACCTCGCCGGGCGCCAGGCGTTATGCTGGTTCACCAGCTATCCCCGCACCGAAAGAAATACCCGAACAAGTTAAGCAAGATTTGGCTGAAGCAAAGAGGGCGGTAGATAAATTATTATCCCGGAGGATGACGTCGGAGCAAGACGACCAAATTTTTAAAATGTTAAGAAGTTTAGGCTATTTTGACCCGGACAGCACTTTGGCACTTCTGGAGCGTTTGCTTTCACATCCGGAAGGAAGAATCGTGCATTTAGCCTCGGAGGAATTAGACCGGATAATGGATTCAAACCTTCTTCGTGAAAAAATACTTGATATCGACGCAAGGATATTACAAAGCTCAGATGAAGCCGCTCAAGCTCATGTTTCGAATGGGGAACTGAAGACCATAGCTTATCGCCAACCGGGAGAAATCAATATGGATATGTTCCATAGCCTGGCGCATCTTTTTTACGACAGCGAAAGTTGGCCAAGACGTTATGCTTTTAGAATTCTAACAATTTTAATTTCCCAATCCGGGACAAAACCGGAGGTAAAAAGCGCGGCGGTTGATCTTTTAAAAGAAAGCATCGAAAAAGAATATAAAAAAGCCTATGCCGACAGAGAAGATGTCGGCGCTTTTCTTGATTCTTGGTTAAATAATAATCCTTTCTCGCTGCAATACTTACAGCTGGAAAATGTTCCCTGTGCGATCAGGGAATTTCGCAATCTTCCTAAGGTAACTGCCGATAGCCAAACGCCGTATTTAACGCAAAATAATGGCACCCCAATTCCCGTTGCTGCTGTAGCGATGAAGGATACCCATCCCGATATTTTAGAAGAAAGGTTTTTGCACGCGACTGTTTACGCAAATCAAAACATGGGGATCGTAAGCGAAGGGATAATCCCGATGCGCAGCAAAGACTTTGTGCGATGCCACGCCGTATTGATTCGCAATAAAAATTCCGGCCGGTACGCATTATTTCATTTCCAATATAACGCTCCGGAGATTTTAGGTAAAATGCCGTTCGATAATTATATCAATGCTCTAGGCGAAGGCGAAAAAGAAGCGATTTATTTAGGCAACAGCGATGCTCAAGCGTTGGCGGCGGCTCAAACTTCTGAGGCATATCTCCAAAGCCGGTTCGGCATAAAAACATCAAGAGTGATAGACGTGCATAGCGGCGATAGGCATTGGGCATTAGTATTCCGGCCGTCGACGAACCAACTGATTGTCTATTCCGAGAAGGAAGCATATGTTTTCGACGCGTTCGAAAATAACGCGGAAAACGCCGGAGGCCAGAAAATACGCGCCGCCGCTTCGCCGATAACGCCGGAGGCAGTCCGCGCGGCGATTAAAAAAATGCCATATGATTTGGCGTGGCTGCAAGGTGGGCAACGGGAAAAAGCGGAAAGGATTATTGCTGATTTGGCCGTGGCAAATCAAGATTTAGCGGCTAAAAAAACCAAGGTAGCCAGACGGTTGGTGCATACTGTCTTGGAGCCTGGCGGCCTCCTTCGTCTTCATAGCCAAGAAAGCTTTGATAAGACGGCGCGCAGGATTATCAACAAGGGATTTTCCTGGAATAGATTTAAGCCCAGCGATAATGGCAGTAGGGGGCTATGGTGTAGTGATGATTATCATTGGGTCGATTCTAAAACCATAATAAAGCGTCCCGCGTTTGAAATCGACTTTGAGGGGTCTGCGATTAAATTGTCGCATTCCGATCAAGGTCAATTACAATTAATTAGTGCAATCTTTAGTGCTATATCCGAAAATTTACCGGAGGTGGTTGATAACGTCAAAAAACATACTGAACTTGCGTCTTTTATTTTCGACGCCTTATTCGCTTATTTTGACATAAGCGGGATTGACCGCGGCGCTGGTGTTTTTATTGTGAAAAACCCCAAGGCGATAACCGGCAGGTTAGTGCGGCCGCAGCGCTTAGTGGAGGAATTGGCTGATAGAGGTGTTGAGGTGAAGATCAAACCCTATGCCGCTTCCAGCGGCTTAACGGATTCGAACAACCCTACGGGATCAACCAACTCAACGCCTCTCCAAAAAGGTGGTATCGACTTCGTCCACGCCGCAAGCAGCATCAAGACCGAAGGCAAGTCCGATTCCTTAAACCTGCCCGTGCCGGAACTTTCCTTTGACGACAAAAACTTCACCGGCTTCAGCTTCACGATTTTAAAAATCGCCAAAGTTACCAGCCTGGACACGCTTTTCGCTTCGTCTAGGTAAAATAACCCATCCAAAATATTTTGAAATTTTTTCAAATTTTACTTAAAAAACAGTTTTTTTAAGGTATAATGACTATCTACTTATGGAAGACAAATTACAAAAAATAGTCGCGATGTGCCGCCGCCGGGGTTTTGTCTTCGGCGGTTCGGAGATCTACGGCGGCCTCTCCAGTATCTGGGATTACGGGCCATTCGGCGCCCGTCTGAAAAAACGCATCAAAGATATCTGGTGGGATACCTACGTGGAAAAACGCAGCGATATCGTCGGCCTTGATTCCAGCATCATCATGCATGAAGATGTCTTTAAAGCTTCCGGGCATCTCGAAGGATTCTCCGATTTACTCGTCGACTGCCCTAAATGCAAAAAGCGGTTCCGCATCGATAAAATAGAAAAACTAAGCGACACCGCTTATAAATGCGCGGACTGCGGCGCGATCATCGACACCAAAGTCAGCAAGCCCCGTAAATTCAATTTGATGCTGCGCACCAATATGAGCGCAATAGAGGATGAACCTAATTACGGCTACCTGCGGCCGGAAACCGCCCAGGGTATCTTCGTAAATTTCAAAAATGTCCTTGATTCGGTCCATAAAAAACTCCCCTTCGGCATCGCCCAGATCGGAAAAGCCTTCCGCAACGAAGTGACCACGGGAAGTTTTATCTTCCGCATGAAAGAATTTGAGCAGATGGAAATCGAGTATTTCGTCAACCCTAAAGACGCCGACGAGCTTTACCAGAAATGGGTGGAGGAGCGCTTCAGCTTTTACATCGAAAAAATCGGCCTGCGTAAAGAAAACCTGCGCCGGCGGCCGCACGAAAAAGATGAGCTGGCGCACTACGCTAAAGCCTGCACCGACATCGAATATAACTTCCCCTTCGGCTGGAGCGAACTGGAAGGCATCGCCAACCGTGGCAATTTTGATTTAAGCGAACATTCCCGCGTGAGCAAAAAAGACCTGTCCTATCTTGACGATGCCGCCAAAGAACGGTTCGTGCCTTATGTCATTGAGCCGTCAGCCGGGGTAGACCGGACATTTTTCGCGGTGCTCAGCGACGCCTATTGCGAAGAGCCGGTTAACGACGGCATCCGGGTAGTATTAAAACTTAAACCAAGCCTGGCTCCGATCTGCGCCGCGGTATTTCCCTTGCTGAAGAACAAGCCGGAACTAGTAGAGCTTGCAAAAAATATTTTTTGTGATATAAAAAATAAGGTACCGGCTTCCTATGATGACGCCGGGGCGATTGGAAAACTCTATCGCCGGCAGGACGAAATCGGCACGCCTTTTTGCATTACCGTAGACGTGGAAAGCCTGGCCGATAAAAAAGTAACGATCCGCGACCGGGATACGATGAGGCAGGAACGCGTAGATGTAAGCAAAGTTTTGGAGTTTATTGAAAATAAGCTGCAACAGTGAAGGCGATTTTAAATTTGGCACTGACCATTGACCAATTATCATTTTAAAAATAAAAATGATAAATGCGCAATGATAAATGTTCAATTTAAAATTATGGGAATAGTTAACAATAAATATTTCTGAAGGAGGATAGGTATCATGGCTAAGAAGTATGTGTATTCATTCGGCGGAGGCAAAGCAGACGGCAACGAAAGTATGAAAAATCTTCTGGGCGGCAAGGGCGCCAATCTCGCGGAGATGGCCGGCCATCCCAGTTTACGCTTACCGGTTCCGCCCGGTTTCACTATTACTACCGAAGTCTGTACGTATTATTATCAAAATAAAAAGAAGTATCCGGCGGGCTTGAAAGAAGATGTCGCTAAAGCGTTAAAAAAAGTGGAAGCGATAATGGGGAAAAAATTCGGCGACACCGAAAACCCCCTGCTGGTTTCTGTCCGTTCCGGCGCGCGCAAATCCATGCCCGGGATGATGGAAACTATCCTTAATACCGGCCTTACCGAAAAAACTATCCCCGGCTTGATCAAGCAAACCGGCAATGAACGTTTTGTTTATGACGCTTACCGCCGCTTGATCATGATGTATTCCGACGTGGTTATGGAAAAAGCCGCCGGTATCGAACCGGAGCACGATGAAGGCATCCGCAAACAGTTGGAAAAAATCATGGGCGAGATGAAAAAGCAAAAAGGCGTTTCTAACGATACCGGCCTTAACGCCGCCGACCTCAAAAAACTCTGCGCGATGTTCAAGGCAAAGATCAAAGAAGCGCTGGGGAAAGAATTTCCCGATGAGCCGCAGGCCCAGATCTGGGGCGGCATCAGCGCGGTTTTCGCTTCCTGGAACGGCAAAAGAGCGATCTCTTACCGCCGGATCGAGAGCATCCCCGATGAATGGGGAACCGCGGTCACTGTCCAATCGATGGTCTTCGGCAACATGGGCGATGATTCGGCAACCGGCGTCGCCTTTACCCGCAACCCCGGTAACGGTGAAAATAATTTTTACGGCGAATATTTAGCCAACGCCCAAGGCGAAGACGTAGTCGCCGGTATCCGCACGCCCGCGCCGATAAACGGCTATTCGCAAAGCGAACACAATAAAAATCTGGTAACGCTGGAAAAATACATGCCCGCGGCGTATAAACAACTCGACGACATCCAGAAGAGGCTTGAGAAACATTACCGCGACATGCTGGATATCGAGTTCACGATTGAAAAAGGCAAATTATTCATGCTGCAATGCCGCATCGGAAAACGCAACGGCCCGGCGGCGGTCCGGATGGCCGTGGATATGTTAAAAGAAAAAGCAATCACTAAAGAAATGGCGGTGGCGAGAGTAACGCCGGCGCAATTAGATGAATTATTACATCCCATCATCGACCCCAAAGAAGAAGCCAGCCGTAAGCCCATCGCTAAAGGTTTACCGGCCGGCCCCGGCGGCGCGAGCGGAATGATTGTATTTTCCGCTAACGACGCGGTCCAGTGGGCAAAAGACGGCAAGAAAGTAATCCTGGTGCGTGAAGAGACCAACCCCGAAGACGTCGAGGGTATGCGCGCGGCACAGGCTATTCTTACCGCCCGCGGCGGTATGACCAGCCACGCGGCACTTGTCGCCCGAGGCTGGGGAAAATGCTGCATCGTCGGATGCGGCAACATGCATGTCGAAGGAAAAGTCCTTAAGGCCGGCGACAAAACTTTAAACGAAGGCGATTGGCTGACGCTCAACGGCACCAAGGGTAACGTTTACGAAGGCCAGTTAAAGATGATCGACGCTTCCAGCGAAAACCAGACCCTCATGGAATTTTTAAAAGTATGCGACTCGATTCGGACCTTAAAAGTACGCACCAACGCCGATACCCCCGAAGACGCCAGGAAAGCGCGCATCTTCGGCGCCGAAGGTATCGGATTATTCAGGACTGAACACATGTTCTACGGCAAAGGCGCCGAGCAGCCGCTTTTTATCCTGCGCAAAATGATCATCTCTAAAACCGTGGAAGAAAGGCGTAGGGCTTTAGAAGAATTATTCCCTTACGCTAAGGCGGATATCAAAGGCACCATGGAAGCGATGAACGGCTTCCCCGTGACCATACGCTTGCTTGACCCGCCGCTTCATGAGTTTGTCCCCCGGGACGAAAAACAGCAGGCGGATCTTGCGGCATCATTAGGCATAAACGCGGAAGAATTTAAAAAGCGCGCCGACGGACTGCATGAATCCAACCCGATGATGGGCCATCGCGGCGTGCGCTTAGGCGTAACCTACCCTGAGGTAAGTGAAATGCAGGTCCGCGCGATATTGGAAGCCGCGGCAGAGCTCACTAAAGACGGGATTAAGACCGAACCGGAAATAATGATTCCCGTAGTCTGCACCGTTAAAGAGCTCACCGACCAACTTGCGGTATGCAAAAAAATCTATGAAGAAACACTGAAGAAATATAATATCAAAAAAATTCCTCATATGTTCGGGACGATGATTGAGATTCCCCGCGCGGCGCTAACTGCCGGCAAGATTGCCGAGGTCGCTCAATTTTTCTCTTTCGGCACCAACGACCTTACGCAAATGACCTTCGGTTTCTCACGCGACGACATCGGAGGGTTCCTTCCCGATTATCTCAACAAAGGAATCTTGCCGGAAGACCCCTTCCAGAGCATCGACCAGGAAGGCGTCGGCGAATTGATCGCGATCGGCATAAACCGGGGCCGCTCCGTGCGTAAAGACCTGAAAGTAGGTATCTGCGGAGAACACGGCGGCGAACCAAAATCAATCGAATTCTGCCATAAAGTAGGGATGAATTATGTCTCCTGTTCGCCATTCCGGGTACCGATCGCCAGGCTTGCCGCGGCGCAGGCAGCGTTGAAATATGGCACTGGTAAGGTTAATAAAAATAACAAAAAGGCTTCTAAAAAGAAGTAATTTGTTTTTGACAAAAAATATTTTTCATCCCTGTAACTGGAAAATGCCAGGAGGCATTTTCCAGTTAGGATGATAATTATTTTTTACGAAGTAAAAAATAATTATGGAAGCAATCAAAGCATACTTAGAAAGAATTAAAGATATCCCCATCCTCAAAAAAGATGAGGAAATAGAAATTTTCGCCAAAATAAAGAAAGGGGATAAAAAAGCGCGCCGGAAAATCATCAACTCCAACCTCAAATTAGTCGTCAATATCGCCAAGCACTACGCTTATTTTGACCTCTCCCTTATGGATTTGATCGCCGAAGGCAATATCGGCCTGATGCGTTCCATCGACAAGTTTAATCCCCGCAGAGGATTCCGCTTTTCAACTTACGCGGCGTGGTGGATACGCCAGGCAATAACACGCGCCCTTATCGACCAGGGAAAAACCATACGCATCCCGGTATACATGAACGAATTATTGGCAAAATACAACAAAGCAAAAGAAAGCTTAAGGCAAAATATGAAAAGGGACCCCAGCCGGAACGAACTGGCAAAAAAGCTGGGCGTGTCGATCAATAAAATCGCCGACACCGAAATGTGGATACAGAAAAAATCCTCGATTGAAGCGCCGGTAGGAGAAAACGGGGAGTCGCAGCTGGGAGATTTCCTGAAAAGTGACGAATTCGCCGACACCGACAAAGAAGTGGAGCGGATTTTCGACAAGGAGAGAATAGAACATTTCTTGAGCACAATAAACCCCCGGGAGAAACAAATCATCGATTTACGCTTCGGCATAACTGAAGCTAAAACTCATACCCTGGCGGAAGTGGCAAAAATCCTGAAAGTATCGCGGGAAAGAGTGCGACAGATAGAAAAAGAAGCGATTAAAAAAATAAAAAAAGTCGCGATGGAAGAACAGGTTAAAGAGATGTAATAAAATAGGGTAAAGGCTATGGCTAGGAAGCCGGTTTGGGTTAAGGTCATGGTTAGGGCTAATACGGCCTTAACCTTAACCCTAGCCCATACGGGCATCATTACCCTTACCCTAACCAAGTTTTTATACCGGCATCCTTACTTTTACCCTAACCAAGTTAAATGGAGGCGGAATGAACCTAGCCAAATATATCCGTGATGTTCCCGATTTTCCCAAAAAAGGGATACTTTTTAAAGACATCACGACTTTGCTTAACGATAAAAAAGCGCTTAAGTACACGATCGACGAGATCGTGAAACTTTTCCGGGGTAAAAAAATAGATTATGTCGTGGCGGCGGAATCGCGCGGGTTTATCTTCGCCAGCGCGATTGCTTACAAACTGGGATGCGGCTTTGTACCGGTCCGAAAACCGGGCAAGCTGCCCTATAAAACCCACAGCGCTTCCTATGCTCTTGAATACGGCACCGACTCCCTCCAGATACACCAGGATGCCATAAAACCCGGCTCAAGCGTACTTATCGTGGACGACCTGCTCGCTACCGGCGGAACGGCAAAAGCGATGGCGCAGTTGGTAAAAAGGCTAAAGGGCAAGATTTCCGGCATCGCCTTTGTCATCGAACTTACCTTTTTAAACGGCCGCAAGAAACTTGCCGGTTACCCGGTGCATTCTTTGATAAAATATTAAGTCAGATATCAGATAGGCAGATAAGCAGATGTCAGATATACAGATATCTGGTTATCTGATTGCCTGGTTATCTGACATCTGACTTGTCCCCATAGCTCAAAAGGACAGAGCACTAGCCTCCTAAGCTGGAAATGGCCGTTCGATTCGGCCTGGGGACGTGTAATGATAGAAAGCAATTTTAAATTGCAAATTTAGCATTGGTCATTTTAAATTTTTTAAAAAATGAACTCTACCCTCAACATCTCCCTGGTAATATCCCTCGCGCTACATTGTTTTGTTATCTGTTCAACGTCTAAATTGGACAAAAGCCGTTCTCTTATAAACAACCGCAGCGAAAGAGTAAGAGAAATTGAAATATTCCCGCAAAAAATAGAAAAAATCATAAAAACAAAAGGTTTTAGCCCGGTTAAAAACCCGCCGCAATACGCGGAAAAGAATACCCTGAAAAAGTTGATCATCGAAGATAAAAATAACTTTTTCGATAAATCTTCCCAACTGGAAAAAAACACAAAAGAAATAATCCTTTCGCAAAGCTTACAGGATAAAAACGTAGAAAGCAACCCCGCTTATATCGGCTACTATAAAACAATACGGGAAAAAATACGCGACAACGCTTTCCGATATTACAACCAGAAAGAAACGGGAGAGATATTTTTGAGCTTTGTAATTGCCGACAACGGCCAGCTCCGGGAAACTTACCTGAAAAAAGAATCCAGCGATATCGAGTCCTTGAGAAACATCGCGGTACGAAGTGTAAGAGATGCGTCTCCTTTCCCCGGTTTTCCTAAAGAACTAAAGGAATACCTCCAGCTCCAATTCAACATTTCTATCCAGTTCAAAAGTAATTAAAAGGGGAAATGCTAAAAAATTCATTTTCCCTTTTAATTACGCTATCGCTTCGCGAAAGAAAAACAAAAAACGGATAAAACATTGCGTAAATTGAAAATGCCGCGTAACGCATAAATAGGAAAAACCAATTTTTTAGTTGAAGAACCATGCCTTTGGGGTTAGAATATAGCGGTATTTTTTAAAAACTCTTACACCTGGGTTGCCGATAAGAATGGGGGCACTCGTATGGCTCAAAATAAAAAACTTCTCGTGGTAGATGACGACCTCATCAGTTGTCAGGAACTGTTATCGAAAACCCTTGCTTTCAAGGGCATCGAAGTAACGGTGGCCGAGGATATAGAAAGCGCCATCGCGGTTATAAAAAATAACCAATTTGACTTGATTGTAATTGATTTAAGCCTTAAAGCCAGCGACAGCGGGCTTGAGCTGGTTAAAAAAATACGCGCCCTTGATAAAACTGTGCGCATTGCCATACTTACCGGGCATGGCGATAAATATCGCAGCCAGGCTCTTGAACTGGGCGCCAATTATTATTTCTCGAAACCCATTGATTTTAAAAAGCATTTCTTTGAGCCGTTGGGAATAGAACAATAATTTTAGCTACGAAGGCGCAGCGAAGCGTAAGCGGAGTCCCGAAAG
>PMCS01000008.1 GCA_003154195.1 Candidatus Omnitrophota bacterium | reverse complement strand
GGATTAAAGAAAACCTGCCGGGGAAGGGACTTGAACCCTTACGGGGTTGCCCCCACCGGTTTTTGAGACCGGATTGTCTGCCATTCCAACACCCCGGCGTAAAGTTTCAGCTTACGACTAAAGTTATCTCTCTGCTGCTGCGTTTATTCGCCGGGCGTAACCAATTTGGGAACCGCGAACCAGAAACTAAGTCGTCCTTCGGACGACCGCGGTTGCCAACACCCCGGCGTTAATTCAAAAAATTATGCGTATAAGCATAATTTTTTGAATTAAATAGAGAAAAAATGTCGTTATCTGAGTGTTTGTAATACGAAACGACATTTTTTCTCAGAGCCGGAAAAATAAAAAAAGAACGAATATTTTTCCAGCTATCAATCATAGCATTCCCATTTTTCTTTGTCAATTGACAATTTAAGACTAAAATGATAAGATTTTACATATTTTATAGGCACTTCGTTCCACTCAGTGCGATTTAAAATCAAGGAAATAAAAACCTATATAACTACATTTTAAATCGGGGCTGTAGCTCAGCTGGGAGAGCACTTGCATGGCATGCAAGGGGTCGAGAGTTCAATTCTCTCCAGCTCCATGTTTTTATTTTTTGCTGCGCAAAAAATAAAAACAATCCTGACCGAAAAACACAAGCCGTTTCCAGCCGCGCAACCCATTAACGAAAGACGATTATGTTTTTATCTCGCTATTTTCTACCTTCTACTTTCTACTTACTATGAAATTAGGCGTTCACGTTTCTATCGCCGGCGATATCGCCGATTCTCCCCGCCGGGCCAAAGAGCTCGGCTGTAATACGATGCAATTTTTCTCCCGCAATCCCCGCCAGCGCCGTAGGGCTTCAATCGAGCCGGATAAAATTAAAGAGTTCAGAAAAGAAGTAAAACATTACGGCATCAACCCGGTCGTTGTGCACGTTTCCTACGTATTGAATTTAGCCGCGGCGCAGGACAGTTTTCATGAAGCGACGATCAAGGAATTTATTGAAGATTTAATCGAGGCGGATACCCTGGGGGTGGATTATCTGGTAACCCACATGGGGTCGCATAAAGATTTGACCGAGCGGGCGGGGCTGCTTAAAATACACCAGGCGCTGGCCGAAATTTTATCCGCGACAAAAGATGTAAAGACCAAAATCCTTTTAGAGAATACTTCCGGCGCCGGTTCGTGGCTCGGTTATAAATTTTCTCATTTTAATTTTATCTTCGAGCGGCTTAAGTGGACTGACCGAGTCGGCGTTTGCCTGGATACGGCGCATGCCTGGGCTGCCGGATACCGAATCGACGGCCTGGAGGGATTAGAAGCGATGCTTGATGAAATCAAGGAGCAGGTGGGCGTCGATCGTATTAAGGTGCTGCATATCAATGATACCAAAGAAAAACTTAATTCGTGCCACGACCGCCATTGCGACATCGGCGACGGGTTTATCGGCCGGCGCGGGTTTTATTTTATTCTCAATCACCCGTCGTTAAAAGACGCGGCGTTTATTTTAGAAACGCCCAAAGATTGTGACGCCGACGATTTGCGCAATCTGGAAACCACGCGTAAAATTTACAGTTCTCTTGAGTATGGCGATACTGAAGAGGAAGAGTAGGCAGGATTAATGGGATTTATGGGGCAGAATAATTTTGTCTATGAAAATATAGTTAAAACAAATAACCAAAAAATTTTGTCCACAGATTGCTCAGATTTTGCTGAAACAAAAAGAAAAATAAAAGCATAAAAGGTATTAACTCTTGTTTCGGAAATTAATCTTTCTAGTTTTCAATCTAAATAATCAGTCCCGTTATCTTGAATGATATATTTTGGTGCGGGACGCCCCGAATCTTAATAAAACTATTTAGGGTAACGGGGCAGCGAAATCTGTAGACATATTTTTTATCTAAGGAGAGAGGATGGATTATAACAAATCAATCGACCAGAAATGGCAGAAATATTGGCTAGAGAACCGTCTTTTTAATATGGCTGTCGATAAGGATATGCCCAACAAATATTATTGCCTGGTGATGTTCCCTTATCCTTCCAGCGAGCTTCACGTGGGGCACGCCCGTAACTACGTTATCGGCGACGCGGTAGGCCGCTACAAACGGATGATGGGCTTGAATGTGTTGAGCCCGATGGGCTGGGACGCCTTCGGCTTGCCCGCGGAAAATCAGGCGATCAAGCACAAAATCCATCCCGAAACCTGGACGCTGAAAAACATCAAGCGCATTAAGGAACAATTGGCCAGTTGGGGTATCGGTTACGATTGGGACCGGGAGATCACTGCCTGCCTGCCGGATTATTACCGGTGGACGCAGTGGGTATTCCTGCAGCTTTATAAAAAAGGACTGGCCTATCGCAAGGAAGCCTTTGTCAATTGGTGCGAAGGCTGCCAGACCGTATTGGCCAACGAGCAGGTCGTTAACGGCGGTTGTGAGCGCTGCCAGACTAAAGTGATTCAGCGCAAACTGCGCCAGTGGTTTTTCAAGACTACCGCTTACGCGCAGGCGCTCCTCGATGATATCAAGCTTCTGGAAAATTGGCCGGAGCGCGTCAAAACGATGCAGACTAATTGGATTGGACGCTCTGAAGGCACAGAAATTATCTTTGGCGTGGATGGTTCGGATATAAAACTTAAGTGTTTTACTACTCGCATCGATACGATTTTCGGCGCGACGTTTTTGGGGCTGAGCTATGATTACAGCCTTTTGCCGGAGTTGATAAAAAACCTTCCTAATAAAAAAGAAATCGAAGCATTTATCGAAAAAGTAAAGAACCAATCGCTGTCGGCAAAACTGGTGGATAGTTTCGAAAAAGAAGGGATGTTCACCGGCCTTTACGCGGTCAATCCGTTTACCGGCAAAAAAATTCCCATCTGGATCGCCAACTATATTTTACCCGGCTACGGCACCGGCGCGATTATGTGCGTACCGGCGCATGACGGCCGAGATTACGAATTCGCCAAAAAGTATAATTTGCCAATAATAGAAGTGATAAAACCAAACACCGAAGAGCCCAGAGCCCAGAGCCAGGAGCTATTCGAAGATGAAGGTATCCTGGTGAATTCCGGAGAGTTCACCGGCCTGGCTTCCCGGCAGGCTTATGAAAAAATGAATGTTTTTCTGGAACAGAAAAACATCGGCAAGGCCGCGGTAAATTTCAAGCTTCGCGACTGGCTGATTTCCCGCCAGCGTTATTGGGGCGCGCCCATCCCGATGATTTATTGCGATAAGTGCGGCGAGGTCCCGGTTCCGGAAGCGGATTTGCCGGTGCATCTGCCCAAAAATGTAGAGTTCTTGCCTACGGGACAATCACCTTTGACCTATGTCGAGGAATTCAAAAATACCACCTGCCCTAAATGTAAAGGCAAGGCCCGGCGCGAGACCGATACCATGGACACTTTTGTTGATTCCAGCTGGTATTATCTGCGCTACATTTCGCCGAAAAACGATAAAATAGCGTTTGTCAAAGAAGACGTCAACCGCTGGCTTCCCGTGGACCAGTACATCGGCGGAGTGGAGCACGCGATCCTGCATCTTTTATATTCCCGTTTTATCAACAAAGTTTTCTATGATTTAGGTCTGGTCGGTTTCAAGGAACCCTTTGCTAAGCTTTTTACCCAGGGCATGATCGTTAAGGACGGCACCAAAATGTCCAAGTCGCGGGGCAATGTCGTCGCCCCGGATTATATCATCGATAAATACGGCGCTGATGCGATGCGCCTCTATATCCTGTTCATTGGCCCGCCGGAAAAAGAAGCGGAGTGGCAGGATGAAGGATTGCAGGGAACGGCGCGTTTTATCCAAAGGATAATGCGGTTAGTCGACACCTTAGGCGAATACCGCGACAGCGACAAAACTTCGGATTTAAACGCCATTGAAAAAGACCTGCGCCGTAAAATCCACTCAACGATCAAAGAAGTCACCGATGATCTGGAAGGCAATTTCCAATTTAATACCGCAATCAGCCGGATTATGGAATTGGTCAACCAGATTTATAAAGGCATGCAAGAGGGGGCCCTGCGCAAAAGCATTTATCGTCAGGCCGTGGATACGGTATTTCTCTTGCTTTCGCCGTTCACCCCGCACTTGAGCGAAGAGGTCAACAGCATCATGGGGAATAAAGGCTCGATTCTAAAGCGGGTGTGGCCCAAATACGACCCGGCCTATTTGCAGGCCGACGAATTCGAGATTGCGGTCATGGTTAACGGCAAGGTCCGGGATAAATTAGTTGTCGCGTCGGGGGCGGCTCAGGCGGAGATAGAGAAGAAGGTGGTGGAACTGGAGAAGGTAATAAAATTCCTTGAAGGTAAACAGCCGAAAAAAATAATTTATATTGTGAATAAGATGGTTAATATCGTGGTGTAAAAGAAAAAAATTTCACCACAGAGAACACAGAGTTCACGGAGAGAAACGAAAAACAATTTTGTCCACAGATTTCTCAGATTATCACAGAGAAAAATAAAGGAAGTGGACGGATAATCATGGGTAAAATATGTAGGGCAGGTCGTGATCTGCCCGTTACAAAATGCCACAAAACATTTTGGACGCCGATTAACGCAGATAAAATCAGGATAAAACAAATAAAATTTTCACCACAAAGAATATGGAATCTATGGAAAAAGTCAGCACAAGGCGAATGAAAATTATAAGAGATAATGATGGCGACATGCCCAGAGGTAATTTAAAGCGGATAAAAGATTTTCTTCCGTTGCCGGAGAAGTTAAATATGCCGCAGTGTACTGCCAAAGTAACGGTTAACAAAAAATTAATACAAAAAAATAGATGTAGGCCTGTTGAGAAAAATTCTGATAACAAATCGTGCGAATAGGGAAGGCGGGACAGATGTTAAGCCAGAAAGAAAAGAATATCCTATTAGCCGTAGAAAAGAGGCAAGGTTTTTTATTGTTTGCGTCGATTGCTTGCGCGGTGGTTGCTTTTGCCTGGCTCCTGTGCGGGTTTTACTATTATCATGATTACGCGATAAAATTACGGCAGAAGGTTGACTGGGTAGATAGTGTCGCGCCCCGGACCAGAACTGAAGCCGAATTAAAAGCAACCAGCAAAGCACTGCTCTCTGTATTCACCAGGCACTCCGGTAAAATCAGCGCTTTGTGGGTAGGTTTGGTTTTCTGTTCGTTCTCGGCATTTTCCCTTTTCCTTTTTGGGTTGTACTACGACCGGAAGGCATTTTTGGGGATGATAGGGAAGATACAGGAAGAGGCGCCAAAAACCTGAAAGAATTTCACCACAGAGCGGAATTCCGGGGACACGATACTTAATTTTTTCTTCGTGTCTTTCGTGCTCTTCAGCGAGTGAAACGAGCGGGTGGTGAAAAATCCAAAAAGAGGTGGATTCTATGATAAGGAAAATATTTAGCGGTTTTTTGTGTCGGCGTAAATCGGGTCGTGCCCTCAGGGCAGGCAGGTATTTTCTCTGCGCTGCCGCCGGTTTGTTGCTTTTTGCCGGGCTATGCTTTGCCCGGGATCGTTGGCAGGTCTCGGTATCACATGATGATTTTGAGTTGATCGGCCAAAAGATTTTTTATAATGAGGCCGGCGGGAATGCTGATTTGGTTGCCTGTTGGAATGAAGGTGAAGACTTCTTGTCGTTAGGCGTGGGACATTTTATCTGGTATCAAAAAGGCAAAGAAAAGGGTTTTATGGAAAGCTTTCCGGAGTTTTTGTATTTCATGCAAACGCGCGGTGAAAAAATACCTGATTGGCTCACGAAGATGAAGCGTGACGGCTACCCCTGGAAAAGCCGCGAGGAATTTATGAGCAATATGCATCCGGAGGAATTGGCCGGCCTGAGAAGTTTTTTGAATCGCACCAGGACTTTGCAGATAATGTTTATTTTTGACCGTCTCAACCGGGCTTTGCCTTTTATGGTGGCGGCCGAGCCCAAAGTTTCCCGCAACATTGAGTTTCAATTTCGCCGCCTCATATCTACGCCCGGAGGTATTTACGCCCTGGTCGATTACGTGAATTTCAAAGGCGAAGGCATTCTTGACGGCGAATCTTATAAGGGCCATCGGTGGGGCCTGCTTCAGGTTTTAAAAAGCATGCGCGGCAAAGATGAGGGTTTGGGCGCGTTAAAGGAGTTTTCCGCCTGCGCCGGGAGGTTATTGAAAATCCGCGTGCGTAACACGCCTGCCGGCGTTCATGAAGAAAGATGGCTTCCGGTATGGGAACGGCGTTTGAAGACTTATGTGGATTCTTATGGTATGTTCAAAAATAGCGCCGCGCAGCTTTAAACAATAAAAAAATTTCACCACAGAGGGCACAGAGTCCACAGAGAAAAGATAACGGCGAACAAGAACGAAAAAATTTTCACCACGAAGACACAAGGTTCACGAAGAAAAGATACGAAGTAATTTTGTCTACAGATCTCTCAGATTTTCGCAGATAAAAAATTTTAACAACGAATCACGGTACGCAGTATCCCTTTAGGGACGAATTACGCGAATGGGAGGATAATTCCGGGTACGAATTCTGGGGACACGATACTAAATTTTTTCTTTGCGCCCTTTGCGCCTTTGCGGGAAATGTTTTAGCTTTTTTTGAACTTTGTGTTCTTCGTGTGCTTAGGAGTGAGAAATTATTTTTTTGTATTCTTTGTGTCTTAGTGCCTTTGTGGTGAAGTTTTTGGTTTTATTTTTTATCTATGAAATACTCCCAAGCCGAACAAGGAAGAATCTTCATCATCCGTCTTGAAGACGGGGATATTATCCATGAAGCGATTGAAGGATTTGCCGCGGATAAGGGCATTAAGGCCGCTTCCCTGATTGTTTTGGGCGGTGTGGATACTGGCAGTAAACTGGTGGTTGGTCCCAAGCAGGGACGAAAAAATCCGGTTATCCCCATGGAACATATCCTTGATAATGTTCATGAAGCGGCCGGGACAGGGACTATTTTTCCGGATAAGAAGGGAAAGCCGGCGCTACATATGCATATTGCCTGCGGAAGGCAGGCGGCGACAGTAACCGGGTGCGTCCGCAGGGGCGTGAAAACATGGCACGTGCTGGAAGTTATTTTATTCGAATTAGCTGACACTACGGCCGCACGAGTTTTAGATCATGACACGGGTTTTGAGTTGTTGAGGCCATAGCCTAAACAAGATGTTTTATTCATTCGCTGGCGGTATGATAATTTCTAGGGTAAACATAGGAATTAATAACGCCTTGTGTTGTCTTCTTGATTTACGCAGGGAGGAGAAAAGATGAAAAAATATTTGGCGGCTATGGCCGCCGGATTATTGATCGCAGGGTTACTGGTAACTGCGCTGGCATTTGTGCAGGGCCTTGTGTCTGATAATATAGGTAAGAAGGAGACGAAGATGAAAAAGTCTATCGGGGCGAAAACTATTGTTTTCCCTACGCCGGTTTTTGTTGTCGGCTCATACGATAAATCCGGAAAGCCCAATGAAATGGTCGTCGCCTGGGGCGGTATCTGTTGTTCCAACCCGCCCTGCGTCGCCATCGCCATCCGGGAAGCGACTTACACTTACGGCAATATCATGGCGCGTAAGGCCTTTACGATCAGCATCCCTTCAGAAAAATATATCAAAGAAGCCGATTATTTTGGTATTGTTTCGGGCCGGACCGAGGATAAGTTTGCCGCTACTAAGCTTACGCCGGTAAAAAGCGACCTGGTGGATGCTCCGTATGTTAAGGAATTTCCGCTTGTCTTGGAGTGCTCCGTGATCCAGGTCGTGAAATTAGGATTGCACACCATGTTTATCGGCGAAATCAAGGATGTGAAGGCCGATGAGGCGGCATTGGGTAAAGATGGAACGCCGGACATCGAAAAAATAAAACCGATGGTTTTTGACCCGGCAAACCGTACCTATTACGGCATCGGTAAATACTTAGGCGATGCATTTTCAGAAGGAAAGAAAATAAAAAAATAAGGAGACTATGAAAAGCAAAGTTTATTTTGTCGCGGTAGCCGATAGCGATACTACTCAGGTTGTTCATGAAAAGCTTACCCGGCTTATTAACGAGAGCGCGGTCCTGGATTTTATAAAGGAAAGCTGGCGGGTGGCGGTCAAAGTGCATTTCGGAGAAAAGGGGAATACCGGTTTTATACGGCCGGAGTATTTTGGGGTTATCTCCCGGGAAATCTCTAAAAGAAAAGCTTCCCTGTTTTTATCCGATGCTAATACGCTTTATCGCGGCCAACGGCTGAACTCTAAAGACCACCTGCAGATTGCTTATGAGCACGGTTTTACTAAAGAGGCCACCGGAGCGGAAGTGATTATCCCCGATGACACTAAAAAGGAAAATGTTGTTGAAATAGAGATCAACCAAAAGTTTATTAAGAAAGCTAAAATTGCCAAAGTTTTTATCGATGCCGACGCGATACTGGCGGTCAACCATTTCAAGGGCCATATTTTGACCGGCTTCGGCGGAGCGTTAAAGAATTTGGGGATGGGTTGCGCGACAAGAGAAGGCAAACTCGCCCAGCACTGCGATGTCGCGCCGGTTGTCCACATCGAGCAATGCACCGGCTGTGGGGAATGTCAGGCCATTTGTCCCGTGAAGGCAATCCAAATCAAAGATAAAAAATCGGTGGTCGATAAAACTAAATGTATCGGCTGCGCGAGCTGCCTGGCGGTTTGTCCCACCATGGCGATGTTTATTGATTTTGCCGCCGGCGAAAAAACACAGTATAAGCTGGTTGAGTATGCCTGCGCCGTGCTTAAGAACAAGAAAAATAAAGCGGGTTTTATTAATTTTGCCTTAAAGATCAATAAGGAATGCGATTGCTGGGGTATGGAAAATCCGCGAATTGCCCCGGATGTCGGAATTTTTGCTTCTTCCGATCCGGTAGCCATCGATAAAGCAAGCTACGATTTAGTCAATCGTGCCTGCGGAAAAGATATATTTAAGGAAAACCACCCGGAACAGGACGGCATGAAACAGCTCAAATACGCCCAGGAGATAGGCTTGGGTAATCTTGAATACGAATTGATAAAATTATAGTTAATGCTAATTTTAAGGTAATCAAGAACGGTAAAGATGTTAAACCCGTGAAATATAAAGAAGAAAAAATACCCGTGATTGTTTATGTCGCCTGCGGCTGGCCGTTATTTCTGGTAGCGGTCGGCGGCGCGATCGGCGGTGCGCTGGGGGGAGCGGCCTACGCGTTAAACTTTTTCATCTATAAATCCAAACTTTCCGTGTTTTTAAAATATGTTTTAAATATCGGAATAGGTTTGACCGCGGTAGTTTTATGGTTTATTATCGCTTTGCTTTTTAGAAAATCAATCAAGCCGTAAGGAGGATCGATGAAAAAATTTATTTTTCTTATTGTGGTGTGTGTTTTATTATCGTCCTGCGGCACTACTTTACAGTCGGTTAAAAAAGAATTGGAAAGCGGCGGTTTTACCTTGTGGTATCCTGCCGAGAGCGGCATCGAGCCGGGGCAGATATGGTATACCGACGGCGCGCATAAAGCCATTTTGCAAAGACGCCCCGAATTGTTGAAGCTCGACGCTCCGCGCCAGGCTAAGTTTCAAACCTTAGGAAAACAAGTCAGCGCTAAAATCTCCCTTGATTCTTCTTTCATGGCCGACTTGCTGGGCGACCCGGCTTTTTCCGGTTTATTGAGCGCGGGCACGGTTAAGGACGTGAAGCTTGATTTTGGCGCAACGAGCATATCACGGCTGGTGCTCGGCGATTTGGAAAATGAACAGTTACCCGCGTCCTACCGCCGGGCGTTACGAAAAATCCAGGATAAAACCCCTAATATGGTGCTTATTTCCGGAGTGGTGGAGACATCCGGCATGGCCTATACCTTTACCTGTGACGATACCGCAAAGCTTCAGTCGCAGGCGTCTAAGATTGAAAAAATCCTCAATGCTACGTTTGAACTTGATGTTGAGAGTAATAGTACGGCGGTATGGCGGATACCGGAGAACATGAAACTGGTCATAGGTATTTCGCCGGAACGGGGCAATCTTCTATTGCTTGCCGGAGGAGATGATAAGGCGGTAGCGTGGAGCACTTTATCGGATATGAAACAGTGGAAAACAGTGAACGTCGAAAATTATACCTTTGATTCTTCCGCCGCGGCTATGGCGCGGGAAATCAATGCTTTTTAATGAGGCTTATCCAGCACTAATTTCATTTTGAAATTAGTGCTGGCTGTAGCCGAATTAATCCCGCCAAAGGCGGGATTATGCCAACTCCACCAACGTCAGCCGGTCGTATACTGACTCCGGCAGCGCGCGGCTTGACTAAGAAGATCGCCCGTTTAAAAAAGACAGGGCGAGTTAGGGGGCACGCCCCTGGGAGGATGATTCAAAATGAACAAGATAGTGAAAATAATTTTGTTGGTATTGATTGCGTTGGTGATTGGGCAGGGGCTTGTCCTGTATAAGCAGGGGCAGCAGCGTTACCCTGTGGCCGGGAAGATTATTGAGGAAAAAATTAACGAATTGACCAATCAGGTAGGTTATGCCAGGCTGGTGAAAATGATCGGCCAGCCGGGTCAGACCGAAGAAAAAATTGTAGACGGAGTGACTTATTATATCGGCTATCACGTGGAGATGGCGGTGGATATAGCGGTATCCAACCGGGTCAGGGTGAAAGGCTACGCGCGCTGTATCACACTTATCCCTTTTACCAATTATCGGTTGGGCCCGGATTTTGACTACCTGATCGAGGGGTAGGGAGACAAATATAGAATTATTATGATGGAAAAAATAGCAGTTTTCTTTAATAAACTTTCCCGGCCGGCAGTAATCATCATCGGGTTTCTGCTGGTCGTGTTGTTGGGGGTTATCGATTATGCCACCGGTAAGGAGATATCTTTTTCGATATTCTATTTAGCCCCGATAATCCTGGTGGCGTGGTATGCCGGCGCGGCGCCGGCTATTCTTGTATCTTTTGCCGGCGCGGCAACCTGGTTCGGCGCCGATTGGTTAGCCGGCAGTACCTATTCGCATTTTTTAATTCCCTGCTGGAACGCTTTGATGCGCTTAGGTTTTTTTATCATCATCGTTTTCCTGTTATCGAAATTAAAAAATGTGCTTGAACGGGAAAGGGCGATGTCGCGCACCGATGCCCTTACGGGGGTTGCCAACAACCGTTATTTTGACGAAATTGCTACGAACGAGATCATCCGGTTAAAACGATACGGGCGTGTCTTCAGCGTTGCCTACCTCGATCTAGACAATTTTAAATATGTCAATGATGTCTGGGGCCATAGCATGGGGAATGCCCTTCTGTCTTCGGCGGCCCGGGGTTTCAAAAACGATACCCGGCTCATCGATACAGTAGCGCGTGTCGGCGGCGATGAATTTATTATCCTTATGCCGGAAACCGATGCTGAAAATGTCCGGGGTGTTTTAGTGCGAATCAAGGAAAACTTCGATGAACTTATGCGTAAAAACCAATGGCCGGTAACGATAAGCATCGGCGTAGTCACCTTTACCGTATCGCCCCTGAACAGCGATGAGCTTATCGGCATCGTCGATAACCTGATGTATCGCGTCAAGAGCAGCGGCAAAAACAGCATCCGGTACGAAGTTTTAAAAAGGTGAACGATGTTCCAGCTTACCGCTAACGAAAGAAAAGTTTTAATCGGTATCGCGGTCGTGATTTTTGCCGGCGCGGGGATAAAATATTTTAAAGCCGCGACGGCGCGCTCGGTTTACGCCGATAGTCCAAAGATTACGCGCCTGCCCAGCGATAAACTTAGTGTTGCCGCGCCGCCGGCCGGCAACGTTACGGCGGGCATTTTAAAGAAGCAGAAAAGCCGCGGCGAAAGCAAAACGTTGTTTCCGATTAACGTCAATACCGCCAGCCAGGAAGAACTTGAGAGAATCCCCGGAATCGGCCCGATAATCGCCCGGCGCATTATCGAATGCCGCTCCACGCGCGCTAATTTTTATACTCTTGATGATCTGGCCGTAGTTGAAGGTATCGGCAGGAAGAAATTGGAAAAGATAAGAGATTATATTTCTTTATAAGATTATTTTTTTGCTGCGAAAAAAATAACTTGATTGCCATTCCCAACGCTTCGCGCAAATTTTATTTTAACGGCAGTCAGTATGTCGGGTTTAAAATTACTCCCTCCGGGATATTACTTGTGCCCTTGGAAGTTAAAGAAAAAGACCCTATACTGAGGAAGAATGGAAAAAAATCGAAGAGTTGGCATCCCATAAAGGGAAAGCCTATAAATCCGCAAAGGACGCTAAGAAGCATATTGATGCGCTATGATTACCTGGGAATCTAAGCCCTCTTTCGATAAAGCAGTCAAGAACTTGCCGGATAAAGACAAGGCAGAAATAAAATAACTCGCTAAAGGCCTTATTGATATTCTGCAAAATGGAAATAAATGGATAAACAAGTCGGATAAAGTGAGCCGTTAACTATGTCGCATTCAAGATTCAGTAAAAACAAAATCTATCCTTACCTGGCAAGCGTAGGCCTTGTCTTTATTATGACATTGCTGGGTGAAATTGTCAAAGGAAGGCTTGAACCGACAAATATTGTGATGTTTTATTTGTTGGCAGTAGTGATAGCTGCTATCCGATGGGGTCAAGGGACGGCGATCGTCACTTCGATATTGAGCGTTATCGCGTTTGATTTTTTCTTAGTGCCGCCATATTACACTTTCAACGTTCACGGTATGGAATATCTTTTTACCTTTGCAGCTTTTTTTGCGGTCGGCGTTATTATCAGTACTCTTGCGTCAAAGGCAAGGCAGCAGGCGATTAAGGCACAGGAAAAGGAAGCGCAGGTCACTATGCTTTATCGCTTAATCAAAGACCTATCCATATCCGATTCTTTAGAGCATGCGTTGTATACTATTAGAATTAATGTAGCGCAGATATTTGACTGCCATACCGCTATTTTTTTGCCCGCAGGCTCAGGCATTGAACTAAGCAGTTTTGACTCCGGATTCCCCATGGAAGAACACGAAAAAACAATTGCCGGATGGGTCTTCAAAAATGAAAAAGAAGCCGGATGGAGTACGGACATTTTACCGGCCGCAAAAGCACATTACCTTCCGCTCAAAACCTCGCAGGGAGTTTTTGGAGTTTTAGGAGTTTTTTTTAAAAAAGACAAAGAAGGCCTGGACTCCAGGGAAAATAGCCTGTTGAATGCATTGGCAAGCCAGGCGGCAGCCGCAGTCCAGCGTATTAAGTTATTTGAACTATCCCGCCAGATGGAACTTGTCCGCGAAACAGAAAAGTTACAGGTCGCGCTTTTAAACTCTATCTCTCATGATCTCAGGACGCCGCTTGTGTCGATCATGGGAGCCTTAAGCAGCCTCTTGCAGGATTCATCCTTGCTTGATGCCGAAATGCGTAAGGAACTTTTAAAGACTGCCTATGAAGATTCGGATAGCCTGAATCGGCTCGTAGGCAATCTCCTCGACATGACCCGGGTTGAAGCGGGGACTTTAAAGATCAACGCCAAACCTTGCGACTTACGCGATGTTGTCGGCACTTCATTGCAGGCATTAAAGGATAAACTTGAGAAGCGAAATGTGCGGATAAATATTTCACAAAATATGCCTGAAGTCCCGATGGATTTTACACTGATGATGAGGGTTTTCGTAAATTTAGTGGATAATGCCGTTAAGTATTCTAACCAGGATATGCCGATTGAGATCACGGCCGAGCCGTCGGAGAGCGAGGTAAAAATTGAAGTAAAAGACAAAGGCTTTGGGATCCCGGAGGAAGACATAACGCATATTTTTGATAAATTTTACCGGGCAGTAAAACCGCGCCAGGTAACCGGTACGGGCCTTGGGTTGTCCATTTGCAAGGGTATTGTTGAGGCGCACGGCGGCCGGATTTTTGCCGAAAATAATTCCGATAAGGGAGCTACATTAACGGTGATATTACCGTTGGGGGCGAAAAAGGCATAAATGGCAAACCAGAATATGCGGATTCTTATCGTTGACGATGAAAAGACAATCCGGCGTTTTCTAAAGACAACTCTTATCTCTCATAACTATAATGTTTCTGAGGCTACCGATGCCAAAGAAGCTTTGGAGTATTCTGTCTCTTCGCATCCGGATGCCATAATTTTAGACCTTGGCCTGCCGGATATGGATGGCATCGAGGTTACGCGTCAAATTAGAAAAAGAGCCAAGACCCCGATTATTATCCTGTCGGTCCGAGAAAATGAAGCCGACAAGATCGCCGCGCTGGATGCCGGCGCTGATGATTACCTGACAAAACCTTTTAACGCCGGGGAGATGCTGGCGCGGCTGCGCGCGGTGATGAGACGGCTTCTGCCGCAAAACGAGAGGTCAATATTTAAAGTAGGGAAGCTGTCGATAGATATATCCAATCATAGCGTGGAAGTCAAAACCCGCCAGGTTCATCTTACGCCGACAGAATATGATCTCCTGAAAGTACTTGTCTTAAATGCCGGAAAGATTATGACCCATAGCCAGATATTAAAAGAAATCTGGAATAAAGACGAAGATTTTGAAGAGGCTTCGCATCTTTTAAGAGTGACGATCAGCAATCTACGAAATAAGATAGAATCCAATCCTGATAGGCCTACCTATATACTTACCGAACCGGGCGTCGGGTATCGTCTTTCCTCCGAAATTTAATGAGACTTCACCGAACGCAAGCCGTAGGCGCCGCGCGAGGTGGTAGTGAAACTTAGACATTTGTAAGTTGAAAGCGCAACAAATGTTTTTAGTTGAACTATCCCCGTAAGGGGATAGCCGAACAATAAAACTTGGTTTGCCGTAATACGGCAAAACTTAGTTTTATTGCCCTGAGCGAAGCCGAAGGGTTAACCTTAGCGAATTTAACCATCCCTCTGGCAATAACGTATTATCCCAGGTATGGAATCTTGACGAATTATTGACTTAACTTTTTTCATATTGGTTGTAAAATTCTTCTATAATTAGAAGCAAAGATATAAAAAATGAGTTAAAACAAATTTTAGAGAAGGAGGCATCGGTGATGAAAGATAAAATTTATTGGCTGGGAACCGGCGTGTGCGCTATGCTGATAATATATCTGGTAGTCGGGTTTTCAATGCTTCATTAACCGGAAAAATGCTTTTCAAGCATTTTTCCGGTCTGTGAAAAAATTCCGCCTAATACATTTTAATGAATTTTTTCTAACAAAAAACATAAAATGACGCATTATAACTTATTATTCTATAAGGAGTGAGATATGGATTGGTTATTTTTTGGGATTACACTGTTTCTTTTGCTGACTTCAATCGGTTTCATTATTTTATGCGATCGAGTATGAATACAAATAATAGAGGTGCGCGATGACGACTATTTATTGGATTGGGGGGATTATTTCCATTTTTTTATTCGCTTATCTATTGATCGCTCTGCTTAAACCGGAGATATTCTCATGAATAGTTTAAACTCAATTGAAAAAGAAGAGGGCGCGGGATGAACTGGGATAACTTTATTCAAATATCTATTTATCTTATTGTTCTATTGTTGGCGGCTAAGCCGCTCGGTACTTTCATGGCCCATATATATGAAGGAAGGCCGGCCGGCCTTAACGTCTGGTTTGCCTCATTTGAAAAGTGGATTTATCGGGTTTGTGGTGTCCGGGCAGAAGCCGGCATGACATGGAAAAAATACGCTGTCTGTGTCATGCTCTTTAACGTTCTGGGGCTCGTTGTCGTTTATGCCCTTCAACGCCTTCAGTCCTTTTTGCCTTTTAATCCCATGGCGATGCCGTCGGTTTCGCCCGATTCTTCATTTAATACCGCGGTAAGTTTTGCTACCAATACTAATTGGCAAGGTTACGGCGGCGAGAGCACTATGAGCTATTTGACACAAATGCTGGCGTTGACGGTTCAAAATTTTGTTTCCGCCGCGACGGGCATGGCGGTTTTAGTTGCGCTCATCCGGGGATTTATTCAAAAACAAACAAGGACTCTGGGCAATTTCTGGGTGGATTTAGTCAGGTCAACCCTCTATATTCTAATGCCGCTTGCAATAATTATGTCTTTGGTTTTAGTATCGCAAGGTGTGGTCCAGACTTTTAAGCCAAGCGTAACGGCAGCACTCGTCCAGCCCATGAAAGATGGGGCGGGCAAGACGGTGACGCAACAGACCATCGCCGTTGGCCCGGCGGCATCCCAAATCGCCATTAAACAATTGGGAACCAACGGTGGCGGTTTCTTCAATGCCAATTCGGCTCATCCTTTTGAGAATCCGACACCGTTATCCAATTTTTTGGAAATGTTATCACTGCTTCTGATCCCGGCCGCGCTGTGTTATACTTTCGGTTTTATGGTCAGGGATCGTCGTCAGGGGTGGGTGCTGCTGGCAGCAATGCTGATTATCTTTATTCCCTGTCTCTGGGGTTCTGTACACTTTGAACAAAAAGGAAATCTTCTCTTTGATAAATTAGGTATTGACCAACGCGCAAGCGTTTTTCAGCCCGGCGGTAATATGGAGGGAAAAGAGGCGCGTTTTGGTATCGCCAATTCTGCCCTTTGGTCAGTGGCGACTGCTTCAGCTTCTAACGGCTCAGTAAATTCCATGCATGATTCTTTTATGCCTTTAGGCGGGATGATTGCTATGTGGTTGATTCAACTCGGCGAGGTTATTTTTGGCGGCGTGGGTTCCGGGCTGTACGGCTTGATCGCCTTTATGATTGTGGCAGTTTTTATCGCCGGCCTTATGATTGGCAGGACTCCTGAATACTTAGGCAAGAAGATCGAAGCCTATGAAATGAAGATGGCCTCTTTGGTCGCATTTATCCCGCATGTTTTTATCCTCATCCCGACCGCGCTGGCGGTGCTTATTCCTGCCGGCAAAGTAGGGATGCTCAATCCCGGCGCGCATGGTTTTAGCGAGGTCCTTTACGCTTTTTCCTCCGCTTCAGGGAATAACGGAAGCGCTTTTGCCGGATTGTCGGTTAATACGCTTTTCTATAATACCGCTTTGGGGTTAGCGATGTTTTTCTGTCGGTATTGGCTTATCATCCCGATGCTGGCCATTGCCGGCTCCTTGTCGGCGAAGAAAATTGTCCCGGTGAGTTCCGGCACTTTGCCGACACATACGCCGCTTTTTGCTTTCTTTCTGGCAATGGTTGTTCTCATCGTCGGCGCGCTGGCATTTTTCCCGGCGCTTGCCTTGGGGCCAATTGTTGAACATTTGATGATGAGTCGTATTTAAGGAACTAACACCCGGCGCTAATCGGCACCCGGCCCCTATAGGAATTGGGCCGGTGTTCGCTCTTTAGCGAAAATTGCGCTGGTGTTGTGTCCCCACACAAGAGGGAGCTATGAATAAATCACATAAATCGAAATCTTTGTTTGAGCCGTCTATTATCGGGCCGGCGATCATCGATTCGTTAAAGAAATTAGATCCCCGGCACCAAATTAAAAATCCGGTAATGTTTGTGGTTTTGGTGGTCAGCGTGTTGACTACGGGGCTATATTTTCAGGCAATATTCGGGCACGGGGAGGCTCCGGCAAGCTTTATTCTGGCCATAGCCCTGTGGCTATGGTTTACCCTGGTCTTCGCGAATTTTTCCGAAGCGATGGCCGAAGGCCGCGGGAAAGCGCAGGCCGCCAGCCTTAAAAAAGCCCGAAAAGACACTCCCGCGAAAAAACTTTTACAGCCGAAACGCAGTTCCGCCTACGTTACGGTTTCGGCTACGACTCTTCGCAAGGGCGATGTGGTTTTTATCGAGGCAGGAGATTTTATCCCCATGGACGGCGAGATCATCGAGGGGGTGGCGTCGGTTGATGAAAGCGCCATAACCGGTGAAAGCGCTCCGGTTATTCGTGAATCCGGCGGGGACCACAGTGCCGTTACGGGAGGTACGCGAGTGCTTTCCGATTGGCTGGTGGTGCGCGTCAGCTCAAACCCCGGCGAGACATTTTTGGATCATATGATTGCGATGGTCGAAGGCGCGAAACGACAAAAAACACCCAATGAGATAGCGCTCAGTATTTTACTCGCGGTATTTACCATAATATTTCTTTTAGCCACGGTGACACTTTTACCGTTTTCGATTTATAGCGTAATATCATCCGGGCATGGAGTGCCGATTACGGTGACCGTATTGGCCGCGCTGTTGGTATGTCTTATACCGACTACAATCGGAGGATTGCTTCCGGCGATAGGTATCGCGGGCATGGATAGGATGATACAAGCCAACGTTATCGCGACATCCGGTCGCGCCGTTGAGGCGGCGGGAGATGTTGATGTACTGCTTTTGGATAAGACCGGGACTATAACATTGGGAAACAGACAAGCGGTAGCCTTTATACCAACGAAGGGCGTGACTATTGAGTCATTAGCCGATGCGGCGCAGCTTTCCTCGTTGTCGGATGAAACACCTGAAGGAAGAAGCATCGTCATTCTGGCAAAAGAGAAATACGGCATCAGGGAACGCCAGGTACATGAACTTGAAGCGAAATTCATTCCTTTTACGGCGCAAACTCGTATGAGCGGCGTAGATTTAGGCGATGGCCGGCAAATAAGGAAAGGCGCTGCCGATGCCATAGAAGATTATGTGAAAAAATCCGGCGGTTTATTCCCCGAAGATTTAAAATCAAATATCGAATCGATAGCTAAATCGGGCGGTACTCCTCTTGTGGTATCAGAGCATAAGCGCGTGCTTGGCGTTATCCAATTGAAAGACATTGTAAAGGGCGGGATCAAAGAACGTTTTGCGGAATTGCGCCGCATGGGGATCAAGACTATTATGATCACTGGTGATAATCCTCTGACCGCGGCGGCCATTACCGCGGAGGCGGGCATGGATGATTTTTTAGCTAAAGCTACGCCCGAGACCAAGCTTAAACTTATTCGCGAGATGCAGTCAGGCGGCAGGCTTGTCGCCATGACCGGAGACGGAACAAACGACGCGCCGGCTCTCGCGCAGGCGGATGTTGCGGTTGCCATGAATACGGGAACTCAGGCCGCTAAAGAAGCGGGAAATCTCATCGATCTCGATTCTAATCCCACAAAATTAATTGAAATTGTTGAGATTGGAAAGCAACTCCTCATAACCCGGGGCTCGTTAACGACATTCAGTATTGCTAATGACGTTTCAAAATATTTTGCGATCATTCCGGCCGCGTTCGTCGGCACCTATCCGGCGCTTAAGGCGCTTAATATTATGCGCCTTGCTACACCGGAGAGTGCGGTGTTGTCCGCGGTGATTTTTAACGCGATTATTATCATCTTGCTTATTCCATTAGCGTTGCGCGGAGTACCGTATAGGCCGATGAAAGCGAGTCTCCTTCTCCGAGATAATCTGTTAATTTACGGTGTCGGGGGAATCGTCGCGCCATTTATCGGTATCAAGCTGATCGACATGATGCTAGTGGCTTTGCGGTTAGTCAAATAAGATATGGAAGAGGAGGCACCCCGCGCTTAAAGGCACCTGGCCTTTAAATGGATTGGGCCAGTGTTCGCCCTTTAGCGAAAATTGTGCGGGTGTTGTCCTTATTGTTGACTCCGAACTCGCTGGGTACGCAAAAAATCTCCCGCTCTTTCAGAGCGGGGCATTTTTTGCGACTCGTTCGGAGTTGTTTTGCCCGTTCTATAATTCTATTAGCTTGCAGAACAAGGAGAAGAAAAATGTTCAAAGAATATATTAAACCGGCGCTTCTTTCTTTTTTGGCCCTGACGATTATCGCGGGAGTTATCTATCCGTTTTTTATTACGGTAATCGCGCAAACGTTATTGTCTAATCAGGCTAATGGCAGCCTAATATATAGAAACGGAAAGGTTGTTGGCTCGTCTCTCATCGGCCAGGCGTTTGACGATCCTAAATATTTATGGGGGCGCATCTCCGCGACTTCACCCATGTATAACGCGGCGGCTTCTTCAGGTTCTAATATAGGGCCTTCTAATCCCGCCTTGATTGATGAGATAAACGGGCGCATCAAAGCGTTAAAAGCCGTTGATCCGGATAACGCAAATCCTATTCCGGTAGACCTTGTTACTTCTTCGGCAAGCGGACTCGATCCGCACATAAGTCTCGCCGCCGCTGATTACCAGGTTCCAAGGATCTCTAAGCATAGGGGAATTACGGAAAGTGTCGTCAAGGAAGTCATACAGAAGAATACGACCGGGCGCTTTCTTGGCTTGATCGGTGAACCTGTTGTGAACGTACTGAAAGTAAATTTAGATTTGGACGCCTATAAAAAATAGAGGCAGGTTCTAGTACCGCGTTAACTTAATTATTAATAGTGGTACGCGGTGCAAGTGCATGTAAAAATTAATTTTTCTCCAAGTGATACCATTAAAAATTAATTTAACAGTGCGCTAGTTTGGATAAAAAAGGATAAAATATGCGCATGAGATATCTCAAGAAATTAGCAGAAGTAACCATGGCCATCTTTGCCATCGGGGAAATAAAAAACTACTTTTGAATAAATACGGTGAAAGGGACAACGCCGGTGTTTTTGCTGCCTGGGAACGAACCATGACCGAAATATCCGATCGGCTATGGATCTGTGCCGAATACATGGATACCAAAAGCGCGTACGGCTGCTGGAACTACGGCTTTTCCTGGAAATGTTCCGACAAAACATCATTTATCTTAGGTTATGACGTTTACAACAATAAAGATTTAGCTAATACAATGACGATGCAGATCGATATTGATTTTTGATTAGGCTTGCCTGTGGCAAACCACAGGTTATTTTTTTTCAATTTTAATTTAAATAATGTTATGATAATATTTATCTATGAATAATAGACCTGATCCGGATAAGATACTAAAACAAGTTCAAACCGAAGAATCGCCAAGAGGAAAACTTAAAATTTTCTTTGGCGCGACCGCCGGCGTCGGTAAAACATATACCATGCTTGAAGAGGCAAGGCGCCGTAAGAAGGACGGGGTCGATGTTCTCATCGGGGTGGTTGAAACGCATAAACGCTCGGAAACGGAAGCACTTCTGGAAGGATTGGAGGTCATCCCTCTAAAAACAACTCTTTATAAAAATATCGAGATCAAGGAATTCGATTTAGAGGCGGCTTTAAAAATCCACCCGGCATTAATCCTGGTTGATGAACTCGCGCACACTAATGCGCCGGGGTCGCGTCACGCGAAACGATGGCAGGATGTCGATGAATTGCTCGAAGCCGGAATCGATGTTTATACTACCCTTAACGTGCAGCACTGCGAAAGCATGAATGATGTTGTCGCGCAGATCACCCGGATACTTGTCCGAGAAACGGTTCCTGACGCGTTTCTGGAAAAAGCAGACGAAATGGAACTCGTTGACATTCCTCCGGAAGAGTTGTTGAAGCGCCTTAAAGAAGGCAAGGTATATTTAGGCGAACAGGCGGAGCTGGCCTCGCAGAATTTTTTCCGGCTGGGCAATCTTATTGCCTTGCGCCAACTTGCCTTGAAATACACTACGCGAAGCGTTGATACTAAACTGCGGGAGTATAAAGATACCCATACGATATCGACTGTCTGGAAGGTGGGGGAACGATTTCTAGTATGCATAACTCCTAACCCCCGGGCGACCAAGATTATCCGCGCCGCCAAGCAAATCGCGGCTGATCTGGGAGCGCAGTGGACCGTGGCTTACGTTGAAGCATCTTCGACCATCGAAAACGTCGCGAGTAAAGAACGGGTTAATGAAATGCTGCGGTTTGCCGAGAAAATGGGCGCGCAAACCGCTACATTAACCGGCGACGATATCGCCGAAACAATCATCGCCTACGCGCGGTCAAAAAATATATCGAAGATTGTCATGGGCAAACCAGGAAGGCCACGGCTGCGCGAATTGTTTTACGGCTCACTTATCGACAGGCTGGCCAGAAAATGCGGAGAAATCGACCTGTATTTGATCAGCGGCGAGGTTGAAGAAGAATTACCCAGAATGCAATATATCCCGATGGAAAAATTTTCCTGGAAAGGTATCTTCTGGGCTTTTATCATTGTTGCGATATGCACGGCAATCAATAAAATTTTGTTTTCTTATCTAGCCCTGGCTAACCTGATCATGGTCTATCTCTTAGGGATAACCTGGCTTGCTTTTTGCTACGGCCGGCGCACCGCAATTGCCGGAACATTATTCAGTGTCGCTTTTTTCGACTTCTTTTTTGTCCCGCCTTTCTACACTTTTGCGATGATGGATCCGGGGCATTATGTAACTTTTGGCGTAATGCTTATTGTCAGTTTCATCATCGGCAGCTTAACCGGCCGGCTTCGCCGCCAAACCGCCGCGATGCGCCGCCGCGAAGAAAGAACCCAGGTCCTTTACGCGTTAAGCCGGGACCTTGCCAAGTCATCCCGGCCGGAGGAATTATTCCAGATATTGCTTGCTCACATCCAGGATTTTTTTAAATATCCGGCGGTTATTTTTGCGGAAAATGTGGATAAAAAACTGGATATCCTGACTGCAGTCTTAAACGGCAGAGAACTGGCCGACCGCGAAAAGGAAACGGCCAATTGGACGTATCAACACCGTCAAGCTGCGGGAAAAAGCACCGATACTCTTTCCGGCTCACAGGGTTTTTATATGCCGCTTATCGGCGCGCAGGAAGTAGTGGGGACATTGGGTATATATCCGGGCGATAACCAGGATTTTCTTAGCCCGGAAAACTATCATATTCTGGAGATATTTGTAAAACAAACTGCCTCGGCGGTGGAGGGGGCGGTGCTTGCCGCCGCCAATATCAAAGCGGAAGCGGAGCTGGAAACAACGCGGCTGCGCAATATGATTCTCGACACATCCGCTTACGATTTTAAAAAATCCCTGGTTACAATCTCTAGATGCGCATCGGACTTATCGAATCCGGAAATTTCCGCTAATGTTGAAAAGAAAAATAATTTAATCAAGGAAATACAGACCGAAACAAAACAACTAAACGATTTAATCGATGAACTGCCCAAAATTATCGATGAGTTAAAAGGATAAGGCGGTTGATGCGTGTATTCCTGAAATGTTGTAAAACTTTGAGGAGGCTATCGTGATCATTAAGCCCGGCATCAAGGATTGTATAGGGATGGCCATTGGGGCGGGGATATTGTTTGTGGCTATACTTATATTATTGCGTTTCCAAACCGGTCAGAGCCCTGTCGATAAACTTGTCTTTAAAGCCAGGCGGGTGGATATAGTGGCCCGGATGCGCTTGGCTCTGGCTTCGGCCTCAGAGGCTGAAAAGAGCGCTGTCCTGGCTGTTACCGACCAAGACTCACAGGGTTTCGCCGACCAGGCCCGCGCGGCTACTGCGGAGGTGGAGCGGAAACGCAAGGAACTGGAAGAGCTCTTGGCGAAAGGCGGTACCCAGAGCGAGAGGAATCTTCTTGTCCAGTTTTCCAAGGTTTTTGTTGATTTTCAGCGCATCGACAGCGAATTGTTGAATTTGGCAGTTAAGAATACTAATGTCAAAGCTTACAGCTTGGCCTTTGGCCCGGCCGCAGGCGCGCTTAAGGAAATGGACAATGCCCTTTCCCGTCTTGTGGCGAAGAGCGCTGGCTCTTCAGAGGCCAGAGACGTGGCAATACTTGCTTTTGGTGCCCAGGCTGCAGCGTTGCGTATACAGACTTTGCTTGCGCCGCATATCGCGGAAGAAAACGACAAAAGGATGGACGAGTTAGAAGCGCAGATGGCCGATGAAGATCAGCTGATCCATAAAAATATGGATGGTTTGGCTGTATCCCAAAAACTTCGCGGTGATCCTGATTTTGAAACGGCGGCAGCGGGCTACACACGGTTCAGCGAAATCAGGGGGCGCATTCTTGCTCTTTCTCGCGAGAACACAAATGTTCAATCCCTGGCCATATCCCTGGGCCAGAAGCGCAAGGTGCTGTTTCTATGCCAAGATCTGCTATCTGCCTTGCAGCAGGCTATTTTGGAGGAACCTATCGCAGGCGTGGACTATGGCTCAGTATCCAATCCTCGTTCGCTGCGGGTTGGAAAATCGGAAGCCGACAAATAGTTTTCGTTGAATGGATGAATTGAGTTACCGCTTCAGCGCGTCGGTATTCTTGAGCCGCCGGGAATTATTCGGCGAGGGGAGAGACATCTTCCGGGACGCGGGGATATCTCATACCTTGCCTACGCAACACACGAAAAAACCTCGTTGTCGAGCTTCATGCCCGTTTTCCATTCTTTATTAATTTTCTTGTCAAGATAAGGAAACGAGAGTATATTTGCTTGATGAGATTTTTGTTTCCGCAAGTATTGTCAAAGATATTTGTAACAGTTTGGTATTTAACATTATTTTTGGTATGAAAAGATTGGTGCCGGCTGGGAAAACAGGCCTTAGTTTTTTGTTGTGAGGTATAAAAATGGCGGATAAGACCAGAGAAGAATTAATTGAAGAGGTAAAACTTCTGCAAAAGCGGGTAGGGGAACTTGAGATAGCGGATACCGAGAACAAGAAAAATGAAGTCCTCGAATACGCCGAGAGCATCATCAATACCGTGCGCGAACCTTTGATTGCCCTGGATCAAGATCTAAGGGTAGTCTCCGCCAGCCGCTCCTTCTACGAAGTCTTTAAGGTAAACCCTAAGGAGACCTTGGGGCAGCTTATTTATGACCTGGGNNAAACTGCGGGAATTGCTGGAAACCATTCTTCCCGAAAAAGCAACCTTTGATAATTTTGAGGTGGAGCACGATTTTGCCACCATCGGCCGGCGCGTCATGCTTTTGAATGCCCGGCAGATTGAAAGAGTTTTGGGTAAGGAGAAGATTATTCTTCTGGCGATCGAGGATATCACCGAGCGCAGGGATATAGAGACCGGCCTGGAAAAGGCCTGGAAAGAATTAGAGACCATCAAGAAAATCGCGGATGAAGCCAGTGAATTTGCCCAGAGCGTCATCAATACCGTACGTGAGCCCTTAATCTCTTTGGATCAAGATCTTCGGGTGGTAACGGTCAGTCGTTCTTTTTATGAATTTTTTAAGGTCGACCCCAAAGAGACCGTAGGCCACCTTATCTATGACTTGGGCAATAAGCAGTGGGATATCCCTAAACTGCGGGAATTACTGGAAACCATTCTTCCCCAGAAGACAACCTTTGATAATTACGAGGTAGAACACGACTTCGTTGGAATCGGCCGGCGCATCATGCTTTTGAACGCCCGGCAGATTCAACGAGTATCGGGCAAAGAGCGGATTATCCTTCTGGCGATCGAGGACATCACCGAACGCAGGGGGATAGAAAACGGGCTGGAAAAGACCCGGAAAGAGTTAGCGGTGCTGGCCATCGAGTTGGAACGCGTCGCCCGGGTAAAATCCGAGTTTTTAGCCAACATGTCGCATGAACTGAGGACCCCGCTTAATTCCATTAACGGTTTCTCCGAGGTATTATACGATGAGACTTTTGGGACGCTCAACGAGAAGCAGAAGAAATATGTGAGTAATATTTTAGCCAGCGGCAACCATTTGCTTTTACTGATCAATCAGATACTGGATATGGCAAAAGTCGAAGCCGGAAAGATGAAATTGGTATTGTCCAGCCTGTCCATGAAAAGCCTGTTAAGTGAGATCTCAATGCTGGTAGCGGATATAGTCAGCAAGAAGAAGATTGAAATGCTGCTTGAGATAGCCGAAGACTTGCCGGATATCGAGGCGGATGAGCTCAAGGTAAAAGAGATACTTTATAACCTGCTTTCCAACGCCGTTAAATTTACCCCCGATGGCGGTAAAATCGGCATGCAGGCGAAAAAAGTTTATTCCGGGATAGAAATAACGGTTTGGGATAGGGGTATCGGTATCGCGCCGGAAAACATGGAGAAAATATTTGAAGGTTTTTTCCGCGTCGATACGCCATATTCCCGGGTAACCGAAGGGACCGGCCTGGGTTTACCGCTCTCAAAAAAGCTTGTTGAGCTTCACGGCGGGAAACTTTCTGTAGAATCAGGGGGGCTAGATAAAGGCACTTTAGTCCGGTTTGTTTTGCCTATTGTATCTTATGGAGGTGCAAGATGAAGAAGAAAGCGTTGGTTGTCGATGATGATGAAAAAAATTTACTGTTGGAAAAAGATCTTTTGGAAGTCGCCGGCTTCGAAGTGTTTGAAGCGAAAAATGCTGCCGAAGGCATTGCCGTTGCCCGGAAAGAAAAACCGGACATCATCGTTATGGATGTACGGCTTCCCGATATGCGCGGTACCGCCGCCGCCAAAATATTACGTCAAGACAAAGAGACGCGTGATATTCCCATTGTTTTTGTGACGGCTTCGCTTATGGGCGGGGACCGAAAGGAAATCGACGCCGTAACTAATAGCGGGTTCATGGGCAAGCCGGTAAATACGCGTACCTTTGCGAAAGAAATCAGTAAATTTATCAAGTAAGATGAGAGACAGGCCAATAATTTTAGTCGTTGATGATCAGCTCCAAAACATTGAGCTTCTTGAGGCGCATCTTACCCCTTCGGGTTATGAAGTTGTCAGGGCGGCAAACGGGGAAGAAGCGTTAGCCAAGGCTGCCCAATTACCCGATCTTATCCTGCTCGACATTATGATGCCCAAAATGTCCGGCTTTGAGGTCTTGCAAAAATTACACGCCGATGAAAAAACGCGGCTTATCCCGGTAGTGATGATCACGGCGCTTAGAGATACCGAAGACAAGGTAAAAGCCTTTGACGCCGGCTGCGACGATTTTATTTCCAAGCCGTTTGATAAAAACGAATTACTCGCCCGGGTGAGATCGCTGTTACGCATAAAGCGGCTTCAGGACGAAGTAAAAGAAAATTACGATAAGCTGAAGGAGCTGGAAGCGCTTAAAGACAACCTCGTGCATATGATTGTTCATGATTTCGATAACCCTATTATGGCGATCTCCGGCAATTTACAACTTTTAAAGCTTTTTCCCGAAAACCTAAGCGATGAGCAGAAAAATAACGTGGAAAAAGCGTTGGTTGTGTGTCAGTTTTTACAAAGAATGGCAAAAGACCTGCTCGATGTCAATAAGATGGAGGAGGGCAAGGCTACCTTGCGCCTAGAAAGCCTGAATCTCGGGGCTTTGACCAAAGATGCGGTTGAGCGGATGAAAGTCATCGCTTTTTGGGAAAAAAAAGAGCTGTTTTGCGACATCGCGGAAAATATACCGGAAATAGTTATGGATAAAGAGCTTATGGAGCGCGTCATGATCAACCTTATTAATAATGCCATCAAGTTTACCCGCGAAGGAGGCCAAATCGTAGTAAGCATTGGGCATGACCAACGGGAAAATAACGTGTATGTTCGCGTGCAAGACAACGGGATGGGCATTGCCGTGCAGTATCTTGACCGCCTTTTCGACAAATTCATGCAGATCAAGGTAAAAGAGGCTAAACACGGCTACGGCCTGGGCCTGACCTTTTGTAAAATGGCGGTGGAGGCCCACGGCGGAAAAATAAAGGTTGAGTCAGAAGCAGGCAAGGGTAGTACATTTATTTTTACTTTACCGATTACGAGATGAGGAGGAACGTATGGACAAAAAAATTCTGATCGTTGACGATGATTTGAATGTGCGCGAAATGTTATACAGCACGTTCAGCCGCCTGGGATATAATGTGATAACCGCTACTAACGGCAAAGACGCGGTCCGGCTCAGCCTGACAAAAAAACCCGATCTTGTGCTTTTGGATTTTAATATGTTGGATATGAACGGTATAGAGGTATTAAAAAACATAAGAGAGCAGGATGCCAAAGCAAAGATCATAATGCTTACCGGTGTGGGTACGGATGAATTGGAAAAACAAGCCCGTTCTTCAGGCGCTTCAGGTTTTTTACGCAAAAATTTAGGCATAGAGATTATTATCAAGGCTGTTAATGAAATATTAGTGGAAAAAAAGTATGTGAAAAGTAAGATACTCGTGGTTGACGATGACAGCGCCATCTGCGCGGTACTTAAGGAATTTTTGACTAAGAAAGGGTACGATGTTGCTATTGCTCCCAATGGTGAAGAGGCGCTGCGATTATTTAAAAGCGTAAAGCCGATGCTGGTGCTTCTGGACATTAATTTAGGCGGGATGGACGGCTTGGTGGTTTTAAAACATATCAGAGAAATCGACCAGAATGTCGGCGTGATAATGATGACAAGCGTTGACGACCAGAGAGCGTTTGAGGACGCTAAGAGTATGGGCGCTTGTGAATATATCATAAAGCCTTTTACCCTGGATTATTTGGAAATAGCAGTCCTTACGCGTTTGGCTATTGTTTCCGCGGTGGCCGGCTAATTCCGGGAATTCCAATCAACAATCAACAAGACGGTAGATTCAATTCCATATATCATAATAAGTTCCAAACCACCGATTCTTTTGAAAACAAAAATTATCTTGCCCCATTTAAGATAATCTTATATAATCTTATATAGTTAGATTATAAGGTTAACTTATGAATAAATTTACCCGAAGACTGCAAAATATACCCACAGAAATCTGGTCTAAGATCGCCCGCATTGACGAGTTTAAAGGCCAATGGATTGCCGGCGCCCGGTTGAATCCCCAGGTTTTAGGCCGTCTCAAAAAATCTGTTTTGATTACTTCCACGGGAGCTTCTACCCGCATCGAAGGTGCGCGTCTTTCCGATGAGGACATCGAAAAACTGATGCGCGGGATTTCCATACAAAAGTTTCGTGACCGGGATAAGCAGGAAGTAAAAGGGTATTATGAATTGTTGCAAAATGTATTTGAGGCCTATAAAACCATTGGATTTTCCGAAAATGTTATCAAGCATTTTCATAAAGAGCTTCTTAAGTATGTTGAGAAAGACCAATTGCATCGCGGCGAATACAAAAAACAAGAAAATAAGGTAATGATGGTTGATGGGGCAGGGAAAGCGGTTAGTATAATTTTCAATACCACCCCGGCTTATCTTACGCCTAAAGAAATGCAAGAATTAGTCGAAGCGGCGTGCGCGGCTTTTGAAGAAAAAAAATATCACCCTTTACTGGTTATCGGAAATTTCCTGGTAGAATTTTTACTTATCCACCCATTTACCGACGGCAATGGCCGGATTTCCCGCATCTTGACCAACGTATCGTTGCTGCAAGCAGGTTATCCCTACACGCCGTATGTTTCTCATGAAAAACTCATTGAAGACAACAAGGCGGATTATTATATAGCTTTGCGTAAAAGTCAGAAAACCTTACGAACCAGACGGCCTAATATTATTGCCTGGCTTGATTTCTTTCTGACGATTATATTAAAACAGTCGGAAATAGCGATTGAGCTTCTTTCCCGTGAAAATATAGAGAAGTTGCTATCAGCTAAACAACTTGCCGTGTGGCATTATTTACAAGAAGTGGTTGAGGCATCTCCGGGAGAAATTTCCCGCAAAACAAAAATAGCCCGTCCTACAATCAACCAGGTTTTAGATAAATTATTGCGCCTTAAAAAAATTGAACGCCTCGGTTTAGGCCGAAGCACGCGCTATCGCAAAATAAATGCGTAGATTAAACCTCGGCCACTTGCTTAATTTCTTTATTTTTATTTCCTTCGCTTTGGGGATTGCGGTTGGTTTTCATTTTAAGTGTTTTTTCACCTGCGTTTCTCTCCTCGTAATTTTCTTATCCTTTACTTATTTTTTCTACCGCAAAAATAAACTTTTTGTTTCCGATATTTTTATCTTGCTTTCTTTTCTCGCTTTGGGCGCGCTGTGGGTGAGGCCGTTCGCGCATAAAAGCCTGGAAGATTTCTTCAATGAAGACCGTAATATTGTTACCCTAAAAGTTATCTCAATACCACAGGAGCGGGGGTTTAGAAATACATTCAGCGCGCAGGTCCGCAATATTGACGGTATCACGGTCAATTCCGATATTAAGGTGATGGATTATAGCCGGAAGATGGAATATCTTAATTCCTATAAGGCTATCGGCCGTCTGGGTAAAAGAGACTTTCACGGCAATAATTTTTACGTGTTTTGGGTAAAATCAAAAACTAATCTCGAAAAACTTTCTTTAAGCAAATGGGATGGATTTTTGAAGACTGCTGATGCCGCGCTTCTTTCTCTATTTAAAAACAATATGGACGAATTGAGTTACCGTTTCAGCGCGTCGGTATTTTTAGGCCGCCGGGAATTGTTCGGCGAGGGGAGGGAGATATTTAAAGACGCGGGGATATCTCATTTGCTGGCCATCAGCGGTTCTAACATCGCCCTGGTAGCGGTAGGATTATTTTTTGTCCTGCAATTATTTAATATTAAATACCGTCCCCGGCTGTTTATCGCGCTGGTATTTCTGATTATTTATACTTTTGTCACCGGCGCCAATCCGCCGATTGTTCGTTCGACGATTATGTACGTGGTTTTTGCCGTCGGTTTTTTTGCCAGACGAAAAATAAACCCTTTTAATTCTTTAGGTCTAGCCGGTATAACCTGTCTGCTGGTTAATCCGTTATGGCTTTTAGACGTGGGATTCCAGCTTTCTTTTTTATCGGTATTCGCTTTGATTTTAGGGTCGGCGATATTCCCCTTAACGCCGTGGGAATTAAAACGTAAGGATTTTCCCCGGGAAGAAGATTCGCGTAAACTGCCGGCATTCGCCGGGAAGCTATCGTTGTTTTCCAGCGAGATTTGTTTAAATACCGCCAATTGCGCCAAATATACTTTTTTTGCTTCTTTGTTCGTCACTTTATTGATTACGCCGCTTATTGCTTTGTATTTTGGAAGGATATATATTCTGAGTATTTTTCATAATCTTATCCTGATACCTTTTTTCGGGATTATCAATCTGCTTATTTTTGCCCTGATTACCCTCGCCCCGTTTTCGTTCCTTACCCGGTCGATGGCCGAGGTTATTTCCATACTCGTTATCTGGTTTATGAAACTTACGCAATTTTTAGGCAGTGTGCCGTTTACCTACGTAACGTGTAAGTTTAATTCCTGGCAGGCGGGGGCATATTATTTTGTCCTGGCCGGAGCGTTACTGGCGATAAAATATCGTAGGGATAAACGGAGGGGGGAAGTAAAGGCGGTTACCGTATAGTGGGCGCCAACATTTTGCTATCTTGTAAACTAAAAATTCTGGTATAATTAATCAGTGCCGTCGGCAAGATGGTCGGTTAGTGTCTTTAAATAAAAAAGAAGAGTGGTAAAAATTTTATAAGGGAAAGGCTGAAAACCGCAGGTTTTCAGACGGATATTTTTTACGAAGTAAAAAATATATATGGACTGTCCGGTTTGTAAAAAAGGCATGGTCGTGCTGGAGCTAAATAAGGTGGAGATCGACCATTGTGTCCATTGCCGCGGCATATGGCTTGATTCCGGCGAGCTCCAGCTTTTGCTCGGGCACAAAAAAGATGAAACTATCGAGGCTTTCGCCTCAGCCGGCCGGGTTAAGGAAAAACCGAGAAAATGCCCGATGTGTTTAAAAAAGATGGATAAGGTTTTGTGCGGGCATCCTGTAGCCGTGATGATTGATAAATGCCGTAAGAATCACGGGCTTTGGTTCGATAAGGATGAACTCGGCAAGATCATCGAAGAAGAAGGCGCCGGAAAAAGCGGAGAGATATCCGTTTTGTTGAAAGACATATTTAGAGAAAGTAGAGAGTAAGAAGAAAAATAATCGGTTAAGGCCATGGTTAGGATGCCGGTATGGGTAAAGGCAAAGGCTAGGGTTTAAAACAATTTCTTAAGCCTTTACCTTGACCCTAGCCCAAACCGGCTTCCTTACCGTTACCTTAACCATTTTATATCATTTCTCTACTTCATAAAAGGAGGTAAAACAATGATGACAATGATGGGATTAATACTTCTGGTTTTGGTAGTTTTTCTTTTGTTTGTTTTATCCTCAGTGGCAAGTATTTACAATATACTGGTGGGGTTGCGCAATCAGGTGAAAAATGCCTGGGCACAAATCGATGTCCAGTTGAAGCGAAGGCATGACCTTATTCCCAATTTAGTCGAGACCGCTAAGGGATACGTTAAGCATGAGCGCGAAACGCTGGAAAATATAACTAAAGCCCGCAGCGCGGCGATGGGCGCGCAGGGCGTAGCCGACCGGTCGAAAGCCGAAGGCAGCTTGAGCGACGCGATGAGCAAATTTTTTGTCGTTGTGGAAAATTACCCCGATTTAAAAGCCAACCAGAATTTTCTGGCGTTGCAGGAAGAGCTTACCTCTACGGAAAATAAAATCTCTTTCGCGCGCCAGGCTTACAATGACCAGGTGCTGGGATATAATAATAAGATTCAGATGTTTCCTTCCAATATTTTCGCGGGGATGTTCAACTTCCGGCAGGAACAATTTTTTCAGGTAGAAAACGCGGATGAGCGACAGGCTCCAAAAGTAAGTTTCTAACCAAGAAAATGCTTTAGAAGCATTTTCTTGGTCGGATTTTTATTTTTTGCGGAGCAAAAAATAAAAATGTGGGAATTAATCGCGGCCAACAAACGTAAGTCTCTGATTATTTTTATCGCCATGGGCATTTGTTTGCTCACACTGGGCTATTGCGTGGGCATGGCCTGGCTTGGCCCGGACGCCGGATTTTTCGGGGTTTTAATCGCTTTCGGCGTATGGGTGGTTTTGTCGTTAATAAGTTATTTCGCCGGCGATTCTATCCTTCTTTATACCAGCAACGCCCAGGCCGTTACCCACGATATTCATCCCCAGCTTTTTAATATCGTGGAAGAGATGAAAATAGCGGCGAGCCTTCCGGTGATGCCCAGGATTTATATTATCGACGACCCCAGCCCCAACGCTTTCGCTACCGGAAGAGACCCCCAGCACAGTTCTATCGCCGTAACCAGCGGTTTGCTGAGCGGGCTTAACCGTGACGAATTGCAGGGTGTAGTCGCGCACGAGATGTCGCATATTCTTAACCGGGATATTTCCTATCTTACCTTTGCCGGGGTGATGCTGGGCAGTATCGCGATGATCTCCCAGATTTTTTTGCGCGGCTCGCGTTTCGGGGGTTGCTCTTCACGCCGCTACCGTTCCGGTGGGTCAGGCTGTGGCCAGGCCCAGTTGATAATCTTTATTATCGCGATTGTTTTCGCGATTTTAGCGCCGATTTTAGCGCGGATTTTTTATTTTGCCCTGTCGCGGAAAAGAGAATATTTGGCCGACGCTTCCGGCGCCCGGCTTACCCGTTATCCTTCCGGTTTAGCGTCGGCGTTGGAGAAAATCGGTTTTTCCAATATTAAATTATCCAGTACCAATAATATTACCGCGCCGATGTATATCGTTAATCCTTTGCAGGCCGACGGTTATAGCGGTATTTTCAGCACCCATCCGCCGATACAGGATAGGATAAAAATATTACGCGGCATGGCCGGTGGGGCAAGCTACCTCGATTATTCCAAGGCTTTTTCCGCGGTTAAAGGCGGCTCCGGCGGGATTATCCCTTCGGCGGCATTAAGTGATTCGGCGAGCGTGCCTATCCGGGACGCCGGCGTAGAAAAGGAAGCTCCCAAAGACCCGAAAGATAAAACAAGAGAGACGATTGATCTATTGCGCGCGGTAAATAATTACGCTTTTTTAACCTGCGCTTGCGGCCTTAAGATAAAGTTTCCAAAAAATTTCGCTCAGAACGAATTTATCTGCCCGCGCTGTGGCCGGAAACACGAAGTCCCTTCGTCTAATAATGTCTTAGCCGCCGCGGTTGCTTCGGCAATCCCGGCTAAACCGGTAACGGCAACCGCCTACGGAGTCAGCCCGCAGGTTTATGCGAGAAAAAACGTCGGCTGGGAAAGTTTTAATTGCTCCGGATGCGGCGCGCTTTTGCAGCTTTCCCCAGCATTTATCGGCACTTCGCTGGCGTGCCATAGCTGTGGAAAAGAGATTAAAATTAGATGATTTGACAAGCAACATTACTTTTGATATAGTTGTCATCTAATCCGATTTTGCCGGATCAGGGGGTTATATGAAGAAGATTATCGTTTTCGCAGTAGTGTGTTTGATTTCTCTTAATGCTTATCCTTTTTGGGGCCACGCGCGTCAGGATCGTAAGGCTAAACAGGAGCATAAGGATAAAAAGGCAGAGGATGCGAAGCGTAATTCCAAGATCGCGGCGGGTTTGCGTTTTTCCGAGATAATGAAGACTTTTGAAAAGGGCAATTTTAAACGAGTTGCGGCGGATTTTAAACGATTTATAAAAAAATATCCCGACGCCGACGAAATTGCCGATGCGCACTTTTATTCCGGCCGGTGCCTTGAAGAAATAAAGAAATATTATAACGCTTTTTTGTCCTACCAGAAAGTTATCGATGCTTACCCCAATAGTAAACATATCAATGAGGCGGTAGAGCGCGAGTATAGGATTGCCGATTCTTTCTTGCGGGAGCCTAAAAAATTTCTGGGGTTGACCAAGTACGATTTTCTGGATCACCCTTCCATAGAGATTTTCAAGAAGATCGTGGAAAAATCGCCGTATACGCCCTATGGGCCTGTTTCTCAATATAAATTAGGTGTGCTTTTTTCTCAGCTGAATCGCCACGATGAGGCGCGGGAAGCATTCCAGAAGGTAATCGATACTTTTCCCGAAAGCGAATGGGCGGCGCCGGCTAAATATCAGCTGGCAATCGTTACGGCAAAATCCTTTCAGGGTACGGATTACGATTCAACAAGTTTAGAGGATGCTACGAAAAGGCTCGATGAATTTGTCCGGCAGCATCCGGAAGCCGATGATGCCCTCAATGCCCGGGAGCAGCTTGTCCAGATGCAGGAAAAAGAGGCGGAAAAGAATTTCGATACCGCTAAATTTTATGAAAAGCAAAAAAATTATAAATCCGCTTCAGCTTATTACCAAATGGTTGTAGAAAATTATCCCAAAAGTCCCTATGTCGGTAAAGCCAGGGATAAGATAGGGGAGCTTAGGGGTAAGGAGTAGTTGCGATGATTAACCGAAGAACCGAAGAACCGAAGAACCGAAGAACCAAAAAAGCGATAACCGGAAGACAGAAAGGCCTGAGGGTAATCGTAGATAAGTTTTTTTGTTTTTTAGTTTTTACATTTTTAGTTAGTTTTTATTTGTCCGGCTGCGCTTATACCACCAGTGGTATTTCTTATCCTGAAAAAAATATCTATATCGCGCCGGTGCTGAATAAAATATCCATAACTGATGAAAGCAGGACACAGTCGAATTACTGGACTTTTCCCATACTTCTGGAGAATACTTTCACCAATAATTTAATAAATAAATTCAACGTCGACGGCCATTTTAAAGTTGCGGCGGATAAGGATACTTCCGATAGCTTGAACCTTTCCTGCGTTATTAACAATTATGCAAAAGAAACCTTGCGGTATAGCGATAGCGATGATGTCGTGGAAGAGCGCTTAAGGCTTACCGCGCATATAAAGGTTATCGGAGGCAATGGCAAACCTTTAATCGAGAAGGACGTTGTGGGAGAAGCTACCTATTTTCTTTCCGGGCCGAAACAAAAAAGCGAAACTACGGCCCAGGGCGAATTAATCGATGATACGGCGCGCCGGATTTTAGAGGCAGTGGCAGAAGAATGGTAGACAGCAAAAACAGAAGTTTCCTTGTCATTGGAAGCGATTTTTTTAGCCGTCAGTCCGCGATTGAAAGTATCAAAAAAAAGATATCCCGCCAGGGTTGCCCCGCGCTGAATACCGTTGTCATTTACGGCGAGCAAATAGAACCTGCTGTTTTCCAGGAAAAAGTTTTAACCGTTTCTTTCGACGGCGATAAAATAATAATATTAAAAAACGCTCAGGAGTTACCCGCCGCGGCAAAAGATTTCCTTTTAAATAATTTTCCGAAAACTATCCAGGCGAATTATTTCATTTTTGAAATCGACGAGGATGTCTCTTTTCTATACGACAAGAAAAGCTCGGCCGATAAGTTTTTGTCGTTTATCCAAAAAAACGCCGCAATCTTTAAGGCAGTTTCGGCGGCGAAAGAAACCACCATCGATGATTTCAGGTTAAGCGCTAAGCGCCGGGATTTAAGTTCTTCTATTTATATCGCCGAAAAATTGTTTGAGAAAGGCAATTCCAGAGAATTAGCGCCGTTGATGCTGGGAATTTTGGTAGGGGTATTCAGCTACGTGGATGATTATTCCCGGAAGGAGAAATGCCTCAAGCTATTGCTTGAAGCCGATCGAAATATAAAAGAAAAGAATTTAGACGCTAAACTGGCTATTGAGCTGTTGCTGGCGAAGTTGATGGCGGGATAGTTTTATTTAATAATTTTGTCAGGCGGCTTTTTCTACGCGCGGCCTTATTAGGATGGATTGTTTTTGCGCGCGCGGCTTTATCAAGCGTTTTATATACGTTAGAAAGAGATTCTTTAGCTGTGGCATTATCCTTGCTTTCCAGAGCTTTTTTGAATTTTTTAACGGCGTCTTTCACGGCGTCTTTACGCTCTAAGTTTTTGAGGTGCTTTTTTTTACTCTGTCTTAAATCTTTTTCCGAAGCTCTTTTTAACGGCATATTTGTTCTCCTTATTTTTTTGCTACGCAAAAAAATTATTATCCGCTTACGCGGATAGAAAAGCAATACTTAGATTAAAATTTATGGAATTTATTTGAAATTGAAAATCATGCAAGTTTTTAGTATAAACATCGATAAGGATTTTATAATAATAACATAACGCTGTCAAGAATTTTCCGGGCGTATAGAATTTTATCATTTTTCTAAAATAAGGGTATTTTTTTCCGGCTAAGGGAAAGTTTGGAAACCACCCTGGCCTGTCCGGCCAGGACAGGCAGGTTTTTCCGCCAAAGGCGGATCCGCCTGAATAATTTATTATTTGTGGCGGACAAATGGATAAAATAGTTCCTTACGGCTGGTAAAATACTCAATGAGTTTATTAAAGGAAAAATCTGACGTAAGGAATTATTTTATTGTTATGTTCAAAAAAGTTATAAAAGACACGTCGACTATAAGCATCGGCACATTAGTCTCCCGTATCTTAGGTTTTATCCGGGATATTCTGCTTGCCCGGTTTTTCGGCGCCTCCGCGATTTTAGAAGCTTTTTTAGTCGCTTTCCGCCTGCCGAACTTATTCCGCAGTATTTTTGCCGAAGGTTTTACCGATTCGGTCGCCACGCCGGTTCTTTCCGAATATAACAAAGATAAAACGAAGGTTTTTGCCATCGGCAACAGCCTGCTTTCTATTTCTTCGGTGATTTTGACCATTTTTACCGCCGTCGGGATAATTTTCAGCCGCCAGCTGGTCGGTATGATTGCGCCGGGGTTTGGCGCCGATCCGGTAAGGTTTGAGCTGGCCGTATCATTCACCCGCCTGACTTTTGCTTATCTTTTGCTTATCGGCGTCTCTTCCATTATGACCTCGATGCTTTACTCGCTTAAAAAATTCTTTATCCCGTCGATAAATCCGGTATTTTTAAACGTTACTTTTATCCCCGGTGTAATATTTTTCAGTAATTATTTTAAAACGTATATCCTGGTATATTGTGTTTTAGCGGCGGGCATCCTGGAGGTAGCTTTTCCTTTGTTTTCTTTAAAAAGAGCCGGGTTTGATTTTAAATTCGGCTTGAAAAAAGCCCTTGCCGACCCTGTCGTGAAAAGGATGTTCAAACTATTCATTCCGCGCGTCGGCACGAGCATCGTCTATCAGCTCAATGTTTTTGTGGATACGATATTCTCTTCGATGATCGGCGTCGTGGGCCTGGGCGGCGTTGCCGCAGTTTATTATGCCAACCGCCTCGTGCAGTTTCCCTTCGCGCTGATCGCCCTTTCTTTATCGCAGGTGGCGGTAGTGGATTTATCCGGCTACCATAATGAAGGCGATATCGAAGCGTTCAAGAAACTTTTTGTTTTTTCGTTCCAAAATATTATATTTTTTATTATCCCCATCTCGGCGTTTTTTATCTTTCTGGCCAATCCCGTGATCGACGTGCTTTTCCGCCGGGGGGAATTTGATGCGGCGTCGTTAGCGGCCACTTCCAGCGTGCTGTTTTTTTATTCCTTCGGGTTATTTTTCTTCTGCGGGGTAAAATTACTGACGACCTGTTTTTATTCGCTTAAGGATACGGCTACGCCGGCAAAAATAATGGCGATTTCCCTGCTGGTCAATATCGTTTGCGTCGTTATCCTGATGTACCCCTTAAAGATCGGCGGCGTGGCCCTGGGCACCAGCATCGCGTCGGTGGTGACTTTTATTTTACATTACGTAGAGTTGGAGAAAAGAATCGGAAAAATCAATTGGCAGGATACCCGGGAGCAATTGATAAAGATTATAGTCATCAGCGTTATCCTGGGGGTTGTTTGCCGGTTATTGTGGAATACCTTAAGCGGCACCAAATATTTCAAGATGTTTATCATTTTAAGCGTAAGTATTCCCGGTTTTATTATTGCCGGATGGTTTTCCGGCATAAAGCATATACATTACCTGAAGGAAAAAATATTCCCTTCGAATGGCTATTGTTAAAGAAAAGATCAAGCGATTGCCGTTGACCGCCGGAGTTTACCTGATGAAAGATTCGGCCGGCCGGGTTATCTATGTGGGCAAGGCCGTCAGCCTGCGTAAACGCGTGGCCAGTTACTTTCGGGGCAATAACCCGCCTAAAACCGAAGCCCTTGCCGGGAACATTTGCGATATCGAATATATCGAATGCGTCAGTGAAGCGCAGGCTCTGCTTTTAGAATCAGCCTTGATCAAGGAAAAGCAGCCCAAGTTTAATGTTGAGCTAAAAGATGCCAAGAGTTATCCTTTCTTAGAGGTGAGCCGCGAAGAATTCCCCCGTATTTTTATTTCCCGGCCCCGGGATAAAGAAGGCCGGATCCTTCTGGGGCCATACACCGACGCGGGAGCGTTGAAAGAAGTAATGAAACTGGTGCGCCGGATTTTTCCCTATCGCAGTTGCGTCCGGCTGTCCGGCAAGCCCTGCCTGTATTTTCATCTTAAGCTTTGCCCGGCGCCTTGCGCCGGTTATATTTCCCCTGACGAATACGAAAAAACCGTAAACGGTATCCGCAAGGTACTCGAAGGCCGGCGCCGGGAATTGGAGGAAGATTTAGAGCGGCAGATGCGGGAAGCGTCAGGCCGGCAATTATTCGAAAAAGCTGCGGGCTTACGCGATAAATTGACGGCGTTACAGAATCTTTATGCCGGCTGCCAGAAACCGCATGAGTTGTCCGCGCTTAAGGATATTTTGAACTTGCCTTCGATGCCGTTGAATATCGAGGCTTTTGATATTTCTAATCTTAGCGGCACCAGCGCTGTCGGTTCACTGGTGTCTTTCCGCGACGGCAAGCCTGATAAAAATAATTACCGCCGGTTCCGGATAAAAAGCATAGGGAAAATAGACGATTACGCGATGCTCGGCGAAGTCTTACGGCGGCGTTACCGACGGTTGTTAAAAAACGGCGCCGGCCTTCCCGATTTGGTCATTGTCGACGGCGGCCGGGGCCACGTACGGAGAGCGAAGGAAGAACTTGACCGGTTAGGTTTAGCGCTTCCCGTAGTGGGGATTGCCAAGCAAAATGAGGAGATATGGTTTCCTCTCAAATCCCGTCCGCTGATCATCCCCCGGGATAACCCGGCGCTGAAGCTTATCCAGCGGATGAGAGATGAGGCGCACCGGTTTGCGAGGAAATACCATGTGCTGCTGAGAAAGAAAAAACTATTAAACAAAAACGATTGTTAAAGGCAAAAAAATAAATAAAAAAACACCAAAGGCCAAAAAATATTTGTCCGCAGATTGCTCAGATTACACAGATTGATTTACTGGATTTTTTAATATTACGGAATAAAAATAATATGACTAAATTCGAAAAACGCGTTTTGCGCGAAACCTTAAAAATTCCTTTGGGCCAGACCCGTACCTACAAATGGCTGGCGGCTAAATGCGGCAGGCCTAAGGCTTATCGGGCTGTGGCTAATGCTTTAAGAAAAAATCCCTATACCTTATTGGTACCCTGCCATCGGGTAGTCGCCTCGGGTAATAAAATCGGCGGTTATTCCTTGGGCGTCGGGCTTAAGAATGATTTGATAAATTTAGAGAAAAAAATAAGAAATGTGATAAAATGATAACCACAGATATCGCTGATTAGGTGCAGCAGATGATCACAGACAAAACAATTAATCATTAGTATTAAGTTTTTGTTTTTATTTATCAGCGATCATCTGCGCTAATAGAGGTAAAAAATGGAATTCAAAGACATCTTGGAAATAATGATTGAGAAAAACGCGTCGGATATTTTTATCCGGGTGGCCAGCCCTCTCAAGGCGCGGATAAATTCTTTTATCGAAACCGTGTGCGATGAGGAGTTTAAGCTGGAAAACGTTGACGCCATGGTGCGCGAGATAACCAAAGAAAGGGAACGGGAACACTTAAAGACCAGGCATAGTTGCGAATTTGCTCTCTGGTATAAGGATTTCTGGCGCTTTCGCGTGAGTATCTTTTATCAAAGAGATACGCCTTCGATGGTCATCCGCAAGATTGACTTGCGGATTCCCACTTTTGACAAGCTCAACCTTCCCGTCGTGGTTTTAGAAAAGTTTTGCCATGAACGCCGGGGGCTGATTCTTTTGACCGGGATTACCGGAAGCGGCAAATCGACGACCATCGCCAGCATGATGGAATATATAAACCAGAATTTCGGACGCCATATTTTAACGGTGGAGGAGCCGGTTGAATTTACTTTTAGCGACAAGAAGGCGATTATCAACCAGCGGGAGATCGGCGTGGACGTGGCTAACTACGGCGATGCCCTGAGGCAATTTGCCTTACATTCGCCGGATGTGATCTATATAGGTAATATCCGCGACAGCGATACCTGCCGGGCGGCATTAACGGCGGCAGAAACCGGCGTTCTGGTTTTTTCCACGATGCATACCGTGAATACTACCGGTACGGTCGAACGAATCATAAACTTTTTTCCGCCGCACCAGCACCAGCTTATTCTGAACCAGCTTTCGACGCTTTTAAGGGGCGTACTTACGCAACGGCTTGTCCCGCGCGCCGACAATTCCGGATTGATTCCCGCGTATGAATCATTGATTCTAAGCCCTTCGATTTCACGTCTGTTCCGGGAAAATAAACTTTACGAACTTCCTAAATATATCGCCGCCGGGGATGTTTACGGGATGAAGACTTTCCACCAATGTTTGCTTGAACTGGTACAGAACGGCAGTATAACTCCGCAGACGGCTTTGGAATACGCCGATAAAAAAGAAGAATTGGAGATGGAGTTGCGTAACAGGGATCTTTTATAATTTTCGCTGAAAGGCCTCAGCGAAAATTATCCGATCAAAAAATGCGTTTCAGAACGCATTTTTTGATACAGAAATACAGGGATTTATAGAGAAGTAGCTGGATAAAATAATGATATAATAAACTGGAAAAAAACCGCATCAAAAAACCCGCTTGCCAAAAGTTTCTAAATAGAATTTTTTTGCAGGTTAATCCAATAACATTTAATTCTTTAGGGTTTTATCATCCGTGAAGCGGATGCGGATATTTTTGCGGAGCAAACCCAGCGCTAATTTTACTACGACAAAATTAGCGCTGGGTAATTCGACTACCACCTCATCCGGCGCCCCCGCCATCCCATAGATGGCGAGGTCTCGTCGATTCGTTAAACGAATTGACGGACTTCGGGCTTGGGTTCGGTGAAGTCTCATTAAATTATGGAAGAATTTAAAAAAGATTTAGACAGCCTGGCGGAGCAACTCGGCAACTTAAAAAATGTTTTAAGGATTGAAGACAAGAGCGCCGATATCGCCCGCTTACAGGAAAAGATGTCGGCGACGGATTTCTGGCAGGACCAGTCGTCAGCCAATGAAGTGGTCAGCCGGCTTAAGCCGCTGAAGAATGACGTTGATGATTGGAACAGCCTTAATAAAAAATTCACGGAACTAAAGGATTTAACGGTGATTGCCGACGATTCTTACGCGGCGGAAATAAAAAAGGAAATCGGCGAATTACAGGAAGGCTGCCGGGTTTTGAATCTGCGCACCCTGTTTTTTGAAAAATTAGACGCCTCCAGCGCCATTGTGGAAATAAATTCCGGCGCCGGCGGCACTGAAGCCTGCGATTGGGCAAGCATCCTGTACCGGATGTATTTCCGTTGGGCCGAAGATAAAAAATTCAAGCTTTCGGTTTTTACCGAGGTTCCCGGCGAAGAAGCGGGAACTAAAAATATTGCTTTTTTAATCGAGGGATTGCGCGCTTACGGGATGCTTAAGGCCGAGCGCGGCGTCCACCGGTTGGTGCGGATATCGCCGTTTGACGCCAATAAGCGCCGGCATACTTCCTTTGCTTCCGTGGACGTCCTGCCGCAGATTACCGGCGACATCGACATCGAGATAAGGCCGGAGGATTTAAAAATCGATACCTTCCGCTCCGGCGGCGCCGGCGGCCAGCATGTGAATAAAACCGAATCGGCGATACGCATCACCCATCTTCCCAGCGGCATTATCGTCGGCTGCCAGTGCGAACGTTCCCAGCACCAGAATAAGCAGGTAGCGTTAAATATTCTGAAGGCAAAGCTATACGAGCGCCGGGAGGAACAACGGAAAAACGAGCTTAACAAAATTGCCGGCCATAAACAGAAGATCGAGTGGGGTTCGCAGATACGTTCTTACGTGCTCCACCCTTATCTTTTAGTCAAAGACCACCGGACCGATTGGGAAACTTCCCAGGCGATAAAGGTTTTAGATGGCGGTCTCGACGATTTTATATACGCTTACTTAAAGATGATGGCGCAGGAAGCAAACACCGCAAGGACATAAAACACAGGATGGAGACGGTAAACAGTAAGAAGTAAGCAGTAGACAGTAGGCAGAAAGAAGCGAAGAAAATATATAAGAGCCAAAACGGGCTAAACGAGCCCAGCGGACTCAACAGACTCAACAAAAGGAAAACTATGTTCAAACAACTTCTTCTTAATCACTATCAGAAAAAGATCAATTCGTTCAAGCCCGGCGTTAACGTCATCCTTAATAAGGAAATGCCGGCTCCTTCCCTGAAAGAAGTCGTCCCTTATGCCCGCATCACCGGCCAGGTTAATTCGTTCGAAAAAGAATTGCTGGAAAAGCCGGAAAGTTTCTTCAAGGATAAAACGCTCGAATTTAAAAAAATTCTTGCCGACCGGACTAAGGATTTACCCGATGATGAATACAAAACCGTCGCCGAGGGAGTCATGGACGAAATCCTGCCTTATTATTTCGCGATGGTCCGGGAAGCCGGCCGGCGCACTGTCCGGATGCGCCATTTTGACGTCCAGGTCATGGGCGGTATCGCCCTGCATAAAAATAAAATCGCGGAAATGGTTACCGGAGAAGGCAAGACGCTGGTGGCGACGCTGGCCGCTTCTTTAAACGCTCTTTGCGGCAATGGTGTTCATATCGTTACCGTCAACGATTATCTGGCCAAGCGCGACTGCGAGTGGATGGGGCCGATTTACCAGTTCCTGGGTTTTAGCGTCGGCGTGATCCAGCAGGATATGGAAAGAGACGAACGCCAGTACGCTTATTCCCGCGATATCACCTACGGGACGAATAATGAGTTTGGTTTTGATTATCTGCGGGATAACATGGTCGTATCTCTGGAGGATATGGTGCAGCGCGGCCATTTTTACGCCATTGTCGATGAAGTCGATTCCATTTTAATCGATGAAGCGCGCACCCCGTTGATTATCTCCGGCCCTTCGGAAATATCCACTGCCAAATATTACACCGCCGATAAGGCGGTGCGCCAGCTTAAGATAAATTTTATTATCCAGAGTTTTGAGAGCAAGGAAGGTACGGTAACGATTAAAAATACCGACGGCAGCGAAGTCGTCACTACTCCGCAGGAATTGGAAGAAAACTATGACGCAATCGTTGAGGAAAAAAACAGTAACGCCTATCTTACTTCCCGGGGCGAGAAGAAGTGCGAGAAATTCCTCGGGGTCAACAGTATTTCCGACGATAACCCGGATAAATTTTCCAGCCCCTGGAGCCATTATATAAACCAATCCCTGCGCGCCCATACGGTTTTTCGCAAAGAACGGGAATATATCGTCAAGGAAGGCAAAGTCATCATCGTCGACGAGTTCACCGGCCGCCTCATGCCGGGACGGCGCTGGTCCGACGGCCTGNNACCAGGCGGTCGAGGCCAAGGAGGGTATGCGCATCCAGGAAGAATCCCAGACTTTGGCCACGATAACCCTGCAGAATTATTTCCGGATGTATGATAAGCTCGCTGGGATGACCGGTACAGCCTACACCGAGGCCAACGAATTCCACCATATCTATAAATTAGACGTTATGGTCATGCCGACTAATAAAGGCCTGGCCCGGTTCAATTATTCCGACCGGATTTATAAAACAAAAAAAGGTAAATTTAACGCGGTAATAAACGAAATCGAAGAGAATTACAAGAAAAAACAGCCGATGTTGGTCGGTACCGCGTCGATTCATGATTCGGAAGAACTTTCCTTCCTGTTGAATAAGAAAGGCGTAGCCCATAATGTCCTTAACGCCAAATATCACGAGAAGGAAGCGATGATTGTGTCGCAGGCGGGGGCTCTGGCGCAAATTACCATTGCTACTAATATGGCCGGCCGCGGTACCGATATAATTCTGGGCGGCAACATCGATTACTTTATAAAAGATTTGCTGGCCAAAAATAAAATAACGTCGGCCGACCCGGTCTATAAAGAAGAATACGAGAAGCTTTACGAGAAGCATAAAGACAAATTTGAGGCCGAACATAATAAAGTCGTGGAATTGGGCGGGTTGCATGTTATCGGCACCCAGCGCCATGAAGCCCGGCGCATCGATAACCAGTTGCGCGGCCGTTCCGGCCGCCAGGGCGACCCGGGTTCCGGCCGGTTCTATATCTCTCTGGAAGATGATTTAATGCGTTTTTTCGGCCCGGAGAAGATACATTTTTTAATGGAGAAATTCGGTTTCCCCGAGGACGAGCCGATCGAACACGGCCTGATCACTCGTTCCATGGAGATTGCCCAGAAGAGGGTAGAGGCGCATAACTTCGAAATAAGAAAACAGCTGCTCGATTACGATAACGTGATGAACAAACAGCGTGAGGTGATTTACGGCCAGCGCCGGAAAATTTTAGAAAGCGAGAGCATCAAGGAAGAAATATTCGATATGGTTGACGCGGTTATCGAGGGGAAAGTCCCCCAGTATTTCGCTGAAGAAGAAAAAAACACTCTCGGCCTGGTTCATTGGATTAAAGCGACCTTCGGCATGGATATTCCCGCTCAAACTTTGAGCGAATTGGGCCTGGAAGAAACTAAATCTTTTTTAAAAGATGAAGTGAAAAAGTTTTACGAAGAAAAAGAAAAGAAATCCGATCCGGCGATGATGCGCCAGATGGAAAAGGCTATCGCCCTGTGGGTTGTCGACGCGCGCTGGAAAGAGAATCTGCTGATTATGGATTCGCTGCGCGAAGGTATACATCTGCGCAGCTACGCCCAGACCGACCCGCTGGTGGAATACCAGAAAGAATCTTATAATGCTTTTGACGATATGGTCGCTTCAATTAAGGAAGGTATCGTCGATATGATTTTTAAAACTAAAGTGCAGGCTCCTGAAAAACGCGTTAGCGTGTTTGAGGAAGCCGGCCAGAATTTCGTCCATTCCGAATACTCCTCCCTGGAGCATCCGCCGCAGGGAACGGGAGCCCAGTCCCCGGATAAACCTGCAGAAAAAGCCGCGCCGCGTAAAGTCGATAAAAAAATCGGCCGCAATGACCCATGCCCCTGCGGGAGTGGGAAGAAGTTCAAAAAATGTTGCGGACAATGATGCCCGAAGGACGAGGGGAAAAGGGGACAGACACGTTTGATTTAATCCAAGAGGAGATTGTCTATGCCCGATGGCGGATTTGTGGTTAAACTTGACGGAAAATAATCAGCGCATTGCTATGCGGTTTCGTTTGATTATGACGAATGGCAATATACGGTCAACAACGAAAAGACTCAACCCCTGCCGGAGGGATTAGGCAAGATAGGAGTGAAGCCGAAATAATTAAGATATTGGTATACAAATCTGTATACTAATATTTAGTCTATCGCTTGTAGCCTGATGCCCATGCTTTATTACATCGAAGTCCAACCGAAATAAAAGGGGAGAGCGGGCAAGTTTTCCAGCCGATTTTTTCTAGCCAACCGAATAAAAATATTACCAACCTAAAAAAATCTAAAAAATACCTTGATTTATGTTCACATATATGTTAACATCTATATGTGAGAGAAATAATATTTTATCGAACCGAACTGGGAGATTGCCCGGTTGAAGATTTCTTAGATTCATTGGACGGCAAGCAGGCGCAAAAGGTTGCTTGGGTTATGCGTTTGGTCGAAGAACTTGACCGCATACCGGAGCAATATTTTAAAAAATTAGAAAGCGCCGGCAACGTTTGGGAAATTAGGGCTCAGCTTGGTTCTAGTGCGTTTCGTTTATTGGGTTTTTTTGATGGTTCCGGGAATTTTATTATTTCCCATGGATTTAGGAAGAAAACACAAAAAACACCTTTACGGGAGATTGAATTGTCGGAAAAACATAAATGTGATTATTCAAAACGGAGGTAAATCTATGAGTGATTTAAAAAAATATATCGAGAAGCGTAAAGGCCGCGACGCTAAATTCAGCAAAAAATTCGAAGAAGGTTACGGCGATTTTAAGATCGGGGTAATGTTTCGAATGACGCGGGAAAAAGCCGGAATGACCCAGGAGCAATTGGCTCACAAACTTCATACGAAAAAATCGGCAATATCAAGGATAGAAAACCATGCGCAGGATATCAGGCTTTCTACCTTACAGAAGATTGCCATGATTCTTGGCAAGAAAATCCATGTTGTTATACAATAATTCAATGCGGCTTTTGAGATTATCTGTACCAATTCTTAAATGCCTTGCCCGCAGTTTATTTTTCGCTGCGTTTATTTTAACGCTATCCGCTTCATCTTTTGCCCTCGATTTCCAACCCGCCCAGGTTGCCGATATTTCCGACCGGAAGTATGAGCCGGCGCTTCAGGAATTGATTGATTCCGCCAGGCAATCGATTGTGATGTCGATGTATATTTTTAAACCGAATACCGCGCCGGTGAAGAAGCTTTCCGACAGCCTGCTTAGTGCCAGGAAACGCGGGGTAGCAATCGAGTTGTATTTTAATACCCAATTCGACAGCAATGAAGAGCGCTATATTCTTGATTATTGCAAAGAACTTATTGATGCCGGGGCGAAGGTTTATCTGACCGTTCCCTCGATCAAGCTCCACGATAAACTTATCATCGTCGATGGCCGCTATGTCATTGATGGCAGTATGAACTGGAGCGTTAGCGCTTTTCGTACCAATTATGGATCGGTGGTAGTTGTCGATTCTCCCGGCCTGGCTAAAGACAAACTTGAACGTTTAATAAATTTTAAACTTGCCGACGAAGCCACGATTAAAAAAATAACCGAACATCATGATCCGCCGGCAGAAGTGCTGGAGCCGTTGCCGGATATTGTTTCGGTTCCTAAGATATGGGTGGAGGACAGCCGTCTTTTTGCCCGGATGCTTTTTAACCGGGCCAATCGCGATTTTCAGGTTTACCTGCTTCTTTATGCCCGTTCGATACAGAAAAACTCCGACCATTTTTATGTCGATTTAGAAGAGCTTGCCCGAGGCATCAAACTTCCTGAAGATTGGAGCGCCAGCGGCCGGCGGCGCCAGGTCATTAAAATTTTACGCCGCCTCAGTAAGAGCTACGGGGTAGCTACCATAATTAATTTGTTTATTTGTGAAAATCTGTCCCTTGCGGGAGGCTACGCCCGGCTTTGCCAGGCTCCGCGCTGTAATCTGTGGACAATGTCTTTGTTTTGTAGTTGTTAACGGGCGGACACATAGGTCCGCCCCTGCAATATTTTATCTTTATACTGTGTGAAATTTTATGAATGCCAGAGTATTGCTCTACACCCTTCCGCCTTCGGGCGGAGATTTTTTTCCTATATCCCTCGGGTATATTGCCGCCAGCCTTAAGGTCCATAACATTGAAACGGTAATTGCCGAGATTGACCGGATTACTAAACGCACCGGCCCTGAAGTTGCTAATTTTGTAAAAACCTACAAACCGCTCGCCGTGGGATTTTCCGTGTACCAGGCTAATATAAAACTCGCGTTACAATTAGCGCGGATTGTGAAAAATGTTGCCCCGCAGATCGTGGTAGTTTTTGGCGGGCCCCAGGCAGGGTTTATGCCTAAAGAAGTCTTGCGCCAGATGCGCGAGGTTGATGTTATTATGCGTGGGGAAGGGGAAAATACCTGGCCGGAATTAGTACGTTCCATAGCTGCCAATTCTAACCCCGCCCATATAAGAGGCATTGTTTTTATGCGAGACAATACGATAATTGAAACTCCGCCTGCGCCGTTCGTAAGAGATCTTGATTTACTTCCTTCACCATACGTCAATAATGCATTTGATTTGCGCCAGCACCCAATAGCAGTAATGCTGACTTCTCGCGGATGCTGTTACCACTGCGCTTTTTGTTGTACGCCCCGCGCTTTCGGTAAACGTATCAGAGTACATTCCCCTTCGCGGGTACTTGCGGATATGTCTATTTGCGTAAAGGCGCGGATTAAAAGATTTTTCTTTGCGGACCCCTCGTTTACTTTTGATAAAAAACGAGTCGCATCGATAATGCGCGGCATTATTAAAAGGCGCTGGAAAGTCAATATCTGGTGCGAAACGCGCGCCGACCTTATCGATAAACCGTTGTTAACGCTTATGGCACGCGCCGGGGTTAAATTTATCGCCTATGGGCTTGAGTCGGCGGACGCAAAGGTTAATAAAATTTTACGTAAGCCGATTGACCTCGATCAATTTGAGAAAATTATAAAACTTACCCATGAAGCAGGAATAACCCCTGAGGTTTTTACGCTTTATGGTTTACCCGGACAAAGCAAGGAGTCGTGTTTAAAAACGCTGGATTTTTTGAAACGCTTGAAAATAAAAATTGTGGGAAATTCTGCCGGCCAACAACTTAACCTTTTTTTTGGCACTGATATTTCCGACGCTCCTGCTAATTACGGGATACGTCTTTTAAAAAAACACCGGTCGCCATATCTTTCGCCGGGAGTTGATTTTGTGACCGGCCGGATGAACCGCCGTGACATTGATGCGGTTGCAAAAGCTTACGAAGCCATGTATACTGAAAAATGATAAAGACGGGCAAGGCTCGTTAGAAAATTAGGGTTATTCTTCATGCTAAGTCTAAATGAAATAGTTTTTATCATCGGGTTGTTGCTCACTTTAGCGGGAACAGTTATGCTAAAGGATGTAAGCAGCCGTATGCGCTTTCTCGCGCTCGAGGACGAGGGATCCTGGCAACGCGCGACATCGGGACGCAGGAGGGCATACGCGTTTCTCATAACAGGTTTGATTATCTCCGGCGCGGTTTATAAATTGTCCGGCGACACAGTGGTTCAACAGCTTAAGCAGAGTATTTCCCGGATTATTAAGTGAAAATGGCACGACGCCCTTTGATTTTCTCTGTGTTCTCTGTGCCCTCTGTGGTGAAAATATTTTGCTTTATCCTTATTCATTTTATAAATCTGCGTCTTGAAATTTCTCTTAGCTTTTTTTTATATTCTTTATGAACTTCGTGTCCCTTAGTGCTTAGCTCTTAGGAAAAGGGAGATAACGTCCTTTAATTATATGGATACAATTTTATACATGGCGCCAATGCAGGGGGTAACTAATTATATCTACCGCGATGTGTATTTTCGTTATTTTAAAGGTTATGACATTGCGGTTAGCCCGCTTATTGGTGAATGTAATGCCACAAATTTAAACAACAAGGTGTTTAATGAGGTACGTCCTGAATTAAATCCCTTCAGCAGAAATATTTCTGCTTCCGGGGGGGAGCCTCAGGCTTTAGCTCAAGGGGGCTCCACTACTGCCAACGTTGAATTGATACCACAGATACTTGGCAATAACGACCAGGATTTTATTCAGTTCTCGAAATCGCTGTTTGAGCTTGGGTATAAAAAAGTTAATTGGAATTTAGGTTGTCCTTTTCCTATGGTAAGAAACAAAAAACGCGGCTCAGGCCTTTTGCCGTATCCGGATTTAATTTTAAAGTTTTTAGAGTGTGTTATTCCATCGATCCCTAATATTCTTTCCCTGAAAGTCAGGCTCGGCATAAAAGATAATGCCCCGCTTTATGCGCTTTTGCCTTTGCTCAATGATTTCCCCTTGGAGAATATTATTATTCACCCGCGTACGGCCATTCAGCTTTACGGCGGCCAAGTCGACTTAGATGGATTTGAAAAGGCAATTGCCTTAACTCGGCATGAAATTGTTTATAGCGGCGATATTTACACATTGAAAAATTTTCAAGATTTCTCGAGCCGTTTTTCCCGAATAAATCGATGGATGTTGGGCCGGGGCGGAGTGATCGATCCGTTTCTTCCTGAAAGAATAAAAAATCTTAATTGCGGAAATTGCCGGGAAGCGCGTGAACGTTTTAAAGCATTTCACGATACGCTCTTAGAAAAATATCAGCAGAAGTTATACGGCCCTGCGCATTTATTGCATAAAATGAAAGAACTCTGGTCATACTGGGCGCTAAGTTTTGAAAACAGCAGGGATGTACTGAAGAAAATATTAAAAGTCAAAACCATCCTAATGTATCACGATGCCGTAAAGGGGTTGTTTGATTTATATGTGGTTGGATAAGCTTTGTGAAAATGGGTCAAGGGGCATGGGCCAAGAGAAAACAAAGGAGTTCCGGGGACACCTTTTAAGCGCAGTGATGAGGGGCCAAGGTTGAGGGATAAAATAAATAGTTACCAGCATTCCCTCGCCACCCATCACTGTCTTTTCCTTATGCCTACCGTGGTGAAATATTCAAGTTGCCTCGTTATTGTCACCCTACAAGTTACCATACAAATAACAATATTATATAACCTGCATGGCAACCTTTTGTTTGACAAAAGTTACCATACAATGTATATTGTTCATTAGCTTGTATGGTAACATACTATATACTACAGGAGAATATGACATGGGCATGATAAAAGGGGTTTTAAAAAAGGGGCTGGAAACTTCTCTCCGCATGGCGGGGGGCTATGTAAGAGAATTAGAAAAATTACCCCGGGGCAGCCTCGTTAAAAAAAACATAAAAGGACATGAATATTATTACCTTTTGTTTAGAAAAAACGGCAAGGTGAAATTTATATACAAAGGTAAGGTTTCTGAAAATGAAATAAAAAAATATAAAGATGCAAAGAAATGCAGAGCTAAATATAGAAAATTATTATCCAAGGTAAAAAAACAAATCAGATTCTTTAGGAATTCCTTGCGCGGAAGAGAATTATTATGATTTATGCCTCAAGTTGTCGATTGATAAGTTAAGCATAGTGTTCGCAATCATCTTGGCGCTGCTATTTTTGGGCGAACGCTTAGGCGTCTACCAATGGCTGGGCGTCAGCATGATTGCGGCCGGAACTTTGGTTATTATTTTTAAGTAAATCACCCCACGTTGGAGCGCGGGAGTAAAAGGGTCAGCGCCCTTTAAGCTTCGTGTTTTTCGTGCCTTCGTGGTGAAAATATTTTTTAATGGAGTTTATACATGTCTGATCGGCACCGGCCGGTTGTTAAAAAACCGGATGAGATATTGGATAGTGTTTTTGCCGGGCATAGCGAAGCCATGTTTGACGGTAGCGAAAAGGGGAAGAGGTATCTGCTGAATTATCTTGGAATGTTTAATTCGATCCCTAATGCCGTGAAGTTTTTTGTGTATGATCTTTTGGCCGAAGACGCGTATCGATGCGGCGATCTTGTCGTATGCCGCGAAGCGGTAATTCGTGCCGGTGAATATCTGGGGGAGGCGCAGGTGGAAAATAGCCGTCGATTTATTGAATACCTGGGCGAACTTCGTTTTATCGAACGGGGCATTTCGATCATGGTCGACGCCGGAGAATTCCAACCGGCACTTACCTTGTGTGACCTGGCCATTAAAATCGGTTTGGGTAAAGCGTATGCGGCCAAAAAGGCTTCTATAGAAAAAATGTTGTGAAAACAAAAAACATATTATTAGGCCTTGCCCGCCAAAAGTTAAAACTTTTGGCGAGGTCTCGCTCGCCTCTCGGCGAAGCCGATGGCCTCTGGCAGAAAATGCGAATCAGTGGGAAATAAAAAAATAAAATATGGTATTCGAAAAATTTTTTGAACGGATTACGAATAAGAAAGAAGCGCCCGGCGGTTTAGAGGAAAGCCTTAACCGGGCCGGATGCCTTCCTTATAAAGTACAAATCATCCGCAGTAAGAAGCGCCGACGGACAATAAACGCGCGGGTTGCCGGCGATACTATGCTGGTCCATGCTCCCCGTAACATTTCCGAAACCGAATTGCGCAAGGTCATCAATAATTTCGCCGCGCGGTTCCAGAAACGAAAGCTGAGAGCCGAGTTGAGAAAGACGCAAGACCTGATGGAAATCGCCCGGAGATTTAATAAGGAATATTTTGACGGCAAATTGCACATCGCGGGGATCGAATATAGCGCCTATCAGGACAAAAAATTCGGCTGCTGCTACTACCAGACTAAAAAAATTCTTATCTCCCACCGCCTTAGCGCGATGCCCGTCTGGGTCAGGGATTATGTGATTATCCATGAATTAGCGCATTTAATCGAGACTAACCACAGCAAAGCCTTCTGGAGTATTGTCCATCGTTATAAATTGGCCGAACGGGCGATCGGATATCTTATCGCCGTAGGCTTTGCGCCGGAGGAATCCCGCGATACCGATTTGCCGGAACCGGAACCTCAAACCAATCCCGTGGAAAACGCGATTGAGAGCAATCCTTAAAAACAAAAAATTTTTGTCCACAGATTTTTCAGATTGTCACAGATTAAGATTAGGAGAAAAATATTCGAAACTATGACGATAAAATCTGGCCGCATGAAGATATTACCGAAAAAATAATCGGCGCCGCCATCGAGGTGCATAAAATTTTAGGTTTATTATTAAATTTCGGCGTGCCGTTTTTAGAAACAAAAAGAAAAATCTGGGGAAACCAATCTGAGTAATCTGAGAAATCTGTGGACTATATTTTTTTCTATTGTTTTTCTGATTTAATTCCGTTCCGTTATTATGCAAAGTAATACTTACTCTAAAAATCTAGTAATTGTTGTTCTAAGCGCGGCAGCGTCTGCCCTGAGTTTTAATTTTCCTTCCTTTTCTTTTTTAATCTGGTTTTCTCTCGCCCCGTATTTTGTCGTACAATCACGGAGCCGTTTAAAAGAAGGCCTGTTCTATAGTTTTATTTTCGGGTACGTTTTTTTCGGCGTGATGATTTTCTGGGTCGGCCACGTCACCGTTTTGGGGCTTGTTTTTTTACTGGGGTATCTGGCGCTTTACCAGGTTCTATTTTTTCTTTTGGGCCGGTTTTTCAGCGGCCGGCCTTTCCGGCTTATCGCTTTGCCGTGTTTATGGGTTGCCATGGAATTGCTTAAGGAAAGTATCTGGTGCGGATTCAGTTGGGGTAACTTAGGCTATTCGCAATATACCAATTTATATTTGGTCCAACCGGTAGATTTATTCGGTGTTAAATTCATTTCTTTTTTAATCGTCGCGGCCAATGTTTTAATCGGCGATTTTTTCTCCGCGAAAAAAAACCTGGCTAGGAAAACCGTTATTTTTTCTTTTATCATGGCGGCATGCGTCGCTTACTCCTTATTTAAAATAAATACTCTGAAGATAGCCGATACGATAGATTTGTCGGTTGTCCAGCCGGATGTCGCCGAAAGCGAGAAGCGGAGCGACGTCAAGAAATCCGATATTTTAGCAGGGCTAAAAGAATTAAGCGCTAAAACCGATAAAGATTCTTTAGCCATTTTTCCCGAAGCCGCCTGGCCGGCGCTCGTCCACGATGAAGAATTGAGGCTCATCGAAGATTTTTCTAGAAATATCGGCCGCGATATTTTAATGGGGGCGATCGGTTACCGGAATAATCAATTTACCAACAGCAGTTTTCTGATTGCTAAATGCGGGTGTTTCCGGGGCGAGTACCAGAAGATAAAACTGGTGCCGTTTGGCGAATATGTCCCTTTGCGTAAAGTATTCAGTTTCATCGAAGTGCTTAACGAGCTGGGCGATATGCAGCGCGGCAGCGAGGATAAGATTTTTTCCTGGAAAGGAAAAAATTTCGGCGTTCTGATTTGTTTTGAAGATACGCCGCCGGTTTTTGCCGCGCGCTTTGCGGCCAAAAGCGATTTTCTCGTCAATATCACCAACGACGAGTGGTTTCATGGCGAGCCGGAGGCAAGCCAACATCTGGCGATTATGGCGATACGGGCGATGGAGAACCGGATTTCTATTGCCCGGTGCGCCAACACCGGCATATCGGGGTATGCCGATTTCTATGGGCGCGTAAATAAATTTAACCGCAACGGCAAGGAGACATTTTGCCGTGGCGCGTGGAGTTTTAAACTGCCCTTGAATAAAGGAAGGAGCTTTTTTAACCGCTTTCCGGAATTATTTTCCGCAGCCTGCTTATTATTTCTATTGATTTTTTCTGTTATCAAAATAAGATATAAATCAGAGAAGATTTTGCCACAAAGAAAAACCATAGACTAATGGCCAATTTATTTTAAAATTAAATTGGCCTAATTAATAATCTTTGTGTTTTCGTGGCGAAAATATTGGAGGGGGTTATGGAAATAAAATTCGAGGCAGTCAAAATCGATAAACCCGAAGAATTGAATGTTATCATCGGCCAGACGCATTTCATCAAGACCGTGGAAGATATTTATGAGCTGATTGTTTCCAGCGTCCCCAACGCTAAATTCGGCCTGGCGTTTTGCGAAGCCAGCGGCAAATGCCTCATCCGGGCCGAAGGCAATGACGAGGCGCTGAAAAAAATCGCCGTCGGTAATGCTCAGGCGATTGGCTGTGGCCACTCTTTTCTCCTTATTTTAAAAGACGTCTACCCCATAAATATTTTAAACCAGTTGAAGAACCTCAGCGAAGTATGCAATATTTTTTGCGCCACGGCTAATCCTCTGGAAGTTATTGTTGCCCAAACACAATCGGGCAGGGGAATTATGGGGGTGATCGATGGTTCTTCGCCCAAAGGCATTGAAGGCTCCGAAGATATAAAATGGCGGAAAGATTTATTAAGGAAGATCGGGTATAAACTATAATGGATAATAAATTTTTAAGACGTAAATCCAGCGAACTGGCATTTAATCTTTTTCTTTTTTTGAATGGATTGTTTTCCTTGAAAGTTTCCTATGCCGTAGGCGCATTTATCGCGCGTATCGCCTATTGGCTTACCCCCCACCGAAAATTCGCCAGGGAAGGTCTGACGATTGCTTTTCCCGGGATGGCGCAGAAAGAAAAAGAAAAGATAGCCGGGGATGTATTCCGGTATATGGCGCAATGGTCTTTTGAATCGGTATATTTCCTGCAGCATCCTGACGAAATCGCGCGTATTACGATTGAAGGCAAGGAATATCTCGACGCGGCGCTGTGCCGGAATAAAGGTGTGCTTATCCTTACCGCCCATCTGGGTAATTTTCCTTTACTCCTGCTTAAGCTGGTAAAGGAAGGTTATACCGTGAATGTCATGGCACGGCCGATGCGCGATGAAAAAACCGGCGACTATATCCAAAGTTTGCGCGACCGGGCGGGTATAAAAACCATTCTTTCCTTTCCGCGGCAAGAGTGCGTTAAGAATACCATAAAGGCGTTGCGTGACAATGAAATTGTCGTGATGCTGATGGATCAGAACTTTGGCACCGGCGGAGTATGGGTCAAGTTTTTTGGCGAACTCGCCGCTACTCCCATCGGCCCTATTGTTTTTGCTTTGCGCACACAGGCTGCCGTTGTTCCCGCGTATATATCTTCACAAAAGCCGGGGCAGCATTGTTTAAAGATATTTCCCGCCGAAAATCTTATTTTAAAGGAAGATAATAATGAAACGATACTTTTAAACGCGATAAAGTTTACGCGCATAATCGAGGGGTGGATTCGCGATGTTCCTTCGCAATGGAGCTGGATTCACCGCCGGTGGAAATCCCGGCCGAACGATGCAATGATGAACGCTAAGTTCAGGGTGGAGAAATAAGTTTATTTGCAGGAATCGTCTATCCGGCGCCATACCCGGTTTCTTTATTGATAAAAACTATAAATCTGGTATTCTATTGTTGACTGCTTGTCTAAATCATCGGTTTTCTCGGCGTTGTATCTGCTTAGCTTTTTGGGAGAGGCAGATTTTTCTTGAAGGAGAACGATATGGAATCTAAATGTTCGATCGGTATCGGCCTTAATCTTTTTGATGCCAGGGCGGTGGTTTTGCGCGATGACCGTAAGGTTATAGCGCAAATCCAGAAAAAAAGAAATAAAGTAGATGCCAATGAAACGATTGAGGTGCTGATAGAGCTATTTGAGGAAGTTATTGCCGAAGCGCGTAAAGACAAAAAAAATATCGCACGAGTCGGGGTTGCCTTAGGGGGAATTGTCCACGATAAAGGAATAGTCTACTGGCCGCAAAAACAAAAATCTACTTATGTTTATATCGCTTTGCCGCTTCAGGAATATCTGGAAAAAAAATTCGGATTTCCGGTGATTTTAGAAAACGACGCCAATGCCTGCGCTTTTGCCGAGCACCAGCTTAATTTTTCCAGGCATGAAGATATGCTCTATATGTTTTCCGGCGTGGGGATGGGGATTGTCATTAACGGTAAATTATATAGAGGTAAAGATGGCGCCGCCGGCGAGCTGTTTATAAATTTAAGAGAGGCGCATGCTTCTTGTCTGGGAGACCTTTCTTTTCTTAAGAAATGGCACGCTGACTTGGACATGGTTAAGAAGGCAAAAGAACTCATCGCCCGCGGCGAAGGGACTTCCCTTATTAAAAGGATAACTTCGACCGGCGAGCTTTCGCTGGCCGATATTTTCGAAGAGGCAAAAAAAGATAAATTAAGCCGGGGAATTCTTAAAGAGGCGGCAACGGCTTTGGCCGCCAAGATTTCCTTTCTGGTCAACATGCTTAATCCCGAAGTAGTCGTTATCGGGGGGGGGTTGGAAGAAGCGCCTGATTTCTTTTTAGATGATTGTATTGCCTGCGTGAAAGATTTTACTTTCAGCGAGATGAGAAAAAATTTAAAGCTTACTTATTCCGCTTTAGGGAGAAACGCGACCGTTCTTGGCGCGGCAATGCTTGCCCTGGATGATCTGTGAAATATATTATAAAGCTCTTTACACGAATTATTTATATGTTATAATCGAAATTAATGGGAAAAATGCAATTTTTTATTGCATTTTCTTGAGTCAACTATTCGTGAAAGGGAGGATTAATGGATAAAACAAGAATAATTTTTCTTGTCTTATTTGTTCTGGTGCTTTTAGTCGGCGGCGCGGCTGTTTTTAAATTTGCGGGCGATAACCAGGTTTTAAAAACGCAAAATGACGAACTTACATCCGAAAAGGCGCGGCTGATTAAAGAAAAAGATGATTGGCAGGCTAAGTATGCCGAAGCCAACGATAAGGTAAAAGGCATAGAAAATGAGCTTGCCAAAACCAGGCAGGCCATGGGCCAGCTTGATGCCCTTAAGAAAGAAAGAGATTCCTATAAAAATAGATACGAAACTATTTCCAAGGATAAAGAAGCTTTAGTCGAAGAGATTAAGAAATCTAAAGCAGGCATGTCGATGGCGGTCAAAGAGCCGCCTGCTGCGTCCGGCGCAGGGGCCGCGCCGGAGGGAGGCCAGGGAGAACCAGAAAAAAAATCCGAGGAAAGCAAGATTTCCGGAGAAGATTACTGGGCTGACGTGGTTAGGACGAAAGCCGAGTTGGAAGCAAAGTTTGATTCAATAACCAGGGAACTTTTGGATACCAAGAACCAGATAGTAGGATTAGAACGGACCAACCAGGAATTAACCTTGAAGATTGACGACCTCAATAAAGAAAAAACCCGCCTTGAGCAGGATCTCCAATACAAAGAGCGCAGCATGGATATTATGAGCAGGGATCTGGTCAATGAAAGAGAAACTCGCAAGGTAGCCAGCGATGAGCTGACTAAAATGCGCGAAGACAATCTTAATCTTAAAAGAGAGTTGATTATGGCCAACAAAGAAAGAACCCAGCTTCAGAATGCCATTAAAGATATCCAGGATAAGAAGGATAATTTAGATAAGAGGATTACGGAAGTAGAAAATGTTTTTAAACAAAAAACGCTTGCTTTGGGAGAATTGCAGGAAGATTTAAAAAGCGCGATCAGGACAAAAGATTCCGGCGTCGGCAGCGGGTCTGCTTCCGTGGAATTGCCTCCGATTGTGGTAAAACCGGAAATTTCAGGGGTCAAGGGGGCAAAGGGTTCGATTATCGCGGTAAACCAGGAAGAAAAATTCATTGTTATGGATATAGGAGAGTCTGCCGGCCTGAAGCCGGGCATGAGCATGAAAGTTATGCGCGGCGATAAAGCTATCGCTGATGTCGAGATAATCGAAACAAGGAAAGAAATCTCCGCGGCCGATGTAAGGAATGTAATAAGCGGCTCAACCGTCCAGGAAGGCGATACGGTAGTCAGTAAATAACTTGGAGTAATTTAAGAATTGCCTTTCATAGATGATAGATAGTACAGATAACCGGTACAGCTACTATCTATAATCTACAAGCTATATTAAATTAAGGCAGGAAAGTGGGCACTCCCAAAATTACCATTAAAGATGTCGCGCAGAAAGCGGGCGTTTCCATCGCCAGCGTATCCCGCTTTTTCAATAATCCTTCCCTTTTGAAAGAATCCAGCCGCAGAAAAATCGAACGAATTATTAAAGAAGTTAATTACCAGCCTTTTATTTATGCCCGACGGTTGGCTGGGGGGAAGCTGGGCGTTTTTAGCCTGGTTATTCCCGGCTACGAAGGTCTTTTTTATTCTTATTATGCGATGGAAATAATAAGAAGTGTTGCTGTTTCGATGGCGGCCAAGGGGGTAGATTTACAGCTGCATGTTTTCTGGAATAAAGATAGTTTAAAGACTTCTCTGGTCGACGGGATTATTTTTTCCGATGTTTTAGGTAACGAAAGCCAGATGGAGAGAATAGCCAAAGAAGGATTGCCGTTCGTAGTGATGAATAAAAAACTTGACGCCGAAAATGTTAATTATGTAGCGATAAATAACTTTAAGGGAAGCTATGACGCAACGGAGTTTTTGTTGAACCACGGCCATAAAAAAATTGCTCATTTAGCGGGAAATCTTCACGTGCAATGCGCCGCGGAACGTCTTGATGGGTACAAGAATGCTTTACAGAAAAACGGGATACCGGTAAAAGACACTTATATTAAGGTAACAAATTTTTCGCGCAAAGAAGCGCGGGAAAGGCTGGGTGAGTTATTTTCCGGGTCTGAACCGCCTACGGCTATTTTATGTTGCAGCGACGAAGTAGCGGGCGAGGTGATAACCTTTGCCGAAGAAAATAAAATAACTATCCCCAAAGATTTAAGCGTAATCGGTTTTGACGATAATCCCAATTATCATTGGGGCAGCCTCGCGCTTACCACAGTAAGGCAGCCTTTGTCGGCGATGTGCGCGGCCGCCGTCGATATTTTAGACGAAGCAGTAAAGAATAAAAACGCTGTAGTTAAGAAAATTGTTCTGGATACGGAATTGGTGATGAGAGATACAGTGAGTTTCCATTGACCAAGCCCGGCCGCGTAAACCTCAGGTACGTTTGACGATTTTTTTAAAATCCTACTCCATGAAGTACCATCAACCGATGTCGTGGTTTACGCTGCCCAGCACTAATTTTGCCACAGCAAAATTAGTGCTGGGCAATAAAACTAAGCCCCGAGTACGGGGCAAGTTTTATTGTTCGACTACCGCCTCATCCTGCGCCCCCGCCATCCCATAGATGGCGAGGTCTCGTCAATTCGTTAAACGAATTGACGGACTTCGGACTTGATAATTCAACTAAGCCCGGCATACCGGGCAAGTTTCATTACGGCGAAGTCTCATTAATCAAAAATATTTTCAGCAAAAAACTTACTTAAATTTAAAGGGGAGCATAATCCTTTAATTATCAATATATTGTGAGTGGATAAGCTGTGGATACAATATGTAGTATTTTTCTTGACACCCGCCGTGCCCTGTGATATAAAATAAACTATTGATATTTGTTTTTTACCGCCAAATTGTTTCGCAAGGATTGCGAAACAATTTGTTTGCGAAAAAATTAAGAGGAGTTTGTCATGGATGATAATTTAAACTTTTCTTCCAACGCTCTCATTGTTTTGAAAAAACGTTATCTTTCTAAAGACGAAAACGGCCAGCCTCAGGAAACGCCGCGTGAAATGCTCGAACGCGTCGCTGAAGCCATCGCCCTTACCGAAAGACGCTACGGCGCCAAGAAAGATAAAGTCGAAGAAATAAAAAAGCAATTTTTCGAAACGATGGCCAACCTTGAATTTGTGCCCAACTCGCCGACACTGATGAATGCGGGCAAAGATTTAGGCCAGCTTTCCGCCTGCTTCGTGGTCCCAATAGAAGATTCCATGGAATCGATTTTCGACGCGATAAAGGCCACCGCGCTTATCCATAAGACCGGCGGCGGAACGGGTTTCAGTTTCTCGCGGCTGCGTTCCAAAAACAGCGTGGTTAAATCGACCGGCGGCGTCGCCAGCGGCCCGGTTTCTTTCATGAAAGTTTTCGACGCGGCCACCCAGGCGGTAAAACAAGGTGGAACGCGCCGCGGCGCCAATATGGGAATCCTGCGCGTCGACCATCCCGATGTTTTAGAATTTATCAAATGCAAAGAGACCGAAGGCGATATCTCCAATTTTAATATTTCCATCGCCATCACTAATGAATTCATGGAACAAGTTTTAAAAGGCGGGGAATATGACCTTATCGACCCGCGGACTAAAGAAATCATTTGCCGGCAAAATGCCCGCGAAGTTTTTGATTTAATCGCCCTGTACGCCCATCGTAACGGCGAACCGGGAATCGTTTTTATCGACCGGATCAATGAAGCTAATCCCACGCCTCATTTAGGTAATATCGAAAGCACCAATCCTTGCGGCGAACAGCCGTTGCTTCCTTTTGAATCCTGTAATCTCGGTTCCGTCAATTTAACGCGCTGTATCCAAGAGGCCGCCGGCGCCTTTAGTGTTGACTGGGATAAGCTGGATCGGGTTACCAGGGTTGCCGTCCGATTTTTAGATAACGTTATCGATACTAATAAATTTCCGCTCGAGGAAATAAAGGAAAACACTTTAAGGACACGCAAAATCGGTTTGGGAATTATGGGCTGGGCAACCATGCTGGGATTTATGGGTATTCCTTATGACGGCGATGAATCGATTGTTTTAGGTAAAAAGATAATGTCTTTCATCTACAGTTCGGCAAAAGAGGAGTCGGTAGCGCTGGCTAAGGAGAGAGGGCTATTTCCGTCATGGAAAGGGAGTATTTGGGAAGCGCGTAATATCAAAATAAGAAACGCCACCCTTACTACGGTAGCGCCTACCGGCACGATCAGTATTATCGCCGGTCCGACATCAAGCGGCATCGAGCCGAATTTTTCTTTATGTTATTTCCGTAATGTTCTTGACGGCGAAAAGCTTCTGGAAGTCGACCCCGCCTTTGAATATGTGATGAAAAAAGAAGGTTGTTATACGCCGGAGATAATGAAAAGAATCGCCTCGGGTGAGAGTATCCAGACAATGAAGGAAATCCCCGAAAAAATCAAGAAAGTTTTCAAAACGGCGATGGAAATAAGTTCTTTCTGGCATATCAAACACCAGGCGGCTTTTCAGGAGTATACCGATAATGCCGTTTCTAAAACAATAAATCTTCCCAATTGTGCTACGGTTGAAGACGTAAAGGAGACCTACCTGCTTTCCTATAAATTAGGGTGTAAGGGGATTACGGTTTACCGTGACGGCAGCCGCAGCGTCCAGGTCTTGACGGTCGACAAGAAAAAAGAAGATAAGAAAGAAATTAAAGCGGATAATAAACAGGTTTATTCTATCGCTTTTCCGAGGCCGCGGCCGGAAGTGATTTTGGGGACCACCACAAAGGTTACTACCGGTTGCGGCAATCTTTACGTGACGATCAACCATGGCCAGGACGGAGAGTTTTTCGAAGTTTTCACCCAGATGGGCAAAGCCGGCGGATGCGCCGCCAGCCAGCTGGAAGCAATCGGCCGGTTGATTTCCCTGGCGCTGCGCGGCGGTATCGACATGAAAGTCGTTATCGAACAGCTTAAAGGGATAAGGTGTCCGTCTCCTTCCTGGACCAGCGGTAAAAAGATATTTTCCTGCGCCGACGCTATTGCCCGGGTTCTGGAAAAACGCGCCATCGACCAGAAAGAAGAGGTTAGCGTCGAGGCTATGGTGGAACAGCCGGGAGAAGAAACGGTATCGGTTGCTAAAAGTATTAACAACGACCTTATCGCGATCGTGGGTGTCTGCGCCGAGTGCGGTTTCGCCCTCCGGCATCAGGAAGGCTGTCTTATCTGCGATGCCTGTGGTTATTCGAAGTGCTAACCTGAAAAATGCAGTTGCTCGCGGCAAATAGCCGTAATCTTTTGCGCTGCAAGGAATGCCAAAAAGCCTCGACATACTCCTTGAGTATGCCTACGTTTTTTGTCAATCCTTTCGCTGCAAAATCTTACGGTTCTTTGCTCGCTCCAACTACACTTTCCAGGTTAATCCTAAATTATAAAAATCCGACAGGATTGGCAGAGTAGAATCTGTTAATCCTGTCTATTTTTTTAAGTTTCTCGAGATATTAATTTAGTCAAGGAGAGGAGGAAGCATGTATAAATTAGTTTTACTTCGTCACGGCGAGAGCCAGTGGAATCTGGAAAACCGTTTTACCGGCTGGACCGACGTCGATTTATCGCCTAAGGGAGTTGAAGAGGCGCGCCGTGCCGCCAAAGATTTAAAAAAAGAAAAATTTGTTTTCGATATCGCTTATACCTCGGTTTTAAGGCGCGCGATTAAAACCCTCTGGCTTACTTTAGAAGATATGGATTTGATGTGGATACCCGTTATCAACAGCTGGCGCCTGAATGAGCGCCATTACGGCAGTTTACAGGGGCTTAATAAGATGGAAATGGTGGAAAAGTACGGCGAGGCTCAGGTGTTACAATGGCGCCGGAGCTACGATGTCCCGCCGCCGGCGCTAAAAACCGGCGACCAGCGTTCGCCCGCTTTTGACCCGCGTTATAAAAGTTTAAAAAAAGAAGAAATTCCCTTGGCCGAATCTTTGAAGGATACCGTGGCGAGATTCCTTCCTTACTGGCATGAAACAATCGCGCTGTCTATCAAGGGCGGTAAGCGCGTTTTGATTGCCGCGCACGGCAACAGTTTGCGCGCGTTGGTCAAGTATCTCGATAATATGAGCGAAGAGGAAATCGTTAAGCTTAATATACCTACGGGGATACCTCTGGTGTATGAACTCGATGAAAATCTGAAACCGCTTAAGCATTATTATCTGGGTGATCCGGAGGTTTTGAAGAAGGCGGTTGAAGCGGTAGCGAAACAGACCGCGAAGAAGTAGCCTCGTACCGCGTCAGCTTAATTGTTAATAGTGGTACGCGGTACAAGTGCATGTAGAAATTAATTTTTCCTGAAGTGATACCAGTAAAAATTAATTTGACAGTGCACTAGTTTTTATATGAGGGAAAGTTTGCTCGCCAAAAGTTGGAAACTTTTGGCGAAGTCTCGCCTTGGCGGAAAAATTGTAGGTTTTCATTAATCTAATTCGGTATAATTGAAACTCGGTTTTGGTTCCGGCTCTGCCGAATTAGATTCCCAAAAATAAATGTTTTAATCCGTTTTCTTCAAGGAACTTTTTTCCTCGCCCCCCTAAGTTAACCCACTGGCGCGAAGATTGTTTTTGGTTCATTTCAATTTTTACATCATCGGTGCCCGCGAGCCAGATTTTTCCCGTCCATTCCGCACCCTTGGTCAGGAAACTTTGGTCAATACATTCAAAAGCAATAATATCGGCGGATTGCTCTAATTTAGTTATTTTAAAAATGCCGTTGATTACGGTTATGTTTTTATTTAGCTTAAAGAATTCCGCGATATAAACCGCTTTTCCTTCGATATCGAAACGTAATGATCCTACCAATCCGGAAAATTCATTTGCGCCGCCTTGCCTCGTTGTTTTTTCTACGGCAATTTGCCCGACCAGAAAGGTCCGGAGATTATCGGCAAAGCTTAACGAGGGTATCGCCAGCGCCGCCGAGATTAAAAGAATTTGAATCTTTATAAATAATTTTTTATATTTGTTTTCCATTGTTGTGATTATATCATAAACATTTAGATTATGAAAATTGTATGAGTGTTTAAAAACATTCATATCCCTGCGTATTCCCGGTTTTGGCAAAATACTACGCCAGCGTCAGGAATACAAGTAACGCGCGCAGGTAAACAGCTCCGGCGAGCAACGCCGGTACGCAGCAAACAATAATCAGCAATAGCGCAATCCGGGGACGGCAGTGGGCCAGGAGTCTATACGCGCCGATGCTTCCCAACAGCCAGCTGATTGCGGCGGAATACCCCAGCACCAGAAGAGATATCGGCCGTTCCCACGTTTCCGGTAACCATTGCGGTTGCCCGTAGGCCGATTTCGCGATTATCCCGATGATAACCGCCGGCGTTAGTTGAAATAAAAGGGCCAGTGCGGGAATCACCAGGTATCGGCGGTCCTTCTGCCTGCCGCCGGTGGTTTTAGAGGTGTAGTTCGCGGTCGCCATAACAAAAGGCCTCCGATTCTTGAATTTTTTTGTCCATCTTCAATTTTCCGAAGGAGAAGAGTTGTGCCCGGGTAATAATCAACCGCATCAAGGCGTTTGATTCCTCTATCGCGTCAGCCAGCTTTATCCCGCGAGTCCACCGGCGCAGGAAATAGAAGTAAAAAACAGGTGAAACGCTGTACCCGGGATGCCCAACGTAAGCTTTGGCGCCCAGGCTTAACCACAACGGGCCCTGCTTTAAGTCATAGCAGCCGGTATTATACACCAGGCGCAAGCGTTCGCGTTGTTCCGCCGGCAGCCCTTCTATCCACGTGACTAATCGGTTATCATGCGCGAGGATAAAGAGGTCGACTTGGGGATACCGTTTCAAAGCTTCGTCGAGGCGCGCCAGAAACAACTGCCGGCAGTCTCTTGTGTCGCTTTGCGTGAAATACCAGGCGGCGTCATAGTACCGGTTGAGATAGGGCAGGGTAAAATTCCGGGAACCCCACTTCTGGAACGGCGTTACGTTATCGCGAATCGCCAGAGCGGCTCGTTTTTCTCTGCCCGGCGTGGTGCCGGTGTTCCCGGAAGCCTGTTCCGTCAGCGCGACAATTGCCGCGTAAGCCAGGCAGGGTAATAAAACCGCGATGACCGCCGCGCTCGATTTTTTCATAGGCGCTCCCGCAGCTTAGCTTAGCAACGAGCTAAACCGTCTTACAAAATATGCGTTACTCGTTTTGCGGCGGATAGTTCAGTCGATTCAGGATATTCTTTTATGGAATATAATGCCGGACTGATTTTACCAGCGAATTTTTGATTTTGCGATCGCTTTGTTTATCGTTTTCCCGTTAATTACGATTTCGTAATTTATATCGAAAAACGCTCCCCAGTAAGTACGACTTTTTACTTCTATTTTAACATTTTCGCTACGGTGTTCAAACTCGCCTTCGGCTTTACTGCGGAAAACAAAACCGCCCGATGTTGCCAGCAATCGGCCGTCGACCCGCAACTCATTTTTTGTCGCCATCCAGAGGGTTTTGTGCGACAAAACCGGGATAAATTCTATGCTATGATTTTGCCATTCGACAAAGGCCATACCGTCTCCAAATTTTTCCCGCAAAGGCGAAAAGCGCGCAAAGATAATAATTATGTATCGTGTCTTTCGAAATGAAGCGGGCTAGGTATAACTAAATTATACCTTTAAAACCATTGGAATACAAAGATTTTATCCCTTGTGATTTCGGCCCTTTTGCCCTATAATAACGGCAAATATTAAAGCGATAAATACTAAAAAATCTCACCACAGAGCGCACAGAGAACACAGAGAGAAGCGATAAATGCTAATTTTTAAAAGATTTTTATTGGCCTAGGCCAGTATTAAAAATATTTGAAAAGGAAATTATTTTTGTATCCTCTGTGAGCTCTGTGTCCTCTGTGGTAAAAATTGTTTTTGTCTTTTATTTATCTCCTTATCTTCGCGGTTAAAATTTTATTATGACCAAATATGATGTGATTGTCATCGGCGCCGGGCATGCGGGGATTGAGGCCGCGCACGCTTCCGCCAAGCTGGGCTGTTCCACTTTGCTCCTTACTATCGACATCGACCGCATCGGTGCGCTTTCTTGTAACCCGGCCGTAGGCGGCGTATCTAAGGGCCATTTGGTGCGGGAGGTGGATGCCTTGGGCGGGTTGATCGGTAAGATCACCGACAAGGCCGCAGTGGCTTACCGCTTTTTGAACCGCTCCAAGGGGAAGGCAGTTTGGGCGACAAGGGTGCAGGTGGACAAGTATCTTTACCCGAAAATCGCCCGCGAATTTCTGGAAAATACCAAAAACCTTACAATTCTCCAGGCCAAAGTAAAATGTCTTATTGTCAAAAATAAGAAATTTGTCGGCATCGAGACAAATTTTGGACAAATGATTGAGGCCGGGGCCGCAATCATTTGTGCGGGGACTTTTTTGAAAAGTACGATTCATATCGGGTTGAACAGTTTCAGCGGGGGAAGGCTGGGCGAAGAATCGAGCGATGAACTTTTTGAGAGCATCAGAAAACTTAAGATTACGACTAAGCATTTTAAAACCGGTACTTGCGCCCGGTTGGATAAGCGCAGTATCGATTTTTTAAAGATGCAGGAGCAGGTTCCCGATACCGACGTCATCCCGTTTTCTTTTTCTAATTCGCAGATATTAACAGACCAGTTAAGTTGTTATATTACCCGCACCAATAAAAAGACCCATAAGATAATTTTAGCGAATCTAAACCGTTCGCCGCTGTACACGGGAAAAATCAAGGCGCACGGCGTGCGTTATTGCCCCTCGTTGGAGGATAAGATCGTCCGCTTTGGCGACCGGGAAGGCCACCATATTTTTATCGAGCCGGAAGGCCGCGATACTAACGAAGTCTATCCCAACGGGATTTCCACATCCCTGCCGTTGGACGCGCAAATCGATTTTATTCATACTATCGAGGGTTTAGAAAAAGCGGTGGTGTTGCGGCCGGGTTACGGCATCGAGCACGGACTGATTGACGCGCGAGAGCTTGACGCGAATTTAGAAGCCAAAAAAGTCGGCGGGTTATTTTTTGCCGGCCAGGTTAACGGCACTACCGGTTATGAAGAAGCCGCGGCCCAGGGTTTTATCGCCGGGGTTAACGCTGTTCTTGCGGTAAAAGGCAAGAAGCCTTTAGTGCTGAAAAGGGAAGAGGCGTTTATCGGCGTGTTGATCGATGATTTAACGGCGAAGGGTACGGATGAGCCTTACCGGATGTTTACCTCGCGTTCGGAATTCCGGCTTTCCGTGCGGGAGAGCAACGCGATTTTTCGGCTGTCGCCGTTAGCGTTGAAATTAAAACTTATCGATAAGAACGAATATGAAAGAGTTTTAGCCAGGCAGGAAGAGATTAAAAAAACCCTTACGGAATTGGCTGTGGTTAAGGTAGCGTTCGAAGGCAAAAAAATCAGCCTGCGGGAAATCTTAAAGCGGCCGAATATAAGTTTCGAGAATATCGAAAAAGACCTGGCGGATAAAAATATCAGCGGCTCGCCCCTCGGCAAAGCCGATGGGCAGGTTAAAATCGAGGCGGAGATAGAAGTTAAATATGAAGCTTTTCTGCGCCGGGAAAAAGTCTGGCAGGCGGAATTGAAACATCTGGAGCGGATAAAGATACCTAAGATGGATTTCACGAAAGTGCCTTCGTTGTCTAAAGAGGTGGTGGAGAAATTAACTAAGTTCAAGCCGGGGACATTAGCCGAGGCGTTAAGGATCAGCGGCATCACCCCAGCGGCGATTCTGGCTATTTATAGTTTTATTAAACGCAGATGATCACTGATTAGAAGATGCTGATGATCGTTGATAAAAATACCGAAGAGAGATATACGATTGAGTCAAAGATGGAAAATTTTGGCATTCAATAGTTTTATCTGTGATCATCTGTTGATTTTCAATCGGCGATCATCTGCGTATCGTAAGGAGCTCAAATGAAAAAAGAAAAACAAGTCTATAACGGTAAATTACTTAAGGTATTTGTCAAGGAAATGACCCTGCCTAACGGTTTTGACGTTAAGGTGGAAATCATCAAGCACCCCGGCGCGGTTTTGATTGTCCCGATTTTTGACGATGGCAGGATTTTATTGATCCGCCAGTTCCGCGCCGCGATTAATAAGTATATCTGGGAATTTCCCGCCGGCACTTTGGAAAAAGGCGAGAAGCCCGTTGATTGCGCCAGACGGGAGATTATCGAGGAAACCGGCTATAAGGCGGGGAAGTTAGAAAAAATCCAGGAAATTGTGCCGGTGCCGGGTTATTCCACCGAGCGGATAATCATTTATAAAGCGACGCGGCTGGCGAAAGTAACTAAAAAAGCGATGGCCGACGAAGTAATTAGCGAGGAGATTTTCGACCGCGAAGATATAGCACAGATGTTGCGAAGCGGGGAAATTATCGATGCTAAGACAATCTGTGCGTTGAGTTTTTTATTTTTGGAAGGGCATACTTTTTGGAAATAAAATTTTAACCAAAGAATAATCGGTCCACAGATTACGCAGATTTTCACAGATTTTGTGGGAAAAATATAAACTAATAGATTGCGAAAATACCGATATTCTATTTTGTTTCGAGCTTGATTCCATATTTTCTAATCTGAGCAATCTGTGGACAAAAAAAGTTTTTATATGGTTAAAATAGGAAAATTCACCTTAGAAAAACCTTACATCCTTGCTCCTTTATCGGGAGTGAGCGACCTGCCGTTCCGGCTGGTCAGCCGGGAGGCCGGATGCGCATTCGCGTTTACTGAGATGATCAGCGGCCGGTCGCTTTGCTATAAGAGTAACGAAGCGCAGATAATCCTTAAGTCTTGCGCGGCTGACCAGCCGTTAGGGATACAACTGCTTACCCACGAGCCGGATATTATCGCGCGCGCGATTGACTGTCTGGCCGGTTATAAATTTGATATTCTTGATTTAAACGCTGCTTGCCCGGTAAAGAAAGTTATCCGATCCGGTGCGGGTTCAGGGTTGATGCGCCAACCTGATAAATTAAAGGAATTGCTTACTTCTATGGTTGCCCGTTCAACCGTTCCGGTAACCGTTAAGATTCGCGCCGGCTGGGATAGTTCCTCGATAAACGCGGTAGAGATAGCCAAGCTGGCCCAGGATTGCGGCGTGGCTGCGGTTTCGGTCCATGGCCGGACGCGAAAACAGGGATATAGCGGCGCGGTCGATTATGATATTATCGCGAAAGTTAAAAAATCTTTAACAATCCCGGTGATCGCCAGCGGGGATATACTAAGCGGCCGGTTAACCAAAAGGATGTTCGATGAGACCGGCTGTGACGTGGTGATGGTGGCGCGCGGCGCCACGGGTAATCCCTGGATTTTTAAGGAAATCGAAGAATTTTGCCGAACCGGGATTCTACCAGAACGGCCGGCGCTGGAAGTTGTCGCCGGGATTATGGAACGGCATTTGGGAATGAATGTCGAACTTTACGGCGAAGCGCGGGGGGTTTTGCATTTTCGCAAATTCTTCGGCTGGTATACCAAGGGGTTTTCCCGGGTAAGGCCGTTGCGGATGCGGGCGTTTCTGGCCAAGACTAAACAAGAAATGGACGGTTTTATCGGCGAGTTTCGTTCGTCCGGGTGTGAACATATGGCAAGCATTCAGGGATAAGCCATAAATAAAAAAATATCTGTGGACCAAAGTTTTTGTTTCTAAAAGGAGGCGTTATGATACCCCTGGAAGCATTGGAATTGGCTTTAAGTAAGGAAAAAGCGTCGGTTAAATTATATCGAAGATTGGCGCTCGAACATTCTTCCATTGGCGATTTGTTAGGTTCCTTAATCAACGAAGAGGAAAAACATGTTAAGATGATTGAGGAGAAAATAAGAGAGTTAACGCAATGAGTGAAGGATAGGCTATGATCATTGATACCTTAGAAAACGCTAAAATTTATTACGCCTTGCATCCTGCCTTCAAGGAAGCGTTTGCCTTTTTATGTAAAAGTAACCCCCGCGAGTTAAAAGACGGCAAATATGAATTAAACGGGAAAAAACTTTTTGCCACGGTTGCGGTTTCGAATGGAAGAGGGAAGGATGATTCTAAATTAGAATTTCACCGTAAATTCATCGATATCCAATACTGCGTAAGCGGCGTGGATGTTATCGGTTGGTTGTCGTTGGCGGATTGCTTCAGCGTGGACCAGAAATATAATAAGAAAAAAGATTTCGGCATATTAAAAGATACGCCGCAGGCCTGGTTCGCCCTTACGTCCGGTAGATTCGTCATATTTTTTCCCGAAGATGCTCACGCCCCGCTCGCCGGTAATGGCGCGGTGCGTAAGGTAGTGGTGAAAGTCGCGGTATGAAATATATGTAGATAACAAGATAATTATGACCCCTAAGGAAGTTATTCTTGAAGATAAATATTGTCAGGAAGATTTAAAAGCGGCAGAGAAAGCCCTTTTCGGCGAATCAACCAAGGATGAATTACGTTTTAAATCCGGTAAAGAAATGACAGAGTTTTTAAAGAGTAGGGTTAGAAAATGATTTATAGTTTTTTTCCGCGAGCAAGATATAGCTAATCCGGACGAGCTTTTTTCTTTTTTTGTTTCCGGCTCGTCCGGATTAGAAAGCGTTTTCAAAAATCCCTCAAAAACCCTCCCTTTTTCCGGTTTTCCCCGATTAAATATGTTAAATATAATGCGTAGAGACAGGCGATGCCTGTCTGTTGCTAAGGAGCAGAAAATACGTTTTACCGGACGTATTTTCTGGATTAGTTATGACCCAGCTAATCCCAATACGCAGAAGTACTATTCTGTTCAGGTGCACCGCTGTATTTCTTTCCGGCGCGATATTTTTTTCTTCATTCGCGCCGGAAATCATGGCGGAAGCCGTTTCCGTATCCCCGGCTCCCCAGCCTACCGGTGCGATCTACAACCTTCCAGCCCCGACCAAACTCCTCAACCTTTCGGAAAAGTTCTCTTATCCCGTGCTTAAAGGTTTACGTTTTAATCCTAAAAACCCTCTCAACATAGAATTCTTAGTCGATACCGCCAATAAAGAAGATGTCACCAAAGAAGAAGCTAATCGTCTTATCAAGTATTTTCTGGCAGGGTTAACTCTTCCCCAGGAAGAGTTATGGGTCAACCTGTCACCTTATGAAGGGGAACGAGTCGCTTCAGACAATTTAGCCCTGACCGATCTCGGTAAAGACCTGTTAGGGCAGGATTATTGCCTGAAGCAACTCGTTTCTTCTTTGACTTATCCGGAAACAGAATTGGGAAAAAGGTATTGGAATGAGGTTATCGCAAAAACCAATTCTAACGGGCTCAACCGGCAAAACCGGCTCAACGGGATCAACGGTTCTATCAACACCTACAACAAAGTCTGGGTCATGCCCCAGAAGAGCGTGGTTTATGAGAAAGGGGATACGGCGTTTGTCCTGGAAGCCAGCCTGAAGACGATGCATGAGCGCGATTACACTGCGGCGCAGCGCGGTCAATCGAAGGATGAAGGACGAAGGATGAAGGATGAAAAAGAAAAAGCTGATGAGATCGCTTCAAATGTATTCAAAGAAGTAATTCTGCCTCAAGTCAACCAAGAAGTCAACCAGGGAAAGAGCTTTGCGACCCTTCGCCAAATCTACCACTCCCTTATCTTAGCCGTCTGGTTCCGCAAGAAATTCCAAAATACCTTCTATAAATACTACATCGACCAGAGTAAGATCGCCGGGATTGATTTAAACGACAAGAACGTAAAAGATAAAATCTTTAACCTTTATGTCCAGGCTTACAAGGGAGGTGTCTATAACTGTATCAAGCGGGAGCAGGATAGCGCTACCAAGCATCCGGTGCGGCGTCGGTATACTTCGGGCGGAACAATTTTTACCCCAAAGGCTTTTAATCTGGAAGTTAGGCCAAACCTTCCTCCCAGGTTTACGATAGCCGATATCTGTGAAGGCCATGGTGTAAAAGTAATCAGCAGTGAGGTTATTGTTTCGGGGCGAGCCGGGTCGCCGGCAACAGGGCAAAACGCAAAGCTATCCGTAGGACGTAGGACGTCCGTTCCCTCCGGTCACTCGGACGCGGGACGAAAAGAAAGAGTTGTCGCCTCGCCGGCAGTAGAGCCAAGGACAGAGCCGAGCGGACAAAACAGCGTATTCATTAAAGGTGAGCTACACCGTAAAATTTTCGGCCATCTCTTTGACGCTGTCTTGCCGGGTGATTTAAATATTTCCGACCCCGAAGTCAATGCTTTATTGCGTCATATCGTCCATTACGATACCAGCCTGCATAGGGGAGAGGATGGGGTTGAACCGTTTGACGCGATTTATGGTTATTATAAAAAGGCTTACGAGAAAAAAAAGAAGGAAGAAGATAAAGATATGGCCGCTTTACCAAAAGGTTTCCCCTTGTTGGAAGAATCAATCGTAGTCTCTACCGGTAAACAACAGGGCCTTGGGGCTGACGCGGCAAGCTATGGTAAAGGAATGGTTGAGGCGGTTGAAGGCGCGATTGATGCTATCGCCGTGGCGGGAGAAGATAAATCGCCCTATGACGCTACGATTCTGGATTTATTCTCTCTGATTGATAAGGAAGTCGAGAAGTTATCGCATACGCCTAGTGAAGCTACGGAGGCGAGAAAGATAGCGGATGTAGAAAGAAAACTGAGATTGTTAAGATCAGCCAGGTCAGAGCTTGAAGCCGCGCCCAAGGGGCAATTTCCTTTATTGAATTTAACCATCGAGACAATAACAACGATAAACTCTGTTAAAACGACTAGGCCGGTGGTCAGGAGGTTACTACTTACCTACGCTTTTTATCATAACACCGGCTTGTCAAAGTTGTTGGAATATTTTAGAGGCCGTCGCGGCAAGGAGTTGACCCATGAGACTATCTCTAAATTAATTGAACTCGTCGATGGTTTTCCTTCGGAAGGTATTTCCAATGATCAACAAAGAGCCCGGGCCCTGTTTAAGCCGATCGATGCCAAGGCCTTAAGAGACGAGAGCGAACGCATAAAGGCAGGCGGTTTTACCCGGAGGATAAAAATCGTTCCCACCAGGGGCTGGCTTGCCGAATTTATCGGCTATTTTAGTGACGAATGTTGGACGCGCACAAATCATACCATGGAAGACAACGATAACATGGTGGCCTTGGTGCTTGTCGATGCCGATACTAACGACCTTTTAGGCGGTACTCTTCTTATTATTGGTAATGCCATTGCCGGGACCAACGAGCCTGTCCTTATCGACCGTGGCTTCAGCCCGCGCAAGGAAGTTACGGAAAGCATTGTCACCGAAGATTTGATGAGGCAGGTTTTGGATTACGAAGAGAAAATCGCCCGTTCCCTCGGCGCGACAAAAGTACTCGTTCCCATGAGAGATGAGTCAGATCCGGGATTGGGAAGCAACAATCCCGATATTCTCGATTTTTATAAAAGGATGTTCTCCAACCAACCCCGTGTCGATTTAAGAGATGTTAACCGGTTCAACGGCCATGATATAACACATGGTAGATGTGCGGTCGCCAGGGATGTCGCGCCCCTCGGAAAAAAAGCAGAGAGTTCATCCGCCGCTTCGCCGGTCCGGACTTTTACTCTGCCTAAGAGCGATAAACCCCTGACTCTTTCCCAGCGAGCGGTTCGATCCATGCTGTCCATAGAAGGCGATCTTCACGACAAGAATTGGTATATACGCAAGGCCGCGGCTCAAGCTTTAGGTTTATTCTACAGCGAACTGATTCGTAGGGGAGAAGAAGTCAACTTAACTCTTTTAAAAAACAGACTTAACGATTGGGATGATAACGTACGCCAGGCCGCGATTGAATCTTTGGGGCTGATTTACAGTGAGATGGTCCGACAGGGAAAAGAAGTCGACTTAACTGATTTACAACGTAAATACACCTCCGTTTACAGCTCCGTTGAGTCTCCTAAAACACGCCAAAATGCGATTAAAGCTTTAGGTTTGGTCTATACTGAGATGGCGCGAAAGGGAAAAGAAATCTTCCGAGAGATAGAGGCTTTTAAAGGCCTGCTTGTTGGTGAAATGAATGCGGACATGCGCCTGGCTTTGATTGATGCTTTATGCTTGGTCTACACCGAACTGGCTGGACAACCGGGGAGAGAAGCCTTCCTGGCCTCAGAGATAAAAAGCAAGCTTAGCGATTTGAGCGATTCGAATTATAGCATACGCCGAGACGCAGCCCAAGTTTTAGGCGCAATCTACACCGCGTTAGCCCGAAATGGAAAAAGAGCAGACTTAACTGAATTAAAAGACGCACTTGATGTCGAAAGAAATTGGGTTGTACGCCAGGCTATGGTTGGAGCTTTAGGCATGGCCTGTGCCGCGCTGGCACGAAGGGCAGAAAAAGTTCCCCCGGAGATAGTAGAGGCTTTAAAAATTCAGCTTACTGACAGGTTTGATCCCGTAAGCCAGGCCGCGGTCAAAGCTTTAGGTATATTCTATACTGAAATGGCTGGACAACCGGAAGAAGAAGCTTTTCTGCTCCGGGAAATAGGTTACTTTAGGGAGAAACTCACCGATCAGGATTCTGGTATGTCGCGTGTCGCGGCCCAAATATTAGGCACCGTCTGCAGTGAATTGGCGCGGCATGCAAAAAAAGTCCCCCCGGAGATAGTAGAGGCTTTTAAAAGTAAGCTCAGCGACGAAGATGGGTGGGTGCGCTTGGCCGTAGTCGAAGCTTTAGGCTTGATCTATACCGTATTAGCCCGACAGGGAGAAGAAGTCTCTCCGGAGATAGTAGAAATTTTTAAAAGCAAACTTAATGACCCGAATTGGGACGTAATCAAGGCCGCGGCCCAGGCTTTAGGCCTGGTCGGCAGCGAACTGGTCCGACAACCGGGTATAGCAAAGGGGATAGCCGAGGCTTTAAAAAGCACGCTTACCTATGCGGAGCTTGATTTGTGTCGAGTTGGAGCCAACGCGTTAGGCTTGATTTATGCCGCGATGTTTCGGCAGAATAATATGTCGCTGGATGAATTAAGAAGCCGACTTACCGCCGCCGCCGAAGATTGGGCGGTATGCCTGGCCGCGGCCAAAGCCTTGGGTTTGGCTTACGCCGGGATGGACCAGCAGGAAAAAGAAGCCACCCGTGATGCCTTAAGGAGCGTTGTTAATGGAAATCATGATGTAGTCCAGGCTGCAGCCCAAGCTTTAGTCTTAGTCTATAGCGATGAGCTGGCCCGACAAGGGATGAACGCTGGTGAGGATTATAAAAAATATAAATTGTGGAGCAAGAGCAATTTACCATATGAGCCAAAAGTCGTGGAGTGGTATTTAACCGAAGAAGATTCCCGCGCTGCCTTAGAGGAAATTATGCGTGATGCCGCGGCGGCGGTTGACGATGACGCCGGTTTCAACTACGACGACGAGGCGTCGGTTTGGTATGCTTATGCCGGGATAAGAGTCGCGGGCATCAATATGACCCTTGACGAATTAAAAGAGCGCTTGGCTAAATTTAAGGAATACGACGCCAAGTATCCCGGCAGTTGGCAGAAGATGTTTGCTAAGAAACGGGCGCTGCCTGGTTTTGAGGTAAGCGAAGAAGGGGTTACTGTGCTTGACGCCACTTCCGTCAATTCCGTGGTGATCGATGAACATGCCCGGCAGTTAAGGGAGATAAAAAAAGGCATAGACGATTTGAGCCTGATCGCAAAAGTATTCGGCCCGGGGCATAAATTTTCCAGTGTTAAAGGGATCTATTATGAGATGCAGCGTCGTAAAGCTGTTACCGAAGGAAGGCTGCTAGGCGGTGGACGCTTCCATATTGAATATCCTTCCACAGACGATATGGAACAGTATTTCAGGGATAACCGGAAGGAATTTTATAAGACTGTATTTCTTTTGGCTGAAAAATTGGCCAGAGGCAACCGCGGGGATAATGTAATCGAAGCAGCCTGCTTTGGGTTGATGCGAGATTTAATCGTCGCCGATGTTTTATCCGATGAAGCATTGGCCAGTGATCTTGATTCAACCGATATTGAGCGGCTCACCGCCGCACTTATAAACTTCGAAGGTTACAAAAAGCACTTACCTGATTCTTTGGGGATAAAGGCGGAGAAGATTAAGGCGGTGAGCAAGTTGCTGGAAGATTTATCCCGGCCGGCGTTAGTATCCGTCCAGCGTGCGGGAAATACCAACTATCGTTTTGTCGGCCAGGGATTTTTGGCGGCCTTCCGCGGCCGGGCCGGGATGATCGATTGTTCTTTCTTTATGGATACGGATAAGGGATTTCCGTTTACCCGGACAATGCATGAAGATACGCAATACTATTTTGTTTATAAAGGAAAAGAACTTAAAGGATATATCGGGTTGATGGTTGGCGTGACCGATAAAGGCGAAAGAGTCCTGACCATAGATACGCTTAATTCTCCTTCTCTTGACGGCGGAAAATTATTAATGAATGTATTCAGGGGACTATCTGTTACCGCGCGAAAACTCGATTGTATCGGTATCGCTTTGCCGGCGGAAATTGGAGGGTCGTTTAATTTCTCTAATGAAATAACTATTCCTAAAATGACAGTTTACCAGCAAGGTAAGACTATCAGCGTTGTACCGTTGCACAGGGATAGCTGGCAGACATTTACCGATATTGGGTTCGGTCCAGATAAATATAACAGTATGGATATGTCGGATAAGTTTGTCCTGTTAGATGTCAAAGGAGAGGGGGTGAGGGAAGAAGAAAGAAGAGCCGCCGCTTCACCTCTGGGGGGAAAAGCAGAAAGACAATCCGCCGCCTCGCCGCTTTCTTCAACGGGCTCAAGCGCGGAGCGAAGCGGAGCCTCCCCGGAGGGGACCGGCTCAACGCCCTTGGGCGGTATCGACGTCACCGGCAAGAGCTTTAATCTTCAAACCAGCGGCCCCGGCATGGACGCAGCTCTGGCCGATAGCCGTCTCAACCCGCATTTTAACCGCTTGCAATTTGTGATTACGTTTATGAAAGATGTCTCGGCGAAAGAAACTATAGATGAATTGGCGGCAAAAGCGTGGAAGTAAAATATTTAAAAACAAAAAGTCTTGTCCACAGATTTCGCTGATTTATCAGAAAATATGGATTAGGCAGTATAGAATTAAAAGTTAATCTGTAAAATCTGAGCAATCTGTGGACACGGTATTCTTGCGGCTTATTTTTTCAGAAATGATTCTATGTATCTTGCGAAGCTGTCCGTGGCGCCTTCAGGAGAGAGGATTGTCTTGATATTTTTGAGGTCGGTTTTTATCTGATTGTATTTTTCTTTTGTTTTCATAACTTCGATTGCCGCTTTAGCTAAATTTTCCGCGCTTGCTTGATCCTGCAAAAATTCCTCGATGATTTTTCTTCCCGCCAGAATATTTACCATTCCGGCGAATTTTACGTTAACCAATCGCTGGACTAAAAACCAGCTTAAGCTATTGACTTTATACATCAGGATAAAGGGGACTTCTAATATCGCCAGCTCTACTGTAGTTGTGCCGCTGGAAGCGATGACAAACGCCGATTCTTCGATTGCCTGGTAGGAATGGTCTTTAATTTCTATATCTACTATATCCATACCCGACAATAGATCTTTGTAGAACATTTTGTTGATATTCGGCGGGCGGATAATTCGGAAATTATAATCGGGCAAGGCTTGTTTGATAATTTTTGCCGCCGCAAGCATTACGGGTAAGTGCTTTTTTATTTCGTTGCGCCGCGAGCCGGGCATCAGAGTTATGATTTTTTGCGTGGAGGGATTGGTTTTTTTAACGATTTCCAGAAGCGGGTGGCCGAAATACAGCGCGTCCACGCCTTCTTTTTGGTAGAAGTCTTTTTCGAAATTAAAGATCACTACCATTTTATCCACGTATTTTTTTATTTCTTTAACGCGCTCTTTGCGCCAGGCCCAGACTTGCGGACTGACGTAATAAAAAAGTGGGTATTTTTTGTTCAGTTTTTTCGCCAGCCGCAGGTTAAAATCGGGAAAATCGATGAGAATAATCAAATCAGGTTTTATTTCGTGGATTTTGGTAATAATTTGGTTGAAGGTAGCGATGATTTTTTTTAAAGAGAATAAGACTTCGACGAGGCCGGTGACGGAGTGCTCTAAAAGGTTAATGAGCTGTTTTGAGTGTGCCGCCAGTTTTTCTCCACCAAAGGAGTAAATTTCTATCTCATCGGATTTCTCGGACAGTTTTTGGCCGAGAAATCCGCCGTAGAGATCGCCGGATTTATCGCCGGCAACGATGATGATTTTTTTCATAATAATTGTAGGGGCGGACCGGTGTGTCCGCCCGCTATGATTTATCGATGGTTATTGTTTATTTTATTATTTGTAACGGGCCGGCACAGGGGCCGGCCCCTACATATTATTTCGTTATCTCTCTCTGCACTCGTAACGCTAACGCCAAAGCGTCTTTGGCTTTTTCGGCGTATTCGATGGCGAAGGTTTTATTTTTTACTAGCTCGACGAAATGGATGATCTCGTTTTTTAACGATTCTTCTTTATTGATCGGCAGGAGTTCCTTAATGATCTGATTGCCGCTTTTTTTATATACTTCCGCCTGCTGTTCGGCGTAGTCCATGGAGATATAGGCGTTATGCATGAAAATACGCAGTTTCCTTTCTTTTTTTGCCGATACCCGCGATGAGGTGATGTTGGCAACGCAGCCTTTGGCAAAAGTAATCCTGGCGTTGGCGATATCTTCGGATTTAGAAAGGACCTTCACGCCCTTGGCCTCGATTCTTTTGATTTTATCTTTTACGAGGTATTGGATGATGTCCAGGTCATGGATCATCAAATCGAGGACAACGCTGATGTCGAGAGAACGGTAGGGGTAAGGGCTGAGCCGGTGACATTCGATAAAAATCGGGTTTTTGATGATTTTTTTTATGGCTAAATAGGCGTTATTGTAACGTTCGACGTGGCCGACGCAGAGCAGAGTTTTGTTTTTTTTCGAAAGAGAGACCAACTTAGCGGCTTCTTTTAGGTTCTGGGTGAGCGGTTTTTCCACTAAAACCGGTATTTTATGTTCCAGGAAGAATTTGGCGATTTTAAAGTGGGTAGTCGTGGGGGTGGCGATGCTGGCCATGTCGACCTTGCCCAAAAGGCTGCGGTAGTCCGCAAGATATTCGACGCCGTCCGGTGCAGGAAGTTTTGCCGGGTCGGTATCGACGACGTAGACCTTCTCTATTCCGGTAATCTCCCGGTAGATACGTAGATGAATGCTGCCTAATTTTCCGATTCCGATTACGGCTACTCTCATATTATTTTTTTAATGAGACTTAACGAGCGCAAGCCCGAAGGGCGCCGCGCGAGGCGGTAGTCGAATTACCCTTTGGGTACTCCGTAAAAAAATAACCGCCATCCGCTTCGCGGATGGGATAAGATGCAACGCAAAAATAATACTTTTTGATTTTTATTCACCGAAGAAATTATATCATAATTCAAACTGGGCGCAATAACGCATTGTTTTTAGTTGAGCAAAGTCAATTGGCGTGATACAATCATTAATCTTGTTTATCCCCCCGTAGGATTGACTATTCCTATAAAAAAGGGAAAGTTTGCTCGCCGAAAGTTTCTAACTTTTGGCGAAGTCTCGTTTTCAGCGGAAAAACCGCATCATAGGTTTTTCCGCCAAAGGCGGACCCGCCTAAATATTGATTATTTGTGGCGGGCAAAACAGATAAAAAAATTCCGGCGATAGCCGGTTGTAAGAAATTTTTTTATGAGCAAAACCACAAAATATCTCAAAGATTATTTTAAACTGCTTAAATTTGTCACGCCGCAAAAGGCCAATCTGGTTTTAGCCTCTATTTTTATGGCCATTTCCACTATTTTTGACGGCGTGAGTTTAGGCATGCTCGTGCCTATTCTCGATCGGGTATTGACCCCCGGTAAAATTATCGCGCCGCGGGGGCTTCCGCCGTTTCTCTCGGGTTTCGTCGCTAAGCTTAACAGTTTGCCGCCCCTGGTTATCTTAAAAGGGATGCTTATCGTCATCCCGACATTGATTATCGTTAAGGGGGTATTTTTCTTTTTCCAGTCCTACCTGATGAATGTCGTGGCGCAAGCCGCGATGCGCGAAGTCAAGGACCGGCTTTATGCTAAATTGCAGGATTTATCGTTGGATTTTTATTCTAAAAAACGCGCCGGCGAACTTATTTCGCGCATCACTACCGATGTCGGTTTTATCGCCAACGCGATTTCTTTCGGTCTTAGCGACGTTATTTTACATTCGATGCAGCTTGTCGTTTTTACTTTTATGACGCTGTATTTACGCTGGGACCTTACATTAATCGCCCTGGGCACCGCCCCTTTTTTTATCTGGCCGGTAGTCAGCATCGGCAAACGCGTCAAAAAGTTAAGCCGCGCGACGCAGGAAAAGATGGCGGATTTGAATACCTTACTGGCCGAAACGATACAGGGGGCTTATATCGTCAAGGTCTTTTGCCGCGAGGATTATGAGCTGAAACGGTTCAAGGATATCAATTATCATTATTATAAATTTAACTTAAGTAGTGTTAAGCGGATGACTTTTCTAACGCCGTTCACGGAATTTGCCGGCTCGATCGGCGCCATCGCGATTCTCTGGATCGTGGGAAAAGATGTGATCAGCGGGGTGATGTCATTTGGTTTTTTCGCGGTATATATGGCTGCGCTTTTGCAGATGATGAAACCGTTTAAGAAGCTTTCGGCGGCGCATGTGATAAATCAGCAGGCGATTGCCGCTTCCAACCGGATTTATGATATTCTTAACGAAGAGCCGCGGATTAAGGAAATGGGCAACGCTAAAGATATAAGAGAATTTAAAGAAAAGATCACTTTCGAGAATGTCTGGTTTAAATATGATTCGGATTATGTTTTATCCGAGATCAACCTTGAGGTCAAAAGGGGAGAAACGATTGCCATCGTCGGTTACTCCGGCGCCGGTAAGACGTCTCTGGTGGGGTTATTGCCCCGGCTTTACGACCCCCAGAGGGGCAGAATATTAATCGACGGCGTCGATACCAAAGAATTTAAGCTGAAACCTTTAAGGTCGATGATCGCGGTTGTTTCGCAGGAAATGGTCCTGTTCAATTCGACCGTCCGCGATAATATCGGCTATGGCAGAGAAGGCGCGAGCGAAGCGGAAATCATTGAAGCGGCGAAAAAGGCTTATGCCTACGATTTTATCGAAAAACTTCCTAGAGGGTTTGATACCGTGATCGGTGACCGGGGTTTCCGGTTATCCGGCGGGGAACGCCAGCGGGTTGCGATCGCGAGAGCTATTTTAAAGGACGCGCCGATTCTTATCCTCGATGAAGCGACCAGCAGCCTTGATTCTAAATCGGAAAAGGTAGTGCAGGAGGCTTTTTATAATCTTTTAGCCGGCAACCGTACGGCATTTATTATTGCTCACCGGCTGTCTACGGTTCAGAAGGCGGATAAGATATTAGTTTTGGATAAAGGGCGGATTGTCGAGGCGGGCAGCCATGCTTTGCTTCTATCCGGCGATACCTTGTACAAAAAACTGCACGAAATGCAATTTCGCGCCTGATTTCGACAATAGCCGCAGTCGCGGCGATTGCCGAAATCAGATGAATGAAAACCTACGGTTTTTAAACTTTCCCTTATAAAAATAAGAGGAAAATTTATAGTAAAAACGTTAGGATGTAAAAAAATAAATTGAGTATCGAATGGGAATGATATTTAGTTTTCGCCGGGGGTTTTCGGCGAAAACTAAATATTGCAAATAAAAAGAAATATGGTATACTTTTGAAACAGTTTGGGGGGGGCTTGTGCCATAGGGGTGAGGTGTATTCTATGGCAATTATTAGCCCAATCTAAGAGAATATATATTATTTTAAGGGCAAATTAGCATTACTGAGGCATGTAAATTAGGCCAGAGGGTAATATGCTATTTTGGCCGAATTTAAAGGAGGCCGCGAAAACATGTCGTTACCGGAAGTGATCAAGCAACTATTGGAGAACGGGGTGCATTTTGGGCATCTCAGCAAACACTGGAACCCCAAAATGAAAAAATTTATCTTCGGGAAGAAGAAAGATGTTTACATTATTGATTTAGAAAAGACCGCCAAGAAATTAGAGGAAGCTAAGGAATTCGCTAAGAATGTAGCGCAGAGCGGCGGAAAGATTCTTTTCGTGGCGACCAAGAAGCAATTCCGGGAATTATTAAAAGAGCAGGCGCAAGACTGCGGCATGCCTCATATAATTGACCGTTGGGTAGGCGGATTTTTAACTAATTTTTCCACCATAAGGGGAAGGGTAAAGACCTATATTTCTATTCTCGAAAAAAAGGAGAAAGGCGATTTCGCTAAGATGCCGCGGAAAGAAGTGGTGCGGCTTAACCGGCAGTTGAGTCGAATGGATAGAAATTATACAGGCGTGAAGGATTTAGATGAACTTCCCGCTTGCGTATTTGTGGTAGACCCTAAAAAGGAAATTGCTTGCGTTCGAGAAGCGAATAAGCTTTCCATTCCGATTATTGCGTTGGTAGATACCGATGCCGATCCCGATGTGGCGGAATATCCTATCCCGGGTAACGATGACGCGATAAAATCAGTCAAATATATAACTTCTTGCATCGCGGCGGCAGTTAAGAATGGTACTAAAAAAGCAGAAGAAATAATCCAGGCGGAGAGCGAAAAGGCCCGGTTGGCTGCTGAAAAATCCGGCGGGGATGCTTCCGGTAAAGATGAACCCGATGTGAGTAAGTATGAGGATTTAGACGAAAAACTTAAAGCCGAAGAGGAAGAAAAAAAAGAAGCTAAGCGCCGGGCGCAGCAGAAGGAAGTATAAGGGGCGGAGCGAGATTTAGAAAGCCGGTAATGATAAATAGGCTAGGGCTAAGGTTGCAAAGCCGGTTTGGGTTATGGTAATGTTAAGGGTTTAAAACAATTTCTTTAGCCGTTACCTTAACCCTAACCTATACCGGCATCCTTACCTTTGCCCTAACCGTTTTCAATATAAAGCGGGTGTCTTAAAGGGGGTAATCAAGATGGGCGTGGAAGATGTAAAGAAATTAAGAGAAATGACTTCGATGGGGATTAATGAGTGTAAAAAAGCGCTTGAAGAAGCCAGAGGCGATTTTGATAAGGCGCTTAAGGTTTTAAGGGAAAGAGGGGCTCAGGTTATTGATAAAAAAAGCGGCCGTGCGACTTCGCAAGGCTTGATCGAATCATATATACACTTCGGCGGTAACCTGGGAGCGATTATCGAGATTAACTGCGAAACCGATTTCGTCGCCCGGACAGATAATTTTAAAAAATTCGTCAAAGATATCGCCATGCATGTCGCCGCGCTAAGCCCGTTATATATCAAGAAAGAAGATATTCCGGCCGATGTCCTTGCGAAAGCAGAGAACGCCGATGAATTCGTCAAACAGCACTGCCTGCTTAACCAGGCCTATGTCAAAGATAACCAGATTACCGTCAGCGAATATTTAAAGAATGTTGTCGCCCAGACAGGAGAAAACATAATTATCCGGCGATTCAGTCGTTTTTCTCTGGGTGAATAATCATTTTGCGCCGACAGCGCAAAATGATTATATATTTTAATCTTTCCGGCTGAATACAGCCATAAAATTAGCCTTGAACAAATAATGGTACGGTTAATGGATTAACCGGAAAAATGAGTAAACGTATTTTTCTGGTTAAGGATATTCTTTCTTTTTTTCATCCGCGAAGCGGGGAAGATTTTTTGCGAAGCAAAAAAATAATGAAAGCGAAATTTAAAAGAATTCTTTTAAAGTTAAGCGGGGAAGCGTTGCTGGGCCAGCATTCTCACGGTATCGACGCGGCAATACTCGCCTATCTAGCCGAAGAAATAAAAGAAGTCGTCGACTTGGGGGTTGAGGTCGCCCTGGTTATCGGCGGTGGGAATATTTTTAGAGGCGCGGCTCGTTCAAAAGAATTTGAGATGGAGCGTACCGTTGCCGATTACATGGGTATGCTTGCTACAGTCATAAACGGTTTAGCTTTGCAAAACGCTTTAGAGAAAGCGGGAATCCCTACCAGAGTTATAACCGCTATCGAAATGCACCAGATTGCCGAGCCGTATATAAGAAGGCGGGCCATCCGTCATCTGGAAAAAAAACGAGTTGTGGTATTTGTCGCGGGAACCGGCAACCCTTATTTTACTACCGATACCGCTGCGGCTCTAAAAAGTGTAGAGGTCGACGCGGATATTTTATTAAAAGGGACAAAAGTCGACGGGGTCTATTCCGCGGATCCATTGCAGAATAAAGACGCCAAATTTTTTAAAAGATTGTCCTATATGGATGTAATAAATAAAGAACTGAAGGTTATGGATTCAACGGCCGTAACTTTATGTATGGAGAATAAACTTCCGATTTTAGTTTTTTCTTTTCTGGAAAAGGGTAATTTAAAAAAAGTCGTCTTAGGGAAAGATATAGGGACGAGAGTCAGCTAAAAACGCAGATGACCACAGATTGGAAGATGCAGATGATCGCAGATAGGTTTTAGAAATTTGCGATTTGGGATTTAATTTTTTTATCTGTGATCATCAGTTGATTTTTAATCGGCGATCATCTGTGTTACAAGGAGTTAATCATGCTTTCCAAGCAAGTCTTAATCGATACTGAAAACGCGATGAAAAAAGCTATTGAGGCGACTAAGCGCGAGTTTTCCGAACTGCGTTCCGGCCGGGCTAATCCCAAGATGGTAGAAGGTATCCGAGTTGATTATTATGGTACCCCGATGCTATTGAAAGAAATCGCTACGATAGGTATCCCCGAAGCGCGCCTCGTGGTTATAAATCCTTATGACCCGACGGCATTAAAGGATATCGAAAAAGCAATTTTACAATCCGATTTAGGGATTACCCCGATGGTTGATGGTAAATTAATCAGGCTTGTCGTTCCGCCGTTGTCCCAGGAACGCCGTAATGATTTGATAAAGATTGTTAAGAAGGTGGACGAAGAAGGTAAGGTTTCAATCAGGACAATACGCCAGGATGGAAAAGATAAGATAAAGACTTTAGAGAAAGACAAGAAAATTTCTGAAGACGAAAAGTTTAAGGCGGATGAGGAACTTCAGAAGTTAACTGATAAATATACCAAGGAATTAGATAAATTGCTGGCGGACAAAGAGAAAGAGTTGAAAGAATTCTAAACGATGATGATCGCAGATTGAAAATCAACAGATGACCGCTGATAACTAATACGGGATAGGCGTTTATAGTATTTATCAGTGATCGTCAGCATCTTCTAATCAGCGATCATCGTTTTATCGGGCCGCTAGCTCAGTTGGTAGAGCACCTGCCTTTTAAGCAGGTTGTGCCGAGTTCGATCCTCGGGCGGCTCACTTTTAATTTTCCCGACCGGGTACAGCCGGGAAAATTAATCCTGACGCCATCCAAAAAATAGAAAGAAAGAGAGGAAGAAGGAAATAGTTAAAAATACATTTGTTCTTTAAATTATTGTGGCGGGAGAGAATTGTCGGCTACCTGGTTATAAAATCTCGTGTTGAGCGGCAAAACATTTTTTCAAGTACTGCCGGGATGGCGGCAACAACGGTCGCGCGAAACGCGACTTATGCTTTAAATTCGTTGTTCCCGCAATGCTTTGTTTATTTGATAAGTAATGGCGGTAGGGGAGAGCTTATGGCTGAAATAAAAGTACTGCCGGGATGGCGGAACTGGCAGACGTGCTGGGCTTAGAACCCAGTGCCTTTAAAAGGGCGTGGGGGTTCAAATCCCTCTCCCGGCATGTGTTATATCATTTTAAATTGATCATTGTCTAATGTTCATTGATCAATGCAAAATGGAAATAGAAAATTCGTAAATATTTATTAATCCGAAAAATGAGTGAAGCGCATTTTTTGGTCATCTAATCCAATACTAATTTTCCTATAGGAAAATTAGTATTGGATTAGCGCGGGTGTAGCTCAACCGGCTAGAGCGTCACGTTGCCAACGTGGAGGTTGAGGGTTCAATTCCCTTCGCCCGCTCCATTTTTATTTTTTGTTTCGCAAAAAATAAAAATTACCCTTCAAATTATTCCGCCGTAATGATATCGGCGGTAAGGAATCTTTTATTACGGAGTAAAAAATATGGATATTAACATTCTTGAATATCTCGAAAAAGACAACGTAATTATCGGATTAAAACAAAAGAGCAAAAAAAACATACTTTCAGTGATCCTGGATCATCTTGTCGATAAAAAGAAGATTAAAAAAGACAACAAAAAGGAAGTTTTAAAGGTTCTTTTGCAAAGAGAAGAAATGGGGTCTACCGCGATCGGCGGTTCTATCGCTCTTCCTCACGCCCGAGTGGATTTTGTTAAAGATGTTGTTCTTTGTTTGGTCATCGCTAAAGAAGGATTGGATTTTGACGCTTTGGACCAGGGGCCGGTAAATATAATTGTGCTGCTTTTGTCCAACCAGAAAGAAGCCGGTCTTCATTTAAAGATGCTTGCTTTTTTAGCGAGGATGCTGCGCGACAAATATTTTGTGCAGCGGTTGAAAGAAGCGAAAAATGAGGCAGAAGTCCTGGCGATGCTCAGTAAGCAGAATCATATAATAAAATGAGTTCATTTAATAATAAAAATAATAATGAGCAAAATTCCGGTCAACTAAAAAAGTTTTTAAAGGTTATAAAATGGTTCTACCCCGGCTTGAAAGTAAAAAGATGGGTTACTTTATTGTTAGCCGGATTTTTTTTGATGTTGTTTGGGGTATACCATTTTGGAAGAGATACCTCGCTTCTCTTGAAAATTTTTGACGCGTTATTATCTTTCTTCGCATTCATCGCATTTTTCGCCGGTTTTAAGTCCTTGATAAAAAGTTTTTTTGAGGTGATTTTTCCCCAAAAAAACAAAGAGCTCATTGACATTATTTACGAAAAACGTTTTTTGCTAAAAGGCCCAAAGATTGTTGCCGTCGGCGGAGGGACCGGCCTGTCGACGATACTGGAAGGGTTGAAGGAATACACTGCTAATATTACGGCGATCGTCGCGGTTGCCGATGAAGGCGGATCCTCGGGACGCTTGCGCGAAGAATTCGGTATTTTACCGCCGGGAGATATACGCAACTGCCTTGTTTCTTTAGCGGAGGCTCCCCGATTGATGAGGGAGTTGTTCCAGTACCGCTTTAAAGAGGGCGACGGTATTAAGGGGCATAGTTTCGGTAATCTTTTTATCACCGCGATGACCCAGATTACGGGAAGTTTCGAGGAGGCAATCGAAGAATCGAGCAAAGTTTTGGCGATAACCGGCAGGGTAATTCCTTCCAGCCTTGATAAGATAAGGCTCAGAGCAGAGTATACAGATGGTACGGTTAAGGAAGGCGAGGATAAGATTCCCGTGGCCGGTAAATTAATAAAAAGAGTATCCTTAATTCCCCAGGATGTTAAGCCTAACCCTAAGGCTATCGAAGCGATAAGGGCAGCGGAGATAATTATCCTTGGTCCGGGAAGTATTTTTACCAGTATTATTCCCAATATTCTGATTGAGCAGATAAAAGAAGAGATTTTCCGAAAGTGCGTATTAAAGGTTTATATTTGCAACGTTATGACTCAACCGGGAGAAGCCGACGGGTTCACTGCCGCCGACCACTTCGAGGCAATCCTTGCTCATTCAAAAAGAAGTATAGCTAATTGCTGTCTGATAAATTCCGGCCGCCTGGAATATGAACTTCTCTTGAAATACGCGCAGGAAAAGTCGTTTCCTGTGATTCTCGACCGGGAAAGGCTGAAGAAAATGGGCGTAATGGTTTTTGAGGCCGATATTGTCAGTAAAAGCAATTATCTTCGTCATGACAGCGCGAGAACGGCAAAAGAAATAATGAATATTTATAATTATGGGAAAAAACGATGGAAAAGATTGAGTGTCAAATTATCGTAAATAATCCTAACGGTTTGCACGCGCGTCCCGCGGCAATTTTTGTCCAAATCGCCAACAAGTTTGATTCTTCCATACAGTTGGGGAAGGGCGAGATTGTTGACGGAAGGTCGATAATCGCCATTTTGAGCCTGGGTGTAAATAAAGGTATGAGCGTTAAATTAATTGTTGAAGGCATTGACGCTCGGCAGGCGTTTGAAGAACTAAAGAGGTTTTTAGAAAACAGCAATGATTAAATTAAAAGGTGTTGTTGCCAGCGGCGGAATAGCGATTGCTAAGGCTTTCCTGTTGGGGAAAGAAGAGCTTTCTATTCCCAAAAGAAAAATTTTCCATGAGGATGTTTCGCGGGAAATTTACCGCCTCGAAGAAGCGTTGATAGAAACGCGCCGGGAAATTTCTACCCTGCAGAAAAAAATTTCCGAAGACCTGGGGTTCGACCACGCCAAGATTTTTGAAGCCCACCTTTTGATTCTGGAAGACCGGGTTTTGATTGAAGATATAATCCAGCAGATAAAAAACAAAAAGGTAAATGCGGAATTCGCCTTTAGCCAGAGCATAAAAAAATATATCGATACCCTGCTTAAGATAAACGATGAGTATCTGCGCGAACGGGTCGTGGATATCGAAGACGTGGCGCGCCGCGTCATGCGCAAATTCCTGAAACAGGAAGAGAAAAAGATCCAGGACTTGAAAGAAAAAGTTATTATTGTCGCTCACGACCTTTCTCCTTCGCAAACTGCTACTTTACCCAAAGAAAATATCCTGGGTTTTATTACCGACGTCGGGGGCCGGACGTCTCATACAGCAATTATCGCCAGAAGCTTAGGGATTCCGGCGGTGGTAGGTTTAGAGATCGCTACCCAGAATATCGCTCCCGACGATAAGTTGATTATTGACGGGATAGAGGGAACGGTTATTGCCCGCCCCACGGATAAAGTTTTAAGAGATTATCAGAGAAAATCCGCCAAGATCGCCGTTATAAAAGAAGCGATACATATACCTAAGGCCAAGGCGCGTACAATCGATAAAAGGGAAATCGTGGTTTCCGCCAATATTGAATTACCGGAAGAATTAGCGTTGGCCCATGAGTTCGGCGCCGACGGTATCGGCCTTTATCGTACGGAATATATATTTTTAGGAAAAAAAGAGTTACCCAGCGAAGAGGAGCAATATAAGGCTTATCTCAGTGTCGCCAAAAAAATTAAACCCGCTTCGGTGATTTTGCGTACCATTGATATAGGGGGGGATAAGTTTCTTTCCCAGCCGCAGGTTCCGGTAGAGATGAGCCCATTTTTAGGCTGGCGCGCAATCAGGTTTTGCCTTGCCCGGCCGGAAGTTTTTAAGGTTCAATTGCGCGCGATATTGAGAGCGTCGGCCGAAGGCAACGTTAAGGTAATGTTTCCCATGATTTCCAGCGTGGAAGAGCTCAGGGAAGCTAAGAAATTAATTGAAGAATGTAAAAGGGAACTCAAGAAAGAAGGGTTGGCTTTCGATGAAAAAATATCCATAGGCATAATGATTGAAGTTCCTTCGGCGGCCTTAACTGCTGATGTTTTAGCTAAGGAAAGCGATTTCTTTAGTATCGGTACCAATGATTTGATTCAATACTCGCTTGCCGTGGACCGGGCTAATGAAAAAGTTGCCTACTTGTACGATCCGGCGCATCCGGCAGTATTGCGCCTGATAAAAAGCGTCATTGAAAATGCCCATAAGAATAATATATGGGTAGGTATGTGCGGCGAGATGGCGGGTGAGCCGTTATTCGCTCTTTTACTTTTAGGTTTCGGTTTGGATGAATTCAGTATGCCGCCGCCGTTTATTCCCAAAATAAAAGAACTGATAAGAAGCGTGAACTTCAAGGATACCCAGGCCTTAGCCCTTAAGGCCGTTGATTTTTCGACGTCCAGGGAGGTAGAGAAGTTTTTGCAGGAGGAACTCAGGCGCTTTTTGAAAGACGATTACGAAAGGATTTGCATGGCGTAAATTCGGCAAAAATGATGGAAAATGCTCATGGATTAACTTATGCTTTTGGGGCTATCCAGCTATGAGAGTAGCGATTCTTGCGGCCGGTTACGGTACCAGATTGTACCCCTTGACGGTTAATCTCCCCAAGCCATTAATTCCCGTTTGTTCCACCCCGATTATAAATTTTTTAATCGAAAAAATAAAATGCCTGAACAATTATTTTCCCGTTGAAGAAATCAGGGTAGTTTCGAATAACAAATTTTATCCTAATTTTCTGGAATGGAAGAAAAAGTATCATTTTGACGTAAATATTATTAACGACGGTTCCAATTCCCCGGAAGACCGGCTGGGTGCAATCGGCGACATAAATTTCGCTATCGGCAGAGATGTTGGTGATTGGCTTATTTTAGGAGGAGATAATTTATTTAATGATGCTTTGATTAAATTTATGCGATTTGCCTGTAAAAAGAAACCCTATGTTTCGATAGGGTTGTACAAGTTGGCGCAAAAAAAATTAGCCTCCAATTTCGGGGTGGTCAAGCTGAACTTAACCAGGAAAATATCGATATTTTTGGAAAAACCGGAAAATCCGCCGTCAAGATTGATCGCGACATGCGTTTATTTTTTCCCTAAAGATTCTCTGGAGATGCTGAATAGATACATCTCCGCAAGGTGCCATTCCGACGCGTCCGGTAAATATATCGAGTGGCTGGTTCAGGAAGCAAGAGTTTATGGTTATCCCTTAAAAGGGAGCTGGTTCGATATCGGCCGTTATGAATCATTAAAGTCGGCGGAGGAAGAGTTCAAGAAAATAAAAAAATAAAATAGTAATTTTAAATTTAGCATGAGGCAATCATCATTTTAAAATAAATGGTAATTGCTAAATAATAAATATTTAATTGGAAATGATATGCAAGCATTAATAAGGAGAAAAAATGCATTTATCGGAATTACGCAAACAAATTGATAAGATCGACGAGGCGCTGGTTGCTCTTTTAAATAAGCGGGCGCAGGAAGCCACCAGAATCAGCAAGCTGAAAAAAGAAAGCAAGATGTCGGCTTATTCGGCGGAGCGGGAAAGCCATATTTTAAGTCGTTTAAAAAAGATGAGCCGCGGCCCTATGGGTACAGATGAACTGGAAGTTATTTTTCGGGAAATACTTTCCGCTTGCCGTTCGTTGAGGACTGTCCTGCGTATCGCCTATTTCGGCCCCCAGGGTACGAATACCCATCTGGCGGCAATAAAAAATTTTGGCCGCTCCAGCGAGTATATTGCCTGCGAAAGCATTGACGATGTATTCAACGAGGTTGATAAAGACGGCGCCGATTACGGCGTGGTGCCGATAGAAAATTCTACGGAAGGAGCAGTTAACTATACGCTGGATATGTTTTTTGCTTCCGATTTGAAAATTTGCGCCGAAGCTACACTGGGTATAACCCATACTTTATTAGCTAAGCCATCGGGCAAGAGCATAAAACGAATATATTCTAACCCGCAAGTATTAGCCCAGTGCCGGAAGTGGCTCGTCCAACATTATCCCGGGACAGAACTTGTGCCGGTTAGTTCTACGGCAAGAGCGGCAATGATTGTGGGCGATAAACGCGACAGCGCCTGTATCGGCAATAAGATTCTTGCCGATATCTACGGGCTTAAAGTTATCGCATCTTCGATAGAGGATCTATCTTCCAATATTACGCGGTTTTTAGTAATTTCCCGTAATGACAGTTTTCCTTCAGGGAATGATAAAACATCGATTCTTTTCGCGGTTAAAGATAAAGTAGGGGCATTGCATGATGTGCTTTTTTCGTTTAAAAAATACGGCATCAACCTTACCAAGATAGAATCGCGGCCGTCTAGGAGAAAGCCCTGGGAGTATTATTTTTTTGTTGATTTCCAGGGCCATCGCAGTTCGCCGGATTTTCAAAAAGCCTTAAAGGAGTTGGGAAAACAATGTATTTTCGTAAAAATCCTGGGTTCGTATCCGAGGGGTAATTAATTATTGGATGATCGCTGATTAAAAGATGCTGATGATCGCGGATAAAGCATAAATCCCAAAGTAGGTATTGATATTTGTAATTTTTTGTTAACTGTCAGCGATCACCTGTTGATTTTTAATCTGTGATCATCTGCGTTAAGCATTTATATGAATATATTCAAAAAATCATTAGACAAAGTTAAACCGTATGTTCCCGGCAAGCCCATTGAGGAAGTAAAGCGAGCGCTGGGTTTGGGGGAAGTTTACAAACTTGCTTCTAATGAAGTGCCGTTTCCGCCTTCCTATATTCGTAAGGCGATTAATGACGAAATAAAAAATATTAACCGCTATCCGGAAGCGAGTTGTTTTTACTTGCGAAAAGAGCTGGCGCGGCAGTTAGGCGTGTCAGACAACCAGATTGTTTTCGGTAATGGTTCCGATGAATTAATCAGCTTGGCGCTGCGTTCGATTATCGAAGACGGCGACGAAGTCATTATTGCCCAACCGACCTTTTTGATTTATGAAATCCAGGCCATCGCCTGTAATGCCGAAATAAAACGCGTACCGTTAAAAAATTTTTGTTATGATTTAAACGCGATGGCGGAGGCGGTTACCAAAAAAACTAAGATAATCTTTATTGCCAACCCCGACAATCCTACCGGGACATACCTGAATCATAAACAAGTCGGCGTATTCTTGAGCAAAATACCCAAAAATATTTTATTATTTTTCGACGAAGCGTATTTTGAATTTGCTCCGGGCGATTTTCCCCAAACGAAGAAGTTTTTGAAAAATCGGGGCAACATAATTTTTAGCCGCACTTTTTCTAAAATTTACGGCTTGGCCGGCTTACGCCTGGGTTATGCGATTACCTCGGTGGAAATTGCCGAGGGATTGGATAAGATAAGAGAGCCGTTTAATATAAACCGGTTTGCGCAAGTAGCGGCGCTGGCCGGGATAAAAGATAAAAGTTTTATCAAAAAAGTATTACCCTATATTAAAAAAGAGAAAGAATACTTTTACCGGGAAATGGATAAATTGGGGTTGGTTTATGTTAAAAGCGCTACTAATTTTATTTTTGTCAATTTTAAGCAGGATACTTTGAAACTTAACGATTATTTATTAAAAAACGGCGTGATTATCCGGGAGCTGACCGGTTGGGGATTAAAGAATTGCTTCCGGGTTACAGTAGGTTTGCGCAAAGAGAATAAGAAGTTTATTGGGTGTTTGAAAAATTACTTAAAACAATAGTGTTTTTGTTTAACTACTGATTTTCAGTGCGAAGCCCCCTGAAAGGGACGGATAAAACACTGATTTTAAGAGATAAAATAATTGAATTATACTTTTATTTTTATCCGTGCTTGATCAGTGTTAGTCAGTGGCTAAAAATATCTCGATGCACTATAAATGAAATTTTCAGTGGGAGGGACAAAGTAAGATGATAATTGTTTTTAAGAAAGACGCCAGCGAACAGGAAATAAACCACGTTATCGAGCGTATCGAAAAGCTCGGGCTTAAGGCGATGGTATCGAGAGGTGTGGAGCGTACCATTCTGGGGGTGATCGGGCCGGAAGATACCGTAAGCTTACAGCCGTTGGAAGTTTTTAGCGGCGTCGAAAAAGTAATGACGGTTTTACCGCCGTATAAACTGGTATCGCGCGAGTTTAGAAAAGAGAATAGCGTTATAAAAATAAAAGACGGTGTGGAATTCGGCGGTAAAAAAATAGTGGTGATTGCCGGGCCGTGTTCCATTGAATCGGCGCAACAGGTAAGGGAAGTGGCGATAAAAGTAAAAAAAGCCGGAGCCTCGGTTCTGCGGGGCGGCGCGTATAAACCAAGGACTTCCCCTTATAATTTTCAAGGTTTGGGCATCGACGGCCTGAAAATCCTCCAAGATGCCGGCCGGGAACTGGATATCGCCACGGTTACCGAGGTTATGGATACCCGCGACGTGGAATTGGTCAGCAAATACGCCGATATTTTGCAAATCGGCGCGCGCAATATGCAAAATTTTAATCTGCTTAAGGAAGTAGGCCAGACTCAAAAACCGGTTCTTTTAAAAAGAGGCTTGGCTGCGACAATAAAGGAACTATTGATGAGCGCCGAGTATATTTTGGCCGGCGGCAATATGAACGTGATTTTATGCGAGCGCGGTATCCGGACTTACGAAGATTTTACCCGCAGTACCCTTGATTTAAGCGCGGTCCCGGCGGTGAAGTTGTTGTCGCATCTGCCGATGGTAGTCGATCCTTCGCATGCGGCGGGGAAGTGGGGTTTGGTTGCGCCGCTCAGCCTGGCGGCAATCGCGGCGGGAGCCGACGGCCTGATGATTGAAGTGCATCCTAATCCCGAGGAAGCCTTAAGCGACGGGCCGCAGCAGTTGCTGCCGGATACTTTTGCCGGCCTGATGAAAGATCTGGCAAAAGTGGCGGAAGCGGTGGGTAGAAAAATATGAACGAACAAATCGGGCCGTTTAAGAAGACAGCTATTATCGGCGTCGGGCTTATGGGTGGTTCGCTTGCTCTGGCGCTGAGAGGAAAACGCATTTTCGGAACAATCTACGGTTTTGCCCGGAGTGAAAAATCATACCAAAAACTTAAAAAACTTAATCTTGTCGATAGGGTAGAAAAAAACATAAAGGTAGCCGTGGAAGGGGCGGATATTGTTATTCTCGCCGCGCCGGTTTACGCGATTGTCGATTATTTCAAGACAATCGCCCCTTTTTTAAAGAAAAAAGCGATTGTCTTGGATTTGGGAAGTACCAAAGAATATATCGTGGCCGCGGCAAAAAAATATTTACCACGGCATGTGGAGTTTATCGGTTGCCATCCTTTATGCGGCGGAGAGAAGTCGGGAGCGGAATTCAGCCGTAAAGATTTATACAAAAATGCGCCTTGTTTTGTTGTCAACGATAATTTTTCCGGTTTTGGTTTTAAAGTAACTAAGTTATTATGGGAAAGCGCCGGTGGCCATGTCATTGCCTTGTCTGCCATCGAGCATGATAGAATATTAGCTTTCGTTTCTCATATGCCCCATATAGTATCGTTTACTATGGCCGCGGAATTACCCGGTTATTGTCTTGATTTTGCTGGCCCGGCGTTTAAGGATATGACCCGGGTCGCCGCTTCTCCCGTAAATGTCTGGGCCGATATTTTTCTTTCCAATAAGGACAATATTTTGAATGCTACCGGAAAGTTTATTGAAGCCCTGGAAAAATTTCGCAAACTGATTAAAGAAGAAAACAAGCGCGGGGTGTACGAATTCATCGAAAAAGCCAACCGGAAGCAGAAGAATTATTAAGGTATTTATATGATTATCGCCATTGACGGCCCGGCGGGAAGCGGTAAGAGCACCGTATCGAAACTTTTAGCTGAAAAATTAGGTTTCCTGTATTTAGATACGGGCGCGATGTACCGGGCGCTTACCTTAAAGGTTATCCGCGAAAAAATCGATTCACGCGATGAGAAAAAAATCGAGAGCATTGCCGCCGGCCTGAATTTCCGTTTTCAGGACGGCAGGGTATTTTTGGATAATGAAGACGTGACCCAGGCAATACGCGCGCCGCAAATCGATAAGAATATCTCTGATGTCTGTAAAATAAAAAAAGTCCGGGAATATATTGTGGCTCTGGCACGGAAGATAGCGCGCAATTATTCCTGCGTTACCGAGGGCAGAGATACTACCACAGTTATTTTCCCCGCCGCGGAATTTAAATTTTACCTGGACGCCGATTATAAGGTGCGCGCCGAAAGGCGCTATGGCGAACTTTCGGCCAAAGGTATAAATATAAGCCGGGAAGAGGTGGCTGCGGACTTGAAGCGGCGGGACGAAGCGGATATGTCTCGGACCGTAGGGCCGCTTAAAAAAAGCGCCGACGCCCAGGTTATTGATACTACCGCTTTTTCTATCGACGAGGTTGTAAGAATTCTTGCTGAAAAGATAACTTCTGCGTAGATAATTATTAGTAAAAAAGTCAGTGATAGCTTGAGAGTATAGAAATCCCCTTTCAGGATATTAGGGGATTAGGAGATCGGGATTTGGAAATTGGGGGATTAGGTGATTGGGAAAAACTCATAACCTAATATCCTAATTCTCCAATATCCAAATCCCAATTCCCCAATATCCCAATTTCCCCAATTTAATAGTTGATTTTATGGATATAAAAAATAATCTAAGAAATTTCTGTATTATTGCCCACATCGACCACGGTAAGTCTACGCTGGCAGACCGGTTTTTGGAGATGGCCGGTGTTATCGACCGTAAGCGATTGGGGCAGGAACAACTGATGGACAGTATGGAACTCGAGCGCGAAAGAGGCATTACAATAAAAGCTAAGGCGGTCCGGTTGAAATTTAACTTTGAGGGGCAGGAGTATATTCTTAACCTTATCGATACGCCCGGCCACGTCGATTTTACCTATGAAGTAGCAAAGTCATTGAAAGCCTGTGAAGGAGCGATACTTCTGGTTGACGCCTCGCAGGGTGTTGAGGCGCAAACCGTGGCGAATTTTTATTTAGCGTTCGAAGCTAATTTAAAAATTATTCCCGTAGTAAATAAAATTGACCTTCCCGGCGCCGACATTGAACGCACCACGGGACAGCTTTGCGATATCTTTGGTTTTAAGAAAGAAGAAATAACATTAGTGTCGGCTAAGGATGGCCGCGGCGTTGCCGAGGTTTTAAAAAGAATAATCATCGAAGTTCCGGCGCCGCAAACCGAATCCCAAGCGCCTTTACGGGCAATTCTTTTCGATTCCCTTTATGACCCCTACCGGGGCGTCATTTTATTTTTAAGGGTGTTCGATGGGATTATCCGGTGCAAAGATAAAATTCTGATGATGCACCGTAAATCCGTGTATGAAATCGAAGAGGTGGGCGTATTCCTGCCGCAGGCTCAGAAAAAAGATTTTTTAGGCGCCGGCGAAGTCGGTTATATCTGCTGCGGGATTAAAAAACCTCAGGATGTGGATATGGGTGATACGATTACTTCTCCTTCTCAGCCTACCGCCAAACCTTTTGAAGGATATAAAAAAATACCACCGATGGTTTTTTGCGGGATATTTCCTTCCGACCCCAATGATTACCCGCTTTTACGCGATGCCATCGAAAAGTTAAGGTTATCTGACCCCTCTTTTGTTTACGAACCGGATAATTTAGGTACCCTCGGCCATGGTTTTCGTTGCGGGTTTCTTGGCCTGCTTCATATGGAAGTAGTACAGGAACGGCTCGAACGTGAGTACGATTTAAACCTTGTTCTGACTTCACCCAGCGTAATGTACCGCGTAACTAAGAAAAACGGCGAGATATTGAATGTGGAAAGCCCGCATAAATTACCCGACTCGACGGCGATCGAGCTTGTCGAGGAGCCCTACGTGAAGGCGACGATTGTCACGCCCATCGACGGCATGGACGCTTTATGCGAACTTTCCAAGTCGCGCCGCGGCGAATTCACCAAAATGGATTATCTGGGCAAGGACCGGTTGAGCCTGGCGTTTATCATGCCGCTGGCGGAGGTGGTGGTTGACTTTTACGATAAAATAAAATCTTTAACTAAAGGCTACGCTTCTCTGGACTACGAATTCATCGGTTACCGGAAAACTGAAGTCATTAAAGTGGATATTCTTTTTAATAAGAAAGTCGTCGAAGCGTTTTCAATCCTGGTGTTTAAGGAAAAAGCGGAATCTCGCGCCCGCGCGGTGGTGGAAAAATTTAAAGAGCTGATCCCCCGGCAAATGTATGAAATAAGCGTTCAGGCCGCGGTCGGCGCCAAGATCATCGCCGCGGAGAGAATATCGGCATTGCGTAAAAACGTTACTGCCAAATGCTACGGCGGTGACATAACTCGTAAGCGTAAACTATGGGAAAAACAGAAAGAAGGCAAAAAAAAGATGAAACAGGTGGGGAATATCGATGTTCCCAAGGAAGCATTCATCGAGGTCCTGAAAATGTGAACCAATAATTTTTTTTATTTTGAAATTACCGTTTTTAGTGTATAGTATACCGGTATAATAGCGTCATAGAATATAGGAAGAAGGCTAAAGTATGGAAAATATTACCGAAAACATTCAGGACAATAATCAAACCGTTGGACCAAAGCAAAAAAGCGCCCTGCAGGATTGGATTGAATCCATTATCATTGCCGCGGCCCTTGCTATCTTTGTGCGTACTTTCTTTTTTCAGATTTATAAAATTCCCACTACTTCCATGGTACCTGTTTTAATGCCCGACGATAAGATTTTCGTAAGCAAAATGGTTTATGGTTCAAAAGTTCCCTTTACCGATTTAAGACTGCCCGGTTTTAGAAAACCCAGGAGAGGAGAGGTTGTTGTATTTGTTCCTCCTCAGGAAAAGAGTAATCCGTTTTGGAAAAGAAAAGTTTATATAAAAAGGCTCATCGCTCTTGGCGGCGAGCGCGTGCTGATCAAAGACGGCAACATTTATATCAACGGTAAAATTATCGCCGACCCATTTATTGCCAGGGTTTATTATTACAATAGCGGCGATTACGGTAAAAAAGATAAAGAAATAATCGTTCCGCCCGATAAATATTTTTTCTTGGGCGATAACAGTATTTCCAGCCTTGACAGCCGCTTCTGGGGCTTTGCCGACGGAAAAGATATCGTCGGCAAGGCGATCTTTATCTGGTGGCCGCCTAAAAGGATTGGGACGATAGATTAGATAAATACCGTAGGATGTAGGACGTCCGCTTCGCTGGGGCGTAGGACGAGAAAGATGACATGAATAAAATCATTCGAGGGCAAAAATCGCGGTTGGTAATCGTGGTTTTAGGCTTGAGCATCATCTTTATGAACGGTTGCATAACGGTGCAGTCGGCAGGAGAAGACCGGCGAGCGTGCGCGAAGGCTACAAAAACAAAAAAGTGCCCGGAATGTTTGCGTGTATACGACGACGGGCTTCTTGCCAACTGTCCGTATGACGACGCGCAGTTGGTCGGGCAGTAATTTAAAAGCAAAGGTTACTAATAGTTACTAATGGTTACGGGTAATTGTTGTTTGTCTTCTGTTTAAGGTAACCATTCGTAACCTTTTGTAACTAATAGTAACCGTTTTAAATAAAACATTATATGACTTTCGCCGACAAGGTATCCTCAGTAAGAATTATTCTAATACCTGCGTTTGTTTCTTTGCTTATCTATTCCCGGCATAATCCCTATAACCCCGCAATTAAATATTTTGCCGTGGGAGTATTTACTTTAGCCGTATTGACCGACTTTTTCGACGGTTTAGTAGCGCGAATCAAAAAAGAAAAATCTGAGCTCGGGCAAATCATCGATCCGCTTGCCGATAAATTATTGCTTGTCACCGCTTTTATCTCTTTATACCTGTTGGATTTTAAAATACCTTTGTTGATCGTGCTTGTGGTGGTAAGTCGCGACGCCGTAATGCTTTTAGGTTTTTTTATAATTTATTTTCTGAAAATAGAACTTCCCATTGCCCCTTCCATGTGGGGGAAGTTGACTACTTTCTTTCAGATGATGACTATTTTTTGTGTGTTGCTGGATTTTCCTTTTGCTCAAATTGTATGGACTGCCGCCGCGATATTTACATTAATCTCCGGGATCGCTTATTTCGCGCGAGGAGTAAGGGCTATAAATGATAGAATCGGTAATAACAACCGCGACAGTAGCCGCGGCTAGTTATATTTTAGGCAGTGTTCCCTTTGGTTTTATCGTCGCTCTCTTGGTCAAAGGTATTGATATCCGTAATTTTGGTTCCGGCAATATCGGCGCGACTAATGTTTTACGGGTAGTCGGTAAGCCCTGGGGAATTCTGGTTTTTATTTTGGATTTTTTGAAGGGTTTTTTGGCGGTTGTTGTGTCGCGTTTGCTTTTTTCTGATATTTCAATAAGTGCGTTAATTCTTTCCGGACTGGCGGCAGTTTGCGGCCATAACTGGCCTCTTTTTTTGAAATTCAAAGGCGGCAAGGGCGTGGCTACGAGCGCAGGGGTTATCCTGGGGTTGGGCTTTGCGGCAAGCGGCTTACGTTCTGTACTTATATTTTCCTTGGCCGCGTGGATAGTTGTATTATTAATTACGCGTATCGTTTCCCTGGCGTCGATTATTGCGGTTATTGTTTTTCTTTCTTTATCCTGGATTTTTAACCTGCCGTTTGAAGTCAAAGTATTTTCTTTTGTTCTTTCTTTTTTTATTATCTTGCGGCATAAAGAAAATATTCGGAGATTACTGGAAAAAAAAGAACATAGATTCTAGATGAAAGCGGTTTCGTTCCACTTGAATAATCCGGCGATACTGAACGTGCTGGATTATAAAAAAGCTATACGTAAACTCAGCTTTTCGATAGGTGAGTAATATGAAAAAATATTTTAAAAAAACACTTGACTTTTTCGTATGTCGGTGATACATTAGTATTCATGAATAACAGAAAATTTTTAAGATTTAATGTGGCGTTGCAGGTTGAGGCGAGAGGCGAGAACAAAGAGAGCGCTTCGGGCATGGTTATGGATTTTTCCCGGCAAGGCGCAAGGGTCGCTTTTGAAAAGTTCGATTTCGAGCCCGAGTCATCGGTCGAGCTTAAAATCCAACGGCCGGAAAAAGAAATTTTTGTCCCTGCCATCGGCAAAGTTATGTGGAAAAAGTTTATTGCCGGAAGATGGGAGGCGGGGATAAAATTAGTCGATTTTTCGCCCGAGGTAAAAATCGAAATTTTAGAGCGCGCCTACGACGCCTGGGTAAGGGCCAATACCACCCAAGCCTGAAGCTAAATCCGGCCAAAACAGCATATCCACATCTGTGGGTGGTATGGGGGTATACCCTGGTTTCCCCTCCTGTCCGGCAGAGCCGGAATCCTGTGTTTTTGGTTCTGCCTTGCCCTGTAATTCCTGACGTGGGTACGGGGCATTTTCTTAACTCAAGCCAATCGTTGAACAAACCAGCCTAATAAACAAAAAGTTTTTAGCCCTATAGCATCGCTTTGCCCGCGCGCATTCCCTTCTTATAAAAAAATTCCAGTATTCTATGGGTAGTCGAAAACTCGAAAAAACTCCCCGAATGTCCAATAATTTGGTATAATTACTATAAAGTTACAAAGGGCTGTTGTTTATTTTTTGCGCGGCAAAAATAAAGGAGAGTGAAAAATGAACCGTTTGATGATTTTTATCGATGCGGAGTATTTAATCCAGAAAATGAAGGATATGCGTGGATCGAGAGGTACGGTGCGGTTGAAAGATATAAATTGGCAGAATATTATAAGATGGATAACCGCCCATCGGACTTTAGAGCGTTGCTATTATTATTCGGCAGAACTCAGCCGGGATGAAAACGTCCAGACTTATCATGAGCAGCACGAATACCTTACTAATTTAAAGAAAAATATTCCTTATTTCGATTTTAAATTAGGCCGGTTGGTGCGTATGGGGAAAATATGGGTTCAGAAAGGCCTTGATGTCAAGATCGCGCTGGATATGCTTTCTAAAGCTTTCATGGACCATTATGATATCGCGGCTTTGATCTCCGGCGACTCCGATTTTTCCGACGTTATCACAGAGGTCAAAGAGCGCCAGGGAAAACAGGTTGAGCTTTATACTTTTGATAACAGCATACATGATTCGTTGAAACTTTCCCCCGATAGGCATATCGTGATCGATTCTAAAACCGGGCAAAAATATAATTTCTGGCAGGAATAATGTTTATTTTTTGTGCAGCAAAAAATAAACATCTGTCCGCTGGCCTGGGATAAAAGAGGGAAAAATAAAAGATTTTTTGTTTTTTCCTTTTATTTCCAGAATGGTTTCAGCGAGGGCTGAGCGAATTTGCAATTTTAGGTAAAAAGCTGAAGGGATTTTGGGAATCCCGAAGCGAAGCCGGGATGGCTGTGGGTGTTTGAGGTCTTGATATTAACAATATCAAGACCGAGTTACGCAGCCACCAAAATCCCTGCAGGTTTTTACCGCCCGGAAATTGCCTATGAGCGAAGACATCGCTGAAACCATTCAACTCCCCGCGCCGGAGGCGCACAATCTTTGAGCGCTAAGCGCAGCTTAAATATAAAAGAACCTTTATGATGTATCGTCCGTTATGGATAGAGATAGACCTTAAGGCTTTAAGAGATAATTTCCGGGCGATCAAGCGCCGTATCGGCAATAAAACAGGCATCATCGCTACGGTAAAACAAAATGCCTATGGCCATGGCCTTTTGCCGGTAGCGAGAGAATTATCCCGGATGAAGACGGATTTCTTTGGTTTGGAGAGTATCGAGGAAGCCGTTATTCTGCGCCGTCAAAATTTTAACGAACCGATTTTGATTCTTACAGCAATCCTGCCGCGGTTTGCGTCCGCTTTTATCCAGTACCGGTTAACCCCTACCATTGTCGATATAAACTTTGCCCGCGCGTTAAATCGAGAAGCAAAAAATAAAGGGGTAATCATGCCCGGCCATGTAAAGGTCGATACCGGCATGGGCAGGCTGGGGTTAAATTGCCGGGAAGTTTTTGATTTTGTGTTAGATTTAAAAAAACTAAGGAATATCCGGCTGGAAGGTATCTATACGCATTTTCCCGCCGCCGATGCCGATAAGGCGTTTACCAAGCAGCAAATCGCGCTGTTCGCGGCTTTAGTCGAAGCTTTTAAAAAAGAAAATATCCATTTTAAGTATATTCACTGCGCCAATAGCGCGGCAATCGTCAATTTTCCGGAAAGCTATTTAAATTTAGTCCGGCCCGGCCTTATTTTATACGGGATTAAGCCGGCGCCGCGGGCTAAACTGGCGGTTGTGCCGGTCCTTTCCTTGAAAACCAGGGTAATTTTTGTTAAGGATATTGCTGAAGGAGCTACGGTCAGCTACGGCCGGACCTATGCGGCAAAGAAAAAGACGCGTATCGCTACTCTGGCGGTAGGCTACGCCGACGGTTACCAGAGGATTTTGTCCAACCGCGCCAAAGTGATAATAAAAGACGGCCTTTTCCCCGTGGCGGGCAGGGTCTGTATGGATCATACCATGGTTGATTTAGGCGGCCGCAAGGATATTAAAGCCGGGGAGGAAGTTGTTTTACTCGGCAAAAAAGGTAAGCGGGAAATTTCCGCCGGCGATTTAGCGGATTGGGCCGGTACGATACCTTACGAAATAACTACTTGCTTATCGTCCCGGATACCGCGTATTTATAAGAAAATTAAGTGAAAATCGGTAGGCTGGTTGAGCCCATTTAGTTGGTTGAGCCAGTTTGGCCGGTCGTAGCGTTTAAAACCCTCTAACAGGCTAAATTGGCTCAATGGACACAACAGGTCTAACCGGCCTAACGGACGCAACGCTTTTCTATCCTGAAAACATCCTGCCCCCGTTGATTTCCCGCGAAATTATTAAAATATAGCATGCCAGGGTATTAAAAAACAAGGATATTAAGGGTAAACGTTTTCGATAATTTGCTTCATTTTTTTTTTACCTATGGTACAATTAAATTCCTTATGGTTGTTCCAAATATTAAGATAATACTTATTATTTAGTAAAGGAGGATTTGTTTATGAAAGCTGTTGCGCTAGACCAAAAAAAAATGCTTTCCCGCGATGTTGTTTTAGTCGGTATTTTTACTTTCCTTATGGCGCTTTCCGCCAATGTCCGCATCCCTTTATTTTTTACGCCGGTGCCGATAACTCTACAGACGCTGATAGTTTGTTTGAGCATAGTTTTTCTAAAAAATAAGGCGTTTCTGCCCCAGGCTTTTTATCTTACTGCTGGTATTTTAGGATTGCCGGTTTTTACCAACGGCGGCAGCGGTTTTCTTTATCTTTCCGGTCCCACCGGCGGTTATCTCCTGGGGTTCCTTGCCGCCGCGGCCATCGCCCCGAGTTTTTTGCCTAAGCCGGCAACTTTTATGAAACTATTTTTTCTTTTCATTTTTGTCAACGTAATTGTCTATTGTTTAGGGTTGGCGTGGCTGGTTAACTTATACCATTTTTCGCTTATGGCGGCGATTAGCGCCGGATTACTGCCGTTTATCGCGCCGGAGTTATTAAAAATATTAACTGCCGCGGCTGTATCGGCGCATGTAAATTTAAGAGATGCACGATAAAAAATTATTCATCTTTGATTTAGACGGAACTTTAGTCGATGCCTATGAAGCCATAGAAAAAAGCCTTAATTTTACTTTAACAAAACTCGGGTATTCCGAAGTAAGCTACCGCGAGGTTAAACGTACGGTCGGCAAAGGCGATAAACTTTTTATAAAAGCTTTTTTCCCCGCAAAACACAGGAACGCCGCGTTACGCATATATCGTCGCCATCATCGAAAATCTTTAGTTAAGTACGCAAGGTGCCTGCCGTTTGCCGGGGGCGTACTTTTTTCGTTGAAGCAGCAAGGTAAGATTGTTGCTCTGGCATCCAATCGCCCAAGCCAGTTTACCGGGATTATCCTTGAATCAACGGGCATAAAGAAGTATTTTAATTATGTGCTATGCGCCGACCAGATAAATAGCTTAAAGCCCAAGCCGAAGATTTTGAATGTTATCGTTAAAAAATTCAGGGTAGCAAAAAAAGATAGTATTTATGTGGGCGATATGGCTATCGATGCCCGTACCGCTCAGGCCGCGGGGATAGATTTTGTGTATGTCCGGGGCGGTTCGAGCAACTTGAGCGAAGTAAAGAAATATAAAATAGTAAAAATTATTTCTTCGTTGAAAATGTTAATGGGTTGATATTAGCGCAAATAAATTCCTGTGAAACAGGGATTTGGAGGAGGTATCGCATGGAGCCGTTTATTTCCATTATCGTTCCTGTTCGCAACATGGAAAGAACCATCGTTACTACTTTTGAATATCTGATGAATATCGATTATCCCCGCGTGAAGATGGAACTTATTTTTGCGGATGGAGGTAGCACCGATAAGACCATTTCCATAATAAAGGATTATCAAAAGGAGCATCCTTATATCAAATTGGTGGAAATACCCAAATGTCCTTCACCCGGTTTCGCCCGTACGCGCGCCTTACAGGAAGCCAGGGGAGAATTTGTGTTTTTTACCGACGGCGATTGCACCCCTTGTAAGGATTGGATTTATAAAATACTCGCGGTGTTCGCCAAAGACGAAAAAATCGGCGCTGTGGGAGGAGAGATCCTGACGCGCCGCGTGGATAAGGAAAATCTTGTAGAAATTTTCTGCGAAGCTTTCGGGTTTAACCGCGTATCCTGGCGTTACGGAAATCTGCAGGAAGGTTATTACCCCGACCTTGATGATTATACGCCTACGCAGATATGCGGCCACCGGGCTTATTTTTTTGTCACCGCCAATGTCGCGTACCGCAAGAAAGCAATCGACGATAACGGAAGGAAATTCTGGGATTTACCTACGGGAGAAGATATGGATTTTGGTATTCGCAGCCGCAATAAAGGATGGAAATTTTATTTCTGCCCCCAGGCGTCCGCGGAGCATATGCACCGCGCCGATTTAAAAGCGTTACGCCGGGTTTGGCAGTCTTACGGCGCGGCCCATCCGGTTTTACTGAAGGCGCACGCCAAAAATTACATGGAATTATGTTTGCAGTTTATGGGCCGATGGCCCCAGATGCCGATAATAAGGATTCCCTTTCCGATAAAGGGATTTATTTATATCGGCAATTTCCAACTGATGCATTTTTTTGGTTTTTTGTTTCTTCTGTCATTTGTTTTTCAATGGATTTGGCTGGGCGCGATAATATGGCGGTTTTTAAGTTGGTTATTTCTGGTGCCAACTTTATGGACGGCTTTTCATTTTGTCATCTCGGCGTTTAACATCGAGCCGTATTGGAAGTGGCCGGAATTTTTAAAGATGAAATACCTGACTAATCTGGAATTTATCAAAGGCGGCGTGAAAGGGTCTTTAAAAAACGGCACATTTTGCATCGAGCCAAGCTTCTAATGAGACTTCACCGAACGCGAGCCCGAACGGCGAAGCGTGAGGTGGTAGTCGAATTAGACCCCGCCCTTTTGGCTGGGTAGCTAGGTAGAGAAGCGATTTATTATAATTTTAAGGTGGTTATTATAAATAAAAGTTTAATTTGCCGATAGCGCCAAAAGGGCGGGGTTTTCACCGCCTTCCTTAAATAATTATTTTAGGGAAGCGGGATCCCGCCAAAGGCGGGAAATTCACAGACGCCCCGCTTTGGCGGGGCTATGGTTTATAAAATTTGGTAAAATTTTATAAACCATCTGCTCGTTAAAGGAGGTCGCTGATGGAAGAGCAATACCAATTAAAGGATGACGGTAGTTTTGTCATCAATGATTATAACCAGGCTTATCCTTTTTCTAATTTCCTCCCGGGGGTAGCGGGCGTATGGGGGATCCCGGTTTGGGCTTTTTATGTCAACCGGGGCCAGGCCGTCATAAGCTTTGGTTTGGAGAATAAAGATACCAGCATCGCGGAATTCTGGCCGGCGAATAAAGCCTACGCTCTGGTTTCTTCGATCGGTTTCAGGACTTTTATCAAGATCAACGGACAGGCAAAATACGAGCCGTTTCATATCACTCATCCCCACGGTGAGGAAGATATGACGATAAGAAGCGCCTCGCTGGAGATAGAAGAAACTAACCGCCAGCTTGGTTTGCGCTGCCGGGTGAAGTATTTTACCCTGCCAAATTGCCCCGTGGGCGGCTTGGTGCGGGTGTTGCGCGTGCGCAACATTTCTAATGAGAAAACTAGCCTGGAAATACTTGACGGCCACTCGCGCATAATTCCTTTCGGCACCAGGGACGTATTCCTCAAATATCTTTCCCGCACCGTGGAGGCGTGGATGCGTTGCGGGGTTCGCGAGAATCTGGCGATTTTTCGTCTGATTGTCGATCCCGAGGATGTCAGCGAAACAAAATATGTGGAAGGCGCTAATTTTAATTATTCATTTTGGGAGAATAACGGTGTTAACAGTAAGCCGTACCTTATTATCGATCCCGAAGCGGTTTTTTTAAACGATACTTCTTATTCTTCGCCGCTGGCTTTCTGGCAAGACGATTTTAAAGTTCCCTTGCGCCAGATCGATTGCGGTAAGACTCCCTGTTCGTTCAGCCATTTTAAATGGGATCTGGCCGCCGGTGAAGAAAGAACTTTCTACAGCGTTTTCGGCACCGCTTTGAACGCTAAGATCATTGAAGGTTTTCTCCCTCGGTTGCGCGCTGATTTTATCGAGCAGAAAGATAAAGAAAACGAAGAATTGACGGAGAAAATAAAAAGCAACGCCTTCTGCGTTTCCGCTAAAAAAGAATTCGACCAGTACATAAAATGTTCATATCTGGATAATGTTTTACGAGGGGGCTATCCTTACGCGTTTGGCGGCAGCAAGGATATCTATTATGTTTTTTCCCGTAAGCACGGCGATTTAGAGCGCGACTATAATAAATTCAGGATCCTGCCTTCTTATTTTAGCGAAGGCGAGGCAAACTACCGCGATATAAACCAGAACCGGCGGATGGATTTATTTTTTAATCCTTTTATCGGAAAAAACAATATTGTCTACTTCCTTAATCTTATAAAAATAGACGGGTATAATCCGCTGGTCGTCAACGGCGAAAAATTATTCTTTAAAGCCGCCGCGGCGAGCAAACTTTTGAATCGCTTTGGTGTGGCCGATAAAAAAATAATTGGTTTGATGATAGGGGGGTTTCATCTCGGCGAATTTTTTAAGCTCGCCGAGGCGCAAGGCCTGGTAGTAAAAAGAAGAGACGAATTAGCCGCCGCGCTTGTGGTTAATGCCTCGCGCATGCCTTATGCCAGCTTCGGCGAAGGTTATTGGATCGACCATTGGCGTTACAACCTTGATTTGATCGAAAGCTACCTCCTGTTTTATCCCGAAAAAGCTTTGGATTTATTTTTAAGCAAAGATTATCTTTTCTGGGATGACGAATACCGGGTAAATCCCCGGAAGGGACGTTATCAGATACGCAACGGTAAAGTCTATCAGGGGCACGGCGTGGAAAATGTCCAGGAGAAAGCGGATATTATTTCCCGGCGTCCGGCATTCAACAATTTTTTAAGGACCAAAACGGGTAAAATTTACAAAACTAACTTAACTGCCAAGATCCTGTCGCTTGTTTTAAATAAAGCCGCCAGCCTTGATTCGGACGGCATCGGCGTGGAGATGGAAGCGGATAAGCCGGGATGGTGCGATTCGCTTAATGGTTTGCCCATGCTTTTCGGGTCATCCCTCTGTGAAACGATTGATTTAAAGCGGGCCTGCTTGATTTTAATCGGGAACTTGAAAATACTGAAAGATCAAAAAGTAAACACAATACCGATTGCCGAGGAATTATTCTCCTTTATGAAAGAAATAGAAAGGCTTCTGGATGCCTATAATCCCGGCGATGAAAAAAGAAAGGATTATCTATGGTGGGATAAAGCCGGTACTGCCAAGGAAAAATTTCGCAAAAAAACATTTTATCATCTTACGGGTAAGGAGATCAAAACTGAGGTCGCCGGATTGATTTTGTTTTTGACAAAATTAGCCGCTAAATTGAATACCGGCATCGAGAAAGCCCATAACAAAAAAGACGGGATGTATTCGACTTATTTTATGTACGAAGTAAAAAAATGGCGCGGTAAAGATAAAAATATTTTTCCCTTGGAATTCGAGAGGAAACCCTTGCCTTATTCGTTGGAGGGCGTAGTCGGTTTGCTGCGCGTAGATAAACGGAAAGAGTTATACGCGGCGGTAAAGAAATCGCCGCTTTATGACCGAAAATTAAAGATGTATAGGTTAAATGATTCCCTGGCCGGTATGCCGTTGGAAATCGGGCGAAGCCGCGTTTTTGTTCCGGGATGGCTGGAGAATGAATCGATTTGGCTGCATATGGAATATAAATACCTGCTGGAAATATTAAAAAGCGGTTGGTATAAAGAATTCTTTGAAGATTTCTATAATTGCTGTGTTTGTTTTTTCCCGGCGCAAACTTATGGCAGGAATATCCTGGAAAACTCTTCGTTTATTGTCTCCAGCTGTTACCCTGACGATAAGTTATGGGGTAAAGGATTCGTCGCGCGCCTGAGCGGCGCGACCGCGGAATTGCTTAATATTTGGATTATTATGGCAATGGGCCGGCGGCCGTTTTTTACCGATGCCGATAATAATTTATTTCTGAAATTTTCTCCGCTTTTAAAAGGCGAGATGTTTACGACCAGGCAAGAAGCCGTTGCCTGGGGAGAAAGAACAATTACCTTTGAAGCAAATACCTTCTCTTTTAAACTATTTTCTTCTATTTTCGTTGTTTACCATAATCCGTCCCGCAAGGACACTTTCAGCCCTGATTGCCGTGTCGAAAAAATTGTTGTGCGCGATCTTAAAGGCAAAACTACGGAAATCAACGGCGATACTATACCCGTTCCGTTAAGCATTGCCGTAAGGGAAAAAGCGGTAGAGAAGATAGACGTTTATTTCTCCCGATAGAAAAGTAGGGTGTCCGGCTATAATTAAAAAATTGGTAATAATAATCGGCTAGGGTTAGGAAGCCGGTTTGGGTTAAGGCAATGGTTAGGGTTGATACGAATTCACAGCCATAACCTTAACTATAACCCATACGGGCTTTCCGCCTTCGCTAAGGTCTGCCTTCGCTAAGGTCTGCCTTCGCTAAGGTCTGCCTTCGCCAAGGTCTGCTTTCGCCAAGGTCTGCCTTCGCCAAGGTCTGCCTTCGCCAAGGCTTCGGCAAGATTTCTCCGAAGCTCGAAGAGCGAAGGATGGCATTACCATTGCCTCAGCCATTTTTTATTCATTATGGGCAAAAATATAAAACCTTTAATCATTTGGCTGGTTTTTGGCGCGGCGGGAATCATTATTTTTTTGTCGTATTTCGGCAAAATCTTTCCTGTTGCCCCCGTCGACCTTAAACTGGATAAAAAAGAAGTTTTAAGAAGAGCGGAGTTATTTTTCGCGAAAGAAAAATTTAATTTACAGGGGTTTGAAAAAACGATAATTTTTTCTTCCAACGATTCGGTGCTTGCCTATTTGCAAAAAAATGATTACCAACGCGCGGATAAGTATAAATTTCCGTCAAGTAGTCTTTCCAACAAGGATGTCGCCATTTGTTTTTGGCACATTCGATGGTTCAAGGAGTTGGAGAAGGAAGGTTATGCCGCCGATGTTGACCCAGCCAGCGGCGATGTTTTGAATTTCAGGCATTTTTTGCTTGACGATTCGCCCGGCGCCGACCTTTCTTCTAAAAACGCTAAGGTTATCGCGCAAAATATGATTAGTTCCGCCGGTTTTAATCTGGCGGATTATCGGCTTAAAGAAAGCGCCAGTGAAAAACGAAATCATCGAACCGACCATTATTTTGAATGGGAGAGAAAATATTATCGGGTCAAAAACGCCGCTTTAAGATTAGCCGTGGATGTTTATGGGGATAAAGTCGGCAGGTTTAAAAGGTACCTCTATATTCCCGAAGAATTCTGGCGTTCGTTTAATAAAGAAACATCCTGGGGCGCGGCTTTAGCGGTATCGTCTCAAATCGCGATGTTTATTCTTACCGTCGCCGCCGTATTCCTGCTTGGTTTCAAAGTAAAAAATTTATGTTTTGACTGGATGCCCGGGGTCCTGCTTAGCGCGATTGTCGGTGTTTTAAGTTTATTCTCGTTTTTTAACGGCTTACCGCTTATATGGAATTCTTACCCCGACACAATCAGTAAGGTTTTATTCTTTATGAATGCGCTTTCGGGCGCGGTTGTCTCTACTATAGGTTTAGTGATGTTTATTTTCGCGTATGTAACCTTAGGGGAAGCGCTATCCCGGGATAAGTTAACTGTCTACAGGGCGTTTAAAGATAAAAAGATTGAATTTTCGCGGATTACGCCGGTATTTATCGTTGGTTACAGTTTAGCTTTTATATTTTTAGGTTACATCACTTTATTTTATTTGGGGGCAAAGAACTTTTTCGGCGCCTGGATAGTACCGGATACAAGCTATTCTAACGCGTTGGCCACTTTTTTGCCGTTTATCTCCGTATTAACAATCAGCCTTGTCGCGGCGATCGGCGAAGAGGCGGCCTATCGGCTTTTTGCGTTTACTTTTTTAAAAGCTTTTACCAAGTGTACGTTATTGGCAATTTTTTTGTCCGCTTTATTCTGGGGTTTTGCTCATTCCACCTACGCATTTTTTCCCGTTTATCTTCGCGGCATCGAGCTTACGATATTCGGCAGTATCTTTGTTTTAGTATTTTTACGGTATGGTTTCGAAACTGTTGTTCTGGCGCATTTTGTCATCGACGCTGTTATCGTCGGGATGCCGCTCATGAGATCGCATAATTTTTACTTTATCATTTCGGGCGTATTTGTTATTTTTCTGCCGCTAATTATTTTTTACTGCGTAAAAAATAATTACTGTCCGCTGATGCGGATAAAAAAAGAATCGGCCGGCATTTAGTGAAATTTTTCCGGCGCGCTAATTATTTAGAATAGCGATGAAACCCCGCAAGAATTATAAAAATATTAAAATTGTCCTTGCCTCCCGCTCGCCGCGCCGGATAAATCTCCTTAAAAAAATCGTCAGAGACTTTATTATTTACCCTGCCGATATCGATGAAGGTGCGATTAAAGAAAAAAACCCGGTTTCATTTGCGGTTTTGGCAGCGACATTAAAGGCGCAAGCGGTAGCTGAAAAATTTCCCCGATTGATTGTGGCCGGCGCCGATACCATTGTTGTTTTTAAGAATAAGATTTTAGGCAAGCCGCGGAATTACCGGGACGGGAAAAAGATGCTTTCGATTTTATCGGGGAATACTCACGAAGTTATCACCGGGCTTGCCCTGTGCCGGCGGCGCGATAAAAAATTAGTCACGGATTATGCGAAGACGGAAGTTAATTTTAAAAAGCTTAAGGCTGACGAAATAACCGATTATCTCGGCCGCGGCGATTTCCGCGATAAAGCCGGCAGCTACGCGATTCAGGATTTAAGGGGCCAGTTTATAAAATCTATTAAGGGAGACTACGATAACGTCGTGGGATTTCCCGGCAGGGTTTTTAAAAAACTTTTAAAAAAATTTAATGAGACTTCGCCGGGTCCAAGCGCGAAGCGCGCCGGACGAGGCGGTAGTCGAATTACCCTGAGCGAAGCGAAGGGTCTTTTTTCGCGGCGCAAAAAATAAACTTAAGCGTTAAGATTTATAATCTTGTCTATAATACCGAAAGTGCTAAAATAACCACTATGAGATTAGATATTGTTTGGTGATTGTTTCTTGGTTGTTTTTCTGTAATCTACCTTTTTCCCATCCGCGCAAGCGGATGGCAGTATTTTTTGCGGAGTATAACCCGGCACTGATTTTGCTGTGACAAAATTAGTGCCGGGCCAATTCGGCTGCATCCCGCCAAAATGCGGCGGGATAAGCCTCATTGAAAATATGTCGGACGATTTACGTTTAGAAAGCTTATTTTTGGGTAATCGCATTTCGCTGGAAAGCGGCGGAGGGCTGCTTTCAAAATTTTTCCTGCCCATGGGGAATCTCATGGGCCATGTTTTTATCTGCGGGTCACCGGCTTGTGGTAAGACTGTTTTTGCCAAAAGCATTATCGAAGAAGCAGCGCAAAAGGAAGTGCCCTCGATTATCATTGACCTTAAAGGCGACCTTTCCTCTCTGTGCCTTTTATTCGATAAAACCTCGCCGGAATATTTCGAATTTTTTTCCGAAGAATACGGACAAAGTGAAGACTGGCGAGACCGGGCAAGACAGGAATTCGATAACCAAATGAGGCACCTGGGAAGATTTGGCTTGACCGAGGATTATGTTAAACGATTAAAGGATACGGTTGAGGTCGCTGTCTTTACCCCGCGTTCTAAATCAGGCATACCTTTGGCGATTTCTTTACTGCCTCCGGCTCCCGAAAATATAAAAGAGCTTTACGATAAAGAGCGGGAAAATATTTTTACGGCAATCGATTTTCTGATAAGCGCTCTTATCGGCCGTCTGTACGTTAACGAAGAAATAAATCAGAAAGACCGGGAGAAGAATTTTTTATCGGAATTGATTCTTTATAGCTGGTTGAATGGTATTGAGATTCATGGTATTAAAGGTTTGGCACGCTTTATTGATTTGATCGATCACCTGCCGTTGGCGAAGGTGGGGGACGCGCCGGTCGATGAATACATACCGGAGCCCGTGCGCAAACTCTTAGCGGATAAATTACGCGAACACTTGAACGGCGCCGAGCGTATTTGGTATGACGGCGTCCCCTTGGATATTGATTTATTTTCCCAAAGGTTCGATAAAACACCTATCAACATCATTAATCTTTCCGAGCTGGAAACTTTTGAAGACCGTTACCTGGTTATTTCCCAGGTTGCTTATTCGATTTATTGCTGGATGAAAAAACAGGGCCCCAGCGATCGGCCGCGCCTTATATTTTATATCGATGAGATCGGCTCAAAGCGGTCATTTTTATCTACCGATCCGTTTCATTTTGTAGCCAGGCCGGCGATCGAATTATTATTAAGAGAAAGCAAGAATTCCGGCGTTTGCTGCGTATTAGCTACCCAGTATTTAGAAGATATCGATTTTAAAGGGATCAATGATTGCGATACCTGGGTTATCGGCAAACTTTCCACCAATAAAGAAAAAGAGAAGATTTTAGAGAACGGTTTTCAGTCAGGAGTAAAATTCGATAAACTGGCCACATTTTTGGATATTCTTGATAACGAGCAATTTTTGATTAAACTGCGTTCCGGAGAGGTAATTTTGGTAAAGACGAGAAGGGTTGCCAGTTTCCACCGTATTTTACCGCCGTCTCTTATTTCCATGGTCATGAGCCGCCAGGTGCAGGGCAATTATAAAACTTTTTACCTGAGCGGAAAAGAGGCAACCGGCCAGGAAGGCGAGCAAGCGAGAACGACGGTTTTACTCCCCGAAACAATCTTTGAAGGTTTTAATTTCGGAATTGCCAGGGGCGAGCCGTTTATTCTTGACATTGAGCCGGAAGAAGTCATAAAACTCTGCCTTGCGGAGTTGGCAAAAGAAGGGATACCCGCCGATGAGGCGCGGTTTAGAAACGTACAGCTTTTAATAACGCGCGTGCACCGGGCTGACTGGAAGATTAACACCCTGAAACGGGATTCTCTCGGCAATGTAGTTGACCGGGTGAAAGATGAGGGCAAATTCTGCCGCTTCGACGCTCCGCTTAAATTAGAAAAAGAAGCGCAGGACAAGCTGGTGGAGATTGTTTTGGCTCGCGAAGATAATCGTCGTTCGGCTCAGCTCTGGGAAAAGGTAGCGGTTCTTCTGCCTACGGCGAACAGGCTTTCCGAGATCGACGTTAAAAGCCACGTGGGCAGGGAGATGAATATTCATCCTAAGGAGGTAGCGGTTAATCTTATTGAAAAGAATGTGGCGGTTGCCTGGAAAATCGCCATTGATTATAACAAAAAGATTATCGACTTTTATTTCGATATCCTGCGGCGCGAATTAAAAGCGGAATTTCCCGCCTTTTCCAAGCAGGAGGCGATAACGGAAATAAAAAAAATATTTCCCGATCTCGATTTAAAAGAAGAAAATATCGAAGTGCGCGGTTTTTTATATATCCTGAATTATAATACTGCCGATTATAATTATACTTTTAAGGTGAATAAAAAATCGGGGAAAGTAGTGAACCAGAAGAAAACCATCAGCGAAACAAGGGTTAAGCAAATCGCGAAAGAAAACGCGAGCGAAGAACCTCTGGCAATCTGGCAGCAAAATAATATGTGGAATTTTTATTACCCTAAAGGGATGATTCTGGTTGTTGAAGATGAATCGGAAAAGGTAACTCTGAAGAAGTACCTTTCGGCGCCGGAGGCGGATGATTTAGCTGTCGCCGCGGCGGCGAAGGAGAGCGGAGAAAAATATTTTTTACCGGTGCGGAAAGATTTTAAGAACGGCCGATGGATAATCAGCCTTGCTTCAAAAAAATGGAGCGCGCTTGCCGAGATAGAAGAAGATGCTTCGGTTAAGTTAACCCTGCGTTTGCTTAAAGATTATTGTTATCAGGAAGCTCAAAAGATTTTAGCCAATAATAAAATAACGGTCATAACGGGGGAAGAGACAAACCCCTGGCATGATGGATGGGAATTCCAATTTCTTTCGTCTCTCGGTTATCTGATAATAAAAGTAGATTCCCAAAAGCAAGAATTTATTAAAGAGAGGCTTACCCATGACGGCGCCGCGCATTTTGCGGGGTTGGCGATCGGCGGAGAAGTTATCTCGGTTAAAGATGCCGATTTATCGTGGAGTGTCGGCGTTAAAAAAGGTGGGAAGAAGTATTATGTGCAATTAAACAAACAAGACGGCAGCGTGCAGAAAGTTACGACGGGTAATTTTTTATTCAGGAAGCCCGTGGATATTAATGGTTTAACCGGCACGCCGAAAGCGCCGGGTTCTCAACCATAGGAGAGGGAAGCGTGCGATGAATAGGCCAAACCGGCGTCAAATAAAGATGTATCTTTTTGTCGTGGTTTTTTTTACCTATCTTATTTTTTCTATTTTTGACGCTTTTTCGATCCGGAAGACTTATCGGGGGATGAAAAAGTTGAAGGATTGCGTTTTGGCCTATACGGTTTTAAACAAAAAGCCGCCGGTGTCTTTGCGCGAGATGATCGGCGCAGGCGGGATAGAATGTTCGGTCGGTGATATAAAAGATAAATGGGGCAGGCCGATAATCTATCAGGTCGATAGCGCTGATAACGTAAGGCTTATCAGCTTGGGAGCGGATGGCGCGGCCGGCGGAAAGGATGAAGCCGCCGATATCGTGATTAAATTCAAGGTCAAATGAAGAATAATTTCGGAGGCTTATATGGAAAGGATTTATTTAACTAAAGAAGGGCATGATAAATTAATTAAGGAATTAGAGGAACTGAAGAATAAAAAGCGCAGGGAAATCGCCGCGGCTCTGTCGCACGCGCGTTCTCTGGGCGATTTAAGCGAAAACGCCGAATATGACGCGGCCAAAGAAGCGTTCGCGCACAACGAAAAAAGAATAAAAGATTTAGAAGACCGGCTTACGCGAGCCGAGCTGATCGAGCACCCGGTTGCTGCCGGCGACAAAGCTTATCTGGGTAATAAAGTTAAAATAGCCGATTTAGATACCGGGGAGGAAACGGAATATAAACTGGTAGGTTCTGATGAGGCAAACGCCGCCGACGGCTCCATTTCCGTTACTTCTCCTGTCGGAAAAGCGCTGTTGGGCAAAGCGGTAGGAGATACGGTAGAAGTAGAGGTCCCTGCCGGAGTACTTAAGTATAAAGTTGTGGGTATATCAATTTAATGAGACTTCGTCGAGTCCAAGCGCAAAGCGCGCCGGACGAGACGGTAGTCGAATTACCCCCGAAGGGGGTAATGGGTATGTCAAATCCACCGGCCAGTTCTATGGCAGTATTTAAAACCACCGATAAGGTTAGTGATAGTTCTCTACCTTGTGATTTTCTTCCCGTCAACCAATCCGACCTGAAACAGCGCCGTTGGCAGCAATGCGATATAATTATTATTACCGGCGACGCTTATATCGACCATCCTTCTTTTGGCGCCGCGGTTATTTCCCGGGTCTTGGAAAATGCCGGCTATAAAGTAGGCATAATCGCCCAACCGGATTGGCGCGAAACAAAAGATTTTCAGGCCCTCGGCCGTCCCCGCCTTTTTTTCGGTATCACCAGCGGCAATGTGGATTCAATGGTCGCCAATTATACTTCCAACAAAAAGCCCAGGCAATCGGATGATTATTCGCCGGGAGCGAAATCCGGCAAGCGGCCGGACCGGCCTTTAATCGTTTATGCTAATCGAGTGCGCCAGATTTTCGGCAAAATCCCGATAGTTTTAGGCGGCATCGAGGCAAGTTTGCGCCGGTTGGCGCACTATGACTATTGGGATGATAAAGCCAGGCGCTCCATTCTTGTGGACGCTAAGGCCGATATTTTAGTCTATGGCATGGCGGAGCGCCCAATCGTGGAAATTGCCGGCCGGTTGAATAAAGGCGAAGCGCCTGATTCTTTAAACGATATAAAGGGTACGGTGATTAACCGTAGAACCATTGATTTTTTAAGCGATTTTATCGCTTTACCGTCTTTTGAAGAAACTGCGGCTGATAAAGATAAATTCAACCAGTCTTTCAGCCTGGTTTATCGTCAGCAAAGCCCTTCCCGCGCTAAGCCCTTGGCACAAAAACACGCCGACCGTTTTGTGATCCAGCTTCCCCCGGCATTACCTTTAAATACGCAAGAATTGGATAAAGTTTATGAACTGCCTTATGCGCGCAACTGGCATCCGGTTTATGACCGGGAGGGAGGCGTGCCGGCGCTGGAGACGGTCAGATTTTCTATTGTTTCGCACCGCGGTTGCCCGGGAGAGTGCAGTTTTTGTTCTTTGTCGCTGCACCAGGGGAGGATCGTCCAGTCGCGCAGTGAAAATTCTATTTTGCGGGAAGTAACCGGGCTTACGCGGCAAACATATTTTAGAGGCACAATAACCGATGTCGGCGGCCCTACGGCAAATCTTTACCATGCGTCCTGTCCGCTTTGGTATAACGGCGATTTCTGTGAAAACCATTGCCTTGTCCCGCGTAAATGCAAAAATCTAAAACTAGGCTATAAGGAAAGTTTACGCTTGTATCAAAAAATCAAACAGTTGCCCGGGGTAAAACATGTGTTTATCGGAAGCGGTTTCCGGTATGATTTGCTGACCGACAGCGATGCCGATGAATATTTAGCGCAAACCATGCGCCATCATATCAGCGGTTACCTGAAGGTGGCGCCGGAACATATTTGCGGTGATGTTCTTTCTCTGATGAATAAACCGGGGTTGGATATTTACGAAGATTTTTTAAAAAAGTTCGAACATTTCAATAAGAAGATGGATAAAAAATGTTTTCTGGTGAACTATTTTATTGTCGGCCACCCCGGCGCCACACTTAAGGATGCTTTAGCCTTGGCTCTTTATGTTAAGAAAAAGCGCATCAGTTCTGAACAGATCCAGGATTTTATGCCTTTACCGATGTGCCTGGCGAGTTGCATGTATCATACCGGTAAACATCCCTTAACCGGACAGAAAGTTTATGTCGCCAGAGAATTTAAGGAGCGTAAATACCAGCGCGCCTTACTGCAATACAGAAATCCTAAAAATAAACAATTCGTGAAAGAAGCGCTGCAAAAATTAGGCGCCGCCGGGTTACTCAAAGATTTTCAGCCGGAGCATAGTAAATCCCATCCTTTGCCGCGTAAAAAAAGAGCGCAAGAAAATTTCCTTCGGAAATGACTATTTAGGTTATTTTCAGTGGTGGACATGGACAAGAAATTAATAATTTATCACGCATCACTTATAATTTAGCTCTGATGTTTATGCTAGGCCTTTCCCGTTTGACGTTTTTTTTGGGCTGTTTTTTTGTGGCAGCGGCTTCGTTTAGCCGGCCGGTAATGCTTGTTTTTAAAAAACATTTTGGCGAAACAGCATTTGTCGTAGTTGTTTTTTTGGTATGTGCGGCAGCTTTTGTTTTGGTGGTGCGATTTTTTTATCGGTATACCGGATCGATTCTCCGGTGTTTGCCGGCTTGTATTGTATTGGTAGCGGGTATTGCCGCGACCGGTTTTTTACGTATTACCGAAGAGCGCTTGCACGTGTATGAATATGGTTTGTTGGCATGGCTGGCATGCCGCGATATTGCCGGTTTATCAAAATCGTATAAACGGTATGCGCAGGCGTTGGCGCTTGCGGTTATGTTTGGATTGCTTGACGAAGGATTCCAGCGATTTTTACCATATCGGTATTTTGAATGGAGCGATGTATTGCTTAATATATATGGGTGTTTGTGGGGAGGCGTAATATATTTTTCAGTAACCAGTTATCAGCTGTCAGTAACCAGAAAATAAGGGATTGGGGATTGATTATGACGACGGCAAAATATATTATTTTTTTTATTTTGATGGTTTCACTGCCGCTATGTTACGCGGGAGATACCTTGTCGGTGACTTTTTTGGATGTCGGCCAGGGCGATTCCTGTGTAGTGCGCACGCCCGGTAATAAAACCGTGCTTATTGATGCCGGCGATCTGGCCAGCGGGTGGAATGTTTTGCGGTACCTTAATAACGCCGGTATCCGTAAACTGGATGCTCTGGTCATTACGCATCCACATGCCGATCATGCCGGCGGCGTATTTTTTATTTTACGCCAAATGGATGTTGCAGCGGTGTACGATAACGGGTGCGATGTGGACGCTATCGATGATGATTTTTACCGCTCGTATACGAGATTGGTGCGCAGGTATGTAGGATATAAACCGCTTGCGCAGGGCAGGGTGTTTGCGATAGGCGGCGTGCGTTTTGATGTGTTATGGCCGCCTTCCGGCGATGAAGGCTGCGCTAATCCGGGTTCTATAGTTGTACGTTTGAAATGGGGAAAATTTGCGTGCCTTTGTATGGCCGATGCGGATGTTACGGTAGAACGCGCTATCATGGAAAAATACAAGCGGTTGTCGTCGGATGTTTTAAAAGTCGGGCATCATGGCGGCAAGGATACCTGCAGCGCCGATTTTCTTAAACGCGTGGAGCCTGAGATCGCCGTTATGAGCGTCAATGAATCAGCGCGACCTCAGTATCCGGATATACAAACGCTTGCGCGCTTAAAAGCATCCGGCTGCCGCTTGCTTCGTACGGATACCGACGGTATTATCACTATTGAGGCGGATGTAGAAGGCGCTATGCATATTAAAACAAAAAAAGTAAGTATTTATGCGGAAAAAATCTGACTTGAAAAAAGCAAAAAAGCATATATAATTTTAAAGGCCGGGAAGTTTTTACCGGCCTTTAAAATTATATTATGAAAAAGAAAGAAAAAATTCCTAAATTCAAAAATGAAACCGAGCGGTTGCGTTACGCGCAAAAGCTTGCCCGAGAAAAACTCGACAGCCTTACCCCTGAGGTACAGCTTCGCTGGGGTAGGGCTCATCTGCTTATCAGCTTAGAGCGGGAGATTTTAGATAAACTTCCCCTTAGCAGCGCTCACGAGAATAAACATTTACCCCGGTAATCTGGAAAATAATACCCCGTGTTTTCTTTTCCGTTGGCATAAAAGCAATACAATTTTAAGGGAGAGATAGCCTAATGTGGTCGCGCGGCGTTTTGCTGACGTTTGATAAGTGTAATATTTCTTATTGCCACCATATCGGCGGTCACGACAAAGTCGTTGTGATCGCACATGGTTTTTATAACAGCAAGGATTCCGTCCTTTTACAGAAACTCGCGCGAGGCTTGTTTGACGAGTACGATGTGTTTATGTTTGATTGGCGCGGCCATGGCCAGTCAAGCGGTTTATTCTGGTGGACGAGTAAAGAAGAGCAGGATTTTAGGGCTGTCCTCGAATATTTGAGGCCGCGCTATAAAAGCATCGGCGTGACGGCATTTTCCTTGGGCGCCGGCATCATCATTAATGCGATTGCCGCTGAGGGAGGTATCGCTTCTCTAATAAGCGTGAGCGGCCCCTCAGATTTTAATAAAATAGATTACCGATTGTTTGAACTGGATTGGAAAAACGATGTTGTTTATACCTTAATAAGTAAAGAAGGAAGAACCGGCAAGGGTGTGCGCCCCGGGCCGTTTTGGCTGAAGAAAAACAGGCCGCTCGATTCAATAGGAAAATTTAAAATACCGGTGCTCTATATCCATGGTGATAAAGATTGGGTGGTAAAATCCTGGCATTCTCAAGCTTTGCATGATGCTACGCCGTCATTCAAGAAGATTGTTATCTTGAAAAACGGGCCGCACGCCGAGTATCTGGTAAAGGAATATTACGGCGAAATGATGGGGTTGATACAGGGGTGGTTTAGGGAGACGCTGGGGTAATACTAAACCACCGACTTTGTAGGTGGTAATTCACTGCTTTCTGAGGGTATGTGGGTCTAAACTGGAGGGTTATGTTTAGTTTTTTCTCTTCTTTTTTATTAATTGCCGTTGCCGAGATGGGCGATAAGACCCAGTTGGTCGCGCTTTCCTTTGCCACGAAATATAAACCGTCAAAAGTCATCGCTGGTGTTTTTATCGCTACGGCGCTGGTACATTTATTCTCTGCCGGGATCGGTGTTTTTGTTAACGGTATTATCCCTTTAAATTATTTAAAAATAATCATCGGGATTTCTTTTATCGGTTTCGGCATCTGGACGCTCAGGGGCGACAAAAACGATGATGCTGCTAAGGGCAAGGCTAAATTCGGCCCGATTATGACGGTGGCAATCGCGTTTTTTTTGGCGGAACTTGGCGATAAGACTCAACTGGCCACGATATCCCTGGCGGCGCAATACCATTCGTTGATTGATTTTATCGGCGTATGGCTGGGCTCGACCATGGGGATGGTCCTTGCCGACGGTTTAGCGATAGCTATTGGCATTGCCGCTCATAAGAGACTGCCGGAAAAGGCAATCAAAATAGCATCCGCCGGAATATTCATTTTGTTTGGAATTTTAGCGATTTTTCGATAAAATTATACCTGCCATGGAAAATAAAATAAAAGTTGTCGATTTGCCATAATATCCTGTGTGCGATAAAAAGATTAAAAAAAAGCGGAAAAAGCTAAAGCGTTACGGCAAATTCTGGGTATATATCCTGCGTTGCTGCGATAATACTTACTATACCGGTTATACGCCGAATCTAAAACAAAGAGTCGCCAAACATCGCGCCGGCAAGGGCGCAAAATATACGCGAACCCGTCTGCCGGTGAAATTAGCGTGGTGCAAGAAATACCGCTATTTTAAAAACGCGTTTTTGGAAGAGATAAGGATTAAGCGATTGAAGCGTAAGCAGAAAGAGAAATTGATGGGTAAAAAATCGAGCAAGCGTAAAAAAATAAGTAATTGAATTTAGTTTAAGTTTTATTTTTTTCTTTTCCACCTATAAAGCGCAAAACCAATCCGCCATATAGCACACGCCGCCCGCAGGGCACCGCCGGAGGCATTGTACCTATGATTCAAAAAATAATAAAACAAAACATAAGACCAAGAGGCTTCGTGACTCAGGAAAAGGCGAAAATCCAGGCAGAAGTTTTAGCCAATAGTGTCGCAAAGAGATTTCGACATTTTTGTAAAAGATTTAAACGTCAGTCCATCGATTGTTTCCGGCTTTACGATTGGGACAGCCCGGATATCCGCGTCGTTGTCGATTGGTACGCGGGGCATCTCGTGGTCGCTGAGTATGAGCGGATACAGACTAGTTTAGAGTACCTGCCGCAAATGGCTAATGCCGCGGCCCGGGCTTTAGGCGTGCCCCCGGAAAAAATCCATTTAAAACGCCGGCATACCAATGTCGCGGATGGGCCGCGTTATGAAAAAATCGATTCGCGCGGCGAACGCTTCGAAGTTCGTGAGCGTAATCTGCGTTTCTGGGTAAATTTAGACGATTTTATCGATACGGGGTTGTACTCCGACCATCGCGATACGCGCGTGCTTGTCGCCGGGATCGCCCCGGGGAAAGATTTCCTGAATTTATTCGGCTACACCGGCGCGTTTACCTGCGCGGCCGCCGCCGGGGCTAAAACTACGGTAACGGTCGACCGTTCGTCAACTTATATCGATTGGGCGAAGGATAATTTGATACTAAACGGTTTATGGGCGCCAAAGCATAAACTGATTCAGGCGGACGCGATGAGCTATCTGGCGCAAGCGTATCGTAAAAATGAGCGTTTTGACCTGGCGTTTGTCGATCCGCCTTCTTTTTATAAAGATAGCCGGGAACAGGCGGCGTTTGATATTAACCGCGACCATCCGCAGCTGTTGCGCGATGTTTTAATGATCATGCGCCCCGGCTCTGATTTATTCTTTTCGGCCAACCACCAGCGGTTCGAGCCGCAGTTTGAAGGCCTGCCGGTAAAAGATATCGTAAAATTAACCCCTAAAACCATTCCCGAAGACTATCGTAACAAAAATATCCACAATTGCTGGCGGATGAAAGTTTGATAAAATATGTATTTTCTGATTTATTGAAAAGCCTACCAAAACAACCTTATTTTGTTATAATATCTGCCTATGCTTTCAATAAATAATTTATCTAAATCTTTCGGCGACCGGAGTTTATTCTCCCGGGTTTCCCTTAATATCAGCCGGGGGGAGAAGGTCGGACTGGTCGGGCCTAACGGCGCGGGGAAATCTACTTTGTTTCGTATTATTTTAGACGAATCCGAGGCGAGCGACGGGAGCGTCCAGATATATAAAAATATCCGTATCGGATATTTGGCGCAAGAATCAAGTTTCGCGTCGGCGCATACGGTGCTGCAGGAGCTTACCGAGGGTGACCCGGCGATGATGCGCCTGAAGAAAGAAAAGGAAGAGCTTGAGGCGTTGGGCCAGGCGGGAAGCCACCGCTACGCCGATATTATCCATGAGCTTGACCGTTTGGGCTATTCCCAGCTTGAGTATAAGGCTAAGCAGATTTTAGCCGGCCTGGGTTTTAAGCAGAGAGATTTTAGCCGGCCGATCCTTGAACTTTCCGGCGGTTGGCAGATGCGCACGCTCCTGGCGCGCCTTTTGACTTTTGAATACGATTTACTTTTGTTGGATGAACCTACCAATTACCTCGATTTATCCGCCGCGCTGTGGTTTAAGGATTATTTAGCGGATTATAAGGGCACTTTTATTATAATTTCTCACGACCGCGATTTTCTCGATGATGTTACCAATTATACGCTGGTTTTGGAAAACGGTGTTATCAGCAAGGTCAAGGGCAACTACGAAGAATACTATAAATTACAGGATCAAAAAAGGGATTTCCTGTTGCGCCAGCACAGCGAACAGGAAAAACGGCGCAAGCAGTTGCAGGAGTTTGTCGACCGGTTCCACGCCCAACCGAATAAGGCCAGCCAGGTGCGCGCCAAGAAAAAGCAGCTGGAGATGATGGAAGAAATCATCGTGCCGGCCGATTACCGTGAAAGCATCAAAAGCTTTAAGTTCCCCGCGACTAAACAAAGTGGCTATAACGTGATAAAATTAAATAAGATGTCTAAGGCCTACGGCGATTTGCCGGTTTACAAAGATTTCGATTTCGAGATCAGCCGCGGCGAAAAAGCCGTACTGGCGGGAGAAAACGGCGCGGGTAAGTCCACACTGCTCAAGATTCTCGCCGGGGTTATCCCTGTTGATTCCGGCCAGCGTGTCGTCGGGGTTAATGTGGATATCGGTTATTTTTCCCAAGCCCGTCTGGATGTTTTAAATTTCGATAATACCGTGCTGGAAGAAGCGTATTCCGCCGCCGGCGGCCGGCTTCCCCCGGAAAATTTACGCACGATTTTAGGCGCATTTTTATTCCGGGGCGACGATGTGGAAAAGAAGGTTAAAGTTCTTTCCGGCGGGGAAAAGAGCCGGTTGATTCTGGCGAAACTTTTGATTAACCCGCCGAATTTTTTACTCCTGGATGAGCCGACTACGCATTTAGACGTTGATGCCGTAGAGGCCTTGATAAAAGCGCTTAATGATTATGAGGGGACGATTGTTTTTATCAGCCATGATATCCATTTTGTCCGGTCGCTGGCCAATGGTGTATATGAAGTAAAAGACGGCCAGGTGCGCAAGTATCCGGGTAGGTTCGATTATTATCTTGAAAAGAGCCAGACGTTTACGCAGGGTAAAACGAAAACTGCTTCGGGCAAAAAAACCGGAGAAGGGCAAGCCAGCCAAGTCTTAAATCCGGCGGCTGAGAATACCGTGGGGACGGATAAAGAAGAGCATAATGCGAAATTGGCAAAGAAGATAAAGAGTTTGCGTAAGCAAAAAGAAAAACTCGAGATTGAAAAAGGGGCTAAGCAGCGCATCGTCGATAACCCCCGGCATGGCGAGGATATTGTGCGCTATTACCAGCTTATCGTAAAGGATCTCGATGATAAAATCATGGCCATCGAGATTCAGATTCGAGAGTCAAAGACTAAATTTATCCAATAGATTCAACTAATCCGGAAAAGCCGCTTGCGGTATTTTGAAAATATGCTATAATAAAAAAAGTTAGCATAATTTAAGGAGGGACAATGGCCGAGGTTAAAATCGAAAAAAGAGAAGATTTTGAAAAAGCATTGCGGGTGTTCAAGATGCAGTGTAAGCGCGAGGGTATTTTAAAAGAGTGCAAAGACCGGCAGTATTACACTAAGCCTTCTCAGGAAAGAAGGCTCAACGCCAAAAAGAAAAAAAGCTGATTTACCGCTCAATAAGCGGAAAGGAGGGGTGGAATTTCAGAAATAAACTGAATTCTACCCCTTTTTTATTTAATGAGACTTGGCCGAAATCAAGCCCGAAGGGCGTAGAGTGAGGCCGTAGTCGAATTAACCCTGAGCGAAGCGAAGGGTTTCTGAGGCTTCCCCATGGATTGTGAAGGCATAAAAAAGATTATCCCGGCGTATATAAAACATACTGCCCCTAAAGAAGAGCAGGCTGCTGTTGAGGAGCATCTTTGTGTGTGCAACGATTGCCGTAAATTTCTCGGGCAGTTGATGGATGAATTTGCTGACGCGCAAAGTAGCCCCGCCGTAGAAAGCGGCGCGGTCAATGACGGGTTTGTCCCGGCGGCGGTAAGCGCTCCGGCCAAGGATAAAGAAATCGCCCGGGCAGATATTCTTCCCCAAGGTTCGGCGGTTTCCGGGCCGGAAAACTCTGCGCTTAAGGGGGCAGCCGCCGACAGGGTGGTTAGCGGAAGCAAAAAGAAGATAAATCTGGGCGATGCGGTAATTATCGGCGTAGGAATCGTTGCTCTTTTATTTTTTCTTTCTTTTTTAATGAAATGAAAATCACCGTAAGCGAAAGAGAAGGCGCGGTTATTATTGTCCCCGAGGGGAATATCGATATTAATGCTTCGGAGTTTGTCGAGGCCGTGGGCTGGTCGGTCGCCAATAAATCCAAAGACATTTTGTGTAATTTTGCCGGTATCAACTTAGTGGATTATGTCGGTATCTCCCTGATTGCCGTTGCTTACAAGAATGTGCTCAACCACGGCGGAAAAATGAAGCTTTATAACTTACCGGGCCATGTCGTAAGATTATTTTCTGTAGTCGGCCTTGACCGGGTACTCGAATACTATAATAGCGAAGACGAGGCATTTTCCAGCCTTCGTGAAGATAAAGAATCGCCCGGGTCTCTCAAAAAAAAGTTGCGAAGAAAATTCAAGAGGCTGGAAATAGACAGCGTTATTGAGTACAAGCTTAAATTTTCCTCCCAGGATTTTTTCAAGGGTAATATTATAAATCTAAGCGCGATTGGAGTTTTTATGATCGGCACGAAAGTTTTTCCGGCTGGCGACCTGCTTTCCATCCGGATGCATTTCGCGCATAAACCTCCGGTTATTGATGCCGAGGCCAAAGTCGTCTGGGTCACCGATGAAAGCATCCAGCCTCTGGAATTTCCCGGGATGGGGCTTGAGTTTTATAATAATAGTAATGAACAGCAGAATACGATCATCGAATTCGTCGAAAAAAATCTTGCCAGCGACGATATCTAATGAGACTTCGCCGAATACAAGCCCGAAGGGCGCAGAATGAGGCGGTAGTCGAATTACCTGGAATCGTGGGAGCGCTTAGAGCGCGACTTCAGATTTCAGGTAATGAGCTTGAGACTTCGCCGTAATGAAACTTGCCTGGTGCCCCGGGCTTAGTTGAACTATCCCCGTAGGGGGATAGCCGAATCAATGAAACTAACTCCCGCCGTATTTGGCGGGCCAAGTTTCATTGCCCCGAAGGGGGCAATGAGTTTGAGGCTTAGTCCCATTGCCCTAAGCAATGAGTCTCGCCGGGTATAAAATAATTATCGCTAAAACTTATGAAAAAATACACCCTGATAATTTTAATCACTCTATTTTTTAACGCGTTGTTTTTTAATCCGGTTTTTGCCGGCGAAGACAAAGATTTATATTCAAAAGGGATTGAATGCAGCCGGGCGAAAAGCGTTGATTTCGCTTTTTCCTATTTTGACCTGATTGTCAGGAATTATCCCGATTCTAAATTTTTTCCTGACGCTTTATTCGCGGTGGGGGAGTATTATTTTTTGGTTAATGACACAGGGCCGGCCGCGGCGGCGTTTAACGAATTAATTTCTAAGTATCCGGGGTCCGGCGCCGTGGTTTTCGCCTTTTTTTATTTAGCGCAAATCGCCGAGCGGCAAAAAAATGATAATTTAGCTAAAGATTTAGAAACCCGGATTGTTAAGGCTAAAACGAACTTTCTTATTTTTAAAGATTTTAAAGAATATCGTTATAAATCGGCTCTTTCCAAAAAATATAAGGCCAGGTATTTTATCGACCGGGTAGAAATTTTTATCGATGACAAGCTTGGCGCAAAAATCACTTTCTAAAAACTGATAATTAGGATATTCTGTAACGTTTGTATAAAAGATTTTTATGTCAAAGAATACTTATCGTAGAACTGTTTCCCGGTTATTGCGGGGCAGTTTGATTGTAGCGGGATCGATAGTTTTTGGTTCATTGGTTTTTAATGTCGCGGTAAATATCCAGAAAACTAAGATTGAGCGCGATATATCCGCGTATTTAGGCCAGCCGGTAACTTTTCGTAATATTTTGTATTTTCCTCCCCATTGTTTTATCATCAACGATATTTCCTTTAAGCCTCCTTCCGGACGGGGAAGAAGCTTCTTTTTTAACCGCGCCCGAAAAGTTAAAATCTTTTTCCCTTTGTTCCAGTTTATCTCAGGAGGAGATTTTAAAATTACCAGGATTTATATCGATAAACCAGTGATTACTGTCAACAATTACGGGAGCTTTTCCCGCGAAAATATTCAGGGGCGTCTATTCGATTATACCCCGGAGGAAGCGGAAGATTTTAGCGTTGTCCTGAGGAACGCTTTATTTATATCAGGGGAGAATAATTTTTTGAAAATAGGGGCTGACGTTGTTTTTGAAAAATCGCGTAATAATCTTATATCGAGTTATGGCCGGATCAGGCTGGGCAAATTTATTAATTTCGGCGCCGGGAACAAGGCGCCGGCGGAAGATAATTTTTTAGAATTTAGTTTTTCCGGATATCGGACAAAAAACGGCGTAAACATCGAGAATCTAGAGTTAAAAAAGAATTACTTTTATGCGAAGTTCTGGGGGTCTTTTCAGCAAGATACCTTACGGCTTAACGGGGTTTTATCATTGAGCAATCTAATCGCCGCGATCAATTTTCCCGATAAACTGTCCGGTGCCATAGGCGGTTTCGGCGAAACAAATATGCCGCATCCTTATTTCTCAAGCAGGAAATCTTTTGATATTTTCGATTTTGATTGTTTGGCAAAAATTAACGGGAAAACCATTACTTTGGAGAATTTCACTTTTTCCTTACAAGGTGTACCCTATGGCCTGCGCGGCGTTATTTCCGGGGATAAAGCTTACCTCTTAAATTTTAAGTTTTCTTCCTATCCGGCCCAGCGATATCGTCGGGAAGTTAAAAATTTAAACGTATTTGATCTGGGTGTTTTAGGGGCCGTAAAATCCGGTAAATTCAGCGGAAAGGTTTATTATGATTTTTTACAAAAACCGGATTACCGCGATTTTACCAGGTTGGTCGCGAAATTTAAAGATTTATCGCTGGGCGTAAATTTGCTCGCGGGGTTGCGGTTATATTTTCCCGAGGCAAAAATTTCTTATAAAGCCGGCAAGAATACTTCCCGTATTTTTTTAAAAGATTTTATGGCGGCGGGAAGGATCGGCGCCGGAGATTTTAAATTTTCTTCTTATCTTTACGACGGATTTTTGCGGGCAGAAGGGGTATTGGATTTTAACCGCGGCCTATTTTTAAAATCATGCAATATCGCAGTTAAAGGCGCCGACGCCGGTAAATTGGTTGATTTGTCGCCACGGTTTAAGGGGTTTCACGGCAAATGCGACGCCGGTATCGTTTATAATAATTATTTATTTCCTTTTTTAAAAGGAAATTTTTTCATACAAAACGGCTGTCTCAAGGATGTTAGTTTTTTTAACTGGTTATCCGATTTCTTCATTTTACCGCCCCTTAAAAAAATTGATTTCGATCGACTGATCGCGCAGTTTGTAATAAAAGATGAGACGGTCAATATCGAAAAAATAAAATTAAACTCTCCCGATGTGAAATTGAAGGGCAGCCTCAGCGTAAACGCCGAAGGCCTGGTTTCCAGCCGTCTCTCGCTTCTTTTATCCAAAAATATTTTGGCCGCTTCGCCTAAATTCCGGCCGTTATTCGGTCTTATTGATAAAAATTCGTTTTTTCTGGATTTTGATTTCCAGCTATCCGGTTCTTACGAGGCGATGAATTTTAAATGGTTGGACTCGGATTTTAAGAAAAAATTACACGCGTTATTACCGGCGATGATCGAGCGCAGCGTGGAGCACCGAATTGAAGAATTGGTGGCTAAAATCAATAAATAGATAAATAGTTTTCGCTAACCGAGAAAATGCGGTTACGCATTTTCTCGGTCTTGCCCTGCCTTAGGCAGGAAAAATTTTTTCGGTTAAACTATTTATCTTTACCCCGTTAGAAAACGAAGTTTTCTAACGGGGTTGACTAAAACAAGATGTTTTAGTATCATTAAAGACGCAGGGGAAATATTTTATTTATTTTTTCTCCATCCGCGAAGCGGATGGAGGATATTTTTTTACGAAGTAAATCCCGTCCCTTCGGGATAATTCGACTACCGCCTCGCGCGGCGCCCTTCGGGCTTGTGTTTGGCGAAGTTTCATTAAAAATATGGACAAAGAACTTATAATCGTAGGCGACAAGGTGCTGATTGAGCTTGATGAGGGTGAAGGTAAGACCGACAGCGGGCTTTATCTTCCTCAGGGAGTAAAAGATAAAGATCGGGTGCAGTCGGGTAAAATCGTGAAGACCGGCCCGGGGTACCCTGTGCCCGACCCCAGCCTTTTGGACCAGGAGCCCTGGGCGACTAAAGCGCGGGACAGGTATTTTCCTTTACAGGCGCGGCCTGGTGATTATTGTATTTTTTTGCGGGATCAGGGCGTTGAGATAAAATTCGAAAACAAAAAATATGTTGTTGCTCCGCATTCGGCGATATTGGTTTTGCTGAGAGGTACGGCAGAAAGAATGTAAGAGAAGTAAAGAAGGAACAACATCTTGACGTTGCCGACGGCTCTTAAAGGGGAATTTAGATGACGGGAAATATTAATGACGCCAACACCATCAACTACGTTTACCGGTTTACTTTTAAGGACGGAGTTAAAAAAGAATTCAAGATTTCTTTGGGCGCTAGGGATTTAAATTATATAAATCCCCGGAAAGAATCGCCATACCCCTGGACCGAATTGAAATACCATAAGTGCCCGATTTGCCCCTTAGACGATAATTCCTGTCGTTTTTGCCCCGTTGCCGTTAACCTGGCCGACGTTATCGATTTTTTCAAGACTTCCGTTTCGCATGAAGAAATAGAAGTCTTGGTTCAATCTGATGAAAGGACATATCTTAAGAATGCTCCCCTGCAGTATGGGTTGAGTTCTTTGATCGGTATTTATATGGTTACCAGCGGCTGTCCGATTATGGCCAAATTACAGCCGATGGTGCGTTTTCATCTTCCTTTCGCCAGTATGGAGGAGACGGCCTACCGGATGATCTCGATGTACCTATCGGCGCAATATTTTTGCCATCGAAGAGGCGGCAAGCCCGACTGGGATTTAAAGAATCTTAAGAAGATTTACGAAGATGTCCGGGTAGTCGATAAGAGTTTTTGCAGCCGGCTTCTTGACATTACTACCCGCGACGCCGGCGTGAACGCTTTCGTTATCCTGGACACCGCCGCCAATTATATAAATATGACGCTGGAGGAGATGCTGGACAGCCTGGAAGGGATGTTCGGTTCCTATTATGCCCGGTAAAAAACAATCAAAGAAAATAGTCATCGCCGATGATGAACCGGAGATCATCGATTTGCTCAGGCAGGTCATAACGGCCAGGGGTTTTACCCAGGTGCGGGACGCTCCCGACGGCAAGAAGGCGCTGGACCTCATCGACGCCGATGTCCCCGACCTGCTTATTCTCGATATGAATATGCCGACGATGAACGGGTATGAAGTTATCGCCAGGTTGAAAGGCAGCCTGCACACCCGCGATATCCCGGTCATTATTCTTTCGGGGCATTATATTGATGAACAAAGGATTTCCTGCGGATCGATCAAAAATATTTTTTTTATCCCCAAGCCGTTTGACAACGAGGCGCTTTTAACGATGGTGGAAAATATTTTAGGCAAATAACCGGCGGTTTTTCGCGCCGCCGGCAATAGCGGAACTTTTAGCCGGTTTCTTTTGTCTAAGTCTGCGGAGGATAAAATAATAACTGATGCGGTTAACTAAAATTATACTTTGCTTATTTTTGTTGTGCACGGGCGTTGAAGGGGTTTCCTTCGCGCAGGATATTCTCGGCTGGCAGGATTGTGTCGCTGAAGCGAAGACCGACCATCCGGATTTGATCTCGGCGCGGGAAAAGGTAAACCAGGTCGCTGCCGATAAATCGATCGCCCGGAGCAATTATCTCCCCCAGATAAACAGCACCGCCAACCAGCAAACTTCCCGCAATACTGCCGGGATAAAGTCCGATTCTTATTCTTACGGGGTATCCGGCCAGCAATTATTATTCGACGGATTGAAGACTATTTATAATGTGCGCGCGGCGTCGCAGAATTTAAAAGCCAGTTTTTATGCCTACCAGGTGACATCGTCAAACATCCGCCTCAGGCTGCGCACCGCTTTCGCCGGCCTCTTGCAGGCATATAAGCTTTTAAATATTACCAGGGGCATATTAAAGCTCCGCCGGGATAATTATGCTTTGGTCGAAATGCGGTATAACGCCGGCAGCGAACACCGGGGGTCGCTTCTTTCCGCCGCCGCTGATTTGGCCCAGGCGGAATTTGAAGTGCGCCAGTCGCAAAGAAATATACTGTTAGCCAATCGGAGCTTGATCAAGGAATTAGGCAGGAGCGTTTTTTCGACGCCGGCAATAAAAGGTAACTTTATCATCGTTGACACCGATAGATTGATGCCTGAATTTGAGGCGGTGGCGCAAGGTTCGCCGTTTTTACAGGAATTAATTGCCCGTAAGGAAGCCGCGCGGCTCGGCATAAAATCTGCCGGCGCGGATTTTTTCCCGCAGATTTATGCTAATGCTTCCGCCGGCAAAACCGATTCGCAGTGGCCGCCGTCCCAGAACCAGTGGAGTATGGGGATAAGCGTGTCGTTTCCTTTATTCGAAGGGGGAAGCCGGCTGGCGCAATATGATAAAGCGCGCGCCGTTTTCAACCAGTCCCAGGCGGATGAACGCAGCGGTAAAGACGGAGTGCTTTTAACGCTTGAACAGACCTGGATCAATTTACAAAATTCCATCGATAACCTGGGGGTACAAAAAAAGTTTTTAGCGGCGGCAAAGGAACGTTCAAAAATAGCCCAGGCGGAGTATTCGATCGGCCTTATTACTTTTGATACCTGGACGATCATCGAAGACGCTTTCGTGAGCGCGAAAAAGGCATTTCTCAATACTCAATATAACGCTCTTATCGCGGAGGCGAATTGGGCACAAGCCAAAGGAGTGACTTTAGATGAAAATCAATAAATTAAAAATTATCGTTATTATAATTATTGTTATTTCCGCCGTCGCATTATTCGTAAAATTTAAAAAAGGCAGCGCTAAGGGTGAAGTTATCAAAGAAGTAACCCCTGTCTACGGCGATATCCAGACGTCTGTTTCTACCACCGGGGTGGTGCAGCCCCAGAATCGCCTGGAGATCAAGCCGCCGATCAACGGCCGCGTCGAGGAAATCCTGGTCGTCGAGGGCCAAAAAGTAAAAGCGGGTCAGGTTTTGGCGTGGATGAGCTCTACCGAGCGGGCAGCTTTGCTTGACGCTGCCAGGACGCAGGGCGCGACCGCGATAGCGTATTGGAAAGATGTTTATAAGCCGACGCCTTTGGTCGCCCCGATCGACGCGCAGGTTATCGTTCGTTCCGTGGAGCCCGGCCAGACCATGACGTCTTCCGACCCGGTTATTGTCCTGTCGGACCGGTTGATTGTCCAGGCGCAGGTCGATGAGACCGATGTCGGGAAAGTGAAGCTTGCCCAGGAAGCGAGTATCAGCTTAGACGCTTACCCTCTGATAAAAGCTAAAGGTAAAGTCGACCATATTTATTATGAATCGAAAACGGTTAACAATGTCACGATTTATGAGGTTGATATTTTACCGGACCAGGTTCCTGATGTGTTTCGTTCCGGGATGAGCGCCAACGTGGATATTATCGAAGAAAGCAGGACTAATGTTTTAATGCTTGCCAACGAGGCGGTAAAGCAGGGCAAGCATGGCACTTTTGTTTTTGTGAAGAACCATGGCGGCGACGGCAAAAAGCCTACGCGGGTGGAAATAACTACCGGCATTGCCGACGACAAAAACACGGAAATTATTTCCGGTTTAGAAGCCGAGGATGTGGTATTGATTATGCCGGAAAAAGCTAACGTTGCTAAGAAAAAAAATAATCCCGGCAGCAGCAATCCCCTTGTGCCGTTCGGCCCGCGCGGCGGCGCCCGGCGATAAATTTTTTGCTTTGCAAAAAATTTATCCGGTTATTTTTTTGCGGAGCAAAAAAATAAAATGATTGAACTCAAGAATATCTCCAAAACTTACGGCATAGGCACGGCGGCGGTTTACGCTTTGCGCGATGTGTCGCTCAAGATAGAAGAGGGCGAGTTCGTTGCGATCATGGGCCCTTCCGGTTCGGGCAAATCTACCCTGCTGCATCTTTTAGGTTTTCTTGACCGGCCGGATAAGGGCAGCTATTTTTTAGGGAAAAAACAAATCGATAATTGCAATGATGACGAATTGGCGGCAATCCGCAACAAAATTGCCGGTTTTGTTTTCCAGCAATTCCACCTGCTCGGCCGCAGCACCGCTTTGGAAAATGTTTCCTTGCCGTTATTATACGCCGGCAAGCGCAAGATGCAGGCGCAGGCCCGGCAGAAAATCATCGACGTCGGGCTTGAGGCAAGAATGCTGCACCGGCCCAATGAGCTTTCCGGCGGCGAGCAGCAGCGTATTGCCATTGCCCGGGCTTTGGTTAATGACCCGCCGATTATTTTTGCCGACGAACCGACCGGCAACCTCGATACTAAAAGCGAACAGGAAATTATCATTATTTTAAAAAAACTTAATGAACAGGGTAAGACCATTATTATGGTCACCCATGAGGATGAAGTCGCGGTGCACGCCAAAAGGATTATCCGTATGCGCGACGGAAAAATAATTTCCGATGAAACAAAAGCGCCGCCGCAGGTAAAATTGGCCGCAAAAGCCGGCAGCGATGGTTCCTTGGATAAGGCTTTGTTGGCAATCAGCGGCGATAAGGCAAAGGCGGAGTTTGGCGACCATTTGAAACAGGCTTTTTATTCCATCATTTCCCATAAGATGCGCTCGGTCCTTTCCATGCTGGGTATTCTTATCGGCGTAGGCTCGGTAATCGCGATGCTGGCTCTGGGCCAGGGCGCGCAGGATTCGATCGCCAAAAGCCTGGCCTCCCTTGGTTCGAATCTTTTGACGGTGAGGCCCGGTTCCAACAAGATGCGCGGGGTGGCGATGGAGTCCGGCACAGTTACCCGGTTTACTATGCTTGATAGCGACGCGATGTTTAAAGTGCCGCAGGTCAAAAATGTTTCTCCTACCGTACGGGGCCGGGGGCAGATGGTTTACGCCAACAAAAACTGGAATACTCAGGTCCAGGGAGTAGGCGTGGATTACGCGACAATGCGGGCATCACAACCTACAACGGGAAGATTTTTTACCGACGCCGAACTGCGTGCGCGCGCGAAGGTGGTTCTTTTAGGGATGACCCCGGTGCGCCAGCTTTTCGCCGACGCCAGCCCTGTCGGCGCGGTGGTAAAAATAAATAAGATAAATTTTAAAGTAATCGGGATCTTGCCGGAAAAAGGCGCCAATACCTTCCAGGATCAGGATGACCTGGTGGTGATGCCGATTACTACCGCGATGTACCGGCTTCTGGGTAAAGAATATGTTGATTCGATTGATGTGGAGATCAAGGATATTGGATTGATGGAGGAGGCGCAGGACGCTATCACTAAACTTATTATCAAGCGCCATCGCCTGGTAACCAAAGACGAGCAGGAGAATTCCTTCGAGATCCGTAACATGGCGGATATCCAGGAGACATTGAAAAGCACGACGACGACGATGACGATGCTTTTGGGGTTTATCGCTGCGATATCGCTTCTTGTCGGCGGCATCGGGATTATGAATATAATGCTCGTTTCCGTTACCGAGCGCACCCGGGAAATCGGTTTGCGTAAAGCCATCGGCGCGACTAATAGCGACATCATGGCGCAGTTTCTTATCGAATCCGTGGTGATGACCTTTACCGGCGGCCTTATCGGGATCATCCTCGGCGCCGGAAGCTCTATCGCCCTATCGCTTATTGCCGGCTGGGCGACTAAGGTTTCGCTGATGTCCATCGTCCTTTCTACGGTTTTTTCGATTGGCGTGGGGGTGGGGTTTGGGCTGTGGCCGGCGAAAAAGGCTGCCAGTTTGAACCCGATTGAGGCACTGCGTTACGAATAAAACCTTAGCGAAATATAGACACAAAGGCACCAAAATTATAAATACGTAATTTCATTTTAAAATGTTCATTGACCATTTACCATTTTAAATTTTTAAAAATGATAAATGCCTAATGGCCAATTATACTTTTAAAATGAATTGATAAAGGGGTCGGTGCCTTTTTTCTTTTGTAATTCCGGGGGGCAGCTTAAAAACCTTATTTTGTTAATAGGGAGCAGTATATTTCTATAAATGTTCAAAAAACTTAAATTAATTTTTAATTTACTGGTTGTCCTGGGGTTAATTTTAGCTGGTTTTTATTTTTGGCGCAGCTTCCAGGAAGTTAAAACACTAAAAGAGATTATCGTCCGTCTGCAGGCCGATTCGCGAATCGCGCAAGCTATTGTCACGGATACAAAATTTGACCCCAAGACCAAAAAACACCCCACTACGATTAAATTTTTAGAGTTCGATTCACGAGGTAATCCCTTAGCGCCCTTATATTTTACTTTTCCCGATAATATTATCCAGTTTCAATCTTTAGTGATACGGTTCGATGATGTTTATGTTAAAAAAGGCGATGGGCTTCGCGGCAGGAGCGCCTATATTTTCTGGAAGGTATTTTCTCTTGATGGGGCGAATACTGTTGAGCATGAGATAACTAAGGCAAAGTCAGTTCCTGGCGGGTACAGGATTTCTGTGGCGAAGAATTATTTTGAGCAAAAGCTGTGGGAGAACTTCTGGGGGTACGCTTTGGACAGCAGCGCGGCAAAGAGGGTTGGGGTGAAGAACGCTCAAATTGAAGCTCCCGGAACAAGATTTATTCCCGGCCTTATTTATACGATTAAGATTGAGCATAATGGCGGCATACGTATTGAATCCGCGCCAACCCCAAAAATTTTAGAAAATTAAGTGGTGATATTTTTTCTCATATTTTATTCGCGTGATTAGTGTGATTCGTTGTTAAGGGGTATCTGGTTTTTCTTCATTTGTTCCAGCTTAGAGTCTTGGCGTCTTTGTGGCAAGGATAGGTTTTATTGTAACTAAAAGGGAGGTTGGTATGAAATTGTTAAAAGGTGCGTTGGTTGTAGCGTTTGTGTTCGCGGTTACTTGTTTTGTATCCGGTTCATCGTTTGCGGAAAAGAAGTGCGGTGAGAAAGGTAAAGATGGCAAGGAGTGTTGCGGGAAAGGTAAAGATTGCTGCAAGAAGGGGAAAGAAGGTAAAGGAAGCCCGGAAGCCAAGATCAAGGCTTTAAATGATTCGGCCGCCGCTTTGGAGAAAACCAATCCGGAGTTAGCGAAAGAATTGAAGGCTTTTGCCGATGAGAAAACCAAGGAAGCCCAGGAATGGAAAGCGCGTAAGGAACGCTATGAAGCCAGGACAAAACTTTTAAAAGATTCTGCCGCGGCGTTAGAAAAATCAAATCCCAAATTAGCAAAAGAATTGAAGGGAATGTGCAATTCTAAGCATAAGAAAGAAGCGATGGAAGAGATGAATGAGAAGGAAGAGGCCGGTGAAAAAGTAGAGCCTAAAAACGAAGCTAACGAAAATAAGAAAAAATAAGTAAGTATAGAGATTGAACCCCGGTAGGCAGGTAAAGATACCTGCTTGCCGGGGTTTTTCTAATATGGTGAAAGTTTTTCTCCACCCGAAAAATGTGTTTACTCGCGGCAAATATTTGCCGCTCTTTGCTCGCTCTAAACACACTTTTCGGGTTTACTTTTTTGGGGGAATGTGATATAACGGGGCATTGGAAAAAATAAGGAAAAAGGAAGCTGGAAAAACGAAAGCTTTTTGTCCACAGATTCCTCAGATTTTCACAGATTAAAAAAATAAAAGGGGCGGGGAAAATAGGGTCAATTCACATTTTCCGCCGGAGGCGAGACCTCGCCAAAAGTTTCAACTTTTGGCAGGCAAGGGCTGTTATTCCTTGAAACTTATACTTATCGGGATAGGCGGAGATGTGGGGAGCAGTCTAGATTTGGAATAAACGGGTTATGAAAAAATTATTATTTTGGATAATTAGTATTGTTATGGGACTTGTTTTTGCTTGTTTTTTAGGCGAAGGGGGCTGCCGGCTATTTTTGAATACGCGCTGCCTCAGCGGTTTTCTCCATTACGATGAGCGAAATCTTCTTTATAAATATGATAAAGAACTGGGATGGTTTCCCATAAGCGGCGAGGAACATTATTATACGGGGAGCAGGAAGATTTTTGTAAAAAACAATTCAGTTGGCTTTCGCGATCGCGACCATGGACCAAAAGGAAAGCCGCGAATCATTTTTCTGGGAGATTCTTTTGTCTGGGGATATGACGTTGAGCAAAAAGAACGTTTCACTGAAAAACTACAGAAATTGTTGCCGGATTATGAGATACTTAATTTTGGGGTCAGCGGTTATGGCTCCGACCAAGAATATCTCATCCTAAAGAAATATTTCTATCGTTATAAACCAGATATAGTATTTTTGATGTTTGAAGATAATGACCGCGATGATAATTCAACCAACGTAAGGTATGACGGTTATTATAAACCATATTTCGTTATTCAGAGCAACAAGCTCGTCTTAAAGGGAATCCCCGTTCCCAAGTCGCAAAATTATTATTATCATGAGCATTCTGGTTTTTTTAAAAGTTATTTATTTAGCGCTGTTCTCAAGGTAATATTTCAGATTGCCAGCCCAACAATTCACGTGCCTGATCCAACCAATAATATTATATGCGAAATGAATAGTTTTTTAAAAGCGAACAATTCTACGCTTATCATAGGTTTTATCGATAAAGATCAGGATATGGAGTCAAACTGTATAAAAAGTAATATACCATATATTGCTTTGCAAACTTCTTATCGATATCCCGGAGACAGGTCCCATTGGACACCCAAGGGGCATGATTTTGCTTGTAACGCCACGTATGATTTTTTATTAAAGAATAGCTACATAAAAAATAGGCGCTAATAACAAGGATAACAGGAGAAGGATAACAGGGGCAGCCCTTGAAATGTGAATTGATTGATCATCTCTGTGAACTCTGTGCGCTCTGTGGTGAAATTTTTGCAAAGTTCCGGGGACACGATATATTAGCTCACAACCCGCCGATTACCACAAAAACCTAGTATTTTAGCTTAATTTAAACCGATCTGAGTATTATTTGACGGGTAAGTTGGAATGGGGAGGTTAAGTTGCGGATTGTCTCTTCACATACATTAATGGGATGAAGTTAGGAATTGTTTAATTTATTTTTGACTTTTTCCAGGATTTCTTTAAATATCTGGCTGATTCGCCCCTTGGATACCTTATATTCGGCCCCAATCTCTTCCATTGTCCTGTTTAGGACGAATCTTTTATGGATCAAGTCGCATTCTTGGGGGGTACAAACACCTAATTTACCTAAATCGTTAATAAATGGGTATATTTCTTTCCGACGGCTGTCTTCGGGATTAAGGCTATCAAGATATTCATCGTCGTTTACCTGCATTTCTAAGTTAATAACCGTGAATTTCTCGGCATATCTATGGGCTTTATTTTTTAGATCTTCCATTCTTCTTCCCACCGCTGAGTTTATGATTTTTTTTAATTCAGGAAAGGGTTTATCCTGGTAATTTTTGCTTTTAAGGATATGCCATACAAGTATATTGGCTTCCTGTCGTAAGTCTTGTTCCTCACAGGCATTATTCCGGAATTGATAACCGTGGTTGTTAAAATATTTTATCACGATAAAATTAGCCTGCTTGCATAATTTATCGAAATGTATCATCATGGGCCTTCTATTCTAGTGTGCTTTCGGGTAAGCGTATAGTGTTATTTTAGATAATTACGCCTTCAGCATTCCTACCTACTCCTTCCTGCCCGCTGTCTTTTAATCCTACCCAAACCCGCCGCTTTTGCTATAATACCTGACTATGAATTTCAAACTTGTTTTCCGTTGTTTATCTTACCGTAATTACCGCCTGTTTTTTTTCGGCCAGGTTATTTCCCTTATCGGCACCTGGATGCAGTCTATTGCCGTAGGGTGGTTGGTGTACCGGCTGACGAATTCAGCGCTGCTTTTGGGCGTGGCCGGTTTCGCCAGCCAAATTCCCACCTTTGTTTTTTCTCCTTTTGCCGGGGTCATTGCCGACCGGCACAATAAACACCGGTTGCTGGTGATTACCCAGAGCCTGGCGATGCTTCAGGCGGTAGTTTTAACGATCTTGGTACTGACCAACCATATCGTCATCTGGCAGATAATCGCGCTTGGCTCTTTACTGGGCATAGTGAATTGTTTCGATATCCCGATACGCCAGTCGTTTATCATCGAGATGATCGAGAAGAAAGAGGATTTGGGCAATGCGATCGCGCTTAATTCGTCGATGTTTAATATCGCTAAGCTCCTGGGGCCGGCATTTGCCGGGATTATTATCGCCATTGCCGGAGAAGGGGTCTGTTTTTTGCTTAACGCCGTGAGCTATATCGCAGTGATTGTTTCCCTGCTGGCGATGAAAATAACCTATGTAGAGAAAAATATTCCCGATAAGCGTATGCTATCGGAAATAAAAGACGGTTTAAAGTACGTGATGGGTTTCGCGCCGATAAAATATATTATTTTTCTCCTGGCAATGACCAGTTTGGTCGGCGTGCCCTACCAGGTGTTGATGCCGGTGTTTGCGCGCGATGTTTTTCACGGCGATTCCCGGACGTTGGGGTTTCTGGTGGCGATGTCGGGGGTGGGGGCGTTAACCGGCGCGATTTATCTTGCCGGCCGGAAAAAAGTTATTGGTTTGGAAAATCTGATTATGCTGAATACCGCTTCTTTCGGCTTGGCGATTATCGCGGTTTCTTTCTGCCGTAATTTATGGCTGGCAATGTTTTTTATCCTGGCCGCGGGGTTCAGCATGATGGTCCAGATGGCTTCATCCAATACGATTTTGCAGACAGTGGTCGACGACGATAAGCGCGGCCGGGTGATGAGTTTTTACACGATGGCGTTTATGGGGACAATGCCGTTCGGCAGCCTGTTTGCCGGAACCTTGGCGACTAAAATCGGCGCGCCGGCAACGCTTTTGATCGGAGGGGTGTGCTGTGTTATCGGCGCTTTGCTGTTCAGCGGGAAGTTGCCGGTCTTGCGGGAAAAGATACGCCTGGTATATTTGAAAAAAGGGATAATACCGGCCATCCCCACAAGTATATAGCAAGCAGTGGAAACATAGCTTATCGCGATAAACCTTTTTTTACGCTGTCGTTTTGGTATAATATAATTATTTATTTTTTGCTGCGCAAAAAATAAATAAAAAGGAGAATAGCTATGACAATAGAAGAAAAAATTTATCAGGATTATGTTGCGGCGATGAAGGCGAAGGATAAGCCGCGGTTTGATTTTTTAAACTATTTGCGCGCCGAGATCAAGAACGCGGCAATCGCCGCGAAAAAAAATAAGCTTGACGATAATGAAACATTGACGGTTATCAGTAAACAGAAAAAACGTCTGGATGACGCTAAGACAAGTATCGGCACGGCCAGCAAGCCGGAATTCATCCAGGAAGTCGATTCGCAAATAAACATTTTAAATGTCTATCTTCCTGAGGGCTTAACCGCCGCGGAATTGTCCGATATCGTCGCCCAGGCGATTAAAGATACCGGCAGCTCTTCTATTAAAGATATGGGCAAGGTGATGAAAGAAGTCCTGGCTAAGGTCGGCGTCCGCGCCGATTCCAAAAAAGTCAGCGAAATAGTGAGAAGCAAGTTGAATGCTGCTTGATAAGCTGATTATCGGTGTTTTTATTTTGCCACAGATTGACACGGATAAACACGGATGAAAATAATTAAATAATTATTTTATCTGTGTTTAATCAGTGCGTATCCGTGGCTAAAAAAATATCCCTATCGTGATAAAAAAACAAAAATCCAATACAAGAAGAAATCCAGTCAGGGTTAAAAAGCCCTTATCGCTGAAAATTTCCCACCCGCCTCAGCCTATCGGCGAGGTAATTTACGGCGTCAGTGAATTTAATGATGAAGACGCCCATTATTTCCGCGAAGGCAATCATTTCCGGCTATACGAAAAATTGGGAGCGCATCTGCGCATGGTGGGACGCAAGGCCGGCGCGCATTTCGCCGTATGGGCTCCGGACGCCGAAAGCGTTTCGGTGGTAGGCGATTTTAACAACTGGAACCCCGGGGCGCATCCTTTGTCCAGCCGCTGGGATTCTACCGGCCTCTGGGAAGGGTTTATTCCCGGAGTACCTGCCGGCGCGATTTATAAATACCACATTGTTTCCCGATTTCACCGGCAGATTTTAGAAAAAGCCGATCCCTACGCTTTTTTCTGCGAGATGCCGCCTAAAACCGCTTCGGTGGTCAGCAGTCTTAATTATGATTGGCACGACGACGAGTGGATCCAGAACCGTTACCGGTTTAATGATTTAAACAGCCCGATGTCGATTTACGAAATGCATCTGCCCAGCTGGCGCAAGGTTCCCGAAGACGGCAACCGCTCGCTTTCTTATCGGGAATTAGGGCCGCGCTTGGCGGATTACGTGCAGGAAATGGGATTTACCCACGTAGAATTCATGCCGGTAATGGAACATCCTTTCTATGCTTCCTGGGGGTATCAGGTAACCGGATATTTCGCGCCTTCCAGCCGTTACGGCAGCCCGCAGGATTTTATGTACCTGGTCGATTACCTGCACGAGCAGGGTATCGGTGTTATTTTAGACTGGGTTCCCAGTCATTTCCCCGGCGATTTGCATGGGCTGATGAATTTTGACGGGACCGATTTATATGAACACAATGACGATAAAAAAGGATTCCATCCCGATTGGAAGAGTTATATTTTTAACTATGGCCGCAATGAAGTGCGTTCGTTTTTGATCTCCAGCGCTCTCTTCTGGCTTGACCGGTATCACGCCGACGGCTTGCGCGTGGACGCGGTAGCATCGATGCTTTACCTGGATTATTCCCGTAAAGAAGGGGAGTGGATCCCTAATGCCCAGGGCGGCCGGGAAAATTTAGACGCGATTCATTTTCTCAAGCGCCTTAATGAAGCGGTTTATAAAAATTATCCGGGGACGCAGATGATCGCCGAGGAATCGACATCGTGGACCAAGGTCTCTAAGCCGATCCATGAAGGCGGCCTCGGCTTCGGTCTTAAGTGGAACATGGGCTGGATGCACGATACCCTGGAGTTTTTCAGCAAAGACCCGGTTTACCGCAAGCATCACCATAATAACCTTACCTTCAGTATGCTTTACGCGTTTACGGAAAACTTCATGCTTTCCCTTTCGCACGATGAAGTCGTCCACGGTAAAGGTTCGCTGCTTTCTAAGATGCCCGGGGAATGCTGGCAGAAATTTGCCAATTTGCGCCAGCTTTTCGGCTATATGTACGGGTTTCCCGGCAAGAAACTTTTGTTTATGGGTGCGGAATTGGCGCAGGGCCGCGAATGGGACCACGATTCCAGCCTTGATTGGCATTTGTTGGGGATAGATTGGCATAAGGGGATACAAACATGGGTAAAAGACCTGAACCATTTTTATCGTAACGAACCGGTGCTGTTCCAAAAAGATTTTACATGGGAAGGCTTTTCCTGGATCGATTTTTCCGATACCGATTCCGGCGTCGTCAGCTTTATCCGGCGCGGCGCCACCACGCCGAATGTGATTTTAGTCGTTTGCAACCTTACGCCGGTAACGCGTTACGCTTACCGCGTCGGTGTTCCCGCTGAAGGCTACTGGAAAGAGGTATTAAACAGCGACGCATTTAAGTATGGCGGCGGCAACCAGGGCAATTGCGGTGGGGTTAACGCCGACTGGATAACCATGCACAACCAGCCTTATTCCCTCAATCTGACACTACCTGCCTTGAGCGTTATTTTCCTGAAACGAGAGTTCTGATTTTCCCGGTTGAAAATTGGCATTTCGCTAATAAATATGTTATATATTAAGCCGAATTTTAAAATCTTTTCTGTTTCCGCCGTTTTTATGATAAAATAAATTTTGAGAGTTATCCATGTACCAGAAGACTACGTTTGATAGGTGTGTCGGTATTTTGATGTGTCTTTTCCATCCGTGAAGCGGATGGAAGGATATTTTTTTGCGAAGCAAAAAAATATGAAACGAAAAAACTGGAAAATAAAAGAAACCCATCCGCAAGCCCGAGCCTTTAGCGAGCGCTATAACATTTCCCTGCCATTGGCGCAGGTTTTGGCCTATCGTTTATCCGGAGGCGACGATGTCGAAGAATTTTTGAATCCCGATGTCGATCATCTTCCTTCGCCGCTGGCGCTTCCCGATATGGCCCGGGCGGTTGAGCGTATCAAGAAAGCGATTACCGCGCGGGAAAAGATATTTGTCGTCGGCGATTATGATGTCGATGGCGTCACCAGTTGCGCGATATTTAATGAATTTATTTTGCGCCATACTTCGCCCTGTTTTTTTTATATCCCCCATCGCGTCAATGACGGTTACGGGTTAAGCGTTGACGCGATCGAAAAAGCCCGTTCTTTCGGCGCCGGCCTTATCGTCGCTTTTGATTGCGGCACAAATTCTTTTAATGAGATAAATTTAGCGGAACAATACGGGATAGAGGCGATTGTGGTCGATCACCATCACCCTAAGGAAGGAGCAAACCGGCCATTCGCGTTTGTTAATCCCAAGAGAGCGGATTCGGATTATCCTTTTAAAGATTTCAGCGCCGGAGCCCTGTCGTTTAAGCTGTTGCAGGCGTTGACCGGCGAGGATTGCTATGATGTTTTGGATTTGGCGGCCTTGTCTATTGTTTGTGATGTTGTTCCCTTGCGCGGCGAAAACAGGGCTCTTTTAATCGAAGGCTTAAAATGTATCCGCCAGAGCGAACGCCTTGCGATTAAAAGCTTGTGCGAGGCCAGCGGCGTCAAACAGAGGAATCTCGATTCGTTTCACCTGGGGTTTATTCTCGGCCCGCGCATTAACGCCGCCGGACGCATCGCGCACGCCAACGACGCTCTGGATTTATTTTTAAGCCGCGACCAAGACGAATCTTTACGGCTGGCCCAAAAACTTAACGAATATAATAAAACGCGTAAAGATATCGAAAGCGTTATCCTACGGGAGGCAGAGTTGATCTTAGAGAAAAATTCCGGCGATGACTACGCGATCATGGTTTCCGGAAACGACTGGCATCCCGGGGTACTGGGCATTGTCGCTTCAAGATTAGCGGAAAAATACTATCGGCCGTCTTTTGTTTTTTCGCTCCAGGAAGATTCAGCCCGCGGTTCGGCGCGTTCGATCCACAGTGTGCACCTGATGGAGGTTTTAGAGAAATGTTCTGCCGGTTTTTGCGAGTACGGCGGCCATAAGAAAGCTGCCGGTATCAATATTCCCCGGGATGAGATAAATTCATTCCACCGGCGCGTTAACGATTATCTTAAAAAAAGTTTGTCGACCCATGATTTAGTCCCCGTCTGCGACATCGATTGCCGCCTTGATTTTAACGAGATTACCCCGGGGTTATGCGAAGAGATGGAGAAGCTCAAGCCTTACGGAGAGGAGAACCGCGCGCCGCTGTTTGTTACCCGCGGCGTTACCAAAAAGAAACCTCCCCAAAAAGCCGGCAGGGGTTTTTCCTTATGGCTTGAGCAAAGCGATAGGACCATGGAAGCTGTTGTTTACGATAAAGACCTTATGGAAATCGTTAAATTCGCCGACTGTTTCGATATCGCCTATACCCTAGAGAAAGACCCCTTCTATAATACTTCCCGCCTTGCCGTAAAGGATTTACGATTGACGTAAAGGCCGGCGTATGCTAAATTAAATATATGGATGTTAATATTAATGATCTTTTGCGGTTTACGGTAGAAAAGAAAGCCAGCGACCTCCATCTTGCCGTCGGCCTGCGGCCAAGCATACGTTTATATGGCGAGATAAAGCCGCTCGAAGATTTTCCCCCTTTAAGCAAGGAAGCCGCTGCGCAGCTTATCTATAGCATGATTACGCAGGAACAGCGTGAAGAGTTCGAAAAAGAATGGGAACTGGATTTTTCCTATAAGATCGAAGGTTTGTGCCGTTTTCGGGCAAATCTTTATCGGCAGCAAGATGGTATCGGCATTGCCATAAGAGTTATACCTTTTAAGATTCCCACACCGGAAGAATTGAATTTGACGCCGGAAGTCATAAGGCTTACCGAACTGAATAACGGTTTGGTTTTAGTGGTTGGTTCTACCGGGAATGGTAAGTCGACTACTCTGGCGGCGTTAATCAACAAAATAAACCAGACCGAACCACGGCATATTATAACCATTGAAGACCCCGTTGAATTTATTTATCCTCACGCGCGGGCAATGGTTACCCAGAGGCAAGTAGGCACCCATACTTCTTCTTTCACCCGCGCGCTTAAATACGCTTTGCGCGAAGATCCCGACGTGATTCTGGTGGGGGAAATGCGCGATCTGGAAACGATCTCCGCCGCTCTGGGGATTGCGGAAACCGGTCATCTTGTTTTTGCTACTTTGCATACGCCGGATGCGTTGCAAACTGTAGACCGGATTATCGACGTTTTTCCGCCCTACCAGCAGCAACAGATAAGAACGATGCTCGCCGGGGTTTTGAAAGGCGTAATTTGCCAGCAGCTTTTGACGCTTAAAGACGGCAATGGGAGAACGGCGGCCAGGGAAGTTTTAATCGTGACGCCGGCCGTTGCTAATCTCATTCGTAAAGGCCACACCCATCAGTTATACTCGATAATACAAACCGGAACAAATATGGGTATGATGACTATGGATTCTGACGTAAGAAGATTGGCGCAGCAAGGAATTATTTCTAAAGAAACCGCCGCTCGCGCTATTTTTCGTCCGGCCACATCGAGCCAGCTGTAATTTTCATATAAAATAGCCTGCGTCGTTCGGCAGGCATTCATTTTTTTGCGGCGAAAAGATAAATATATTTGTATAGACGAGCCAGTGGGGCTTACTGCAAATAGTATTCCTAAATAAATCAGATAGGCTTCCGGGCGTCTATATACCGGTGAAATCTCTTACGATATTTTCCCGAAACGCCTCGGAAGTATCACCGCCTTCCTGAATAAGCATGTCGAGGAAGCGGGATCCCGCCAGGGGCGGGAAATTAGGCTAAGGGTTTTTACTGCGCCTACGGCTTATAAAAACCCAAGCCTCATTGAGGAGATAAAGCTATGTTTAGAGAAAAAATAAAAGTTTTTGACTGTACGGTCCGGGATGGCGGCCTGATCAACGACCACGATTTCAGCTTCGAATTTGTCCGCGCGGTTTACAGCGCGCTTTCCGCCGCCGGCGTGGATTATATGGAAATCGGCTACCGTAATTCCAAAAAACTTTTTTCCGCTTCCGAATACGGGCCGTGGAAATTCTGCGAGGATGATATCATCAATCGCGTTATCGAAGGCATCCCTTCCAAGACAAAAATTTCCGTGATGGCCGATATCGGAAGGGTCGACCCGGCTGACGTTAAGCCTAAAAAAGAGAGCCCGGTGAGCATGATCCGGGTTGCCAGCTATGTTAAAGATATTGATAAAGCGATAAGGTTGGTTAATGAATTTCATGACAAAGGCTATGAGACTACCGTGAATATCATGGCGATCACCAAGGCATTGGATAATGAACTTAACGAAGCCTTAGACCAGTTGGAAAGAGAAAGCAAGGCCGACGTAATTTATGTGGTGGATAGCTTTGGTTTTCTCTATCAGGAAACTACGGAGTTTTTGATTAAAAAAGTAAAGAGTATTTTAAAAACCAAGGAAGTAGGTTTTCACGGACATAATAACCAGCAGCTTGCTTTTGCTAATACAATCGAAGCGATTATTCATAACGCCAATTATCTGGATGCTACGGTTTACGGTATCGGCCGTGCCGCGGGAAACTGTCCCCTGGAACTTTTGCTGGGATTTTTAAAAAATCCCAAATTCGATATCCGGCCGGTACTTGATTTGATCTCTAAGGAGTTTATTCCTTTACGGGATAAGATTGAATGGGGTTATATCATCCCTTACGCGATTGCCGGGATGTTTAACACCCATCCTAAAGAAGCAATCGCTCTTCGCGAGTCCGATAAGAAAGAGGATTACCGCGAGTTTTACGAGAGCTTTATCGACGTAGAAGAAGAATAGGGCCAAGGCTAGGGTGAGGAAGCCGGTATGATAAATACCGGGTTAAGGTCAGGGTTACGAGGCCGGCTTGGGTTTGGGTTAGGGTTAAGGTAAAGGCTTTTAAAAAAAAGATTATTAAACCTTAACCCTTAACCCTTAACCCTTAACCCTTACCCTTACCCTTACCCTAACCTAGTTTTTAATTATGGACATCAAAGAATTTGAAAAGCTTCCTATTTTGGGCATTTTACGTGGGGTTAAGGAAGAAGATATCGAGCCGCTGGTGGAAGCGGTAGCGGCTGTCGGCCTGAGAGCAATTGAGATTACTTTGAATACCCCCCATGCCGCGGCGGTTATCAAAAGGACAATTAAGGCGGCCAGGGGCAGGTTGTCGGTCGGCGCGGGAACAGTCCTCGACGAAAGTTCTTTAAAGGCGGCGATCAATGCCGGGGCTTCATTTATTGTTTCTCCGGTTTTGGTAAAAGAAGTAGCGATTTTTTGCCGAAGGGAAAAAATCGCTTTTTTCCCGGGCGCGCTTACCCCGCAGGAAATATATTGCGCCTGGCAGGCGGGGGCGGCAATGGTAAAGGTTTTTCCCGCCGGCTTTTTTGGCCCAGCTTATTTTAAGGAAATAAAGGCTCCCTTTGAGCATATAAAACTGCTTGCTTGCGGCGGCGTGAACGCCGCCAACATCGCCGAGTTTTTTAAAAACGGCGCCGACGCGGCCGCCTTCGGCGGGAGCGTTTTTAACAAAGATTTATTTGCCGATAAGGAATTTTCGCGTATCGGCGATAATGTTAAAATGCTTATCGCGGGCTATTTTTCGCGGCGCGAAAAATAGTTTTACTTGAAATAACAGCGGTCAGTAGTACAATTGGGATAAGGATACCTGCGGTATCTTTATCCCAACTCCGGAAGACCATGCCTGTGAGATTGTGGAGCTTCAGCAAACAGTCTGTCCGAGGATCATTAAGGAAGCATAGTAATTGAAATTCATAGGATTATACCCCGGGGTAGGTAAGTAATATTTTATCCGCGTAAGCGGGATGTTTATTTTTTTGCGAAGCAAATTCCTCTTCGGGGATAATTCAACTAAGCCCGGAATACCGGGCAAGTTTCATTAAAATAAAGAGAGGTAAAAATGATTACAGAGATCGGTATAACGGCGGGCGAGATATGGCATTTTCTGGATCAAAATGGCCAGGTAACTTTGACAAAATTATGCGGCGGCGTGGAAAAACCCCGGGAACTTATTTTGATGAGTTTAGGCTGGCTTGCCCGGGAAGGCCATGTTCTGGTTGTTTTTGACAGCGGCGATTATAGGATAAGCTTACGCTAACCCTAATCTGAACGAGCCGGAATAGGAAGAGCAAAGCGGCTCGTTCAGATTACTTATCCGCCTACAGGGCCGGCAGATATGAAAACCTACTATTTTTCCGCTCATAAAAAAGAGGCTTGTGTATTTGGGTTGATGAAGAAGGCAGTGGTGTTGCTGGCGGTGATCGGGATTATGCTGGTAGTTTCTGCTCTTGCCCTGGCGGTTTTAACGATTATGACCCAGCAGTCGCGGTTGACGGAAAATAAGATAAGAAGAATCCGTTCTTTCTACGCCGCGCAAGCGGGTCTTGTTAATGCTACCGATAGATTAATAAGAAACGAAGCGGTTGTCAATCCCGTGAATGTAGGCGCGGCCAACGTGCCGGGGTATCCCGTGAGTGTTGCTGTCACCCGGGTTGCCCCGAATGCCGCCGACCCATATCCTTTTAACGAGAGCAGCACGATTACCGCCAATGTCACTTACTAATTTTTTTATTCTTCTTCGCCGAATACCCTGCGGCAAGCCGCAGGGAGAACCTTGGTGTTTCATAAAATTATGATTGAACGTTATAATCCGCCGGAAATCGCTAAAATATGGGACGAGGAAGAAAAATTCCGCCGGTTCCTGGAGATTGAAAAGCTGCTTTGCCGGGCCTTGGAAACATATAAGAAAATACCCCCCGGTATAAGCAAATCGTTTGCCGGCGTTAAAATATCTGTTCCCGCGATTAAAAAAATCGAAGAGCAGACCCAGCATGATATTGTCGCTTTTCTGCAACATATTTCCCCGCAATTAGGGCGGGCGGCTAAATATTTGCACATGGGGATGACTTCTTCCGATCTTCTCGATACGACGCTTGCCTGGCAGCTCCGGGATGCCACAGAAATTATCCTATCACAGCTCGGTATTTTAATAAAAGAGGTTAAGGATAGGGCGATTAAGCACAAGGATATGCTTTGCATCGCCCGCACTCACGGCGTGCACGCCGAGATCTACAGCTTTGGCCTTAAATTCCTTTATTTTTATAACGATTTGATTGAAGAGCAGCGCCTGCTCCGGGATAGTTTAAAGTATGTCGCTTGCGGCAAGATTTCCGGCGCCGTGGGGACATTCGCCTATCATGAACCGAAAGTCGAAGAATATATTTGCCGAAAATTGGGTATAAACCATACTTTAGTTTCAACCCAGGTAGTATCGAGAGAACGTTTTGCCTATTATCTTTCTTTACTGGCTTTACTGGGGGCGACCCTGGAACGTTTCGCCACTGAAGTAAGGCATCTCCATCGCACCGAAGTCGATGAAGTAAAAGAGCCTTTTTATGCCGGACAGAAGGGTTCGAGTGCGATGCCGCACAAACAGAACCCGGTGATTTGCGAAAGAATCTGCGGGTTGAGCCGCCTGCTGCGGGCTAATTCCCAGGTAGCGTTTGAGAATATCAATCTCTGGCACGAACGCGACATCTCGCATTCATCATCGGAAAGGGTGATCCTGCCGGATTCTACCGCAGCAATCGCGTACATGCTTAAAAAAATGATTGAAGTGGTGGAAAACCTCAAAGTCAATCCCCAGAATATGATGCGTAACATCGAACTCAACCGCGGCCTGATTTACTCGCAGAAAATCCTGCTTAAGCTGATGAGCCGGGGGCTTTCGCGCATGGACGCTTACGAGATCGTCCAGGATATTTCTCTGAAAGTGATTAACGGCAATTCTAATTTCCAGAAGGAAGTATCGCGCGACAACCGTATTAAAAAATATTTGATGCCGAAAGAAATCGAAGAAATCTTTGACCCCCATACTTATCTAATCAATGTCGATAAAATTTATAAAAGGACGGGAATTTAAAAGGGGACAGACACCTTTTCCCCTTTTCAAATATCCTCACAGTTATTAAAATAGTTTCCTGCGCAATCGTATTATCCAAGGTCTAAAATATGGTTCACCGCGTAGATATCATCCCCAAAAAAGAAAGCCGGCATACCGGACTGATTAACCAGATAAAAGATTCAGGCATCGGCAAAATCTTTGAGGCTTCTTGCCGTACGGTTTATTTTATCGAATCGAATCTGCCCGAAAACAAAATCGAAGAAATCGTTATCCGGCTTCTCATCGATCCGGTTACTGAAAATTATATTCTTGCCCGAGGTTTTTTTGCGGCGCCCCCTCAAATCAATGAGATTCTGGTCACCCATAATCCCGGGGTGTGCGATCCCGTGGCGCTGTCTTTAGAAAAAGCGATCAAGGATTTAAACGTGCCGGTTGCCACCGCGCGTACCGCCCGCTGGTATAAGTTTGACGGTTTATCCGTCAGGGATATCGAAAAGCTGGCCCCCAGGGTTTTGTATAATCCGCTTATTGAACATGTGCTCGATTATAATAAAGTTAAAAATTTATCTACCTTGAGCGAGTTCGCCGGCAAAGATTATTGCTTTGAGCTACGCAGCGTTGATATTCTTTCGGCTGATGACAATCGTTTAATGGAAATTTCTAAACAGGGCTGTCTTTCGCTCAGCTTAGAAGAGATGAGGATTATTAAGGGTTATTTTACCGCCCGGCAAAATAACCCTACGGATTGCGAATTAGAGACGATTGCCACTCTATGGTCGGAACATTGCTGTCATAAAACTTTCCGGGGGATTATCGAATACGAAGAGCGGGACGAATCCGGCGCCGTGGTTAAAAAAGAGACGATTAACGGCCTGCTGAAATCTACGGTGATGCAGGCGACCAACGAGATTAGCCACAAAGGGTGTGTTTCCGTATTCCACGATAATTCCGGTATCGTCGATTTTGACGCGAAAAATAATATTTGCTTTAAGGTTGAAACGCACAACCATCCCTCCAGCCTGGAGCCTTATGGCGGTGCGTCTACCGGCATCGGCGGCGTGATCAGGGATATTTTAGGCACCGGCTGCGGCGCTAAGCCGTTTGCCAATACCGATGTTTTTTGTTTTGCTCCCTGGGATATCAGCTACGATGACCTTCCTAAGGGGTTGTTGCATCCTAAACGTATTATTAAAGGAGTGATTGGCGGCGTGCGTGATTACGGAAATCGCATGGGCATCCCGACGGTCGCCGGCGCCGTGCTTTTTGACCGGCGCTTTCTGGGCAACCCTCTGGTTTATTGCGGTACGCTGGGCATTCTCCCTAAAAATAAATCGTTCAAGAAAGTCGATATTGACGACGTTGTGGTTTTATGCGGAGCAAAGACCGGCCGCGACGGGATACACGGCGCGACTTTTTCTTCGCGGGAGCTCGACGAGCAGACCGTTGCCTTAAACAGCGCCGTGCAAATCGGTAATGCCATCGAAGAGAAGAAACTCACCGAAGCGCTGTTGTGCAGCCGCGATAAGAATTTATTCAACGCGATTACCGATTGCGGCGCCGGCGGTATTTCCAGCGCCATTACTGAAATCGCCTCCGAGCATGGGGTTGAAGTTGAGCTCGATAAGGTGCCGTTAAAATACCGCGGCCTTTCCTATACGGAGATCTGGATATCCGAATCGCAGGAGCGCATGGTATTTACCACTAAGGAAGAAAATATCACGGCCTTAAAAGAAATCTTTGACGAAGAAGACGTGGAGATGACGGTAGTGGGCAAGGTGACCGGCGATCATAGATTGAGGCTTTTTTACTCCGGCAATAAAGTAGCAGAGCTCGACATGGATTTTATTTTTAATCTGCCCAAGCTGGCTAAAAAAGCGGCCTGGCAGATTAAAAAAGAAGAAGACACAAAAGTTGGCGATAAAAAGTCCTATAATAAAGATTTACTCGCTTTGCTGGCGTCGCCCAACATCAGCCCGAAAGATTGGATTTTACGCCAATACGACCATGAAGTCCAGGCCGGTTCGGTTTTAAAATCGATGGCCGAAACCGGCGGCCGGCTTGGGGTAAGCGACGCCGCAGTGGTAAGGCCTGATTTGAAAAGCCGCAAGGCGGTAGTCATCGGGATGGGGATAAACCCTTTTTATTCTGATATCGACCCTTATTGGACTGCGGCCCTGGCAATCGATGAGGCGCTGCGCAACCTGATAAGCTGCGGCGCGGATTTACGCCGGACCTATATTCTGGATAATTTCTGCTGGGGTTCGCCGCAGGATCCTGAAACTTTAGCCGGCTTGGTGCGCGCTTCTAAGGGCTGCTACGATTTTTCTACTTATTTTAAAATTCCTTTTATTTCCGGGAAAGACAGCCTTTATAATGAGTATTCCGTAGAGGGAAAGGATATCGCCATACCGGGGACATTATTGATCTCGGCGATTTCGGTGATTGACGATTGGCAGGAAGTTTCCGGCAATAACTTTACCCAAAGGGGCAACCTGATTTATTTAGTCGGTAAAACTAAGCCGGAACTCGGCGCGTCGCAATATTTTCGTAACGCCGGAATTACCGGCGGTATCGTGCCTAAAGTAGATAAGGCTGATGCTTACGATATTTTTACCGGATTAAGCCGGGCCGCCAAAAAAGGCCTGGTTGCTTCCTGCCATGATTTATCCGAGGGCGGCATGGCCGTAGCGCTTGCTGAAATGTGCATGGGGTCAGGCCTGGGCGCCAATGTATTTTTAGCCGAAGCTCCTGTGTCCGGAAAGCTTCTGGATTATGAAGTCTTATTCAGCGAATCGCCTACGCGTTTTATCGTTGAAGTGGTAAAGCGAGACAAAAAGGATTTTGAAAAAACGTTAAAAGGCCTGCCTTTTGGTTTAATCGGCTGCGTGGATGATAAACCGGATTTAATGATTTACAACAAAAACAGTAAGCCGGTGGTAAACGAAAGCCTTGCGAAACTGCGTAAGGCCTGGACAGGTACTTTTAAAGAATTCCAGTGAAGTATCTGAATAAAACCTAAAAATTTACCACCAAGGCACCAAGTACACTAAGAAAAAATATAATTTTTGGTTTTCTTAGTGCCTTAGTGATAGAGTTTTAAGGTTTTGAGTCTTTTTTTGGTGCCTCTGTGGTAAGGTTTAGGTTTTAAAATAAAAACAAAAATGTTTTTGCCACCAAGACACAAATTCACGAAAAAATCTATAGTTTTTAATTTTTTTGGTGTCTTGGTGTCTTGGTGGTAGAAGCTTTATGGTTTTGTTTTTATCTCGATTTTATTTTTATGAAACCTAAAGCATTAATATTACGTACGGCGGGGATTAACTGCGATAAGGAAACGACTTTGGCCTTTGAGCTGGCCGGAGCCGAAGCTTCTTTGCGGCATATCAATTATGTTAAAGAAGCAAAGAGCCTATCGCGCTACCAGATTATTTGTTTTCCCGGGGGCTTCAGCTACGGCGATGACCTCGGCGCGGGGAAAATTTTTTCTTTAGAACTGCTTTTGTGGCTCAAGGATGAATTAAAGGCTTTTATCGGCAAGGGTGGACTGGTACTGGGTATTTGTAACGGTTTTCAGGTAATGGTTAAAACCGGAATCTTGCCCGACGCGGATTTCCGGCAGAAAGTCACTCTCAGCTTTAATGACTGCGGCCGGTTTGTTGATAGATGGATATACCTTAAAACGAAGGAAGAAGTCCGCCAATTTGTAAAACAAATTGGCGAGACCTCGCCATCCGCAGGATGGCGGGGACGAAGGACGAGGGACGAAAAGAAAGAAACAAAACCGGAAAAGATATGGACGAAGGGCTTACCGGAAGTGATACGGTTGCCGATTGCTCACGGCGAAGGAAAGTTTCTTGCGCCTCAAAAAATAGTCAAGGAGCTTGAGGCCGCCGGCCGGATCGCTTTCAGGTATTGTGATGATGTTGGTGGAATCGAAGAAAGTGAAACGGTCAACCCTAATGGTTCCCTGCGTAACATTGCCGGTATCACCGACGCGACGGGAAGAATCTTAGGGCTGATGCCTCATCCGGAACGCTGTATGTTCGAGCACCAGATTCCCGATTGGCATAAGAAAAAAACTGTTCCCTGGGGATTACGTATTTTTCAAAACGCCGTCAATTATTTTTTACTTCGTAAAAAATAATCGCTATCCACAATTTGTTTTTTTTATTTTTAACCTATAAACGGATTGGCTTTGCGGTTTCCGCGATTTGACAATTTTAGGTAAAAGGCTGAGGGAATTCAGGAAATCCCGAAGCGAAGCCGGGACGGTTGCGGGTGTTTGAGCCCCGCCGAGCTATCCGAGGCGGGGCGAGTTACGCAACCGCCTAAATTACCGCAGCCTTTTACCGTTAAAAAATTGTCTTATGAGCGGAAAGCACAAAGGCAAGCCGCTTTATAACACCGCCGCCCGCAGGGCACCGCCGGAGGCGCAAAATTGTTTTATAGAAATTCGCTGGAACAGCGAATAAAAGGAATAAAAAACTATGGCGATAAAAGATCACTGCGGGTTATTTGGAGTATACAACAGCAACGAGGCGAGCGCGCTGACTTTTCTGGGGCTTTTTTCCCTCCAGCACCGGGGCGAAGAGTCCTGCGGTATTATTTCTTATGACGGCACGGTTTTCAACTCCCACAAGGGGATGGGGCTGGTCGACGACGTATTCAACGAAGATTCGTTAAAAAAACTTAAAGGCCACCAGGCAATCGGCCATGTCCGTTATTCGACCACCGGTTCCAGCGCTTTTAAAAATATCCAGCCGCTTTTTGTCGAATCGCATCGTTACCCTCTGGCGTTGGCGCATAACGGTAATTTGACTAATACCGAAGAACTGCGCGCGCGCCTGGAGGATAAGGGCGCTATTTTTCATACGACTTGCGATTCAGAGTTGATTATGCATTTAATCGCGCGTTCCAAAGCAGTTTCCCTGGAGAACAAGATTATCGATGGGATGAAACATCTGCGCGGCGCGTTTTCCCTTTTGCTGATGACTAAAGACGCGATTATCGCGGCCAGGGACCCCGGAGGTTTCCGGCCGCTTTGTATCGGTAAAAGCGGCGATACTTATTTCGTCGCTTCGGAATCATGCGCGCTCGATTTAACCGGCGCGCAATTATTGGCCGAGGTCGAGCCGGGAGAAATGGTGGTAATCGATAAAAAAGGCGTTTCCAGCCGCCGGTATGCCGCGCAACAGCGCCGGTTTTCATTTTGCGCTTTCGAACATGTGTATTTTTCCCGGCCGGATTCGGTGATTTTCGGCGAAACGGTACATTTGGTCAGGGAAAAACTGGGCGCGCGGCTGGCGCGCGAATACCCGGTTAAAGCGGATTATGTTGTGGGAGTTCCCGATTCCGGCACCAGCGCCGCCCTGGGCTTTGCCAAGGAATCCGGCATACCTTTAGAACTGGGGATTATCCGCAACCACTACATCGGCCGGACATTCATCCAGCCGTTTCAGGAAAAAAGAGAGCTGGGCGTTAAGCTGAAATTTAATATTTTGAAAGAAGTAATCAAGGGCAAACGGATTGTGATTGTCGATGATTCCATCGTGCGCGGCACGACTTCTCAGTCCAGGGTTAAAAGTTTCCGGGCGCTCGGCGCCAAGGAAGTGCACATGCGCGTTTCTTGCCCGCCGCATAAATTCGGCTGTTTCTACGGGATTGATTTTCCCGACCCGAAAAAATTACTGGCCAACAACTATTCGCTCCAGGAAATGGAGAAGTACCTGGAAGTCGACAGCCTGGGGTATTTGAGTTTGGAGGGAATGTTTAAGTGCTTTAAACATAAGGCCGATTATTATTGCACGGCGTGCTGGTCGGGCAAGTATCCGGTCAAGTGCTCCAACGTGACTAAAGATGTATGTGAACAATAGAACATAGTGAAAATCAACATCTTGCAGTTAAGAAAAAATAACTAAAACCTTTTCCCGTAAAGGCGCCCGCCTAGCCGAGCCTGCCTCGACTTGTTCGGCAAGGCGGGCTAGGCGAGGCTGGCAAAGTTCGCAAGGCAATTCAATGCATACATGTAGGCCATGTAGCTAATGTAGATAATTTTCCAAAGATATTTTCTACAGAAGGTTATTTTTTTACGGAGTAAAAAAATATGAAAAAACTGACTTATAAAAAATCCGGCGTGGATATCAAGAAGGCCGATGAATTCGTCGCGGGGATAAAGAATTTCGTTTCGACTAATATGCCGACCAGCGCCCGGGCGTTTGGTTCGCCGTTTGCCTTATCGCCGTATTTATCGGGGTGTAAGGACCCGGTTTTAGTTTCTTCGACCGATGGGGTGGGGACCAAACTAAGAATTGCCATCGATTGCGATATTCATAATACCGTAGGCATTGATCTGGTGGGGATGAACGTTAACGATGTTATCTGCCTCGGCGCTAGGCCGTTATTTTTTTTAGACTATATCGCCTGCGGCAAGGTTAAGCCGAAAGTTTTAAAAGATATTGTTTCCGGTATCCATCAGGGGATGCAGGAATCCGATTGCCATTTAGTAGGAGGGGAAACCGCGGAAATGCCGGGGATGTATAAACCGGATGAATATGATTTGGCCGGTTTTTGCGTGGGTGTCGTTGACCGAACAAAGATGGTTGACGGCCGCGATATTAAAGCCGGCGATATTGTGATCGGCCTTAGCTCGAGCGGTTTACATTCCAACGGTTTCTCCCTGGCGCGCAAGGCCTTAGGTGAAAAAAATATAAAAAAATACGCTAAAGATTTATTGGCTCCGACCCGTATTTACGTAAAACCGGTGTTGTCTTTACTCTCGGTTTTTTCTTCTTCGCGCGCCGCGCCGGTTAAAGGTATCGCCCATATCACCGGCGGCGCGTTTTACAGCAAGGCTACTAAAATCATCCCCGACGGTTGCGGGATGGTGCTGCGTAAGAAAAGTTGGCCGGTTCCGAGGATCTTTAAGATAATCCAGGAAAATGGCGGCATCCCCGAACGCGAGATGTGCACGGTTTTCAACATGGGGATAGGGATGATTCTGGTATTGGATAAGCACCATGCGGCCAGGGTTTTATATTTTCTGGGCAAAAATAAGAATTTTCATTCGTATATTATCGGAGAGATAGTTAAAGCGAGAGAAAAGATGGTCATGGTGTAGGGGGAGGAGTGATTGCGTTTATTGATTTCTGATATGCGAAAACAAATAGATATTGGTAAAAAATTAATATTAAAATATCTTTTAATTATTTTATCGTTAGCCTTATTGCCGATGGCGCGAGCGGAAACGGTTAATTTAAAAAACGGCAATTCGTTTGACGGCCGGATTGTAAAAGAAGATGACGAAGCGGTGTGGCTGGAGTTTGCCGTCGGCGTCGGCAAGGGCGAAACGAAGATATTAAAATCAGAGATCGCTACCATCGAAGCCGACGAGCCGGGGATTTTAAAAATCAATGCGCCTGCCGCCGGCGCATCGGGCGAGAGTTATTCCGGCGAGTCCGTCGCCGGCGAGAAAAAAATAAAAGACTCATATCTTGTGCGCAACAGTCGCTATGGTTTTTCTATCGAGATAGCCCCGGAGTTTAATTTAGAAGTTCCCCCGGCTTTTGAGACGGATTATACCGTAAGCTACCGGCCGCCGCCCGCGAAAAAAAATCATATTGTTTATTTGGATGTCCAGGCTTATGCTAAGAAAAAAAAGGATGAGTTTGTTGATATTTTTAAGCAGCCAAAAGCCGACCCCTTCGGCTACAATCTCAGTTTTGTAAGAAAAGACAAGGAAACGATTGCCGGTTTCGACAGCTATCTTTGCGTCTACGACATCTCGTCGTCCGGCAGTATTATTCACCGCTATTTGTTCTTTCCTACGGCCGGCAGTTTTGGCGTTAACCTTACATTCACTTATCCTAAGAGCGAAGACCGGCAGTTACGTTTAAAAATACTGGATATGGCGGCAACGGCTTCTCTGGCGAATGCGCCGGTAAGATTAGTGCCGTCTAAGAAAAATCTTGCGCCTGAAGCGGGATTTAAAATTGATAAAAACAATATATCTATTTCGGTTATTTTACTTGTCGTGGCGGGGTTGATTTATTTTATGGTAAGCCGCAAGAAAAAACCGGCGGATAAGCAAAACTAACTCCAGCAAGAGCCGGAGCGATAATTAATATAATATAAATGGCGGCTCTTGCTGGAGTTAGATAAATGAAAACCTACGGTTTTCAAACTTCCCCTTATGATGCCCCGATTTTTAAAAATCCTTATATTTCTCGTTGCCGCCGCCGTTATCTTCGACGTTGCCGATCGTTTCTTCTATCGGGGACAGCTTTTAGCCAAATTTTCCCTGGGGATTAAAGACATGGCGCCGGCGCACCATACTTTGAAAGATAAACCGGGATACGGTATTATTGCCGAGACGAATTCAGCCGCCGCCTTTAAGCGGCCGGGCGACAACGATAATCTAAGCGCGGAAGACCTGGCGATAAAAAAACAACTGATAGGAGAAATCGCGCCCTTAGATGAAACCGTTTTTCATCTAAGGGATGGGTCTAAAGTTACCGGCATCGCGCAAACTGCTGTCGCGGACTATATTAACGTAAGGCAGGTATTCGGCAATTCCGGGAACATTGTGCGCAGGCTCGCCCGGAAAGATATTCTATGGGCCGAGGCTGCTGGTAGCGAAAATGCCGAGATTACGCTTGTCGAGATAAAGGTCAGGAAAGAATTCAAGAATTTTAAGTTTTACCGCAAGGGAATCTACAGTTTTTTTACCGACCAGGATTATTTTAAGATCGCCAAAACTATCGGGTTGCTCGGTAATCTTTATAGCGAATTCAACGCGATTTTTAACCCACTCATCGACCAGAGGCTTTCCCGGCATGCCTGCGTTATTGTTTTCGGTAAGCCCGACGAATACCGCTCTTACGCGGCAAGGGTTGCGCCTTATCTCGCCGGTTCCTCGGGATTTTATAATCCCCGATCTAACCTGTTTGCGATGTATAACTTTTTTGAGGAAGCATATTACAAACAGGCCGGTGATTATGTAATGCGGGAAAATGAACGAATCAGGAAGATGAAAGAGGATAACAAAAAATATGCCGATATTGACTATGAAACCTACCAGCATAACCTGCGCCAGATCGAAAGCTACGAGGCGTCGTTGTCGGGGTATATGAACAATATTACTTTTTCCGCCAAGGGAAGCAATATCGAAGTTTTACGCCACGAATCGGCGCATCAACTATCCTTTGAGCTGGGAGTGTTGGCGGGTAATAATTTTGATACCTGGCTTATCGAAGGCTTGGCAACGTTTTGCCAGACATCGTCCATCGGCGTTCTCTCCCGCGAAAATTTAAGTATTTTTAAAACGGCAATAACCGCTAATAAATATATCGCTTTGAAGGATTTATTTTCCTATACCGATAACGCTAAATTTTATAATTTAGGCCGGGATGAAGAAAATCTCGCCTATAAGGAAAGTTGGGCGTTATTCTATTATTTGATGCAGCCGCAATTCCGGCCGCAGTTTTTTAAATACATGGTCGCTTTGAATAACGAAAACCGGCGAATCTTAAGTGTTGATGAACGCATCGGGGTTTTGGAAGATAAGCTCGGCGTCAGCCTTGGCGAGTTGGAAAAAAAATTAACCGGCTTCGTGAGTAATCTTCATTGAAAAATATCAGGCTTGAACATTATATTTAGCGTAAAGCCGAAATAATTATTTTCCGCTGACATTCTATTTGTTTTGGAGTATAATAATAAACACAACACAACAGGTATAAAGGGCAATTAACCGAAAGGAATAGAAATACGGATGCCGGTTTCACCGCGCTAGGGGGTAAACATGAAAATATTAGTTATTGGTTCAGGCGGAAGGGAACATTGTTTATGCTGGAAAATCGCCCAGTCGAAGCTGGTGGAAAAAATTTATTGCGCGCCGGGCAACGGCGGGACATCTTTAGCCGCCGAAAATATCGCCATTGACTCTGATGATATTACTGGGCTTTTGAAATTCGCAAAAGATAGAGCAATCGACCTTACGATAGTCGGCCCGGAAGCGCCACTGGCTGATGGTATTGTCGATGTGTTTATTGCTCATGGCCTGAAAATATTCGGCCCCGATAAAGAGTCGGCAAAGCTTGAAAGCAGCAAGGTTTTTGCCAAGGAAACAATGCGGAAATATAAAATTCCTACGGCAGATTTTGCTGTTTTTAACGAACCGCAGGCGGCGAAAAAATATATTAAAGAAAAAGGCGTGCCCATTGTCATTAAAGCCGACGGTTTAGCCGCGGGCAAGGGCGTAGTCGTGGCTAAAACTATTCAAGAAGCGTCCGATGCCATAGATTTGATAATGGTAAAAAAGGAATTTGGTCCAAGCGGAGACAGGGTTGTTATCGAAGAATACCTGGATGGACAGGAAGCTTCGATCCTGGCGATTACCGACGGCAAGAATATCGTATTGTTGGAAAGCTCTCAGGATCATAAGTGTATTTTTGATGGGGATAAAGGCCCGAATACCGGCGGGATGGGCGCTTATTCGCCGGCGCCGCTGATTAACCAGGAATTGTCCGCTAAAATAAGCGAAAAAATTTTTAAGCCGCTCATCCAGGGTTTAGCCGCGGAGGGAAAACCCTATCGGGGGGTCTTGTACGCAGGGATTATGGTTAAAAATAATGAACCTTATGTTTTGGAGTTCAATGTCCGCTTTGGCGATCCCGAGGCCCAGTCAATTTTACCTAAGCTGAAAAGCGATTTAATCGAGGTTATGCTTAGGGCGGTTGATGGTAAGCTGGAAGGCGTAAAGCTTGAATGGGATAATCGGTTTTGTCTTAGCGTTGTTCTGGCTTCCGCCGGTTACCCCGGTGATTATGAGACGGGTAAGGTCATCGGCGGCCTTGGTGTTGTTGGTCAGATGAAAGATATCTTTATTTTTCATGCCGGCACAAAAATGGACCAGAGAAGAAAATCCGATAAGGTAAATTCAGAAGAGGAAAGAAAGGTATTCATAACCAACGGCGGAAGAGTTTTAAATGTTTGCGCGTTAGGCGATACTATCGGCGACGCGCGGGATAAAGTTTACGGCGCGATTAAAAATATCTTTTTTCACGGATTGCATTATCGCAACGATATCGGAAATAAGGCGTTGAAATCTTAACGGCAGTAAGGTAGAATAGTTGAGCCCGTTAGGCGGTTGCGCTGTTGTAGCGGCGAAGCAAGCTTGCGGGCTCAATTTTTATTAATGAGACTTCGCCGAGTTGAAGGATTCTTTTTATCTGCGATATTCGGGAGGCGAATGATGAAAATACCGAAAAAAGAAATAGCGGTTGTGGCAGGCAGTAAAAGCGACTTGGAAACTTTGAAAGAAGGCTTTGATTTGTTGAATGAGTTAAATATCGGATATGACTTGCAGGTTATTTCGGCGCATCGCCATCCGGAAAAACTGCGGGAATATTGCTTGAATGTGGAGAAACAAGGGGTTGGTGTGATAATTGCCTGCGCCGGCATGGCCGCGGCGCTTCCCGGGTTCATCGCTTCTTATGTAAATATACCGGTTATCGGCGTGGCGTTAAAAGGCGGTATGCTCGATGGCCTGGATGCCGTTTTTTCCATGGTCAGTATCCCCAAAGGGTTGGGCATAGCTTGCGCCGGTATCGGCAAACCGGCATTTTTGAATTCTATTATTCTCGCCGTAGAGATTCTTGCTTTGAAAGATAAGAAGTATTGCCCGGTATTGAGAGTGTTGAAGCTTAAATTTAAATAAAGAATTGCTTATGATTGCCTGCTTTGTGGCAAGGTACCCGCGTTTCAATATACCGTTCTTCATCCGCGAAGCGTAAGCGGAGTCCCGAAAGCTTCGCGAAAATGTCTGAAAAGGTATTTTCGCGATATTCAGGCGCGTCGGGACGAAGCGGATGGCGGTTATTTTTTGCGCAGCAAAAAATAATATGGAAAAAATATTTATTGATCCTCAGAAAATTGATTTTGCGCTTATCGGTAAAGCGGTGGATGCTATCTTAAACGGGATGATTGTTGTTTTGCCTACGGAAACAGTTTATGGTTTGGCGGCTTATGCCGAGAACAAAGATGCCGTGCAGAGACTTGCCCGGATAAAAAACCGGCCGCCCGATAAACCTTTTGCCATTGTTTCCGATAGCTGGGAAAAGGCAAGGGATTACTATTTTACCGTAATGCCCCCCTTTGCTTATCGGCTGATGGAAAAATTTTGGCCGGGGCCGCTGACGATGATTTATTATTCGGATAAAGACGAAAAATTAGGCATACGTATTCCGGCGCACATTGTTACCAATAAAATCTTAAAAGGGGTAAACGCGCCGGTCTATTTGCCTTCGGCAAATTTAAGCGGTAAGCCGGAGGCGGCATCCGCTCAGGAAGTCGAATCCGGCTTAGGAAACCTTGTGGATTTAATTGTCGACAGCGGGCCGTCCCTTTATCGGCAAGCATCTACGGTTGTAGATTTAACGTGTAATCCTTTCAAGATTTTGCGGGAAGGGACGATATCGGAAAGAGAAATCGTCGATGTTTTTATAAAAAAACGGGTTATTTTTATCTGTACGGGCAATACTTGTCGCTCTCCCATGGCCCAATTTATTCTGGAGAAGCAGATTGACGAATCGAAGCCATATTTAAGAGATCGGTATGAAATAATCTCCGCCGGCGTTTATGCTTATGAAGGCTCCGCGGCTTCCAGTTCCATCGTCAGTCTTTTAAAAGAAAAAGAAAGCATGGATATCAGGGGTTTTCGCGCGACAAAACTTAACCGGCAGTTGATTCTTTCTTCGGATTTGATTTTTACCATGGAAGACGCGCATACCGATTACGTTTTAAAGCTTGAACCGACGGCAGAAGGCAGGGTTTTCCCGTTGAGAAAATTTTTATCCGATGGAAGAGTGATCGGCGTTCCCGATCCTATCGGCAAGAGCCAGGAACATTATGAAGAAGCATTTGATATTATAAAAGAAGCAATCGTGGAATTGAAGGAATGGCTGTGAAGAACGCTAATTATCGCTGATATTTATCTGTGATCATCTGCATCGTCTCATCAGTGATTATCTGTGTATATAAAACAATGAAAATAGCTATCGCCGGCGATCATCGCGGGTTTAAACTTAAAAATATCCTTACGGATTTTTTAAAGGATAAGGGGTATGAGGTTATTGATTTCGGCACTCATTCGGACGACCCCTGCGATTATCCTGATTATATTTATCCGGCATGCCTGGCGGTACGCGAGAAAAAAGTGGATAGAGCGATTGTCATCTGCTATACTGGTATTGGAAGTTGCATCGCCGCCAATAAAGTCCGGGGGGCGCGCGCCGCTCTCGTTTTCAATTTAAAAACCGCCAAGCTTACCCGGCAGCATAATGACAGCAACGTTTTGGTTTTACCGGCCGGCTTTCTAAAGGGTGATTATCTCAAAAAAGTTATTTTGGCCTGGCTGAAGACGGGATTTGAAGGTGGGAGGCACCAGCGTAGATTAAAAAAGATAGCGGAAATAGAGGAGAGGGAGAGCATCCGAATGGGTTAGGGCCAGGGTTAGGCTCTCCTTCGCTCTTCGAGCTTTGGAGAAGTCTCGCCGAAGCCAGCCATCAAATATGGATAGGTTTTGCCTATCAGGCTAACTTTAGCGAAGGCGGAAAGCCGGTTTGGGTAAAGGCAATGGCCAGGGTGCCGGTAAGAATTGAAATGTCTTTTTTAATTTAACAAGAGGTAAAACATGTCTGATATTTTAAGAAACGCCGATCCGGAAATATTCGCGAGTATCCAGAGAGAACTTACGCGCCAGCGCGAGCATATTGAATTGATTGCCAGCGAAAATTTTACTTCTCCGGCGGTCCTCGAAGCGCAGGGTTCAGTCCTTACCAACAAATATGCCGAAGGATATCCCCGGGCTCGTTGGTATGGCGGTTGCCGTTTTGTCGATGAGGTTGAAGACCTGGCCCGCGACCGGGTAAAAGCTCTTTTTGGCGCCGAACATGCCAATGTCCAGCCCCATTCGGGAACACAGGCGAATATGGCGGTGATGCTGGCGGTTTTAGAGCCGAAAGATACAATCCTGGCCATGGATTTAGCGTGCGGCGGACATCTTTCGCACGGCCATAAGCTGAATTTTAGCGGCAAATTTTATAATATTGTCGCTTACGGCGTGAATCGAGATACCGAACGCCTCGATTACGGTGAAATCGAGTCTTTAGCTTTACAGCATAAACCTAAGATGATCATCGCTGGGGCAAGTGCTTATCCGCGGGTCATCGATTTTAAGAAATTTCGTCAGATTGCCGATAAGGTCGGCGCGTACTTATTGGTAGATATGGCCCATTTTGCCGGTTTAGTTGCCGCCAAAATTCATCCTAATCCTTGCGAATATGCCGAGTTTGTTACGTCCACTACGCATAAGACTTTAAGGGGTCCCCGCGCCGGGTTTATCCTTTGCCGTAAAGAATTCGCTAAAAAAATCGATACGGCGGTTTTCCCCGGCATACAGGGCGGGCCATTGATGCATATTATCGCGGCAAAAGCTGTGGCCTTCGGCCAGGCGTTAAGGCCGGAATTTGTCCAATATCAAAAACAGGTCGTGGTTAATGCCGCTTATTTTGCCAAATGTCTTGAAGGAAAAGGGTATCGGATTGTCGGCGGCGGTACCGATACCCATTTATTCCTGGTGGATTTAAGGCCAAAAAACATTACCGGCAAGGAAGCGACGGTTATCCTGGATGAAGTAAATATAACGGTTAATAAGAATCTGATTCCTTATGACCCCCAGCCGCCGGCAACGGCCAGTGGCATAAGAATCGGCACTCCCGCGATGACTACCCGCGGGATGAAAGAGGAACAAATCGCTCAAATCGCCGGCTTTATTGATGCGGCGTTATCCAACAAAGATAATATTGACGAATTGGGAAAAATTAAAAAGAGCGTGATTGAATTAACCAATAAATTTCCCTTATACGAAAATTTAGAATAGTTACCGTAAAATAAGGATTTTCGCATGGCAAAAAATACCAGCCGGCCTAAGTGGGACGAATATTTCATGAAGGTGGCGTATCTGGTGAGCGAGCGTTCCAGCTGCTTGCGCCGGCAAGTCGGCGCAGTATTGGTTAATGACCGGCATGTCCTTGCTACCGGGTATAATGGCGCGCCGGCGGGAATTACGCATTGCGATATCGTCGGTTGTCTTCGCCAGAAACTTAATGTGCCCAGCGGCGAGCGCCATGAGATTTGCCGCGGGCTGCATGCCGAACAAAATGTATTTTTGCAGGCGGCGCGGCACGGAATATCGGCAAAAGACAGTATTTTGTATATTACTCATACGCCTTGCAGCATCTGCGCAAAGATGATTGTAAATGTCGGTATAAAAGAAGTCATTGTTGCCGGCGATTATCCCGATAAAATGGCGGCGTCTTTTTTGAAAGAAGCGAAGGTAAAATTGCGGAAGATAAAAATCAAATGAGATTTGGATTTTTGCCGGCTCGATGAGTGCAGCAAAAATACGTAGTCGAATTTGACCCCGCCCTTTTGGCGAGATGTTTAGATGAAAAAACGGTTTATTGTAATTATAGAGCGGTTATTATAAAGAAAAGTTTGATTTATCGATGACGCCAAAAGGGCGGGGTTTAATTCGCAGACGTCCCGCCGGAGCGGTACTATACTTTACAAATTTTGGTAAAAATTTGTAAAGTATCTGCTCATTAAAGGGAGGGATTAAATGAAATGCCCTTTTTGCAACCATAATGAAGATAAGGTAATCGATTCAAGGGAAACCGCGGAAAGCACAGCGGTGCGTCGGCGCCGTGAATGTATCAACTGCGGTAAACGTTTTACCACTTACGAGTATATAGAAAAAACTCCCTTGATGGTAATAAAAAAAGATGGCCGGCGCGAGCCGTTCAACCGCCAGAAAATTTTAAACGGCCTGCTAAAGGCTTGCGAAAAGCGCCCGGTAAGTATGGAAAAAATGGAAAGCATGGTCAGTGAGGTCGAGCTGGATGTCCAAAAGAAATTCGAACAGGAAATAGAATCGCGTCAGTTAGGGGAAATAGTCGTCGAGAAACTAGCCAAGCTGGATGACGTCGCCTATGTCCGTTTTGCTTCGGTTTACCGCCAATTCAAAGATATTAACCAGTTCATGCGTGAAATGCGCGAAATCCTCAGCAAGAAAATAAAATAAACATTATTTTTTGCGAAGCAAAAAATAATTATCATCCGCTTCGCGGATAGGAGAAGAAAGGTAAACGGCATTTTTTCCTGCCGATAGGCAGGGCAGGACCGGAAAAATGCGTTTGCCGCATTTTTCCGGTTATGGTTGAATTCGAATTATCCCGCATTGTTATCGACGAAGCGAAAAGCGAACAGGTCATCGTTTTAAAAGAAAGCGGCGGCGACCGCATTTTTCCCGTTATTATTGGGATCAACGAAGCGGTAGCGATACGGACGCAAATCGGTGGTTTTGTGTCTTCGCGCCCCCTGACGCATGATTTAGCGTGCGCGATTATTAAATCTCTGGGGGCGGGATTGGAAAAAATCGTTATCGATAAACTTCTGGAAGGAACGTTTCACGCTAAACTTTATCTTAAAGATAATACCGGAAAATTAAAAATCGTCGATGCTCGCCCTTCCGACGGCGTCGCTTTGGCGGTAAGAACTAAAGCACCGATTTTTGTCGACGACAAAGTGCTGGATAAATTAGCGGAGGAAAACAATCCGCCTGTGATTTAAATGAATCTGACCAAAGCTCTCAAAATCATCCCCCGCCTTTCTTTAATTTCTAAAATAAGCCGTAAAAAAAATATTGATGTCTGGCTGGTCGGCGGCTTCTTGCGCGATGTATGCCTAAATAGAAATAAAGAATTTTTTGATTTCGATTTTTGCGTCGATGATGGAATTCTGCCTTTTGTAAAAGAATTTGCTCAAAAAACACGTTCCCGGTTTATAACCTTGGACAAAGCGCATGGCAGCTATCGAGTAATAATAAAGACGAAAGGCAAAATTTTATCTTATGATTTTACTTTAATGCGCGGCGATGATTTTTCGCAGGATTTAATCCGGCGCGATTTTACCATCAATACTTTGGCGGTAAATATTTCCAGTGTCAAACCAGTGTTGATTGATGAATTTAATGCCTGCCGCGATTTAGCGGGAAAGACTATAAGGGTTGTCGCCGATAATAGTTTTAGCGACGATCCCTTGCGAATTTTGCGCGGTTTTTCGATAATGGTAAATTATGGTTTCCGTATCGAAAAACGGACTTTAGGATTAATGGCCCGCGCCAGGCAATTAATCGAAAATGTTTCCGGAGAGAGAATCGGCGAGGAATTATTTAAAATATTTGCCGCTCCCTGTTCGCTTTCGGCAATAAAAATAATGGAGAAGCTTTCTATTCTGGATGAAGTCATCCCTCATATTGCCGAAGCCAGGGGGGTTACCCAGGAAGGGGGGTATCACCATCTTGATGTCCTGGCCCATTCGCTGGAAGCGTTACGCCAGTTTGAATTACTTTACCGCCGGCGATTCAACCGCTGCGGCGATTTTCTAAATTATCTGGCCGAAGAACCGGCGCAAAATCGCAAGCTTTCCCAGATTATAAAATTAGCCTGTCTTTTGCATGATATCGGTAAGCCCGCCGCTAAGGCGAACAAAGACGGTAAGACGATTTTTTACGGCCACGAAAAAATCGGCCGGGAAATGGCCGAAGAAGTTGCCGAACGCCTGAGGCTTTCTTCCCGGGAAAGGGAAATTTTAAAAAAACTTATCTTCTGGCATATGCGGCCGGGATTTTTAGCGGACCAGAAAAAACCGACGCTCCGGGCGGTATACCGTTTTTTTCGCGACACGGGAGAAGACGGCGTAGCGGTAATTTTGCTCTCTCTTTCCGATTGGCGCGCTACGCGTGGCCCAAAGACCGACAGTAAAAAAAGGAAAAGGCATGAACGGATTATGCTTGATCTGGCGCAAGGCTATTTCGATGCCAAAAAAACAAAACCCGTTATTAAAATTATCGACGGATATGATATAATGAAAAAATTTGGTTTAAAGCCGTCGAGGTTGGTTGGTATAATTCTTACTAAAATTAAGGAAGAGCAGGCTTTGGGTAAGGTTACTACCAAACAGGATGCTTACCGGATAGCGGAGAGCTTAGTGAGGAGACAAGGGAAGAGGGACGAAAGAATAGTGTCAGAGTGTCAAAGTGTCAGAGAAAAACCGAAGGACGTGGGACGTCTGCGGCAGCAGCCGCTGGGACGAAAAGATAGAAGAGCGAGGGCATAACCCGTCTGCTATGAAACATACGAAATTGTCGAATCAAAAATATTTTTTGGCCACGGATTTACAGTGCGTAGCGAAGCGAAGCCTCCCCGAAGGGGACGGATAGTCACGGATAAAAATTGATATAGAAAAATAACGGCAAGCAAAAAACAAAAAAATTAATATAATTTTAGGTTGAAATGCGCGAAAAATATATAGATATAATCCAGAGATACCTAAATAATAAGTCCATAGTGGCTAAAAAAGAGTAAGGGGTTTGGTGTGCGTTATGATTATTCGTGGGATAAAAATATCGGTTGTTGAATCGGCCAAAGGTAAGAAGATTTTTGACGGCGGCACGAATTTAGACGAAAATTCATTAAGATTGTGGACGCGCGGTATTCTCTTGGCCGGGCAGAAACAACGAAAACGGCGGATTCTAGTTCCCGCGCCCCACAGCAAGGATTTTCCTGTTGCCTGGAGCAGCCGGATTATGGCGCAGGAAGCCTGGCGCTATTCGCGGGAAACAAAAAACCCTGCGATAAAAGAAATTATTTTTACTTTAAATAATGAAAAGGACGTCTCTTTTTTTAAAAAAATTTTAACCGGTTATCTCGGCCATCTGGTTAACGTACTTTGCCAGGGGCCGTTTGTCACTGTCGATGGAATCATCGAATACAATAACGGCGTGGTTTTGATCGAGCGTTCCAATCCTCCTTTCGGCTGGGCGATGCCGGGAGGTTTTCTTGATTATGGCGAAAGCGCCGAGGAAGGCGTCAGGCGCGAAGTGAAGGAAGAAACCGGTTTAGACTTTACCGGCTATAAACTTTTTAAAGTCTGTTCCCGGCCCGAACGGGACCCGCGATTTCATACGGTTACTATTGTTTTTTACGGCAAAGGCAAAGGAATTTTAAAAGCCGCTTCCGACGCTAAAGGGGCGGGTATTTTTACGCCCGATAATTTACCGCCGGAGATGGCGTTCGACCATAAAAGCGTCATTGAAGAGTATTTCAAGCGATTATTTATTTGTGATTCTGAAAGAGACACCGGATAATTAAAGGGCATAAAATTTCTTTTTGGGTAAGGCTAAGGTTACTTATTAGGCTAAGGCTAAGGTAAGGAGGCCGGTTTGGGCAAAGGCAAGGGTTAAGGCTGGTACAAATTTACAGCCCTAACCATAGCCATAACCCATACTGGCATCGTTACCATTGCCCTAACCGTTTTTTAATTTAAGCATGCTCCCCACAGAATTGCGCTATCTTAAAGGTATCGGCCCCAAGAAAGCCGAAGTGTTCGCCAGGCTCGGCGTGCGTAATATAAAAGATCTCTTCTATTATTTCCCTTTTCGTTACGAAGACCGGCGAAACCTTAAAAAGATCAAAGAGCTTAAAGAAAAAGAAACCGCGCTTCTCAAAGCCAGAGTCGCCGCGCGCCGGTTTAAGCAAATACCGTATTTTATGCGTGCCAAAACGCATGTACGGGATATTTTTGAAGTTGTTCTGGCCGATGATACCGGTAAAATTAATTGCGTTTGGTTTAATCAGGGTTGGTTGGCCGATAAAATAAAAGTAAACGATGAAATTATTATTTACGGAAAGCCGGCCGTTAAGGGAAGCGCCCTGCAATTTGTTTCGCCGGAATTCGAGTTGGCGACCCGGGATGGCGACGATTCTTTAAATTTAAACCGGATTGTTCCGGTCTATCGCCTTTGCCCGTCGTTTACCCAGAAATTCTTGCGTAAAACAATTTTTTCTTCTCTTGCCGAATTCAAGGTTCAATTAAAAGACCCCCTGCCGTTCGATATAAGAAAAGAAAAGGGTATTCCTAATATCGCCAAAGGGTTAGAGGAGATTCATTTCCCGGTTTCCTGGGATGAGGCGCAAACCGCGCGGGAAAGATTTATTTTTGAAGAGTTATTTTTTTCTCAGGTTTTAGTGTATTTACGCAAAGCCCGCCGGAGCCGGCAGCTGGGGCCGGTTTTTAAGATAAGCGATGAATTGGTAAAACGAATTAAAAGCAAGCTGGCGTTTGTTTTAACTGCGTCACAGGAAAATGTTTTGTCCGATATTTTCGCGGATTTAGCCAAGGGCTATCCGATGCATCGTCTGCTGCAGGGCGATGTCGGCTGCGGCAAGACCGTGGTCGCGGCGTTCGCGATTGGGATTTGCGCCGATAATAAGAGGCAGGCGGCATTAATGGCGCCGACAGAGGTCCTCGCTTATCAGCATCATCGGACCCTGGAAAAATTATTCTCCGGTTTCGGGTTTAAAATCGATATTTTGCTTTCGGGGTTGTCTAAAAAACAATCCGAGGCAGCCAGGGAAAAGTTAAAAAACGGCGAAACCGATATAATCATCGGCACGCACGCTTTAATTCAGGAGGAGGTCGAATTTAAGGATTTAGGATTAGCGGTTATCGATGAGCAGCATAAATTTGGCGTGGCGCAAAGAGCGCTTTTGCCGAAAAAGGGGAAAATAAGCCCTCATTGCCTGGTAATGAGCGCAACGCCGATCCCGCGTTCTCTGGCGCTTTCGATTTACGGCGACCTTGATTTGAGCGTTATAAAAGAATTACCGAAAAATCGGATACCGCCTAAGACCATTTCGGTAAAAGAGGGCAAACGTAAGGAAATTTATAAATTTTTACGTGAACGATTGGTTGAGGGTAGGCAGGTTTATATTATTTATCCGTTGATTGAAGAGAGCGAGGACGATGATTATAAATCGGTCGAATTAATGTATAAGAAGATTTCCCGGGAATTCAACGGATTCAAAGCGGCAAAATTCTATGGGGCGATGAAGCATGAAGAAAAGATAGAAATTATCGAAAAATTCCGGAATAAAACAATAGATATTTTAGTTTGTACCACGGTAGTCGAGGTGGGGGTGAATATCGAAAACGCTACCGTAATGCTTGTGGAGAATCCGGAGAAGTTCGGCCTGGCGCAGCTTCACCAATTACGGGGTAGGGTCCAGCGTTCGGAGCTTCAGCCTTATTTTGTTCTCATTAGTTCCGATAAACTATCGGAAGAAGCGCGGCGAAGGATTGGAATTATTGAGGCAACCAATGATGGATTTAAGATTGCCGAAGAGGATCTGCTGATGCGTGGGCCGGGCGACTTTTTTGGTTCGTTGCAGCATGGCCTGCCGGAATTAAAGCTCGCTAATCCGCTGCGCGATATGGAAGTCTTGCATCAGGCGCGTAAATTTGCTTATGATGTGATTAAGAATGATCCCCAGTTGGAAAAAGCGCAAAATCGCTGCATTCGGGAACATCTTGCCTGGGAATTATTGGAAAAAGACGATAGCAATGCTTAATCGGAAAAATGCCTTCGCGCGTTTTGGAAATAAATATTATAGGGGCCGGCCTCTGTGCCGGCCTGTTACAAAATAATAAATTATCCGGTTATCGTTAAATAAATCATAGCGGACGGACACGGGGGGCCGCCCCTACAATATTTTAAGGGGCGGTTTGTTTTTCGCTGATATCGGAAAGATCGAGGTATAATTTGCATTCGCTACAAAGCAAAAACGGTTCAAGTTTTCCTTTAGCGAAAACATTTTTGTTTTGCATTGATTTTTTGCATTGGGAACAATAAATATTGGGCATAGGCCAGAAAGCTACCGCGACGGTTGCTAAAAAAAATAATAAAAAAAATGTGAGTAGAGATATAAAAAACGTTATTTTTCCCAACGCTCCATAGGCCATGGCGATAATAAAAATTATATTCCCGTAAACGAAGAACAAACGTAAGGTACGGATTTTTTGCAAAGAAGCATTACGAAAAATTGTTTGGTTGGCGGAGTCAACGTGAAATTCTGGATTGGGGTGTATAGACATAAGGTTATCTTTATCGTACATAAAATTTATCCCCTTGTCAAGATTCTAATATGAAAATTATTCAGGGTATATATAAAGGAAGAAACTTTATTTGCGCGAAGAATACGCGTCCGGCTTTAAACATTGTTCGTAAGGCTTGTTTCGATATTTTAAGCAAAGAAGTTGCGGGAAGTTCCGTGTTGGATCTTTTTGCCGGCAGCGGAAGCTTGGGGCTGGAAGCTATTTCTTGCGGCGCTAAAGAGGCAGTTTTTGTCGAGGGGGATAACGAGTGCATAGAAAATATCAAAAAGACCGCCGGTATTTTTAAGATTGAACAGCAGACTAAGGTTTATTTAAAGGACGGCATTAAGGCGATCAAGGACTTTTTCGAGCATAAAAAATGTTTTGATTTAATATTTATCGACCCGCCATATTGTAAGGGAATGTTGAAAAAAACCTTGCAAGCTTTGGAGGAGTATGATATATTAACGCCCTTCGGCTATTTGGTATGCTTAGGCTATTTTAAGGGTGATTGCCCTGAAAATAGTAAGTTTTCGCTTATCTTGAAGCGAAAATACGGCCAGACCCTGCTTCTTATATATAGGAAGTAGTTTCAGGATTAGAGAAATTTCTTTTTAAATAGAGTTAAGGTCAGGGTTAGGGCTATGAAGCCGGTTTGGGTTAAGGCAATGGCCAGGGCTGATACGAATTTTCAGCCATAACCTTTACCATAACCCAAACAGGCTTCCTTACCATTACCCTAACCGTTTTTTAAAACTATGCCTAAAGCACTTTGTCCGGGGACATTTGACCCGATTACCAACGGCCACATTGATATCATTAAGCGCGCTGCGTCTATATTTGATGAAGTAATCGTGGCTGTGGCTAAGAATTCTTTTAAAAACCCTCTTTTCGCTTTTCCGGAACGTTTTGCGTTGGCAAAAAACGCGCTTAAGGATGTGAAAGGCATAAAAGTTGTTAGCTTTGACGGCCTGGTCGTTGATTTTGCCCGTAAAAATAACGCTAAAGTTATCATACGGGGTTTAAGAATGCTTTCCGATTTTGAGTATGAATTCCAAATGGCTCTTACCAACAGGAGCCTTGATCCCGGGGTTGAGACTATCTTTTTGATGCCCCATCCGCAATATTCCTATATTTCTTCGCGGTTGATTAAAGAAGCCGGCAGCCTGGGCGCGGAGCTAAAACAATTTTTACCGGTAGCGGTTCAGAAGGCGTTAGCCAAAAGAATGCGCAAATAACGTTTCCCGGCTTTTCGAAAACAAAAAATATATAAATTATTTTTTGCGCAGCAAAAAATAATATGAAAATAGAAGTAGATAAGATAAAAAGAGAACCATTGCGCATATGCGAAGATATCCCGGCAGGAAACTGGGACATCGATAGTTTCGATATCAAATTTTTAAAAAACATCCGTCTTGTAGGCGATTTTTGTAAAATCGATAAAGAAATTCTCGTCGATATTCGTGTAACATTGAACCGGCTTATTACTTGTTCCCGGTGCTTAAAAGAAGTAGAGCAAAAAATAAATAAAAATTTCGAGTTATCTTACGATGCCGTCGGTTTAGGCGAATACCTTGAGGTCGATAAAGATGTCCGGGAAGAATTGCTTCTTGATTTTCCCATGAAAGTTTTATGTAAGCCCGATTGCAAGGGCATCTGTCCTGAATGCGGCGTAGATTTGAATAATCAAGAGTGCGCCTGTATTGAAAAAAATGACAGCGCCGTCAAACGGCAAAAATTTACGATTTCCGTGGCGGGGGTATTGCCGCGGCGCAAGGGTAAGAAAAAAACAAAACAATAATTGATTTGTTTTTTCGCGAAGCAAAAAACAAAAGGAGATAATATGGCGCATCCAAAACGCAGACATTCTCACGCGCGTTCGGCTAAAAGGTTAACTCATTATAAAATAGCCGTTCCCCTTTTGGTTGAATGCAAGCAATGCCGTAAGCTTAAGCCGGCGCATATGATTTGTCCTTTTTGCGGGTATTATGCTTCCCGTGAAGTAGTCAAGGTCGAATTCGATAAAAAAGATAAAAAGAAAGCAAGCTAATGACATGAAACTATATCGTGGAGATCGCTATGGGGTATAGGATAGGGATTGATATTTCGGGCGGAGATAACGCTCCGGGCGCTGTTTTCGAAGGCGCGATGCTGGCTTCCCGGGAAATTCATGACAAGTTTGTTCTGATCGGCGTTCAGCAAGAGATTGTGGAAGAAGCCCGCAAACATCGCGTTGACTTAAGTAATTTCGAGATAGTCCATGCTCCGGATAAAATAGGCATGGAAGAGTCTCCGGCGGTCACCGTGCGCAAGAAAAAAGATTCATCGATTGCAATCGGCGCGGCCATGCTGCGCGATAAAAAGATTGATGCTTTTGTTTCTTGCGGCAATACCGGAGCGATGGTGTGCGCTTCTACTTTGATTGTTGGTTTGATTGAAGGAGTAGAACGACCGGGTATCGCTATTACGATACCTACGAAAAAAGGCGTTTCTCTTATTATTGATGTCGGCGCAAATATTGATTGCAAGCCCCTGCACCTTTTACAATATGGCGCGATGGCTTCGGTGTACTCTCGATTAGTCCTTGGTAAGGGCAATCCTACCGTAGGTATTCTTAATATCGGAGAGGAGGAATCAAAGGGTACCGACCTTTATAAAACAACCCATAAAATATTTTCCGTGGCTCCTTTGAATTTTATGGGGAATATTGAAGCTAAAAACGTATTCTCCGGCGAATGTGATTGCGTGGTTTGCGACGGCGTGATGGGAAATATCGCCTTAAAGGTTTCCGAGTCTTGCGCGGATTTTATTGTGAAGTCATTTTCCGCCGCAGCCAGGAAGAATTTGCTGGGTATATTAGGGTATTTGATGATGAGGGGTAATTTGAGCGAGTTTAAGAAAAAGTTGGATTACGCCGAAACCGGCGGCGCGCCGCTTTTGGGTATAGACGGTATTGTCATCGAAGGACACGGGCGTTCCAACGCTAAGGCCGTCAAAAATGCGATTAAGGTAGCGGCGAAAGAATTGAAACAAGACCTTAACGCGGAAATCAAAAGAAAAATCGATGAAGTCTGCCAAGATAATCGGGTTAGGCAAATACTTGCCGCCTAAAATCCTGACTAATTTTGATTTAGAAAAGATGGTTGATACCAGTGATGAGTGGATTACTACGCGTACCGGTATCAAGGAAAGGCATCTTGCCCACAAAAACGAGGGCGCGTCGGTTCTCGCCTTCGAGGCAAGCAAAATCGCGATAAAGAACGCCGGGATCAAACCCGCCGACTTAGATTTAATTATCGTGGCGACAATTACTCCCGATAACCAATTTCCTTCTACTGCTTGCCACTTGCAAAATTTCCTGAAAGCTAAAAAAGCCGCTTGTTTTGATGTTTCTGCCGCTTGCGCGGGGTTTATTTACGCGTTGACCGCGGCTTGGCAATTCATCAAGGGCGGTTTGTATAAGAATGCCTTGGTTGTGGGCAGCGAGGTGATGTCATCGATTACCGACTGGAGCGACCGTTCTACTTGTGTCTTATTCGGCGACGGCGCGGGAGCCGTGGTATTGACTGATTGCCCGGCCAAAGAAGGGATTTTAAGCGCCTACCTGGGCAGCGACGGGGCGGAAGCGGAGATGCTTATCGTGCCGGCCGGCGGCTCGCGTATGGTTGCTACAAAAGAAACAGTGGAAAAAAAGCTGCATACGATAAAAATGAAAGGCAACGAACTTTTTAAAGTTGCTGTCAGGGTTATGGTCGATGCCGCGCAGAAAGCGCTTGACGGGGCGGGTTTGTCGCAGAAAGAGGTAAGTATTCTAATCCCGCATCAGGCGAACGAGCGCATTATCAACGCCGTGGCGGCGAGGCTCGAAGTTCCCGCTAACCGGATTTATGTGAACATCGCTCGTTACGGCAATATGTCTTCCGCTTCTACCGTAGTCGCCTTGTGCGAAGCGTGGGAGGAAGGCAGAATCCGCAAAGATGATATTGTGTTGCTTGACGCGTTTGGCGCGGGGCTGGTATGGGGAAGCTGTGCGATACGCTGGGCGTAACCCAATTAAAAAATACTTTTTTATCCGCGAAGCGTAAGCCCCGTTAGAAATGTAATTTCTAACGGGGTAAGTGAAGTCCCGAAAGCTTTGCGAAAATGTCTGAGAAGATATTTTCGCGATATTCAGGCGCATCGGGGCGAAGCGGGTAGAATTTATTTTTTGTACGGCAAAAAATAAATTATGAACGCGATAGTTTTTCCCGGGCAGGGCGCCCAATATAAAGGAATGGGGCAGAATATCTTTGATCACTACCCCCGGGCTAAAGAGTTGCTCTGTCGCATTGATAAGGTATTGGATATCGGTATCTCTAAGGTTTGCTCCAACGGCAGCGAACAGGAACTTAAGCAGACGTACTATCAGCAATTAGCTATTTTATCGGTTTGCGTGGTTACTTACGAGTTGTTCCGGGAAAAAAATATAAAAATCGATTATCTTTCCGGTTTGAGCCTGGGCGAGTATACTTGTTTGTACGCGGCCGATGTTTTAAATCTTGACGACCTTTTGCGATTAGTAAAAGAAAGGGCATTGGCGATGCAGGAGGCGGCGCAGAATTCCCATTCCGGCATGCTTGCCGTTATGGGCATTGACCGCGCCGCGTTGGAAGAAAAGAGCAAACAGGTGGGTTTTTATCTTGCCAATATCAATTCCGGGCAGCAGATCGTTATATCATTGAAGAGAGAAAACATAGCTAAGATTAAATCTTTGCTTGAGGGCATGGGGGCTAAAGTGGTAGAACTGGAAGTCAGCGGAGGGTTTCATTCCCCCTTCATCCTGCCTGCCCGCGTTCGTCTGCAAAAAGTTATCGATTCCCTTGCGTTTAATGACGCAAAAATACCGATTGTGAGCAATTTTACGGCTAAAGCCCATACCGATAAAGATGAGATCAAGCGAAACCTTATCGAGCAGTTGACTTCGCCGGTGCTTTGGAAAGACTGCGTGGATTTTATGGTAAGCCGCGGCGTCAGCATGATGTATGAGATTGGCCCGTCTAAAATTCTGAAAGGGCTTATTCGTAAGATTAACCCGGAGATCAAGGTCGTTAATATAGAAAAGAAGGAAGATATCGAAGCGCTGTGATAAACTAAAGATTGATTCATTTTAAATTTATCATTTGGCATTGAGCATTTATCGTTTTTCACAAATTTAAAATGACAAATGCTCAATGTTCAATTTAAAATAAGGAGAAATTATGCGCTTTCAGGATAAAGTAGCCGTGGTTACCGGCGGCGCCCAGGGAATCGGCAGAGAAATAGCTTTTTTATTCGCGAAAGAGAAGGCGAAAGTAATCATTTTTGACGTTAATGATGAAATTCTGGCGGCCACGGTTAACGAATTGAAAGAGCTTACCGCGGCCGAGGGCTATAAGGTTGATGTTACCAATCTGGGAGAAGTCGAGAAAAATATCAATAAAATTATTGACAACTGGACGAGAGTTGATATATTAGTAAACAATGCGGGTATTACGCGAGACGGCCTTATCTTGAGAATGAGCGAAAGCGATTGGGATAAGGTTATCGCGGTTAATCTGAAGGGCGCGTTTAACTGCGCGAAAGCGGTTATCAAATATATGGTTAAACAGCGCTACGGAAAGATTATCAATATTTCATCGGTGATAGGAGTGATGGGCAATGCCGGTCAGGTTAATTACGCGGCTTCCAAAGCCGGCTTGATTGGTATTACTAAATCATTGGCAAAAGAGTTGGGCTCAAGGAATATTAACGTCAACGCTGTTGCTCCCGGATATATAAAAACAGCGATGACCGATAAGCTTGACCAAAAAGTAAAAGAGGAGATGCTGAAAAGGATTCCTCTGGCTAAATTAGGCGAGCCGGTGGATGTGGCAAATGCGGTAGCGTTTTTAGCATCCCGCGACGCCGATTATATTACGGGGCAGGTATTATTGGTAGACGGGGGAATGGTATAACGGTTAATAATAATTTTAAATTTAACATTGGACAAGTATCATTTTAAAATGGTAAATGTTCAATTTGCAATGGTAAAGAATATGATAATACGAAACATATTACACAAGGAGGTCATCAATGAGCGTTGAAGACAGAGTTAAGGATATTATTTCCGAGCAGTTGGGCGTGAAAAAAGAAGAAATAAAACAAGAGAGCTCTTTTATTGACGATTTAGGCGCCGATTCTCTTGATACCGTAGAAGTGGTGATGGCTCTGGAGGAGGAATTCGGCGTAGAAATTCCCGATGAAGATGCGGAAAAAATAACTACCGTCGGTGAAGCGGTTAAATACATCGAAACAAAGGCCAAAAAGTAAAATAAGCGAGAGTAAGCTTCTAATGAAAAGACGGGTAGTTATAACAGGCTGCGGTCTTGTTTCTTCCGTAGGTACAGGACAGGTTGCGTTTTGGGATTCTCTTATCAAGGGTAAAAACGGCATCGGTCCGATTACTCAGTTTGACCCTGCCGGGTTTGATTCCCGAATTGCCGGCGAAGTTAATGATTTTGTTCCGCCCGCGTTTCTTTCCCCCAAAGAAGTTCGTCGTGCCCCGCGGTTTATCCAATTCGCGTTAAAAGCCGCCGAAGAAGCGTTGCTGGACAGCAAACTTGATTTAGCTAAGCTTGATCCTTTTCGCATCGGCGTGGTTATCGGTTCGGGTATCGGCTGTATGGATATTATCGAACGGGAGCACAAGGTTCTTTTAGGGAAAGGGCCTTCGCGGGTTTCCCCGTTTCTCATCCCGATGCTGATTACTAACCAGGCGGCCGGATGGGTGGCGATACAATTTGGATTAAAAGGCATCAATTTTTGTACGGTTACTGCCTGTGCTTCCGGTGCCCATGCGGTTTGTGAGGCGTATAGCCTGATAAAATCCGGCAAGGCCGACATAATGGTATGCGGCGGAACCGAAGCGGCGATAACACCCTTAGGGGTTGCGGGTTTTTGTTCCGCCCGGGCCCTTTCGACTAGAAATGACGAGCCTTCGAGAGCCTGCCGGCCGTTTGACCGTGATAGAGACGGTTTCATCATGGCGGAAGGAGCCGGTATACTAGTTTTTGAAGAACTCGAACACGCCTTAAAAAGAGGCGCGCGAATTTGGGCGGAATTCGCCGGTTTCGGCGCGACGTGTGACGCGTATCATATCACCGCGCCTGACCCGACGGCGATTTCGGCCGCGAAGGGAATAGAATTGGCTTTGGAGGAAGCGGAGGTATCCCCGAGAGAAAAAGTTTATATCAACGCGCACGGCACGAGCACCGAGTTAAATGATAAGATCGAGACAAAGGCGATAAAGAGAGTTTTCGGCGATAACGCAAAAAATATTTACATAAGTTCTACCAAGTCAATGATGGGGCATACCTTAGGCGCGGCCGGGGCGATTGAAGCGATTGTTTGTTGCATGGCGATCAAGAATAAGGTTATTCCCCCCACGATAAATTATGAAAACCCCGATCCCGAATGCGATTTAAATTACGTTCCCAATAAAGCAATTGAATTCGATTTAAAAATTGCTTTGTCCAACTCCTTGGGGTTTGGCGGCCATAACGCTACAATCCTGCTGAAAGAATATAAATAAACACAGATGATCTCAGATTAAAAATCAGCTGATGATCGCTGATAAGATGGTTAAATTCTCGACACCAAATCCCAAATCCCAAATTCTATTTTCCAATGACCAGAACTGTTTAGCTTATTGGATTTTGAATTTTTAATAATCATCCGTGATTATCCGCATCTTCTAATCAGCGATCATCTGCGGTGTAAACATAATTATGGGCTTAACGATAGCGGAAAAAATTTTACTTAAGCACAGCGGGCAAAAAGAGCTCGGCGATTTTGTTTACGCTAAAGTCGATTTTTGTTTCGGCAACGATATCACCGCGCCTTTAGCGGTTAAAGAATTTTTGAAGGCGGGATTCGACAGCGTATTCAACCCGGGCAAAATCGGTTTTGTCTGTGACCATTTTTTACCGGCGCGTGACGCGAAAGCCGCGAATAACGCGAAATTTTTAAAAGAGTTTTCGCGGAAATTTAGGATAAAACATTTTTACGATATTAATCATTGCGGCGTGGAGCACGCGTTCTTGCTGGAAAGGGGATTGGTCAAGCCCGGCGATCTGGTTGTCGGAGCGGATTCGCATACTTGTACCGGTGGAGCATTGGGAGCATTTGCTACCGGCGTCGGGTCCACCGATCTATCCGCCGCCATGTATACCGGTTTTTGCTGGCTTAAGGTTCCTCAAACGATAAAGTTTGTTTATAAAGGAAAACCCGGCAAATGGGTCGGCGGCAAGGATTTAATATTGGCGACTATCGGAAAGATCGGCGTGGACGGCGCGCTTTATCAAGTAATGGAATTTTGCGGCCCGGTGATTGAGAAAATCGGCGCGGAAGACCGGTTGGCGATGTCTAACATGGCCATCGAGGCGGGAGGAAAAGCCGGTATCATTGCGCCGGATGAAATAACCCTGAGCTATTTAAATAAAATCGCCGGTATCAAATTACCGGTGTCATATATAAAAAATCTTAAAAGCGACCGGGATGCGAAATACAGCCGGATCGTTGAAATCGATGTTACCAATATGGAGCCGCAGGTCGCTTGTCCGCATTCACCCGCTAATGTCCGGCCGGTAAGCGCGTTAAAAGCGGTTAAGCTTCAGCAGGTGATTATAGGTTCTTGTACCAACGGCCGCATCGGTGATTTAAAGATTGCGGCAAAAATCATAAAAGGTAAACCAATCGCTCGGGGCGTACGCGTTGTCGTTATTCCGGCGACGCCGGATGTCTACTTGCAGGCGGAGAAAGAAGGATTATTGAAAATTTTTGCTTCCGCCGGCTGCGCGGTCAGTTCGCCTACCTGCGGCTCGTGCCTGGGCGGCCATATGGGGATTCTGGATAAAGGCGAGACGGCAATCGCTACAACCAATAGAAATTTTATCGGCAGGATGGGAAGTCCCGAAAGTTTTGTTTATCTTAGTTCACCGGCGGTAGCGGCGGCGTCCGCGATTAAGGGAAGGATTGCGCATCCGGATGAAATCCGTTGAGCCGGTTAAGCCGGTTGAGTCGGTTTAGCCAGTTGAGATAGTTGAGCCGGTTAAGTCGGTTGTAGTGTTTCAACTTTCTAACCGGCCCAACCGGCCCAACCGGCTCAACTAAATAATAAAATTATGATTTTAAAAGGACGCGCACATAAATTTGGCGATAACATCAATACCGACGATATTATCGCCGCAAGATATTTAGATTCCCAGGATGATAGTTTTTTGGGTTCTAAATGCATGGAAAACATCGACCCTGATTTTATTAAAAGAGTCAGCAAGGGCGATATCATTGTTTCCGGTACTAATTTCGGCTGCGGTTCATCGCGGGAGCACGCCCCGGTAAGCCTTAAGGGTGCGGGTATTTCCCTGGTTATCGCCAAAAGTTTTGCCCGTATTTTTTACCGCAATTGCATAAATGTCGGTTTGCCTATCCTGGTATGCAATGACGGCGATAAAATCAGCGATAAGGATGAACTTGAGGTGGATCTTTCCGCCGGCCGGATAAAAAATATCACAAAAAACCAGTCTTATAATAGCGAAAAATTTCCATCGTTTATGACCGAAATAGTCGAAAGCGGCGGGTTGCTTAAGTGGATAATAAATAAAAAACGTTGAGCCTGTTTAGCCCGTTGTGCCCGTTGTAGCGTTAAAATTATCAACAGTGCTAACAGGCCAAACGGGCTCAACAGGCTAAACTGGCATAGCAGGCTTAACGAATCAAACCAATATGGAGGAATCTATGAAAACATATAACATCGCAGTCATCGGCGGAGACGGCACGGGGCCGGAAGTAATCGCGCAGGGTCTGAAAGTTTTAGACGCGGCCAGTTCGAAATTTGATTTCAAAATTGAAAAAACTATGTTTGATATCGGCGGGGAAAGGTTTTTGAAAACCGGAGAAATCCTGCCGGAATCGCTTATCGAAGATTTGAAAGGTTTTGACGCTATTTATCTGGGGGCGATTGGCGACCCCAGGGTAAAGCCCGGCATTTTAGAAAAAGGGATATTATTGAGGCTGCGTTTCGAATTAGACCAGTATATCAATTTACGCCCGGTTGTTCTATATGATAAGAAATATTGCCCGCTGAAAGATAAGAGTGAGCGAGATATCGATTTTACCGTGGTCCGGGAAAATACCGAAGGCCTGTATTGCGGCGCCGGCGGATTTTTACGTAAGGGAACCGAGTATGAGGTGGCAATCCAGGAAAGCATAAACTCCTATAAGGGAATTGAGCGATGCTGCCGTTTTGCATTTGAATATGCCCGCAAGCGCAATAAGCGCAAGAAAGTTACTCTTTGCGGCAAAACCAACGTATTGACTTTTGCCTTTGACTTATGGGAAAGGACGTTCTATAAGGTTTCTGCTGATTTTAGCGATATCGCCACCGATTATGCCCATGTCGACGCCACTTGTATGTGGATGGTGAAAAACCCCGAATGGTTTGATGTCATCGTCACCGACAATATGTTCGGCGATATTATTACCGATTTAGGCGCGATGATCCAGGGCGGTATGGGTATCGCCGCGGGGGGCAACATCAATCCCCATGGTGTTTCGATGTTTGAGCCGATTGGCGGCAGTGCCCCGAAGTATACCGGTAAAAATGTTATTAATCCCCTGGCGGCTATCTGCGCCGGCGGCATGATGATGGATTTTTTGGGAGAGGAAAAAGCTGCAAAGGCAATAGAAGATTCGGTAAAGAAAACAGTCGTGGAAAAAATGGAAAGTTTATCGGCGGGTAAAATGGGTTATTCTACTCAGGAAGTGGGCGACTTAGTGGTAAAATTTTTATAGAAGAGAAAATATTGTAGGGGCGGGGTTAGTCCCCGCCCGTTATGCTTGTTGCGTAAATATTTATTATACGGGATGGGGCAAGCCCATCCCGTACATATTTTTGCGGAGGAAGATAAATGCGAAAAAAAGATAAATATAACGTAGCGGTAGTGGGCGTCGGCGCGGTCGGCGAAGAGATGCTGCGGGTATTGCGCCGCCGTAAATTTCCCATAGCCGAATTAAAAGTTTTAGCCCGCCGTAGCCGCGAGATCAATGTTGATGGGATAGTCTATCAAGTTAAAGAGACTATTCCGGAGAGCTTCGACGGCGTGGACATCGCTTTATTCGCCGGGACTGAAGGCGATAAGGGCGCGGCAGTGACTTTTGCTTCCGAGGTGGTTAAGCGCGGCGGGGTGGTTATCGATAACGGCGCTGATTTCCGGATGCGGGACGATGTGCCGCTGGTTGTGCCGGAGGTAAATAGCAATGATATCAAGAAGCACCAGGGGATTATTGCCAATCCCAACTGTTCGACGATACAGCTCGTCGTTGCTTTATGGCCGATTTATAAAAAAGCCGGCCTTAAAAGAGTTATCGTTACGACGTTGCAGGCGTCGAGCGGCGCCGGCCGCAGCGCGATCGAGCAGCTTAACAAGGAAAACGAGGCTATTCTGGCGGGTGTCTGTAAAAACTTGCAGGTGAACGGCGTGGAAAAATCTATGCCCCAGCAATTGGGCTATAACGTTTTTCCCCATATCGGGTCTTTCAGCGATTTTGATTATACTTCCGAGGAGTGGAAAGTCATCAATGAATCGCATAAGATTATGCACGATAATAAAATAAAGATTTCCGCGACTACCGTCCGCGTTCCGGTCAGGACCGGCCATTCGGAATCGGTTTATATCGAAACCCGAGACGTGATCGAGCCGCAAAAAGTGAAAACTTTACTTGCTAAATCAAAGGGGATTGTCGTGATCGATGACCCCAGGAACGCTCTCTACCCTATGCCTAAGGATATCGAAGGAAGGGATGAAACGTTTGTGGGCAGAATTCGCAAGGATCCTTTTGTCAAAAACGGCCTCTGGCTTTGGGTGGTAGCGGACAATCTGCGTAAAGGCGCGGCAACCAATGCGGTGCAGATTGCCGAAAAATTAATCGGTAAATGATTTTTGCCGGTAATACTCCGGCAAAAATAATTTAATTACCAAACGCATCGGGGAAATGCGTTTGGTGCGTAAAGATAATAAAAATAGATTCTTAAACAAAAAAGGCGCATTTTGTTAAAATGACAAAATGCGCCTTTCTGTTATAATCCTATTGTATGCGTAATATTTTTATCGAATTGGAGTATGTGGGGACAAATTATTTCGGGTTTCAGCTGCAGGATAAAAATCATGCCGGAGAGATTACCGTTCAGGAAATGGTTGAGCGGGCATTGGAGAAGCTGTTTAACCGTAAAATCAGGATAATCTATTCCTCGCGCACCGACCGCGGGGTGCACGCGAAAGCACAATCGATTAATTTTAAAACCGATTCGCGTATCCCGTTTAAAAATATAAAACAGGCATTGAATACTTTTTTGCCCGGAGATATCAGGGTAAAAAAGGTTAAGGAAGTTCCCCCGGATTTTCACGCCCGCTTCAACGTCAAATCAAAAATTTATCGCTATATTATTTTGAATAAAAAAGACCCTTCGGTTTTTCAGAATAACTTTTGCTGGCATTTGGGCCGGGCGCTGGACCTCGAGCGGATGCGCGCCGTGGCAAGATTGCTGGCCGGTAAACAGGATTTCTCTCTTTTTGCCAAACACCCGGACAATTATAAAAACAGCGTCAGGGACATAAAAAATATCGCGATAAAAAATAAGGGTACTTTTGTCTACATTGATATCGAAGCTGATGGCTTCATGCACAATATGGCAAGAAACATTGTTTCGTTTTTGGTTAAGACCGGTTCCGGTAAATTAACTTTAGCCCAGGCAAAAAGTATAATCATTCGTAAAGTCCCTTACCATAATGAGCCGGCGCCGGCCAGTGGTCTTTACCTGCAAAAGGTCAATTATTAAGGAAGGATTTTCCGCTTATTCCGAGAACCCGAGAAATTACGGCAAAAATGTTATTTTATATCCGATTCCCATAATTTTGCCAAAAACCCCACAATATACGACTGCCGTATATCATTACATTACATAGCAAAGACGACATAAGCCGGTAGAAATCCTTTGATTTTTGGTGTTTTTGAGCTATTATTAGCTAAAAGACGCTTCTCTGGCGAAAAAATTTCAAATAATATTAACAAATAGGACTGTCGTATATTAATTGTTAAGTTAATAAATATGAACAAAATCACAATAGACTGCATTGATAACATAACGGTAGATCTTAAAAATCTTCCAATAAAGAATCCCCATGCTCTCAATTTCATGCCTCATGGGTTATTTCGATTGGCTTTAATAATCAAAATTGAAGAAGGTAAAAAAACGCCGCCCAATCCAAATGTTAAAGTTTTTGAAATATTCGCAAAAATGGATCCAATAATTCCATGCACATTCCACTGGTTTAGCACATCAATGGTAAATTTTGTAAGACTAGTAGGGCTAATAAAAACACTCAATACCAACTCTTGGACAACATTAGACATTGTTAATAATAAGAACAAAATTAAAACTGAATGCAATTCTTACGTCGAGTCTGTCATTCCAGAACTGAAGAAATGGCGCAATAAAGTTTCAGCACATTTTGCGCCAACAGATCCATACGACAATGATAATTTTGGTACCCTTGAACAATCAGTTATGAATAATGTTTGCTTTCAACAAAATAGATTTTGCGTCAATGCCGCCACGCTTACTTCGCACGGAGAAACGTCAGTTTTGCCACGTTGGTCTGTAACAGAAACTTACGAGAATTTAATTTCAAGATATTGGCCAAAATCACGACTGGATTTCGATATTAAAAAATGCATTGGGCCTGATTGGCATGATTTTATACCAAAAACTTAAACATAAAATCCAGCCGACCTGAACCGCGGCACAATTTGGCCGCAGGCGGCTTAGGCGGCTGATTATCGTTATAGAATAAATAATTATTTGATTATTTCTCTTACTATTCCACCAAGTTAAACCTCTGCCCAAGCTTACCTTTCTGATATAATAGTTGACACAAGTCTATCGTTCATTATAATGGACGATGAGGATAATGCAATGAACGATAGCAAAACCCATAACTTAAAGGATATTCTGTATAACCCCGTGCCGTTAAAGATTTTATCTTTTTTCGCTTTGAATTCCGCCGATAATTTTTCGGCATCGGAGATATCTAAGGCGGTTTCTACAAGCAAAGGCGCGACCAATCAGGCGTTGCGGCTTCTCCTGGAACTGGAGGTTGTTAACCGGACGCCCCGGGGAAATCTATTTCTATATAAAGTCAACGAAGACAGCCCGCTTTTGAAACACTTCAAGATGTTCGAAAATTTTCTTTCCTTGCAGCCGCTTTTAAAAAAACTTAAACCCTATTCTTATCAAATAACGTTATTCGGCAGTTGCGCCCGCGGAGAAAACACCAGCCGCAGCGACATTGATTTGTTTGTAAAAACCGACGAGAAAGAAGCTGTCGAGAAAATTATCGCTAAATTTAACCACGCGGATAATTATATCAACGCCGTCATTTATGATCCTTTGGAAATGGTTAGTTCGCGCAAAGACGATAAGCATTTTTTTGAACAAATAAAAAAAGGGATAACTTTATGGGAGGGAAAACCGGAACATGAAGAATAATCTCAGGGAAGCTATCGAAAAGGGGAGAATCGTTTCTTTTTCCGACGGCCCCAGGCTTGTGGCGAAAGAATTGGAAACCGCCAGGGAAGATTTAGCCGATGCCCAGCATTCATTTGACGAGGAAAGATACAAGTGGGCGACGGTGCAAGCTTACTATGCTATGTTTCACGCGGCGCGCGCGCTTCTTTATGCCAAAAAGTTTCGCGAGAAAAGCCACATTTATTTAGGCCGGGCGATTTTAGCTTTGTATGGCGAAAGTAAGGAATTACCCGGAGAATATTATGATAATTTTATGCAGGGGATGAATTTACGCGAGCTAGCTGACTACAAACGCAAATTCTCCAAAGACGGCGCCCAGCGTCTTATCCAGGCGGCAAAAAATAATATTATGGCAACAGAAAGAATCACCGGAAAAAATCGGTAATAGTAAACAGATGGATGAGCTGACATTAAAAAAATTCACTCTTGGCGCGTTGGGGACGAATGCTTACCTTATAATTGATGAAAAGGCGAAGAAAGCTTTTCTGATTGATACGCCTGACGGAAGCGAAAAAATCAAGGAATTTATCGTAAAAGAAAAACTTTCTTTGGATTTTATTATTCTGACCCACGGCCATTTCGACCATATCGCCGGTTTGGATAATTTTGATTGCCCGGTTTATATTCACGTCGACGATAAGCCTTGCCTTGATGATGCCGGCTTGAACGGTTCGGAATTTTTTTCCCGGCCGATTACGATAAAAAAAGAGGCTAAGGCGCTTGAGGACGGTTCTTCGCTGTCATTCCAGGCGTCGGTGTTGAATATTATCCATACCCCCGGCCATACCCCCGGCGGGATTTGTATAAAACTAAATAATTGGCTCTTCAGCGGCGATACGTTATTTTTTGATTCGGTGGGCAGGACCGATTTGCCTTACGGTTCGCACGACAGCCTTATTAAAGCCATCAAGCAGAAGATCATGGTTTTGCCTCCCGATACAGTTGTCTATCCCGGCCATGGCCCGAAGACAACGGTGGGGAGAGAAAAAGAGAGTAATCAGTTTCTTCAGGATATTTAGGATATCAGGGGATTAGGATTTGGAGATTGGGAGATTGGGAAATTGGGGAATTAGGAAATGCCCGATATCCCAGTCCCCCAATACCCAGATCCCGATGTCCCAATATCCCGATACCCTTAATTTATGGATATTTACCTGCAGGCATTTATCGATTATCTAACGGTAGAGAAAGGGTTGGCGAAAAACTCTCTCGACGCCTATGCCCAGGATTTGGGAAAATATTTCAAATATCTTAAGTCGAAGAATATCGACAGCCTTTCTCAAATCAGCCGTAAAGATGTAGGCGATTTTTTATTTCTTTTACGCGGCAAAATGGCGGTGGTCAGTATTTCTCGTGTTATGTCTACGGTAAAAAGTTTTCATCGGTTTTTACTGAGGGAAAAGGCCGTGGCGAACGACCCTACCGATTTAATGGAATCGCTGAAGCTGGATAAGAAGATTCCTTCTTTCTTGACTTCTGAAGAAATCAACCGCCTCCTTAAGCAAGTCAACTTAAACAGCGCCCAGGGGCTGCGCGATAAAGCGATTCTGGAAATAATGTACGCGTCAGGCCTGCGCATCTCGGAAGCGGCGTCGCTCAGGGTTAATGACCTTAATCTGGATGTCGGATTCGTTAAATGCAAAGGAAAAGGTTCTAAGGAACGGATTGTCCCTTTAGGCAAGACCGCGTCTCATTTTTTAAGCAGATACATCGCGGAAGCGAGGCCGAAACTCCTTAAAGGTAAAACTATGGATACTCTTTTTCTCGCCCAGGGAGCCAGGAGCATTACCCGGCAAAGTATCTGGAAAATGATAAAAAAGTGCGTGCGGGCGGCAGGGATAAAAAAACACGCTACGCCGCACACTCTACGGCATTCCTTCGCTACGCATTTATTGGAACATGGCGCTGATTTACGCAGCGTCCAGGAGATGCTGGGCCACGTCAGTATTACCACAACGCAAATCTATACGCATATAAATCAGGCGAGATTAAAACAGATACATACGTTGTATCATCCGAGGGCAAAGTGAGGCAAAGCGTCAGAGCGTCATAGTGTCAGAGTGTTTTAGAGGGATTAAACTTTGACGCTTTGATGTGATGACACTATGACTCTATAATGATATTTGATTTTTGACAAAAACATGATTACCAAACTCAAAAAATTGCCGAAAGAATTAAAGAACATCCTGGATGTCATATCGTCCCTTGCCGAACCCCAAGGGGTAAGAGTATACTTGGTCGGCGGGATTGTGCGTGATTTATTATTGGGCAGGACGAATCTTGACTTGGATATTGTCGTAGAGGGCGATGCCGCTGCTTTGGCGCAAGCCCTGGCGCAAAGGTATAGCGCTAAATTCACGCGGCATCATGCTTTTGGGACAGCGACGGTCTTTTTCGATAATCATAAAATAGATTTTGCTACCGCGAGAAAAGAATATTATTCGCGGCCGGGAGTTTTACCTGCGGTTGAACCGTCCGATTTGCGGGATGATCTGTTTCGCCGCGATTTTACGATAAATGCCATGGCAATAAGCCTGAATAAAAACGATTACGCGAAGTTGATCGATTTTTATTCCGGCTCGCGCGACCTTAAACAAAAATTGATCCGGGTATTACATAACCGGAGTTTTTCTGATGACCCGACAAGAATCTTGCGCGCCGTAAGGTTCGAACAGAGGTTTTCTTTCAAAATTGAAAAGAAAACGCTCGGCTTAATCAAAGAGGCCGCGGCGCAGGAAGCGTTGCGCTGTGTCCACGCCCATCGTTTACGCGATGAGTTAGTCCTTATTTTAAAAGAGCCGAAACCCTGCCGCAATGTTAAAAGAATCGGCGCGCTTACCGGTTTTCTTTTTATCAACAAAAGTTTAAAAGTCAATAAACGTATTTACGGATTACTGTGTCGCGTTGAAAAAACGATTGGCGTTTACGGCAAAAAATTCGGCGGGCTTAGGAAGGTAGACGCTTGGCTGATTTATCTTATCGGTTTGATGATTGGTTTGAAGCGGGAGGAAATCGCAAAATTTGTCCAGGAATTCGATTTTCGTAAAGGGGACCGGATAAGGGTATTGTCGGCGAAAGACAGCCTGGCGGGAATATCGTGTTTGGACAAAAACGTTAAACCGCGGGACCTGTATCGAAAATTATTCCCGCTCAGCCTGGAAACGATTTTGTTTTTTTACGCTTACTATTCGGGAAAAACAATCCGACGGCAAATCGAGTTGTTTTTGGGAAAACTTATTCACATCCGCCTTAAAGTTAAGGGCAGCGATTTAAAAGCGCTTGGTTTCCAGCCTTTGGTTTTATACGGTAAAGTTCTGGAAGGCCTCCTGGATGCCAAGATCGAGAAGAAACTCGCAACAAAAGGCGAGGAATTAAAAGAAGCAAAACATATTTTTCATAAACTGTTGCTAAAGCAGCCAGTTTGAGCTATAATTACATTTATTTTTTGCGCAGCGAAAAATATGAGAATAGAAAAAATAAACAGCCAGATACAGAAAGCGCTTATGGAAGTAATCCAGTCGCAGGTTGATGACCCGGCGGCTACACTTTTATCGATAACGCGGGTGGAGACAACCGGCGATTTACAGGAAAGCAAAGTTTTTTTCAGCCTGCTTAATGACAATAATTATAAAAAAGTAAGCGAGATACTGAGGAAAATGAATGGTTTCTTAAGGGCAAGTATGGCTAAGAAGATAAGTTTACGCATTGTCCCGCAGCTTAAGTTTATACCCGACGATTCGATAAAATATAGCGTGGATATTTGCAAAAAGATAGATGAGGTGCGCAGCGAAGACGCGCGCCGCGCGGAGGAGCGGAAGCAGGAAGATGATAATAAAGAAGATAATAAATAAAATAAAATCAAGCCGGAGTTTTCTTATTACTACGCATATGAATGTCGAAGGCGACGCTCTCGGCTCGGCATTGGCTATGTACGCTCTCCTTAAGAAGCTTAAAAAGAGAGCTGTGCTTTACCTTAACGACGCGGTTCCCGATATCTATAAATTTCTTCCTTCCAGCCGGATGATAAAAAATACCTTCAGGAAAGAGCGTTTTGACACGGTAATAGTTTTAGACTGTTCCGATTCTTCCCGCACGGGGAAGGTCAAGGATTCCCTGGGTTGCGCCGATTGCATTGTCAACATCGACCATCACATCAGTAATACTTACTTCGGCGATATAAATTGGATTGCGCCGCAGGCCAGTTCCGCTTGCCAGTTGCTTTATGAGCTTTGCCGGCAATTCGGCGTGATGGATGACGAGATAGCGTTATGCCTTTATACCGGCATCGCTACCGATACGGGAAATTTTACCTTCAGCAGCGCCGATTCCCGGGTGCATAAAATTATCGCTGATTTAATGAAGCATAATATCAAACCCAACAGGGTATTCGAGAATATCCATAGCGCCTGCGAGATCCATGATTTAAAACTTATTACCGGCCTTATGGCGAGCTTGAAACTTGATATGTCGCGTAAAATTTGCTGGGTTGCCGCCGACAAATGGGAGGACAAAGGTTTTGACCTCACCGAGATTATTTTTTCCATCATGCGGTTGTTGAAGGGTGTTGAAGTATTTATGATTTTTAAACAAATCAGCGCCAATAAAGTAAGAGTTAATTTCCGTTCCCGCGAGTACGTCGATGTCAACAAAATCGCCAAATTTTTCGGCGGCGGCGGGCATCGACGGGCCAGCGGTACTACCGTCGAGGGCAATCTTAAGGCGATAGAAGATAAAGTCATTTCTTTTGTAAAAAAACACGCCTATATTTACAAAAATGGGTATAAGAAGAAATAGCTAAACCCTCAGATAGCCAGGTTAATTTTAAATTTAGCATTGATTAATTATCATTTTAAAATGGAAGAAGAGAAAAATAATTAATTCTTTCAATGATCATTGGCAAATGTTCAATGTTCAATTTAAAATGATAGGGAGAATATTTGAAAGCAGGTAATCCCCGGCTACTCAAATAATTACAGGTTTGCATGGTTAATAAAGAAGGGATCATCTTAGTCAATAAGCCCCAGGGTATTACCAGCCATGATGTTGTTGATATCGTGCGCAGGAAATTAGCGATTAAGCGCGTGGGACATGCCGGTACCCTCGATCCTTTAGCCGAAGGCCTTTTGATTATTCTGGTAGGCAGTTCCACTAAACTATTTTCCAAATTCGTTCATTTCGATAAAGAATATGTGGGTATTTTGAAATTAGGCGAGGTTACTTCTACCGGAGATTCGCAAGGCAAAGTTCTGCGTTCCAGCGGGTTTGGCGGTGTAACCGAAGAAAAAATCAGGGAAGTTTTTGCTTCTTTTGTGGGCGAAATAGACCAGATACCTCCCATGGTCAGCGCCTTAAGAGTTAAAGGCAAACGTTTATACGACTTGGCCCGTAAGGGTATAACTATCGAGAGAGACCCTCGCAGAATTAAAATCTACGCGATAGAAATTTTAAAAATAGACCCGCCGTTGGTTGAATTTTACGTGCGTTGTTCCAAGGGTACTTATATTCGCAAGCTTGCTGAAGATATCGGTGATGTCCTGGGTTGCGGCGCGCATATGATCCATATAAAGCGCTTAAGCGTCGGCCATTTCAAACTTAGCGACGCGTTTAATCCTGAAAACATAGATGAGAGTTGTTTACAAAAAGCTGCCTTATAGACGGGTGCCATGCGTTGCTACCATCGGCGTTTTTGATGGGATACACCGCGGGCATCAATTTATCCTGAGAAAAGTAAAGGCAGAGGCAGCCCGATTAAAGGCAGCCAGCCTGCTGATTACTTTCGACAAATCTCCCCGTATTATTTTAAACAAACCTTTCGGCGGTTGTCTCTGTGATTGCGAAGATAAAAAAAATATCGTCGAATCTTTAGGTATCGCTAACATCTGGTTTTTAAAATCACGGAGGAATCTCTTCCGGCTTTCCGGGAAAGAGTTTATCGTTTATATCCTAAAATATTTTGATATTAAAAAAATAATTGTGGGGGAGGATTTCCGTTTCGGCGCCGGCGCGCAAAATAACGTAAATTGCCTGCGCGGTTTTGCCCGGGAGCATAATTTTGACTTTCTGGTCATAAAGAAAATGAAAAATAAGGGCCGGGTAATCAGCAGTTCGCTTATCCGGCATTTGATAAAACGCAGCGATTTTGCCGGTGCCGACGTTCTTTTAGGAAGAAACTATTCTTTAAAAGGGATCGTCATTAAGGGCAGGGGCATCGGTAGAAAATTAGGTTTTCCCACGGCAAATGTTTTCACGGGCGCTTATGTTATCCCTGCGAGCGGCGTTTATGCCGCCGCCGCGGAATTTAATAAAAGAAAATATTTGTGCGTGGTTAACATCGGGACAAATCCTACCGTCACCACGGCAAAAAAAATAATCATCGAAGCCCACCTTCTTAATTTTCACGGGAATATTCTGGGGAAACAAATCAAGGTATATTTTTTCCAGAAGATACGGGAAGAAAAGAGATTTTCTTCTCTCGCCGCGCTTAAAGAAGCGATTGCCAAAGATGTCGGCTATATTGAAAGAAAATTCAAAAAGGCCGAGTTTTGAAAATTTTTTCTGTTTTTATCTCAAAATGTAGTATTTTATTATCCCGCCACCCCAATCGGTAGTATCCCCCCTATTTTATTTAACAAAATTCCTTGACAATATTATACAGTCGTATTATATTTAGTTTGTGGAACAAAGTGGAGGAAAGTGGAATGTGGTATGGCGAATATTCCCATACGCTTGACGACAAAGAGAGGTTCATTCTTCCCGCGAAATTCCGCGATAAAATAAAAACTCTCGATGAGAAAAGTTTTTATATGACGCGGGGGCTGGAGGAATGCCTTTTTATTTTTCATAAAAACGCGTGGATAAAAATAGAGGAATCTCTTAAGAACATTTCTTTCACGAAACAACAATCGCGTTCTTTCAACCGTTTATTTTTCAGCGGCGCTCAGGAATTTGAGATCGATGTCCAGGGCCGCGTGATTGTGCCGCAATATTTGAAAGAATACGCGCATATCAAAAAAGATATAATTATTATCGGCATATCGGACCGGATTGAGATCTGGGATAAAGATACCTGGTCGAAATTCTATCAGGATAACCGGCCGAAATTTGAGCAGGTAGCGGAGAATCTATTTTAAAAGAAATTTAGCGGTTGATTTAGAAAATTTAGCTACCAAGGTACCAGGACACAAAGAAGAGATGTAAAAATGACTTTTATGGAAAGTTGCGTTATGGATGAAATAAAACATTATCCGGTGATGTATCGAGAGGCCCGGGAACTTTTAAGGATCGAGGAGGCAAGGGTTATTGTCGATTGTACTCTTGGCTTAGGCGGTCATGCCTGCTGTTTCCTGGAAGCGGCAAAAAATTTATCCCTTTATGTGGGAATTGACAAGGATGAAGAATCGCTGAGCATGGCCGGCGAACGATTGAAAAGCTTTTCGCAGAAATTGCGCCTGGTAAAAAGCGATTTTTCTCATTTAGATGAAGCGCTTAAGAATTCAGGCGTAAACGAAGCCGATGCGATATTCTTTGATTTAGGCATCTCGGCTTACCAACTAACTAAAAACGAGCGCGGTTTCAGTTTTCTGCAGGAAGGGCCTTTAGATATGCGCATGGATAGAGATTCTTTCGTCAGCGCATACGATCTGGTCAATAATTTAAGCGAAGAAGAACTTACCAGCGTTTTTTTTAAATTTGGCGAGGAACATTACTCTCGTCGGATTGCTCGTTCCATCGTTGAGGCGAGAAGCAGGGAGCCGATATCCACAACGATTCAACTAGCCCGGCTCGTCGGCGCGGTCGTTCCCGTCAGGAGTTTCAAATACCGGATTCATCCGGCGACAAGAATTTTTCAAGCTTTGCGTATTGCCGTGAACCGAGAACTTGAATCTTTAGACGCCGGAGTGCAAAAGGGGATTTCCTTGCTGGCTAAAGGCGGGAGAATCGGCGTTATTTCTTTTCATTCGTTGGAAGATCGGATCGTCAAACAAACATTCAAAGAATCCGCAAGCCGGGGAATCATCAAGGTCATAACAAAAAAGCCGGTTGAGCCGCAGGATAAAGAAATAGAAGAGAATACGCCTTCCCGTTCCGCTAAATTAAGGGTGGGGGAAAAGATATGATGAAAAAAATCTTACCGCCGATGCTGGTAGCCATTATTTTTGCGGCGCTCTTCCTTCGCCTTCATCAAAAGGTGCAGATTTACGTGGAGGCCTACAATTTAAGTAAAAATTATTCTGTCTACAATAATCTTGCCGATAAAAGGGATTACCTTACTTATAATTTCAACAAAAAAGTATCGGTAGCCAAATTAAGCCAATGGGCGGAAGATAATAAATTTTCTCTTGTGGGGAAAAATAATGTATTAGCTCTTAATCTGAAGAAAGAGGCGCCTGCAGTGGCCGGTAGAGGGTTTTCTATAGCGCTAAGCCGTTTCCTGGGTATCCCTACCGCTTCGGCTACGGCCATGGCCCAGGAGAAAAAATAAATATTTCTAACCGGGAAAATGCTTTAAATGAATTTTCCCGGGTATTGACAAAATATTTCGCAATTATTGCGAAATATTTTGAGTGCGATCCCAGGTTTTGCCGAGGCAGCGTATTCGCTGGTAGGCATAGGATGGGATATAAAAAATGGAAAACAAAGATAACCTGCGCATCAATCTTGTCTATTCTTTTTTTGCCCTCCTTTTTGTCGTCATCGGAATAAGAATTTTTTACCTGCAGATTTTACAAAACCCTTTTTTAAAAAATCTCGCTTCCCGGCAATATTATCGGCTGGTGCCTTTAGAGGGCAGGCGGGGGGATATTTTTGACCGTACGGGAAAAGTGCTCGCCACCGGCATGAACAGTTATTCTGTTTTTGCCGATCCCGTTATGGTAAAAGATGCCGGGAAGACCGCCGGGATTTTAGCCGCTAACCTTTCTTTGCCGGCCGGCGAAATTTATCGCAAGCTCGCTAAAAATAAAAAGGGGAGATTTGTCTGGATAAAAAGGAAGGTTTCCTGGTTCGACAAGGAACGGATAAAAAAAATAAATTTAAAGGGCATAGGATTCATCCGCGAAGAAAAACGTTTCTATCCTCAGGAAATGTTGGCATCTTCAGTTTTAGGGATTGTCGACGTAGACAATAAGGGCTTAGAGGGGATGGAAGTTTTTTACGACAATTATCTCCGCGGTAAAAACGGCATAGTCAGGGTGCTGCAGGATTCTCATTGCCGGGAGATTATCGTCAGCCCTCAGGTGATTACTCCCCAGGAGGGGTCGGATATAGTTTTGACGATTGACGCCCAGCTTCAGTATTGGGTGGAAAATTATCTGGCCGAAACGGTCAGGAAATTCGCCGCGTCGGCCGGAAGCGTTGTGGTTATGGACGCGACCACCGGGGAGATTCTCAGCCTGGCTAATTATCCCGCCTTTGATCCCAACAGCATCGATGCGGCATCGGCTAAGTATCTAAAAAACAGGGCGGTATGCGATATGTTTGAGCCCGGTTCGGTGTTCAAAATCGTTACCCTGATTGCGGCTTTAGACACGAAGCGATATGGCGAAACAGATACCTTTTTTTGCGAAAATGGATTGTTTAAAATACCCGGAGCGACGCTGCATGATTGGAAACCTTACGGCACTTTGTCTTTCCGGGAAGTTTTTAAGAAATCCAGCAATATCGGGGTGGGCAAGATCGCCAACGGCGTCGGGAAAGAGTTTATTTACAGCTATATAAAAAAATTAAGGTTTGGGGAAAAAACCGGCATCGATTTACCCGGCGAAGAGGATGGCAGTGTTAAGCCTCTTGAACGCTGGTCTAAGACTACGCCTTACATGGTCCCTATCGGCCAGGAAGTGGGAGTTAATATCCTTCAGCTGGTAAGAGCTATAGCGGTTGTAGCTAACGGCGGTTATCTGGTAAAGCCGCACCTGTTAAAGAGCATTTCCGGACAAAATATTTATAAAGACAGCGAATCTGTCAAAGAGTACGTCTTGCCGCCTTCGACTGTCGAAAAAGCCAAGGATATACTTATTTCTGTGGTTGCGGACGGCACGGGCAAGTTGGCGGCAGTCGACGGGATAAGGATTGGCGGTAAAACCGGCACCGCGCAGAAATTTGATTTTCAACTCGGCCGGTATTCGCCTTCCCGCTACCGGGCTAATTTCGTGGGATTTATTGACTATTCAACTGTACCGTTAGCGATGGGGATTACTATCGACGAACCGCAAAAATCGCATTTTGGCGGCGTAGTCGCGGCGTCGCTTTTTAAACAGATAGCTCAAAAGTGCGTGAAGTATTTAGACGGCCGGAGCGCCTTTGCCAAAAATGAAGTTAAAAAAGATTTTTCTGTCGTTGTCGCTGAATAAGGAATTAGGAAATATCGCGGCGGCCGGGATAAGCGATGACAGCCGTTACGTTTCCCGCGGGGATGTTTTTTTTGTCATTGCCAAAGATAACTTTGATATTTTTTCGACGTTGAAATCGCTTGAGAGCAAAATTTGTGTTTTCGTCGCCGATAAAAAATACGTTACCATGGTGAATTCGCTGGGCCTGAGTAAAAAGGTTATTTTTGTCGGGGATATAAAAAAAGAATTTAAAGCCGCGGTCGACAGGTTTTATCCCGAATCCAATTTTAAATTTATCGGCATAACCGGGACAAAAGGTAAGACCACCACCGCTTACCTGATTTATCATCTTTTAAAGAAAATGGGCAAGCGCCCGGCTTTAATCGGCACCATCGAGTACCGGATCGGCAATAAAGCGGTTAAGGCGGTCAATACGACCCCGGGATATTTAGTTTTGCGCCGGTTATTCGCGCAGATGAAAAGGGCCGCTACCGATTATGTGGTAATGGAGGTTTCTTCGCACGCTTTAGACCAGGGTCGGATCGAGGGCATCAGATTCAGCCGCTGCGTATTTACTAATTTAAGCCGAGAACATTTAGATTATCATAAGACGATGAAAAATTATTTTAACGCTAAATACAGGTTTTTTAACGAGAATAATCAGGGCACGGCGATTGTAAATGCCGATGACCATTACGGAAAGATTATCCTGGCGCGGCAAAAAAATAAACTGTCTTTTGGGATAAAAGAAAAATCAGATGTGATGGCTGAAGATATTGTCCTGCGGCGGCAGGGAGGAAGTTTCAGTCTCCTCTATGGTAAGAAGGCCCTGCCGATTAACACTCGCCTTATCGGAAAGCATAATGTTTTTAATTTGCTTGCCGCCGCGGCTGTCGCCTATTCGCTTAAGCTTGATATGAAAAGGACAGCCGCTGTCCTTTCGCGTTTTAGCGGCGTCGAAGGGAGGCTGGAACAAGTCAGGCCCGATACTTTCGTGGATTACGCGCATACTCATGATTCTTTGAAAAAAACATTAAACGCTTTGCGCCGGGTAGGCTATCGGAATATTATTTGCGTGTTCGGTTGCGGCGGGGAACGCGACCACGGCAAGCGGCCATTAATGGGGCACGTTGCGTGCGTTCTGGCGGATTTCTCGTTTATCACGTCGGATAATCCGCGCTGCGAAGACCCGGTTGATATCTGCCGGGCAATCGAGCGCGGATTCAGCCGCAATAATTACAAGATTGTGGTAGACCGATACCAGGCGATTAAAGAGGCGATAATGCTTCAGTCGCAATATGACCATTGCTGTTTGTTGGCAGCGGGCAAGGGCCATGAAGATTATCAGGCGATCGGCAATAAAAAAGTGCCGTTTAAGGATAGAGATGTGATAAGAGAAATATACGAGATGAGCATAAAAAATGATTACCGCCGGCACAACTGCGCGCAACAATTGTAATCAAATATGCAGTAGGGGCGGCCCCCCCCTTACTCAATGATGAAATATTAAATAATAAAGGACAGGCACGGGTGCCCGTTTCTACGCAATTATCGTTATTTATTTTTTACGCAGTAAGAAATAAAAATTATGATTAATGATTTTTTAACCCTAAAAAAATTATTAAAACCGGATAAAATCTATAATCTATATTTTTTTAAACCGGTTAAAGGCTTTTCTCTTGATACGCGTACCCTTAAAAAGGAGCAGGCCTATATTGCTTTGAAGGGAGAGCATAAGGACGGCCATGATTATATCGCGGAAGCGGTAAGGAAAGGCGCTTCTCTGATTATTGCCCAAAAATATATTGCTGTGCCGCACAAGGTCCCGTTTTTTATCGTCGGCGACAGTTACCTGGCTTTGGCTAAATGCGCCCGGTATGTTCGTAAGTATAAGAATCCTTTTGTTTACGCGATAACCGGTTCAGTGGGAAAAACCACGACTAAGGAAATGCTGGCGTTTTGCCTGCGGGATAAATTCAAGGTTCTTAAAAATAACAAGACCGAAAATAATATTTTGGGCGTGGCTAAAACAATTTTTGCCCTTAACGATGAAAAAATTATGATTTTAGAATTAGGCACTAATCATCCGGGAGAAATAAAGACGCTTGCGCAAATGGCTTTGCCCGATGTCGGCGTCATTACTTTCATAAAACCGGTTCACTGGGAAGGATTTGGCAGCTTAAACGCCATATATCAAGAAAAAATATCTCTTCTGAGAGAAAACCGTAGAATAAAAGCCGTGCTGAACGCCGATGACAATTGTTTGCGAAAGGTAGATTCATGCAAAAAAGTTTTTTGGTTCGGCAAAAGTAACGAAAATAATGTATATGGCCGCTTGATCAATAGCAGCGCTAAAGAGTCGGTTTTTATAATCTGCGATAAATACGAATTAAAATTAGCCACGCCGTTTGCCGGTTTTATCTCCAACGCCATGGCGGCGATAGCCGCGGCCGGGATTAAAAATATATCTTTAAAAACGGCGGTGGGAAGTTTGAGTAATTTTAATGATTTCCCTAAATCGCGTATGGAGCTTAAGGAGATCAACGGTTTTACTATTATCGACGATTCATATAATTCCAATCCCTACGCTTTTTGTGAAGTCTTAAAAAGCCTCGGGTTTTTTCCCTATACGAAAATTGCCGTGGTGGGAGATATGCGGGAGTTAGGCGATAAGTCTATTTATTATCATAAATCCTTAGCCGGTTCGATTATCAAATCCCAATGTGCTTATTGCTTGACTATAGGCGATGAGGCAAGATATTTGAACGAAGAGCTTCGGGCTCGCGGCGGCGTCAAAGCTTTTCATTTTTTTTCCCATAAAGATATCGCTGATTTTATTAAAAAAGAAACACGCCGGGGGAACGAAGGGCGCGATAAGTATTTAATTTTTCTCAAAGGCTCAAGAAAGATGGAGTTGGAGAAAGTGATAGAGGAGCTTAAAACCGATAAAGCTTAATGGTTACTAAAGGTTACTGCTGGTTGCTATTGGTTACTAACGGTTGCCGGGGGCTTTACAACCTTTTGTAACCTTTAGTAACCGATAGCAATCATTCAAATATAATAAATTTATGATTTATCATCTACTCTACCCTTTATCAAAGTATATTTCGGTTTTAAATGTAACCAAATACATCACCTTCCGGGGAGGGTGCGCTTTTATCACTTCTTTTCTGCTGGTGATGTTGTTTTGGAAATTTGTTATCGCCTGGATAAAAAAACTCCAGTTTGTCGAAAGAATAGATATGTATGGATATAAACCGCTGGAGTCTTTATACTCCGAAAAAAAAGGAACGCCTACCATGGGCGGTGTTTTGATTCTTTCTTCTTTTATTTTGACAACTTTACTCTGGGCCAGGCTCGATAACTATTTTATCTGGGTAGTTATCCTGACGGCGTCTTTTCTGGGCGCGCTGGGTTTGCAGGATGATTTAACCAAAATCAAAACCGGTAAAGGCTTGACGCGGCGCGATAAATTATTTTCCCAGATTTTTATCGGATTGATTTTAGGTTTTTTAATAACGTTAAACCGGAATATCTCTACGACCTGGGATTTTCCTTTTTTTAAGCGGGTGGTAGTGGATTTGAGTTATTTTTACATTTTCTGGGTTGCTTTGGTTATTGTCGCCACATCAAACGCGGTTAATCTTACCGACGGCCTCGATGGGTTAGCAATCGGCGGAGTTCTCACTAACGCTTTAATCTTTACCGTATTCAGCTATGTGGCAGGCAATGTCAAATTTTCGCATTATCTTTTTATTCCGTTTGTTAAAGGCGCCGGAGAATTATCGGTGGTTTGCCTGGCGTTGATGGGCGCGGGCCTGGGATTTTTGTGGTTCAACGCACATCCGGCGGAAATTTTCATGGGTGACGTGGGGGCTTTATCTTTAGGGGGAGTTATCGGCATGATCGCGCTTTTTATAAAGAAAGAGTTTTTGTTGATAATCACCGGCGGCCTTTTTGTTATCGAAACCTTAAGCGTAATATTACAGATTCTTTCGGTGCGGCTGAGAGGCAAAAAAATATTTTTGGCCGCGCCCCTGCATCATCATTTTCAACTAATGGGATGGAAAGAATCAAAAGTAACCGTGCGTTTTTGGATTGTTTCGGCACTTTTTGCCGTGGCGGCGTTGTTGACGTTGAAACTGCGTTAACGCAGATGATCGCAGATTAGAAGAAGCTGATGATCGCTGATAAGATAATTAAATTATAAATTTCAATTACCGGATGACTTAATCGGTTTTTGTCCAGGTCATTAGAATTCTGGTTGTTGGTATTTAATTGTTATTCGGTGCTTGGAATTTTTGGTAATTATCTGTGATCATCTGTTGATTTTTAATCCGCGATCATCTGTATTACAAAAATAATAAAATGGACATCGATAGCATCAAAAAAGTAGGTGTGGTGGGATGGGGCCGGAGTGGTATCGCTCTTTGCGATGCTTTGCTTGCGCTGAAAAAAGAGGTTAAACTGACCGAGATTAAAGAGAAGGATTCATTCCATCCGTTGCCCATCACTCGGTATGGAGAGAGAGGCGTCCAATTCGAATTCGGCGCCAATAGCGAAAAATTTATCAAAGATTGTCAACTTGTTGTTTTAAGTCCGGGCGTAGATCCTTTGACATCGGACGTTGCCAGAATCTCTAAGGAGCTCGGTATTCTTTGTGTGGGGGAAGTCGAGTTTGCTTTTTGGCTGACCAAGGCAAAATTTATCGCGATTACTGGGACCAACGGAAAATCTACTACGACTTTTCTCACCTACCGGGCATTAAAAGAAAAACGCAAAAGAGTTTTCTTGGGCGGAAATATCGGCATTCCCGTTTCTTCCTTTGTTTTAAATACTAAAAAAGGCGATTTAATTGTTTTAGAGATAAGCTCTTTTCAATTGGAAACAATTTTAGAATTCCGGCCGCATGTTGCCGTGCTTCTCAACGTCGGCCCTAACCACTTAGACCGGCATCCGACCTTCAAGGATTACCTTAACGCCAAAATGAATATTTTCAAGAATCAAAAAAAAGATGATTGGGCAATTATCAATAAAGATATGCGTTTGCGTTCCGATGTGGAAAAAAATATAAAAGCAAAAGTTTTGTATTTTTCCGATGAGTTTGATAACGCGAATTATTCGTGCGCTTGCCGGATAGCAAGCATTTTTGATGTGGCTAAGGCCGATTGCGTAAAGGCATTTTCGGAATTTAAGGGATTGCCGCACCGGATGCAATTCGTGAAAAGAATCAACGGCGTTACTTTTGTGAATGATTCTAAATCTACGAACCCATCTTCTACTATATGGGCGCTTAAGAACACCAGGGGGAAAATTATCCTGATCGCCGGCGGAAAAGATAAAGGCGTAGATTACGATTTAATCAACCCTTATCTGGAAAAAGTCAAAAAGCTTAATTTAATCGGCCAGGCCGCGCCGAAAATAAAAAATGAATTGGGTTTACTCGCCGCTGTGGAAATTTTCCCGTCGCTGGAGGATGCCGTTGCCGCTTCTTTTGCGGAAGCGTCCCGGGGTGATACGGTCATTCTTTCGCCGATGTGCGCCAGCTTCGATATGTTTATGAATTACATGGATAGGGGGAGGAAGTTTGTCCAGATAGTCAATAGTTTAGGTGAATAATAATTAAAGACCAAAGACCGATGGCCAATTCATTTTAAAATGACAGAATACCTCTTAAAATTAAAAAAATCATTGGAAGGTAAATTGCAAAATATTAAAAAATTGTTTGCTAATCTTCGCATTTTTATTGCCCATCCCAGAAAAACGCTGGAGGCTTGTCCTCAACCCGATTATTTTTGTCAGGAAGACGGCGCCGATAATGAAGCGCCGCCGCGAAAGCCATTAAGCAAGGAGCGTCGGTTTATTTTTGGCGCAGTTTTTTTGCTTACTCTTTTCGGTATCCTTATGGTTTATGAATCTTCAAGCATGTATGCTTATAAAATAACTTCAGATTCCCAGTATTTTTTAATACGCCAGGTTGTTTATTTTGCCGTAAGCCTTGTTTTGTTTCTCCTGGCCTTGCTTGTCGATTTGGATTTTTTGCGCCGTCATAATAAGTTGTTTTTGGTTTTAACGCTGGTGCTTCTGGCTTTAGTGCCGGTTATCGGCAGGACCGCCGGCGGTGCTACCCGCTGGTTTAAACTCCCGGGTTTTAATTTACAGCCGTCGGAAATATTGAAAATAACTTTTTTATTTTACGCCGTAGAGTATTTCAGGAGAAAAGGGGTTTTGCTCAGAAGTTTTTACGGAGGGCTTCTCCCCTTAGGGTTGGTGATGGTGGTTATCTGCGGCCTGCTCCTTTTGCAGCCGGACTTAGGAACAGCGGTATTCTGGATTGTTTGGACGATGCTTTTTCTGGTTTTATATCGCGCCAGGGCAAAGCATATCGTGCCGCTCGTTGTTTTGGCGCTAATCGCGTTATTTTTTCTGATTAAACTTCATCCTTATCGTTTTAGGCGGATAACCGCCTACCTTAATCCTTTTGCCGATCCGCAAGGAACAGGGTTCCAGCTTGTTCAATCTCAGATTGCTTTCGGTAATGGCGGTCTTACGGGCGTAGGGTTGGGAGAGGGAATGCAAAAATTATTTTTTTTACCGGCGGCGCACACTGATTTTATTTTTTCTATTATTGCCGAAGAATTTGGGTTTTTCGGTTCTTTTGCGGTATTGGCCTTGTGTTTTACAATTTTTTATAAAATGTTCAATATCGCCAGATTCGCCGTCAGCGAATCGCGTCGCGCGATTCTATTAGGGATAACTTTTATATTTTTTTTAGAAATACTGGGGAATATCGGCGTGGCCTGCGGCCTTTTTCCTACCAAAGGCTTGTCGTTTCCTTTTTTGAGTTACGGCGGCAGTAATTTGATCGCCCATTATATACTTCTGGGGTTATTTTTTAACGCGTCGCGTCCTTATGAAGAGAAGATACGCGAAGTTGCCGGGAAGATGGAGCCAATGCTGGCAGATTGACGGAAGGATCATAGCGTCAAAAGGGCAAAGCGTCAAAGTTAAAGAACCGCCCTGGCACTCTGATACTTTGGCGCTTAGAGATTATTTAGGTTAATACATGAAAACATTATTGGTTTGCGATAGGAGCGGAGGACATATTTTCCCTGCTCTTGTTTTTGCGAAGGCTTTTGAGAAAGAAGGAGAGGTTTGTTTTTTTGCCACCGCCGAGTCGTTGAAAGGTTATATCAGGGACAGGGGATATAAGGTATGGGGAAAAGTTTTTAAAAAGAGAAATATTTTTTGTGAAGCATTATGGCGGTTTAGCGAAGCGGTTTATATTTTGTTGTTGGTCAGGCCAGAGCGGGTTATCGGTTTCGGAGGAAGGGATAGTTTTTTTTTACTTTTTTTCAGCTCTTGTATTTTTATCCCGACGGCGGTTTATGAACCTAACGCCGTTATGGGCGCGGCAAACAAGGCGCTTTCTTTTTTCAGCCGCAAGGTGATATACGGTTTTGATGCCGGCGATAACCGCGATAAAGCTTGTGTCGTCGGCGTTCCTTTAAGGGAAAATATAAGAAAGATAAACAGGGATGAAGCGAGAAAGCATTTGGGTTTAAACGGTAAACCCGGGATTTTATGTTTTGGCGGAAGCCAGGGCTCAGAATTCCTGAATAAAAATTTTATAAAACTCGTCGCAGAGCTGGATGAGGAATTTTTGATCATTCATCTTACCGGCAAGAATAATTATCGCGAATGTTTGGCGATGTATGAAAAAATAGAAAAAGCAAAATTTATAAAAGATTTTTATTACGATATGCAATATCTTTACAGCGCGGCTGATCTGATTATTTCGCGCGCGGGGGCTTCGACCCTGGCGGAAATTTCCTATTACGGAATACCGCCAATATTGATTCCCTATCCCGCGGCCGGCGGGCATCAAAAAGCCAATGCTTTGTATTTTGAAGAACGCGGCGCCGCCCGTGTCTTTACGCAGGACGATTTTAATTTTGCCGATTTTAAACTTCGCGCGGGAGAATTGCTTTTCGATGACGCGGTAAGAAATGGCATGATTGCCAATTTGGCAAAAATAAAATTAGCGGTAGCTTGCGATGAATTCGGCGAGAACATTGGGCGGATGCTGAAATAAATAATAGATAAAAGGCAAAAACAATAAAAGATTCTAGTCCACATATTTCGCAGCCCCGTTACCATAGATAATCTATTTAGGTTCGGGGCGTCCCGCACCTAAATATTTCATTCAGGGTAACGGGACAGATTTATCGGAAAAATCAATGGTTAAAAATATTTTAAAGATAAAAACGTTATTGACTGGTTTTGCGGATTATACAGAAAAAAATCATAAAAAATCTGTAAAAATTAATCTGAATAATCTGATTAACCTGTGGACTAAGGTATTTTGTCAATTTTTTTTATTTTGTATTTTTTGTTCCATTATTTGTTTCGCGCAGGAATCTGATTTTAAGGAATTAAAGTGTGATCATTTCATTATTTATTATTCTCCGGCGGTGGGCGATAACTATGCCTATGGCATAAGGGATATCGCGGAACAGTTTTTCTCCCGGATTACGGAGGAATTCAACCTCATCAGGGGTAAGCTTTGGCTTTGGGAAAACAGGGCAAAAATTTATGTCGCCAGGGACCGCGATGATTATTCCCGGCGTTTTAATTGCCCCCAATGGTCCGGGGCGTGCGTCGATTACCGGGAACGCCTGATTTATACCTACCCGAATCAGAATCGATTTTCTGCGATATTGGCGCATGAGCTGACGCATATAATTTTCCGGGAGTACGTCGGCGAAAAGAATTTTCCTTTATGGCTTGATGAAGCTGTCGCGATGTATATTGAAGATAAATATAATAACGGAGCCCATCAGGGATATCTACCGGCCGCGAAAGTTATGATTAGAGATAATAACTATATACCTTTTGAAAAATTGAATAAAATCGACGGTTTATTTTTAAATAGTCAGCCTCAAGAATATGCCGATATTTTTTATATTGAATCTTTCTCGCTGATTAATTTTATGATCAAAGACCGCGGCCGGGATACTTTTAACTATTTTTTGTTTTGTTTGCGCAATGACGCAACCCTGGAGGAAGCCCTGATCAAGTCATTCGGAGTATTCACCACTATGAAAAATCTGGAGGACGGATGGAAAAAATTCTATCAGGAGTAAAAAATATTCATTTTATCGGTATCGGCGGCATCGGCATGAGCGGTTTGGCTTTACTTTTAAAAGATAAGGGTTTTCGGGTTTGCGGTTCGGATATACAGGATAGTCCTACGGTCGCGATGCTTCGCCGGGAAGGTATCGATATTTTTATCGGCCATCGAAAAGAAAACATCGCGCCGGATACCAATTTAGTCACATATTCTTCGGCAATCAAAGATGATAATTCCGAACTTATCGAGGCTGGCTGCCGCGGCTTGACGATCCTGAAACGGGGCGAACTTTTAGGATTGCTTACCTGGGATAAAAAAACTATTGCTGTTGCCGGCAGCCATGGTAAAACCACGACCACGGCTTTTACGGGCTATCTTTTGACCGCCTTGGGTTATAAACCGACGGTATTTGTGGGGGGGGTGCCCCTGAACTATTCTCGTAGTGCCTGGTGGGGCGATGAATATTTTGTGATTGAGACCGATGAGAGCGACGCAAGTTTTCTGTACTATAACCCCCTGGTTTCTCTGATTACCAATATTGACGCGGAACATCTTGACTACTATAAAAATATTGAAAACCTGAGAGCGGGCTTCCAGAAATTTGCCTATCAGACTAAAGGCAAAGTTATCGGCTGGGGCGAGGACCCTTATTTACGCGATATTATCGTCAAGGCTGACGGCTGGACTTACGGTTTTAGCGACAGTAATAAATTCAGGGCCGATGATTTTTCTTTTGACGGCCGGTTCAGCAACTTTTCTTTTTTTATCGATAACAAGCCGGTTTCCCGGGTAAAAATACCTCTGCTGGGCGAACATAACGCGCTTAATTCTTTAGCGGTTTTGGGTTTTTTCCATTATCTGGGCGAAGACCTTGCCCGGGTCATAGATTTTATGGCCGATTTTAAAGGGACTAAGAGGCGGTTTCAAATAAAAGAAGTTGTTCAGCAGGTTACTTTTGTAGATGATTATGCGCATCACCCCTCGGAGATTCAAGCGGTTTTAAAGGCAGCCCGCTTGCTTAATCCGCGTCGTCTGGTGGCTATTTTCCAGCCCCACCGTTTTTCCCGGGCGAAAGCATTGTGCGGCGAATTCGGTTCCTGTTTTTCCTGCGCCGACGAAGTTATTGTTACGGATATATATTCGGCGTGCGAAAAAGAGATCGAAGGGCTAAGCGGTCATATTCTAGCCGGGGAAATAAAGAAAAAATCATGTAAATCAGTAAAGTATGTTCCGAAAGATAAGTTGATAAAGACAGTCCCGCTTTATCTGGAGGAAGGGGATATCGTGATTGGCCTGGGGGCGGGAGATATTAATATCTTGATGGATGGTATTTTGGAGGAATTTAAGAGAATTAGTAATAACTCCATCAAAAATAATATGAAAGAAATTTGAAAAGTTGCGAGGAGATTGGTTATCAAAGATCTTCAGATACGGAATAACGTTGATTTAAAACAATATTCATCCATAAAAATAGGCGGCAAGGCCAGGTATTTTTGTATCGTCGAGTCTACGGATGATTTAGCTGCTTTCTCAAGGCAGAATGAAGAGCGATTCTATCTTTTGGGCGGCGGTTCCAACCTGTTGATCAAAGATTCTTTGATAGAGAAACCGGTGATAAAACTGGGAAAGGAATTTGATTATATAAAAGATGACGGCGGTCTGATAGAAATCGGCGCGGCGGCTTCTTTGAGAAGTATTCTGCGTTATTGCATTGAGCATAACCTTGAGGGATGGGAAAATCTGGCAGGAATACCGGCAACTCTGGGCGGGATGTTGGCGATGAACGCTTCGGCTTTCGGCAGGGAGGTGTCATCTTTTTTAAAAAAAGCCCAAATTCTGGCCGGCCGGGGAACCGTGAAAATTTTGGATAGAACCAATATCGAATTTGGCTACCGGCATTCTTCTTTGAAGGATAAGATTATTTTACGCGCCTGGTTCGAATTGAGAAACGGGCAGGGGGTGCGTTTACGCATAAAAGATTTCCTGGCGCAGAGGCTGCAGAAGCAGGATTTTGGTTATCCCAGTTGCGGATGCGTTTTTAAAAACCCCGTCGGATTGGCGGCAGGGTTTTTAATTGATTCATGCGCCCTTAAGGGTTCGCGTAAAGGCGGCGCTCAAGTTTCGGATAAGCATGCTAATTTCATAATTAACGTCGGCGGCGCCGTTTATGATGATGTAGATTATTTGATCCGTACAATAAAAGATAAAGTTTTCCAAAAACACAGCGTATTATTGGAAGAAGAGATCCAGAGGTGGGTGTAACCTGTAGGGGGCGGGCATGCCCGCCCCGTTAATAAAATACGGGAAAATAATAATTTATCGATTGTCGTCAGATTGTTCAAATCTGACATTTTTGAAATATAAATCAACGGGTCAGGCATGCCTGACCCCTACGAGATATTAAGTATGACCGGTATCGGTGATTTGAAAAATATTAAAGTAGGCGTCTTGGGCGGCGGGGTTTCCAGTGAGAGGGAAATTTCTCTTATCTCCGCCAATGAGGCGTTGAAGGCATTAAGGAGGCAGGCCGTTGACGCTATTTTTATCGATATAAATACTTGTGATAAAGAAAAAGTAAAAAATCTTCTTTCTTGCGGTATGGATGTGGTTTTTATTGCTTTGCACGGCGAGTTTGGTGAAGACGGCAGGATACAACAGATCCTGGAAGAAATGAATATCGCCTATACGGGTTCATCGCCGCTGGCGAGCTCTACGGCAATGAATAAGATAAAATCTAAAGAAATATTTTTTAAGGAAAAAATTCCTACCGCGCATTTTACGGTTTGGCAGGAAGGATCGCCGGTTTCTCCATCGATGGGATATCCCGTAGTAGTTAAACCGCACCTCGGCGGTTCAAGCATAGGATTATCCATTGTTCGGAACGCGCAGGATTTAAATCCGGCTTTAGACAAAGTTTCAGCGTTAAATAATAAGGCGGTTCTGGAAGAATTCATACCGGGAAGGGAATTAACCGTAGGTATTTTAGAAGAAAATCCTCTTAGCGTGATTGAGATAGCGCCTAAGACAGGGTATTTTGATTTTACCGCAAAGTATAGCGATGGCTTGGCGGAATTTATAGTTCCGGCTAAGCTTGCGGATGATATCCGTAAAATAGTTCAGGCGGTTGCCTTGAAAGCGCATAGGGCTTTAGGGTGCCGTCATTTTTCCCGGGTTGATATAATTTTAGATAAAAATAATTGTCCGTACGTGCTTGAGGTGAATTCTATACCGGGTTTGACTACGCATAGTCTTCTGCCTCTGGCGGCAAAACATTGCGGTATAAGTTTCGATGAGTTGATTTTAAAGATGACCTTAATGGGGCTAAATGAGAAAAGGAAAAAAAGCTAACAGGGCAAATTTCAAATTAGATTCTCGGTTGATCAAAACCGCGCTCGTTTTTATTTTTTCTTTGTTTTTGCTTAGCTATTTGTATAAAACAGCGGAAACGTTTTTGTCGCAATCCAATACTTTTTTGGTTAATGAAAACTGTGTCAAGTCGAATGTTGTTTTAGACAAAAACACAAAAAGGGAGATTTCCGGAAAATCTCTTTTTTCTTTAGACGCGGGAAAAATCCGCCGGATGCTGCTGGAAGGCAATCCTCTATACCAGGAAGTGTGCGTTTTAAAAGAATTTCCCGCGACAGTTAAGATACTGATCAAGAAGCGCCGGCCTTTAGCGCAAATTAAAAATAGCTTATTTTATCTTATTGACCGGGAAGGCGTTATTTTAAGCGGCGGCAGCGCCGAGCCGTTTGATAATTTTGTTGCCATAGACCTGTATGACCGGGCGCGGAAACTTGATCCGGGCGATTTGATCAGAGACAAACGGCTGGAATACGCATTTATTTTATGGGAGGCGTTTCAAGGTAAGGATGTGGTTAAGAGGTTTGTCATAACTTCGATTAACGCGACATCTCTGCCCGCTTTAAGCTTTATGATCGGCAGCAAAGACCGTCCGGAAGAAACAAACGCGGTAAAGGTTATTATCGGCATCGATGACGTCGAACATAAACTTTTTATTTTCGATAATTTAGTGAACGAAAAATTAAAAGGAAATCTGGCGGGCGTAAAATACATTGATTTGCGGTTCAAAGAAGGATACATCGGAGTGAAATAGAGAGGAGAAGAAACCGAAGGATGAAAGATGAAAGACGAAAGAAAAATAGAAAAGATAATTAATAGTAGGGGCCGGGCCTGCCCGGCCCTCTAATAAAAATAACAATTTATCCGATGAAAATAATGTTAAAAATTATTTAGTATAGGGCGAGGCAGGCCTCGCCCCTACGGGGTTGTGAAGGGTTAAATGATGAAAGGTATTTGCGGTTTTGATATCGATCGCGATAAAACTTTTATTTCTTTAGCTTCTCTCGAGAAGGGGAAGCTAAATTTTATTAAAGAAATATCGTTGTGTGTGCCATGGGAAACCGACATCGCCGATTTTTTTAGGAAAAATTGCGACACGTTTAACGCGCAAATAAAAAGTCAGGAAAAAGAATTATCACACCGGTTTTGCGATATTTATATTAATTTGCCGCCGGCTTGCGAAAACCACAGCATCGTAGAAGAAGTTGTTCCTTTGAAGCGAGTAAAAAAAATAAGCGCCAGGGATATTGTTCGGTCTAAAAAGTATGTGGAAGACGTTTTTCTGGATTGGGATGATTACTGTCTTCACCATTTTGTGAATAATTATGAGATCGATGGGGTTGTCCACCGGATGCCTCCCCTGGGCGTATGGGCAAGAAAAATCAAACTTAATTCCCATATTTTCTGGATTAAGGATAGCGTACGCCGCGAAGTGGGAGAACTTTTTGCCAATTTCGACCGGCGCTTGGTTAATTTTACGGCGCACGATTTTGGTATTGTTGCGATGTTTCTATGCGATTGCAAAACCGAAGGCGTAGAAGCGGCTTTAAGCATCGGCTATGACCACAGTCGTGTCGTAGCATGTTCACAAGGCTCGGTGGATTGCGTCGGCGAGTTTGATTTTGGAATTAAAAAAATTATCGAAGCGCTGGAAAAGAATTTCCTGTTGTCATTTAACCTGGCGCAGAATATTTTCGACAATTATGCGTCGTTTACCGAGGTGCCACCTGCCAAAGAGATAAGTATTAGAGACGGCAGCACGTATATGAATTTGAGTACAAACGCGATCAACAGTTTTTTGAAGATTTATATCAAGGGCCAGATTGAAGCGATGGTTTCAAGCATCGGCGGCAAAGTCAGCGCGCCTTTTTCGCTCTATTTTTTAGGAAGGCTGAACGGTAAAGAGGGTTTTTTTTCTTTCGTAAAAGAATTACTGCCTTCTCAACTTGCCGTTTCTTCTTTGCCGCAGGGTCTCTTGTCTTCTTCTTATGGGTGTATACGCTATGGGCTAACCCGGTTTTTAGAGCGGGGGAAAAGCCAAACAATCCGGGAGAAGATTGCGCAGATTTATAGAGAATACTTTTGAGCGCGAAAGCGTCAGAGCGTCAAAGTGTCAGAGAGCCAGATGGAGTGTCGGAGCGCTACAAGGGGTATACTTTGACACTATGACACTCTAGTGGGGTTTCAAGGTTTGAACATGGATAAAACTACCGCTTACGAAGAATTTTTTAAAAGTTTTCGGGTGGCGCTCAATAATGTTTCGGTCTATTCCACGGAGCATCCGCTTTTTCGCAAATCCGTGGATGATCTAAGAAAAAAGACCGATTCGCTTTTTGAATTTGCCTGCCCCATCAGAATAGGTTTTACTTCGTCTTCTCTGATGATTGATGGCCAGTATTGGGAGAAGGTAAAACTATATGAAGAACTGGCTCAACTTTTTCATTCCCGGAAAATAAAAAGCCTGGAAATAAAAAAGGGCGTAACCGCGCAAGAGTGGGATTTATTTTTATCCGCGGTCGGTTTGTCCGCTAAGAATACATTCAAGGAAGGAGGCATGGCTTTTATCCTTGGAAAAAATAAAATTAACAATATTACCGTGGAGGAATTGGATTATTCACAGTTTTTAAAAGGCGAGGGGGAGGAGTATAAGGATATCTGGGGATATTTACTCAATAAGGCGGTGGAGAACCAGAACGCCGGAGAAATTGGCGAATTAGCCGATAAGTTCGGCACAATCATCGAAAAGTTTAAGCTGAAAGATTTTACAGAAAAGGAAGCGCTCAAAGATGTTTTAAAGAAATTCTTCCTATTTCTAAAAGACAAGCATAAGGATAAATTCAGCCAATGCTCGAAAGATTTTATTAAATTAATTATAAAAAATAAAAATAATCTGGGAGAAACTAATGTAAACAAAATAAAAGAAATCTTAGATACTTTTGAAGCGGATGATTTTGCGGATACTCTTTGGGATGGGCTGACCGGCGATGATAATTTTGATTCCACGGCGTTTGGCTTGTTCGCCCAGCTTATGGATAAAACGAAACAGGAGACCGTAGCCGCTTCCTTTTCCGCTAAGTCCGCCGGCCATCCCGCGATAAAAAATAAAACGGCGGCGCGGAAAAAAATGAAAGAATTACTATCCGTCGAATTTTCGCCGGTAATTTCCGGAATCTATCGCAAGGTTGTTGCTTCGCTTTATGAAGAGCCGGAATCCCGCAACGATTTTGTTTTTGAACGTTCCACCCTTTATGACAACTACCGTTGTATTTTGTTGAATCTTCTCGCTCAGGAAAATAAACGCGTTAAACTCGATATTATCTTAAAAAAGATTTCCGATGAGTGGGATAATATAATAAATACCGGGAATATTGATTATCTAACGCAAAGCCTGATTGTTTTTAACGAGAAAAATAAAGGAATCAGCCAACCGGGGGATATTTTTTTCGTTCTCTATAATAAACTATCTTGTTTTCTGGAAAATTATGTTCTGGAAAACAGCGATACCCGGCAAGCCGGACTTTTAAGTGAACATCTGGCAGTCAGCTCTTTGGGGGTTGAATTCTATCTGGATAAGATTTTTAAACAAAATAGGGTTGATTCCCGTATTCTGCGGTTATTCTTTAAGTTTTTCGGCAGCGATGGCGACTTATTTTTAAAGAAAATAAGAGAGAAAATTTCCGATACAGCTTTTATCAGAAAACTTATCGGTGCGGCAAAAGATGTCAACGCATCTTCGGCGCGGGAGTTTTTCAAAAATATTTTTAATTTAACGAATGATTTAGCCAAGATAGAGATATTGGGGATTATGGGGGAGAGCGAAGCTCGCGACGCAGATTTTTTATTTTCGGTTCTGAAAAAAGAGAGTTTTCTTTTAAAGAAAGCGGCGCTTTCGGCTATAGCTAAAGATTCAAAACTTATAGAGGAAGCAATGCGGTTTATGTTTTGCTACCCCAATAAATTCGGGCTGAAAAATAGGATTTTAGAAGAGAATATCGATATTGTCGCCGCGCTTGGCGTCAGAGAGGCGGAAAGATACCTCAACGATTTCAGCAAAACAAAATCTTTGTTTAAATGGAGACTGCGGCGCAAATCCCGTAAACTTCTGGAGAGGTGGAATGCTGGAAAAGATTGAAACTTTTTTAAAAAATTTCATCTCGGCATTTCAGATCGCTAAAATATATACGACCACTCATCCTAAATTCAGTGAATCTGCCGATACAGCGTTCGGCGATTTAGACGATATTCTTCGGAAAAAGGATGAGCTGATCCTCGGGATTGTGGGGGAAGAGCTGGCGTATGAGACGGAAATATTTTTTGAATTGAGCAAGAAACTTCGCAGTATGATTCTTTATTTAAAGGCCAGGGGTATTGAGAGGATAAGCTTTTGCCGCGGATTAGATAAACAGGAATTTATTAAATTTCTTTCCCTTCTTTCGGAGCAATCGGTAAATTTTGAAAAGAATCCGCAAAACTTGAGCCTTTTGGGCATCAAAAACATCAGCGTGGGAAAAATTACGGCGTCGCCGTCAGGCGGCGTGCCGCGCCAGGGAGCCGGGCAAGAGCCTAAGGAGGCGGCCGGCCCTTTCAAAAAATACGAAGATTCTTTGGACCGTATTACCGATTCCGTGGATTTTATCTTGGGGCAGGAAGACGTTGATTACCTCCAGCTACGGTTTAATATCGTGAATGTTATGGAAAATCTCATGACCCGGTACAGTGATTTTCTTAAATTAACCGCGATAAAAAAATACGATGTTTCTACTTTTATGCATTTATTGAATGTTTGCGTTTTAGCGATGTATTTTTCTTCCCGTCTCGGTTTTTCCAAAGATGATGTCGTGGATATCGGTATTGCCGCTCTTTTCCATGATATCGGCAAGGTTGATATTTCCCGAAAAATTATCGGCAAGGAATCGCGCTTAAGCGATGAAGAATTTGCTTTGATGAAGAGCCACAGCTACCTTGGTGCGGAGATTCTTTTAAGATATACCGACAGTTTAGGTTTTTTACCGGTGGTTGTCGCGTTTGAGCATCACGCCCGGTACGATTCAACCGGTTACCCGAAGTTATTCTTTTCTTACAAACCGCATTTGGTTTCTTCTTTAGTCACCCTTTGTGATGTTTACGACGCGTTGGGCCAGCGGCGCAGCTATAAGCGCGATTACGCGCCGAAGCTTATCTATGAAACGATGCTTAAGGAACAAGGGGGTTTGTTCGAGCCGAAGCTTTTTGATGAGTTTTTTAAAGTAATGGGCGTCTGGCCGATAGGCGCGCTTGTCGCTTTAAGCGATGGAAGGGTTGCCGTGGTGAGGGACGAAAACGGCGACGATATATTTTCGCCGATAGTTGAAACAATTGTGCTTGCGGATAAAAAAGAAATAATTAATTTAAAAGAACGTAAGGGCGCGTTAGAGATTTCTCGTTTCCTTAATCCGTTGACGGAGGGGAAACCATATCTACATTTGACATAATCAGGTTCGATACTTGGTTAAGGCTAGGGCTATGAAGCCGGTATGGGTAAGGGTAACGGTTAGGGCGTCGGCAAGAATAGATATGATTTTAAATTTAGCATTGGACATTTATCATTTTAAAATGAAAGAAGCTGAAAATAAAGAATTTTTTCAATGATAATTGATAAATGTTCAATGTCCAATTTAAAATGACAGGGATATTCCTAAAGCCTTAGCCTTAGCTTTAACCTTAATCCTAGCTTAAACAGGTATCATAACCGTAACCTTTACCGAGTTTAAAAGGGGGAGTATGAGAATAAGCCAGATATTAAAAGATAACAAAAGCGGAGTATCTTTTGAGTTTTTTCCGTATAAAACCCCTAAGGGTAAGGAACAGCTCCGGCAGGCGGTCAGGGCGCTTAAAAATTATAACCCGTTATATATGTCGATGACTTACGGCGCCGGTGGGGCTTCCCAGGAAATGACCAAGGAAGCGGTCTATATGTTTATGGAGGAAACCGACCGGGTGGTGATGCCGCATTTGACTTGCATCGGAGCGACAAAATCGTCAATCGATTCTTTGCTTGATGAGTATAAGACAAAAGGCATAGAAAACATCATGGCGTTACGAGGGGATATCCCCCGCGACGCGCCGGATTTTGATATTACGAAAGGCGAATTTGTTCATGCGCGGGATTTGGTTTCGTTCGTAAAGCAATACGGCAATTTTTCTATCGGCGTCGCGGTGTATCCCGAGGGCCATATCGAATCGGCGTCGCTTGAGGCCGACCTTGATTATACAAGGCGTAAAATAGATTGCGGGGCGGAATTCGCAGTGACGCAGATGTTTTTTGACAATACTTTCTATCATAATTTTTATGAAAAGTGCCGTGGCCGCGGGATAAACATTCCGATTGTACCGGGGATTATGCCGGTGACTGATTTGAATAAGCTTCGCCAGTTTGTTTCGATTTGCCGGACTACGATACCCGAAAGTCTCATAAAACAAGTCGAACCTTTTTTAAATAAACCGCAGGAAATGGAGAAGGCGGGTTTAGAATTTACCATAAAACAGTGCCGCGGCCTTTTGGCTAACGGGGTAAAGTTTTTACATTTCTTTACGTTAAATAAAGCAGAGGTAATAAAAAAAATAGTTGAGGCCATAAGATGAAAAAAAACATTGTTTTAATCATTATCCTGGCGGTAATGTTTATCGCTCTTTCGGCAAGCATAGCGTTTACAGTTTTCTTTTATAAAGACTATGGCCGGCGCAACGAAGATTTTTCCCGGCAGGCCGCTTCTTTGCAGGGAAAAGTTGATTCTTTTCAGGAACAACTTTCCGCGTTTAAGGAGAATATCGCTCAGTTGGCCGCTAAATTTACCAAATACGCCGATTCTTTATCGGCCGTGGAGATCAAGCTTAAATCCGACCGAGCGACAATCAATGATATTTCTTCGAAGATTACCGATTTGGAAAACGACATCAAGTCATGGCAGAAAGATTATTTTAAAGCTTTGTTGGAAACGACTCAGAAAATAGACGCGATAAAGGCCGGCGTCGATTTACTTAATAAGGAAACAGTGGCCAATATTGAATCGGAGATAACGCAGATTAAGAACCAGCTTAAGTCGGCGCAGATTCAAAGTTCGCTGAGGGTTATAGAAAAGAAGCCCACAGAGCAACCTTCCGCGCTCCCGGCGCGGGAATAGCAGTAATATTTTTCTTTTCTCGCGACAATCACTCATATCTAAATCCAGCCAGAGGCGGGCCGATGAGTCCGTCAAACTTGCCAATTATTTTTTTAGTTGCCTTGAGCATCTCGGAAGGTGGTTATTTCTTATCGAAGATTCTTCGGCCGTTGGCTTCAGAATCAAGGATAATTTATCCGGAAAATAAATTATCCTTGACATTTTATTAAACTAATACTAAAATAGTATTAGATGAAGTTGATAACGAAACACACGGATTACGCGGTAAGGGCGCTGGCCTATCTGGCGAAGCGACGGGGAAAATTTTTTTCTTCGCGTCGCATTGCCGAAAGCCAGAAAATACCATTGCCGTTTTTACGAAGAATCTTGCAAACTTTGATAAAAGAGCGGATTATCCAGGCTAAAGAGGGTATTGATGGCGGGAGCGCTATCCTGAAAACTCCGGAGCGAATAAGCTTGGCCGCGATTATGGAATTATTCCAGGGAAAAATCGAGTTTTCACAATGCATGTTTCGAAGGATAGTCTGCGCTAACCGGGCGAACTGCTCGTTGCGTAAGAAAATAAGATGTATCGAGCGTAAGGTTATAAAGGAATTCGAAAATATAACTATTCGGGATTTGATGATTTGAGGGTAATCGATGAAACGTAAGATAATTACTATCGACGAAGAAAAATGCAATGGATGTGGGGTTTGCGCTTCTGGGTGCCCGGAGGGGGCAATCCAGATAATCAACGGCAAAGCAAAGCTGGCCGCGGAGATATTCTGCGACGGGTTAGGGGCTTGTATCGGCCAATGCCCTGAAAAAGCAATCTCTATCATGGAGAGGGAAGCCTGTGCTTATAGCGAAAAAGAAACGATGAAAAATATTGCTCAAGGCGGGCAGGAAGTGATTATTGCCCACCTGAAACATTTGAAAGACCATGGCCAGAAAGAATACTTAAGGGAGGCGATGGATTTGTCAGCGGATAATAATATTAAGGTAAGTTTGTTAAAGAAAGGCGAGGCCTGTTCCTGTCCCGGGGTGGCAATGAGGGATTTTCCCGGCGAAGCGCAAATTGATGAGGCGGAAGACGGTGCGCGCAAATCTCAACTTCGGCAGTGGCCGGTGCAATTGCATCTGGTTTCGGCGCAGGCGCCTTATTTTCAGGGGAAAGATGTTTTGCTTTGCGCCGATTGTGTGGCTTATGCCGCTGCTGATTTTCATAAAGATTATTTGAAAGGCAAGCCGTTGGCGATTGCCTGTCCCAAACTCGACGGCGATAAGGAACGTTATATTGAAAAGATCGTTGGTTTGATTGATAAGGCGAAGATCAAATCACTGACGGTGATGATTATGGAAGTTCCCTGCTGCGGCGGTTTATTGTATCTCGCCCAGCAAGCTTGCGATAAGGCAAAGAATAAAATACCCATTACCTGTATTAAGGTGAGCCTTAAGGGCGGGATTGTAAGGGGCAATTAATATTTTCTCAGCGTCTTTGCCCCCTTCGGGGAGACTTCGCACTGGTAAGGTTAAGGTTTTAAGTTTTTAGTTTCGATGATACTTTTTATCAAGGAGGTTGATTAATGAAGAAAGATTTTTCCGCTAAAGTGATTTCTTTAAAAGATTCCGTTTCTTATGAACGCGATTCGATTGTCAGCCAGGCGATGATAAACCGTAAGGCCGGAACGGTTACCTTGTTCGCTTTCGATAGGGGGCAGGGTTTAAGCGAACATACCGCTCCCTTTGACGCTTTAATCAGCATTATGGACGGGGAAGCGCTCATCTCTATCGAAAAGAAGTTTTTTCGCGTCAGCCGCAGCCAATCGATTATTCTTCCCGCCGGCAAACTCCATAGCGTAAAAGCGGCGAAGAGATTTAAAATGATGTTAGTGATGATTAAAGGCGGGGATGATCGCTGATTTTTATCTGTGATCATCTGCGTTAATTAGGAGGTAAAAATATGTTTTGTCGACAATGCGAACAGACCGGCGGCGGTAAGGGCTGTACGGTGCAGGGTGTGTGCGGTAAAACCAACGATACCGCTATTTTACAGGACTTACTTATTTTTGCCTTAAAAGGCTTAGGATTTTACGGCGATAAGGCGCGGACTTGGGGGGTCAAAGACGCGGCGATAGATTTATTTGTCGCCGAAGCTTTGTTCGCTACCGTGACTAATGTTGATTTTGACCCCGTTGAAATCCAAAAGCTTATTTTAAAGGCGTATGAACATAAAGAAACGCTAAAGAAATTATTTCAAGAAGCGTATCGAGAGGAAAACGGCAAAGAATTTAACGAAACGGTTCCCGACGCCGCTAAATTTAAACCGCTTGATAGTTTACCGGGGTTAATAGCTCAAGGCGAGGGGGTGGGAATTTTGTCCGGCGCCGGTTTAGACGGGGACATCCGCAGCCTGCGTGAATTATTGCTCTATGGGATGAAAGGGATGGCGGCTTATGCGGATCACGCCGCAATTCTTGGCGCCGGCGATGAAGAAGTCTACGCTTTTTTTTACAAAGGCTTAACCGCCCTGGACGACGATTCTTTAAGCGCGAAGGCGTTAACTGCTCTGGTTTTAGAATTCGGTAAGGTTAACTTCACCTGTCTTAAGGTGCTGGATGGCGCGCACGTTCAGCATCTTGGTAATCCCGTGCCGACGAAAGTTTCTCTGGGCGTAAAAAGCGGCCCGGCAATCGTTATCTCCGGCCACGATTTACTTGATTTAAAGCAATTATTAGAACAAACCGAGGGTAGCGGCGTTAGCGTTTATACCCATGGCGAGATGCTTTCCGCTCACGGTTATCCCGCCCTGAATAAGTATAAGCATCTGGCGGGCCATTACGGGACCGCCTGGCAAAATCAACAAAAAGAATTCAGTGAACTTCCCGGCGCGATTTTGATGACGACTAATTGCATTCAAAAGCCGTCTAATTCCTATAAGGATAAAATGTTTACTACCGGCCTGGTGCGCTGGCCGGATGTGGCCCATATCGAGGCAAAGGGTGGCAAAAAAGATTTTAGCCGCCTGATCGCTAAAGCTAAAGAACTGGGCGGGTTTAAAGAGGGCCGCCCCGGAAAAAATATTTTAGTCGGTTTTGCGCACAAGGCTGTCTTAGGCGCTGCACCTCAAATCATTGAAGCGGTGAAGGGTGGAAAAATAAAACATTTTTTTCTTATCGGCGGTTGTGACGGCGCTAAACCGGGGAGAAACTATTATACCGAATTTGCCCAAAAAGTTCCTCAGGATTGCGTGGTTTTGACCCTGGCTTGCGGAAAATTCCGGTTTAATACGCTTGAGTTTGGCGATATCGGCGGTATCCCGCGCCTCCTGGATTGCGGCCAGTGTAACGATGCTTACTCCGCGATTGTGATTGCGGTTGCGTTAGCCGAAGCGTTTAAGTGCACGGTAAACGATTTGCCGCTTTCGCTGGTTTTATCCTGGTACGAACAGAAGGCGGTGTGCATTTTGATTACATTATTATCGCTGGGGATTAAGAATGTACGCTTGGGCCCGAGCCTACCGGTGTTTGTGTCGCCCGGGGTGCTTGAGATATTAGTGAAAAATTTCAATATTAAGCCGATTGCAAACCCGGAACAGGATTTGAAAGATATCTTAGGCCGATCAGCCGCGCCGGCGTAAAGCCTGGCTTATAAATAATCCTGCTTTTAAATAGAAAAATGAGGTAGAATATATATAGAAAATAGGAGTTGTTTTCGCGCATTATATAATCTTAAAGGAGCTAAATATGAAAAAAAGGATAGTATTTTTATTTACTCTGGCACTGATTGCCGGCGGTTGTTCTACCGTGGAAAACGTAACGGCGCTGAACCGGATAAATTCAACAAAGCTTTCGGTCGGCATGGATAAATCGGGTGTGTTTAAAATAATGGGCCACAGGACCAGGGTGATTCAAACAGATCTTTTTACTTCGCTGACCATCAACAATCCTTATCGTTCGGAAATATTGCAGGGCAAGGATAAAACTTTCGAAGTTTTTTACTACGCGACGGACGACCGGTACGAGGATGGTACCATAAGTGACGATGACCTGACTCCTTTTGTATTCGCCGATAAAAAACTTATCGGCTGGGGCCGGATTTTTCTGAAAGAGATTATCAAAAATAATGAAATCGGAACCGCCGGCAAAGCTAAAAAATCAAAATCCGGCGGCGCGGGATTCGGGAAAACTAAAAAAGGCAAATAATCATGATTAAAGTAAAAAAGGTAAGTAAAAAAATCAACGCTAACGTTATTTTGGAAAACATCGATTTTGAAGTAGAAGATAATATGATTTTAGGGTTAGTCGGCCCCAACGGCGCGGGGAAGACCACTCTTTTAAATATCATTGCCGGTATCTGGCGTCCGGATTCTGGCGATGTGGAGATCGACGGTGTAAGTCTCACCAGGGGCGGCGACGATATAAAAGGCAAAATCGGATATATCCCGGATACTCCGTTTCTCTATCCCCGGCTCACGGGGAGGGAATTCCTGATGTTCGTGGGTTCGCTTTATAAGCTGGACGAGCAAAAAATAAAACAAAAGATATCCGAATTAGAAAAGGCGCTGGAACTTACTTTTTGGCTGGATGAGATCATGGAAGGGTACCCCCGGGGTTTGAGGCAGAAAATGACTTTCGCGGCGATGCTGTTGCATTCGCCTAAAATCATCGTCCTGGATGAACCACTGCTTAATCTTGACCCGAAAAGCAGCCGGTTGGTCAAAGAATACTTACTGGGCCTGGCAAAAAAAGGGGCGTCGATATTGCTTTCCACGCATATTTTAGAGATTGCCGAAAAACTATGCCGGCGGGTTGTGGTCATCCACAAGGGGAAACAGATCGCTTCCGGGTCTTTGGCAGAATTGAAGGCTGCCGCCGGCGGCGCGAGTAATAATCTGGAAGATCTGTTCCTGGAGTTGACCGGCGGCGAGAAATACACCGAGCTTTTAAAATATATCTCCTGATTCAGCTGATCGCCTCCGAAGGAGGCTACCGGCTGAATTAGATGAATGAAAACCTTGCGGTTTTCAAACTTTCCCTTAACCCGGAAAATGCCTGCGTGCTTTGGGATAACCGATTATCTTATAGCTTAAAGAAAACCGGTTAGGTATGAGGTAATGGCTAGTGGATGATATTCCTCCGGTGGGTATATTTCCTTTTTTTCATCCGCGAAGCGGATGCCGGATATTTTTTGCGGAGCAAAAAATATGTTTGTTTTGAGCTGGCTTAACATTCAGTTTAAGATTTTAAATAATTCTTTTAAAAAAAACCGGAGAGAGTTTTTATGCGGGGATATCATGCACCCGCTTATTGTCCTTTTCGGCCTGGTTTTAATCTATATTTTTTTAACTACGATGTTTCGTTTCGTCGCCCAAAAAAGCCTGCCAGCTTTGGATTTTGCTTTTTTCTTTCTTTCCTTTACTCTCCTGATGTTCTTACCGTTGATTTTTTATAGCGCGGTGGTGATGACTCTTTCCTTTTTGTTCCAAAAAGAGGAAGTCTATTTTTACTTTTCTTTTCCGGTCAACCGGTTATCGATTTTTTCCGTGAAGTTTATCCAGGTGTATTTTTATACCTGCTGGATGGTATTTCTGGGCTTTATGACTTTTATCGCGGCGCTACAGAATTATTTTAATATCGGTTTAGCGACCTATCTTACGGCTGGTATCGGTTTTGCCGTATTTCTTCTGATTCCCGTATCCCTGGCCGCGATTACAGTCATCGTGATTTCGTGTTTCGTCTCTTTTGTCCGGGCGCGGGGGGTACTTACCGTTATCGGCCTTTTGACCGGCAGTATCCTGGTTGTTTTAATCCGGTTGATGCAGCCGGAGCAGGTCGTAACCGGTGAAGGAAAAATGCGCTTGCTTAATTTTGTGCAAAACCTGCACAAACCGTGGATGACTATTTTTCCCAGTGAATGGTTGACCGGCATGATCGTCGCGCAAACCCGGGGAGATACTAAAGGCATCGTGGCCAATTTTTCCGGTCTTTTTATCCTGGCGATGGCGCTGTTGGTTTCGCTGTATCTTTTAGCCAATCTTTTTTATAAACGTATATGGGAGGACGCGGCGGTGATGTCAGCGGTTGTTAATAAAAAGTTCAGCTGGCAGGCCTTGCTTAATATTTTTCCGCGTTCATTGCGTGGGTTTATCCGTAAAGACCTGTTAACTTTTTACCGGGATATCGTGGAGAAGGGTTCGCTCCTGATCTTTATCCCTTTAAGTTTTATCTATTTTTACAGTGTTTACCAGATTGATGCCGGCGCGCGCAAGGCCGGCGCCGACCCGATCTTTTCTTTCCTTTATATTTACCTCTTTAATTTTTTCTATTCTTCGGTAGTGGTCGCGGCATTAAGCGGCCGTTGGGTATTTCCCAGCGTCAGCGTTGAGGCAAACAATTTTAAATTGATTAAAAACTCGCTGATCCCTCTCGGTGATTTCCTGAAAGCGAAATTTCTTTTAGGGTTTATCCCGCTGTTTTTATTGGGCGAGGTTTTGACGGTAGTTTCCTGCCTTATCCTGCGTATAAAATTTATTTTTATCCTGGTTTGCGCGGTTACGACCGGATTATTGTGTTGGGGGGTTGTCCTTATCGCTTTGAGTTGGGGGATGCGGCAGGCCGATTTTTCGATTCAAACGCCTTTAGATTTCGCGTTAAGCGCGAAAGGGTTTTTGTGCCTTATCCGCGAACTGATTTTTGTGACGATTGTGATTGTTCTGGTGGGAGTCCCCGCCAATTATTTTCTTACCGACGGATTTTCCCGTGCGTTTACGCTGTCTCTGGCGGTAAGCGTTACGGCAGTTTTTGTTATCCTTTCGATATTGCGGGGTAATTATAAATCCAGCCTCAGTGAACTTTCCCGGAGAGAGATTTAGAAGAAGCGGATTAACCGGAAAAATACGCCGCGCGCCTCCCTAACTGTCCGCTTCGTCCGCAAAGCGAGGCGAGCCCGCTTCGATTCGTGTCCGCTTCGGCAAGCTGAAGGTCCTCGGCTTGCCTAGAGGCGAGCGAGACGGATCGAGTGAGATAAGCGAGCAGGCATTTTTTCGGTTGTGCATTGTTTTTCTAATGAAAGATTTATCCAAAATGGTATAATAATATTATGGTGCGGAAGTTGTTTTTACTCAGCGCGGTTATGCTATTGTCAGCCTGCGCTACTGTTTCTTACCGGCCGGGCGGCGTCGGCGCTTCGTCGGCCGATTTTATCGAGGTTAGCGATTTATGCGCGAAACACAGCCTGCGCTATGATTTTGATACCATCGACGATATGGTAAAAATATATGGCGGTGACAAAGAAATCCGCCTGATTTTGAATTCCGCCGCCGGTTATTGCAACGGTAAGATTTTTAATCTGGTAAAGCGGCCGTTCTATGCCGCCGGGAAAATATTTATCCCGCGCCAATTGGAAGAGATCATTTTTTTAAATGAAGATATTTATCAAAGGCCGGTTTTTGCCGTAAAAACCATCGTGATCGATCCCGGCCACGGCGGTAAGGATCCCGGCGCTACATCGGTTTCGGGGATGAAAGAGAAGGACCTTAATCTTAAGGTCGCCAAATATCTTGAAGAGGAGTTGAGCCGCCGGGGGTTCCGGGTTTTTTTGACGCGTTCCTGCGATATATTTCTTGAATTGCAGGAGCGGGTGGAAGTAGCCAGGAAACGTAATGCTGATATCTTTATAAGTATTCATTCTAACTCGAGCGAATCCCGGCGGCTTAACGGTTTGGAAGTTTATTATCTTACTCCTAACCGCCTCCAGAGCCAATCCCGGGCATTAGAACTTGCCCGGACAAGAGGATTGGACAAAGAATTCGGCCGGGGGGATATCCCGGTTGCCGGAGAGGCGATATTGTGGGATTTACTTTTGACAAAAAATTATTCGCTCTCCGTAACGTTGACTAATACGCTATATCAGTTTTTTAAAAATATGGGTTTTAAAATCGCGTTGCCCAAGCGCGCGCCGTTTTATGTGCTTCGGCTTGCCTATGTACCTTCAGTTCTGGTTGAGATCGGGTACCTGAGCAACCATTATGAAGAAAAAAGCCTTAGGAAAGATTATTATCAAAGGCAGATTGCCGAGGCGATCGCTTTGGGGGTAGTTTCTTTGAACAAACGGTATTCGTCATATTTGGCTTCTGCTGGAGATATCGCAAGAAAACATGATTCTTATTAAAATGAAATTTTAATAATGAGAGGGGAGATATGAAGAACAATCCTATCGGTATTTTCGATTCAGGCGTAGGCGGGTTGACGGTATTGCGGCAAATCGAAAAGGCATTACCGGGTGAGAATATCATTTATTTCGGCGATACCGCGCGCGTCCCCTACGGTAATAAGTCCCGGGAGACGATTGTCAAATTTAGCACGGAAAATATATTATTTCTTTTAAAGAAAAAAGTAAAAATTGTTGTGGTCGCCTGCAACACCGCTTCAGCCCTGGCGCTCGATTATCTGTCAGGGGTATTTAATATCCCTGTTTTCGGCGTTATCGAAGCGGGAGCGCGTTTGGCTGCGCAGGTTTCCCGCAATAAACGCATCGGCATTATCGGGACGCGTTCTACGATAAAAAGCTTAAGCTATGATAAGGTTATCCTTTCTAAAGAGCCAAAGGCTAAGGTTTATTCCCGTGCCTGCCCGCTTTTTGTGCCGTTGGTGGAAGAAGGTATTCTAAAAGGCAAACTGGTTGAGGATATTGTCGACATGTATCTTAAGGATTTTAAACACGCCGGTATCGACACGTTGATTTTAGGCTGCACGCATTACCCGTTGCTTAAAAAAGAAATATCCGGATATTTACGCGGGGTTAAAATCATTGATTCCGCGCAAGCCGTGAGTATCCATACTCAGGAGATTATCGCGCAATGTAATATTTTTAATAACCGCCGCCGCCGGGGTAGGGTGGAATTTTATGTTTCCGATGAGCCTAAGGGCTTTGCCAAGATGGCGAAGCTATTTTTAGGGCGGGAGATCGCGATACCGAAAGTAGTGAATGTGTGATCTATGTTTCACCGGTTTAGCTGGTTGAGCCGGTTTAGCCAGTTAAAAAATCATTTAACCGGCTAAACCTACTTAACCGGTTAATGTGCCCAACCGGCAAAACCGGCTAAACTTATTAATCTATGTATAAAATCAAAGTGATTTCTAATTTCAGCGCCGCGCACAGCCTGCGGGAGTATAAAGGTAAGTGCGAATCCCTGCACGGCCATAATTGGAAAGTGGAAGTTATTATTTCTTCCCGGGAGCTTGATCGGGCGGGTATGGTTATTGATTTCGGTGAATTAAAAATTATCGTCAATAGAGTTTTGGAAAAACTTGACCATAAACATCTTAACGAATTGGAATATTTTTCTGTTTCTTACGGAGGAAACGTTAACCCCAGCTGCGAAGAAATTTCCCGCTATCTATTTGAAAAATTAAAAGACGACATCGTGAAAAATAACTGCCGGCTGGACGAAGTGCGAGTCTGGGAGACGGCCAATTCCTGCGCGATTTATTCGGACGACACATCTCCTCGGCCGGCTAAAAAGCTTAAAAATAAAAAACTTTAACAATCCAACCTCGCCGGTACGCGATGAAAAAAAATAATAAAAAAGGCGTCATTCTTTTATCAGGGGGGCTGGACTCGGCAGTCACCCTTTATTACGCCCGGAGCCGGGGCTTTCGGCCGGATGCCTTGATTTTTGATTATGCGCAGAGGCACAAAAAAGAAATAGAATACGCGATAAAGCTTTGCCGTCTCAACCATATCGATTTTTACACAGCAAAAATAGATTTGGGTTGGACGAAATCGAGCCTTACTGATAGCAAGATTGTTGTCCCTCTGTCGCGCAATTTAAACAAAAAAGATATTCCTGCTACCTATGTCGCCGGCCGCAATATTATTTTTCTAAGTTATGCTTTTTCTTTAGCCGAGAGCATAGGCGCGGAGACTATTTTTATCGGTGCCCATACCTGTGATTATTCCGGTTATCCCGATTGCCGTCCCGAGTTTTTGTGGAATTTCAACCAGGCCGTTAATCTGGGGATGAAGGATTCGAAAATAAAGATTTCCGCTCCCCTGATCGATAAAAGCAAAAAAGATATTATTAAATTGGGTTTGAAATTAAAGGTTCCCTTCCGGTATACCTGGTCATGTTACTCCGGCGGCAAAAAACCGTGTCTTCAATGCGATAGCTGCCGGTTTAGAACCGAGGCGTTCCGGCGGCTAAACATTATCGACCCTCTTTTGAGAAAATAGAAATATGAGAGATGAAATAGCAGTTATCGGTTCCGGAGTGGGAGGGTTGGCTGCGGCAGCGCGCCTGGCGAAAAACGGTTATCGCGTCAGCGTTTATGAGAAATTGGATCGGTGCGGCGGCGTAGCCAATATTATCGAAGATAAAGGTTTTAAATTCGATACCGGGCCGTCATTGGTGATGATGCCGGATTTCTTGGAAGAGATTTTTCAATACTGCGGCGAGAATCTAAATGATTATTTGAGCTTAAAGATTTTAGACCAGTCCTATAAAATTTTTTATGCCGACGGAACGCAATTGAACATTTATCGGGATAGTGAAAGGACTAAGGAGGAAATAGAAAAAATAGAGCGGGGAGGCAGCCGGGGTTTTGACCGATTTCTACAAGAAGCTCAAGGCATCGACAGCGTGTTGCGCCCTTTGTTCTATCGGTGTTTTTCCGCCGGGAATATGCTCAGCCCGAAGTTTTGGAATATCGCCGCCGGCCTGAAAATGAATAAGTCATACTGGCAGGTAGTCTCGAAATTTTTTAAAAGCGTAAAGCTTCGTTACGCGTTTACGTTTCAGTCTTTGTTCGTCGGCGCGTCGCCCTTCTCCGCGCCGGGATTTTACAGCATCATAACTTATCTAGACCATCGCCAGAAAATATTCCATTCTTTGGGCGGGACGTATCAGGTTCCTTTGGCGTTTAGGAAGATGGCGGAAAAATTCGGCGCGAAGCTTTTTTATAACCAGGCCATAAAGAACATCAGAAAACAAGGTTCTGAATTTATCCTGGACACAGAACGCGGTGCGGTTAAGGCCGATAAAGTAGTGGTGAATGCTGATTATAATTATACCCAAAAATATTTGCTTGGCCGTAAGCTGACGCCTCGTAAATATTCCTGTTCGGCAATGATGATTTATTTAGGCTTAAACCGGAAAATTAAAGGCTTGGGACATCATAATTTTTTCTTCCCCGCTGATTGGCGAAAGAATTTGCGGGAAGTTTTTAACACAAAACTATTTTCCCAGGACCCATTTTTTTATGTTTATGTTCCTACCGTTACCGATCCATCGCTTTCGCCGGCGGGTAAGGAAACAGTTTGCATCCTGATTTTGGCGCCAAATTTAGAGAACCTGCGCGATAATATCGAAGAACACCGGGAAAGGTTACGCAATGCAGTCTTCTCGCGGATAAAAGATATTTCCGGCCAGGACTTAAAGGATTCGCTTGAGGTAGAACATAGATTTTACCCCCATGATTTCAGGAAATGCTACAATTTATATAACGGCGCGACATTCGGTTTTTCTCATAATTTAGTTCAAGACATCTTTTCCCTGCCGAAAAATTATGATCATTATTTAAAAGGTTTATATTACGTCGGCGGCAGCACGCAACCAGGCAGCGGTTTACCTTCAGTGATCGCCGGTTCCCGCATCGTAGCTGATTTGCTTTAAGGTTATAATATTGCGTTTTTCGGATTAACCTATAAAATGAAAGCAAAGATATCGGAAATATTTAAAAGTCTGCAGGGCGAGGGGATTTACCAGGGCCGGCCGCAGGTATTTGTCCGTTTCTACGGCTGTAATCTGGATTGTTCTTATTGCGATACAAAACTTATTTCTTATGAAGAAAAAGAGGTTGACGATGTTTTCCGGCAGATTGCCGGATATGACGGATATGGCGCGGTAGCATTGACCGGTGGGGAGCCGCTTTTGCAGGCCGGGGTGTTAAAGGTATTGGCGAAAAAAATCCAGGATAGTGGTAAGAAGGTATACCTGGAGACCAATGGGACATCGCCGGATAATTTAAAAGAAATTATTGATTGTGTCGATATGATTTCCATGGATTTTAAATTGCCGTCTTCCGGCGGCGGCCGGTCGTTTTGGGATGAACATCAGGAATTTTTAAAGGTTGCGCTGGGGAAGGAAGTATTTGTAAAGGCAGTTGTCGGCCCAAACACTCAAATAACCGATATTTCCCGTGCCGTCGAAATCTTGAATACGCTTAACGCAAAAATACCTTTTGTTTTACAACCACAGAATCCTTACGAGGATATTCTGGGGCCTAAGTTATTATTTTTCCAGTCATTTTGCCGTATGCATGGGGTAGATGTTCGGGTTATCGCTCAGATTCATAAGAAATTAGGTATAAAATAAAAAATATTCATATGCAGGCCATATAGAGAATGTAGGGAATTGCCAAGTAAATATTTTCTACATGTTCTATATGCTCTACATGCTCTACTATGTAAAAATTTCGGCGGTGATATCAACGATGAAAATTGATAAGATAAAAAAACAAGTGGAAAAAATAGTGGCAAGGGCTGCCTTTGAGTTGCCCGCCGATGTATCGCGGTTGATTAAAAAAGCATATAGCGTAGAAACCAATAAGCGGGCTAAGCAGGCGCTGAGATGGATTTTAGATAACGCGCGGATTGCTAAAAAAGAAAATCTCGCGATTTGCCAGGATACGGGGCTGCCGATAGTTTTTTTAGAGGCGGGCAGTGATATCCGGGTTTGCGCCCGGGATATTGAAGCCGTGAAGAAAGGTATCGAGTCGGGGTACGCGAAAAGCTATTTACGCGCTTCCGCCGTTGGCCCGCTTAAGCGCGGCGCTTCTTTTTATGGTGGCGCAGTTATCCATCTTGATTTTATCCCCGGGGTGAAAGGTTTAAAAATCACAATTTTACCTAAAGGATTTGGCAGTGAAAATAAATCGGCGTTGAAGATGTTTAATCCGACCGTTTCGATTGAAGCGATAGAAGATTTTATCGTGGACGCGGCCCGGCGCGCCGGGCCGGAAAGCTGCCCGCCGTTTATTGTGGGCGTGGGTATCGGCTCGACTGCTGACGGCGCGCTCCTATTGGCAAAAAAGGCTTTACTGCAAGATTTGGCGAAGCCGAATTTCGACGGCAATCTGGCTGCGATGGAGAAAAGAATTTTAGAAAAAATTAACCGTTTGGAGATTGGGCCGATGGGGTTAGGTGGCAAAACCACGGCGCTGGCGGTAAAAATTTTGAAAGCACCTACACATATTGCCGGTTTGCCGGTAGGAGTGAATATAGGCTGCCATGCGTTGCGGAGAGCAACGGCAGTGATAAAGTAGCGAGTGAGAGATAAGCTAGAAGTAAAAAATCACATGAAAATATTAAAGGTACCGTTTAAAAATAGGGAGATCGAGGGGCTTAAAGCCGGTGATGAAGTCTTATTGAGCGGTGTCATTTATACTGCCCGCGACCAGGCGCACCAACGGCTGGTTTCTTTAATCCAGGCCAGTAAAAAACTGCCCATCAATTTAGCCGGCGCGATTATTTATTATTGCGGCCCGACCGCCACGCCTAAGGGGAAAGTCATCGGTTCCTGCGGCCCGACTACTTCCCGCAGGATGGATGAGTTTGTCGAATCACTTCTGCGAGGCGGCTTGGCGGGGATGATTGGAAAAGGAAGGAGAAGCAAGGACGTAAGGCAATTGATTAAAAAATACCGAGCGGTTTATTTCCTAGCGCCGGCCGGGTGTGGGGCGTTACTGGCCAGGCATGTGGTTAAAAATGAACTCGTTGTTTTTGGCGATTTAGGGCCGGAAGCGATTTACCGGTTGGAAGTAAAAGATTTTCCGGTGATTGTGGGGATTGATTCCGCGGGTAAAAGCGTGTACGAAGATTTGTAACCGCAAAATTACGCAGATAAAAATTTCACCACAGAGGGCACAGAGCTCATAGAGAGATACTGCAGGATGAGGGAAGATGGATGAAGGATGAAAAACCAAAAGATTTACCACGAAGGCACGAAGTTCACGAAGAGAAACAAAATACTGCCCCCAGATTTCTCAAATAAATACAAAAAATAAATTTAACAACGAATCACGCGAATAGCGCGAATGAAAATATAAAAAAATTTCTCGCTAAGGCGCGAAGATCGCAAAGGTAGAAGAATTAAAAAATCTCGGGTGTCTGTATGGGAACTTTATTGGCAGTAGGGTTTTTAATTTTAGTTTGTCTTGTATTGTTGTTTGTATTATTTTCTTCCAATAGAAAGATAAAAGAGGAAATAGGTAAAATTCCGCTCCATCAGGAAAAATGCAATGTAGCTTACAAGAATGATATGATACCGGTGTGGGCTGGAGGAAATATACAAGCTGGCAGAGTGGCTTTTTATGATACATTTTTGGTGGTTTCTTTTTTGGGAACTACGTTTATACCTTACGATGATATTGAATCGTTTGAAAAGTCAGGACCCCATATTGATATAGTTCGTTATAATTCTAAGATAAAAATCAAAATATTCTCAAATTCTATGGATAAAGTGCTTGCAATACTTAATGGTCGTGCTTTGAGCGGAAAATAGAATTTGTTTTTAACGAGCTTTGCGCACTTCGCGTTTTTGCGGGAAAAAATTGTGGTAAAAATATTATGAGCGAAATATACGTAAGTACGGATATCGAAGCCGACGGCCCCATCCCCGGGGCTAATTCCATGCTCAGTTTCGGCTCCGCGGCGTTTAAGGCGGATAAAACCATGCTGGGGACTTTTGCTGCCAACCTCAAAACTCTTTCCGGCGCAAAACAGGATAAGGATACAATGGCGTTTTGGGCAAAGAACCCTGAGGCATGGAAGGCTTGTCATGAAAACCGGCAGGAGCCGCGCCGCGCGATGAAGGATTATTCGGTGTGGTTGAAAAGACTTCCCGGCAAGCCGGTATTCACCGCTTACCCTGCCGGTTTTGATTTTACCTATATATATTGGTACCTGATAAAATTTACCGGGGAAAGCCCGTTTTCTTTCTCTTCTCTGGATATAAAAACCTATGCCATGGCAATGCTGAAAAAAGATTTTCATTCCATACGCAAAAAAAATATGCCCAAGCGCTGGTTTGATGTGAGCCGCAAGTCCCATGTTGCCCTGGAGGATGCCATTGAGCAGGGGCTTTTGTTCTGCAACATGCTGGCGGAGAATATAGCTAAGGATGATTGATGGAAGGTGAGGGAAGGAAAAATATTTTCCCGCAAAGGCGCCCGCCTAGACGAGCCCTCGGCTTCGCCGCGAGGCGAGCTAGGCGAGGCTGGCAAAGTCAGCAAAGAAAAACCTAAAAATTTGTCCACGGGTTTCCCGGGGTACCGGGGAAGTCCAAGGTGTAATCTATATGGCCGCTTAGGCGGCTGACTTTCTCAGATTGTTACAGATTAAGAAAAAGGGTATGGAAAATATAAAAATGAAGATTATTCTTAGTTTTTTTTGTTGTTGGATATTTGGTGTTGGTTTGATTCCCGCGGCTTATCCCGCGCAAAAGCTAAAAATCGTCGAACAGCGGGGTAAAGGCCGGGTGCGATTGGTCAAGTATGATAACGGCGGCTGGCAGATTTTAGTCGACAATAATCCTTATTTTATTAAAGGATTATGCACCGACCCGATTAAGGTCGGCGAGCGGCTTACCGCGTCCAATATGTGGATGAATTACGATTATAACCACAACGGCATTAATGATGTTGCCTATGAATCATGGGTAGACAAGAATGGAAACAATATCCAGGATAAAGATGAACCGGCGGTGGGCGATTTTCAATTGATGAAAGAGATGGGCGCCAATACCTTGCGGATTTATCATCCCGATAACATCAATAAAGAATTGTTGCGCGATTTATATAAAAAATACGGGATTATGGTGATGATGGGTAATTTTTTAGGCGCCTATACGCGTGGTTCCGGCGCGAGCTGGGAAGAGGGGACCGACTATACCAACTCCAAGCATTTGGAGAGCATGCTTGAAGACGTCCGGAAGATGGTTGTTGAATTTAAAGACGAGCCGTATATCCTGATGTGGCTGCTGGGCAACGAAAACGACGCCGTAGGCAGTAAAGAAAATTCTACTTTCAACAATACCAATGCCCGCCAGCGCCCGGGAGAATTCGCGCGCTTTGTGAACAAGGTAGCCGAGATGATCCATCAACTTGATAAAAATCATCCGGTTGGCGTAAGCAACGCTCTTGAGGCGATGTTGCCCTATTATAAAAAATATACTCCGGCAATAGATTTTTTAGGATTTAACAGTTACACCGGGCCGTATGGCTTTGGCGCACTGTTCCGTAAGCCAAAATTTTTCGGGTTCGACCGGGCCGTGGTGATCACCGAATACGGCGGAGATTCCTGGGATAGCCGTAAGCAAAAAGAAGACGAAGATTTTCAGGCGTTTTACCACAAAGGCGCCTGGCGCGATATGGCCAAAAATTCCGCCGCTTCCGGCGGTTGTTCGGTCGGCGGTTTTGTCTATAACTGGCTCGACGGCTGGTGGTTTTGCGGCAAACTTGATGAGCACGATACCGTAATCGGCGCTTGGCAAGGGCCGATGAATGATGCCTGGGTTAATGACGAATGGCTCGGCGTTTGTTCCCAGGGTGATGGCAAAAACTCGCCATTCCTGCGTCGCCTTAAAAAGGCGTATTATTTTTATAAAGAGGAGTGGAATAAAAACTAAGAAACAAAGATAAAATATTTACCACAGGACATAGAGGGCACGGAGAATACAGAAAAACAAATATTTGCAACCACGAGATTACACTGATTTCACTGATAAATACAAGAAATATTAATCGTGAATACGAAGTTTACGAAGGGCATATTTTTAAAAATCTGGTTTTACTGGTTTTAATCTATCTGTGAAAATCTGTGTAATCTAGTGAGCCTGGCAGAGCCAGGCGAACGGGTGGTTAAAATATTTTTGTATTTTACCTTTGCGCGCTTTACGCTTTGGCGGGAAAAAATAATCCGTGGAAATCAGTGTTAATCAGTGGCTAAATAAAAGGAGAGTATAATGAAACGTAATGACAACCGATTGTTCGACCAGCTAAGGAAAGTCAACATCACCAGAAATTTTATCAAGCACGCCGAGGGGTCGTGCCTTATCGAATTCGGCAATACCAAGATTATCTGCACCGCGTCGGTGGACGAAAAAGTCCCGCCGTTTTTACGTAATTCCGGCAAAGGGTGGTTGACCGCCGAATACGGGATGCTGCCGCGCTCTACCAATACCCGCATCCAGCGCGAGCGGGATAAATTATCGGGGCGCACCATGGAGATACAACGTTTGGTGGGCAGAGCCTTGCGCAATGTTACGTTGATGAATAAAATCGGCGAGCGCACCATTGTCATTGATTGCGACGTGATGCAGGCTGACGGCGGCACGCGCGTGGCATCGATTGTGGGAGGATTTGTGGCTCTGGTTGATTGCATGGATAAACTTTATAAATCAAAAAAAATCCCGGAAATATGTATTACCGATTATTTAGCGGCGATCAGCGTGGGGATCATCAAAGGTAAATACATGTTGGATCTGGATTACGATGAGGATTCTGCCGCGGAAGTGGATATGAATGTCGTGATGAAATCAAGCGGAGAATTTATCGAGCTGCAGGGAACCGGCGAGCATGGATCGTTTAACGAGAAAGATCTAAGCGACTTGCTGGCTTTGGGCAAGAAGGGCATTAATGAGATTATCGCGATAGAGAAGGAGTTATTTAAGGGGATAGTTATTTAAATTAGTTTAGCCTGCTTGGCCGGTTGAGCCAGTTTAGCCCGTTAAATGTGTTAAAAGATTCATTGTTAACTATGCAACCGGCTCAATGGACTCAACGGGCCCAACACTTTATAAACTTATGACATCTTTTTACTGGGCGGGGTTGGCCGCGTTAATTTGGGGTTTTGTTCCGTTGCTGGAAAAATTAGGCCTGGCTAAAGCCAGCGCCCTGGCCGGATTGTTTTATCGTTCCCTGGGGGTTCTGCTGGGATTAGTCCTGTTGCTCCCTTTTATGGTTAAGCCTTCGGAGATCAAATCCGTCGGCGCCAAACCGATGGTATTGCTTATTTTGGCCGGGTTTATGGCCAGTATCCTGGGCCAGATTTGTTTTTATAACGCGTTAAAATCCGGCGACATTTCCCGCATCGTTCCCATCTCCGGCAGTTATCCGTTTCTGACCTTTTTAATCGGCATTATCATTTTAGGCGAAGCCTGGACGCCGGTGAAATTTGTGGGGGTGATTTTGATTGTTGCTGGGATTTGGATTTTAAAGATAGGATAAAGGGGAACTGCGAATTTTGTCCACAGACTTCCCGGAGTACCGGGGAAGTCCAAGGTGTAGTCTATATGGCCGCCTAAGCGGCTGACTTTCTCAGATTGGAAATATTTTTTTCCGCCAAGGCGCCCGCCTAGACGAGCCCTCGGCTTCCCGTCTCGCTCGCCTCGCGGCGAAGCCGAGGGCCGAAGACTCGCCGAGGCGGACGCCGCAAGGCGAGCTATGCGAGGCTGGCAAAGCACGCAAGGGAAATGATAATTATTCGCAAAACTTTAAAGTCTTGATATATTTAATCTATGTGTTATCCTATGTGTACGAGGAGGTGTATAGCGATGCGTACAAATATAGTATTAGACGATAATTTAATTAAGAAAGCTTTAAAAATATCTCATGCCCATACCAAGAAAGAGCTGATTGCGACTGCTTTGTTGGAGTTTATCAGAAACCACAGTCGTTTAGATCTAAGGGAATTAAGGGGAAAAATATCTTTTAGAAAAGATTATGATTATAAAGCGTTAAGGAAGGGCTGATTTATGATTTTAGTCGACACTTCAGTTCTGATTGATTTTCTAAAAGATATTAAAAATCCGGCCACGGATAAATTTACTGAAATCATCGATTTGAATATACCGTTCGGAATAACCAGTCATATTTATCAAGAACTGCTTCAGGGCGCGTCCAGCCAAAAAGATTTCGATGTTTTGAAGAAGTATCTTGATACTTTCACATTTTTTTCCCCTCTCGATAAAAAAGATTCATACGCGCAAGCCGCTAATATCTATTTTCACTGCCGGAAGAAGGGGATAACCGTCCGCAGTTCAGTAGATTGTATCATTGCGCAAATAGTTCTGGAGCAGGATTTAAAATTATTGCATAATGATAAGGATTTTGAAAATATAAAGCAGGCAGTTACAAGCTTAGAGTTTTATTAAAGGAATAAAGGCAAAATAATTTTTAACAACGAATTGAGCGAACTACGCGAATAAAAAACAGGTAATGTTTTTAAAGACTGCGATAACAATCGGGAGGTAGGAGATGAAAGTAAGCGAAATAATGACTAAGGAAGTTTTCAGCGTGACACCTCAGGCTAATATACGTGACTTGGCTAAGTTATTGGTCGATAAAAACGTAAGCGGCGCGCCGGTAGTGGATTCGAGCGGTAAATGTATTGGGATAGTTTTAGAGGAAAGCCTGATCTTCCAGGATAAAAAAGTGCACCTGCCGACTTTTATCGCTTTTTTTACTGGATATTTAACGTTGGGCGAGAAAAAATTCGAAGCGGAGATGAAGCGGATTGCCGCAACCAGCGTCGAAGGGATTATGGAGAAAGATTGCCTGTTTATTTCTCCGGAAGATTCCGTAGAGGATGTCGCCACGATGATAATCGAACGGAATATCCACTATTATCCGGTCGTAAAAGGCAACAAGCTGGTTGGCGTTGTTACCAAGAAAGATATCGTTCGCGCGATTGCTCAGGGGAAAGTGTATTGATTTATTTTTTCCGGCAAGCCGGAAAAAATAAATATGTCCGCTTCGCGGATAAGGAAATTATAACGGAACAGTGGGAACGGAGAGGAAGTATCTAAAATTAATTGTTATTGACGCATAAACAGATTGTGTTACTATTATTAAAATAGTAACAAATATTTTTCTTTATCGGATATAGGGCAAAGAAAAAAGAGGAATTATGTCGGGATTAATCAGGTTTGGTATATCTCTGGAAAGCGATTTGTCGAATAGGTTTGACGTTCACCTCAAGCGCAAAGGCTATTCCAACCGTTCCGAAGCCATACGGGATTTGATCCGCCAGGATTTAGTCGCGCGGGAATGGCAGGAAGGCGGCCAGGTAGCGGGAGCGGTTACCCTTATTTACGACCACCACAAAAGAGAACTGCTCAATAAAATTACGGATATCCAACATGATTTTCAAGAGGTTATTATTTCCAGCCAGCATATACATTTAGACCATCATAACTGCCTGGAGATAATCGCGATTAAAGGCGCGCCGGCCCAGGCGCAGAGATTGGCGGATATGTTAAAGGCAGTCAAGGGGATTAAACACGTAACTATGAGCATGTCCACGACCGGCAAGGGGTTGGTTTAGTATTTTCAGGCGTATTATTTTTTTACCAAAAAGTAACACGAATTTAAAAAAGGTAATACCTTATCAAGTGCCTAAAGTGCCCTAAAGTTAAAGACAAATGCCTACTCTTTTGTTTTTAACTTTAGACACTTTTCCGCCAGAGGCGGATCCGCCCACATAAAATTTTATATCGGTGGCGGAAGGGCACTTTGAACTTTAGGCATTTAACGAGGTATTGTATAAACGCTTATGCACATACCCGATGGATATTTAGGCCCGGCAACATGCGCAGTGATGTATGCGGCGATGCTGCCGATTTGGACGGCAGCGGCGAAAATCGTTAAAAAAAGGCTGAAAGCGAAACAAGCGCCGCTTTTGGCAATCGGCGCGGCGTTCAGCTTTGTGATTATGATGTTTAATGTGCCGATACCGGGGGGTTCAACCGGCCACGCCGTGGGCGGAGTTCTGGCGGCAATAATTTTAGGCCCCTGGGCGGCGTGTATCGCAATAACTGTCGCTCTGGTTATCCAGGCATTGTTGTTCGGTGACGGCGGTATCACCGCTATTGGAGCTAACTGTTTTAACATGGCTTTTGTTTTACCGTTTATCGGTTATTATATTTATCGGTTAGCCGGTTCCGGCAGCCAGGTTGGATCAGGCCGGCGAGTGATTGCCGCCGGCATCGGCGCCTATTTGGGAATTAACATCGCCGCGCTGTGCGCGGGAGTCGAGTTTGGCTTACAGCCGTTGTTCCATCATACGACAAACGGCTTGGCGTTGTATTGCCCATATGGGCTTAAGGCAACGGTTACCGCGATGTTGGGCGGACATCTGTTGATATTTGGCTGGATTGAAGCTATTGTTACGGCTTCAGTAATTAAATACTTGCAGAAAAAGTTTCCTGAGATGCTTTATGAAGAGGGAGCGGCATAATGAAGGCTACTGCTAAATTATGGATGGGAATCGTGGTGTTAATCATCCTGTCTCCTCTGGGATTGATTATCCCGGCTCATTTTAAAGCCGGTTCTGCCTGGGGCGAGTGGAGTGCCGGTGAGATACGGAAACTGGTGGGGTACGCGCCGGGAGGTTTAGAGAGGCTGTCGTCTTTATGGAAAGCGCCGATGCCGGGTTATGCGTTCAAAGGATGGGAAAGTAAAGGGCTGGGTAATTTAAGTTTTGCTTATATAATATCGGCGCTTGCGGGAACGGCGGCAGTTGTTATGGTAATGGTGTTTATAGGGAAGATGCTGGCGAGGAAAGATAAGGATGGCTGAAAACAATCATTTCATTGAGCGTTCACTTATGGCGGTTTTGGTTTTGTTCAAGGAATCTATCTTCTCGGAAGATTGCGCTTCCCGAAAAGGATTCCTGCAGGCAAGAGACCCGCGCGTTAAGGCGCTGATGATTTTTGTGCTGCTTTTAGCGGCACTGTTTTCCCGGAGTATACCGTTTATCGCCGGTATCTATGGTTTTTGTCTGGTTCTGGCTCTGGTTTCATCGATCGATATCCTGTTTTTTTGGGAACGTACATTGTTTTTTATACCGTTTTTCTCTTTATTTATCGCTGCTCCGGCGCTATTTAATATTTTTACTCCCGGTGAGCCATTGGCAAGTTTCCACCTGTTCGGCATGGCCGTCAGTATCACAAAACAAGGCGCGGCAAGCGCCGGCATTTTCTTTCTGCGGGTTTTGACTTCGGTGTCATTATGCGTGCTTCTTGCTTTGACCACAAGACATTCGGTGTTATTGAAGGTTTTACGCGTGTTCAAGGTCCCGCAAATTTTTGTGATGATCATGGGGATGTGCTACCGTTATATTTATCTTTTTATGGAGATAATCCAGGATACATATACCGCAATCAAGAGCCGCTGTGGGAATATTTCTTCTTCGGCAAGAGGCAGGAAGATCGTCGCCGGGAATATCGCAAACCTTTGGCGCCGGTCATACGATATGCACAATCAGGTATACAGCGCGATGATCTCGCGGGGTTATTCCGGCGAGCCTAAAGTGATGGATGAGTTCCGCGCCGGATTAAAAGATTGGCTGTGTTTAGGGGTGACATTATCGGTATTTATTTTAAGCCTATGGCAAAATCAATATTTGAATTAAACGAAGTTTATTTTTCTTATCTTAACAAAATACCGGCGTTGAATGGAGTGAATCTCTCTATCGAAGAGGGCTCTCGGTCGGCGGTCATCGGTGCCAATGGCACTGGTAAATCTACGCTTCTGGCGATGCTGGACGCCCTGGTGTTTCCCCGGCGCGGCAGTTTCCGGGCTTTCGATAAGGAAATGTCAGAAAATATTTTAAATAACGATGAGTTCTGCCGGTTTTTTCGCGGCAGGGTCGGATTTGTTTTTCAAAACCCCGATACGCAATTATTTTGCCCTACGGTAAAAGAAGATATAATTTTTGGGCCGCTTCAACTGGGAGTGGCGCATAACGAAGTTGTCAGGCGGTTAGAGGGGGTAGCGGCTACTCTGAAAATAGGCCATCTCCTGGACCGTTCCCCGCATCAGTTAAGTATCGGCGAAAAAAAGAAAGTCGCTATCGGCTCGGTCCTGGCGATTGAGCCGGAGGTTTTGCTTCTTGATGAGCCGACGGCGGGGCTCGACCCGCAGACTACCAGGGATATCATCGATATTCTTATCGCGCAGAACAAAGCCGGCCGGACAATTATTACCGCGACTCACGACCTGCATATTGTGGATGAAATATCCGATGTAGTTTATGTGTTCGGTTTCGAGAAGAAGATCGTTAAAACCGCGCCTTCCTCCGAGGTATTAGCGGACCAAAATTTTTTGCAGGAGCATAATCTTATCCATATCCACCGCCATCAGCATAAAAATCTGGTCCATCTCCATTCGCATTAACCCGAAAAATGCCGTCCCTTTTGCTGGTAGGTAATAGCGGCCGTTCGCTGCTGAGAACCAATGGATTATGGAGAGACAGACGGTGGACGGCATTTTCGGGTTAAATAAGTATTTGACAATCGGTCAAATCTCTATTATCCTTAATCATTGACTTTTATTTTTCGCATAGCAAAAAATAAAAGCGAGGTGAAAATATGTCGCGCAGAAAAAGAAGAGGAAAATTATCCTGGCGCCGGCGGCGCCGCAAGAACAAAGGCACAAAACCCTGCCGTGGGTAAAACGCAGATGATCGCTGATCGAAAATCAACTGATGATCGCGGATAAAGCGATTAAATTCCGTACATCAAACAGCAAATCCCAGTTAAAATTGGAATTTTTAATTATCTGTGATCATCAGCATCCTCTAATCTGCGATTATCAGCGTTAATAGTACAAATCTATGAGTCTATTCGCGCGGTTAAAAGAAGACATCAATACGGTTTTCCGGGAAGATCCTGCGGCGCGCAGTATCGTCGAGGTGGTATTGTGCTATCCGGGCCTACATGCCATTTGGTGGTATCGGTTGGCTAACTGGCTGTGGCGGTGTGATTTAAAGACTTGGGGTAGGATAATCTCCCACACCGGCCGGTTTTTTACCGGCATCGAAATCCACCCTGGCGCTAAAATCGGAAGACGTTTTTTTATTGACCACGGTATGGGGGTGGTAATCGGCGAAACCACCGAAATCGGCGATGATTGTTTGATCTATCAGGGCGTCGTGTTAGGCGGCGTTTCCCATGAGAAGATCAAGCGCCACCCTACTTTAGGTAACGGCGTGGTGGTCGGCGCGGGAGCGATTTTGCTGGGGCCGATTAATGTGGGCGACGGCGCGCGCGTGGGCGCCGGGTCGGTTGTCGTCGGCGACGTTCCTGCTGATTCCACGGTAGTAGGAGTTCCCGGCCGGGTGATAAGAGATTTGACTCCCAAGAAGGTCAGTGGAGTGGAACTTGACCATAATAAACTTCCCGATCCTGTTATCGAAGTATTGCACCGTTTGGAAAAGCGCATTGAGGAGCTTGAAGCCGCGCACATAAAGAAACACGGGTGTATTTAATCCGGTTAAGGCTAGGGTTATGATGCCAGTGATAATAATCGGTTAAGGCTAAGGCTAGGAAGCCGGTTTGGGCTATGGCATTGGTTAGGGCTGATACGAATTCACAGCCTTAACCCTAACCATGGCCCATACTGGCATCGTTACCATTGCCCTAGCCAAGTTTTTATACCGGCATCTTTACCCTTACCCTGACCATTTATTAATTTATGCGTACTATCCAGGAAATCAACGAAAAAATCAAGAAAGGCGACGCAGTTATATTAACCGCCGAAGAAGTATCGGGACTCGTAGCGAAAAAAGGTCTGGACAAAGCGTTTGAAGAAGTTGACGTAGTGACGACGGCTACGTTCGGCCCGATGTGCTCCAGCGGTATTTTTTTTAATACCGGCCATACCAAGCCGCGTATTAAAATCGGAGGAGGCAGCGCTACTTTAAATAAAGTTCCCTGCTATGCCGGCTTGGCCGCGGTGGATTTATTTTTGGGCGCTACCGCCATCCCCGACGACGATCCCCGCAACCAAGTTTATCCCGGAGAGTTTAAATACGGCGGCGGCCACGTAATCAACGATTTGGTTGCCGGCCGCGATTTAATTTTAGAGGCAAAAGCTTACGGTACGGATTGCTATCCTCGCAAATTCCTCAGAACGAAAATCAACATCAATGATTTAAACGAAGTAATGCTTTTTAATATAAGAAATTGTTACCAGAATTACAATGTCGCGGTAAATACTTCCAATAAAATCATTTATACTTACATGGGCGCTTTACAGCCGCGGCTGGGAAACGCTAATTACTGTTCCGCGGCCGCTCTTTCGCCGTTATTAGCCGACCCCCTTTATAAAACTATCGGCATCGGAACAAGAATATTTCTGGGCGGCGGTATTGGTTATGTCTCCTGGTGGGGCACTCAGCATAATCCCGGCGTGGAGCGTACCGCTAAGGGTTTGCCCAAGACGGGAGCCGGGACATTAGCCCTTATCGGAGATTTAAAAAAAATGTCGCCGCAATTTTTGATCGGTACTTCCATGCTTGGTTACGGCGCTACCTTAAGCGTGGGCGTGGGCGTGCCCATACCTATTTTAGATAAAGATATTCTTGCTTATGCCGCGGTGCGCGACGAAGATATTGTCGCGCCGATTATTGATTACTCAAGCGATTACCCTAATGTTAAATTCAACCCCTTGGGTTATGTTAATTACGCTCAGCTTAAAAGCGGTGTTATTCGAATAAACGATACGGAAGTCCATACCGGGTCTTTATCCAGTATAAGAAAGGCGCGGGAAATCACTGAAATTCTTAAGAAATGGATACAGGCTAAGAAGTTTTATCTAAGCGAACCGATTGAAAAAATTCCTTCGGTTGATTCCGGATATAAGCTTAAGCTTTTAAAAGAGAGGCCGATAGAAGAATGATCCAAAAAGCCAAGATTGTCTTACATTTTCCTAAAGAAAGAGTTGACAAGCCCATCGTTTCCCGGCTGGTCAAGGATTTTGGTTTAGAGGTCAATATTCTGAAGGCGGAAGTTAACCCTAACGAAGAAGGAGTGATGGTTTTAGAGCTTAGCGGCAAAAAGGAAGAATACAAAAAGAGCCTCGAGTATTTAAAAAAAGAAGGCCTGCGGGTGCAGCCTTTATCGAAAGATATTTCCATGGATAGAAATAAGTGCGTTGATTGTACGGTTTGCGTTCCTTGTTGTCCGACAGATGCGCTGGAGAGAAATCCACAGACTTTTGAGGTAAAATTTATAAAAGAAAAATGTATTGCCTGCGGGATATGCATCAGGGTTTGTCCTTATGGGGCGATGACGATTGAATTTTAGTAAACGCAGATGATCACAGATTGGAAGATGCAGATGATCGCAGATAATTGAAAACTTCGGACGCCAAATTCGGAATTATAAATAAACGTCAGTAACCTAAATTTTCCGCCGGTCGAACTGGCAGGCAGTGTTTAAACAGAAGTTGGCCTGGTATTATTGGAATTTAGGATTTTTTCGCTCGTTATTATTCTAATTCAGAGGGATTCCGCTGAAAGGGAATTTAATCATTTTATCAGCGATCATCTGTGTTAAAAGAGGAGTTATAACATGAAAGTCTTAGTCACCGGCGCGGCCGGATTTATCGGGTCGAATATTGTTAAGCTTTTGGAAAGTAAAGGGGCGCGCGTAATCGCGCTCGATGATTTTTCTCACGCTAACTACAAAAATCTTATGGGCACGAAAGCGGATGTAGTATGCGCCGACGTAAGCAACGGCGAAATTTTTAAAAAACTTCCCAAGGTCGAAACGGTCATCCACGAAGCCGCGATCACCGATACTACTTTCAAAGACGATACAGTGATGATGGCGGTAAACACCGAAGGTTTTCGTAACGTTTTAAATTTCTGCCTTGGCAGAAATTTAAAACTTGTTTATGCTTCCAGTGCGGCAACCTATGGGGATGGCTCCTCGCCGATGGCTGAAAGCCAGCCGCCGCGGCCGTTAAATATTTACGGTTATTCTAAATACCTCTGCGATTGTATCGCCCGGCCTTTATTCGGTAAAAAGGGAGTGCCCTTGATCGTTGGCCTGCGTTATTTTAATGTTTACGGCCCCGGCGAGTATCATAAGGGGCCGGCGGCCAGTATGACCTATCAGCTCTATCTACAGATGAAGGCGGGGAAACGCCCGAGAGTTTTCAGAAATGGCGAGCAAAAAAGAGATTTTATTTATGTTAAAGACATAGCGCGGGTCACTGTCGGCGCGCTCAACCTAAAAAAGAGCACAATTCTTAATGCCGGCACGGGTAAGCCTGCGAGTTTTAACGAGATGATCGCTAACTTGAACAAAGCCTTGGGAACTGATTTAGAACCGGATTATTTCGATAATCCTTACGTCGGGTTGTACCAGGATATTACCCGCGCCGATACGGGGCAGTTGGATAAATTAAACCTGGGTGCCGAGTTCACTTTCGCGCAAGGCGTCGCAGATTATGTAAAGAATTATCTGGAGAAAAAGTAATAATATAGTAAAATATATTAATGAGCACATTGTTTTTTTCCCGCATAAGGCGGGACGTCGTTTCACTACGCAAGCGTATTCACGCAGAAAAAACAATAGTGCGAATTAACCCTGAGCGAGCTTGCGCGAAGCGCGGCAAGGCGAAGGGTTAATCAAGGCGATGAGGTTCGCCGTATAACCACCTGAAAAGACTGAAGGTTGATAACCTCTACTAGAAATGGTAGAGGTTTTTTTATTTTGCCTCTGCCATGAAGCGGTAGAAATTTTATTTTTACCGCAGAAAACCGCCGGTGTTAACCGGCGGATGAATGCGGAAAAATAATCCCGCCGCAGTTTGGTGGGATTATACCGGTAAGCCCCCGGCTCTACGAGCCGAAGGGTTCGGAGAGCCACCGGCGTGAGCCGGTGGTAGTTCACTGCGATTAAAGGAAGGTTGAGTTGAGAGGGAGGCGCTTAAATATGGAACAAATTTATGTCATTGCCGCGTTATGGTTGGGGCTATCTGTATTCTCAGCGATCATCGCGCATCATCTAAGAATTTCGATTGCGCTTGTGGAAATATGCGTAGGCGTTATTGCCGCCAATATCGTCAGCCGGTTCTTCGGCCCGAATGTTTTCGGAAATAATCTTGAGTGGCTTAAGTTTTTGGCCGCGACCGGAGCCATACTGCTTACTTTTTTGGCGGGAGCCGAGCTTGACCCAAAGGTTATTCGTTTGAAATGGAAAGAAGTCGTCGTGGTGGGAATGGTAGGTTTTATTGCTCCGTTTTTAGGCTGCGCTGCTTTTGCCCGTTTCATTCTCCATTGGGACATCAGAGCAAGTTGGTTGGCGGGCATTGCTCTTTCAACTACTTCGATGGCGGTTGTCTATGCGGTAATGCTTGAGACGGGATTTAACAAGACGGAGTTTGGTAAAGGGATATTAGGTGCCTGTTTTATCAATGACCTGGGAACGGTAACCGCGCTCGGTTTAATTTTTGCTCCTTTTAATTACAAAACAATCGTTTTTATTGCAGTAACTGCCAGCATACTCGCCATTTTTCCCATTGTAACTTCATTTTTGACGAAAGTCTATGGAAACAAGACCGCTGCCATCAGGGTAAAATGGGTAGTATTCGTACTTTTTGGTTTAGGCGCGCTTGCGCTTTGGTCGGGGAGCGAGGCGGTGTTGCCGGCATATATTGCCGGTATGCTTCTTGCGGAATTTGCGTCCAAAGAACACCATTGGGTAAGGAGACTGCGGACTTTAACCGTGGGTTTTCTTACCCCGTTTTATTTTATCAGGGCAGGATCGCTTGTGTCTATCGCGGCGTTGATTGCCGCACCGTTGATATTTTTTGTGCTTTTGGCCGGCAAGGTCATTTCAAAGATTTTTGGACTGTATCCGGTGATCGGATTTTTCAGGAAGGAACATTCGGAGAAGTGGTACTATACGCTTTTAATGTCAACCGGGCTTACCTTTGGAACGATTTCAGCGCTCTACGGATATTCCCACGGCATAGTGACACAGGAACAGTATTCGTTTCTCGTAGCGGCGGTTATCGCCAGTGCGGTTATCCCGACCCTGATCGCGAATCTTGTTTTTTTCCCACACCATCTGCTTGCGAAACAGCCGGGAAAATTGATGTCGGGAGGGATTGACGAGGAATAACAAATTATATTTGCGATGGTTTAGCTATGTGGGCATTTATTTTTTAAGGCGCGCGCCGTTAAATTCCGCGAATAAAATACCTTTACAACAAGATTCAACTATTATATAATTTTAACCGGCTTGGTATTTTATTATTTTTTAATCGGCGAAGTGGGTGATATTTATTTTTTGCGCAGCAAAAAATAAATAGGATAATTTTTATTTTTTCGCAGAAAAAATAAAAATATGAAAACACTTAAATTAGGCATACCCAAGGGAAGTTTGCAGGATAAGACCGTCGAGATTTTTAAAAAGGCCGGTTTTGATATTTATATCAGCAGCCGGTCTTATACTCCCGGCGTTGACGACCCGGAGATTTCTCTGGTTTTAATCCGCGCCCAGGAAATGTCTCGTTATGTCGCCGACGGCGCGCTTGATTGCGGCATTACCGGCGAAGATTGGATTTTGGAAAATGATTCCGATGTGGTCAGGGTGGCGGAATTGCTTTATTCCAAGGTTACGGCTAATCCCGTGCGCTGGGTTGTCGCGGTTAAAAACGAATCGCCGATAAAAAAAATAGAAGATTTGCAGGGCAAGCGTATTGCCACCGAACTGGTAGGTTTTACCAAAAGATTTTTCAAGAAGAATAAAATTGATGTCGACGTTGAGTTCAGCTGGGGCGCTACGGAAGTAAAAGTTGGCGCCGGCCTGGTTGACGCGATTGTCGATTTAACCGAGACCGGTTCAAGCCTGAAAGCCAATAACTTGAGGGAAATAGCGACCCTGTGCACTTCCACGACCAAATTTATTGCCAACAAAACTTCTCATAAAGATGATTGGAAGCGCCGCAAGATGGAACATGTGGTAATGCTTTTGCGGGGGGCGCTGGAAGCGGTCGGCAAGGTAGGGCTTAAGATGAATCTTAAAAAAGAAAATCTTGACGCAATCATATCGGTTCTGCCGGCCTTGAAAAAACCGACTATTTCACATTTAACCGTCGAAGGCTGGTACGCCCTGGAGGTAATTTTAGAAGAAAAAGAAGTACGAAAACTCGTCCCGCAGCTTAAAGAAAAGGGCGCGGAAGGAATCATTGAGTATCCGTTGAATAAAGTAATTTATTAACGTATAAAAAGGAGTTATAAAATGCCTTGCGGCCGTAAACGTAAACTAAAAAAAGTTAAACGCCACTGGTTTAAAAAAAGAAGAAAAATGCAGCGGCATAAGTCCAGATAATCATCGTTAGTAAAGGTTACTAATGATTACCTCTGGTTGCTAATGGTTGCTATAAATTACGACTAATTTAGTAGCGGTAATTTCGTAATCATTAGTAACTATCGGTAACTTTTTGTAACTATTAGTAACCGTTTAGCTATAACCTTAAATTTGGAGCTTGAAGCGGTAAAATGAAGCGTTCTGTGTTTTTTGTCGCGCTATTAGCCTGTCCTTTGTTATGTTTTGCGCGGGATAACAGCCTGGCAGATAAATATAGCAGTTATTTGAAGGGGCTTGTCTATTCCGAAGAGGGCGATTTTCGGCAAGGCGTCGTTGAATTGGAAAAAGCCAAAAGGCTTGATCCGCAATCGCTGGCGATACGCTTGAAGATCGCCGCTTTGCTTATTCGGCTGGGAGAAATTAAAAGAGCCGAAGTAGAATTAAAAGAAGCTAAAAAAATTGACTCCGATAGCTTCGATGCCTCATCAGCCCTTATTTTCCTTTATTCCTATTCCCAGAAAGATAAAGAATTGGACAGGGAATATGGAGATTTTTTAAAAAAAGCCCACAACCAAAAACCCGAAGATTTAAAAATTTCCCAGTATTTAGCGCAATTCTATTTTTATAAGAAAGAATACCCCCGGGCGATAGGCATTTACGAGGCGGTTGTTAAGAATGATCCGAAAGATACGGAAAGTATGTTTTGGCTGGGTTATCTTTATGATGAGACCGGCCGGCGCCAGGAAGCGATTAAAATCTGGCGCCGGGGTTTGGATTTAGAACCGGCAAACGCGATGCTGCTTAATTCTTTAGCTTATGCCTACGCGGAAGACGGCGTAAAATTAGAAGAAGCGGAAGGGATGATAAAAAAAGCGCTGTTGGCGGAACCGGATAACGGCGCTTATCTGGATAGCCTGGGCTGGATATATTATAAAAAAGGGGAATATAAAAAAGCCGAAGAATATATAAAAAAAGCGGTGGCGATGATTAAAGACCCGGTGGTTTACGAGCACGCGGGCGATATCTGTATCGTTTTAGGAAATAAAGAAGAAGGCGTGCGCTATTACCGGGAGGGGTTAAAAAACTTTCCCGATAGGAAACAATTAAAAGAAAAAGTAGAAAAATATGGAAAAGAAGATAAAGTCATTAAAAAATAAAGCCAACGAAATACGTAAGCTTATTATTAAGATGCTGGCTTGCGCGGGAAGCGGCCATCCGGGAGGTTCTTTATCGTCCTCCGACATTATTGCCACGCTTTATTTTGAAATTATGCGCTACGACGTCAAGAATCCTCATTGGCCGGACCGCGACCGGTTTCATCTTTCTAAGGGCCATTGCTGTCCTGCCCTTTACGCCGCATTATCTTTAAGCGGCTATTTTCCCAGCGAGGAACTATGGCGGTTAAGAAAATGCGGCGCTTTGCTTCAGGGCCATCCTGACCGGAATACGCCTGGCATTGAAGTCGCCAGCGGTTCGCTCGGCCAGGGGTTATCGGTCGCCTGCGGGATGTCTCTGGCCGGAAGAATCGACAAAAAAGATTACCGGGTATATTGCCTTTTGGGCGACGGAGAGTGCCAGGAGGGTAATGTTTGGGAAGCGGCGATGGCGGCGGCCCATTATAAATTAGATAACCTTTGCGCGATAGTTGATTATAACCATTTTCAGATTGACGGCCGCACCGATGCGGTAATGAGCTTAGAGCCTTTGGTCAATAAGTGGGAAGCATTTGGCTGGCATGTGGTGCAGTGCGACGGCCATAATATCGAAGAATTACTATACGCCTTTGCCGAAGCAAAAAAGATTAAGGCGAAACCGACGGTTATCATCGCCCAGACGGTTAAAGGCAAGGGCGTTTCGTTTATGGAACATGTGGCAGATTTTCATGGCCGGGCTCCTACGGAAAAAGAGCGCGAGATAGCTCTTCGGGAGCTTGAGGAAATCGACAAAACGGACGAGGCGAGGCAGGAATAATAGGCTAAGGCTATGGTAAAGAAGCCGGGATGGGTTAAGGCAATGGCTAAGGCTGATACGAATTGAATTAAGCCGTAACCTTAACCATAGCCCAAACAGGCTTCCTTGCCATTACCATAACCATTTTTTAAAATTATGGAACAACTATACGCGCGCGATGTTTACGGGCAAACCTTGATCGAGCTTGGCAAGAAAGATGGACGAGTTGTAGTTTTAGACGCCGACCTTTCGGGCTCTACGCGTACTTGTCTTTTTGCCAAAGAGTTCCCCGGCAGGTTTTTTAATTTCGGCGTTGCTGAGCAGAATATGATGGCTACGGCCGCCGGCCTGGCGAGTTGCGGAAAAATTGTTTTTGCTTCTACTTTTGCCATGTTCGCTACGGCGAGGGCGCTGGATCAGGTGCGCAATACTATTTGCTATAATAATTTTGACGTCAAAATTGTGGCGACGCACGCCGGTATAACCGTCGGCGAAGACGGCGCTTCGCATCAGGCGATTGAAGATATAAATTTTTTAAGGGCAATACCGAATATGAAGATAATCGTTCCTTGCGACGGACCGGAAACGAAATCGGCTGTTCTTTGCGCTTATCAGACTCCCGGGCCGTTCTATATCCGTCTTGGCCGTTCAAAGATACCTACCGTCGAGGGCAAAGGTGATTTTGTTTTCGGCGAAGGGCGTGTTTTGGTGGAAGGCAGGGATATCGCGATAATCTCCTGCGGCCTTATCGTGCAGGAAGCATTGCTTGCTTGCCGGTCTTTAAAAGATAAAGGCATCAGCGCCAGCGTCGTGAACATCCATACGATAAAACCGATTGACCAGAATTTACTTATTGATTTAGCTAAACGGCATAAAGCTGTTCTTGTTTGCGAAGAACATCAGGTAACCGGCGGCCTATATTCAGCGGTATGCGAGGTGCTTAGCAACAAGTTTCCCGTTAAAGTGGGGCGCATTGGTATAGAAGACAGATTCGGGCAGTCCGGAAAACCGACGGAGCTGATAGACCTATATGGACTCTCGTCTCGTTTTATCGTTGAAAAAGCGCAAGGGCTGCTACAAGAGTAAGATAGAATTATTAAGCCCGGCAAAAATCAATCTTTACCTTAATCTGCTTGGTAGGTACCGCGACGGGTATCATAAAATAGAGAGTATTTTTGAAAGAATATCCTTGTGCGACAAAATAGACATAGAAGTAACAAATGACCCCGGTATAGTGATCCAATCCAACCGCCGTGACCTCCAGAATGAAAATAATCTTTGCTGCCGCGCCGCCGCATTGATAAAAAGTGAGTTAAACATACCTTTCGGTTTTAAAATAATCCTTAAAAAAAATATACCGGTAGGTTCCGGCCTGGGAGGGGGGTCTTCCAACGCGGCGTGCGTTCTTTTGGGAATAGACGCTTTGCTTGATTTGAAGCTTTCCCGGCAAAAGCTTTACCGATTAGGCGGGAAACTGGGAAGTGATGTCAATTTTTTTTTAAGCGAAGCAAGCTTTGCGTTAGTTTCCGGACGGGGTGAAAAAATAATTCCTTTCAACGCTAAGAAGTTTGAGCATATTATTATCTGGCCGCGGGCCGGTCTGGCGACAAAAAAAGTCTATCGGCATACGCAAGTAAAATTGACAAAGTTTTTAAGTAATGTTAAAATATTACAATATGCTTTAAGGAAAGGCGACGTGGCGCTGGTAAGGCAAAATATTTTTAACGCTTTAGAGCCGAGCGCCTTGGCGTTATGCGCTAAGCTTCGCCGGGCCAAGCAATATTTTGATAAAAAGGGTATATTGGTTAAAGTAACCGGCTCGGGAAGCGCTCTTTACGCAATCTTAGGCTATCGAGCCGATTGCTTGATAGATATAGATAAGATACCCAAAAGTTGGGATGTATTTAAGGCGTGGACATTTTGAGTTCATGCGGATTTACGCGGATTCTCAAAATACTTTGATTCCGATAAGACAACTTGGTTAATGATCCGTGCGCGTCCGTGTAATTAACGGAGGTCGTCTATGGAAATTACGGAAGTAAGAGTTTCGTTGCGGGAAAATGAAGGCAAGCGCCTTAAGGCTTACGCGACAGTTACTTTTGATAATTCTTTCGTGGTGCGAAACATCAAAGTCGTGGAAGGAAACAGCGGCCTTTTTGTGGCGATGCCGGCAAAAAAGATAAAACAATTTTGTTCTCACTGCGGCAAAAAGGTTGATATGGGAAGCCGCCATTGCAACCATTGCGGCGTGCAACTGCCGGCGGTCGCGAGTAACGATTACCATGACACTCGCCAGAATGCCCATCAGGATTTGGCGCATCCGATTAACCAGCAATTTCGAGATTATCTTCACAGCAAAGTCCTGGACGCTTATCATACGGAAAAAGAAGCTTCGCAAAGCCAGCCGCGCCGTGTCCCTGTGGCAGGAGAAAGCGACGAAGGAACTTGATTACCGGGAAAATGCCGGCCCTCGGCTTTCCACGGCTTCGCCGTGAGGCGAGCGCCGAGAGGCGAGCGGCCAAACGTCAACTGCATTTTCCCGGTCTTGCCCTGCCTTCGGCAGGGAAAAATTCCGCCTAATGTATTTTATGGGTTAAAGAGTATTAAGGGTAGCAGGAGATTAGGATATCGTGATTTGGGGATTGGGAGACTGGAGAATTATGGTCGTTACCTAATCCCCCAATATTCTAATCTCCAAACCCCAATTTCCCGATATCCCGATTTCCTCAAAATTATTCAACAATTGCCCGGTAGTGTAATTTTAATGAAGCTTATTCGTTTTCAAGCCGTAGGCGCGGAAAACGAATGTAGCTGAATTAATCCCGCCAAGCGTAAGCGGCGGCGGGAGGTAACACAAGCTTGATTGAGGAGATATCGTCAGGTAATTTATTGCCCGGTAGTGTAATTGGTAACACAGCAGAATTTGGATCTGTATTCCCAGGTTCGACTCCTGGCCGGGCAGCCATTCTTTTTGTGTCTAACCAATTTTTCGGAAACGGAGAAGCGTTGTTCGCTTCTCCGTTTTTGTTTTCCGAATCTCCGGCGGGCGGGCGGGCGAAATCTTGAAAACAATTAATCTTTAAGCGTATTTCGGCGGGCGAATAGATAATTTCAGGGATGAATTTTTTTACCCAGAGAGACTTTTCAATCCCTTTTTTTGGCAGGAATTTCAGGAAGGCGGCGAGGTTCT